>CAZHKS010000003.1:0-268375 GCA_964533095.1 uncultured Thiobacillus sp. | reverse complement strand
AATTCATGCCGTCGATGGCGGAGATGCCGGTCTGGATGAATTCGCGCGGGTAGGCACGCGCCGCCGGGTTGAGCGGCTCGCCGTTGATGTCGCGACGGTCGGCGGAAATGACGGGCGGGCGCCCGTCGCACGGCCGTCCGGAGCCATTGAATACGCGGCCGAGAATGTCGCGCGACACCGGCAACTTGAACGGTTCATCGAGGAAGCGCACCCAGGTGCGCTCCAGGTCGAGCGCGTCGGTTCCCTCGAACACTTCCACCAGCACCGCGTCGTCGGCGCTGCGGATGACGAGGCCGGAACGCACGCGTCCGGCATGGTCGCGCAGTTGCACACGCGAGCCGGCTGCCACGCCGGGCACGCCGGCCATGACGACGAGGCCGCCCTGGGCGGAGGTGGCAGTACGGAATTCGATGTTTTTCATGCGTGGGCCTCTCCTGTCGTCGAGGCGGATCCCGAGGGAGCGTATTCCAGCATCAGCGGCTCGAAGGCCGCCGGGATCGCAGCGATCTTCGCCTTCAATGCTTCGAGGTCGTCCGAGCTGTGCTGGCTCTTCCAGCGTCGCGCCTGGGCCAGCAGCGGCATCTGGATCAGGCGCCGGGCCGGCGCGCCAAGCTTCACCAGTTTCATGCCCTGGCGATAGATGTCGAGTAATGCCGTCAGCAGCGCGAACTGCTTTTCAGGCGAGGCGAAGCTGTCGACCTCGTCGGTGGCGGCCTGCTGCAGCAAGCCTTCCTTGATCAGGCTGGCGGCTTCCAGCGTCCAGCGCTGCTCGCTTGACAGCGCCTCGACACCGACCAGGTTGACGATGCGCTGCAGCTCCTCGGATGCGGCGAGCAGATCCAGCGCGGCGGCACGCGAGGCTTCCCAACCCGGATCGATGTTGTCCGCCCACCATTTCGCAGCGGACCCCACATAGCCCGAAAAGCTCTCCAGCCAATCCACGGCCGGGTAATGGCGGGCGTCGGCCAGTTCCTTCGACAGCGCCCAGAAGGTCTGGATGATTTCCTTGGTATGGCTGGTCACCGGTTCCGAGAAATCGCCGCCCGGCGGCGACACCGCGCCGATCAGCGTGACCGAGCCATGGTCGCCGGCGAGGGTTTCCACGCGTCCGGCACGCTCGTAAAAAGCCGCCAGGCGCGAACCGAGATAGGCCGGATAGCCCTCCTCCACCGGCATCTGCCCCAGCCGGCCGGCAACCTCGCGCAGCGCCTCGGCCCAGCGGCTGGTGGAATCAGCCACCATCACCACGTCGTAGCCCTGGTCGCGGAAATATTCCGCCAGCGTGATGCCGACATAGATCGACGCCTCGCGCGCTACCACCGGCATGTTGGAGGTGTTGGCCACCAGCAGGGTGCGCTCCATCAGCGGCCGGCCGGTGTGCGGGTCCGTCAGCGTGGGCATGGATTCGAGCACGTCGGTCAGTTCGTTGCCGCGCTCGCCGCAGCCGACATAGATGACGATCTGCGCATTGCACCAGCGCGCCACCTGGTGCTGCAGCATGGTCTTGCCGGCGCCGAACGGGCCGGGAATCGCCGCCTTGCCGCCCTTCAGCAGCGGATAGAAGGTATCGAGGATGCGCTGCCCGGTGATCAGCGGCGCCACGGCATGGTCGCGCTGCCTGAACGGGCGCGGCGTACGCACCGGCCAGCGATGGAACAGATGCAGCTTCTCGATGCGGCCGTCGGCGAGCCTCACCCGGCCGATCACCTCCTCCACGGTGTGGTCGCCTTCCGGTGCCAGTTCCAGCAACTCGCCCTTGAGCAGCGGCGGGACCAGGATGCGATGCTGGATCGATTCGGTCTCCTGCACCGTGCCCAGCACCTCGCCACCGACCAATGGCATGCCTGCACGGCACCGGGGATCCGGCGCAAAATGCCAGCGCCGGTCGCGCGGCAGCGACGCCACCGCTACGCCGCGCGCGATGCGATCGCCGCTCTGCTCCCACATCGCCTGCAGCGGTCGCTGCACGCCGTCGAAAATGCCACCCAGCAATCCCGGCCCGAGTTCCACCGACAGCGGCCAGCCCAGGCCTTCCGCCTCCTCGCCGGGGCGCAGCCCGGCGGTGTCCTCGTACAACTGCGCCAGTGCCGTGTCGCCGTCACGGCCGATGACTTCTCCCACCAGACCCATGTGTCCGACCCGTACCTGCTCGCCCAGCACTGTCTGCGGCAGTTCAAGTTTGACCAGGGGGCCGTTGATCTCGAGAATCTTGCCCATCGTTTTCCTTAAGGGGTAAGCAGTGAGCAGTGAACGGTGAGCGGTAAAACCTCTCACCCCACCGCTCACTGCTCACCGTTCTCTACTCACCCATGAATCAGCGTGCCAAGGTCGGGCGCGCTGGCGAACAAACGTTCCATCGTCACGCGCGCCAGTTCGTCTGCCAGGCGTGCCTGGCGCGCTTCGACCGTCTGGTCGAATTGCGCACGATTGTCGGCCAACCGGACCCGGATGCCGCCTTCGCTGGAATGGCCGTGCGCGGCAAGCGTGACGGTTCGCCCGGGCGCGGCGCGCGCGCTCATTTCCTTCCATAGCGGTACCAGATGTTTTTCGTCTTCGGACCGGACTTCCGCCACCAGATCGCCCGGCGGCAGCGCCTGCGCTGCTGCCGCCAGCCAGGCTTCGAGCACGCCCAGATAGCGCGTTTCGTCCTCTACCAGATGCCGGAAAGCGGTTTTGACCTCGGACAGAATGGATTCCGTCAGCGCCCAGCGCAGCCGGTCGAGCTCCGCCGCCAGCCGCGTTTCCGCCGCCTGGCCTTGCCGTCGCACCAGCCGCTCGGCCTCGACCTTGGCGCCCAGCACCTCGTGCTCGCCGGCCAGCGTCAGCTTCTCGGCCGACTCGGCAAGAATGCGCGTACGCGCCGATTCGGCGTTCTGCAACAGCTCGCGTGCCAGCGTCTCGGCCTGCTGCAGCAGTGCCTGCTCGAGTTGGGAGACCTGCGCATCGGCTTCCATTCTTTCTCCAGTTTCAAAATATTACGCGGCAAGATTCACGTAACACGATTCAAGAAGCGTCCCGGCATTTGCCTTGTATCTTGACCCTTGCATCTACTTCAACGCATCCGGCCCGAGGACGGCCCGAACCACCTCGTCTACCGCCGGGGCGTAATCCTGCGGTGAGGGCAAGGGCGGCAGTTCGGTGATGACGATGCGACCGCCTTCGTTACGCAGGCGGTTGAGCCACGGACCGCCGCCGTGGGCCAGCGTGGTCTCCAGCAGCACCAGCGCTGCGTCGCCGCTGCGGGCCAGTTGCTCGAGCACCGTTTCCACGGTAGCGGAATCGGCATCCGCATGGATCTCGGCGCCGATGAGGCTGAAGCCGTCGGCCAGGCCGGCGCTGCCCAGCACCACCAGCCGGGCGACATCGGAAGGGTTGCCGGTTCCAGACCGCATCGCTCAGAGCTTGCCGAGCAGCAGGATCGACATGACCAGGCCGTAAATCGCAATCCCCTCGGCAAGCCCCATGTACACCAGGGTGCGGCCGAACATTTCCGGTTTCTCGGCAATCACCGCCAGCGACGCGGAACCGATCGGGCCCAGCGCCATCGCCGCGGCGATGGCCGCCAGGCCGGTCGGCAGGCCAATGCCGAGCAGGGCCAGCCCCTGCCCCAGACTGATTTCCCGCGCGGCCGTCGCGACCGTTTCGGCCGCCATGACTTCCTGCACGCCCATCAGCAGAACGCCGGCGACGCCCAGTCCGAACAGCGCCAGGTTGGCCAGCAATCCGCCCTTGAGCCAGCCTGCCGGTACGCGCCGCGGTTTCAGCATCAGCCAGATACCCGCGCCCAATGTTGCCGCCACCGGCACACTCATCAATGCAATCAACCAGCTCATGTTTTCTCCTTGTCATGGTGAATGGTGAGCGGTGAGCAGTGAGGCGTTCACTGCTCACTGCTCACCGCTCACGCCTTTTCAATCCGCAACGGAACGAATTCCCTTCCATCGCCGCTGAAGAAGCGCGAGAACCCCTCGTAATACATCAGGCGCAAGGCCTGGATCGCGACGATGCCGCCTTCCAGCACGATGATGACGATGTTGCCCAGCACCAGGGTGATGCCGTGGCCAGCTGCGTCCAGGCCGTGGGCCAGGGTGAACACCGCCAGCGCCAGCGCCACATGGTTGAGGCTGAATGCCGCCACGCGCATGAACGACAGCGTATTCGAAAACAGGTTGATGGCGGTTTCCAGCGTTTCGATGAAGGTGACCAGCATGCGTTCGCCCAGCGCGGCCCGGGTTTCATGCCACTTGAACGCCGCGACTCCGACGATCCCCAGTCCTGCCAGTACCCCGGCGGGGCGTGCGACATCCGCGGCGCCGGACAGGCTCGCCAGCACGCCGACCGCGCCGAGATAGAACGCCAGCCCGGCCAGTCCGCTGGAATCGAACAGGGCTTCGGCGATGTGCCCGGCCGTCCATTTATTGCGTGCGTTGACCAGCAGCGTGAATACGATGAAGCCGACGCCGAACGCCACCGCGATCGTCAACACGCGTATCGGGTCGTGCAGAGGCGACAGCCAGAGCGGAGAAATGATGTCCTCGTACCCGAAAATGCTGCCATAGAAAAATCCGAACAGCATCGACACGGCCCCCGCGGCGACCCCGACCCAGGCCAAGCGGCCAAGTCGCCGCGCGAATGCCAGTGCCAATACCAGGATCACCGCACCGTGGCCGATGTCGCCGAACATGGCGCCGAACAGCAGCAGGTAGGTGAAGGCGAACGGCAGCACCGGGTCGAATTCACCATAGCGCGGCACCCCATAGCTTTTCACCAGCGGGACGAATGGCCTCAGCCAGCTGGGGTAACGCACCAGCGACGGCACCTCGGCCACGTCGTCAGGCGAGGCTTCGCGTGTGTCGAGCCAGTAGCGGCCATGCAGGCGTGCGTCGAGGGTTTCCCGCAATTGATCCAGTTGCCGGCGCGGAGCCCATCCAGACAGGGCGGCCAGACCGCCCCGGCCGAGTATGCCCGCCTGTGCGGCCTCTGCCAGCGGCCGCGCCAGGGCCAGGCGCAGGCGCGCTTCGTGCAGGCGCGGGCCGAACTGGTCGCGCAATCCTTCCCTGATCTGGCAGGCCGCGCCGGACTGCGTATTCAGCCGGATACGCTCGCTCTCCAGCCAGGTGCGCGCCGCCTGCGGATGGGTGCGCAATTCGTCCGGTACCGGCAGTTCGCGCCAGCCCGCCTGCGCCAGCAGGCCGCGCACCTCGCCCTGACGGGCGCGCGGACCGGCAATCACCACATACACCTGTCCGCCGGCCTGATCGAAGCGCGAAACGAGATAGCCGGTCATCGACAGCGCCTCGGTCACCCGTTTGATCTCCGCCGCCGGCAGGCTGCCAATGTTAACCGCCAGCAGGCTGTCGGGGCGCAGCAGATGCGCCAGGTCCACATTGAGCCCTTCCAGCTTGACCAGCGTGTCTTCCAGCGTGCCCAGATGGCTGCGTACATCCTCGATCCGTGCCTCGTCCTCATGGCAATCGAGACAGTCGTTCCACACGGCCCTCAGCCATTGGTTCAGTTCCAGCAGATCGGCGAGCGACGGTGCTTCGGCATCCGCCGGCAGATCGAGCGGGCCGCTGTCGCCGCACTCTTCCTGCAGCTTGGACAGACGCGCCTCCGCTTCGAGCCAGGCTTCGCGGTAGGCCGCCGCGGGCGACTCAGCAAGCAGGTCCTCCCTGCATGGGGCCGGGCTGAATACGCCAAAGCGCGCAAGCGCCAGCGCAGCATCCTGCACTTCGGATGCCAGCACCAGCAACTGAATCCTCAGCAGGGGTTCGGCGCGCAGCATCAGTTGAACTCGGCAGGCGTGCGTCGAAGCGCCAGCCGGATATCGTCATCGGGCAGGCCGAGATGGCGACCGCGCAACACCGCACGGACAGCGCGCAGGTCGCGTTCGCGCAGGATCAGATAGGCGTAGGCACGTGCAATGCCCGGCGCGCGGGCGCGCAGTACCCGCAGTGCCTGCTCGGCGGCGACGTGTTCCATGCGTGCGAATACGTCGACAACGTCCGTCACCCCCGCCATCCGGGTCTGCCAGGGCCCCGGCAACGCGGCGAGCACCGCCTCCAGGCTGTCCTGCGCGGCCAGTTCCCGCAATCGCGCGCCGGACAGGCTGTAGTGCGACGCCACCAGCAGGTAGTACACCTCGGCGGGCGGCAGCCCGTAGTTGAACCGGTAGCGCAGCAGCCACACCAGGTTGATGCGGTCGATCATGTTGGCCATGAGGGTGCGGAACGGCCCACCCGCGGTTTCCTCCAGCGGCCGGGCGCGCTGGATCAGACCTTCGTAGTAGCCGCGATCCAGCGCCGCGTCGAGACTGAACGGATCATGGCTCTGCTCGAATGCGTGCCGGGCGCGACGCACGATGCCCGCATAGGGGCCGGCTTCGAGGCGGCGCAACAGTTCGCCGACATCCTCGGCATGCGCCAGATCCTGGTTGTCCAGGCGGCCGAACGTTCCCATCGGAATCAGCCGGGCCAGGACCGACGCGGGACGCTCTTCCGTCATTTTGCTGCGCAGCAGCGTCTTCACGTTGGACATTTCGAAGCGCGCCGTCCAGAAGGTCAGGAACGTGCGTGCGTCGCCGGACACGGGGCGGATCAGCACGCGCGTCTCGTCCAGGATCTGGGCGATGATGCGCAGTTCCAGCGAGCGGGGATCCTGTGCCCCGCCGCTCTTGTCGTAGCCTCTTGCCAGTTGCGGCAACGCGCGTTCGTTCAGCTTTTCCGCCACTTCGTCGTCACGCGCCTCGATCAATGCCCCGAGCGCGGCGTCTGGCCACAGGCGGGTGGAATAGAGGCTGACGCGGGTATCGAGGTAGGCAGACATAGGCGGGATCAGCGCAATTCGGGCTTTCTTGTCATTCCCTCAGGAACGGGCGATTTTCACAGGGCAGGATCGAGCAGCAGGGTAAGCGCCGCCTCCACGGCCTCGGATTCGTGCCGGGCGGCGAGTTCACGCAGCATGCGCTGGCGCTCGCCGTACTTGCGCGCAAGCTCTGCCACCGCCTGATCGGCCCGTCCCTGCGCCTCATGCAGGAAAGGCGCCCGCAATTCGGCCCGGCCTGCATCGAAACGTGCCTCGGCGTCACGCACGGCTGCCAGCGCGTCATCCATGATGCGCTGGCGTTCCCGGCTGGCAGCATCGATCACCGCCTCTGCGCGGGTTTCGGCGTCCAGCAGTCGTTGCAGCGAGTCATCCATCCGTTTTCCTTCCGCCAGCGGCCATGTTCAGCCGGGCCCTGAAACCTGCAACTGCCGTCAAGCGAGCATCAGCAAGGCCGCTCCAGTGGCCGCGATGCCGACCCCGGCCAACCGTACCGCGCGGCGGCCGAGCAGGCCGCCGGCAATGCCCACGCCATGCAGGCCCATCGTCGCCAGCACGAAACCCAGGGCATAGAGTGCGGGCGACGCGGCCTGCGGCATTTCCAGTCCATGCGCGTAGCCGTGGAAAAGGGCGAACATCCCGGCAATCGTCATGCCGACTGACACCGATGCCCGGTAGCGCGTGGCAATCAAAAGTCCCAGTCCAAGCACCGACAGCGCGATAGCCGACTCGACGTGCGGCAGCCCGACGCCCGACCAGGCCAGCGCGCCTCCCAGTCCCATCGCGCCGACGAACGCGGCCGGAATCGCCCATAGCGCCCGTCCGCCCTGCTGCGCGGCCCACAGGCCGATCGCGATCATGGCGAACAGGTGATCCACGCCCTGGAAGGGATGCGCCAGGCCGCCGGCGAAGCCGGTCGGGGTGTGGCCGGGGTGGGCATACGCCGTGCCTGCGAACAGGCAGAGGGCGACCAGGGCGATCGTGCGTGAATGTTTCATCGGTTTCATTGCATGCTCTCCACGTTCAAAAATCTCTTCGGCAAGTCACTTGATTTTCACCTGCACCAGTTCCTCGCCATCCGGGTCGGTCACGTGGACGGCGCAGGCGATGCAGGGGTCGAAGGAGTGGATGGTGCGCAGGATCTCGAGCGGCTGCTTCGGATCCTGCATCACATGGTTGTCCTGCAGCGCGGCTTCGTATGCGCCCGGCTGCCCCTGCATGTCGCGCGGGCCGGCGTTCCAGGTGCTCGGCACCACGGCCTGATAGTTGCTGATCTTGCCGTCGTCGATGACGATCCAGTGGGAGAGTCCGCCACGCGGCGCTTCCATCAGGCCGACGCCCTGCATGTGCCTCGGCCAGGTCGAGGGATCCCAGTACTGGTCGTTGAAGGTCCTGATGTCGCCGGCCTTGATGTTGGCAATCAACTGGTCGTACCAGCCCTGCATGGCGTCGGCGAGGATTTTCGATTCCAGCGTGCGCGCAGCCGTGCGGCCCAGCGTCGAGAACAGCGCATCGACCGGCACGTCGAGCGTCTTCAGCGTGTGGTCCACCAGTTCCTTGGCCTGGGCGTTGCCGGTGGCGTACAGCATCAGCACGCGGGCGAGCGGGCCGACCTCCATGGATTTTCCCTGCCAGCGCGGGGACTTCATCCAGGAATATTTCTTGTCGACATCGAGCTGTTCGTAAGGCGGTTTCGGCCCGGTGTAGTCGAGCTCGGTTTCGCCCTTGAACGGATGCAGGCCCTGCCCGTCGCCCTGGCTGTACTTGTACCAGGAATGGCTGACGAACTCCTGGATCTCGTTGTCCGCATCGAGGTCGATGGGATGGATCCTGGACAGGTCGCGGTTGAGGATGACGCCGCGCGGAATGAGATAGGAATCGGTGTCCCAGAAGCCTTTCGACGGCAGGTCGCCGAACGACAGGAAATTGCCCAGGCCTTCGCCCCGCCCTGCCCAGTCCTTGTAGAAACCTGCAATGGCGAGCGTGTCAGGCACGTAGACCTGGTCGACGAACTCGCGCATCTGCCGGATGACATTCTGGATCGTCTCCAGGCCCACCACGTTGAGTGCGGTGGCATCCTGGCCGCCGCGATAATGCGGCCCGCCCTTGCCCGGGCCCGCACCTGGCTGGACGGAAATGGCCGAGGGTACGCCGCCCACCACGAAGTTGGGATGCGGGTTCTTGCCGCCGAAGATGGCGTGCAGCTTGACCACGTCGCGCTGCCAGGCGAGCGCATCGAGGTAGTGCGCCACCGCCATCAGGTTGGCTTCGGGCGGCAGCTTGTAGGCGGGGTGGCCCCAGTATGCGTTGGCGAAGATGCCGAGCTGGCCCTGTTCGACGAAGGTCTTCACCTTCTTCTGCACGTCGGCGAAATAGCCCGGAGACGATTTCGAATAGCCGGAGATCGATTGCGCCAGCGCCGAGGTGGCCTTGGGATCGGCCTTGAGCGCCGACACCACGTCGACCCAGTCGAGCGCATGCAGGTGATAGAAGTGCATCACGTGGTCGTGGACGTATTGCGCCGCGATCATCAGGTTGCGGATCAGTTCGGCATTCTGCGGGATGCTGTAGCTGGGGATGGCGCGATGCAGCGCGTCTTCCACCGAACGCACCGAGGCGATGCCGTGCACCAGGGTGCAGACGCCGCAGATGCGCTGGGCGAAAGCCCAGGCGTCGCGCGGATCGCGGCCGCGCAGGATGATCTCGATGCCGCGCACCATCGTGCCGGCGGAATACGCGTGGGTGATCTTGCCGCCGGCATCGGTTTCCGCCTCGATGCGCAGATGGCCTTCGATACGGGTGATGGGGTCGACGACGACGCGTTGTGCTGTGGTCATGGCGTGAATTCCTTAGCTGTTCAAAAACGCTTCGAGGATGCGGTATTGCGCCTCGGCTTCGCTATTCTCGGTCCCTTCTCCGGAGGCGACGGTCTGGCAGGTGCGTGCCAGACGCGCCTGCATCGCGGCCTCCCAGGCCAGGTTGTCGCCCGTTCCGGCAGGCTTGACGCAGGCCACGGCCGCCTTGGCGACGAAGTGGCTTGCCTGGGCGTTCCAGTCGGTTTCCCTGCCGCAGCGGGTGAAGCTTTCCACCCGCGCGCTGTTGGCGGCTTGTGCCGCCAGGGCCAATTCCGCATCGGCAATGCCTTTACGTCCGGCCGCATCGAGCGCGGCCTTGATGCGGGCGTCGCCGGACAAGGGGAAGACCCGTTGCACGAAACGGGCGGCGACTTGCCGCTGTGCCGCGACGGCCAGTCCGGCCAGTGCCGACTTGAAATCCTTGTCGTTGCCGATCGCCATGGCCTCAGGCTCCCTTGTCAGGAATGTGTTCGGCGATCATCTCGGTCAGGCCGATCACCGGGATATCCATCTGGTAATGCTCGAGGCTTTCTTCCAGCACGATGCGGCAATTGGCGCAGGCGGTCACCACCCGATCCGGGTTGACCGCGTCGAACTGGGATTTCTTTTTCTTGAACGCCTGCAGCCGCAGCGCCTCGCCTTCTTCGATGGCCGATGCGCCGCCGCCGCCGCTGCAGCACCAGTTCATGTAGCCGGCGTCGGGCATCTCGACGAAGTTCTTCGCCACCATGTTCATCAGCGTGCGCGGCTGTTCGATCACGCCGCCACGCCGCACCAGCTGGCAGGGGTCGTGGAAGGTCAGCCGGTCGGTCTCGAAGCCTTCGGTCTTCAGCAGCCCCTGTGCCTGGAATTCGCCCAGCACCTCGATGATGTGCTTGACCTCGAAGGTGAAGGGACGCCCGATCAGGTTGGCGCCTTCCCAGCGCAGCGCGGTGTAGGCATGGCCGCATTCTGGACTGATCACGGTCTTGACCTTGAGTTTTTCCGCGCCCTCGACGATGCGCGTGACGATCACTTTCGCCAGGTCCGAGTTGCCGATCTGGATGCCGGCATTGGTCGCTTCGAAGGCGGTCGAGCAGAGCGTCCAGGTCTTGCCGGCCTGCTGCATGATCTTGGCGATGGCGGCCAGATATTCCGGGAAGTTGATGATTTCCATCGAGGAGAGCATCACCATGTACTCGGCGCCCTCCACGTCGAGCGGAATGGGCAGGCCGTGATCCTCTTCCACGTGCTTCATCTGCGCCTGCACCGCAGGCAGCTTGACCCCCATCGGGCTGCCGATGGTGACGGTGCGGTTGACCGCCCCCTTGATACCCTCGGGCGCATGGCCGGAAGCCGACATGCCCTCGCGGAACTTGCGCACCATATAGACGATGTCGTTGCCGACCGGACAGACGGCGGAACAGCGGCCGCACAGCGTGCAACTGTTGTAGACGAGTTCCTGCCATTCATCGAGCTCGCCGTCGGTCACGGGCTTCGACAGCCCGATCATTTTCTTCAATCGGCCCAGCAGGGTGTATTCCTGCTCATAGACGCGGCGCAACGGCTCCAGTTTGTGGATCGGGGTGTATTTGGGATCGCCGGTCTCGGTATAGAACAGGCAGGCCTCGGCGCACAGACCGCAGTGCACGCAGCTGTTGAAGTAACTGGCGATGGGCGCGTCGATGACTTCCTTGAGGACGCGGATGCCTTTTTCGAGTGTCGCGCTCATGCGATTGCCTCCTTGACGATGATGGGCATGCTCATACCGGCACGCCTTTATGAGCGTTGACCCGGCCGTTGTACCAGCGCGAGCCGAACAGGGTGAAGGCATGGAACAGCTTGGTGAAGGGCAGCACGATGAGCAGGATTTCCGCTGACAGGATGTGCAGGGCCAGCATCGTGGTGTAGGGCAGCAGCAGATGCTGCACCGCCAGCCAGCCAGTCAGCACCGGCAGGAAAGTGGCCGCCCAGGTGAACCAGTCCTCGAAGGTGCTGAGAAAACGCTTGGCCGGCTTGTTGATGCGGTCGACCAGCACCACCACCATCGCCGCCATCGTCACTACCGCGGCCAAGTCGACGAACTGCGACGGCAGCCCGGGCCAGGACAGGCCGGTGAGATTGGTCACCAGAAGGATGTGGGGGGCGAACAGGAACACCACGACGGCCAGTCCGATGTGAAAGATATAGCCGCCGATATAGCTCACCGGCGAGCGCTTCAGCATGCCGGGGGGCGGCAGCGAGCGGCGGAACACCGTGTGCAGGCCGGACGCGCCGGAGGTGTGGCGCGGCGCGGAAAGATCCTTCTTGCGGCCCAGCGAATAGATCTCGAACAGGCGCCACAGCACGCCCAGGAGAAATATCACCACGGCGATGTTCAGCCCCGTGCCGCGCACCCAGGTCAGAAACTGTAAGTCGTTCATGGTCATTTCTCCAGGTCGGCCAGGGTGGTCGTTTCGTGTGCAGACTTGGCAGCCCCCTTCTTGGCACGGTTGGCAAAACTGACTCCCACCCCCGCAGCCGCACCCACGACCGACGCAGCTGCCACGAACTTGAGCGGGTCGGCCGGGGTCGACAGCGGCTTGTAGAAACTGCCGGCGTCCCAGAAATCCGGTTCGGAGCATCCCAGGCAGCCGTGGCCGGACTCGACCGGCCAGGACGTGCCGTCGTTCCATTTCTGGGTGGCGCAGGCGTTGTGGGTGACGGGCCCCTTGCAGCCGAGTTCGAACAGGCACCAGCCCTGGCGTGCGCCTTCGTCGTCGAAGGTCTTGGCGAACTTGCCCTGGTCGTAGAACGGACGGCGGTAGCAGCGGTCGTGGATGGTTTCGCCGAAAAAGGACTTGGGCCGGCCCTTGTCGTCGAGCTCGGGCAGGCTGCCGAAGGTGAGGTAATGCGCCAGCACGCCGGTCATCACCACCGGGATGGGCGGACAACCGGGTATGTTGACGATGGGCTTGTCCTTGACGAGGTCGGACACCGAGACCGCACCGGTCGGGTTCGGGTTGGCTTTCGGGATGCCGCCGAAGGCGGCGCATGAGCCAACGGCGATGACAGCGGCTGCGCCAGCGGCCGCTTCCTTCAACATGTCCACATTGGAGCGGCCGCCGATGCAGGAATAGGCGCCGTCCTGGCCAAGCGGAATTGAACCGTCGACAATCAGCAGATACTTGCCCGCGTTGTCCTTCATCGCGTTGTGCAGGGCTTCCTCGGCCTGATGGCCGGCGGCGGCCATCAGCGTCTCCTGGTAGTCCAGAGAGATCATGTCGAAGATCATGCCTTCGATGGTCGGCGAATGCGAGCGCGTGATCGATTCGGTGCAGCCGGTGCATTCCTGGAACGGCAGCCAGATCACCGACGGCCTTCTCGCCGCCGCCATCGCCTCGGCCATGGCGCGGCCCGCCGTCGGCGGCAAGGCCATCATCGATGCAAGCGTCGCGCAGTACTTGAGGAACGTGCGGCGACTGACGCCTTGCCGCGTGAGAGTGTCGATCAACGGACCCTGCATGATGCTTGCCTCCTGATATGAAACATTAGGGCGATCCCAATACACCTTAGAGGTCGGATATCAGCAATTCAAGATATCCCGATCCAACTTCTACATCCTGGGGATGCGCCTTGACCAGTTCCGGGACGAGCGTCACTTCGATGAACTGCGAAGTCACCGCCCCCTGTTCGTTGTGATGCGTGACCCACCACACGCCGGGGCAGGCCGTTTCGTTCAGCGTCGACTCGCCGTTGGCCTGCAGGGTGACGCTGATTTCGCCGGCGCCGAGCTTTTCGCGCAGCCAGTCCAGGTCGGCGGGTGTCAGTGGCAACGCAGAAAGATCGATGGCGGACGCCTCGCCGGTTTCGAGCAGGTGCCGTACCTGCTCCAGCAACTCGCGCAGGAGCGGCAGCGCATTGCCGGTCAGGCCGGGTTCGCCTTGCGGGGCGACGTGTATGGGAATGGAATCAAGCGACATGCTGCCATTCCCGGATCAGGTCGTGGATCGCCGTACAGGCGGGGGATATGGCGGCGGCGACGGCTGGGGTGGGATGCTCGCCCCAGTCGATGGTCTGCGGCTGGATGGCGAGCATGGCGCGTTTTTCCGGCCAGTGGCCGGCCAGGATGGCGATCGCCCGCAGATCGGTAAGCCCCACTTCATGCACCGAGGTCTTGCGATTGCTCATCAGGAATGCGTCCATGTCCTCGCCTTCCAGCAATGCCCAGTCGCCCGCTTTGGCCTTGATATGGGCGGCATCGACGACGATCAGCGCATCGGCCTCCTCGATCGGGCCCGCCAGGGTGAAGGAAAGCGTACCACCGTCGAGCAGCGTCACGTCAGCCATATCCGCCAGTCTGGATTCGAGCGCCTGCAGCACATGTACGCCTATGCCTTCGTCGGTGAGCAGGGTGTTGCCGATGCCGAGCACGAGCGTTTTCATGATTTCAATCTACCAGCCGTCCATTCAAATAACAACCAAGCAATTCGCTCAAGCTTCTGATTCATCGTAAAAATTTTGCAACATTCCGGATCGGTGGCATGCATCGGCAAATCACTTATACTGGTTCGGGTATCGTTACCGATTGCCGCCCATGTGCCTTGCCATTCCGATGCAGATCGAATCGATCGATGGTTTCACCGCCCGCTGCCAGGCCAAGGGCGTGTGGCGCGATGTCAGCCTGTTCATGATGCAGGACGAGCCCCCCGCCGTCGGCGACTTCGTCATGGTGCATGTCGGCTACGCCATCCAGAAAATCGCCGAGACCGATGCCCGCACCACCTGGGAACTGCTCGACCAGATCCTGGAGGAGTCCGGTGCATGAACTGGCCGTGGCGCAGGCCCTCGTCGAACAGGTGGAAGCCGTGATCGCGCAGCATGGCGCTACACAGGCCAGCATGATCCGCGTGCGCATCGGCCCGCTGGCCGGCGTGGTGCCCGCGTTGCTGGCAAGCGCGTTCCCGCTGGCCGCCGCCGGCAGCCGCGCCGAGCATGCCGAACTCGACCTCGTCGCCGCGCCCGTCAAGGTACGCTGCCAGACCTGCGGCGCCGAGACCGAAGCCGCGATGAACCGCCTGATCTGCGGTGCCTGCAGCGACTGGCACACCCAGGTCATCTCCGGCGACGAACTCCTGCTCGAAAGCGTCGAACTCGAAACCACAACGTCCTGACCCCTCACTGCTCACTGACTTACCACTTACCCATATGTGTGACACCTGCGGCTGCAACCTCACCCCCGGCAACAAGCATCTCGCGTTCAAACCCGTCGCCAAGGGCGCGACTGCGGTGTCCGTGCTGAAAGGCCTGCTGGCCAAGAACGACGATCAGGCCACGCATAACCGCGATCATTTCGACCGCCGCGGCATCCTCGCGATCAACCTGATGTCCTCGCCCGGCTCAGGCAAGACCGCGCTGCTCGAAGCCACGCTCACCGCGCTAAAAGACGAATTCACCTGCGCGGTGATCGAGGGCGACCTGGAAACCGAGAACGACGCCGAGCGCATCCGCGCCAAGGGCGTTCAGGCGCACCAGATCGTCACCGGCACTGCCTGCCACCTCGATGCGCATCTGGTGCACGACGCGCTGCATCACATGGACCTCGACGGCGTCGACCTCCTGTTCATCGAGAACGTCGGCAACCTCGTGTGCCCGGCGAGCTTCGACCTCGGCCAGCACCTCAACGTCACCCTGCTCTCGGTCACCGAGGGCGACGACAAGCCGGCCAAGTATCCGGTGATGTTCCGCGCCGCCGACGCGATGCTGCTGACCAAGACCGATCTGCTGGCGGTGCTGGACGACTTCGACCCGGACAAGGCTGAAACCCACCTGCGCAACCTGGCCAACCCGGCGCCGGTGATACGGCTGTCGGCACGCAAGGACATGGGCATGGACGCCTGGCTGGCTTGGTTGCGCGAACAGCTCGCCGCGCAGCGCGCACGCGTCGCCATCGGACAATCGCGCCGCCCGGCGATCCAGGGCGACGGTCTGAAATATCACCAGGTCACCGCCTGATGGATGACGCCCGCGCCTGGCTGGAGAAAATCCACGCCTTCGAATTCGACCGCCCGATCAAGATCATGAACGTGTGCGGCGGCCACGAGCGCTCGATCACCCACGCCGGCATGCGCGGTGCGCTGCCGAAGTGGCTCGAACTGGTGCCCGGCCCCGGCTGCCCGGTATGCGTGTGCCCGGAAGAAGATGTGTACCAGGCGATCCAGCTGGCGCTGCAGGACAAGGTGATCCTGGTCGCCTTCGGCGACATGCTGCGGGTGCCGGTCAACATGAAAAAAGGCGAGGTGCGCTCGCTGGCCGAGGCGCAGGCTGCCGGCGCCGATATCCGCCCGATCGCCAGTCCGCTCGATGCACGGAAAATCGCACTGGAGAACCCCGAGCGCCCGGTGGTGTTCTTCGCCGCCGGCTTCGAGACCACCACCGCGCCGACCGCAGCGATGCTGTCGGAAGGCATCCCCGACAATCTGTCCATCCTGCTGTCCGGCCGCCTGACCTGGCCGGCAGTAGCGATGCTGCTCGACTCCGGCAGCCCCGGTTTCGACGCGCTGGTCGCGCCCGGTCATGTCTCCACTGTGATGGGGCCGGAGGAATGGGCCTTCGTCGTCGACCGCCACGAGATTCCCGCCGCAGTAGCCGGCTTCGGCACGGAGTCACTACTCGCCTCGTTCTATTCCGTACTGCGGCAGCTTAAAACCGGCGAGCGCTTTCTCGACAACTGCTACCGCGAAGTCGCCCACCCAGGCGGCAATCCGACCGGCCGCCGCCTGCTAGACGGCACCCTCGACATCGTTGACGCCAACTGGCGCGGCATCGGCGTCATCCCGAATTCGGGCTACGCGCTGAAACCTGCCTTTGCACAACACGACGCGCGCCTGCTGTTTCCCGACCATACCGATCCCGGCCGCCGCCGCGCCGGCGAAATGCCGCCCGGCTGCGACTGCGCGCAGGTGGTGCTCGGCAAGATCTATCCCAACCAGTGCCGCATCTACGGCAAGGCCTGCACTCCGCGCAACCCGGTCGGCCCCTGCATGGTGTCGGACGAAGGCGCCTGCCGCATCTGGTGGGCCGGCGGCGTGCGCGTAGCCGCCGATGCCTGAATCTGGCAGCCTGTCTGGCTTGATTCGCCATGCGTGTTGCACCCGGAGGGTCGGGTCGCGTGGGCCAAATGGCGGCGTTGCGAACCGCTTGTTGTGGACAGGCACAACGGCGCGCCCCGCGCCTTGCCCTGTAACCCACGCGACCCGGCGCGCATGACGAATCAAGCCAGACAGACTACCGTCGCCCGCTTCATCACGATCAGCGGCAGGGTTCAGGGCGTAGGCTTCCGGCCCTTCGTCTACCGGCTCGCGCATCGGCATGGCATCACCGGCTGGGTGCGCAACGCCGACGGGGCAGTGGAAATCCACGCCGAGGGCCCGCCCGCACAGCTCCAGCAGTTCAGCGACGCGCTGCTGAGCGATGCGCCGCCCCTGTCGGCGCCCGGTCCGCTTCACGTCAAGAACTGCACAAGCGAACAGATCCAGGACTTTTCCATCCTCGACAGCGCGGCCTCGCGGCACGCCGACGTCCACCTCCCCTCCGACGGCTTCGTCTGCGCCGACTGCCTGGCGGAACTGCACGACCCGGCGAATCGCCGCCACCGCTATCCCTTCATCAACTGCACGCAGTGCGGGCCGCGCTACACGCTGATCACCGCGCTGCCCTACGACCGCCCCAACACGGCGATGCGCGACTTCGCGCTGTGTCCGGACTGCCAGCGCGAATACGAAAATCCGTTCGACCGCCGCTTCCATGCCGAACCGATCGCCTGCCCGGTATGCGGGCCGCATCTGCAATTCGTCTCGGGTGATGAAGCGGTCGATGGCGACAAGCCCGCTCTGGCCGCTGCCGTCGCCGCGCTGCGTTCCGGCAAGATCGTCGCGGTGAAAGGCGTCGGCGGCTACCACCTGATGTGCGATGCAGCGAACGACGCAGCGGTTTCGACCTTGCGTGCGCGCAAGCCGCGTCCGGCCAAACCGCTCGCGGTGATGTTCCGCGATCTCGGCGCCCTGCGCGGCGCGGTGCATGCGACACCGGGAACGGAGCTCCTGCTGGCTTCGCCTCAACGGCCCATCGTGCTGCTGCCGGGGCGCGCCGAGTCCGCCCTGTCCCCGTTGATCGCGCCCAACCTCGCGGAAATCGGCTGCCTCCTGCCCTACTCGCCGCTACACGACCTGCTGCTGCACGATTTCGATGGACCGCTGGTAACCACCTCCGGCAATCTCTCCGGCGAGCCGGTGCTGACCGACAACGTCGAAGCCCGGACGCGGCTCGCCCACCTGGCCGATGCCTTCCTGCATCACGACCGTCCCATCGTGCGGCCGGCCGACGATCCGGTCTACCGCGTCATCGCCGGCGCGCCGCGACCCCTGCGACTGGGGCGCGGCATCGCGCCGCTGGAACTCGAATTGCCCGGCACATTGCGCGAGCCCGTGCTGGCGCTCGGCAGCCACATGAAGAACACGCTCTGCCTTGCCTGGGCCGATCGCGCCGTCGTCTCGCCGCACATCGGCGAACTCGACGCGGCGCGCAGCCTGGACACGCTGGCGCAGGTCGCGGCCGATCTGCAGCGGCTGTATCAGGTGCAGGCGACGCGCCTGATCGTCGACCGCCATCCCGGCTACGGCACGCGCCGCTACGCCCGCGACAGCGGCCTGCCGGTGTTCAAGGCCTGGCATCACCACGCACACGCGTCGGCGCTGGCGTGGGAGTTTCCGGATACCGCAGAATGGATCGTGTTTGCCTGGGACGGCGTCGGCCTCGGCGAGGACGGCACACTTTGGGGCGGCGAGGCCTTCACCGGCACACCTGCCCACTGGAAGCATGCCGCCTCGTTCCGTTCCTTCCGGCTGCCCGGCGGCGAAAAGGCCGGGCGCGAACCCTGGCGCGCCGCGGCGGCACTGCTGTGGGAAACGGGACTGCCCGCCCCTTTCGCGCCCGAACCCCTGCATCAGGCATGGTCGGCCCGGCTCAACAGCCCCGCCAGTTCCGCCGTCGGTCGTCTGTTCGATGCCGCCGCGGCCCTGGGCGGCCTGTGCACCCATGCCAGCTTCGAGGGCGAAGGCCCGATGCGGCTGGAAGCGGCCGCCGCCGCCTCGACCGGCGATGTCGTCGATCTGCCGCTGGTCCGCGATCCGCTTGGCCTATGGCGCACCGACTGGGCGCCGTTGCTGCCCATGCTCGGCGACACGGCACGGCCGTCCGCCGAACGGGCGGCCCGCTTTCATCTGAGCCTGGCGCAGGCGCTGCTCGACCAGGCGCAACAACTGCGCGCGCAAACCGGCATCCGGTCGGTCGGCCTTACCGGCGGCGTGTTCCAGAATCGCGTGCTTGCAGAAGCCGCGATCGGCCTGCTTGAACGCGCAGGCTTCAACGCTCATCTGCCCGAACGTGTCCCCGTCAACGATGCCGGGTTAAGCTTCGGCCAGGTCATCGAATTCCTTCATCAATAAAGACACCCCATGGACGACACCCGCATTCTTCTCGCGCACGGCAACGGCGGCCGCCTGATGCGCGAACTCATCACCGACATCTTCGCCCGCCATCTCGGTAACCCGCTGCTCGACACCGACGCCGACGCCGTCACGCTGCCACAGCTGGATGGCGAGCTCATGGTCACCACCGACGGCTTCACCGTCGAGCCGCTCGAATTTCCAGGCGGCGACATCGGCTCGCTCGCCGTGCATGGCGTGGTCAACGACCTCGCGGTGTCCGGGGCCGATCCACTCTATTTCACCGTCTCCGCGCTGATCGAGGAAGGCCTGGAAATCAGCGCGCTCGACCGCTACATCACCAGTTTTGCGCGGGCAGCGCGCCAGAACCACGTCGTCGTCGTGGCCGGTGACACCAAGGTGGTGCGTCGCGGCGAAGGCAGCGGCCTGTATCTGTCCGTGGCCGGTATCGGCATCCGCCGCGCGGCCGCCCGGCTGTCCATGGAGCGCATCGCTCCGGGTGACGTGGTGCTGGTGTCCGGCCCGGTGGGCGATCACGGCATCGCGGTGATGCTGGCGCGCGAGCAGTTCGGCCTGGCGGGCGAGCTGCGCTCGGATTCCGCCTCGGTGCTGCCGCTGGCGCAAGCCATCCGGGATTATCCCGATCTAAAATTCATGCGCGACCCGACGCGCGGCGGACTCGCCACGGTTGCCCACGAAATCGCGCGCGCCAGCGGCCACAGCATCATGCTCGACCAGAACGCGGTGCCGCTGCGCCCGGAAGTCGTGTCGGTCTGCGAAATGCTGGGCTACGACCCGTATTTCCTGGCCTGCGAAGGCCGGATCGTCGCGATCGCCGATCCTTTCGCGGCCGACGAAATCCTGGCCCGCTGGCGCGCCCTGCCGGAAGGACGGGATGCCTGCATCGTCGGCCGCATCGAAACCGGCGGCGGCCGCGTGATCCTGCAAACCGGCCTCGGCGGCCGGCGCGTGCTGGACGAGCTGGAGGACGATCCGCTGCCACGGATTTGCTGAGTAGCAATGTGGCGACACGCCATCAGCAATCTTGACGCCTGTGCCTGCGGCATTGGCGGATAATGCCCGGTTCGTCCGTCAAACAGAAACAAGGCCGCATGCAAATAGAAGTCAAGGATAAGCCCCTCTACGCCGTCGTGGCGTCGGTTCAACTGCCGGGGGTGAGCGACATGGAGTTCGAGGCGTCGCTGACCGAACTGCGCGAACTGGCCAAGACATTGGGGTTCACGGTTACACGCACCTTCACGCAAAAAAGGGCTGGCTTCGACTCGACGGCCTACCTGGGCGTGGGCAAGCGGCAGGAGATCCGCCATTTTGTTCAGGGGGAACCGGACGATGAAAGCGAGCCGCGCACCCTGAACCCCTTGTATCGCCTCGATACGGTCACCGACGGATTGGATGGCACAGTCCCGGTCTCGCCCGACCCGATCGACGCCATCTTCGTCGACCACGAGATCTCTCCGTCGCAGGCGCGCCATCTCGAGAACGAGGTCGGCTGCCAGGTGATGGACCGCACCATGGTCATCCTCGAAATCTTTCACCGCAACGCGCGTTCCCCCGCTGCGCGCGCGCAGGTGGAGATCGCGCGTCTGGGCTACCTGGCACCGCGCCTGCGCGAGGCGGCGAAGCTCGCGGGCCCGCAGGGGCGGCAGCGCAGCGGCGTGGGCGGACGCGGTGCCGGCGAATCGCACACCGAACTGGACAAGCGCAAGATCCGCGACCGCATCGCCGAGCTGCAGAGAGAAATTGCCGCGATGGACGTCGAGCGCACGACGCAGCGTGCACGACGACGGGCGCACCAGGGGCTCGCCAGCGTGGCGCTCGTCGGCTACACCAACGCGGGAAAATCCACGCTGATGCGCGCACTCACCGGCAGCGAAGTACTCGTCGCCAACAAACTCTTTGCCACGCTCGACACCACCGTGCGCACCCTGTACCCCGAAAGCATCCCGCGCGTGCTGGTCAGCGACACGGTGGGCTTCATCAAGAACCTGCCGCATGGACTGGTCGCGTCGTTCAAATCCACGCTCGAAGAAGCGCTCGATGCATCGCTGCTGCTCCATGTCGTCGATGCCGGCGACCCTGGCTTCGAACGGCAGATCGAAACCACCGAGCACGTGCTGAACGAGATCGACGCGCAGGACGTGCCGCGCATCCGGATTTTCAACAAGATCGACCACGTCGGTGACGCCGCGGCGCAGGCCGAACGTGAAGCCGCGCTACGCGCCGGGTATCCCGGCTGCATCGTGATGAGCGCGCGCCGCCCCGGCGATGTCGCGAAATTGCACCAGGCGATCGTCGCATTTTTCCAGAAGGATCTCGTCGAAGCCGAGCTTTTCCTGCCCTGGTCGGCCCAGCAACTGCGCGGCGAAATATTTGCGCGCTGCGAGGTGCTGGCCGAACGCGCCGACGGAGAAGGCGCGTTCTTCAGCGTTCGCGGCGAGCAGGCAGCCCTGGACGGCCTGCGCGAGCAGCTTGGCCAGGCACGTTGAGTCATCGCGGTATCGAGCGGGGGCATCGTGCGCCGAACGGGAACGGCGACTAAAGTCGCCGTTCATTTGGCTGGTGTATGGAAATCAGGCTTTACGGCGTGCGAAGCCCATGCCGGCCAGGCCCAAACCGACCAGCGCGAGCGAGGCGGGTTCGGGAACCGGTTGAGTGACCCGCGTCAGGAAACCGCGAATCTCGCCACCCGGAACAACAGAGGTGTGTATATTGAGATAGGCATCGCCGAGGGCCATGCCGTTGAACAAATCCGCTTCTGCCCCCGCTGTCGTGCCGCCATGAGCCGTCACAAAGCTCGGGCTATACGAAGTGGCCAGTGTCATGTCCAGCGTATTCGAATAGACCCCAGTCGTTACCCCCACCGGAAAACCCGCAAAGCTTGGCATGGTCGTGGCCACGATCGCCGTCCCGGTCAAAGGCGTTATGGTGCAGCAATGAATATGCGCCGCAATCGTCGTCCCGAGCAATCCTGAAAACGAGACATTCACGATCATGGTATTCAATGCGTCATCGATCGTGACCAGGGCCGTACCCGTTCCGGGTGACGCATTGACAGGAGACGCGTTCAAGCCGTTCAGGCTGGCGGAATACTGGATGATCGTTGCATGGGAAAACGGTGTGACGACCAGCATCGACGTCATGGCCGCCAGAACAAACAATGAGCGTTTCATGAAAACCTCCTGCCATTCGTGGGACGCAGTCAGTGCAGCCAACGCGGTATTTCCGATATCGCCGCCACACAATCGCACAGCCCCTGAAATCAAGCACGAATCAAGCTAGAAGATCAAAGTGTTACCAGTCAACGACTTGGCCCACTCCCGGAAACCAGACTGTAAGATTTATCGACAGCGAGTGAGTTGCCACAGGCTTGCCGGACATCCGCTATTGGACAGAGGCATACCGAGCCTCGATAGACCGGGCCGTCAGGGCTTGGCCTGGCGGCGGCAACGATCGGCCCACACGGCCGCTTCCACCCGCGAACGCAGGTTGAGCTTCTTCAGCAGGTGCTTGACGTGGACTTTCACCGTACCTTCGGCGATGTTCATGTCGCGGGCGATCAGCTTGTTGCTCTTGCCGTCGACCAGATGGTCGAGAATTCGGTATTCCTGCTCGGTCAGTCCGGCTTCGGCAAGGCTGGTGGGGCGGTTCTTGTCGCGCAGCGAGGCGACCAGCAACTGGGTCAGCCGCTCGCTGATGGTGATCTTGCCGTGCGCGGCCTCGGCCAGTTTCCGCATCAGGTCTTCCGGTTCCATGTCCTTCAGCAGATAGCCGTCTGCGCCGGCCTGCAGCGCGGCCATCAGATCTTCCGCCTGATCGGACACGGTGAGCATGATGACGCGCGAATCGAGTCCGTCCTCCTTGATCGCCTTCAGCACGTCGACGCCATTCATGTCCTTCATGTTGAGGTCGAGCAGGATCATGTCGGGATGCAGGCTCTGCGCCAGCTGCAGCCCTTCCCTTCCACTGGGGGCTTCGCCGACGAAGCGGAATTCGGAGGCGGCCTGGATCAGCTGGATCACGCCCTTGCGGAACAGGGGGTGATCGTCGACGACCAGGATGGTTTGGGGATCGGGCGGATTCATGGGTGCGTGGACTATTGTACGGAATGAATGGGGATGGTGTCGCGCCGCGCGGCCGGCATGAAGTGCAGGCTGACGCGGGTGCCGGCGGCGGGAAGGTTTTCGACGCTGAGCTGGCCGCCCAGGTTTCGCGCCCGTTCCTCCATGATCGTCATGCCGTAATGGTGCGCCCCGGCCGCCTGGTGAACACCGATGCCGTCGTCGGTCACGCTGGCCGACACGGAGCCGTCGCTGTTGCACCACACCTTGATCTGCGCCTGTCGCGCATGGGCATGATTGAGCACGTTGGACAGCGCTTCGCGCACGATCTGCAGGGTGTGGATTTCCTCGTTGGGACTGAGCGTGCAGCCGGCCAGATGGGCTTCCAGCATGATGGGAATGCTGCCCCGGCCGGCAAACTCCTTCACGGTGGTCTGCAGGGCGGCCGCCAGGCCCTCGCCTTCGATGCGCAGGCGAAATGTGGTGAGCAGTTCGCGCAGCTGGCGGTAGGCACTGTTGAGGCCTTCGCGCAATTCGGCCAGTACCTCGGCGGCCTCGTCGCCTGCGCTGGACCGCTCGACCAATGGCTTCAGGCGGCTGACCTGGATTTTCATGTAGGCGAGAGACTGCGCCAGCGAATCGTGCAGTTCGCGTGCCAGCGCGGCACGCTCTTCCAGCAGCGACAGCCGGCGGCTTTGCTCGGTTCGGCGCGCGGTTCCGATAGCGATGCCGATATGGCGCGACAGCGCTTCCAGCAACTGTGTCTGCCACGTCTCCAGTTCCCTGCCCGGCGGCATTTCCAGCTGCAGCACGCCATAGTGCTGTTCGGTATCCTTGAGCGGCAGCGACAGCACGCGCCGGCCGTCCTTCAGCGCATGGACGGCCAGCGCCTGATGGGCGAGGCATGCGGCGCAGCTCATCAGGCCGCACAGGTCGGCATCGCCGCTGTCGGGGCGCAGCGTGCTGGCGATCACCCGTGCGTTGGTATCGCCGGCTTCCACCAGGCAGGCGAGCCCGTGGCCGACCCCGAGAACGTTTTCCAGATCGTTCAGCAGGATGGCATAGGTATCCTGCGCCACCGGTCCGTTGTAGAGCCGGGCGATGGAGTGATAGAGCAGTTCCAGCGAGCGGTTGGCGATGGTGAGCTCGGCGGTTTTTTCCTCCACGCGCGCTTCCAGGTTCTGATACATCCGGGAAAGATCCTCAGCCATGTGGTTGAAGGCCTGGCCGAGCCGCCCCAGTTCGTCGCTGCCGGTATGCTCGGTGCGCACCGCGAGATTGCCGTGGCCAACGTTGGCCGCAAACGACAGCAGGTCGCGCAGCGGCAGGACCAGATCGTTGCGTGCCAGATAGAGGGTCAGCGCGCCGACCAGCAGCGTCATCAGCAAGGCGGCGCCAAGCACCATGCGCAGGACCAGGATTTTCGCCTCGGTGTCGCGCTCGATCTGTTTGACAAGATGGTCGATCTCGTCGACGAACACGTTGACGTCTGCAATCAGCGGGGCCTGGCTTGCCGCAGCAGACGGGCCGCCTGCCACCTCTGCCCTGAAACGCGGTTTTACTTTCTGCCAGGTTTGCTGCACCGTAGCATAGCTGCGCGAGAGCCCGGTTTCGACCTGACTGGGCATCAGGCCCGTGATTCGGGGATCGGCCAGCGTGGTTTCGAATGCCTCGATCGCGAGACCAAGCTGGGCGGATGCGTCCCGGCCTTGCGACAACCTGGACGACAGCGCGAGGCTGGTCATCCTGTAGGTCTGCATGCGCAGGCTGCCTGCCAGGTTGATCGCCTCGCCGCTGCCCTGCACCGACTCGGCGATGATGCCCGAACTGGCCATGCCGAGAATGGCGAAACTGGCGATCAGCGCCAGAGCCCCGCCCAGTTTCAGGAGGAGTGAATCCTGCAGAAATCCACGTTTTTCATTCATATTGATCTCTTGGTGGGGATACCCTTCCGAATATAAAGGTGTACCTCTAAAGTACCATCCGGAGGACGGCCGTCTGCGCAACTATCCGCCAATCCAGTGTGAAAACATAGAGTTAACAAGTCAAGCCTATACATCTTTTGAGCGACATCCCGGCGCCGTGGCGGCCTCGCTGGCAATCATCCATTAAAGATCATGAGATCGAATTTTCTTTATATGCTAGATTACGAATGCGACATATTGTCGCAGGGGCGGATGGCCTTGCCGGCCTGCAGCCTGTTTCGAGCGATCCGGGTTGTCTTGCGCCAATCCGGACGTAAGTGCCGATTACTTTTGAGATGGGGAGCACCACGACATGACTCAGGACCATACGCAGGACGACAGCAAACTATCCGATACCCAGCCTGATCTGGGCCGCCGCAAATTCATGAATACAGCCGCGCTGGTCGGACTCTCCGGCGCGGGGCTTTCGCTGGGCCTGTCTGCCTGCAACAAGAAATCGGCGCCTGCGACAGGGGAAGGCGCTGGCGCCCCCGCCGCCGCCCAGGCCGGAGGAAACATCGACTACAGCAAGTACGAGGTTCCGCCGGGCCAGCTCGATGAATACTATTCGTTTTCCAGCGGCGGCCATTCGGGCGAGTGCCGCATCTACGGCATCCCCTCCGGCCGCGAACTGAAGCGCATTCCGGTGTTCAACATGGACGCCCTGGTGGGCTGGGGCGTGACCAACGAATCGAAGGCGATCCTCGGCACCAAGCCCAACGGTACGCCCAAGTACACCACCGGCGACACGCACCACGTCCATCCGTCCTATACAGACGGCACCTACGACGGCAAGTACCTGTTCGTGAACGACAAGATCCACGGCCGCCTCGCGCGCATCCGCATGGACACCATGGAGACCGACAAGATCACCGAACTGCCCAATGTCCAGGGCTTTCATGGCACCTTCCCCGACAAGCGCGACCCGGTCGACCCCAATATCAATCACACCACCCGCGTATTCTGCGGCGGCGAGTTCTCGATTCCGCTGCCCAACGACGGACGCGACCTGGAAGACGGCAGCAAGTACCGGTCGATCTTCACCTGCGTGGATGCCAATACCATGGACGTGCGCTGGCAGGTGCTGATCGACGGCAACTGCGACCTGGTGGCCAGTTCCTACGACGGCAAGCTGGCGGCGACCAACCAGTACAACACCGAGATGGGCATCCATTACGAGGACATGATGGCGTCGGAAATGGACGATTGCCTGTTCTTCAACGTGGCCCGCATCGAAGAGGCCGTGAAAGCCGGCAAGGTACGCTACATCGGCAGCTCCAAGGTACCTGTCGTGGACGGCACCAAGGCCGCCAACAAGGACCCCAAGACGGCGCTGACATGCTACGTGCCGATTCCGAAGAACCCCCACGGCGTGAACATCAGCCCGGACGGCAAGTACTACGCCTGCTCGGGCAAGCTCTCGCCGACCGCCTCGGTCATCGAACATGCCTTGGTGCTGAAATGGTTCGATGGCGAACTGGCCAACCCCCGCGACGCGGTGGTCGCCGAACCTGAAATCGGCCTCGGCCCGCTGCATACCGGCTTCGACAACAAGGGCAACGCCTACACCACCCTGTTCCTCGACAGCCAGATCGTGAAGTGGAACGTGGAAGCCGCGATCAAGTCGTTCAAGGGCGACAAGAGCGCCAAGCCGGTGGTCGATCGCATCGACGTGCATTACCAGCCCGGCCATGGCTTCACGTCGATGGGCGAGACCAAGGAATCGGACGGCCATTTCTTCATTTCGGACAACAAGTTTTCCAAGGACCGCTTCCTGCCCGTGGGGCCGCTGCATGCCGAGACCGCCCAGCTGATCGACATCAGCGGCGACAAAATGAAGCTGGTGGCCGACCATTCGGTGTATTCGGAACCGCACGACTCGATCATCATCCGTCGCGACATCATCAAGACGCGCCAGATCTACAACATGGACGAATTCCCCCTGGCGGTGAAGGATCCGAAGGAATCCGGCGTCTTCCGCAATGGCAAGAAGGTGACCATCAAGCTCACCAGCCAGGCCCCGACCTTCAGCCTGCGGGAATTCAAGGTCAAGAAGGGCGACGAGGTGACCATCATCCTGACCAACCACGACAAGGTAGAGGATCTGACCCACGGCTTCGCCATTCCCAAGTACGATATCCAGTTCATCGTCAACCCGCAGGAGACCAAGTCGGTCACCTTCGTGGCGGACAAGCCTGGGGTCTACTGGTGCTACTGCACCAACTTCTGCCATGCGCTTCACCTGGAAATGCGCAGCCGCCTGCTAGTCGAGGCGTGACCGGCTTCTCCGTTCCCTGGCGCAGGGAAACGGAGGAACCCCATTCCGGTACCGCCGGCAAACCGGCGGCCAGGACGCGCGGCTGCACGCCGGATGTAGGTGTTGCGCGTGTTCCAGTTGATGTTCTGACCTTTGCGGTGTTTTAAATGAATTCTCTTGCCCGCCTGATCGCCCGTCTGCTGACCATGCTGTTTCTGTGCTGCGCGTACGGACCGGCCATCGGTAGCAGCTACGAGGCCCCGTTGCCGGTGCAGTTGTCCACCGATCCTGATCTGTGCGCGTACGTTCCCTGCAAGGACGTCATGCCCGGCGCCGACTATTTTTCCAAGCGCATGGGCAAGCCTGCGTATGTCGAGGCCTACCGGAAAAAGAAACACGATCATGACGAGAAGGGTGATCACGACAAAGGTGATCGCGACAACAAAAATGATCATGGCGAGAAACACGATTGCGACAAGAAGAATGACTGTGAACTGATCGGCTACGTATTCCTGTCCACCGACGTCGTAGACATTCCGGCCTACTCGGGCAAGCCCGTGGTAACCCTGATCGGCATGGATACCAAGGGCATCGTCACCGGCGTCCGGGTCCTGAAGCACTCCGAGCCTATCCTGCTGGTGGGTATCCCGGAGTCGCAGCTCACCAAGTTCGTCAAGCAGTACCTCGGCAAGTTTGTCGGCGACAAGATCGAAGTGGGCACATCCAGGCCCGGCGAAGGCATGATCGGGGTCGACGCGATCTCCGGCGCCACGGTAACCGTGATCGCGGAAAACCAGGTCATCCTGCGCAGCGGTCTCGCTGTTGCCCGGCAGGTGGGCATCGTCAAGCCGACGATCCGCCCCCAGGCGAAGTTCAGGGATGTGCCGGGTACGCTAAACTGGAAGGCACTACTTGAAGAAGGCAGCGTCCAGGAACTCAAGGTCAAGGCGGATGAAATCGGCCAGGGACCGGCAGGCCAGCCCTACATCGATATTTATTTCGGTTATCTCAACACCCCGGCGATCGGCCGCAGCGTGCTGGGCGAGCATGGCTATGCCGCCCTGATGTCCAAGCTCAAGCCCGGCGAGCATGCGATTTTCCTGATCGCCAATGGCACGGGCTCCTTCAAGGGCTCGGGCTTCGTCCGCGGCGGCATCTATGACCGGGTTATGGTGTCCCAGGACATCGATTCCTTCACCTTCCGCGATCTGGATTACCTCAACCTCTATGGCATCGAGGCCGCCGGCGCACCCCGCTACAAGGAATCGGCCATCTTCATCATCCGTTCGCCGACATTCAGCGCGGCCTATCCCTGGAGCCTCGTCTTTCTGGCCAACAAGATGGACCGGCAGACCGGCGCCAAGACTTTTGCCAACTTTGACCGCGAATACTGGCTGCCGGCACGCTATCTGGAAGGCGGCCGGCCTGAAATCGTCAAGCCCGAGGCGACCTGGGTCAAGGTGTGGAAAACACGCAAGACCGAGATCGTGCTGTTCCTGCTTTGGCTCATGACTGCGGGCACCGTGTATGCGCTGCGGGACAAACTGGTCCGGCGCTCGACGATGAAGGACACGCGCTGGAAGGAAATCCCGCGTTACCTGCTGTGGATTTCGTCGATCGGCTTTGTCGGGTTCTACCTGCTGGCCGTACCGTCCATCACACAGGTGCTGACCTGGTTCCACGCCATCCTGTTCGAGTGGCGCTGGGAATTGTTCCTGTCCGATCCCTTCGTCTTCCTGTTCTGGATCTTCATCATCGTCACCACATTCTTCTGGGGACGCGGGATGTTCTGCGGCTGGATGTGCCCCTACGGCTCGCTCGCGGAACTGGTCTACCACGTGTCCGGCAAGCTGGGGCTCAAGCGCTACCAGCGCCACCTGCTGCCGCAGAACTGGCATGATCGGCTGAAGTGGATCAAATACGGCATTTTTACAATCCTGCTCGCCGTGTCCTTTTATTCGATGGGATTGGCGGAGAAGTTCGCCGAAGTCGAGCCGTTCAAGACCACCTTCCTAGTGGGGGTGTGGAACCGCTCCTGGCCTTTCGTGACCTTCTGGACGGTCCTGATCGTGGCCTCGGCCTTCTTCGAACGGCCGTTCTGCAAATACCTGTGCCCGCTCGGCGCAGCGCTCGCAGTGCCTTCGACCTTCCGCTGGTGGGGACTCAAGCGCAAGCAGGAGTGCGGGCCGTGCGCGGCGTGCCAGGTTGGGTGTGGCTCGCAGGCGATCGACGACAGCGGCCGCATCGATCAGCGCGAATGCCTGCTGTGCCTCGACTGCCAGGTTCTCTATTACGATACTCATGCCTGCCCGCCGCTGGCGCAGGAACGCAAGCGCCGCACCAAAGCCGGCGAACCGCTGACGGCCATCGGGGCGAACGGCTACTACATCCCTATCAAGCCGATTGCCGCAGCGGCCCCCTCGTCTGCCGCCCAGGCCCCCGCGAGCCTGCCCGCCTTCATCGGACAGGAGTTCTTCGACCACCTGTTCCCCTGGAGCCGCAAGGTCTTCCAGCAGCCCATCCTGCTGCAGGCCACCACGTTCGCCCTCACCGTGCTGGTGACCTGGGTGTGGGTGCTTGGCGCCGCAGGCCAGATCGGCCCCGGCATCGTGCTCGGCTGGTGGCTGGGCTGGAGTGCCTACGAACTGGTGGTGCGCATGCGCTGCAAGCCCTACGTCAAGGACGGCCCGTGGTGGGGACGCAACCTGCGGCCAGCCTCCTGGGCTGACATGGCCTCCTACGTGGCATTCAAGAACCTGCTCATCGCCGTCGTCCTGTTCCTGATCATGAAGAGCTTCGGGATACTGGACTTCCTGCAAGGCCTGCCGGCGCTGCAATGGCTGTTTTAGCCGTCAAGCCGGCCGTGTGGTTCGCCCTGGCCTGCCTGCTGGCGACGGGCCACGTGTTGGCAGAGGTGCTGACGGTACACGCGGGCCAGTCCATCGGCGCCGCCGTCGCCAAGGCCCGCCCGGGCGACGAGATACGCGTGGAACGCGGCATGTACCGGGAAAACCTCCTGATCGACAAGCCCCTGACGCTGAAGGGAATCGACCGGCCCACGCTGAGCGGCGGCATGAAGGGCGACACCATCCGCATCACCGCCGAGGATGTCACCATCGACGGCCTGATCGTGCGCGATTCCGGCGACAGCCTGGTCGACCAGAATGCAGGCGTCTACATCCGGCCGGGCGCGAACCGCGCAATCGTGCGCAACTGCGACCTGACCTACAATCTTTTCGGCCTCTGGATCGAGTCGGTCAGCAACGTGCAGATCCTCAACAACGTGATCACCGGCAAGCGCGATTACACGTCCGCGCGGCGCGGCAACGGCATCGAGCTCTACCACACCGAAGGCGCGCAGATCGTCGGCAACAACATCAGCTTCGTCCGCGACGGCATCTACGTGGATGTGTCGAATCACGCGCTGTTCCGCAACAACCGCATCCATAATGCGCGCTACGGCACCCACTACATGAACTCCAACGACAACGTGTGGGAAGGCAACGACTCGTACCACAACCGCGGCGGCCTCGCGCTGATGATGGCGCGCAACCAGGTGGTACGGAACAATCGCGCCTGGGGAAATTCCGACCACGGCATCATGCTGCGCACCCTGCAGGATTCGGTGATCGAGGGCAATATCGTCGCCGGCAACAACCGCGGTTTTTTCATTTACGATGCCGAATACAACACTATCCGCAACAATCTGGTGATGGACAACACGGTCGGCGTGCATCTGTGGGCGGGCTCCTATCACAACAAGGCGGTAGGCAACGATTTCATCCTCAACCGCACCCAGATCAAGTACGTGGCCAGCCGGGACGAGATCTGGCCCGGCAACTACTGGAGCAACTATGTAGGATGGGACCGCAACGGCGATGGCATCGGCGATGTGCCCTACGAAGCGAACGACATGGTCGACTACCTGTCCTGGCGCCACCCGATGATGAAGCTGCTGCTGGCCAGCCCGGCCGTGCAGACGCTGCGCATGGTCAGCCAGCAGTTCCCGCTGCTGCGCGCCACCAGCATCGTCGACCCCAAACCGCGGATGCAGCCGCACAACCCCGACTGGAGACAATGGCGTGGCAAATACTTCCCCCATCCCCAATGACGCCGGCGCGCCCCTGATCGTCGTGCAGGGGGTGCGCAAGCACTATGGAAGCATCCATGCCGTCGATGGCGTCGACCTCGACATCCGTTCCGGCGAGCTGTTCGGCCTCATCGGGCACAACGGCGCCGGCAAGAGCACGCTGTTCAAGATGATGCTCGGCCTGATCCCCACCACTGCGGGCGAGATCCGCATCGGCGGCGCGCTGGTCACCGGCCGCGACTTCCGTGCCGTGCGACGCACGGTCGGCTACCTGCCGGAGAACGTGGTGCTGTATGACAACCTCACCGGCCTCGAGACGCTGTGGTTCTTCGCCAAGCTGAAGGGCGTCCCTCTGGCGGAGGCCGGGCCGACGCTCGAGCGCGTGGGCCTTGCGCACGCGGCCAGACGGCGCGTACGCGAATATTCCAAGGGCATGCGCCAGCGTCTGGGCTTTGCCCAGGCGCTGCTCGGCAAGCCGCGCATCCTGTTTCTCGACGAGCCCACCACGGGCCTGGACCCGGAAGCGATCCGCGGCTTCTACGCGACGCTGCGGCAGCTCAGAAGCGAGGGCGTGACGACGGTCATCACCTCCCACATACTCGCCGAGATCCAGGAACGGGTGGATCGCATTGCGATCATGACCGCCGGCAAGGTGCAGGCCCGCGGGACGGTCCAGGATTTGCGCGAGCAGGTGGACCTGCCGCTGTGGTTCAGCGTGCGCGTCGCGAAGGAGGATTTCGAGACGGTGCGTGCGGCACTCTCCCACCTGCAGATAGACGCGATCGAGGCCCACGACGACCACGTCAAGGTGCGCTGCCGGCGCGAAGCGAAGATGGCGGTGATCGAGGCGCTCGCCCGGCTGGATGGCCGGGTCCACGACCTCACGGTGCGCGAACCCTCGCTCGAAGACGTGTTCTTCGGCTTTTCGGATTGAGGGGGCAACATGGAAATCGGACAGATCGCCACCATCGCGGGCAAGGAATTCTGGGACCGCATCCGCAACCGCTGGGTCCTGGCCGTGGCGCTGGTATTCACCGCCTTCGCACTGGTCATCGCCTACTTCGGCGCCGCGCAGCAGGGCGCCGTCGGCTTCCGCTCGATCGACCTCACCATTGCCAGCCTGGTCAGCCTGGTCATCTACCTGATCCCGCTGATCGCGCTTGTCCTGGGCTTCGACGCCATCGTAGGCGAGCGCGAGCGGGGATCGCTCGACCTGCTGCTCTCGATGCCGATCACGCGCCTGGAACTGCTGCTGGGGAAATACTTCGGACTCGCCGCCGCGCTGACGTTCTCGACCGTTGCCGGTTTCGGCCTGGTGGCGATCGTGCTGTCGACCCGGCTCGACCTCAACGCCCTGTTCCACTACTTCGGCTTCATGCTCAGCTCGGTGCTGCTGGGCTGCGCCTTCCTGAGCCTGGCGGTGATGCTGTCGGTGTTCGCCGCCGACCGCACCCGGGCCTCGGGCCTCGCGATCGCCACGTGGTTCTTCTTCGTGCTGGTCTTCGACCTGCTGCTGCTCGGCACGCTGGTCGTCACCGGCGGTCAGTGGGGCGGCGAAATCCTTCCCTACCTGCTGCTGGCGAACCCTGCAGACGTGTTCCGCATCCTCAATATCTTTTCCCTGGACGACGTCCGTACCCTGTATGGACTGGCGACCGTTTTTCCCAGCACACTGGCCGATCCCTGGCTGCTCGGCCTGGTGATGCTCGCCTGGATCGTGGTGCCCCTGGGTATTGCAAGCTGGAGATTCCGTAAATGACCCCGATTAGACGTACGCTCATCCTTGCCGCGCTGGCAAGCACCCTGCTCGCAGCCTGCGGCCAGTCCGCCGGCCCGACCGCCGTGGCGCCGCTGGAAATCAGCCGCAACACCTCCTGCTCCCTCGATGGCATGCTGCTTGCCGATTATCCCGGCCCCAAGGCGCAGATCTTCTACACCGGGCAGGCCGAGCCGGACTTTTTCTGCGACACGGTGGAGATGTTCCACATCTATCTCACGCCGGAACAGGTCAGGGAAGTGCGCGGCATCTTCGTGCAGGACATGGGCAAGGCTGACTGGGACGAGCCGCACGGCCACTGGATCGACGCCAAATCCGCCTACTACGTATACGGCAGCAAGCGTGAGGGATCGATGGGACCGACCATCGCCAGTTTTGCGCTGGAACAGGATGCAGCGAAATTTGCCGCCGAATACGGCGGCAAGGTCTACCGCTTTGCCGACATCAAGCCCGACATGGTAGTGCTGGATGGCGGCGTGCTTCACGACAGCCACATGTAAGGACCGCCATGCCTGAATTCTTTGAAAGCGTCCCGTTCGAGACGGCAACGGAAATCGAACAACTCGCCAGGCTGGGCTACGAGCTGCGCGAGAACCGCCAGGCTGTCCTCCAGTTCCATGAAGTCGCGGACGAAGCGGCCCTGCTGCAGAAGATCCAGTCCGGCGAGGTGGCCGAGCACCCGGCCTACGAGCACTATCTGGCCGCCCGGATTCTCGCCGATACCCGCGAGACAGTCCGGGCCACGCTCGCCGAGCGTCTGAAGGAGGCCAACAGGACATGAGCCTGCATCTCGAACTCGGTACGGCGATCGAAGACGCTTTCCTGGACGATCTGGATGGGCCTGTCGAACACCGGCAGGACGCCCTCGTCGTTCGACTGAGGAATGGTGTGACGCTGGACGTGCGCTATGCCGCGGCCGATGCCTATTCGTTGCGCTGGGTCTACGGCGACGTCGAATCCGGCATCGACACGGCGCCTCTGCACCGTGAGCTGGCGACCTTCCCCAACCACTTCCACGATGCGGCCAGGCGTATCGTGGCCGACCCGGTCACGCGTCCCGATGCCGCGCCGGAGGACAACCTGCACCGATTGATCCGCGCCCTGCTCGACGACCCGCTGCTCGGCGTCAAGGACCTCGACTGATGCAGTGGCCGCCCAGACTGCTGTTGTCGGGAGGCCTCACGATCGCCCTCACCACTTCCCTGCTGCTGTTCGCCGACGCGCAGCCGGCACGCGACATCGGCCGGTTCAGCAACGAGCTTTGCATCGTCGCCCCCGCAACCCCCTATGACCCTGCGTCGGGCCGGCCCATGTATGCAGCGCGGCCGGTGCCCGCCGATGCGCGCTGCCCGGTATGCGGCATGTACCCCGCCCGTTATCCGCGCTGGGCGGCGCAAACCATTTTCAGGGATGGTGCCGCCCATTACTTCGACTCGCCGGTCAACCTGTTCGACTTCCTCCACAAGGTCAGTCGCTATGACAGGCGCTACACCCTCGACGATGTGGCCGTCAGCTATGTGCGCGACCTCGAGAGCGGGCAATGGATCGAAGCCGGGCAGGCCTTCTTCGTCCACGGCTCCGACGTCACCGGCCCGATGCGCAACGCCGACTTGCCCGCGTTCGCCAGCCGCCAGGCAGCGGATACCTTTGTCGGCCAGCATCGCGGCAGCGTACTGACTGCCTCAGACATGACGCCTCCCTTGCTCGCATCCCTGAGCCGGAATAGTCACCACCGGCACTGACCCCAGTTAAAACCGCTCGCACCCACACAAAAAAACGGGGGAGAACCGGATCCGGTTCTCCCCCGTTTCGTCTCCGTGCACGTCCGACGGCCCGGACCCCGGAACTTATTTGGCTTGATCAGCCATTTTTGGCTTTGTCGACCATGTAGTTCACCGCCGCCTTCACTTCGTCATCCGTGAGCTTGGCGTTGCCACCACGCGCAGGCATCGCCCCTTTTGCGCCGGTAAAGCCTTCGAGTGCATGCTTGTACAGGACATCCATGCCCTGGGCGATGCGCGGCTCCCAGTCGGCCTTGTTGCCAAATATGGGGGCACCCGCCGCCCCGGACGCATGGCACAGCGAGCAGGTTGCACCGAATACTTTCTTGCCCACGTCGTTCGCGGCCTCGTCCTCATGCTTCTCCATGGCTGCCGGCGCCGCAGCCGGAACTGCCGCCTCGGGCGCTGGCGAGGGGGCGGCCTCCTGAGAGGTGCCCTCCTGTTTTCCGCAGGCGCTCAGCAAGGCTGCAAGTGAGACGGCCAGTATGAGTGATGTCTTGTTCATTTGGGATTCCTGTTTGGTTGATGAAAGTTGTTGACGCCTGAAAGGGGGCCCAGACGGCGCATGCAGATGCCCGGGCTGGCCGACCCCGATCCGGATGTGGATCGGCCACCTCATTTCGGTTCAAAATATAGCACGCTCCACGGCTGCTTCGCCCCCCCGGCCGAAGGGCTACTCCCAATATGTCAGGCACGCCGTACCGCCGCGGTGGATCGCCTGGATATTCCTTGAAAAGCATCGACTTACCGTACTACCCACTCTACCTCCTTGGAGGTAGACCCCCCCTCTTCGGCCACAAATCGCGGGCTTTTCATCTACGTTCACAGGCATACACTGCGATCAACATTTGAGATAAACCAGTCTTGAAATCTCGGTAAAGGATGCGTGATGGCGACCCAGACCCAGAAGCAGATTTCAGTGCTCACCCTGAGCACGCTGGCCTTTACCGCCTGTTTCGCCGTGTGGATGATGTTCGCCATCATCGGCATCCCCATCAAGAAGATGCTGGGCCTGAACGAGACCGAGTTCGGCATCCTGGTGGCGACACCGGTGCTGACCGGCTCGCTCGTCCGGCTGCCGCTCGGCATGTGGACCGACAAGCTGGGCGGCAGGATCGTGTTCTTCGCGTTGATGATGGCGACCGTCGCGCCGATCTGGCTGATCGGCTACGCCACGGAATACTGGCACTTCCTGCTGCTGGCACTGTTCGTGGGCGTGGCCGGCGGATCCTTCTCGGTGGGGATCGCCTATGTCGCCCGCTGGTTTCCGAAGAAACGCCAGGGGTTTGCCATGGGCATCTTCGGCGCCGGCAACTCGGGCGCTGCGCTGACCAAGTTCGTCGCCCCCTCGCTGGTCGTCGCCTACGGCTGGCAATCCGTGCCGCATGTGTATGCGGTGGCCATGCTGATCATGGCAATGCTCTTCTGGATCTCCACCTATACCGACTCGTCGCATCATGTGCCCAGCCACATCACCTTCAGGCAGCAGCTCGCCGCACTGAAGGATCCCAACGTATGGAAGCTCTCCCAGTATTACTCGATCGTGTTCGGCGGCTACGTGGCCCTGTCGCTCTGGCTGACCAAATACTTCATCACCGAGTATGGCTTCTCCATCAAGACCGCCGCGCTGATGGCGGCCTGCTTTTCGCTGCCGGGTGGGGTGATGCGCGCGATGGGCGGCTGGATATCGGACAAGGTCGGCGCGCACCGGCTGACCTGGTGGGTGATGTGGGTGTCCTGGATCTGCCTGTTCCTGCTGTCCTATCCGCAGACCGACATGGTGATCCAGACCACCCGGGGTGAATTCTCGCTGCACATCGGCCTCAACGTCTGGGTGTTCACGGCGCTGCTGTTCATCCTCGGCCTGTGCTGGGCGTTCGGCAAGGCCTCGGTCTTCAAGTACATCTCCGACGAATACCCAGACAACATCGGCGTCATCTCCGGCATCGTCGGCCTGATGGGCGGACTGGGCGGCTTCATCCTGCCCATCCTGTTCGGCGTCATCGTCGATCTCACCGGCATCAACAGCGGCATCTTCATGCTGATGTATGGCATCACCTGGGTGTCTCTCATCTGGATGTACCTGACCGAAGTCCGCAAGCTGCCGATGATCCGGACCGCCGCGGCCGACCCGCTCGAATAACACCTCGTCACGAACCAGGAGCAAGCAATGCCCACCAACGTCAAGGAATGGAATCCGGAAGACACGGCCTTCTGGGAAACGACCGGAAGGAAGATCGCCTACCGCAACCTGTGGATCTCGGTTCCCAGCCTGCTGTGCGGCTTCGCCGTGTGGCTGATGTGGGGAATCATCGCGGTGCAGATGTCCAACCTGGGCTTCCCCTTCAGCAAGGAGGAACTGTTCACGCTGACAGCAATTTCCGGCCTCGCCGGGGCGACCATGCGGATTCCATCGTCCTTCTTCATCCGGCTGGCGGGCGGGCGCAACGTCATCTTCCTCACCACCGCGATGCTGCTGGCGCCGGCGATCGGTACCGGCATCGTCCTGCAGCACCCCGGCTGGCCGCTGTGGGTGTTCCAGCTGATGGCGCTGTGGTCGGGCGTCGGCGGCGGCAACTTCGCCAGCTCGATGTCCAACATCAGCACCTTCTTCCCCAAGCGCCTGCAGGGCACCGCGCTGGGGATCAATGCCGGTCTCGGCAACTTCGGCGTCACCGCCATGCAGATCGTCATCCCGCTGGTCATGACGGTCGGATTCCTGGGCGCGTTCGGCGGGGAGCCGATGACGCTGGTGAAGGACAGCGGCTGGATCTTCGGCAAGATTCTCGCCGGCACGCCCACCTACATCCAGAACGCCGGCTACGCCTGGGTGATCTCGCTGGTTCCGCTGGCAGTCATCGCATGGTTCGGCATGAACAACCTGCTGCCGGTCTCGCCCGACATCGGCGGTACCCTGTTCGCCTTCATCAAGGTCACCTGGCTCTATACCCTGGCCTTCGTCCCCGCCATCGGCGGCCTGTATCTCTACCTGCCCGCCCCCACCGGGCTGGGCGTGCTCAACATGTGGGTGGCCATGCCGTTCATCATCGTCAGCACGCTGCTGATCATGAAGCTGGCCGCCTTCGGCGCCATGAAGGAGAATATCGGCAAGCAGTTCGCCATTTTCCGCAACAAGCACACGTGGTCGATGACGGCGCTCTACCTCGTCACCTTCGGCTCATTCATCGGGTTCTCGATGGCGCTTCCGCTGTCGATCACGGTGATCTTCGGCGACACGCACACCCTGAATGCCGCCACCGGCGTCTGGACGCACGCCAAGAATCCCAACGCACCCTCCGCGCTGACCTACGCCTGGATCGGCCCCTTCGTCGGTTCGCTGCTGCGCCCGGTGGGCGGCTGGATTTCAGACAAGGTGGGCGGTTCCATCGTCACCCAGATCATTTCAGCCGTGATGGTTGCTGCATCCGCCTACGCCGGCTGGGTCATGCTGCAGGCCTACCACTCCGCCACGCCCGAAGTGTTCTTCAGCCAGTTTCTCTGGGTGTTCGTGGTGCTCTTCGCGGCCACCGGTATCGGCAACGGCTCCACCTTCCGCTCGGTCGGCTACATCTTCGATCGCCAGCAGGCCGGCCCGGTGCTCGGCTGGACCTCGGCGGTGGCGGCCTACGGTGCCTTCATCGCCCCGGTGGTGATCGGCGAGCAGATCAAGGCCGGCACGCCGGAATACGCGATGTACGGATTCGCCATCTTCTACGCCGTCTGCCTGGTGCTGAACTGGTGGTTTTATCTGCGCAAGGGTTCGGAGATCAGGAATCCGTAAGCGGTAAGCGGTGAACAGCAGGGATCTCCCCACTCACCGCTTACCACTCACTACTTACCGCTTACCGCGAGAAACTTTAGGAGCGAGCAAAAATGAGTCACTTTCTCGACCGACTGTCCTTCTTCAACAAGACCGTCTCCGAATTTTCCGATGGCCACGGTGCCGTCCGCAACGAAGACCGCAGCTGGGAGAACGCCTACCGCAGCCGCTGGCAGCAGGACAAGGTGGTGCGCTCGACCCACGGCGTGAACTGCACCGGGTCGTGCAGCTGGAAGATCTTCGTCAAGAACGGGCTCATCACCTGGGAGATCCAGCAGACCGACTACCCGCGCACCCGTCCCGACCTGCCCAACCACGAGCCGCGCGGCTGTCCCCGCGGCGCCAGCTACTCCTGGTACGTGTACTCGGCGCAGCGGGTGAAGTACCCGCTGATCCGCGGCCGCCTGATGGAAATGTGGCGTGAGGCGCGCAAGACGATGGATCCGGTCGCGGCATGGAAATCGATCACCCAGGACCCGGCCAAGGCCAGGCGCTACAAGTCGGTGCGCGGCCAGGGCGGATTCGTGCGCGCCAAGTGGGACGAGGTGACGGAAATGATCGCCGCCGCCAACGTCTACACCATCAAGGAATTCGGCCCCGATCGCGTCGCCGGCTTCTCGCCGATTCCTGCCATGTCGATGGTGAGCTATGCCGCCGGATCGCGCTATCTGTCGCTGATCGGCGGCACGCCCCTGTCCTTCTACGACTGGTACTGCGACCTGCCGCCGTCCAGTCCGCAGGTATGGGGCGAGCAGACCGACGTGCCGGAATCGGCCGACTGGTACAACTCGACCTACCTGATGGTGTGGGGCTCCAACGTGCCGCAGACCCGTACCCCGGACGCCCACTTCTACACCGAGGTGCGCTACAAGGGCACCAAGACCGTGGCGGTGTCGTCCGATTTCGGCGAGATGGTCAAGTTCGGCGACATCTGGCTCGCGCCCAAACAAGGCACCGATGCGGCGCTGGCGCTGGCGATGGGCCACGTCATCCTGACCGAGTTCCACAACAGGAATCGCAGCGCGTACTTCGACACCTACTGTCGCCAGTACAACGACATGCCGATGCTGGTCATGCTCAAGGAGCACGAGGGCCAGTTGATTGCCGACCGCTACCTGCGCGCGTCCGACCTCACCGGCAACATGGGGCAGGACAACAATCCCGAGTGGAAAACGGTGGTCTACGACGAGAACACCGGCTACCTGGTGGCGCCCAACGGCTCGATCGGCTTCCGCTGGGGGCAGTCCGGCGCGTGGAACCTGGAAATGCGCGACGGCTATTCCGGCAAGGATGTGAAGCCGCAGCTGTCCCTGCTCGGCAATGAGGATGAAGTCGTCGAGGTCGCCATGCCCTACTTCGGCGGCGACGACCACAACGAGTTGCTGGTTCGCAATCTGCCGGTCAAGATCATCAGCGTCGGCGGCAAGAACGTGCGCGTCGCCACCGTCTACGACCTCACGCTGGCCAACTACGGCGTCGACCGCGGCCTCGGCGGGCCTAACCTCCCTGCCAGCTACGACGATGACGTTCCCTACACCCCGGCCTGGGCCGAGAAGCACTGCGGCGTGCCGCGCGCCGACATCATCACGGTGGCACGCGAGTTCGCCGACAACGCCGACAAGACCCTCGGCAAGTCCATGGTCATCCTCGGCGCGGCGCTCAACCACTGGTACCACAACGACATGATCTACCGCGGCATCATGAACCTGCTCATGATGTGCGGCTGCATCGGTCAGTCGGGCGGCGGCTGGGCACACTACGTCGGACAGGAAAAACTGCGCCCGCAGACCGGCTGGACGCCGCTGGCGTTCGCGCTCGACTGGCACCGGCCATCGCGGCAGATGAACGGCACCTCCTTCTTCTACGCCCACACCAGCCAGTGGCGCCACGAGAAGCTGTCGGCCTCGGAAATCCTGTCGCCCACCGCGGACAAGAAGAACGGCGACTACCGGCTGATCGATTTCAACGTGCGCGCCGAGCGCATGGGCTGGCTGCCGTCGGCACCGCAGCTGGAAACCAACCCTCTGGAAGTCACGAAGATGGCCGAGGCCGCAGGTATCGATCCGGTCAAGTACGCGGTCGAGCAGATCAAGAACGGCGCGCTGAAATTCGCCTGCGAGGATCCGGACAACCCGAGGAATTTTCCGCGCAACCTGTTCGTCTGGCGTTCCAACCTGCTGGGTTCGTCGGGCAAGGGCCACGAATATTTCCTCAAGTACCTGCTCGGCACCCAGAACGCGGTGCTGGGGCCGGACCTGGGCGAGCTCGGCGAAGCCAAGCCCAGGGAAGTGGTTTGGCACGACAAGGGTGCCGAAGGCAAGCTCGACCTGCTGGTGACGCTCGACTTCCGCATGTCGACCACCTGCCTGTATTCCGACATCGTGCTGCCGTCGGCGACCTGGTACGAGAAGGACGACCTCAACACCTCGGACATGCATCCCTTCATCCACCCGCTGTCCGAGGCGGTCCAGCCGCTATGGGAATCGAAATCCGACTGGGAGATCTACAAGACCATCGCGAAGAAATTCTCCGAACTCGCGACCACGCACCTCGGCACGCAGAAGGATCTGGTCCTGACGCCTCTGATGCACGACACGCCATCGGAGCTCGGCCAGAGCCTGGGCGTGCGCGACTGGAAGAAAGGCGAGGTCGACCCCATCCCCGGCAAGACCATGCCGACGATGACGGTGGTGACGCGCGACTACGGCGACACCTACCGGAAGTTCACCTCCCTGGGCCCGCTGATGAGCAAGGTCGGCAACGGCGGCAAGGGCATCAGCTGGAACACCGAGGTCGAAGTGCAGCAACTCGCCGAGCTGAACTACACCGTCACCGAGGATGGCATCAGCAAGGGACTGCCGAAGATCGAATCGGCCATCGATGCCTGCGAAACCATCCTCATGCTGGCACCGGAAACCAACGGCCACGTGGCGGTGAAGGCGTGGGAGGCGCTGTCGAAGATCACCGGCCGCGACCATACGCATCTGGCCAATGCCCGCGAGGACGACAAGATCCGGTTCCGCGACATCCAGGTGCAGCCACGCAAGATCATCTCTTCGCCGACCTGGTCGGGCCTGGAATCGGAACACGTGTCGTACAACGCCTGCTTCACCAACGTCCACGAGCTGATCCCCTGGCGCACCCTCACCGGCCGCCAGCAGTTCTACCAGGATCACCCGTGGATGCTGGATTTCGGCGAAGGCCTGTGCGTGTACAAGCCGCCGGTCGACACCAAGACGATCGCGCCCATGCTGGGCAAGAAGCCAAACGGCCATCACGAGCTGGTGCTCAACTGGATCACGCCGCACCAGAAGTGGGGCATCCACAGCACCTATACCGACAACCTGCGCATGCTGACGCTGTCACGCGGCGGCCCCCACGTCTGGGTATCGGAGATCGAGGCCAAGCAGGCCGGCCTGGTCGACAACGACTGGGTCGAGGTGTTCAACGTCAACGGCACGCTGACCGCGCGCGTCGTGGTCAGCCAGCGCGTGCCCAAGGGCATGTGCCTGATGTATCACGCGCAGGAAAAGATCATCAACGTGCCGGGTGCCGAGGTCAGCGGGTTTCGCGGCGGCATCCACAACTCGGTGACGCGCACCATCACCAAGCCCACCCACATGATCGGCGGCTACGCGCAGCTGGCCTACGGCTTCAACTATTACGGCACGGTCGGTTCCAACCGCGACGAGTACGTGATCGTGCGCAAGATGGAGAAGGTTGACTGGATGGAGGGTCCGCTGGCCGAGCGCTGAGTCGAAAGGTTTCGAGGGCGATGGTCTCCCCCGTGCCCTCACCCGCGCCGCATCCTTCGACGCGGGATTTTTGTACAACGACGAGGGGCGCCGCCCCTGTCTGGCTAGGAGTTAGAACATGAAAGTGCGTGCCCAAATTGCCATGGTGCTGAACCTGGACAAATGCATCGGCTGCCATACCTGCTCGGTCACCTGCAAGAACGTGTGGACCTCGCGCGAAGGCATGGAATACGTGTGGTTCAACAACGTCGAGTCCAAGCCCGGCATCGGCTATCCCAAGCAGTGGGAGAACCAGGACGTGTGGAACGGCGGCTGGAAGCTCAAGGGCGACGGCAAGCTCGAGCCGCGCCAGGGCAGCCGCCTGAAGATCCTCGCCAACATTTTCGGCAACCCCAATCTGCCGGAGATCGACGACTACTACGAACCATTCACCTACGACTACCAGCACCTGCAGAAGGCGCCGCTATCGGAGACACCGCCGACCGCGCGCCCCATCTCGGCGATCACCGGCGAGAAGATGGACAAGATCAACTGGGGTCCGAACTGGGAAGACGACCTCGGTGGCGAGTTTTCCTCGCGCAGCCGCGACAAGAACTTCGACAATGTGCAGAAGGAAATGCACTCGACTTTCGAGAACACCTTTCTGATGTATCTGCCGCGTCTGTGCGAGCACTGTCTCAACCCGACCTGCGTCGCCTCGTGCCCGTCCGGTTCGATCTACAAGCGCGAGGAAGACGGCATCGTGCTGGTGGACCAGGACAAGTGCCGCGGCTGGCGCATGTGCATCTCCGGCTGCCCGTACAAGAAGATCTACTACAACTGGAAGTCCGGCAAGGCCGAGAAGTGCATTTTCTGCTACCCGCGCATCGAGGCCGGCCAGCCGACCGTGTGCTCGGAATCCTGCGTCGGCCGCATCCGCTACCTTGGCGTGATCCTGTACGACGCCGACCGCATCGAGGAAGCCGCCAGCGTCACCGACGAGAAGGAACTCTACGAGGCGCAGCTGAAGATCTTCCTCGACCCGAGCGACCCCGAGGTCATCGCCACCGCCCGTGCCGAAGGCATCCCGGAAGCCTGGCTCGACGCCGCGTTGAAGTCGCCGGTCTACAAGATGGCGATCGACTGGAAGATCGCCTTCCCGCTGCACCCGGAATACCGCACGCTGCCGATGGTCTGGTACGTACCGCCGCTGTCGCCGATCCAGGCCGCGGCCGAATCCGGCCAGATGGGCATGAACGGCATCATCCCGGACACGAAGTCGCTGCGCATTCCGATCACCTACCTCGCCAACCTGCTCACCGGCGGCAAGGAAAAGCCGGTGATCACGGCGCTCGACCGCCTGCTGGCGATGCGCGCCTACATGCGCGGCAAATCGGTGGAAGGCAAGCCCAACACCGCCGCGCTCGACCAGGTGGGCCTCAGTTCCGCGCAGGCCGACGAGATGTACCGCTACCTCGCAATCGCCAATTACGAGGACCGTTTCGTGATTCCCAGCACGCATCGCGAGGAGACGCTCAACACCTTCGAGGAGAAATCGAGCTGCGGATTCACCTTCGGCAACGGCTGCTCGGACGGGGTATCGCCCAAGACCAGCCTGTTCGGCAACCGCAGGAATTCGGTTCCCGTCGACCTGTCGCAGTTGCACGCCAAGAAGAAAACCGGTTAAGGAGCCCGCACGATGAAAACCTTCAAAGTCCTGTCCCTGCTGCTGTGCTATCCGGAATCCGAGTGGCTGGCGGCGCTACCCGAGATGCACGCCGCGCTGGAGGACGAAACCGGCTTCAACGGCGGCGCGCCTATGCGACTCGCGCCGCTGTTCGACCTGCTGCACGAGTCGAAGCTGATCGCGCTGCAGGAAAACTACGTCGCCACCTTCGATCGCAACCCCTCGCATTCGCTGCACCTGTTCGAGCATATCCACGGCGAATCGCGCGACCGTGGCTCGGCCATGATCGACCTGCTGGAGGAATACTGGAAGCGCGACTTCGACGCCAGCGCCTCGGAGCTTCCCGATTACGTGCCGCTGTTCCTCGAATTCCTGTCGCTGCTGCCGGCCGACGAAGCGCTCGAACTGCTGGGCGACGCCGTGCACGTGCTCGCCACCATCGGCCGCAAGCTGGATGCCAACGGCAGCCCGTATGCGGCCGTATTCCAGCTGCTGGAAGCGCTGTCACCGGTGGCGGCGCAGGCGCTGGCCGAACCGCCGGTGCGCGACATGGACGAGGCGATGGAAATGTTCGGCCCCTCGCTGGACGGCGTCGAGCCCCTGCTCAAGCCGGCTCCGCAGGTATCGGTGATGCAGATGCCGGCGTCGCGCCGTCAGTCAGCCGCGTCCTCAACGCATTGATCAAAGGAGGATCGAAAAATGTCCTACTCGCAAACCTTGCTGTTCGGGATCTATCCCTACATTGCCCTGACGGTCTTCCTGCTCGGCAGCCTGATCCGCTTCGACCGCGAACAGTACACCTGGAAGAGCGATTCGTCGCAGCTGCTGCGACGCGGCCAGCTGCGCCTGGGCAGCAACCTGTTCCACATCGGCGTGCTGTTCCTGTTCTTCGGTCACTTCGTCGGTATGCTGACGCCGCACTTCATCTACGAGCCGTTCATCAGTGCCGGTGCCAAGCAGCTCCTCGCCATGATCTCGGGCGGCACCGCGGGCGTGCTGGCCTTCATCGGACTGTCCTTGCTGCTTCACCGCCGGCTGACCGAGCCGCGCATCCGCGCCACCTCGAAGTTCAGCGACATCCTGATCCTGCTGCTGCTGTGGCTGCAGCTGCTGCTGGGGCTGGCGACCATTCAGCTGTCGGCCCAGCATCTGGACGGCAGCATGATGATCCGCCTGGCCGAATGGGGACAGCGCATCGTCACCTTCCGGGGCGGGGCGGTCGATCTGCTGGCAGGCGCGGGATGGGTGTTCAAGAGCCACCTGTTCCTCGGCATGACGATCTTCCTCGTCTTTCCGTTCACGCGCCTGGTGCATGTGTGGAGCGGTTTCGCCGCGACGACCTACGCGGTGCGCGCATGGCAGCTTGTGCGCCCTCGCGGCTGAAGCAGCGTGCCCTTAACGAATCAAGGAGACTGAAATGACGCATGTTGTCATCCTGGGCGCCGGCATCGCGGGCGTGACCACGGCCTACGCCCTCAAAGCCCAGCTGGGTCCGCGCGACGAAGTGACGGTGGTGTCGGACAAGCCCTATTTCCACTTCGTGCCGTCCAACCCGTGGATCGCCATGGGCTGGCGCGATCGCTCCGACATCGCTTTCCCCATCGCGCCCTACCTGGAATCGCGCGGCGTCAAGTTCATACACAGCGGCGTCAAGCGCATCCAGCCCGACGTCATCCAGGTCGACCTGGAGAACGGCGACGTGCTGTACTACGACGTGCTGCTGATCGCCACGGGCGCGTCCGGCATGACCGACGACATTCCCGGCCTCGCCGACCACACGCATTCGGTGCTCCACATCGACCAGGCTGAACGTGCGCTGGCGGCCTACCGCGAATTCGTTCGTCATCCGGGACCGATCGTGATCGGCGCGGCGTCTGGCGCCAGCGTGCTGGGGCCGCTCTACGAATATGCGTTCCTGATCGACGCCGACCTCAAGCGCCGCAATATCCGGGAGCGGGTGCCGATCACCCTGGTGACGCCCGAACCCTGGCCCGGCCATCTCGGACTCGGTGGCGAAGGGGCAAGCCGGGGCGCGGTGACCGCCGCGCTGGTCGACACCAAGATCAGCGTGATCTGCAACGCCCTGACGACACGCGTCGACGCGGGCACCATCCATCTGGCCGAGCTCAACGCCGCCGGCGGCGTCAAGCAGACCCACGCCCTGCCCTATGCCTATTCGGTCTACTGGCCGGCCTTCGGCGGTGTGCCGGGCGTACGCAGCGCCACCGGGCTGGTCAACGAGCGCGGGCTGGTGCAGGTGGACGAATACCTGCGCAATCCCGACTACCCCAATGTGTTCGCCCTCGGCGCCTGCGTGGCGCAGCCGGCAGTCGTCAAAACGCCGGTTCCGATCGGCGCGCCCGATTCGGTGTATGCGATCCAGAAGGCTGGCGAGATCGTGGTGCACAATATCCTGGCCCATCTGGGCGATACCCCGCTGACAAGCCATGTCCCGCAGCGTGCCAAGTGGCTGAGCGACATGGGGAACACCGGTGCGACCTATCTGTCCGAGCCCCAGGTGCCGCTGCGCGATATCAACTGGATGCGCCAGGGACGCTGGGTGCATCAGGCCAAGGTCGATTTCGAGAAATACTTCGTCAACAGGATCCGCCTGCAGCCGGCCGGCCAGGCGCCTTCCGTCGCGTCGCGGGTCGCCGGCGTGATAAGCCGGGTGCTCGCCGAGAAGCACGGCGAACTGGTGCCGCCACCTGCGGATACCGGCGGCGGCAAGCCGCTTGAAATCCGGCTGCCGCAGGACCCCTGCATCGAACTGCGGGCACTGGCCAAATCGGTCGGCCGCAATCCCGACGCGCTGGCGTCCGAACTCCTGGCCGCCGCGGTATCCGACGCCAAGTCGTATCTCGACGAGTCCAGCGTCGAGGCGATGGCGCTCGCACGGCGGGAACTGCTGGTGGAAGCCCTGCCGGAACGCCAGCCTGGGGTCGAATTCCATGGCGGCGGGACGTGATGGAGGAGTTGCCTGCGGGCGGGCTTGATCGCGCCGGCAGAACATGCAAACATATATACCAAATGAATCATTAATCAACCCACTGGAACAGGAGAAAAGCCATGGCTGTCGATTTGCCTGAACGCGATGCGGAAGGTTATCTGATCGAACCCGGGGACTGGAACGAGGACGTGGCCAAAGTCCTGGCCGAAGGTGAGAACATCCAGCTTACCGACGACCACTGGGATGCCATCCGTTTCATGCGTGAGTTTTATGAAGAGCACCAGATCGCCGCCGACGCCCGCTACGTCATCAAGCATCTGGCCGAGCGCATGGGCAGGGATGCGCAGAAGAAGCTGTTCGAACTGTTTCCCTACGGCTATGTAAAGCAGGCCTGCAAGATCGCCGGCATGAAGCGCCCTCGTGCCTGGAGCACGGGCTGATCGCCTGACCGGGGAATCCCTCCCGCCTGCCTCCATCGCGCCGCCGGGCGCACGCGCCGGCATGCCCGCCCCGCATGGGGCCGGTACCGATACGCATCCCCTTATTGAGCCCACCCGTATCCATGGTCATGCTGCCCGTCGAAGATCTCCAGAAGCGCCCTTCGCTCGCCGGCTGGGCGCCGTTCGCGCTCGGCTTCCGGCCTTTTTTCCTGGCGGCAGGCCTCTATGCCGTGCTGCTGATGGCGCTATGGCTGCTTGTGCTGGGCGGCGTCATGACCCCGGGCGAACTGCTTCCGCTGGTCTGGCACGGCCATGAAATGGTGTTCGGCTTCGCCGTATCGGTGATAGCCGGCTTCCTGCTGACCGCGGCGCAGAACTGGACCGGCCTCCGCACGCCCTCGGGCCGACCGCTGGCCGCACTGTTCCTGTTGTGGCTGGCGGGCCGCCTTAGCTTCCTGATTCCGGGCCTGCCGGCCGGTCTGGTCGCACTGGTCGACCTGGCGTTCCTGCCGGTGCTGGCGATCACGCTGGCATGGCCGATCCTGCGGGCGAAGCAGCTGCACAACTATCCCTTTCCCCTCCTGCTGCTTGCGCTGGCCGCGGCCAATGCGCTGGTGCACGCCGATGCGCTGCACTGGACCTCCGGTACGGCGAAGCCCGGGCTGCATATGGCCGTCTACGTGGTGGTGACGATGATCACGGTGATGGGCGGGCGGGTCATTCCCAGCTTTACCGACAACAAGCTGCGCACCCGTGCACGGCGCTGGAAAACCATCGAATGGCTGGTTCCGGCCGCCACCCTGGCGGCGCTGATCGCCGCGCTGCTGGCGCCGGCTTCGCCGGTCACGGCTCTGCTCGCCGCCGGGGCGGCGGCGGTCCATGCCGTTCGCCTGGCGGGCTGGTACACCCCGAAATTCTGGTCGGTTCCGCTGCTGTGGATCCTGCATCTGGGCTATGCGTGGATACCGCTCGGCTTCGCACTGCTGGCGCTGTCGGCGGCAGGATGGCACATGGCCACCAGCAGCGCGCTGCATGCCTTCACCGCCGGCGCCATTGGCGTCCTGACCCTCGGCATGATGGCGCGCGTGTCGCTCGGCCACACCGGCCGTCAACTGGAACCGCCGCCGATCATGACGCTGGCCTTCGTGGCGATCAACCTCGCCGCTCTGGCCCGCGTCGCGCTGCCGCTGCTTTTTCCGGCCGCCTATACGCCGGTCATGGACGTGGCCGGTCTGGTATGGATCGCCGCGTTCGGCCTGTTCTCCTGGGTGTATGCCCCGATGCTGCTGCGCCCGCGCGTCGACGGCAAGCCCGGCTGAGCGTCCGCCCCGCGCATTGACGCGCGCGGCCAAACCGGTGCAGGCTCTGCCCTGCTCCCTTTCCTGCCGATCCCGGCTGTTGCCCATGAACCGTATTGCGCGCTGGCTCGTCCTCTGTCTGCTGTCGTCCCCCGTGCTGGCCGCCTCGCCCGAGGGCGTGGTGGCGGTCTCGCAACCAGCCGCCGCCGCGGCCGGCGCACGCATCCTGGCACAGGGCGGCAACGCCATCGATGCCGCCGCCGCGGTGCAATTCGCATTGAACGTCGTCGAGCCGCAATCGTCCGGCATCGGCGGCGGCGGCTTCATGCTGGTCCACCTGGCCAGCGGCGAGACCTACTTCGTCGATTCGCGCGAACGCGCCCCTGCACGCGCCAGTGCCGAGATGTTCGCGCCCGACGGCCTGCCGATGACCTTTCCCCTTGCCTCGACCAGCGGCCTCGCGGTGGGCGTGCCGGGCACGCTCCTCGGCGTCGACACCGCCCTGCGCCGCTGGGGCACGATGAAGCTGGCCGACACGCTGGCGCCTGCGATCGAACTCGCCGAACGCGGTTTCCGCGTCAACCGTTTCCTGGCGGACGACATCGCGAACGATGACGGCCGCATCCGGATCCAGCCGGAAACCGCGGCAACTTTCTGCCCCGGCGGCGTGCCGCTGGCCGAGGGCGACTGGCTGGTGCAGCCCGACCTGGCGAAGACCCTGAAGCTTATCGCGGCCAGGGGACCGGACGCCTTCTACCGCGGCCCGATCGCACGCGCCATCGTCAAGGCGCAGCAGCGCGGGCGCAGCGAACTCGGCGACGCGGGCAAGGGCCGCATGACGCTCGCCGATCTGGCACAGTATCGGGTGGCGATCCGCCGGCCGCTGGTCGGCCACTATCGCGGCTGGACGCTCGCCGGCATGCCGCCCCCTTCCTCCGGCGGCCTCACCCTCTTCGAAATCCTGAAGCTGCTCGAGCGCTTTCCGCTCGGCGACGTCGCACAAGGCTATGGCTTCGGCAGTCCCAAGACCCTGCATGTAATGACCGAGGCCATGCGCCTGGCGTTTGCCGACCGCGCAGTGTGGATCGGCGACGACGATGCCGCGCCGGCGGCGCAACGCGCCCTGCTGGACCCCGAGTATCTGGCGGCGCGCGCGGCATTGATCAAAACGGATCGCCGCATGGACACGCCGCAGGCAGGCGACCTCACGCCTTGGGATGCCTCCGCCGCTGTGCAGCCAAAACCGGCCCGCACGCGGGAGGAAAGCCTCCACACCACCCACTTCGCCATCGTCGACCGCTGGGGCAACATGGTGAGCTATACCACCACCATCGAATACACCTGGGGTTCCGGTATCACCGTGCCGGGCTATGGTTTCCTGCTCAACAACGAGTTGACCGATTTCAATTTCCTGCCCGGCGCCGATCCCGCCGAAGGCAATCCTGGCGCCAACGACGTCGCGCCATTCAAACGTCCGCGCTCCAGCATGGCGCCGCTGCTGCTGCTGAAGGACGGCAAGCCCGTCGCCGCCTACGGCTCGCCCGGCGGCGCCACCATCATCAACTCGGTGCTCAACGTCACGCTCAACCTCATCGACCATGGCATGACGATGCAGCAGGCCATCGATGCGCCGCGGCTGTCGGTGACGAACGCAGCCGGCAAGGTGAGCTGCGAAGGCGGCCAGGCCTTCATGCAGCCGCGCTTCAGCATCGCCACGCAGGACGCGCTGCGCACACTCGGGCACCCCGGCCTGGGCGACGCGGGCACGGACGGCTGCCGGGAAACCATCGGTTCGGTGCAGGCCGTCGTCGTCGACTCCGCTTCCGGCGCGCATCGCGGCGCAGCCGATCCACGGCGCGAGGGGACGGTGATTCGGGTTTGGCGTTGACGGCTGCGTCGCTGCGGGACATCCAGACCGGTCATAATTATCGTCATCGATCAAGGAGGCTCGCATGCAACACCTGCTCATCATCCACCTGCACGAGCCTGAGCATGGCGTACTGTAGCGCCCGCTCGGAATGCAAGGCGAAGCGGCCTGCGTGCCGCCTGGGTCATTGACGCCCTGCGCACCTCGTGACGGAGCGAAACGCCTTGCTGGTTGCTGCGGTGACGTCCCTGACGTGGGGACTGACCGGGGTCTTTGTGCGGCTGCTCCCGTCCATTTCACCGCTGACCGTGACGGCCGGGCGGTTCGTCATCGCGCTTGCCGCTGCCCTGCCCCTGCTCGTTCTTTGCCGCGACACGCGTCTTGGTTTCAAATCGGCCCTGGGGCGTCCCGTCGCGTATGTACTCGCCTTGCTTCTGGTCGGCTATTACCTGCTGGCCACGGCCGCTTTTCAGATGGCTCCCGTGGCGGAAGTGGCGTTGCTGCTCAGCACGCTGCCGCTTTTCGTGATCGTCATTCGCGGCCTCCGCGGGGAGCGCTCCACCCGCACGGAAATCAGCGGGGCCTTGCTGGCGGCGGGCGGGATCGCCCTGATCCTGGTTCCGAAAATGTCCTTCGCGGGAGACCGGGCAACCCCGCATCTCTATGGAAACATGATTGCAATGGGCGCGGCAGCGTTGACAGCGGTCTATGCCTACACGTACCGGATCCTGGCCGAGCGCGGCCGTGCGCCGGAAACCGGCAGCATCGCCCTGCTGACCTTCGCGATCGGAGGCGCAATCCTGGTCGGCGCGGTTTCCCTGACGCCTGCGCCGTCCGGACTGGCCAGCCTGGACAGTGGCGCGCTACGGGTGTTCCTGGGTCTCGGCCTGCTTTCCACAGCCGTCCCCACCTTGGGTTTCGCGCTGGCATCCAGGCGTTTGCCCGCCATGATCACGGCCACGATTTCCCTCTTCATCCCCCTGTTTGGCGGGCTGTTTGCCTACCTGATACTCGGCGAAGGCCTTTCGCGCATGTTCCTGGCCGGCTGTGTGTCGGTCCTGCTGGGTGTCGCAATGATTGTTCGCCAGGGACGTAGCAAGGCGGGCGACCAATCGCGTTACCATCGTGTCTGGCATGGCGCTGACGGCACGCAGAAACAGGCTTGCCGCATGTCAGGTCGTGCGCCCATGGATAATTTTCAACCACAACAGGAGAGACTCAATGTCGAGCGTCGGCTACCATGAACCCGTTAATGAACTGAGCGACGAAACAAGGGACATGCATCGTGCGATCGTCTCGCTCATGGAGGAACTGGAGGCGGTGGACTGGTACAACCAGCGCGCCGACGCCTGCAAGGATCCCGAGCTGAAGGCGATCCTCATGCACAACCGCGATGAGGAAAAGGAACATGCCGCGATGGTGATGGAATGGATCCGCCGCAAGGACCCGAAGTTTTCCGATGAGATGAAGGACTATCTCTTCACGGAAAAACCCATCGCGCACAAAGCCAAGTGACGGGCTGTCCGGCCCACTGACGAACGCCGCGCCCTTCGCCCAGGCGTGCCGCGTCACACAGGATCATCACCGTGCCGACTGGACCGGCGGGTGTCGGGGCCTGCCTGGAACCCTTGGGTGAGCGGCTGAGCGACGGGCTGACGGCAGTGCAGAACCGAGCGTGCTTGTCAGGACTTGCCTAAATTTCAGTCGGTTCATTATCCAGATGCCAGACACGCCATGAAACTCAGACATTTCCTCAAATTCGAGTGGGACGCGATTGCCGGGATCGTGGCAGCGGTCGCGGCGATCATCCTGCATCTGCTGCATGTGGTGGACGAACACATCATCCTCCCCATCGTCTTGGCCCTGTTGGGATTGCTTTTCATCAACTTCATGCGTCATACGCGAAACAATGAGCAGACGGCGGAACAGGTGGATCGCACTGAACACATGGTCCGAAAGATCCAGGCCACGCTCAAGCATCCTGACATCATCCTGATAGGCCCCCGCAATCTGCGTATCGCAAATGAGCAGTTCGTGCGGCATATGAGCGGGGAAAGCATCTGGTTCAATGTCTGCCTGTCGATGTACAAACCCCAGCCGCTGTTCGATGCCTTGCTTCGCCCGGCCGTGGACAACCCCATGGTGACGTCCATTCAGTTTGTCCTCGATGCAAGCCAGAAGGATCTATGGGAACAGGCCGTACAACCAAAAATCGCCGCCTGCGCCGGCCACGCGAAGGTCAGGGAGCCGCGCTGGTGCAGCTTGAGCAGGACGACTTCGTTCATACTCGCCGACAGCCAGTTGAGCGGAGGAACCGAAGCATTGCTCAGCTTCTGGGGCGAGCCCTTCATGGCCCAGCACACCGATCGGGATGTTCCACGCTTCATTTTCCATGTCCAGAAGAATTCTGAACTCCTGCCGCACCTGGTGGAACTGGAGCGTTCCGCCCTGCGCGCGCAGCATGACGACTAATGGCGCACGTCCCTCTCTGGCACAGCCAGCCCCCCACGACGTGCTGACATCCGGAATGCGCACGCGCATCCTTGCCCTGACGTCGCTGACCATGATCGCCTTTGCCGGCAATTCCCTGCTCTGCCGGATGGCGCTCAAGCAGACCAGCATCGATCCCGCCAGCTTCACGACGATCCGGCTGGTCTCCGGTGCGCTGACACTCTGGCTGCTGGCGCGCGCGCGGCACGGCAAGGCGTCCGGCAGCGGCAACTGGCTGTCCGCGCTGGCGCTGTTTGCCTATGCGGCGAGCCTGTCCTTTGCCTATGTGGGCCTGCCGACGGCAATGGGCGCGCTGCTGCTGTTCGGCGCCGTCCAGGCGACGATGATCGGCCACGGCATCCGGGCAGGCGAACACCTGGGACGCATGCAGCTCGCCGGACTCGTGCTCGCATGCGTCGGACTGGTTGGCCTGCTGCTCCCCGGACTCACGGCGCCGCCGCTGCTCGATTCGGCCCTCATGCTGGGCTCGGGGGTTGCGTGGGGCATCTATTCCCTGCGTGGAAAAGGCGCGGGAAACCCCACCCGGGTCACCGCGGGCAATTTCCTGCGCGCAGCACCCATCGCGGTCGCCCTGAACCTGTTCATGATGAACCGCACCTCGCTGGACCAGGCCGGCATCGCCTACGCCCTCCTGTCGGGCGCGCTGACGTCCGGGATGGGCTACGCCATCTGGTACAGGGTATTGCCGGCACTCAAGGCCACCCACGCGTCGATCGTACAGCTCAGCGTCCCGGTGATTGCGGCGCTGGGCGGCATCGCTTTTCTCGGCGAGGCCCTCACCCTGCGCCTGACATTGGCGTCCGCCGCCATACTCGGCGGGATTGCCCTGGTCATCCTCGAGAAACAGGCGGCAAAAGACAGCCCGCGTGTCTTTCCGGCGGGCCGCCCGTAGACGCGGACGGTCCAGCCCCGCAACCGCCCGAAGGGATCGGGACGACATCCCGTAAATCCACTTGCCAAGAAGCGCGTCTGGCCTACTCTTCCAGATGATCCACGACCTGGGTTTCATTGGCCGGTCGATGGCCTCGTCCTGATGTTCCCCATCCTGGAAGGAGCAGACATGAAAATCAGCATAGTGGTATTGGGACTTGTTTCGAGCCTCGCGTCGTGGGCAGTCGCAGCCGACATGGTGGTCCCGATGCATAGCGTGGACGAACAGGGCATCGGCCCGTCGGTCGGCCAGGTCACCGTCTCGGAATCCCGCTACGGCCTGGTGTTCACGCCCGACCTCAAGGGCCTGCCGCCCGGCCTGCACGGGTTCCACGTGCATCAGAACCCCGATTGCGGGCCGAAGGAAAAGGATGGAAAGCCGGTCGCCGCGCTTGCCGCAGGCGGGCACTACGATCCTGAAAAGACCAATCGCCATGGCACGCCGTGGGGCGACGGGCATCTGGGCGACCTGCCGCCGCTCTACGTCGACGCGAACGGCAGCGCGACCCAGCCGGTGCTCGCCCCGCGCCTGAACATGGCAGACCTGAAAGGGCGTTCGCTGATGGTCCACGCCGGCGGCGACAACCATTCCGACCATCCGGCCCCATTGGGCGGCGGCGGTGCGCGCATGGTATGCGGCGTCACGCCTTGAGCCTCCGCATGGATATCCGCATCAAGCGGGTCTACGACCCGCCCTCCCCGCACGACGGCATGCGGATACTGGTCGACCGGCTGTGGCCGCGCGGACTCTCCCGGGACAAAGCCCGCGTCGACCTGTGGCTCAAGGAACTGGCCCCCAGCACGGAACTGCGCAAATGGTTCAACCATGAGCCCGAGAAGTGGGATGAATTCAGGCGGCGCTACCTGCAGGAACTGCAGCAACAGCCTGAAGCGCTGGCGCATGCGATCGATGCCATGGGGACCGGTCCGGTGACCCTGCTGTTCGGCGCCCGGGAAGCGCGTTTCAATGATGCCGTCGCGCTGAGAGACTTCATTCTTGCCCGGGGCGCCTGACCAGGAAAAGCCTCTGCCCGCCGCCCTCTTCCCACCGTCCACGCGGGTGTTCCGAACAGAAACTTCCCATGGCCTCATCCCGAAGCTGCTCGGCGGCGGATGCAACGCCCAGCCTCAATACCTGCCTGAGCGTCCACTCCGTGTAAGCACTTCAGGGCCCTGGATGTCGTTAAATAAAGTCATGCTGATTCTCCTTGCCCCTGAAAACGTTTTTCGTTGCCATCATCCAGCATGATGCCCTTGTCTATTTCAAACGGACAAAGGACCCGGCAAAGGCGATAGCCACATCCAATCAAGCCCATTAGCCCCGCGCCTTCCTCTCCTCGGGGAACATCGCGCCTCGGCACCTCATTTCGCGCCAAGACATCTGGCTGCGCATGACTATTGCACTGGAAATCTCACGGATATTCCCCCGATATATGAGGTAGCCTGAATGTCGCCAGACGAACAATTCCCATTCGCCAGTATCAATGGAGAAGAAAGACCTGCCCCCTGCCATCCCGAGCAAACTTTCAGTGGGTCTGCGGTCCACGGTCGTGGTCAGTATTCCGTCACAGGAGATTCAGCTCGGCCAGACTGGACGCGGTCCACCCGTCCGGTGAACGGCTCGCCGCTCTGTTCGCCAGTTGAGAACTGGCTTTCGTTCCCTGTGAAGGCACGACGGGCCGGCGTCACATCCATATCCACGATCTGTTCGAACCAGGCAACGGGAACATCCGCGACGTTTCTCCATAATCCCGCACACCTCTTGGTGGAAACAGGCCATGACCCGCACAGCACCGATCCTGATCCGGCTCGATTCAGGCTGCGGCCTCGGCCGGATCAAACATCCGATAGGCGGCGAGCTTGATGAAATCATTGATGAAGAACCACGCCAGGGCATAGCCCCACACCATGAGTGCCCAGCCCCAGCCCAGCGGCGTCATGAACACGCCGTAGACCGCGATCAGCGTCGCCACGATCTGCGTGCCGAACACAGCAAGCAGCAGGATAGGTGCGGGCCGGGTCGACCAGAACGGGCCGCGCGTGCGCGTCAGGAAAATCGTCAGATGCCCGGCCACCGAAAGCATCAGATACATCAGCGTCTGGACGTGCGGACGATCGAGATGATAGACACGGTCGCCGAGATAAAACAGGCCGAAAGCCGCCACAGGGCCGAGCACGCCCAGTACCGTGGCGACGCCCAGCACCATGCGCATGTTCCAGGCTTCGGGCTTGTCCTTGTAGTGCACGTTGTCATAGGCGATGGAGAGGATGGCGCCGTCGTTGAGCAAGGCCAGCATCACGATCATCACCGCCGTCAACGGATAGAAGTTGAAGATCAGGATCGCCAGCGTCATGAACAGCAGCACGCGCAGCGTCTCGGCGATACGGTAGATCGCATAGCTGTTCATGCGCTGGAAGATCTTGCGGCTTTCCTTGATGGCATCGATGATGACCGACAGGCCGGACGTCATCAGCACGATGTCCGCGGCTGCGCGCGCCGCATCCGTTGCGCCCGACACGGCGATGCCGCAGTCGGCCTTTTTCAGCGCGGGGGCGTCGTTCACCCCGTCACCGGTCATGCCGACGATGTGGCCGCGCTGCTGCAGTACATCCACGATATGGAACTTGTGTTCGGGAAACACCTGGGCGAAACCGTCGGCCTGCTCGATGGACTGTGCCAACTGCGCCGTCTCGTGCTGCTTGGCGTCACCAAAGCCGCTGGCGTCGAGGATGTTCGTCCCCAGCCCCAGTTTTCCGGCGGTTTCGCGGGCGATGGCGATCGCATCGCCGGTCACCATCTTGACGTTCACGCCCATCTGCCGCGCACTCGTGATCGTGGCCAGGGCTTCTTCCCGGGGCGGATCGAACAGCGGCAGCACGCCCAGAAACTGCCAGGCACCCTCGCCGTCCGCGCGTGCCACGCCCAGCGAGCGGAACCCGCGCGCCGCAAATTCATTGACGGCCTGGTCAACTGCGGCGACCACCTCATCGGCATTGGCTGACAATTCCAGGATCACCTGCGGCGCCCCCTTGGTGACCTTGAACGTCTTGCCATCCTGATCCTTGACGGTGGCTTCGGTGCGCTTGTGCACCGGGTCGAACGGCTGGAAATGCGTGACTTCGTAGCGCGCCAGGGCCTGTTCGTCTTTCAGGCCGCCGAGCACGGCGAGGTCGATGGTGTCCTTGTTTTCCGCACGCGAAGCCAGCGCGGCGTCGAGGATCAACTGGTCGGCCGGGATGCCGTTCACGCTGAATGGCTCGCCCAGCGTGAGCTTGTTCTGGGTCAGCGTGCCGGTCTTGTCCGAGCACAGGATGTCCACCCCGGCCAGTTCCTCGATCGCCGCCAGCCGCGTCACGATCGCCTCTTTTCGGGCCAGCAGGCGCGCACCCACCGCCATGGTCACCGACAGCACCGTGGGCATCGCCACCGGAATGGCGGCCACGGTGAGCACCAGCGCGAACTGCAGGGTGGTGAGGATCGGGTCGCCGCGGAACAGGGCGACGGCGATGATCACCGTCACGAGCGCCACGGCGAGAATGATCAGGTAGTTGCCGATCTTCAGCACCGCGCGCTGGAAATGGCTGGTGGTCTGTGCCTCCTGCACCAGTTGCGCCGTCTTGCCGAAATAGGTGTTGGCGCCCGTGGCATATACCAATGCCTCGATCTCGCCCTGGCGGATGATCGATCCCGAAAACACGGCCTCGCCGCTCTTGCGCTCGGCGGGCAGCGACTCGCCCGTCAGCGCGGACTGGTCCACTTCGATCGGGTCGCCGTCGAGCAGGCGCGCGTCCGCCGGCACGATGTCGCCCAGCCGCACGCGGATGACGTCGCCCGGCACCAGTTCGCGCGCGGCCGGCGTCACCCATTTGCCATCACGCTTGACCCGCGCCTTGATCGCCAGCTTGGCCTTGAGCGCGGCGATGGCGTTGCCCGCCTGGTGCTCTTCCCAGAATCCGACCACCGCGTTGGCCACCAGCAGCGTAAGAATGATGGAAAAATCTGCCCAATGCCGGTCGACTGCCGACAGGATCACGGCCGCTTCGATCATCCACGGGATCGGTCCCCAGAAATAGCCGAGGAATTTCAGGAAGGCACTGGTCTGCTTTTCTTCCAGCGCGTTTGGCCCGTATTGGGCCAGCCGTTTCTGCGCCTCGGCCTGAGTGAGGCCATCCGGCGACGACCCCAGTCTTTTTTCCACCTCCTGTAGCGGCAGGGATTTCAGCTCGTCCTGCTCGCCGGACTTCGGCCCCGGCTTCGATCCGGGTGCCTTGGGTTGATCAATATGGGCTTCCTTCATGACCTAAATCCTGTCCTTGAGCTATGGCGATGCCGCACATTGGGTGCGCAGTCCGGTATGTGTTGTCATGCTTATGTATATGTCATTGGCATCGCGGCACTGAATCGGGCCGGAGCCGTTACGCTTCGTCCAGCCACTTTCGTGCCTCGGCGGCATCGATGCGATCGAAGTATCGGACCGTCGCTTTCGTAAAGGGGATGCAGAACGCGGCCATGCCTTGCTGCCATGTCTTTTCTCCGACCATGGCGATTTTTTCGATGTCATCGAAGTGATGAATCGCAAACTTGGTGTCCTCCCACATCGCGCTGGCCTGCCAGCCGTGGAAATCGCTCATGTCGAACAGAACACGCAACGTTCCGTGTTGCCGGACGAGGCGTTCGAACTCGGGCACAAATCGCGCGTAATCCGCTTTTACCAGCTTGCCGCTGACGTGGACGGAGAGCACCTTCCCGCCGTTTTCTTCACTGAGTTGAATGGTCATCCTGGCCGCCTTTGATTTGATTCAGGTTATGAAAACTCCGGGGAGCGAGTGCAGCTCGAGGAATGGTTTCTTTACGTCGGGCATGCGGACAGAATGTCCTTGCCGACCGGCGCCTGCAATGGCCCGCCAGTTTCTTCCACCAGCATGCCGTTATTCATGGGTCAGTTCTCACGTCCAGTCGCGAATCTCCGGCAGGTTCCGGCAAAACGGATTTACAGCGCCTCCACAAGGCTTTTATAGGGCAGTTCCATCACTTCCCTGGCCTCGCTCTGGCGCATCACGTCCAGCCAGGGCTGAATCTGATCCGTGGCCTCCCTCAGCAGAAGGACGAAGTGACCCTCCACGATGGCCTGATGCAGGTGATCGAGCTGGTCTTTCGGGATGCCCATGCGGTGCATGACCGAGGCCAGATGGGTCAGGGCCGCGGCACCCGCCATCCCGGCACCGCCCATTGCGCCTCCGGTTGCCGCGCCGGCAATACCGCCTCCCAATGTGGCAACGATGGTCTCGACGATGGGGCCGGCCGCAAATATCGGCCCCACCACCGGCATCACAAACATGGCGGCCGCGCCTGCCAGCACTCCCCAGAGCGCACCCCAGAGCGCGCCCTGCTTCGCCCAGGCCTCGACCCGGGCGCCCATGCCCGTGTAGTAGATGCCGAGCACGTCGTCGCCCGATGCATGAACACGGCCAAGCACGGAGACCATATCCAGGGCGACACCCTTGTCGCGCAGTTGCTCGATGGCATGCTGGGCCTTGGCTTCGTCGTCATATACCGCTACCAGAATGACTTGGCCGGTGGCGTCATTTGAGATTGGATGCGTCATTTACATGCTCCTGAATTCTGGTGGAATAAAAGTCCTCGTCGATCGCGTGGCTACGCTTCAGACTGTGCCCCACTTCCACTCCCGAATTTCCGGCATGTCCTCGCCATATTTGTCGATGTACTGCTTGTGCTCGATCAGCTTGTCCTTGAGCTGCTGCTTCAGGTAGATGCCCTTGTCGCCGGTCTGCGGCAGGCGGTCGATGGCGTCCATCACGAGGTGGAAGCGATCCAGGTCGTTCAGCACCGTCATGTCGAAGGGCGTGGTGATGGTGCCCTCCTCCTTGTAGCCGCGGACGTGGAAGTTGTCGTGGTTGGTGCGGCGGTAGGTGAGCCGGTGGATCAGCCATGGGTAGCCGTGGAAGGCGAAGATCACCGGCTTGTCGCGGGTGAAGATCTCGTCGAAATCCGTATCGGAGAGGCCGTGCGGGTGCTCGCTGGGCGGCTGCAGCTTCATCAGGTCGACGACGTTGACCACGCGGATTTTCAGGTCCGGCAGGTGTTCGCGCAGGATGGAGACGGCGGCCAGCGTCTCCAGCGTGGGGACGTCGCCGCAGCAGGCCATCACCACGTCGGGCGCGACGGCCTGGTCGTTGCTGGCCCACTGCCAGATGCCGATGCCCTGGGTACAGTGCTTGACGGCGGCGTCCATCGCCAGCCATTGCGGCGCCGGATGTTTGCCCGCGACGACGACGTTGACGTAATGACGGCTCCGGAGGCAGTGGTCCATCACCGACAGCAGGCAATTGGCGTCGGGCGGGAAGTAGGCCCGCACCACCTCGGATTTCTTGTTCACCACGTGGTCGATGAAGCCGGGATCCTGGTGGGTAAAGCCGTTGTGATCCTGGCGCCAGACATGCGAGGCCAGCAGGTAGTTCAGCGAGGCGATCTTGCGCCGCCACGGCAGGTGCGCCGTGATCTTCAGCCACTTGGCGTGCTGGTTGAACATCGAATCTACGATGTGGATGAACGCCTCGTAGCAGTTGAAGAGCCCGTGCCGCCCGGTGAGCAGGTAGCCTTCCAGCCAGCCTTCGCACTGGTGCTCGCTGAGCATTTCCATCACGCGCCCGGTGGGCGCGAGAAACTCGTCGTTCGGTTCGGTCGTGGCGTCCCACTGGCGCGGGGTGAATTCGAACAGCGCCTCGAGGCCGTTGGACAGCGTCTCGTCGGGGCCGAAAACGCGGAAATTGCGCTGCGCGTCGTTGAGCTTCGCCACATCGCGCAGGAAAGGCCCGAGCACATGCGTGTCGCCGATGCCCGGCGTCCCCGGCGCGGGCACGTCGGCCGCATAGTCGCGGAAATCCGGCATCCTGAGATCGCGCAGCAGCATGCCGCCGTTGGCGTACGGATTCGCCCCCATGCGGCGTTCGCCCTGCGGCGCCAGTTCGGCCAGTTCGGGAATCAGGCGGCCCTGCTCGTCGAAGAGCTCTTCCGGCCGGTAGCGCTTCAGCCATGCTTCCAGCAGCTTGAGATGGTCGGGATGGGCATTCGGGTTAAGCGGCACCTGGTGCGCGCGGAAGGTCCCCTCGATCTGCCGGCCATCGACCACGTCGGGCCCGGTCCAGCCCTTGGGCGACATGAGGACGATCATCGGCCAGCGCGGACGCACGGCATTGCCATTCGTGCGGGCATCGTGCTGGATGCGCCGGATTTCCTCCATCGCCTGGTCGAGCGTCGCCGCCATGGCCTCGTGCATCAGTTCGGGCTCGTGGCCCACGACGAAATACGGCGACCAGCCGCAGCCGCGGAAGAACTGCTCCAGTTCCTCGGGCTCGATGCGCGCGAAAACAGTCGGGTTGGCGATCTTGTAGCCGTTGAGGTGCAGGATCGGAAGCACCGCGCCATCGGTGGCCGGATCGAGGAACTTGTTCGAATGCCACGCCGTGGCCAGCGGTCCGGTTTCCGCCTCGCCGTCGCCGACCACGCAGGCGACGACGAGATCGGGATTGTCGAACACCGCGCCGAAGGAATGGCTGAGCGAATAGCCCAGCTCGCCGCCCTCGTGGATCGATCCCGGACACTCCGGCGACGCGTGGCTGGGAATGCCGCCGGGAAACGAGAACTGCTTGAAGAGCCTCTGCAGCCCGGCCTCGTCCTGGCTGATGTCGGGATAGATCTCGCTGTAGGTGCCTTCGAGATAGGTATGGCTCACGACGGACGGCCCGCCGTGACCGGGCCCGGACACGTAGATCATGTTGAGGTCGTATTTCTTGATGACCCGGTTCAGGTGCGTGTAGATGAAGTTCTGCCCCGGCGTCGTCCCCCAGTGTCCCAGCAGCATGCGCTTGACGTCGGTCGGCGCCAGCGGCCGCTTCAGCAAAGGGTTGTCGTAGAGATAGATCTGGCCGACCGAGAGATAGTTTGCTGCGCGCCAGTAGGCGTCCATCCTGCTCAGCAATTCCGGCGAGAGAGTCTGCGGGTTGGCATGCATGCTTCAGTCCTTTCCGTTATGGGTACCCAGACCGAGAACGCGACAGACCGACCTTGCGATCATCTGTTCCTCGTCCGTCCGGATGACGCGAACCGTCACGCGGCTGGCGTCCGTTGAAATCACTTCTGCGTGCGCCGCGTTGCGCGCCGCATCCAGTTCGATGCCGAGGAAGCCGAGCCCCTCGCCTATGCGCGCGCGGACGGCCGGCGCGTTTTCGCCGATGCCGCCCGCGAAGACCAGCGTGTCGAGCCCACCCAGCGCGGCGGCATAAGCGCCGACCTGCTTCCTCGCCTGGTAGCAGAACAGCGCCACCGCCTCGGCCGCCCGGGCATCATCCGGTTCCCGCTCGAGCAGCACCTGCATGTCGGGACTGGTCTCCGACACGCCGAGCAATCCCGATTCATGGTTGACCATATGGTGGAATCGTTTCGCCGTCATGTTCGTTGTGCGGGCCAGGTACCAGGCCAGCCCCGGATCCAGGTCGCCGCTGCGGGTGCTCATGGGCAGGCCCGCCGTCGGCGTGAAACTCATGCTGGTGTCGATGCTTTTTCCCGCGTGCACCGCCGTCATGCTCGCGCCATTGCCCAGATGGGCCAGGATCACCCGCCCTTGCGCGGATTGGACACCCGCCACCCGCGCGAGTTCTTCCATGAGAAAGGCACAGGAGAGGCCGTGGAAGCCATAGCGCCGGACACCCTGCGCAGCGTAACGCCGCGGGATCGGCAGCAGCTGGGCCACGCGCGGCAGGTCGTGGTGGAATGCCGTGTCGAAGCAGGCGATCTGCGGCAGGTCCGGAAAGCGCCGATGGAACGCCTCGGTCAGGAGGATCTCTTCGGGCAGATGCTCGGGGTCGAACGGGCTCAACCGGTGCAAGGCCTCGACCATCGCCGGCGTGATCCGCTGCGGTTCCCAGTACACCGGCCCGCCATGCACCACGCGGTGGCCGATCGCTGCCAGCGCCCCGCTTGCGATCCGTCCCTGCGCCCAGTCCATCAGCAGCTCGACTGCCGCCGCGTGATCCGGAGCGGACACGGAACGCGAAAAGCTGTCGGCACTGTGCGCGCCCTGCACCGAGAACGTGGCATCCGCCATGCCGATCCGGACGATCCGGCCCTGCAGAACCTGGCGCAGCATATTCCCCGCTTCGAACAAGGCGAACTTGATGCTGGACGAGCCGCCGTTGACCGCAAGGATGTTCGCATTTTCCGCTCCCGTCCTGCGCACTGCGACGGCTGGTCTTGATGGCTCGATCATGGCGTCATCTCCGTGTCGCAAGGATGACGCCGGCGCGCGGCTCGACCAGATAGCGATCCGCACCCAGGTGCGGCGCCTGGCCCGGCGGGGCGATATCCTCGGGCGCCGCGCGATACGTATCCACCGCCCGATACCAGTGCATGCCCCCGGGTGCCGCGGGCACGCGAAAACCGACGGCCTCGCTGCCGGCATTGAACATCAGGAAAAGCTGGCTGCCTTCGTCTTCGTGTATCCGGCAAGCCAGCTGCCTGGCCGCCGGGTCGAACCAGTCGGGCACGCTGCCGTCCGGGCCGAACCACTGGATCTCCGCCTCCGTGTAGAAGCGTTCGCGGCTCAGGGCCGGATGCCCCCGCCGGAAGGCGATCATTTCACGCGCGAAGCGGGCGATATCCTGGTGCCGCTCGAGCAGGTGCCAGTCCACCCAGCTCGTTTCGTTGTCCTGGCACCAGGCGTTGTTGTTGCCGCGCTGGGTGCGGCGAAACTCGTCCCCGCCGAGCAGCATCGGCACCCCGCGCGAGATCATGAGTGTCATCAGGAAATTCCTGATCTGGCGGGTGCGCACCGCCTCTACCTCGGCATCCGGCGACTCGCCCTCGATGCCGTAATGGTCGCTGAAGTTGGTGTCGGTCCCGTCCCGGTTGTCCTCTCCGTTCGCCTCGTTGTGCTTGATGCGATAGCTCACCAGGTCATTCAGGGTGAAGCCGTCGTGGCAGGTGACGAAGTTGATGCTGGCCTCGGGACCCTTGCCCGACGGAGCATAGATGTCGGCGCTGCCGCTGATGCGGCTGGCGAACAGGCCGCGCATCCCGTCATCGCCGCGCCAGAAACGCCTGACGTCGTCCCGGTAGCGGCCGTTCCATTCCGCCCAGCGCCGCTCCGAGAAGCTGCCCACCTCGTAGGCACCGGCGGCGTCCCACGCCTCGGCGATGATTTTCACGTCCCGCAGGATCGGATCCTCGGCGATCCGCTCCAGCAGCGGCGCGCTGGCCAGCAGCCGGCCCGTGCCGTCGCGGCCGAGTATCGACGCCAGGTCGAAGCGGAAGCCGTCCACATGCATCTCCACCACCCAGTGGCGCAAGGCGCCCAGGATGTGATCGCGCACCACGGGGTGGTTGGCGTTGATGGTGTTGCCGGTGCCGGCGAAATTCAGGTAATGCCGCGGATCGGGCGCCAGCATGTAGAAGATCGCGTTGTCGATTCCGCGAAAGCTCAGGGTCGGCCCCAGTTCGTTGCCTTCCGCCGTGTGGTTGAACACGACGTCCAGGATCACTTCGATCCCGTCCTGATGGAACGCCCGCACCATCTCCCTGAACTCCAGCGTCTGCTGGCCCTGCCCGCCCGCGCTGCTGTAGGCGGCCTTCGGCGCGAGGAAGGCCACCGGATCGTAGCCCCAGTAATTCCTGAGCGGCTCGCCGGTCTGCGGATTGCTGACCGGCAGCTGCCATTCGTTGAATTCGTGCACCGGCATCAGTTCCACCGCCGTCACCCCCAGCGCCTTCAGGTAGGGAATCTTTTCCATCAGCCCGCGGTAGGTGCCCGGATGCTCGACGCCGGCGCTGGGATGGACGGTGTAACCGCGGACGTGGGTTTCGTAGATCACGGTCTCGGACCAGGCGCGCCGGGGCGGCAGGTCGTCATGCCAGTGGAACGGCTCGTGGATGAACACGCATTTCGGCATGGCGCCCGCATCGTCCGCCGGGGAAGGCGCCCGATCGGGGTCGTGCGCCGCCGGATCGTCTCCGCGCGCCGCCCCGAAATCCCAGTGCGAGCGCTGCGAGATCGCCATCGCGAAGGGATCGAGGAGCAGCTTGTTGAAATTGTAGCGATGGCCATCCTGGGGCCGGTACGGGCCGTCGACCCGATAGGCATACAGCTGGCCCGTCCGTATCCCCTGGACCCAGACGTGCCATACGTCGCCGGTGCGGTTACGCGCCGGATCCAGATCGATGGACCGGGCAGGCGCAGCGTCGTCAGCCCGGTCGAACAGTTCCAGCCGGACCCGGCTGGCGTGACGGCTGAACAGGGCGAAGTTCGCGCCGCCTTCCGATTCATGCGCGCCCGGGGGCAAGGGGAGTCCTCTGCGGACCTCCGTCTGTTCGCAGACGTCTGCAGCGTAATCGCTCAAGGGACGTTCGGAAAAGCTCATGTCGGAAGATCTCAGCGCTGCCACAGGATGTGCGCGTCTTCCAGCGGAACCGCCACGCCTTCGCGGCACGGAATGAGCCGTGCCGTATAGTCCGCCGCCGGACGGGCGGCAGGCACTTCCGCGCGATAGGCATAACCGTTTGCAGCACCCACCAGCTGCCGTACGCGCTGCATCGCCACGATCACCGGCGCGCCGCCGTCGGTGCCCTCGGCATAAAGCTCGACCCGTACCGCATCCGGGTCGATGTCGTCGAGATAGAGTTGAACCTCGAATACATGCTGCCCGTTTTCGCCTTCCAGCCTGGTCTCGCCGAACCGCAGCGCGGCCCAGTCCTGTTCCAGCGCACGCCCCTGGCTCACGATCCGTGCGCCGCCCGCTCCCTTGTCGGCAGCGCGCGCGAGATAGGTCGAGGCGGCCGGGAGGTAGTGCCGCTCTGTATAGTCACGCACCGCGCGGTTGGCGGAATAGCGCGGCGTCAACTGCGCCATGCTTTCCCGCATCCGGTTCACCCAGGCGTTCGGGATGCCTTGCTCGTCACGCGTATAGAACTCGGGAATCACCTCGCGCTCGAGCAGGTTGTAGAGCGTTTCGGCTTCGGCCGCGTCCCAGGCGGGATCGCTGTCATGCTCCTGGCCATCCCCCAGCGCCCATCCCACCTCGGGCGCATAGGCTTCCGCCCACCAGCCGTCCAGTTCGGACAGGTTGATGCCGCCGTTGACCAGCACCTTCATGCCGCTGGTCCCGCAGGCTTCCCACGGGCGGCGTGGCGTGTTGAGCCAGACATCCACGCCCTGCACCAGCTGTTCGGTCAGATGCATGTCGTAGTCGCTGAGGAAGATGACGTGCGGACGCACCTCGGGCCGGCGGATGAAATGGATCCATTGCCGGATCAGCGCCTGTCCTGCCTGGTCGGCCGGATGCGCCTTGCCGGCGATGATGAGCTGCACCGGGCGCTGCGGGTTGGTCAGCAGACGCAGCAGACGCTCCGGATCCTGCAGCAGCAGGTTCGGCCTTTTGTAGGTCGCGAAGCGGCGCGCAAACCCCAGCGTCAGCGTATTGCAGTCGAACAGGTGCTTGGCCTCGGCCACCTCCCCGGGCGACACCCCGGATGCCGCAAGCTGGCGGGACAGGCGATCGCGCGCATATTCGACCAGGGCCGCACTCGAGGCCGTGCGGAATTCCCAGAGCCTGGCGTCGGAGACCTGGCGTATGTCCTGCTCCAGACTGCCTTCTCCATCCACCCAGCGATCCTTGCCGCAGGCTGTCGTCCAGAGGGCGTCGGCTGCCGCCGAGTCCCAGGTCGGCATGTGGACGCCGTTGGTCACGTGACCGACAGGCACTTCGTTCACCGGCCAGTTCGGAAAGAGCGGCGCGAACAGGTGCCGGCTCACCCTGCCGTGCAAGCTGCTGACGCCGTTCACCGCCCCGCTCCCGCGTATCGCCAGATACGCCATGTTGAAGGGTTCCGACGTGTCGTCCGGATTCTGGCGGCCCAGGGCCAGCAAGCCGTGACGCGTGATGCCGAGCTTCTGCTCGGCGTATCCGCCGAGGTATTGCTCGATCAGGGCCGGCGCGAAACGATCGAAGCCGGCGGCCACTGCCGTATGCGTGGTAAAGAGGTTTCCCGCGCGGGTGATGGCAAGCGCGGCGTCAAAGCCCAGTCCGTTTTCCTCCATGAAGCTGCGCGCGCGCTCCAGCACGGCAAAGGCCGCATGGCCTTCGTTCAGGTGGCAGACTTCCGGCTGGATGCCGAGCGCCTGGAGCAGCCGCCATCCGCCTATCCCCAGCAGCATTTCCTGCTTGAGCCGCAACTCGGGGCCGCCGCCATAGAGTTCGCTGGTGATGCCGCGATGCGCGGGATAGTTCGCGGCGTCATTGCTGTCCAGCAGATAAAGCTTCGCCCGGCCGACCTGGACCTGCCAGGCGCGCAGCCATACCGAATAGCCAGGCAGCGCGATTTCCAGTCGCAGCCACTCTCCGTCCGGTTTGCGCAGCGGCGTGATGGGCAATTGCCCGGGATCGTTGTAGGGAAAGAGCGCCTGTTGCGCGCCGTCCTTGTCGATCTCCTGGCGGAAATAGCCCTGTTGGTAGAGAAGCCCCACGGCGATGACCGGCACCCCCAGATCGCTGGCGGCCTTGAGCTGATCGCCTGCCACGTTGCCGAGTCCGCCCGAATAAATGGGCAGCGCCTCGCTCAACATATATTCCATGCTGAAATACGCGACACAGCTGAGCGGCGACTGCGGGTGGGCCTGCTGAAACCATGCCGGCGCGCCTACTGCATCGCGCCGCGCTTGCACGAGGTCATCGAGGTTTTTACGGAAGACGGGTTCGGCCAGTACAGTCTGGAGCTTCTCGCGCGATACCGTCTGCAACACGACCCATGGATTCCGTGTCAGCGCCCAGAGTTCCGGATCCAGCTGCCGCCATACCGGATCGGCAGCGTGATTCCACGACGAGCGCATGTCCAGGGCCAGCTCGGCCAAGGCGTCGAACCCCTCGATATCCGTGGGCAAAAGCAATTCCTTTGGATGGCCGGAAGATATGGATTCATTCATGCTTGTTCCTTCTTGTTCCTTCTTGTTCCTTGTAAGATTTCCTGGATCATTTCCCAAGGCCTTGCCGGCGCCACCGGGCCCGCTCCCCGATAGCCGTACCTGTCTAGCCTTACCCGACGGGAGACGCCTGCTTTTCAGGGAATTTCGACGCTCCGCCATGATCGGCGCCCAGCATCATGTACATGGCGGGCACCACGAACAGGGTGAACAGCGTGCCGATCGACAGCCCGGTCGCAATGACCAGGCCCATGTTGAAACGGCTCACCGCACCCGCACCGCTGGCAGTGATCAGTGGCATCACGCCGAACACCATGGCAGCAGTCGTCATCAGGATCGGCCGCAGGCGCAGCCCGGCAGCATGCTTGATGGCGTCGAGCTTGCTCTGCCCTTCGCGCTGCAGGTTGTTGGCGAATTCCACGATCAGGATGCCGTGCTTGGAGATCAGGCCGATCAGGGTGACCAGACCCACTTCAGTGTAGATGTTCAATGTTGCATGTCCGATACCGAGATTGATGAACAGGAGCGCCCCCGAGATGGCCATCGGCACCGACACCAGGATGATGACCGGATCGCGAAAGCTTTCGAACTGCGCGGCCAGCGCCAGATAGATGATGACCAGCGCGAAGAAGAAGGTCAGCAGCAGCCCGCCCGATTCCTGCACGAACTGGCGCGAGGAGCCGGCGTAGTCGAAGCTGTAGCCGGCCGGCAGCGTGCGCTGGGCCAGCGCTTTCAGATTGGCCAGCGCCTCGCCCTGCGAGACAAACGGCAAGGCCACGCCCTGAATGGTGGCCGAGTTGCCCTGCTGGAAGTGGTTGATCGTTTCGGGCTGCACCGTGGTGCTGAACTTCACCACGGTGGACAGCGGCACCATGCTGCCGCTGGCGGTGCGCAGCTGGTAATGCAGCAACTGATCCGGGTTCAGCCGGAAGCGCTGGTCGACCTGCGGAATGACCTTGTAGGAACGGCCGTCCAGTTCGAAGAAGTTCACGTAGCCGCCGCCCAGCATGGCCGACAGCGCCGAGCCGATGTCAGACATGCTCAGGCCCAGTTGCGCGGCCATGTTGCGGTCGATGTCGATGCGGGTTTGCGGCAGGTCGAGCCGCAGGTCGGACTGCAGGAAGATGAATTGCCCGGACTTCTGCGCGTCCTGCAGGAACTGCTGCGAAACCGTGTAGAGCCGCTCGAACGATTCGGACGTGGTGATGACGAACTGGATCGGCAGGCCGCGCGCACCCGGTAGCGGCGACGGCTGGAACACCGCGACCTGCGAGCCGGCGATCTGGTTCAGCTTGCCCTGCAGTGCGGGTTGCAGATCGGTGGCAGTACTGGCGCGTTCATCCCACGGCTTCAGCACCATGCCGCCGATGACCTGGCTGGGGGTGTTGAGCTGGAACACGTGGTCGGTTTCGCTGAAGCTGCCGAACACGTCGTAGACCTGGCTGGCATACAGCTGGCGTTGGGCAAGCGTGGCAGTGGGGTTGTTGTAGGAGACGCTGATCAGGACGCCCTGGTCTTCCTGCGGCGCCAGCTCAGATTTCGAGGTGGAATACAGGTAGTAGATCGAGCCGATGATGATGGCCGCCATCACCGCTGTGACCGGCAGGAACCGGAGCGAACCCTGCAGCAGGTTTTCGTAGCGCGTGTGCAACCATTCGAACCTGCGGTCGAGGAACAGCACCAGCCGGTCCTGCCAGTTGTGGCTCTGCGGGTTGGGCGCTTTCAGCAGGCGCGAGCACATCATCGGCGACAGCGTCAGCGCGATGATCGCCGACATGACGACGGTGCCCACCAGCGTGAACGCGAACTCGGTGAACAGCGCGCCGGTCAGGCCGCCCATGAAGCCGATCGGCACATACACGGCAACCAGAACGATGGTCATCGCGATGATGGGGTTGGCAAGTTCGCGCGCCGCGCGCAGGGCGGCGTCCATCCGCGACATGCCGTTCTCGAGATGGCGGCTGACGTTTTCCACCACGATGATCGCGTCATCGACCACCAGGCCGATCGCCAGCACGATCGCCAGCAGCGTCAGCAGGTTGATCGAATAACCCAGCGCCAGCATCACGGTGAAGGTGCCGACGATGGACAGCGGGATTGCGATCAGCGGGATGATCACCGAACGCAGCGAGCCGAGGAAGATGAACACCACCGCCGTGACGATGAGCACGGCCTCTACCAGCGTCTTGATCACTTCGTTGATCGACGAGTTCACGAACTTGGTCGAGTCGTAGATGATGCTGCCCTGCAGCCCGCTCGGCAGTTGCGCCTGGATGTCGGGCAGCACCTGGCGCACGCGTGCAATGACGTCGAGCAGATTGGCGCCCGGCGCGACCTGGATGCCGACGAACACCGACGGCTTGCCGTCGAAGGCGACGGCGGTGTCGTAATCGTCGGCGCCGAGCGAGACCGTGGCCACGTCGCTGAGCCGGACGACCCGCCCTTTGTCCGATTTCACGACCAGGTTCCTGAAGCCGTCGAGCGAATTCAGGTTGGTGTTGGCCGACAGGTTGATCTGCACCATCTGGCCCTTGGCGTTGCCGCTGGACGACAGATAGTTGTTGGCGGCCAGTGCGGCATAGACGTCGGTGGCGGTCAGGTTGTACGCGGCCAGATGTTGCGGGTTGAGCCAGGCGCGCAGTGCGAAGTTTTTCGCGCCGAGGATCTCGGCGGTCTGCACCCCGTCCACGGACTGCAGCCGGGGCTGCACCGAGCGGTTGATGTAGTCGGTGATCTGGTTCGGCTTGAGCACGTCGCTGTTGAAGCCGATGTACATCGCGTCGATGGTCTGGCCGATGCTGACCGACAAGACCGGCGTTTGCGATTGCGGCGGCAACTGGTTGAGCACCGAGTTGACCTTGGCGGTGATTTCGGTGAGCGCCTTGTCGGGTGCGTAGTTCAGCCGCAGATTGACGGTGATCGTGCTCATGCCCTGCACGCTGCTCGACGTCATGTAGTCGATGCCGTTGGCCTGCGAGATGGCGTTTTCCAGCGGGGTGGCGATGAAGCTCGCCACCAGTTTGGCATCGGCGCCCGGATAGACCGTGGTGACCGTGACCACGGCGTTCTGTGTGTAAGGGAATTGCAGCACCGGCAGCAGGCCGATCGAGCGCAGCCCCAGCACCAGGATGACCAGGCTGATCACCGTGGCCAGTACCGGGCGATGGATGTAGATATCCGTAAATTTCGTGTTCATCGCGGCGGCTTTCAGGGGGTCGGCACGTTCGGATTCGAATCGGCGGACGGCTGCACGCTGTTGTTGACCGTGATCGTGGAACCGTTGCGCAGCTTGAGTTGGCCGGCGGTCACCACGGTTTCACCAACCTTCACGCCCTGCAGGACCGCGACCTGGTCGCCGCGCGTCGCGCCGGTGGTGATGAAACGCTGCTGCACCGTGAGCGTGGGCTTGCCGGAGGCGCCCTTGCCCGCTTCCGACACGATGAACACCGTGGTGCCATAGGGGTTGTAGGTCACGGCAGCATTCGGCAGCGTGACGTACCGGGCCGGCGCGCCCTGGGTCAGCCGCACCGTGGCGAACACGCCCGGCAACAGGCGGTTGTCGGGGTTGGCCAGGCGCGCGCGCACCTTGAGGTTGCGCGTGGCGGTTTCCAGCTGCGGCTCGATGGCGGTCACCCGGCCCTTGAAGGTCTGGCCCGGCACCGCGCTGGTTTCGACCTGCGCCGGCATGCCGACACGCACCAGGTCGATCTGGCTTTGCGGGACGGTGAAATCGATGTCCATCGGGTCGAGCGCCTGCAGCGTGACCACGGCGGTGCCCGGCGCCAGGTACTGGCCCAGGTTGACCTGGCGGATGCCGAGCTGGCCGGCAAACGGCGCGCGAATCGTCTTCTGCGCGATCAGGGCCTTTTGCGCCGCCACCTGGGCCTGCGCGCTCTTCAGCGTGGCGCGGTCGGTGTCGACCGCGGCCTGGCTGACCGCCTGCACCTTGAGCTGGGCCTCGTCACGTCTGAGGTTGAGTTCGGCCAGTGCGGCCTGGGCTTCGAGCTGGCCCAGCTGTGCTATCAGCGGCGCCGGATTGAGCTCGACCAGCGTCTGCCCGGCGCGCACTTTCTGGCCGGAATCGAAATGAATGGCCGTGACCAGCCCGCTGACCTCGGCGCTCAGCGCGGCCTGCTTGCTGGCGCTGAAACTGCCCAGCGCTTCCACCGTCGGCTGCCAGGTGCTGGCCTGTGCAACGATCGTCGAAACCGTTTGCGGCGGGTTGGCGGCGCCCTTGATCCCCTTGGCGATCATGCTGTTCTTGAAGGTCTGGAATCCCACCACCCCGCCCACGATCACGCCAGCGATGATGAGCATGATGATCATGCGTTTGGTTGTGCCTGGGGTCATCGGTCACTCCGTTTGACTGTGTTGTGTGCTTGCATCGAATCGTGTGCGTCCGCTCATGGGGTCGTTGCAGGCGCCGTCGCGGCCGGCGTCGAGGGCGTCTGCAGCACGCCGCCGCCCATGGCCTGGTACAGCGCCGCGCTGTCGGCCAGGCGGGCGGCCTGCGCCGCGATCAGGCCGATGCGGGTTTGCTGCGCCTGCTGCTGGGCGGTCAGCAATTGCAGATAGCTCGCCGCGCCCAGCCGGTATTGCTGCTGCACGAGTTCGAGCGAGGCCTGTGCAGAATCATCGGCCGCAGCCTGCGCCTGCAAGGCCTGGGCATCGTTGTCCAGCTGGCGCAGCGCGTCGGCCACGCTGCGCAGCGCTTGCAGCACGGTTTGCTGGTAATTGGCACCGGCCGCCTGCAGGCTGGCTTCAGCGGCGTTCGCCCCGGCTTTCAGCCCGGCGTTGAACAGCGGCTGGGCCAGTTGGCCGGCCAGGCTCCAGATCAGCGAGCCGGGGCCGAACAGCGCGCCGGTGGTCAATGCCTGGGTGCCCAGGGTGGCGCTCAGGTTGATCTGCGGATAGAGACTGGAAATAGCCACGCCATACTGCGCCGTGGCCGCGTGCAGCAAGGCGGTGGACGCCTGGATGTCAGGCCGCTGGCGCACCAGCTCGGACGGCACCACCAGCGGCAGGCTGGCAGGCAGGGTGAAGTCGGCCAGCGTGAAATGCGGCAGATCGGCCATGCCCGGCGCCTGCCCGCTCAGCACCGCCAGCAGATGATCGGCCTGCTCCAGCTTGTTGCGCAGCGGCGGCAAACTGGCGCGGGTCTGCTCCACCTGTGTTTGCAGGGTCAGCACGTCGGTTTTGGCGGTGGCGCCGAGTTCGAAGCGTTTGCGCGCGATGTCGAGCTGGCTTTGCTGGGCCTGCAGGATGGATTCGGTGGCGGCGATCTGCTCGCGCAGCTGGGCCTGGCCAAATACCGTGGTGACGATATTGCCGGCCAGCGTCAGGCGTGCGCCGGCAAGCTGGTAGGCCTGATAGTCGGCCTGCGCGGCCAGTGCTTCGAGCGCGCGGCGGTTGCCGCCGAACAGGTCGAAGCTGTAGTTGACGGCGACGCCGGCGTTGTAGAGGTTGTACAGAAACTGCTGCTCGCCGGACTGGCCGCGGCCGGCCGAGTTGGTCCCGTTGCGGCTGACGCCGAGCCTGGCTTCGACCGTGGGATACAGCGAAGAGCCGGCTTGCGCTTCGTAGAGTTGCTGCGCCTGCCGCAGCGTCGCCTCGGCCGCGGCCAGCGAATAGCTGTGCTGCAGCGCCTGGGTTATCAGGCTGTCGAGGCGGGGCGAGCCGAACGCGGTCCACCAGTCGGACGCCACGCCCTGCCCGGCCACCAGTTTTTGTACGCCATCCTGGCCAATCACCGGCGACGCCGCGCCCTGCGTGTAGCCGCCCACCGCAGGCGCGGCCGGTGCCTTGAAGTCGGGCCCGACCGTGGTGCAACCGGCCAGCACCGCGGTGCCGAGCAGCAGACAGGCGGCGTGCCGGGGCTGAATGGGGATGAATGACGGCATCAGGAATTTCCGATTGAGAAAACGGAGCGGAGCGCGATCATGGGCGCGACGCCTAAGCAGGCGAATCCAGCGCCGCGCTGACTATGGTTTGGGCTTCCGCCTGGATGCGCTGCAGATGATCCGTGCCGAGAAAGCTCTCGGCATAGATCTTGTAGATGTCCTCGGTGCCGGACGGGCGCGCCGCGAACCATCCGCTCTCGGCGATCACCTTGAGGCCGCCGATCGGCGCGCCGTTTCCCGGTGCCTGGGTGAGGATGGTCCGGATCGGCTCGCCGGCCAGTTCGGCGGACCGAACCTGCTGCGGCGAGAGCTGCGCCAGCTTCTGCTTCTGCGCCGGCGTCGCCGGTGCCTCGACACGATCGTAAGCCGGCTCGCCGAACTCGTGCGCCAGTTCCCGGTAGAGTTCGCCGGGGTCGCGCCCCATCCGGGCGGTGATCTCCGCCGACAGCAAGGCCGGGACCATGCCGTCCTTGTCCGTGGTCCAGACGCTGCCGTCCCGCCGGACAAACGAGGCGCCCGCGCTCTCCTCCCCGCCGAATCCGAGCGAGCCGTCGTACAGGCCTTCCACAAACCACTTGAAGCCGACCGGCACTTCGTAGAGCGTGCGGCCGAGCTTCGCGGCGACGCGATCGATCATCTGGCTGCTGACCACGGTCTTGCCCACTGCCGCCTTGCCGCGCCAGTTCGGCCGGTTCTGGAACAAGTAGTCAATGGCTACCGCCAGATAATGATTGGGCGGCAGCAGGCCCGCGTTGCGGGTGACGATTCCGTGCCGGTCATGGTCTGTGTCGCAGGCGAAGGCGATGTCGAAGCGATCCTTGAGGCCGATCAGGCCCTGCATGGCATACGACGAGGATGGGTCCATGCGTATGCGGCCGTCCCAGTCGACAGTCATGAAGCGGAAGGTCGGGTCGACGGATTCGTTCACGATCGTGAGGTTCAGGCCGTAGCGCTCGGCGATCGGGCCCCAGTAATGCACGCCGGCGCCGCCGAGCGGATCCACGCCCATGCTGATGCCCGCGCCGCGGATCGCGCCCAGGTCGAGCACGCTGCCAAGATCGCCGACGTAGGCGTTGACGAAGTCGTGGCGGTGCGTGGTCGCGGCACGCCGGGCCTGCTCGAACGGAATCCGCTTCACATCCTTCAGGCCGCTTTCCAGAAGTGCATTGGCGCGGGCTTCGACCCAGCCCGTGATGTCCTTGTCCGCCGGCCCGCCGTTGGGCGGGTTGTACTTGAAGCCGCCGCTGTCGGGCGGATTGTGCGAAGGCGTGATGACGATGCCATCCGCCAGGCCCTGGTCGCGGCCGCGGTTGTAGGTGAGTATCGCGTGGGAAATCACCGGGGTGGGCGTGTAGTCGTCCTTGTCCGCCAGCATGACCTCCACGCCGTTGGCCGCCAGCACTTCGAGGGCACTCACATAGGCCGGCTCCGACAGCGCATGCGTGTCGATCCCCAGAAACAGTGGGCCATCGATACCCTGCTGGGCGCGGTAGTCGCAGATGGCCTGGCTGATGGCCAGCACATGCCATTCGTTGAAGCTGTTCTCGAAGGCGGAGCCGCGATGCCCCGAGGTGCCGAATGCGACGCGCTGCCCCGGCACAGAAGGGTCGGGCCGGTTGCTGTAATAGGCCGTGACGAGTCTCGGCACGTTGACCAGGATGGACGGCTGGGCGGGCTTCCCCGCCAATGGACTTGTTTGCATTACCTCACCTCTTGCGCTGCGCAGTAAAACCGTGGCTCAGACCAAGTCGTCCAGGGATTGAGACAGCTTGTCATTTTCCCTTGGGCGCCGCCGTCAGCGCTCCCGCAAACCTGATCGACCCAATGTGTCACGCATGCTTTCAGCCGCGCGCCCATCGAGCCGCATGACGGTGCAATGTTGTTGCTACTCATGACACCGCTCCCTCGACTTAAGTTCAAGGCGCCAGGTTTCCTGCAGCCTGAAGCGACCGTCTGCGCGACCAAGCCGCCACAGCCATCTGCTATACCTTGATAGTAGGCCATGCGGTCGACAACCCGCGCGCCGGCCATTCACTCAGGGACAGACAGGAAGAGCCATGACCCAGAATTCCATCGATGTTGCCAGCCGCGTCAGCCCACAACTGTCGGCGCTGCTCAACAGCCGTGTCAACAATCCGGAATGCGAGCAGCCTGTCGCCCTGAGGGCGGTACGCCGCTTTCTTGCCGACATGTTGCCAGCGGACTTCAAGGAAGCCGAACGGTTGCACCATTTCGACATGAGCGACTCGCTGCTCGACGAACTGGACGCGCTGATCGAGGAATACGGGGCGACTGCGCTTGCCGTGGATTTCACGCAGGTCTACGCCAGCGAATCCCTCTCGAGCGCCATCGAGTCGATGGTCAACGACGATAACCGCGAGAATCTGCCCTCGCTGGGCACCGTTCGCGATGCCATCCTTGCCGGACTGGGAGCCCGGCTGGTAGGCGACGGCGTCCTGGAAGACGACGAGAGCGAGACGCTGCTGCCGGAGATCGAGGCACTGATCGAGCAATTCGGCAGCGATACGCTCGCCGAGGAATTCCTGCGTTATGAGTAGCCTGTCCGATCCGGGAGGCCTGCCACATGCTGAAAAACCGCAGTAAAACCCGCAGAAAAAGACGTGCGGCGGCGATCGTCCTGATCGTGCTGGGTGGCGTGCTGATGGCCCTGGCGCCCGAAATATGGATGGGGCTGGCGATCCTCGCGCTGGGCGCCGCTGTTGAACTGGCCGGGATCGTGCTGGAACGCAGGATTTAGCCGCACGCGGCCGCAGTTCCGGATCGAGTTCGACGCCCCGTCCGGCGTGGGGCCTGCATCTTTTTATTGTGTCATTTACTAGGATCCCGACATGAAAACACGATTTTCCGGCTTTATCCCCATTCGTCGCGACCGGCTGCTCCAGGAGTCCAGGCACGACGCCTACAAGGCCCGGCACAAACTGGCGGAACCCACGGTCTGCCCGCAATGCGGGGCCGTGTTCCACGCAGGGCACTGGCAATGGCTGGCCCGGCCGCCCCAGGCCCACGAAGAACTGTGCCCGGCCTGTCATCGCATCCACGACGATTTCCCGGCCGGATTTGTGAGCGTGAACGGTGTCTTCTTCAAGGAGCATCGCGATGAGTTGCTGCGTCTGGTCCGGAACGAGGAGAGCCGCTCCAGGGAGGAACATCCGCTGAAGCGGATCATGAAGATCGAAGACCAGGATGACGGTATCCAGATCACCACGACCGACATCCATCTGGCCCGCGGCATCGGGGAAGCATTGCATCACGCCTATCAGGGCGAACTGGACTATCACTACAACGAACAGGAGAACCTGCTGCGCGTCATGTGGCACCGCTAGCCAGCACCTTCATCTGCCGGCCCCGCCGCAGGCCTGCTTCGCCTCGGCATGCATGGTTGGCAGCGCGTCATTTGGCCCGCTTCGATCTCCCGGCAGGGTGCCTGTTTTGACGGCATATTTCTCCGGCTACAATTCGGCCATGGGGCCCCAACACGGATACCAGATTTTGACCGTCTCCCTCGCCGCGCGCATTGCGCCAGGGCACCTCCTGTTCCCGCGCATCCCTCCCCGGGCCGGCATCATGCGCGATCCGGTCATGGCCGGTGCCTCGGGCGCATGAAGGCGCTTTCCATCTCCAGGCGGCTTTTATTGAGCTACCTGATGGTGGCCGTGCTGCCGCTGTCAGGGTTGGCCGCTTTCTACCTGACATCATTCGAGTCATCGCTACGTGAAACCGTGCTGGCGAACATGTCCGCCATGGCGGACAAAAAGGCCGACCAGATCGATCGCTACATGATGGAGCGCCTGGCCGACGCACGCCTGCTCAGCCAGAGGAGCCTCATACGCAACGGGCTGGTCTCGCTGGAGCGGGCTTATCGCACGAACGGATTGCGCTCCCCCGTTTACCTGAATGCCGCACTCCCATTGCAGAAAGATTTGAATATTTCCTACGAGGCCGGAAATTTTTACAATTTTCTGTTGATCGACACGGCCGGCAACGTGATTTTTTCCCTGCGCAACGAAACGGATCTTGGCACCAGCCTCCAGTCCGGTGCCTACCGCAATACGCTCCTTGCCAGGAGCTTCAACCTGACACGGCAAAGCCTGCAAACCCGTCTCTCCGAATTTGCGTTGTATGCGCCCGCCGGAAACCGGCCAGCGGCCTTCCTGACCGCGCCCGTCCAGCAGAATGGCAAGCTGATCGGCGTACTGGCCTTGCAGCTGGATGTACGCAAGCTGGAATCGGTCACGTCAGACCGTACCGGTCTGAGCCGTACAGGCGAAACGGTTCTGGCGCAGCGTGATGGCAACCAGGCCTTCTACACCGGCCCGCTCAGCCATATCCGGAACGCCGCCTATCACTACCGGATACCGCTTGAGGCCGCCGCGCTGCCAATACAGAAGGCGCTGGCCGGCGACCGCGGCAGCGGCTTCGTGCGCGACTATGCCGGCATCGAATGCGCGGCAGCGTGGCGCTATCTTCCCGGGCTGAGGTGGGGGATGGTCGTGAAGATCCACAGCTCGGAAGCGCTGGCGCCCGCCACGCATCTGCGCCATGTCACCTATTTCGCGCTGGCGCTGTTCCTGGCCATCTCGGGCATCACGGCCTATCTGCTGGGACGCGGCCTGTCGCGGCCCATCCGGAACCTCACCCGGGTGGCCGACCGCATCGCCGCCGGCGACCTGTCGCAGCGCGCATCGGAGAAGGGTTCCGAAGAACTGGGTCGCCTGGCCCGTGCCTTCAACCATATGACGGATGCACTGGCAGATGCCCACCACACGCTGGAAGCGCAGGTGGAATCGCGCTCGCACGAGTTGCGCAAGCTTTCCCTGCTACAGGGCGCGATCCTCGAAAAAGCCGGTGCGCTGGTGGTGGTGCTCGACCGCGAGGGCCGTATCCGCCGCTTCAATCGCACCTGCGAGGAATTAAGCGGCTATGCCTTCGACGAGGTCGAGGGGCGTTTCGTCTGGGATTTTCTGCTGCCGCCGGAAGAACGCGACCAGGTACATCAGGAGGCATTCAGCGTACTCGTCCGCAACCCGCAGTCCAGGCGCGGCATCCATACCAACCACTGGATCACCCGCAACGGAACGCGGCGACTGATCGAATGGTCGAATTCCGTGTTGTCCGACGAGCAGGGCGAAATGGAATTCATGGTGAGCATCGGTACCGATGTGACGGAAAAACACCTTGCCGAGGCAGCGCTCAAGGAAAGCGAGGCGCGCCTGAACGAGGCGCAGCGAATCGCCCAGGTCGGCAGCTGGGAGTTCGACGTGGCCAGCGGCAAGCTGAGCTGGTCGGACGAGACCTTCCGCCTCTTCGAGGTCGACCGGCAGACGTTCGGCGCTTCGTACGAGGCGTTCATGGAGACGGTCCATCCGGAGGACCGCGAACGGATCAGCCAGGCCTATCTCGACTCGCTGACGAACCGCACGCCGTACGAAATCAGCCATCGAATCTGCATGCCGGACGGCCGCATCAAATGGGTGAACGAACGGTGCGAAATGCATTTCGACGCACAGGGCAACGCGGTTCGCTCAACGGGCACCGTGCAGGACATCACCGCGCTCAAGCTGGCCGAGGAAAAAATCAGCCAGCTGGCCTACCACGACGCCCTCACCGGCCTGAACAATCGTTTCAGTCTGCAGAGCCAGCTCGAGCAGGCCTTGTCCATGGCGCACCGGGAACAGCGCGCACTGGCGGTGATTTTCCTGGATCTGGATCGCTTCAAGACCATCAACGACTCCCTGGGACACGCCGTGGGCGATGAATTGCTCAGGGAGGTGGCGTCTCGTCTGCGCGACAGCGTGCGCGAGAGCGACATCGTGGCTCGCCTGGGCGGCGATGAGTTCGTGGTGGTGCTGACCGAAGTGGATGACGCCACGAGCGCTGCCCGTATCGCCGACAAGATCCTGCATGCGCTGGCCCAGCCGTATCGTGGCGAGAAAGAAGCCTTGCATACGACCGCAAGCATCGGCCTTGCCTTCTACCCCGACGACGGCGGAGACGGCAATACGCTGATGAAGAATGCCGACACGGCCATGTATCACGCCAAATCGCTGGGCCGCAACAATATCCAGTTCTTCACGGCCGAAATGAACCAGGCCGCAATGAAACGGCTGACCATGGACCATGACCTGCGGGTCGCGGTGGAAACCGGACAGTTCGAACTGCATTACCAGCCCCAGTTCGACAGCCGGAATGGCCGCATCGTCGGGTTCGAGGCGCTGGCGCGCTGGCGTCACCCGCGGGGAGAACAGGTGTCGCCCGCCGAGTTCATTCCCATCGCAGAGGAGACCGGACTGATCCTGCCGCTGGGCGAGTGGGTGCTGGACGAGGCCTGCAGGCAGCTCCGCGAATGGCGGGACGCGGGTATCGCGGATGTCGGCATGGCGGTGAACCTGTCGGCACATCAGCTGCACTCCCCCATCCTGCTGACACATGTTGCGCGGGCGCTGGAAAAATACGGCCTGGAAGGCGCCGACCTGGAGCTGGAGATCACCGAATCGGTGGCCATGCACAACCCGGATGCAAGCATCAGCCAGCTCAAGGCGCTGCGCGACCTGGGCGTGCGCCTGTCGATCGACGATTTCGGCACGGGCTACTCCTCGCTCAGCTATCTCAAGCTGCTGCCGATCCACACCCTGAAGCTCGACCAGTCGTTCGTGCGCGATATCGAGCGCGACAGCAACGACATGGCCATCTGCACCGCCACCATCGCCCTGGCACACAGCCTCGGCCTCGCCGTGACCGCCGAAGGCGTGGAGACCAGGGCGCAACGCCAGTTTCTGGCCGCGCATGACTGCGACTTCATGCAGGGGTATCTGTTCAGCAGGCCCTTGCCTGCGGCGTCGGTCCTGGCCTTCATCCAGGGACGTCGCCCGGCCTGAGCGGACCCTTGCGGGCAGTCGGCATTCTGCGGGTCGCCAATCAAATGGGATGTTGCTATCCTTAAAACAAGAGCCGATTTGGTTCCATCACAACCTGTTCAGGAGACCAGATGTCCACACTCAGCCATGCCCAGCTTGATCAGCTCACCCGCAAACTGAAAGCGGATTACCAGGCGCTGGTGAGCGAAGTACGCGACGAACTGGAAAACTCGGGCAACCAGCATCGCATCGACCTGCTCAACAGCGAGCCGGGCGACAGCGGCGACGAATCGCTGGCCAATGCGCTGGCGGATTTCAACCTGACTCTCCTGGATCGCCATATCGACGGGATGCGCGACATCGAAGCCGCATTGCAGCGCGTCAAGAACGGCGAATACGGCGTCTGCATCGACTGCGGCGAGGCCGTCACGTTCCCCCGGCTGATGGCCTACCCGACCGCCAAACGCTGCATCGCCTGCCAGGAGAAGCGCGAGAAGCGCTACGCCCAGGAAGGCCACCCCAAAATGTAAGCGGAGGCAGGACGGTCCTGCCTCCATTCCACCCCACGGAGTCACCATGAAAACCCCGCTACAAATCACCTTCCGCGACATGCCCGCTTCCGACGCCCTCGACACGCACATCCGCGAGAAGGTGCAGAAGCTCGAACAGGTTTTTTCCGGCATCGTCAGCTGCCGGGTTGTCGTCGAGCAGCCCGCGAAGCATCAGCAGCAGGGCAAACCCTTCAACATCCGAATCGATCTCGGCGTGCCCGGAAAGGAAATCGTGGTGGACAAGCAGGAGAACGAGGATGCCTATGTCGCATTGCGCGACGCCTTCGACGCCGCCAAACGGCAACTGGAAGACTACGCGCGGCAGTTGTGAGGCGTCTGACCCGCGCGGGCGAGCGGCAGGCATGAGTGCGGATCCCGAAGCGTCACAGGAGTTGGCCCGGCTGGTCCGCAGCCTGCGCGACCCGGCCTGCTACGATCATGCGGCCGGCCCGGTGCGGGTGATCGAAACGCATATCTCCTGCGTTCTGCTCACCGGCGAATTCGCCTACAAGATCAAGAAACCGCTGGATCTCGGCTTCCTCGATTTCAGCAGCCTCGGCAAGCGGCTGCACGCCTGCTGCGATGAAGTCCAGCTCAACCGCCGGCTGGCGCCCGATCTCTATCTCGACGTCGTCCCCATCACCGGAACCCCTGCCGCGCCGCACGTCAACGGCGTCGGCCTGGCGTTCGAATATGCCGTGAAGATGCGCCAGTTCCCGCCCGACGCCACGCTCGACCGACTCGACGCAGCAGGCAGCATGACCGGCCGACACGTCGAAGCCATCGCCGCCACCCTCGCCCGCTTCCATCAGGCGGGCTGCGCACGGGCCGGGGACGACAGCGCCTGGGGCAGTCCGGATGCCATCTGGCATCCGGTGGCGCAGAATTTTGAACAGATCGCACCGCACCTCGACGACCCGTCCGACCGCGAGCAGCTCGACGCCCTGCAGCGCTGGAGCGCAGACGGGCACGCCCGCCTCGCCCCGTTGATGGCCGCACGCAAGCGCGACGGATTCGTGCGCGAATGCCACGGCGACCTCCATCTGGGCAACCTTGCCTGGGTCGACGACCGGCTGCTGGTGTTCGACTGCATCGAATTCAATCCCGAGTTGCGCTGGATCGACATCCAGTCCGAGATCGCCTTCTGCTACATGGACCTGCTGCAACGCGGCCACGCCGACTGGGCGTGGCTGTTCGTCAATGCATGGCTGGAGCAGACCGGCGACCATGCCGGGATCGCGCTGCTGCGCTACTACGCGGTCTACCGCGCACTGGTGCGCGCCAAGGTCGCCGCCATCCGCACCGCCCAGACCGCCGGGGCCGAACGCGACGCCGCACTCGCCGAAGTGCGCGCGCTGCTGAATCTGGCGACGACGCTGACGCGTCCGCTTCCCGTCCGGCTCGACATCACGCACGGCTACTCGGGATCGGGCAAGACCACCGTCACGCAGAAACGGATGCAGGTGCCGGGCGCCATCCGACTGCGTTCCGATGTCGAACGCAAACGCCTGGCAGGCCTCGACGCCCTGGCCCGCAGCGGATCGGGCATCGGCCAGCAGCTTTATGCCGCCGACGCCACGCGACGCACCTATGCGCATCTGGCCCGCCTGTCGGGCGCCATCCTGGATGCCGGCTGGCCCGTCATCGTCGACGCCACCTTCATCGCCCGCTGGCAGCGCAACCTGTTGCGCGAGACCGCCACGGCGCGCGGCGTGCCCTTTCATATTCTCGATTTCCAGCTGCCCGTGGCCACCTTGCGCGAACGCATCGCCCGGCGCGTGCGCGCAGGTGGCGATGCCTCGGAGGCCGACCTGTCCGTATTGCAGCATCAGCTCGACACCGGGGAAGACCTCGACGCCATCGAACTGGCAGAGCGCGTCATCACCAACCAATAAATCGGCTTGCAACGGAGCGGCCGCGACGGTGCCGCCCTGGCGCGGCGACGCGACCGATGCGCATAGCCCATGGATGAATCCAGCCTGGTTACAAAAATGTGTCTAAAAACAACACCGTCGTCCAGGCCCAACAGAAACATCGGATTCAGCTTGCTCCACAGCCGAGGTATGGTTAATCATCGCAGCCATTAAAACAATTGATTGAATGGGAGCTGACATCATGACCAGGACAACTCGAAAACAAACCCGCCCCCTCGCCCGGTTCGTTCCGCGCGCCATCCCGGCCGCTGTGCTTATGTATTGCGCATCCGCCGCAGCCGCCCCGATCACCCTGACCGGGGATTACATCAAGATTGGCACCAACGACGTCGGTACGCTGGGTTCGGGCAACAGTACATCGCCAGGCATCCTGTACGACAATACCGGCACGGGCACCTTCAACACGGCTTACGACTACCTCACGCCCGGGACGCCATTCGAGGGTTTCTCGGTCACCGCCACGTCGGGCGGCTCGACCTATGCCGTGACGAGCAACAATGCCGGACTGTCCGTGACGTCTGGCCTGACCGGCACGCTGGCAAACAGTTCGAGCGGCAGTTATCAGGGAGTGACGTGGACCGGTTCGTATACGACCGGCGGCAGCAAACTGTATGACATCGTGAATACGGTCGGTTTCAATACCGGCGACAAGAAAGTCACGATCACCACCACGATCACCGCCGCCCAGAATCTGAGCGACATCAACTTCGCCCGCTACACGGACCCGGATGCACAGGCAGCCCCGGGCGACAGTTCGGCCACCAACAACTTCAGGGGGAATGGCGCGGTTCCGGCCTCGAACCTGGTGTATGCCGAGGCGCTGGTCAGCAAATATGTCATCGGCCTCTATTCCGCGGCGACCTCAGGCGTCAATACCGGCGTATCGAGCGCCTGGAGCAAAGTTCCCACGGTCTACTACACAGGCACCAATGACGGCAACGGAGACTATGTCATCGGCATCGCCTATTACACCACCTCGCTGACCGCCGGGGATTCCGTTACCTATACCTACTACTACATTTTCGGCTCGGACATCGCCGCCGCCATTCAGGCCTCGGTGGGCGGCCTGAGCGTGCTCGGATCGTCGACGACCCTGAGCAACCACCCTGCGTATGGCGCCGCAGCCGTCATCGACAACACGCCCGGCCTGCTCAGCCTGTTCACGGGCGCCAGCCTCTCCGGCGACCAGGCGGTTTCGAACGCCGCATCCCAGACGCTTCCGCTCCTGACCGGCGGCTCCATGATCGCTGCGGGCAATGCGCTGTCCAGCATCAATCGCATCATCCAGGCTCGCATCGAATCCAATCTCGGCCTGTCATCCGGCGACACCTTCCTCGGCGACAGACATGTCTGGATGAAGCCTTTTGGCTCCTGGGCCGACCAGAACAGCCGCAACGGTGTTTCCGGCTTCAATGCCGACACCTGGGGCGTGGCTCTGGGCGCAGACGGTGCCCTCAACAACACGACCCGCCTGGGCGCGGCTTTTGCCTATGCCAACAGCAACGTCAACAGCACCTCCAGCGTTGCCCCGCAAGGCATCGACGTCAATGTCTACCAGTTGATCGGTTATGGCAGCTACAGCCTGGCCGAAGACACCGAACTCAACTTCCAGGTCGATGCCGGCATGAACAAGAACAAGGGCAACCGCACCATCGCCTTCACCGGAACCATCGCCGATGCAGAGTACGACAGCTACACCGCTCATGCAGGCATAGGTCTGGGCCGCACCTACGCCATTGATGGAAAAACCAGGATTACGCCATCCGTACGCGCCGACTACACCTGGATCAAGGACAAGTCCTACAGCGAGACCGGCGCCGGATTGCTGAACCTCGATGTTGCCAGCCGCAGCACGGATGCCCTGGTGCTTGGCCTCGACGGCAAGCTGACCCGTTCGCTGAACGACAACACCACGCTGATCGGCAACCTGGGGGTCGGCTATGACGTCATCAATGACCGCGCGAGCATCACGGCCGCCTTCGCAGGCGCTCCGGGAGCGTCTTTCGTCACCTATGGCATCGATCCCAGCCCGTGGATCGGCCGTGCGGGCCTGGGGCTGGTGCATGTGCTGAAAAGCAACACCGAGATCACTGCCCGCTACGACGTCGAGGCCCGTCAGGGCTTTACCAACCAGACAGCGTCCATCAAGGCACGCTGGGCTTTCTGAGCCTCCCCCCGTCCAGAGAATGGCCACAGTAACATGTGGCCATTCTGCTTTTCGGACCGTGCACCGACCCATGCGAATGCGGGCAATTAACATCCTGCTGCTGGCCTTTTCGCTGTGGCTGTCGGCGTGCGCGAACCTGCCCGGTTACGGCGAGCGGCGGGAACTCGCCGAGACACTCGCCCGGGTACATGGCTGGCATGCCGTCATCCTGCCTGCCCCGCCGTTCGAGCTCGCCGCCTATCTGCCCCCGAACAGCCCGCCAGATGATCACCTGACGGTCTATATTGAAGGAGATGGCTTCGCCTGGATCAGCGCATCACAACCGTCATCCGACCCGACCCCGCGCGACCCGGTCGGCCTGAAGATGGCTCTGGCACATCCCGGCGGCAACGTGGCTTACCTGGCCAGGCCCTGTCAGTACGTCGATGCCGGGGCCCGCCACTGCCCGCAGCGTTACTGGACGGGGCAACGCTTTGCCCCCGAAGTGATCGAGGCATTGAGCAAGGCCCTGGACGAACTCAAGGTGCGATTTCATGCCCGGCAGTTAACTCTGGTCGGATACTCCGGCGGCGGGGCAGCCGCGGCATTGCTGGCGGCAAGAAGAAAGGATGTCGTGCGCCTGGTCACGGTGGCGGGAAATCTCGATCATCGTGCCTGGACGAAACTTCACAGAGTCGCGCCGCTGGCGGGATCGCTCGATCCGGCCGATGATCGCAAGGCCCTTGCAAGGATTCCGCAGGTGCACTTCGTCGGCGCCATGGATCGCATCGTGCCGCCCGAAATCGCCCAGGAATTCGTCGCAGGCCTGCCCGCGGACACGCCAGTTCGGGTCAGGACTATTCCTGGCTATGACCACCATTGTTGCTGGGCAGAGAACTGGGCGGCATTATGGGCCGGGGTTCCATGAATGCCGCGGACGATCCGGGTCCGGTATTGCCCGGCACGAACGCCACACACATTCTTGCCCAGCATCCAAACCAGGAAAAAGTGGCGGAAGGAAGTGGGAGTCGAACCCACCCGGGAGCGACTGACGCCCCCAACCGGATTTGAAATCCGGCCGCACCACCAGACACGCTTTCCTTCCAGTTAAACCTTGAGTCCTCGTCCGGCCGCCTCAGGCAGCATGATCCATGCTGCCGAACAGGTCCGCATTGCGCAGCCGGTGCGCTTCGCGCACGCGCCGCGTGTAGCCCACCCGGTCGAAGAATTCCAGCACCTGCACCGCGCGCTTGCGGCCAAGACCGCTGCGGTCGCGGAATTCGGCGGCGTGCGCCTCGCCTGAAGCATATTCCAGATCCCGCACCAGCGCCGCCAGCTGTCCCACGCTTTCAGGCAGGTAAAACAGGTCGCGCACCACCTGGTAGAGCGCACCCTGTCGCGCCAGTTTCTGCAGCAGGCGTCGCATCGATGCCTCGTCGTGTCCTGCGCGCCGCGCCAGGTCGCGCACCCAGGGCGGGTCGAAGGCCGCTTCCGCCAGCCAGGGACGGATCCGCTGGTAGAGCGCGTTCTCTTCACGTGTGAGCGCAACGCTGTGCGCGGGTAGATGCAGCCAGGGACCGCTGCGCTGCAGGGCGCCTGCCGCCAGCAATGTATCGACCAGTGCGGCGAACGCGGCGGCCGGCAGCGCCGGCAGGAACATGCGCCGTGCGCGCGTGGCATCGGGGCCCTGCTCGTCGGGAAAGCGTTCGTGAAAGGCGGCGAGATCGGTGCGCAGCTTGTCCTGCAGGCCCGCCCAGTGCGCAGAAGAGAACGCCCAGGTCGCATGGCCGCCGCGCACCAGCTTGCTGTCGACCGGCAGGTGCGCAGCCGGGTCCTTGCAGTTCCAGTACATGGCGAGCCGGTCGAGTTCGAGTCCGCGCAGTTCAAGCAGCTGGCGCAGCCGCTGCGTGGTGTCGGAGTGCTCCAGCGCGGCGAGTTCCGCCATCCGCAGCGGCGTCTTGCGCTTGCGCGCCGGCGCATCGGGATCGAGCACGCTGCCGCCGCCGAGAGTATGGCGCGCGTCGGCATCGCGCAGGATGAAGCGATCGCCGTGGAGCGCGCCGAGCGGACGGTCTGCGACCAGTTGCGCCAGCGCGCTGCCGCCCGGGGCCAGGCGCTCGCCTTCCAGCAGCGCCACCCGGGCCATGACGTGCGCCGCGCCCAGATGCAGATGGACCGGTGCCCAGTGCGCGAGGGCCGCGGGCGCCTGCGGCGACAGCGTCAGCCGCACGTCGAAGCGCGCGGTCGGCGCATGCAGGTGCGGCGTCACGATCCAGTCGCCGCGCGCGATCTCGTCCTTGACCGCGCCGTGAAGGTTCAGTGCGCAGCGCTGCCCGGCCTGTCCCCATTGCGCCGGCCGGTTCATCACATGCAGGCTGCGCAGGCGCACCGGCTGGCCGGATGGCGTCACCATCAGATCGTCGCCCACCTGGACGCTGCCGGCGAATACGGTGCCGGTGACGATAGTGCCCGCGCCTTTCAGGGTGAAGCTGCGGTCGACCGCGAGCCGGAACCCGCCTTCGACCGTTTCTGCAGGCATGGCCTGCGCGGCTTCATGCAGATGCGTGCGCAGGGCATCGATGCCCCTGCCGTCCGGTGCCGCGACCGGAAACACCGGGATGCCGGCCAGTGCCGTATCGGCCAACAAGCGATGGAGGTCGTGCTCGACTTCGGCACGACGCCCCGGCTCGACCCGGTCGATCTTGGTCAACGCCACCGCGCCGCGTTCGATGCCGAGCAGGTGGAGGATGGCGAGGTGCTCGCGCGTCTGCGGCATCACGCCGTCGTCCGCCGCCACCACCAGCAGCGCGAAGTCGATCCCGGCCGCGCCGGCAAGCATGGTGTGGATGAAGCGTTCGTGTCCGGGCACGTCGACGAATCCCAGCACCCCGCCGCCGGCCAGTGGCTGGTAGGCATAGCCCAGCTCGATCGAAATGCCGCGCGCCTTCTCGGCGGCAAGGCGATCGGTGTCGACGCCGGTGAGCGCATGCACCAGCGTGGTCTTGCCGTGATCGATGTGTCCGGCGGTGCCGACGATCATGCTGTGGTAATTTCCTTCGAGGTGATGCGGTAGCTGAAGCTCGACGCGTCCAGGCTGTCGAGCATGCCGGCCGCGGTTTCGGCCTGCGGGTACATCAGGAAAGGCAGCGTGACATGGCGCGAGCCGGGCAGCGGCAGGTCGTGCGCGGTGTTGTAGGCCAGCCAGTTCGTCTCCCACGAACCGAACAGGCGCTTGCGCACGTCGACCACCATCTCGTCGGTGAGGCCACGGCCGCCGGGCGGTTCTTCCAGCATCACCTTGCGCACGTCGGCAGGGTCGACCGGCACCCAGCCGTGCCCGGTCAGCCACACCTCGGCGCGGCAGTGCTGGGCCTTGGTGATGTCGCCGCTCTTGCCCAGGCTCTTGTAGCCGAAGCGCGAGTCCGCCACGCGGATGCCGTAGACGTCGCGCGCCGGCAGGCCGGCGGCCCGTGCAAGGCCGACGTAGAGGGAATTGAGGTCAGCGCATTTGCCCGTCAGGTCGCCGGTTTCCAGCATGAAGCGGATGTCGCCGAGTCCGCAGCCGCGGGTTTTGGGGTTGCGCGCCGTGTTGTCGACCACCCACTCGTAGATGGCCCGTGCCTTGTCCTGGTCGGTTTTCGCACTGCGGGTAATGTCGCGTGCAGTCTTCCTGACGATGCCGTCGGTGGGAAGCAGCTTCGTGGCCCGGGTATAGCGGCGGTGCGCCGACGCGGACAGCGGTGCCGCCTGGCCGGCGCGGGCCAGGTCGACGGCGCGGTCGCGCGTGGCGACACGGCTGGTCCCTTCCAGCACCGGCTTCGCCTCCGCCGCCCATTCGCCATAGAGCATGTCGACGCCACGCCCGCGGTCGTGCAGCAACTGCACGCTGTCAGCGTTGCCTTGCCACAGGTTGCCCATGGGCCGGATCCAGTCCTGCTCCAGCATCGAAGGAAGCGGCAGCCAGACACGGGTGGCGCCCTCCGGCTTGAGCACTTCCACGCGCAGGGTGACATCGAAGGTTCGCCAGCCGTCCTCCGGCGAGGGGTCGAACGCCGCCATGGCCTGGTTGTCGGGCCACACCGCACCCGCAACCAGCGCAGCGGAAGTCAGCAGGAAATCACGTCGTTGCATGGAAGGCTCCTCCTATCGAATGATCAGGCAGCCAGCTTTGCGAGCTGACCAAGGAAATCCGCTTCGTCGCTCGCGGACAAACAGCGTAGATCCAGACGCAATGCGCCATCGGCGATGCGGCCGATCACCGGCACCGGCAGGCTGCGCAACCTGGCCTCGACATCGTGCAGAACGCCTCCGCTTTTCCGGGAGGCGGGCTTCACAGTCAGCGCATAGCTGGACAGGCGGTCGACCGGTAGCGAGCCGCTGCCGATCTGCGACAGGGCCGGTTCGGCCGCCACGCTCACCGGCCAGCCGGCGAGCGCGTGCTGGAGGCTCGGCAGCAGGCGTTCGGCCTGGGCACGGATATCGTCTGACGACCGGGTGAGCAAATGCAAGGTGGTGAGGCGATCGGCCAGGCGGTCGGGATCGCGATACAGTCGCAGCACCGCCTCGAGCGCCGCCAGCGTAAGCTTGCCGACGCGCAGCGCGCGCTTGAGCGGGTTCTTCTTGATGCGCTGGATCAGGTCGCGCCGCCCGACCAGGATGCCGGCCTGCGGACCGCCCAGCAGCTTGTCGCCGCTGAACGTCACCAGGTCGGCGCCGGCCGCAAGCGACGCCTGCGGCATCGGCTCGCTCGGCAGGCCGAAGCGCGCAAGCTCGGTGAGCGTACCGCTCCCCAGGTCGACCACGAAGGGCAGCTCATAGGCATGGGCAAGCTGGGCCAGGTCCGTCTCCGGCACGCTGGCGGTGAAGCCCTGGATGGCGTAGTTGCTGGTGTGTACTTTCATCAGCATGGCGCTGCGCGGGCCGATGGCGCCCTCGAAATCGCGCAGGTGCGTGCGATTTGTGGTGCCCACCTCGACCAGTTTGGCGCCGGCGCGGCTCATGATGTCCGGCACGCGGAAGGAGCCGCCGATCTCGACCAGCTCGCCACGCGAGACGATGACCTGCTTGCGCAGGGCGAGGGTGTTGAGCAGCAGGAACACCGCCGCGGCGTTGTTGTTGACCACGGTCGCCGCCTCGGCGCCGGTGAGTTCGCACAGCACTGCCTCCACGACGTCGTCGCGGTCTCCGCGGCGACCGGTGTCGAGATCGTATTCCAGCGCGCAGGGATGGCGTGCTGCCATCAGCAGCGCCTCCACCGCTTCCTGCGGTAGCGGTGCACGCCCCAGGTTGGTGTGCAGCACCGTGCCGGTGAGGTTGAAGACCCGTTTCAGGCGAGGTGCGTTGTACTGGAGCAGATGCGCGGCAAGCCGGGCCGCTACGGCGGGCTCGGTGTAATCGACCAGCTCGCCGCTGCGCGCGGCCTGCCTGACATTGTCGAGTACGCTGCGCGCGCCGGCCAGCACCGGCTCGCGGCCGTATTCCGCTATCAGCGGAGAGACCGCCGCCCAGTTGAGGACACGATCGATCGAGGGCGGACGTGGGGGGGCGCTATGCACGATAGACAATCCCTTAGTGGTGATTGGTGGGCAGTAAGCGGTGAGGAGTCAGGCGGGGCCATGGATCAGGTACCAGTTGATTCCGCTGCGGGCGAAGCCTGTCTCGTCCATGAGCAGATCGAGCGTCAGGGTGGCGAGGTCGTCGGCCACGGGATCGGCCAGCGGATCCTTCTCCTGCTGGACGATTTTCAGATAGGTCCGGCATTCGGGGCAGCTCTCGGCCTGCACGAGCGTACCCCTCCCTTCAAGATGATAATAGGCGATGCCACGTGAGTTGTCGCAGTTGCTGCATTGGGCGCGCACCACATGCCACTCCGAATTGCACAGCGTGCAATGCAGATAGCGCAGGCCATTCTCGGCGCCGCCGATGCGCACCACCGAAGCGACCGGGTGAGAGCCGCATACGGGGCACAGGTTCGGATGTTCGGGCCGCGCCACCTGCGTGGCCTCGAGCTGGCGCGCGAGATGCGTCCAGTGCACCTGCAGGGCGGCCCCGATCACCGGCGCGATGGCGGCATCGAGGCCCTGAATGTTTCCATCGAGCAGTTGCATGGCCTGTTCGTCCAGCCAGGCATCCTGTCCCTCCACCGCCGACACCATGGCCGCCCGCCCCGTTGCGGGCAAGCCCGGTTGAACCGCCTGTGCCAATGATCGGGCCATATCGCGCCAGCCTCCCGGCAGGCCGAAGCCCGCGGGCGCCAGCGGCGGCATCCGGTATTGACGGCATTGCGCCAGTCGTTCCGGGGATGGCAATGCTGCTGATGGGAGGGCATCGAGACCTACCTGCTGTGCCTGCGCTAGCCGGGCGACAAAGCGCAGATAGTCGACAAGCAGGTGGCCCTCTGCGAGTTGCTCCAGCCGTCGCGCGCGAGAGAGAAACAGGTCGGCGGGCGGCGGCAACAGTTCGGGAATGTCGCCGGCTGCCGCTTCGATTTCGCCGGGCTGCAGGAGTGTGGTCGTCATGCGCTAATCAATCCTTGTGTCCATTGTCGGAAATCATTTTCCGGTCATCTCGCGATACCAGGCGCGGTGATGGTGTTTGGCCCAGGCCTCGGAAACCGTGCCGCGCGTCATGGCGCGGACCGAACCCTTGACCCAGATGGCCGCATAGACGTGCACGATAATGCCGAGAATCATGATCCACGCCGCCAGCGCATGGACGACCACTGCGAGACGCAGCAGCCAGATGGGGAAAAACGGCGCGAACCAGGGTTGCCAGATCACGAAGCCGGAAAGCAGCAGCACGGGAATGCTCACCACCAGGACCCAGAACAGGTATTTCTGTCCGGCGTTGTACTTGCCGAGTTCGGGCAGCCCCTGGTCGCGGTTTCTGATGACATCCCCGATGCGCTTCATCCACTGGCGGTCGGCAGGCGTGAAACGGTTGAAGCGCCAGAACCGTGCCGCCATCGCCATGAAAAACAGGAACATCACCGCGCCGATGAAAGGGTGCAGGATGCGGGCCCATGGGCCGCCGCCGAACAGGTTGGTGAGAAAGTAGAAGGCGGGATGGAACAGCGCCAGTCCAGACAGGGCGGCAAGTACGAAGGCGATGGCCACCACCCAGTGGTTGCTGCGTTCCCGGGCGGTGTAGCGTTGTATCAGCTTGCTCATGATCGCTCCTTGTTGTCTGGTGAAGGAAGAAAACGGGACGGTTCAATCCGTCTTTTCTTCGTCCTCCACCTCCTTGGGACCTGCCGTGACGTAATGGAAGAAGCCGGCAAAGACAGCCAGGCCCAGGCCAAGACTCATGAGGGGCTTGGTCACCCCCTTCCACAGGCTGACCAGCGGGCTGATGCTCGGGTCCCTGGGCAGGTTCGCATACAGCTCGGGCTTGTCGCCGTGCTGCAGGACATACATCACGTGCGTGCCGCCGACCCCCTGCGGGTCGTAGAGCGCCGCATTGCTGTAGCCGCGCTCCTTGAGGTCGGTGATGCGTCCCTCGGCGTGATGGATCATGTCGACCTTGGAGCCGAACACGATCGCCCCGGTCGGGCAGGTCTTCACGCAGGCCGGCTCCAGCCCCACCCCCACCCGGTCGGAGCAAAGGGTGCATTTGTAGGCCTTGTGGTCCTTCTTCGAGATGCGCGGAATATTGAAGGGACAGCCGGTGATGCAATAACCGCAGCCGATGCAGTTTTCCTCGTGGAAATCCACGATGCCGTTCGCGTACTGGACGATCGCACCCGGCGACGGACAGGCCTTGAGGCAGCCCGGGTCGGCGCAATGCATGCAGCCGTCCTTGCGGATCAGCCATTCCAGCCGGCCCTGTTCCACCTCCACTTCGGAAAAGCGCATCACGGTCCACGATTGATCCGTGAGGTCGCGGGGATTGTCGTAGATACCGACGTTGGTGCCGACCTCGTCGCGCAGGTCGTTCCATTCCATGCACGCCACCTGGCACGCCTTGCAGCCGATGCATTTCGAGATGTCGATCAATTTTGCAACAGGGATCGCTCCCTCGATGCGCACATGGGGCGAAGGGGTGGTGGTGGCGGACCGGGCCTTGATGTCGAGTGATTGCAGTGCCATGGCCGCCTCCTAGACCTTCTCGATGTTCACGAGGAACGCCTTGAATTCCGGCGTCTGGGTGTTGGCATCGCCCACGAAGGGTGTGAGCGTGTTGGTGATGTAGCCATTCTTGGTCAGCCCCATGAACCCCCAGTGAATCGGCATGCCCACGGTATGCACTTTCCGGCCCTCGACATCGAGCGTACGCACGCGCTTGGTCACCACCGCCACCGCGACGATGAAGCCGCGCTTGGACCTCACCCGGACATGATCGCCATCCTTGATGCCCTTTTCCTTGGCCAGGTCCTCGCCGATTTCCACGAACTGTTCCGGCTGGATGATGGCGTTGAGACGCGCATGCTTGGTCCAGAAGTGGAAATGTTCGGTAAGACGGTAGGTGGTGCCCACATAGGGGAACTGGTCCGGCTTGCCGAAAGTGTCCCAATCCTCCTTGAACACCCGCGCGGCAGGGTTTGCCCGTGCCATCTCGTTCTTCGGATGCATCGGATTGTTCGCCAGCGGCGATTCCAGCGGCTCGTAGTGTTCGGGGAAGGGGCCCTCTGCCATCTTGTCCACCGCGAAGAAGCGCGCCACGCCTTCAGGATTCATGATGAAGGGATTCATGCCATCTTCCGGCGGCGAATCGGCCTTGAAGTCAGGCACGTCGGAACCGCCCCACTTGCCGGTATCGGCGTCCCAGGCGATCAGCTTGCGCGCCGGGTCGTAAGGCTTGCCGCTCGGGTCGCACGAGGCGCGGTTGTACAGTACGCGTCGGTTGGCCGGCCAGGCGAAAGCCCAGTTCAGCGTCTGCCCGATGCCGTAGGGATCACTGTTGTCGCGCCGCGCCATGAGATTGCCCTTCTCCGACCAGGCACCGGAGAAAATCCAGCAGCCGCAGGACGTGGAGCCGTCGTCGCGCAATTCGGCGAAGCCGTTCAACTGCTCGCCGGCCTTCACCAGGACCTTGGCCGGATCCTTCGGGTCGATGACATCCTTCAGCGCTCTGCCGGAATACTCCTTCGCCAGTTCTTCCGGCGAGGGTGCATCGGGTTGGCGATGCTTCCAGGTCAGATTGAGGATGGGGTCGGGGAACGCCCCGCCGTCCTTCCTGTACAGCGCTCTCAGCTTGAGGAAGATTCCGGCCATGATTTCCTGGTCGCCCCTGGCATCGCCCGGCGGCTCGGCGGCCTTCCAGTGCCATTGCAGCACACGGCTGGAACTGACCAGCGAACCGTCTTCTTCCGCAAAGCAGGTGGAAGGCAGGCGGAAGACTTCGGTCTGGATCTTGGCCGGATCGACGTCGTTGTACTCGCCGTGGTTCTGCCAGAACTCCGAGGTCTCGGTGGCCAGCGGATCGATGATCACCAGATACTTCAATTTGGCCAGCGATCCGGAGACCTTCACCTTGCAGGGTGCCGACGCCAGCGGGTTGAAGCCCTGGCAGATGTAGCCGTTGACCTTGCCCTGGCTCATGTTCTCGAACACCTGCAGGAGGTCGTAGCCCTTGTCGAGCTTGGGCAGCCAGTCGTAGCACCAGTTGTTTTCCGCGGTAGCTGCGGCGCCCCACCATGCCTTCATGGTGCTGACGAAGAACTTGTTGTAGTTCTGCCAGTAGGAGAGCTGGCCCGGACGCAGCGGCTTTAAGGCGCGCTTCTCGACGTAGGCCCTGTAGTCCTGCTCGGCATCATTGGGCAAGCTCATGTAACCCGGGAGCAGGTTGGACAGCAGCCCCAGATCGGTCAGCCCCTGGATGTTGGAATGGCCACGCAGCGCATTCATGCCGCCGCCTGCCACGCCAATGTTCCCCAGCAGCAATTGCACCATCGCACCCGTACGGATGTTCTGCGAGCCCTGCGAGTGCTGCGTCCAGCCCAGCGCGTACATGATGGTCATGGTCTTGTCGGGCGCGGCGGTCCCGGCGATCATCTCGCATACCTTGAGGAAGGCTTCCCTGGGCGTACCGCAGATGGACGACACCACGTCCGGCGTGTAGCGCGAATAGTGCACCTTCATCATCTGGTAGACGCAGCGCGGGTTCTGCAGCGTCGGGTCGGTGACGACATAGCCGTCGGCGCCTACCTGGTAGCCCCAGGTGGACTTGTCGTAGCTGCGTTTCTCCGGGTTGTAGCCAGAGTAGATGCCGTCGTTGAATGCGAATTCGTCCTTCACCAGGAAACTGAAATCGGTGTAGGTCTTCACGTATTCGTGATGGATCTTGTCGTTGCTCAGCAGATAGTTGATGACCCCGCCGAGGAAGGCGATATCCGTGCCGGCACGGATCGGCGCGTAAAAATCCGACACTGCAGCCGAGCGCGTGAAGCGCGGATCGACCACGATCAGCCTGGCCTTGCGGTGCGCCTTCGCCTCGGTCACCCATTTGAAGCCGCACGGGTGCGCCTCGGCTGCATTGCCGCCCATGATCAGAACCAGGTCCGTGTTCTTGATGTCAACCCAATGGTTGGTCATCGCACCGCGGCCAAACGTCGGGGCAAGACTTGCCACCGTCGGGCCGTGTCAGACACGCGCCTGGTTGTCGAATGCGAGCATCCCCAGGCTGCGTGCGATCTTCTGCGTCAGATACCCGGTTTCGTTGCTGGAAGCGGAAGCGGCGAGCATGCCGGTGGATATCCAGCGGTTCACCGTTTCACCCTTGTCATTCTTCGTGATGAAGTTCTTGTCGCGGTCTTCCTTCATCAGCCCGGCGATGCGGGTGAAGGCGTCGTCCCAGGAAATGGGCGTCCATTCCTTGCTGCCGGGCGCACGGTATTCGGGCTGCCTGAGCCGGCCCGGGCTGTGTACGAAATCCAGCAGGCCTGCGCCTTTCGGGCAAAGCGTGCCGCGGTTCACCGGATGATCCGGATCGCCTTCGATGTGGATGATCTCGCCGGGCGCATTTTTGGCCCGGTCGCCCAGGCTGTAGATGAGCAGGCCGCAGCCGACCGAGCAATAGGGGCAGGTGTTGCGGGTTTCAGTGGTCCGTGCGAGCTTGAACGCCCGCACTTCCGCCAGCGCCTCGCCGGGGGCGAACCCCAGTGCGACGAGGCTGGAACTGCCTACCCCTGCCGCACATATCTTGAAGAACTGTCTCCGGGTCACTTGCATCTTGATCCTCCAATCTCATGCTTCAGGCTGGCATGAAAAAACTATAGGAACAAAACACACCCTTTCAAATAATATTTATTGGCCGCCTCCCTCTGTGGAAGGCCGTTGGCCGGGCGACGCAGGCCAAGCCTCCGAGCCGGGGCGTCTAGTGCGCGTCCTCGCCGCTGTCGCCGAAATCGCCGAGCGGCCGCTTGAACGTATAGTCCGCCGGTTTCAGGATCAGCTCCCGCGCCGAGCTTTCCACGCTGCCGCTGGGAATCGTGAAAGGCAGGGCCACCACCGTCAATAACGTTCCCGCCACCGTGGCAGCCAGTCCGAGCGGCCGCATCACCACAGCATCCACGATCATGTCGGTGGCCCTGTCGCCGCTTACGGTGTCGTTCTGCTGGCCGGCCGCGCATATGGGCGCCACGCTGAGGACCAATGCCAGGAGGGGGGAGACGAGGCGGTTCATCGCGCGCTCAAGACTGGTTCTGCGGTTGCCCCACGCCCGCCGACACCAGGTAGTCGCGTACATGCCGCAACTCCTGCTTGGTGCAGGTGTTGCTGTTATGCGGACGATGCAGGAAGCCTTCCACGCCGTTCAGCACCACTCGGAAACTCGCACCATGGTGCGGCTCCACCTGGGCGCCCAGGTGCGTCAGCATCGCTTCCACCTCACGCCAGTGGACGTTCCCGCTCACCGGCCCTTCAAAAATCGTCCGCAGCAAATTCTCGTGTTTGTGACTCATGACAAATACTCGCGTGCAATCCACATCTTTCCAGCATAGAACCGCCTGGGCATAACGCGAAGCGCGAATGCAGGCAGGGCTCAGCGCGAGTGCAGAAAAGCCTCCAGCGCTGTCGGTGCCAGCGGCCGGCTGACCAGGTAGCCCTGCACCTCGCGGCACCCTGCCTCGCGCAGAAATGCCAGCTGATCCGGCGATTCCACCCCTTCGGCGATGATGCCCAGCCGCAGGCTGCGCGCCAGCTGGATGATGGCGGTGACGATGGCGGCATCGTCCGGATCGGTGCTGATGTCGCGAACGAAGGACTGGTCGATCTTGAGGCGATCGACGGCGAAGCGCTTGAGATAGCTGAGCGAGGAATACCCGGTGCCGAAGTCGTCGATCGCAAGCCGGACACCCAGGGCTTTCAGCTGCTGTACCGTGTCCAGGGTGTTTTCCACATCCTGCAGCAGAATGGACTCGGTCAGCTCCAGCTCCAGCAGATGCGGCGGCAGCCCGCTGCGCGCCAGCGCCCCCGCCACGGTCTCGATCAGGCCGGCACGGCGGAACTGCAGGGCCGACAGGTTGACCGACATGGTGAGATCGGGCAATCCGGCCTGCCGCCACGCCTGGGCCTGGCGACAGGCCTGCTCGATCACCCAGGCACCGATGGGCACGATCAGTCCGCTGTCTTCCGCCACCGGGATGAAGCGGGACGGCGAAACGTCGCCCAGTTCCGGGTTGCGCCAGCGCAGCAGCGCCTCCACACCGGTCACCTTGCCGCTGTCGGCATCCAGTTGCGGCTGGTAGTTCAACTGCAGTTCGGCCCGATAGAGCGCCTGATGCAGGCGATTCTGCAGCATCAGGTGTTCATGGGCCTGCCGGTTCATTCCGTCGTCAAAGAAGCGGTAGGTGTTGCGGCCCGCATCCTTGGCGTTGTACATGGCCGCATCGGCTTTTTGCAGCAGGCTGTCGAAGTCGCTGCCATCCTGCGGATACATGGCGACGCCGATACTGCAGGATGCATTCATCACGTGACCGTTGATCTCCACCGGCTCGGACAGATGGTTGAGGATATCGGCTGCGACGCGCTCCACCGTTTCCATGTCCGGAATCTCGTTGAGAAGCAGGATGAATTCGTCGCCCCCCTGGCGGCTGATGGTGTCGCTGTCGCGCGAGCAATGGGTCAGCCGCGAAACGGCTTCCAGCAGCAGCTGGTCTCCGGCAAGGTGGCCCAGGGTATCGTTCACCCGCTTGAAATTGTCGAGATCGAGAAACAGGATGGCCACATGCGTCTGCGACCGCTGCGCCCTGGACAATGCCTGCTCGAAACGGTCGCGCAGCAGTACTCGGTTGGGCAGGCCGGTGAGGACATCGTGGTGTGCCAGAAACTCGATGCGCGCCTCCGCCTTCCTGCGCTCGGTAATGTCCTGGCAGGCACCGTACAGCCGATGGCGGGCGTTGCCCTCTCCCACTTCCACCGCCAGGGTATAGGCGCGGATATAGTGGGTGGAGCCGTCCTTTGCGAGCAGGCGCAGTTCGCATTCGCTGCGCTGTCCCGGCGCAAGATGCGTGATGTTGCGATCGAATTCGGGCCGGTCTTCCGGATGCACGAAACAGCGCCAGCACCCGCGCTGCATGACCTCGTCGATCGTATAGCCTAAGATGCGATCGTTCAGGGCCGTTGCCCAGTCGATGGAAAATCCCTCACCCTCCGTCTGCACGCAGGAATACAGCAGATCGGTCGACACGCTGGAAATCAGCCGGTAGCGTTCCTCGCTCTCGCGCAGCGCCTGTTCCATCCGCTTGCGTTCGCTGATGTCGATGAAGTTGACCACCGCCCCCACCAGCTCTCCGTTGCGGTACATCGGGCGGGACCAGTACTCGACCGGGAAGCTGGTGCCGTCCTTGCGCCAGTGCACCTCGTTGTCCACATGGGTGGGCTTGCCCTCCAGGGTGGAACAGCGGACGTGGCACTGTTCCTTGGGATAGGGACGGCCGTCCGGGTAGGAATGGTGGATCAGGGCATGGATGCCCTTGCCGAGAATCTCCTCCTGCGAATAGCCAAGCATGGCGAGACAGGCCTGATTCACGAAGGTGCAGATGCCCTGGCTATCGACGCCGAAGATCGCCTCGGGGGAAGAATCCAGCAGCAGGCGAAAGCGTTCCTCGCTCTCGCGCAGCGCGACCAGGGCGGCACGATGACCCATTGCCGCACCAAGATCGGCAGCCAGCTTTTCCAGCAGGATCACCTTTTCCGGACTGAACGCGTGCGTCTCCTCGCTATAGACGGTGAGCGCGCCGATCACCCGTCCATGCGTCCGCAGCGGCGTCGCCGCCGATGAGCGATAACCATGGGCGAGCGCCCGTTCCCGCCACGGCGCAAACATCGGATTGGTCTCGCTGTCGTCGTTGGTCGCCGTGATGCCCAGCCTGATGGCGGTGCCGGTGGGCCCATGGCCCTGAGGCGTGTCATCACAACGGATGTGCAAATTGGACAGATAGCTTTTGGCAAAACCCGCCTCCGCCACCGCATCCACCGTCACGCCATCCCCGTTGACCAGCCCGATCCAGGCCATGCGGAACAGATCGTCACGCACCAGTTCCTCGCAGATGCGCGCCATCAACTCCTGCTCGGGCAGCTCAGCCATCAGCATCTCGTTCACGGTCGCGATGGTCTGCAACAGCAGGTTGCGGCGGCGCATGTTCAGGGCAGCGCGGCGCTGCGCCGTCACTTCGCGCAGGCTGCCCACCATGCGCAGGGGCTTGCCCGTAGCGTCGCGCTGTACGACCTCGCCGCGGTTGTGCAGCCAGATCGTGGTGCCGTCGGCGTGCCGGACGGGATGCTCGCGATCGAAGGTCGACTCGCCGTCGAGACATTTCCGGATCGCCGATATCACGCCCTCCCGGTCCTCCTCTTGCAGGCAGGCAATGGCTTCCTGCCAGGTATGCTCCGGCTGCCGTGCATCCATGCCCATCAGATGCGCCCAGTGCACGTTGTGCCGAACCCGCCCACTGGGCAAATCCCAGTCCCACACGCCTTCCCCCAGGAGCGCCAGGGCATAGGTCTGTTCATCCCCGCCGGGCAACGGTTTGCCTGCCTTGCCCGCCTTCCTGACCGCACCGGGATCGCGTCCTTCAGCAAGCAGGGTCTTGGCGGCATTGCGGCGCTTTCTTGCCTCGGCCAGCGAAACCTCCGGATACACCCCCAGCGCCAGGGTCTTGCGCTTGCCGTCGAAGCGGTAGTCCAGCCGCCAGTAGCGCGAGCCATCCGGATTCATCAGCAGATACATGCCGCCGCCGTCCGCCAGCTTGAGTGGCTTGGCGGCCACGCCGGTCTGGCGGATACGGCTATCGGTGAGGGGGGCGACGGAGCGGGCCATGCGGCATCCGATTTCTTTCGATACTGCCATCATACCGATAGATGCCGTCATGAGTACCGTCAATAGATCCGGTGAACCTAGTACAAATGGCAGTATCCGGGTGAGTAATTTCTAATGGCTTCATTACTCCTTTGTATGGCCTGCCTTCTTCTGGCCGATGTGCGTCGGCGCCGTTTCCTATACTGAGTTGCTTCCATGCCCGCCTGTCCGGAACGGTTTCCGCTTCGGCAGACTGACCGACGGCAGTCCGACCCCGCGACGGCCGCTCGCCGATACAAGCATCGCGGCAACACGCGTGGATAAGGAGACAATCATGAGTACAGTCGTTAAAGAAGTCCTGGCCGCCAATCAGGCCTATTCCTCCAATTTTGGCGACAAGGGCAAGCTGCCCATGCCGCCGGGCCGGCATTTCGCCATTCTCACCTGCATGGACGCCCGCCTCGACCCGGCAAAATATGCCGGGCTCGCCGAAGGCGATGCCCATGTCGTCCGCAATGCCGGAGGCCGCGCCAGTGACGACGCCATCCGCTCGCTGATCATTTCCTACAAGCTGCTGGGCACCCGCGAGTGGTTCGTCATCCATCACACCGACTGCGGCATGGAGACCTTCACCGACGACGTCATGCGCAAGCTGCTGCGAAGCAGCCTGAAAGCTGCCAGCGTCGACGCCAGCGGCTGGCACGATGCGGGGGGCGGCGGCGGGTCACCCGAAGGCGAGCACATCAGCTGGCTGACCATACCCAACCAGGCGCAGAGCGTGCTCGAAGACGTTCAGCGCATTCGCAACCACCCGCTGGTACCCGGCAACATCCCTATCTACGGCTACATCTACGACGTGAAGAGCGGCAAGCTGATCGAGGTTCCGGAGGCCACCGCGGCAGGATGTGCCAAGTAGGCAAAACGACTGGGGGACGCAAGGCACGATTCGGCCTTGCACCCCCTAGCGCGGCACCACGCGGGCGTTCTCGCCGCTGCCTTCGACGCGCACCCGCATGCCTTCGCGCAGACGGTCATCCGTCGGCTGGGTAATGGTGACGCGCCCCCCGGTCGCCATGTTGACGGTGATCCGTTGCGCATCCGTTTTATGCATTTTGCTCTCGGCATAGGTGCCTGCCACCCCGCCCAATACCGCACCCGCCACCGTGGCCGTGGTGCTGTCGCCCATCCCCGAGCCGAGCAGGCCGCCCGCCACCGCGCCCACGGCCGTGCCGACCCCCAGCTTGTACTTGTCGTCGACCTGAATGTTTTCCAGCGAGGCGATGGTCCCGTCACGATCCGACTGGCTCGCAGCCGTTCCTCCCGTCTCGCCATATGTTGTCCCGCCCAGGCTGCCCATGTCCGCGCAGCCCCCAACCAGCGCCGCCACCAACAATAAAGGCACTGCAATCTGCTGTTTCATGGCACGACTCCTTATGAGATGAGGAATGTCCAGTATAGGAAGCCGCCCGGGAAACGACGGTTTCCCAACCATGGCGACGATCCGCTTCGACGAACGCAGGCGATTGGCCGCTTTCACCTTAAAATCCCCACACGTTCGCACTTCGCCGCTCAGCTAGCACCATCCTCTACATGAAAGATCTGGCACAACAATTCGTCGCTTCCTTCCTGACCGCCTCCTGGCTTCCCCAGGTGCTGACGGTGATCGTCGCCGTCACCCTCATCAACATCGGCGCCTACTACGTGCTGCGCCACATCGAAAAAATTGCCGCACGCACCGCAACCGTCTGGGACGACGCCCTGATCAAGGCAGCCCGCAAACCCCTCACGCTCATCCTGTGGGTAACCGGTACAACCTATGCCATCAAGATCGTGCACAAGCACCTCGGCACCCCCGTCTTCGATTTCGTGCAGCCTACCCGTGACACCCTGATCATCGCCGCGCTCGCCTGGTTCCTGATGCGGCTGATCCGCCACGCCTCCCACAATATCCTTACCCGCAACGCAGCAGAAGACCGGCTGGACCACACCACGGTCGATGCCCTCTCCAAGCTGGGCCGCTTCAGCGTGGTCATCGTTTCCACCCTGGTCATCCTGCAAACCCTGGGATACAGCATCTCCGGCGTGCTCGCCTTCGGCGGCATCGGCGGCATTGCCGTGGGCTTCGCGGCCAAGGACATGCTGGCCAACTTCTTCGGCGGCCTCACCATCTACCTCGACCGACCGTTTACCGTGGGCGAATGGATCCGCTCGCCCGACCACCAGATCGAGGGCACGGTGGAATACATCGGCTGGCGACACACGCGCGTGCGCGCCTTCAACAAGAATCCGATCTATGTGCCCAACGCGCTGTTCACCACCATCGTGGTGGAAAACCCCACCCGCATGACCAACCGGCGCATCAAGGAAACCATCGGCATCCGCTATGCCGATCTCGACAGGATGGCCTCCATCGTTTCCGACGTGAGAGCCATGCTGCAGGCCCACCCCGAGATCGACACCAGCACCACCCTGATCGTCAATTTCAACCAGTTTGCCGCGTCGTCGCTGGATTTCTTCATCTACACCTTCACCCGCACCGTCGAGTGGGTGCACTACCACGAGGTCAAGCAGGACGTGCTGCTGAAAATCGCGGCCATCATCCAGACGCATGGTGCGGAGATCGCCTTCCCCACCCGCACCGTGCATCTCGAATCGGCCGCCGAAGAAGCCGCGGCCGACTAGCGGCACGCGTCGCTCGCGGCGGCTTTTACGGGCGGCGCGGACCATGCGCTCGCCTGCAGCCCAGTCCAGCCGCGGAGGCAGGTCGTCCGCCTTGCCAAGACGTGCCCTGCTCCTCATACTGGCCTGACGAATTGGTCTTTTGGTCAGTCTCCTCCTGCCCCCAGCGGGCACTCTGTCGGCTTTCCTCATTGGCATCATGACCGCGCGCCCGGGCGCGGCTGCCGCAGTTCCACTGCGATCTTTCGCCTATCCACCCATGCCAGCGCACGGCTTCATCGTGCCCCGGTCATCATGAGGAATCACGCCATGGCAAAAGAAGAACTTGTAGAAATGGAAGGCGTCGTCAACGAAGTCCTCCCGCAAACCCGCTTCCGCGTCACGCTGGACAACGGCTTTGAAATCACCGCCTACGCCTCCGGAAAAATGCGCAAGCACCGCATCCGCATCCTGGCCGGCGACAAGGTCACCATCGAAATGTCGCCCTACGATCTCACCAAGGGCCGCATCAATTTCCGCCACAAGGATAGCCACGTCCAGGCGCCGCGGCCGGCCACGTCCAGAAAATTCAACTGATGCAAGGGCTGGCGGGCATGCATGAAATCGATTCGCCCACCTCTCCCGTGCGCGAAGTCGCCAAACCGCATCCCGTCGGCGTCTGCAAGGCCTGCGGCGCCATCACCTACCGCAGGGAATCCGTCGGCCAGCGCTGCATCCGCATCCGGCGTGGGGCGCGCTGCAGCGGCATCGTCGCCGTCGCCACGCGCGACGCCTGCTGGAAACAATGCACGAGCTGCAGCGGCACCGGAAAACGCGGCAACACCCCCTGCACCTACTGCCGCGGCATCGGCTGGAACCTGGCCAAGCCGTGGAGCCTTTGAATCCCGTGCAGCATTGATGCGGTCTTTGCCCTCGCGCATGGCCGCGAACATGACCTGAACCCGCAGCGGGGTATTGAGCGTCTAAATTATTCTATGCTGCGATGATCAGGTAACGCATTCAGCAAGATCCCGTTTTCTGCTTTTACCCGGCTTACCCGTCGCCAATACAGGTCCTCGTTACAACAAAGCTGCTGCCGGCGGTGATGAGTTTTGCTGCTGGGTGCGCGAGTTTTTCCCATTTTTTTCAACGCCGGCTGATCCAGTTCGCACGTGCAACACAACAGTTCGGTATGCGATATCGGTAAACACAGGTCGCAAGACAGCTCATAAGACCGGTGTTGTCCTGACGACCACGGCTTCAAGCGAGGAGAAGGTCATCGTCATCAAAGAGTTGGGATTTTCGGCACGCTCGCGGAACACGCTGCATAACGACCACGATACCGAGTTGCTGCGTTCGGAGTTGTTCAGCATCGAGCAACTGAAACGTCACGCGGTCACGCTGGCGGGCCAGCATAGAATCGATCCGCGTCCAGGACCGGACCGGTTGCTGCCGCGGCTGGCGGACAATGAACGCGTTCTGCTGGCTGCATACGACCTCGTGACCGCGGCAGCGACGCAGGGACAACGGATTGTGCCGGCCGAGGCGTGGTTGCTCGACAATTTCTATCTGATCGAGCAGCAGATCACGCTGGCGCGCCGGCACCTGCCGCGCGGATACAGCCGGCAGTTGCCGCGTCTGGCTGACGGGCCGTTGGCCGGTTTCCCCCGCATCTATGACCTGGCGCTGGAGTTGATCTCCCACATGGACGGCCGGGTGGACGGCGACAATACCACCCAGTTCGTCGCCGCCTACCAGAGTGTCGAGCCGTTGAAGCTGGGCGAATTGTGGGCCTTTCCGATCATGCTGCAGTTGGCGCTGCTGGAGAACCTCCGCCGCGTCGGCTTGCGCATCGCCCATCGGCGCGAGGAGCGCGACGCGGCCATCGCCTGGGCAGACCGCATGCTCGCGACGGCCGAAACGGAGCCGAAACAGCTGATCCATTTGCTGGCCGAGTTTGCCAATGCCGATGTGCCGCTGACCGCGCCGTTCGTGGAGGAGTTCTACGCCAGACTCCAGTCCCAGGGCCCCGCCATGGCGTTCGTCCAGACCTGGGTCGAGCAGAAACTGCTCGACCAGGGGGTGACCGCAACCGCCTTGTCGGAGGCGGCTGGCCGAACGGCCGCGGCCAACCAGATCTCCATCGCCAACAGCATCGGCAGCCTGCGCTTCATCGGCGCAATGGACTGGAAGAGTTTCGTCGAGTCGCTCAGTGTCGTCGAACAGATGTTGCGTGAAGACCCGGCGGGGATGCACGCCAGCCAGGATTTCGCCACCCGCGACCGCTACCGGCATGTCATCGAGGACGTGGCGCGGGGCAGTTCGTGCAGCGAGCTGGCGGTGGCACGCGAAGCCATTGCGCTTGCACAGGCGGCCGCAGCGCGATTGGGGATCCACGACCGCAGCGCGCATGTCGGCTACTACCTGATCGATCACGGACGACCGGGGCTGGAACGCGCAGTCGGCTGCCGCTTGCCATGGACATTGCGGGCCACCCGGGCGGGCCGGCATTTTCGCCTGGCTCTGTACCTCGCCCCCATCCTGTTGCTCACCGCACTGGCGACAGCGGTCGCGCTGTCCGCGTTCGACGGCTTCGCCCTGGATGACTGGCGTTACTGGTTTTTTGCGATCACCGGCGTGATTGGCGTCTCGGCGCTGGCGGTCCCGCTGGTGAACCTGATGGTCACGCTTATCCTGCCGCCCCGTGCGCTGCCGCGCCTGGATTTTTCCAAAGGGATACCGGACTGCCACCGCACCATGGTGATCGTCCCCACCCTGCTGGGCAGGCCGCAAGAGATCGATGATCTGCTCGAAGCCCTGGAGATCCGTTATCTCGGCAATCGCGATCCCAATCTGTTCTTTGCCCTGCTGACGGATTTCCGTGACGCACCCGAGCAGACGCTGCCGGATGATGACGCCCTGCTCGCTCACGCGCGGTCAGCGGTCGAGGCGCTCAACGCAGCCTACCGCGACGATCGTCCGTGCATCTTCTATCTGTTTCACCGGCCCCGGCTGTGGAATCCGGTTGAACGGGTGTGGATGGGCTACGAGCGCAAGCGCGGCAAACTGGAGCAGTTCAATGCCCGCCTCAGGGGCGGGGCGCAAACGGCATTCTCGGAGGTGGTCGGTGATGCGTCCATCCTCGACTCGATCAAGTACGTCATCACCCTGGATACCGACACGCAACTTCCCCGCGATGCGGCCCGCGCCCTGATAGGCAATCTCGCGCATCCGCTCAATCGGCCGGTCTACGATGCCGGCAAGGGACGTATCGTCGAAGGCTACGCGATCCTGCAACCCCGCGCGTCGATCAGCCTGACCAGCGCAGGTCATTCACGCTTCACGAGACTGTTCGCGGGTGAGTCCGGCATCGATCCCTACACGCGCGAGATATCGGATGTCTACCAGGATGTCTTCGGGGAAGGCTCGTTCATCGGCAAGGGCATCTACGATGTGGATGCCTTTCGTCAGGCCGTCGATGGACGCTTTCCGGAGAATCTCATTCTCAGCCACGACCTGCTGGAAAGCGGGTATGCACGTTCGGCCCTGGTGACCGATGTCGAGCTCATTGAAGAGCATCCCGCCAGCTACGCCATCGAGGCCAGCCGGCGCCATCGGTGGATACGCGGCGACTGGCAACTGGCCGGCTGGCTGCTGCCGCGCGTGGCCGGACCGCCTGGCGCGAACGGGTCGAAGGCGAAGCGGCAAGCCAACCCGCTCTCGAGCCTGTCGAGGTGGAAAATCTTCGACAACCTTCGACGCAGCCTGGTGTCCCCGTCCCTGCTCGCCTTGCTCGCCGGCGGATGGCTGTTCGGCCCGGGATCGGCGTGGTTCTGGAGCCTGCTGGTCATGGCTGTGGTGCTCCTGCCCACCTTGCTGTCCACCGTGATCGAATTCATCCGCAAGCCTGAAGAACGGGATTGGCAGGTTCACCTGGTCCTGACCGGCAAAACCGTTGGGCACTCGATCGCGATCGCTTTGCTGACCCTGGTCCTGTTGCCCTATGACACGCTGATTTGCCTGAATGCGATCCTGCGCTCGGGCGTGCGGATGCTTTTCACGCAACGCGGATTGCTGCTCTGGCAACTGCCTTCCTATTCGATCCGCAACGGGCGCCGCACGCTGGCCGATTTTTTCAGGGAGATGTGGATCGCGCCGGTTGTGGTGGTGGCGTTGGGTCTGGCTCTGGTTGGGGTTTGGGAATTGGGCGGCGGCCGGCTCGCGGTGATGTTCTACGCTGCACCCGTCTTGTTGCTGTGGCTGGTGTCGCCTGTCGTCGGCTGGTGGATCAGCCGGCCACTGGTGTCTCCCGCACCGGATCTGACCGTCGAGCAACGGGCTTTCCTGCGGACGTCGGCCCGACGAACGTGGCGCTTCTTCGCTGATTTCGTCGGCCCCCAGGACAACTGGCTGCCGCCCGACAACTTCCAGGAGTATCCGGCGCCGGCCATCGCCTCGCGCACCTCGCCCACGAACATCGGCATGTCGCTGCTGGCGGACCTGGCTGCGTACGATTTTGGCTACATCTGTGCCGGTGAACTCCTGCAGCGTACCAAAAAAACGCTGGCCACGATGGAAAAGCTGGAACGCTACCGCGGCCATTTCTACAACTGGTACGACACGCGCACGCTGCAACCGCTCCACCCGAAATACGTCTCGTCGGTGGACAGCGGCAACCTGGTCGGCAGCCTGCTCACCCTGCTAGCGGGGCTGACCGAGCTCAGAGATCAGCCGGTGCTGTCATCCAACGCGTTTCAGGGGCTGCAGGACACCTTGCAGGTGCTGGCCGAACACGTGCCCGCCTCCCCTGCCCCGGACCTTGCGAACAAGATCCGGTTTTTGCAGGACACCCTGCACGCATTGACCCTGGACGGGCAGCCGCAGACGCTGGCTGCCGCCGAAAGCGTGCTGGACGAGATACACCGCACGGGCGGGGGGCTGGTTGCATGGCTGCCAGCCGATATCGATATCGATGGCGAACTGTACTACTGGGCGCAGGCATTCGACCAGCAATCCCGCGCGCTGCGCGATGACCTCGGGTTGCTGGTGCCCGAGCCGCGTCATTTCAGCACCATCCCGACGCTGGCGGAATTGGCCAGCGCGGGCGCAGTGGAGCGGCTCGGAATCATCGACGCGTTGCTGGAGCGTTGCCGCGAGCTGGCGGCGATGGATTTTGAATTTCTCTACGACACCGTGTGCGGCTTGCTGGCCATCGGTTACGACGTGAGCGAACGGCGGCGCGATCCGACCTGCTACGATCTTCTGGCATCGGAAGCGCGCCTGGCCAGTTTCCTGCTCATCGCGCAGGGCCAGGTCCCGCAGAAGCACTGGTTTTCGCTCGGCCGCCTGCTGACCAGTCATGGCGGCGACGTCAGCCTGATTTCGTGGAGCGGCTCGATGTTCGAGTACCTGATGCCGCAGCTGATCATGCCGAGCTACGAGAACACCCTGCTGGAGCAGACCTGCAAGGCAGCGGTGTCGCGCCAGATCGAATACGGACGGCAACGCGCGGTGCCCTGGGGCATTTCCGAGTCCTGCTATAACGCCACCGACGTCAACCAGGTCTATCAATACCGTGCGTTCGGCGTGCCCGGGCTGGGCTTCAAGCGCGGGCTGGGAGACGATCTGGTCATCGCACCTTACGCCAGCGCGCTGGCGCTGACGGTCATGCCGCAGGAAGCATGCCGCAACCTGCAGGCGCTGGCCGAGCAGGGGTTCCGCGGCAACTATGGGTTCTTCGAGGCGATCGATTACACGCCATCGCGCGTTCCGCGGGGCAAGAATCACGCCATCGTGCGTACCTTCATGGCGCATCATCAAGGCATGAGCCTGCTGGCCTTTGAGCATGTATTGCTCAACCGGCCGATGCAGCGCCGCTTCATGTCTGCCCCGCTCATCCAGGCGACGGAATTGTTGTTGCAGGAGCGGGTGCCCAAAAAGGGCGCGACTCTGCATCCGCACGCGGCTGAAGTGAGCGCCGCCGCGCGGCCCCCCACCGCCGAAGCGGGCACGAATATGCGCGTGTTTACCGACCCGAACACGTTAATCCCTGAAGTTCACCTGTTGTCCAACGGCAGTTATCACGTCATGGCGACGCATGCCGGAGGCGGCTACAGCCGCTGGCGTGACCTCGCCGTCACCCGCTGGCGCGAGGATGTCACGTCCGATAGCTGGGGCACCTTCATTTACCTGCGCGACCGCGACACGGGTCGTTACTGGTCAACCGCGTATCAACCGACCCTGCGCCGCGCCGATCACTACGAGGCAATCTTCGTGCAGGGGCGTGCTGAATACCGGCGGCGCGACCAGGGGATCGAAGCGCATACCGAGATCAGCGTCTCACCCGAGGATGACGTCGAGATCCGCCGTGTCACGCTCACCAACCATGCGTCCCGCCCCCGCCACATCGAGGTGACGAGTTACGCGGAGGTCGTGCTGGCGCCGTTGAATGCCGACCTGGCCCACCGCACCTTCAGCAACCTGTTCGTGCAGACCGAGATCCTGCCCGAGCGGCAGGCGATCCTCTGCACGCGGCGACGCCGCACACCGGGGGAGCAGGTGCCGTGGATGTTCCACCTGCTGGCGGCGCCGGGTGCCGTTGCCGGCGTGCAGTCTTACGAGACCGACCGCGCCCGGTTCATCGGACGCGGCCGAACGGCGGCCAACCCCGTGGTGCTGGATAGCCCTGCCAGCCCGTCGGCTTTGTCGAACACGGAGGGCCCGGTGCTCGACCCAATCGTGGCGATCCGCCGGACCCTCACCCTGTCCCCCGACGAGTCGGCGACCGTGCAGATCATCTCCGGCGTCGCGGACACGCGCGAGGCCGCATTGGCCTTGCTGGAGGAGTATGCAGACCGGCACTTCGTCGAGCGGGCCTTTGAAATGGCCTGGTTCCAGAGCCAGGAGGTGCTGCGCCACCTCAACGCAAGCGAAGCCGAAGCACAGATCTTTGGTCGTCTGGCCACCTCCGTCATTCATGCCCATGCCTTGCGCCGCGCCGCGCCCGGCCTCATTGCCCGCAACCAGCTTGGCCAGTCCGGGTTGTGGCGCTTTGCCATCTCGGGCGATCTGCCGATCGTCCTGCTGCGCATCGGCGATCTCAACCGCATCGACCTGGTCAAACAGGCGCTGCAGGCCCATGCCTATTGGCGGATGAAGGGCCTGGCTTCAGACCTGGTGATCGTGAACGAGGACTTCTCGGGCTACCGGGCGGTGCTGCATGACCAGATCATGGGCCTGATCAACGCGGGCCCCGAAGCGCACATCATCGACAAACCGGGCGGGGTGTTTGTGCGGCGCGCCGAAGAGCTTTCCGAGGATGAGCGGGTCCTGCTGCAGACCGTTGCCCGCATCGTGTTCAGTGATACCGCCGAAACACTGGTCGAGCCGCTGGAACGCCGCGTATCGGAAGAGCGTGTGTCGGACCGTCTGGAACCCCTGCTGCAAGCGGCGGCCGAACCGGTTTATCCGCTGGCGGCGCGCGAACGCATTTTCAGCAACGGCCTGGGCGGCTTCACGCCCGACGGGCACGAATACGTCGTCACCCTCGATCCCGGCCAGACCACGCCGGCGCCGTGGGCCAACGTCATCGCCAGTCCGCACATCGGCACGGTCGTCAGCGAGAGCGGCAGTGCGTATACCTGGGCGGAAAACGCGCACGAGTTCCGCCTGACCACCTGGCACAACGACCCGCTCTCCGACAGCAGCGGCGAGGCGCTCTACGTCCGCGACGAGGAAACGGGTGCGTTCTGGTCACCGACGCCCTTGCCCGCCCGCGGCCGCTCAGGCTACGTGTGCCGGCACGGCTTCGGCTACAGCGTGTTCGAGCACTACGAAGCCGGCATCGCCTCGGAACTGTTCACCTACGTCGCCATGGACGCGCCGGTGAAGTTCGTGGTGGTCAAGCTGCGCAACCGCTCGAATCGTGCGCGCAGCCTGTCGCTGACCGGGTATTGGGAACTGGTTCTGGGCGAGTGGCGCCACGCCAATATGATGCACATCGTCACCGAAACGGACCCGCACAGCGGGGCTCTGTTTGCGCACAATGCCTACGGCCGCGAATGCGCCAACCGGGTCATCTTCGCGCAGGTCAGCGAGCGAGAGCGCTCGGTGAGCGGAAACCGTACCGAGTTCATTGGCCGCAACGGCTCGCTGGCCCACCCGGCGGCCATGCGCCGCAAGCGTTTGTCGGGCAGGACCGGTGCCGGCCTCGATCCGTGTGCAGCGATACAGGCCCGGATCGAACTGGCCGAAGGACAGGAGCGCGAGATCGTGTTCGTATTCGGCGCGGCCCGCAACAGCGAGGAAGCGCAGCATTTCATCCAGCGATTCGGCGGACGGGCGGGGGCACGGCAGGCACTGGAAGCGGTGTGGGGGCACTGGAATCATGCCCTGGGCGCGGTGCATGTGGAGACGCCGGACCCCGCGCTCAACGTTCTGGCCAACGGCTGGCTGATCTACCAGACGCTGTCCTCCAGGCTGTGGGGGCGGAGCGGGTATTATCAGTCCGGCGGCGCCTACGGTTTCCGCGATCAATTGCAGGACACCATGGCGCTGATCCATTCAACGCCGTGGCTCGCCCGCGAGCAGCTGATCCGTTGCGCCGAGCGCCAGTTCCGCCAGGGTGACGTGCAGCACTGGTGGCACCCGCCCCACGGACAGGGCGTGCGCACCCATTTCTCCGACGACTACCTGTGGCTGCCATATGCAACCTGTCGTTATGTGCTGGCGACCGGCGATACCGGCGTGCTCGACGAGTCGGTGCATTTCCTGGAGGGCCGCGAGCTGAATCCGGAAGAGGAAGCCTACTACGACCAGCCGCAACGCTCGCCCGAAGCCGCCAGCCTCTATGAGCACTGCGTGCGTGCCATCAAGCACGGCTTGCGTTTTGGCGCCCGTCAATTGCCGCTGATGGGCTGCGGCGACTGGAACGACGGCATGAATCTCGTCGGTCAGCATGGCAAGGGCGAAAGCGTTTGGCTGGCGTGGTTCCTGGTCGATAACCTGCAGCAGTTTGCCGGCCTGGCACGTAGCCGGGACGATTCGGCCTTTGCCGAACTGTGCAGCAGTCAGGCTGCGCTGCTGCGCCGCAACATCGAGGCCAACGCCTGGGACGGCGCCTGGTACCGGCGCGCCTATTTCGACGACGGCACCCCCCTGGGGTCGTCCGCCAACGACGAATGCCAGATCGATTCGATCAGCCAGAGCTGGGCGGTCATCTCCAACGGCGGCGACCCGGTGCGCGCCCGCCAGGCGATGACGGCGGTGGACCAGCATCTGGTGCGGCGCGACAAGCAGATCATCCAGCTGCTCGACCCGCCCTTTGACAAATCGGATCTCGAACCCGGCTACATCAAGGGCTACATACCCGGCGTGCGCGAGAACGGCGGCCAGTATACCCATGCCGCGATCTGGACCACGATGGCGTTTGCCATGATGGGCGACACGGAACGCGCGTGGGAATTCTTCGCCATGCTCAACCCCGTCAATCACGGCGACACGCCGGAGGCGATCGAGCGCTACAAGGTCGAGCCCTACGTCATGTGCGCGGATATCTACGGCGTGTCACCGCACACCGGACGCGGCGGCTGGACCTGGTACACCGGGGCGGCGGGCTGGATGTACCGGCTGACCGTGGAAACCCTGCTGGGCCTGCAATTGGAAGTCGACCATCTGCGCATTGCGCCATGCATCCCGGCCCATTGGGATTCGTACAAGATCCATTACCGCTATCGCGAGACCTTCCACCACATCACCGTCAAGCGCGTCGGCGAACAGCCGGAGCATGGGATCCGCGTGACGGTGGACGGTGTCATGGTCAAGGGCGCCGGCGTGGATGGGACAGGGCGACCGCAAGGCATCATTCCCCTGGTGGACGACCGCCGGGATCATCACGTCGAAGTGGAGTTGAGCTAAGGGAAATCTGAATGGCATGGCGCCCTTCTCCCTGCTGGGAAGTTGAGGATAAGGCGTAAGAATCGCGCAAGCGCCCTCCCAGCTTCTCATTCATGCCGTCCAGGCTCGCCCGCTGCGACTGGACGTTGCTGATGATCTCCAGCCTCTACGTAGCACGCGGTGAAATTCTTCGTTCTTGACGGCACTGTCCTCCGCGTATGTCATCGGCCGATAGGTATGCTGTCCAGCGATCCCAACACGCGTGTCCGCGTCCCACTCGACGGAGGGACGCATAGCCTGCTGATCTCCCCCTGGATCGGAAAAGTCTTCACGGTCTCTTACGGCAGCAAGGAGCACAGCGTGTGGCCGCCAAGCAGAAAGCTTGGTAACCTCCCACATGAAGGGCCGGACAGCCGAGCCACGTCAGACAAACATACCGCATCCATGCTCACTATTACACGTCGTATTTTTGTCAGCCTGCTTGCCGCCATCAACTTCTCCGCGCTGGCCCAGGATCTGCCGCCCCTCTCCCATTTGGTGACGGGCGGCGACATCGACTACACCATCAGGCAAGGCGATTCCCTGACCGCCGTCGGCGCCCGCTTCGGCCTGGAGCCCAAACTGCTGGCCCGGCAGAACGGCCTGCCCGCCAACGCCAGGCTCCACCCCGGCCAGCCACTGCATGTCCATCATCCCCACATCGTCCCGGCGGCGTTCGACGACGGCATCCTCGTCAACCTGCCACAGCGCATGCTGTTCAATTTCAGCGGGGGCCGGCTGGTTTCCGCCTATCCCGTCGGCCTGGGCAAGCCCAGCTGGCCCACCCCGGAGGGCGAATTCAGGATTGTCAACCGGCAGGCGAACAAGCCCTGGCTGGTGCCCAAATCGATCCAGGAGGAAATGCGCCGCGAGGGGAAAATCGTGGAGGAGGAAGTACCGCCCGGTCCCGACAACCCACTGGGAAAACACTGGCTCGGCTTGAGCCTGTGGGGCTATGGCATCCACGGCACCATCGCGCCAGCGAGCGTCTACCATTTCCAGAGCCATGGCTGCATCCGCCTGCATCCCGATGATATTGCGGAACTTTTTGACCAGGTGCGGGTCGGAACCCGTGGACGTCTCGTATACCAGCCGGTTCTGCTTGCGGTGATTGGGGACGGCCGCATCCTGCTCGAAGTCCACCGGGACATCTACAAAAAGGGAATCGACCCCGCACAGACCGTGCGCGACCTGGCTGAAGCCAATGGCTTGAGCGAAGCGATCGATTGGCCTAGAGTGGACGCTGTGATCGCGGCACAGGAGGGGCTGGCCAAGGAAGTGGGCCGCCTGCCAGGCAACGAATCGAAAGGACCACCATGAAGCACGCCATCAACCGACGCAAGTTTCTCAAACTGGGCATGCTGGCTGCCGCGATGCCGCTGCCGGCCTCCGCCAGCGCATGGCTGGCCGCGCCCGAGCGCCGGCTGAGCTTCCACAACCTGCACACCGGCGAGAACCTCGACCTGCCCTACTGGGTGCAGGGCGACTACGTTCCGGACGCGCTCGCCGAAATCAACCACGTCCTACGCGACTACCGCACCGACCAGGTGGCCGCGATCGATACCCGCCTGCTGGACCTGCTCGACCGCGTCAAGGCCCGGCTCGGCACCGCCCAGCCCTTCCAGGTCATTTCCGGCTACCGCTCTCCCGCCACCAACCACATGCTGTCGGAACGCTCCTCCGGCGTGGCCAAACACAGCCTGCACATGGAAGGCAAAGCCATCGACATCCGCATCCCCGGCGTGGCGCTGGCCGACCTGCGCAAGACCGGGCTCGCGCTGCAAGGCGGCGGCGTCGGCTACTACCCCGCATCCGACTTCGTGCACCTTGACGTCGGGCGCGTGCGGGCCTGGGGCGCCTAGGCTGTCAGACGGCCCCGGCGCCCCGGGCTGAAACCGACCCGGCCACCAGCGCCGCAACGGCGGATCAGGGCATGAATCAGGAGCTGTCCGCGGGCGCCTGGGAATTCTTTCCTGCAAGCGAGTGAAACCCGGCCGGTCCCGGCCAGTCAAACCCATCCCACCTGCACCAAGGAGGATGGACATGACCACAACCTGGGACCCTCGACCGACGGCCTATCTCATCATTCTGCTTGGACTCGGGGTGGCTGCCGCCGCATCGCTCACCCCCTTCTACCATGCAGGCTACCTGCTCGAGCCCGGCGTGCTGCTCGCAGTGCTGATGCCCTTCCTGCTCTATGGCCTATTCATCGAAAGCCTGCGCGGCCCCTGGCTGCTGGCCTCCGGCCTGGTGCTGCTGGTCACCAGCCTGGCGCTGGTCGTGTTCGAGCGTTTCCTGCACTTCAACGGCTACGCGGACACGCTGATCTACTGGGCGCCGACCCTGGCAGCGGTGATCGTGATGCCGATCGCCTACTGGCGGGGACGGCGCACGGACGAAACAGACGCACCCGGTCAGCAAGCTGCCGGCCATACGCCACCCGCCTAGCGACCGGCTGCAGCCGGCCAGCGCCGTGCACGCCGTTGTATTCGGTGCGGGCATGGCTATAGTCAGCTGGCAGGCCGCATTTAGAAACTGTCCGCTTCACCCGAACTCACATCCTTTTTCCCCTGAATCCCAGACAAGGACGCCATGTACGGCCCATACACTCACAACTGGATGTTCGATGGCGGGTTCGGCCTGCTGTTCGGCGGATTGTGGATGCTGCTGATGTGGGGAATTCCGCTCCTCCTCGTCATCGCACTATTGAAGTACCTGTTCGCCAGGCCCCGGGACAAGGCTGATCCGGAAACCCGGCCGGAACCGAAAGCGCCCCTCGACATTCTCAAGGAAGCCTACGCACGCGGTGACATCAGCCGTGACGAGTATCGACAGAAACGGGAGGACCTCCTTGAAAATTAGGCAGGATATAACCGTTATATCAGTAAGTTGTAAAACTTTCTTTTGAAAGGACGTCAACATGATCGCCACGCGATATTTCAGCCGGATTGCTGCGCTCGGCCTCGCTGCCGCATTAAGTGGAACGGCCCCTGGCCTCCAGGCTGCCGACCAGACCCCGCCCCCGCAGTATGGTCCCGGCATGATGGGCGGCGGCTACGGCATGGGCCCCGGCATGATGGGCGGTGGCATGATGGGCCCCGGCATGATGGGCGGTGGCATGATGGGCCCGTATTGGGGGAGCGGGCTCGACCTGAGCCCGGAGCAGCAGGCCAGGATCAACAAGATCCAGGATGAAACCCGCAAGACGCATTGGGCCCTGATGGGCGAGATGATGAACCAGCAGGCCAGGCTGCGCGACCTGAACCTGGCGCCGAAGCGGGACAATGCCGCCATCGACGCGGCCTACAAGGAATTCGGCAAGCTGCAGCAGCAGATGTACGACTCATCGGTGGAAGCGCATAAACGCATGGAGGCCGTCCTCACCAAGGAACAGCAGGAAAAGCTGCGCACCTACTGGCGCAGGGGGTGGGCGCCCAATACCGAGAAGTGAACGGAGAGCCGATGGCCACGGCCATCGGCCCGGTCACCAGGGAATTTCGCTGCCGTCGTAGCGGAAGAAACGCCCGCTCATTTCCGGCCTGAATTTCTCCACCAGGGCGCGCATGGCGCTCACGCTTTCCTCCGGCGTGAGGGGGGAATCCGGACCGCCCATGCGGGTCTTCACCCATCCCGGGTGCAGCAGCAGGACGCCGATGCCGTGTTGCGCGAGCGCATGCGAAAGGCCTCTCATGGCGGCATTCAGCGCCGCCTTGCTGGAGCGGTAGGCATAGTTTCCGGGGGCGCCGATATCGGCGATGGATCCCATGTGGCTGCTGATCGCCACCACCCGCTTTTTCTCGCTGCGGGCCAACTGCCCGACGAACGCCTCGCTCACCCGCACCGCGCCCAGTGTGTTGACGGCGAAGCTGCGCAGCCAGACCTCGTAGTCGATACCGCCGAGTTCACCCATGAACTTGTCCAGGTACACGCCCGCATTGTTGAGCAGGACGTCGATCCGGGCATCCTCCAGATCGAGCTGCAGCGTACGCAACTGCTCGCTGTCGGTCACGTCGAGCCGATGCGCGCTGAGCAGCGGGTGCCGCCCGGCCAGGATTCTGAGATCGCCGGCCTCATCGGGACGGCGACAGCTGGCGAACACCCGCCAGCCGGCCTCGGCATACTGCCGTGCCCATTCCAGTCCCAGGCCACGGTTGGCACCTGTGATCAAGACGCCCGGGGACGTTTTCATCGGAGATTCCTCCACACCGTACAATGATTGATAGACAGCACCCAGCGGCTTCCCTTTGGCGCCGGCAATGCTGACCAAAGCGGCAGCCTGCTGCCGATCATCCAGGCTCCCTTGTCATCCAAGCCTGGCGTCAGCCGGTCGAAGGCGGATTACGGTTTGCGTCCGGGTTCGGCGCAGCGGATGATCGCCTCGTTGGTCTTCAGTTTCAGGCAGCGTCGCATGTCGCGCCCCTGTCGCCGCATCGTCCTGGCCGGCGCCATCTGCGCCGGAGCCCGGGCCGTGGCCGGCGCCGCAGCGGTTTCCGACGGTACGGCGGCTGCGGCGTCCGGCGCGGCTTCCTGTGCCATCGCAGCATTGGTTGCGCACAGCAGCGCCAGCGTCATCGATCCGATTGTCATTTTCATACGACCTCCTTGTCATGATGCGTAAACCCGCAGGCGCCCGGGGCTGCACGATGCCGGGAGTCATTCCGGGGAAGTGTCAGCCCGCTCCCGCCTCGCCCGCCACCCCATCCCCCACCCTGATCGTGCCGCCCGCCAGGATGCGTGCATTCACCCCGCCATGGCCGCGCATCGCATTGTAACCACCCGGCCCCAGCACCGCCTCCATGCGTGAGCAGGGATCGCAATGTCCCGTCACTTCCAGCACCACCCCGGCGCCGATACGCAACACCAGCGGCCGGTCGCGGAACAGCGCTTGCGCCGCCAGAAGGTTGAGTCCCGACACCACCAGGTTGCGCCGCAGCCACGCCGCATCGACCTGCGCCCGCCGCGTCAGCGCCGCGATCACCGGCAGATGCTCGGCCTGAACCAGCGTTACCTGCCTCGTGCCGCCCTTCACCCGGCTTCGCGACGGCTGTGCGTAGTGGTCGCCTTGCAGTCCGCACGCGGCGATCGCCTGCACCGCGTCAACCGCGACCACCTCGCCGCGGCGGTGCGGGCGAAGATAGATGGCCTCGACCCGGCCCACGCGAGCAAAGCGGGCCGTCAGCTCGCGCAGGCCGGCTTCATCCGGAGACGCCACCGTTCGCGCAGGCCCGCTCATGCCAGCAGCCGCTGGATCCACCACACCAGCCCACCCACCACACTCAGGCAGACCAGGCAAACCAGCAGGATCTTGACGAATTTCGGCATACGCTCCGGCGGGTTCCGTTCGCTATGGAGGGTCGGCCGGATAGCCCACCGATTGCGCGAGGAGGATGCGCTGGTGCGGCCCCAGTCCGAGGGCGGCGCCCAGCGCATCGCGATCGATCAGGCCGCGCACCACCGCCGCCAGGCCGGCCGACGCGCAGCAGAGATACACGTTCTGGGCGACGAATCCGGCATCGGTCGCACTGTAGAAGATACTGTCCTCCGCGCCGGCCTCGCTCATCCGGTCGATGTCCGCCACGTAGACCAGATTCAGCGGCACGCCTGCCACAAAATCCTGCACGCCGGTCAGAGGCCGGATGTCGCCCGCCGCCACCTTGATCAAGGCGTGCGCCGGCACGTCGTAGCGATACGCGCCGTCCGCGGTGACCACATACACGTCGATCTCGCGCCAGTCGTGCGCCGACGGCGCGGTGCGCGCACCCGTGTCAGGCCGGTTCACCCCGCTCGCCGCCCACAGCAGGTTCGACAGCCCCTGCAGCGGCAGCGGCGTGCGGGCGAACTCCCGCGCCGAATGACGTGCCTTCAGCGCCTGCATAAGGGGCACGCCGCCCACCGTGTCGGGCGGCGGCAGCCTGATTGCGCCGGTGTCTTGTGCCACTGTCTTCGTCTTCAAGCCCATCATCAATACTCCCGCGCCGCGCCATATCCCCATGGCGGGTTTCTTTCCGACAGAAAACGAACTGTGCTCACTTCAATCTAGCCGCGCGACGGCGCGGAGCAAGCGCCCGACAGGATAAAACCACCTGAATTCAAAGTAGAGCCCGGTCAGCCGGTGGTGGTGGTGACGTCTGCATGGCGGCCAGGCCCTCCCACTCATCGATCGGAATCGGCCGGCAGAACAGGAATCCCTGGTAGGCCCTGCAATCGTTCTGCAGCAGGAAATCGCGCTGCGCCTGGGTTTCCACTCCTTCTGCAATCACCTGCAAGCCCAGCGAGCGGCTCATGGCCATGATCGCCCGCACGATGGCGGCATCGTTCTCGTCGTCCGTCACATCGCGGACGAAGGATTGGTCGATCTTCACCTGATCGAGGGGCAGGCGCTTGAGATAGGACAGGGACGAGTAGCCGGTGCCGAAATCGTCCAGGCAGAAGCGCACGCCCAGCGCATTGAGCTGCCGCATCCTGCTGATCACGATGTCGATGTTTTCAAGCACCACACTCTCCGTCAGTTCGAGTTTGAGCCGGGTCGGATCGATGCCGCTCGCGACCAGGCTTCGCTGCACCGTGGCGACGAAGTCGGCCTGGTGGAATTGCCGGGCGCTGACATTGACCGACATCTGCAGGGAGCGCGTGCGTGGATCGGTTTCCCAGGTCTTCAACTGGGCACAGGCCGTATCCAGAACCCATTGCCCGATGGAGAGGATCAGCCCGGTTTCCTCGGCCAGCGGGATGAAGTCCGCCGGGGAGACCAGCCCCCGGTCCGGCGGCAGCCAGCGCAGCAGGGCCTCGGCGCCGATCAGACCGCCGTCCTGATCGATCTGCGGCTGGTAGTAGAGCCGGAACTCGTCCCTGTCCAATGCCTGACGCAGCGCCGCCTCCATGGCCATGCGCGAGTCGATCGCCGCCTGCATGGCCGGGTTGAAGAAGCGGACCAGATTGCGTCCGGCATCCTTGGCCTGATAGAGGGCGACGTCGGCCTGTTTCAGCAGCATGTCGACCGAATCGTCATGCGCATGGAACAGCGTCAGGCCGATGCTGGTCGTGCTGTGGAAGCCCGCTTCGCTGCCGGTCAGGGAATACGGCTGGTTGAGCGCGAAGCGGACCTTCTCCGCGATGACCTCGGCCTGGGTGGCAGCGTGTTGCGCATCCTGCCCCAGTTCTTCCAGCATCACCACGAACTCGTCTCCCCCCAGTCGGCACACGGTATCGTGCTGGCGCACGCTGGCGGTCAGGCGCCTCGCCACCTCGACCAGCAGCCGGTCGCCGACATCGTGGCCCTGGGTGTCGTTGAGGGTCTTGAAATGATCCAGGTCCAGGATCAGCAGCGCGCCGAATTCCTGGCTGCGGTCGCTGGAATTCAGCGCCTGGCTCAGGCGGTCCATCAGCAGACGCCGGTTGGGCAGGCGGGTCAGCGCATCGAAATAGGCCAGGTTCCATATCTGCGCCTCCGCCCGTTTGCGTTCCGTGATGTCGCGCACCAGGCCGAGCACATACGCCTGCCCGGAAAACTCGAAATAATTGGCATTGATCTCGACCGGGAAAACGGTCCCGTCCAGCATCGTGTGATTGCTCTCGAATATCATCGATTTCCGGCCCTTGAGCTGTTCCCACAGGGTCTTCCACTGGTCCGGGTGGGGGTAGTTGGGATCGACGTCTATCACCCGCAGTGTCAGGAGTTCCTCACGCGGGCGGCCAAGCGCCCTGCACGCCTCATCGTTCACGTATTGCAGGCAGGACTGTTCATCCGCCAGATAGGCGGCTTCCTTCACATGGTTGAGCGCGAAATTGACCAGGGCCAGCTGCTGGTTCGCACGTTCGCGTTCGGTGATGTCGCGTGAAATGCCGAGCACGCCCAGCACCTTGCCATCCCGGTCGCGCACCGGCGTCTTGAAGGTTTCAAGCAAGGCTCGGCGGCCGTCGTGGGCAAACGTCACCCAATGCTGGTTGCGCACCGGATGTCCGGCCTCCATCGCCTTGCGGTCCGTCTCGCGAAAATACCGCGCAAGCTCGGAGTCCACATAATCGGAATCGCTTTTTCCCAGAATCTCCGACTCGCTCGCCCCGAAAAAGCGTTCGAAAGCCGGGTTGCACATCTGGTAGATGCCATCCGCGCCCTTGAGCCAGACGAGGTCCGGGACGGCGTGCAGGATCAGGCTTTTTTGCTGCTCGCTGATTTCCAGATTCCGCGTCACCGTTTTCAGCAGGTCATGCTCGCGCAGCAGCGTGCTTTGCTTGAACATGGCCAGAACGACGACGACCAGCGCGCCGCTGTATATGGTGTAGCTGATGACCTTCGGCACGCCCCCATGCGGATCGGCCAGCACCACCGCTCCCCCTGACAGCACCACGGCCATCAGCGGCAGCAGGCGCAGGAAGCCTTCGCTCCAGCACTCCCACCTGGGGCTGCCGGACGGCTCGATCTTCCAGTACAGCGTGGCCAGGCCCATGCCCAACGCCGAAAAGGAAAACAGGCTGTTGAACCAGGTGCCGTCGATGATCGCGTCATCCAGTGCCATCAGGTTCCAGATCATCCAGCTGATCGCCGTAACCGCCAGGGATGACAGGAAAAGCCCATAGCTCCAGGAAACCCTCAAGCGCAGGGTCGGTATCGCGATCAGGCCGATGCACGCGGCGGTGAACAGGCTCACCGGATACGCCACCAGCACCGTCAGCGGAAGCAGCGCCATGTCCCCGCGCCTGGGCAGATACAGCACCAGGATCAGCGTCATGGCGGCTATGGCAAGGGTGGCGGCATCCAGCAGCAGTGTCTTGCGCTGGACACGATCGGCCATGCGGAATGCCTCGATCAGCAATCCCACGCCTACGCAGGGGCCGAGCCATAAATAGAACAGGTCGGACGGCAAGGCAAAGCCGGTATAGCCGGCAAGCGTCTGGATGTCCCAGATGATCTGGCCGACCGCATAGCCCGTCAGGCCGATCGCGATCCACCGCAGGCCCCTGGCACTTTCGGCCCGCGCCGCGCGCAGGCCGATCCAGGCCAGCACCGCCGCCGTCGTGTTGCCAGCCGTCCAGTGCAGGTTGTCGAAAAACCGGATCCAGTGCACGTCCTGCGCGAGCCGTATGCCCGCTACGCCAGTCAGCAATCCGGTCAGTCCGACGATCAGCGCAAGACGCGCACGTGCCAAAGGACTGCTCCGGCTACCCTGCCCCATCAATCGAACATCCTCTGTCAAAAAGCATTGGAAAGCGGTGGAAAACCCGTGCACATCGCCTGATCCCGACGCCCGCCATTAGCACGATCGGACGGGCCCGATTGTACATTCAGAGTCTCTTTATCCTGATACGAAAAAGCCTGTCATCGCCGCAGAAATCCGGCGGGCAGACGGCGGCGCGTCAGGCCGGGCGTCTGCCCCGGCAATCCGGGTAACGGACACACCCCCAGAACGTCTCGCCCGCGTGGGTGCCGCGCCTGGCCTTGCGCTTCACCATCCGGCTCTGGCATTCGGGACAGAACGGCGCACCCGTCGTCGTGATGCTGAGCGGGTCCCGGAAAAACCGGACCGGTACGGTCACCCCGCGAATCAGCGCATGCAGCGCCTTGCCGTCCATCAGCTCGATGTTCTTGCCCCGTGCAAATGCGAGTGCCTCTTCCGTGAACACGCCGGAAGTCACCACGAACCCGCCGGTGGCGCCCCGGGCCGCCATCACGCCGTAGAGTTCGCGCACGATGCTCACGCCCACCCGGACCGCCCGCCACTGCTTGCATTGCACCAGGAAAAGCTCGCCGGCTTTTTTCAGGGCCAGGTCGACCCCGCCATCGGCGCCGCCCCCTCCGCTCTCAGTCACCGAATAGCCCTGGCGCCGAAACGCCTCGCCCACCAGCGCCTCGAATTTCTTCCAGCTCATCTCGTTCAATGCAGCATGATCGGGACTCGCCGCCACATGCTTGTGCAATGCGCGGCGCGTGTAGCGGCCATAGGCGGACAGTCCAGCCCCCACCAGGAACACGAGGGGCAGCAGATACTGGCCCACGCCGGCCAGCGACCTGAAAAGCGTCTGGCTGACGAAATCGCCCATCTTTCCGGGCTGGACAACTGCCGTCACCTCGCGGATCGAGAGGCCGTGCAATCCGGCATACGCGACAAGTGCGAGCACCACGCCCACCCACCAGGGGAGCTTGCCGGTGATCTCGATCAGGTCTTCAACAGGACTTTGCTTGCGTCGAGCCATGATTTTTTTCTGGAGTTGTTACGGGTCATGAATCCCAATAATTCGGATCCGCCCACTTGATTCCTGGTTCGGAAAACCATTCGCTGCCGACTTCTTGTTGTTTATTGCGCGAGATTACCAGCGCTTCTTCAAACCTGGTATGCCGGAAGGCCGCCGGTCAGGCTGAACGGAGACCCCCATCGCCAGGCGCGCTGATGTCTCCGGGGCATGCGAGGCCGTCGTCCCGCCCACGTCACGAACCGCGCTCACAAGCCATTTCCGTTGCGGATCACGCCGACCGCGATGCCCTCGATGACCAGTTCCTGGCGCTTGAGGTCGACGACGATAGGCTCGAAATCGGGATTCTCCGGAAGCAGCTGAACCACGTGGCCGCGCTGCCTGAAGCGCTTGACCGTGACCTCTTCGCCGATCCGCGCCACCACGATCTGCCCGGCCTTGGCCTCGGCACTGCGATGCACCGCAAGCAGGTCGCCGTCCAGGATGCCGGCATCCTTCATGCTCATGCCGCGCACCTTGAGCAGGTAGTCCGCGCGCGGATTGAACATCGCGGCATCGAACTGGTAGTGCCGCTCGATGTTTTCCTGCGCCAGGATCGGGCTGCCCGCGGCCACCTGGCCCACCAGCGGCACCCCGCCGTCGCCCTTCAGCCGGATGCCGCGCGACGTCCCCGGCACCAGATCCAGCACGCCTTTCTTCGCCAGCACCTTGAGATGCTGCTCGGCCGCGTTCGGCGAGCTGAAGCCGAAATGCTGCGCAATCTCGGCACGCGTCGGCGGCAGACCGGTGGCCTCCATCCAGTCGCGGATCAGGTTCAGGATTTCTTCCTGGCGGGGGGTCAGGTCTCGCATGGGGCCTCCTCCAAATACTGTATACATATACAGCAAAGTTACTGTATGCTTGTACAGTATAAATACTGAATCCGTAAAACGCCAATGCGCGATGTGCCTGTTCTGAAGCAAGCCGTATCTCCTGATCGTGAGCTCGACGAACGATCGAAGGGCCTGCCCGCAGCCATGCACACGCGCACAAACAGGAGAGCACTCATGATGAAACTCGGAAAAATCAGTCCCCTCGCCTTCAGCCACATGAAGCAGCGCGGCATCTCCATTGCCGCCCTCAACGATCTGATCACCCACGGCCAGGTCGAGAAGCAGTTAGACGGCGCCCAAGTGGTGTACCTCGACAGCCCCGTCCCCGGCCCGTCCTGGGCCGGCCGCCCGCAGCCCCGGCTGTATGCGGTGATGGATGCGGCGGGCGAGGTGCTGACGGTGGAGAAGCGGGTGCGGGTGCGGGGGTAATCGTGCGCCGAGTCTGGACATTGATACATCCGGTGACAGTCGCGCGCTGCTCTCACTGTACCTGCTTGACCTCGAACACTGCATCGATATCCCGGCCGTTCCAGTTGTATTCCAGATAGGCGGCGTGCAGGCAGTTTTTCACGATCCCCGTGCGCAGGGCCGCCAGGCATTCGCCGCCGGGATGGCGTACCGAAGGATAGAGGATGCCTTGTGCACCTTCTGACCTGAGCGTGCGGCCTATGCCCTGGGCATGGCCGTAATCGTCGGGATCGACGATGCGGGGGTCGGCCCGGCTGGCCGCGCGCAGATCGGCCGCCTCACCCTTGGCTTCCACGCTGTAGAGCCGCATCTGCAGGCGCATGGGCGGCTCGGCGGTGGCGGCCATGAACCGGGCCGCGTGGTATCGGGTTTCGGCGATGGCGGTATCGCGCTTGCGGGCGCAATAGAAAACGCCGTAAGTGCCGTCGCTGAAGCGGCTGCCCTGCGGGTTGAGATGGGTGAAGGCGGCCATGATGCAGGTGCTCCCGGGGCCGAACAGCCGTTCCTCGGGCGGAACCAGGCTGATCTCGCCGACTTCGTCGCGGATACGGTCGTTTGTCATGGCCTCCAGCGCGTACAGGGCTTCGAAATCCTCGGGGTTCGCCACGCGCTCGAACAGGCCGACGGCGGGAAAGCGGCTGGGAATGACCCGCCAGGCCGGATCCCATGTCAGGCGCGCGGTGGGATAGGTCATCAATGAGTTAGTCCTTCGATCGTTCGACGGGCTCACGATCAGGACGAACGGCAAGCTCTATTGTTCAAGCCCAGCCGCCCCGCCGGGCATCCAGGTACTGGCGCACCGCCACCAGGTCGGCCACGTTGCCGCCGAGCATGCGGTCGAGCGCGCTCCTACCGCCGAACAGCGGCGCGCTGTTGGGTTTCTTCACCCAGGCGTCGGCCGCTGCCGTGGCCGGCAGCAGGATCTGCAGCGCCTTGTAGATGCCGAGCAGGTAGGACAGGCGCTCGAGGGTATCGCGCTTGAGGTCGGCGGTCCCGGGCGCGGCCTTCCATTTGAAGAAGGTCGAGCGGCCCGGCGAACCCAGCAGCACCATCTGCTCGTCAGTGTTCAACTCCCAGTCGCGCGCGATGTTGAAGAATGCGCGCAGGCCGGCGGCGGACAGGTTGCGGCTGCCTGGCCTGGCCTGGGTCTTGGCGGCGCTTGCCATACTTTGCATCCTGGCCTCCTGCCGGTATCGTAATGAACTATTTATCCAAGATTAGTCCATAGATGGACCTTTTGCAACGAGAGGGGAACGCACGCAAGGCTCTGCCCGCTCAAGGCCAGACCTTCGCGGTCCGTTCATCCTGATCCCGCACGGCCTACCCCTTTCCCGCCTTCTCATCCAGCTTCCTCAGATGCGCCAGCTTCTCGGCGATCTTGCCCTCGAGTCCGCGCGGGGTGGGCTGGTACCACTGCTGTTCCTGGAGGTCGTCGGGGAAGTAGCGCTCGCCGGCGGCGTAGGCCTCGGGCTCGTCGTGGGCGTAGCGGTAGGCGCGGCCGTAGCCGAGTTCCTTCATCAGCTTGGTGGGCGCGTTGCGCAGGTGGATGGGAACGTCGTTGGAAGGGTTGGATTGCACGAAGGCACGCGCGGCTTTGTAGGCGACGTAGACGGCGTTGCTCTTGGGCGCGCAGGCCATGTAGAGGCAGGCTTCGGCGAGCGCGAGCTCGCCTTCGGGGGTGCCGAGGCGTTCGTAGGTTTCGACGGCATCCAATGCCAATCTCAGCGCGCGCGGATCGGCCAGTCCGATGTCCTCGCTCGCCATGCGGATCAGCCGCCGGCCGAGGTAGCGCGGGTCGGCGCCGCCGTCGAGCATGCGTACCAGCCAGTAGAGCGAGGCATCAGGATCGCTGCCGCGCACGCTTTTGTGCAGCGCGGAGATCTGGTCGTAGAAGGCTTCGCCGCCCTTGTCGAAGCGGCGCAGGGACTGCGCCAGCGCGTTCTCGACGAAGGCGGCGTCGACTGCCTTCACCTTGGCGGTGCGCGCGGCGGTGTCGAGCTGCTCGAGCAGGTTCAGCAGCTTGCGGGCGTCGCCGTCGGCATAGGCGGCCAGCAGCGCATCGACGCCCTCGTCCAGTTTCAGGTCCGGCAGTTCCTGCAGCGCACGCTGCATGAGCTGGCCGAGTTCGTCGGGGGTGAGCGACTTCAGTACATAGACCTGGGCGCGCGACAGCAGCGCGCCGACCACTTCGAAGGACGGGTTCTCGGTGGTGGCGCCGATGAAGGTGAAGAGCCCCGATTCGACGTGCGGCAGGAAGGCGTCCTGCTGCGACTTGTTGAAGCGATGCACCTCGTCGACGAACAGGATGGTGGCGCGGGCCAGGGTCTGGTTCATGCGCGCGCGCTCGACCGCTTCGCGGATGTCCTTGACGCCGGAGAGAACCGCCGAGATCGCGATGAAGTCGGCACCGAAGGCCTGCGCGGTCAGCCGCGCCAGCGTGGTCTTGCCCACGCCCGGCGGCCCCCACAGGATCATCGAATGCAGCTTGCCGGAATCGAAGGCGAGGCGTAGCGGCTTGCCGGGGCCGAGCAGATGGGTTTGCCCGACGACGTCGTCCAGCGTATGCGGACGCAGGCGCTCGGCCAGCGGCGCGTGGGGGTCGTCGCGCGCGGGCTCGGGCGTGTCGGTCTGGAACAGGTCTTGGGAGGACATTGGCCAGAATTATCACATGGTGAGCGGTGAACTGTGAGCGGGAAGCGGTCCACCACTCACCGCTTACCGCTTACTGCTCACCACTCACCGCTTACCACTCACTATTCCCCAATCACATCCGCCCCCTTCGGCGGCGTGAACCGGAAGCGCGACGGCATGATGGCCGGGTTGCGGACCAGGCGCGACAGCGTGAGCGTGGTGCGCTGGCCGAAGAAATCGTAGAGTTCCATCTGCACCAGGGTGTCGCCCTTGAAGCCCATGCGGATGCGCTGGAAGGTGGTGTCCTTGTTTTTCGGAGTGGCGTCCAGCCATTCCAGACCGTCGCGCTCGCCCGTGTTTTTCAGGCTGAAGTATTTCTCGATGGCGTTGTCACCGGCCAGGAGTGCCGCGGGGGTGCCGGCGACGACGTCGCCGAGCGGCTTGACGGTGACCTGGTCGAGGTCGGTATCGTACAGCCAGAGCTTGACGCCGTCGCCGACGATCATCTGCTCATAGGGCGTGCTGTAATCCCAGCGGAACTTGCCGGGCCGGGCAAACGCCATCGTGCCGCTGGCCTGCTGGGTGACGCGGCCGTTCTTGTCGGAGACGGTCTGGGTGAAATCGGCCTCGGCGGTCTTGGCGCCCGCGATGAAGGCTTTCAGGCGCTCGATCCCGCCGGCATGGGCGGCGCTGGCCAGAACAAACGCGAACAGCAGAAACAGTAAACGCATGAAGACTCCAAAAAGAAAGTGCGCCCGAAGGGCGCACTTTGCATGACCCTGCAGGATTGCGAAAGTTTATTTCGTCTTGCAGGTTTTGATGCCGAACGGCAGGTAGGCCGGACAAAAGCCGAAGATGGCAGTCAGCAGGACAATGAAGCCTACGATGCCTGCCGGCACCATCCAGTTTTCAGCGCCCGGCAAATTCGACATCGCATAAGCAATGAGCGCGATCCCGACCACTGCGCGGACAATACGATCAACTCCACCGACGTTTTTTGCCATGCTTCCTCCTTTTGATTAATTGAACGTGCGCGATTGCTCGCCCTGCCATGCCAAATAGACATGGAACTGACACGCAGGGCGAAGCTTAACGCAATTCACCCGATCAGCGGCACGATCAGCAGCGCTACGATGTTGATGATCTTGATCAGCGGGTTGACGGCCGGGCCGGCGGTATCCTTGTAGGGATCGCCCACGGTGTCGCCGGTGACGGCGGCCTTGTGCGCCTCCGAACCCTTGCCGCCGTAGTTGCCTTCCTCGATGTACTTCTTGGCGTTGTCCCATGCACCGCCGCCGGTGGTCATCGAAATCGCCACGAAGATGCCGGTGATGATGGTTCCGAGCAGCACGCCGCCGAGCGCCTTGGGCCCGAGGATCAGGCCGACCAGCACCGGAACCAGCACCGGCAGCAGCGACGGCACGATCATTTCCTTGATCGCCGCCTTGGTCAGCATGTCGACCGCGCGCGAATAATCGGGCTTGGCCGTGCCCGCCATGATGCCGGGGATTTCCTTGAACTGGCGGCGCACTTCGACCACCACCGAACCGGCCGCACGGCCGACCGCTTCCATGCCCATCGCACCGAACAGATACGGCACCATGCCGCCGATGAACAACCCGATGATAACCATGTGGTCGGACAGGTCGAACAGCGTGACGCCGCCGGTCTTGGCCTGCAGGGCGTGAGTGTAATCAGCGAACAGGACCAGCGCGGCAAGGCCGGCCGAGCCGATGGCATAACCCTTGGTGACGGCCTTGGTGGTGTTGCCGACGGCGTCGAGCGGGTCGGTGATATCACGGATGGCACTCGGCAGCTCGGCCATTTCGGCGATGCCGCCGGCGTTGTCGGTGATCGGGCCGTAGGCGTCGAGGGCGACAATGATGCCGGTCATCGACAGCATGGCAGTGGCGGCGATGGCGATGCCGTACAGGCCGGCCAGCGCAAAGGCCCCCCAGATCGCCAGGCATACGGCCAGCACTGGTGCCGCGGTGGACTTCATCGACACGCCGAGGCCGGCGATGATGTTGGTGCCGTGGCCGGTGGTCGAGGCCTGTGCGATGTGGCGCACCGGCGCGTACTCGGTGGCGGTGTAGTACTCGGTGATGACGACCATCGCGGCGGTCAGGCCCAAACCGATGAGCGCGGCGTAATACAGGTTCATCGCCGGGATCATCGAGCCGTCGTTCATCTGCAGGCCGTCGCCGATCAGCATCGTCGTCACGGGGTAGAAGGCGATCAGGCTCAGGCCGCCCGCCACCGCGAGGCCGCGATACAGCGCGTTCATGATCTTGCCGCCTTCACGCGCGGTAACGAAGAACGAGCCGACGATGGAGGCGATGATCGATACCGCGCCCAGCGCCAGCGGGTAGATCACCGCGCCGGTGCCGGCCTGGCTCGCCATCAGCGCGCCCAGCAGCATGGTGGCGATCAGGGTCACCGCGTAGGTCTCGAACAGGTCGGCCGCCATACCGGCACAGTCGCCGACGTTGTCGCCGACGTTGTCGGCAATCACCGCCGGGTTGCGCGGATCGTCCTCGGGAATGCCGGCTTCGACCTTGCCCACCAGGTCGGCGCCGACGTCCGCGCCCTTGGTGAAGATGCCGCCGCCGAGACGCGCGAAGATGGAGATCAGCGAACCGCCGAAGCCGAGGCCGACCAGCGAATGGATCGCGCCTTCCGAGGTCGCACCCATCGCGGTCAGCACGGCGTAGTAGCCGGCCACGCCCAGCAGGCCCAGTCCGACCACCAGCATGCCGGTGATGGCACCGCCCTTGAACGCGACGTTGAGCGCCGCATTGAGACCGTGCGAAGCCGCTTCGGCGGTACGGACGTTGGCACGCACCGACACGTTCATGCCGATGAAGCCCGCCGCCCCCGAGAGCACCGCACCGATCAGGAAACCGATTGCGGTGTGAGCCCCCAGCGCCAGCCACAGGGCGACGAACAGCACCGCGCCGACCAGGGCAATGGTCGTGTACTGGCGGTTGAGGTACGCCTGCGCACCCTGCTGCACCGCCAACGCGATTTCCTGCATGCGCGCATTGCCGGCCGGTTTCTTCAGAATCCAGCCGATCGACACCATGCCGTATACCAGGGCCAGCACTGCGCTGGCCAAGATCCACATCAACTGCGTCTCCATCACAACTCCTTATCTTTTTACTACGCACCAAAACAAAACGGCAGCTTGCGCTGCCGTCGACCTATTTACCCATTGCCAGCCCACCCTCGAACCGTGTGCCCGTCTCAAATCCGAAAATCCGGTCGAGCTCGAGTTCCCGGATGAGCTGATCGACCGCGACCTGCCCATGCTCGCGCTGCACCTCGGACAGGATCAGCTTGGCCGAATTGCCGTTGTAGAAGCCGCCGAAGTCGGCCTGTACCTTGAGCAGTTGTTTTGCGCGGTCGAGTGTCATTTCTTATTGGTTCAGAAGCGGGGATTCAGGGGCCATGGGGTCATTGCGCCTGAATCCCGATCCCTCTCAGAGCTTGAACGCCGGCAGCTTCTTCGCCACTGCGATGTTCTTCAGTGTCACGTACACCGGCAGGCCGTCCTTGTATTTCGGATAGTCCTCGCCCTGGATCAGCGGGGTCAGATAGCGCTTGCACTTGGGCGTGATACCGAAGCCGTCCTTGGTGATGAAGTCGCGCGGCATGAACTTCTCGACGTTGGCGACCTTGGACAGCGGCGCCATCCCGATCTTGTACTTGTAGGGCGAGTCGGACAGGCGGTCGACGGTGGGCATCACCGAGTTGTGGCCCTTGACCGCGAGTTCGACGGCCTTCTTGCCGAGTTCGTAGGCCTGCTTGACGTCGGTCTTCGACGCGATGTGGCGCGCGGCGCGCTGCAGGTAGTCGGCCACGGCCCAGTGGAACTTGTGGCCGAGCGCGTCCTTGATCATGTTGGCGACCACCGGCGCGGCGCCGCCCAGCTGCGCGTGGCCAAAGGCGTCGCGCGTGCCCTGCTCGGCGAGGAAGCGGCCGTCAGGGTAGTGGCAGCCTTCTGAGACCACCACGGTGCAGTAGCCGTGTTCCTTCACCAGCTTGTCGACACGGGCGAGGAATTTCTTCTGGTCGAATTCAATTTCCGGGAACAGGATGACGACCGGGATGCCGTGGTCCTCGACCAGTCCGCCGGCGGCGGCGATCCAGCCGGCGTGGCGGCCCATCACCTCGATCACGAACACCTTGGTCGAGGTCTTGGCCATCGAGCGCACGTCGTAGCTGGCTTCCAGCGTCGACACCGCGATGTACTTGGCGACCGAGCCGAAACCCGGGCAGCAGTCGGTGATCGGCAGGTCGTTGTCGACGGTCTTCGGCACGTGGATCGCCTGGATCGGATAGCCCATCGCCTCGGACAGCTGGCTGACCTTGAAGCAGGTGTCGGCCGAGTCGCCGCCGCCGTTGTAGAAGAAGTAGCCGATGTTGTGCGCCTTGAAGACCTCGATCAGGCGCTCGTATTCGCGCTTGTTGGCTTCCAGCGACTTCAGCTTGAAGCGGCAGGAACCGAAGGCGCCCGACGGCGTGTTGCGCAGCGCGGCGATAGCGGTGGCGGATTCCTTGGTGGTGTCGATCAGGTCTTCGGTCAGTGCGCCGATGATGCCGTTGCGGCCGGCGTAGACCTTGCCGATCTTGTCCTTGTGCTTGCGCGCGGTTTCGATCACGCCGCAGGCCGAGGCGTTGATGACCGCGGTCACCCCGCCGGACTGTGCGTAGAAGGCGTTCATTTTTTTCGCCATGTTGGTGCTTCTCCTCTTTATATCGATGGAATCCGGCGAACCGGATTCGACATAACAAAAAGCCAGCGGCTAGCTGGCTTGTCTAACTCAACTGTTGCCGGATGCCTTGCCCTCGGCCAGGCGCTTGGCTTCCTCGTCGGCCTGCATTTTCAGGAGCGTGGTGACGCAATCGCCGATGTCGTCGTATTCCTCGCGGCCCGTGCTGAAGCGGTCGCGGATGCGGTAGAAGAACATGCTGCGGTAGCGCGAATCGCCGGTCTTCGACAACACGAAGTGACAGCCGTGCTCGTTCCAGTAGAAGCCCGGGCACAGCGTCAGTTCACGGTCGTCGATATGCAGACGGATCTCGGTTTCGACATCCTGGATCACGATTTCGCGGCCGTAACGCTCGTTCACCGACTGCCGGACGATCCAGCGCTCGGTGTCGGTCATCGGGTGAATCTGCTGCGGCATCGGACGGTCAGGCGGTTCTTGTCAAGGCTCAATCAGCCCAGCGCGGCGAAGATCGAATCGCGGATGCCTTCGACCTTGCCGACACCGGCGATCTTCACGTACTTGGGTGCGCCGGCTTCGCCGCGCGCGGCCCAGTCGCCGTAGTACTTCACCAGCGGCTCGGTCTGTGCGTGGTAGACGTCGAGGCGTTTCTTGACGGTTTCTTCCTGGTCGTCGTCGCGCTGGATCAGGTCCTCGCCGGTAACGTCGTCCTTGCCGGCGACCTTGGGCGGGTTGAACACGACGTGATAGGTGCGGCCCGAGGCCACGTGCACGCGGCGGCCGGACATGCGCTTGACGATCTCCTCGTCGGCGACGTCGATCTCGACCACGTAGTCTATCGGCACGCCGGCGGCCTTCATCGCCTCGGCCTGCGGAATGGTGCGCGGGAAGCCGTCGAACAGGTAGCCGTTCTTGCAGTCGGCCTCGGTCAGGCGCGCCTTGACCATGCCAATGATGATGTCGTCGGACACCAGTCCGCCAGCGTCCATGATGGCCTTGGCCTTCATGCCGAGTTCGGTGCCGGCCTTGATCTGCGCACGCAGCATGTCGCCGGTGGAGATCTGGGGGATGCCGTATTTTTCCTTGATGTAATTGGCTTGCGTGCCCTTGCCCGCACCCGGACCGCCCAACAGAATCAAACGCATTGCTTGTCTCCTCGATTATGGATATGTCAAAACCGTACTAGCCTAAGGCAAGCGCGATTCGAACAACACTTAAAATTTTTTATTGCCGGATTCAAGAGGCTGCTATGCAGCCTGAAACAATGCCCGTACCCGTGCCAGATCTTCCGGCGTATCCACGCCCGGTGCGGGCGCGGTCGGCGTCACGCCGAGGCTGATGCGGTGACCGTGCCACAGCACGCGCAGCTGCTCTAGCATCTCATGGCGTTCCAGCGGCGAACTGGCGAGACTGGCGTACGTGCGCAGGAAGCCGGCGCGGTAGGCATACAGCCCGATGTGGCGCAGCGCGCCGAACTCGTGCGGCATCGACTGCTGCGCGGCAAAGGCGTCGCGCGGCCAGGGAATGGGCGCGCGGCTGAAATACAGTGCATAGCCGGCTTCGTCGGCGATGACCTTGACGACGTTGGGATTGACGAAATCGGCGTGGTCGTGGATCGGATGCGCCAGCGTGGCCATCACCGCATCGTCGTGCAGCACCAGCTGGCGCGCGGCTTCGCGGATCAGCGCCGGATCGATGAGCGGTTCGTCGCCCTGCACGTTCACCACCAGCGTGTCGTCCGGCCAGCCCAGGGTCTCGGCGACCTCGACCAGACGCTCGGTGCCGGACTGGTGGTGCGGCGAGGTCATCAGGGCCTGGTAGCCGGCCGCCGCGACCGCCTGCAGCACACGTGTATCGTCGGTGGCGACCACCACCGATTCGGCGCCCGCCTGCAGGGCACGTTCCAGTACGTGCAGCACCATCGGACGCCCACCGATGTCCGCCAGCGGTTTGCCCGGCAGGCGGCTCGACGCATAGCGCGCAGGAATGACGACGCGGAAATGCATCCTCAGGGTTTGCCGTGGATTTCGTCGGGCGACAGCGCGCGCGCCTCTTCCGGCAGCATCACCGGAATGTCGTCGCGGATGGGATAGGCCAGGCGGCATGCGCGGCACACCAGCTCATGCGCAGATTTCTTCCACTCGAGCGGGCCCTTGCAGACCGGACAGACGAGGATTTCAAGTAGCTTCGGGTTCATTGATAAAGGTCCTGTTAAATGGCTCGGCAGCGGCACCTTCTGGCTGCTGCGACTTGCTTTGATAAAGATGGATGTCGGCGACCGACAGCAACGTCATCAGATCGTTGCCGTCGCGCGGCGCATGGCTGACGCCCAGGCTGACCGCCATCGGCAGGCCGTTGCTGGCGCTCCAGGCTACGGTGCGCGCCTCGATGCGATCGAAAATCTGTTGGATGGCGACATCGTCGCGCTGCGGCAGAAGCGCGACGAATTCGTCGCCGCCCCAGCGGCCGCACACGCCCATTTCGGCCGACTCGTTGAAGATCTGCGCAAACTCGGCCAGCACACGGTCGCCCACGCCATGGCCGTAGCGGTCGTTGACCAGCTTGAACTGGTTCAGGTCGGCGAACAGCACGGTGACCGGCGCGCTCGCACTCGCCTTGTCGAAGAGGCTGTCTGCCGCGGCCAGCAGGCCATGGCGGTTGAGTAGTCCGGTCAGCGTATCGAATCGGCTGCGGTAGTCGAGCTGGCTGCGCTGCGCCTCGATGCGCCCCATCAGGATATAGGCATACAGGGCCAGGGTGACCCAGAACACGCCGAAAAATACATCGCCCGCGTTGACGTTGAAGCCCCCCAGGCGATAGCGGAAAGCGAAGGCGATCGCCATGCCGAGAAACGCGCCTCCCAGCACTTCGGCAAACAGCCGCATGCCGTAACGCATGCCGTTGCCCAGCAGCACCATCAGGAATGCCAGGGCCGAAGGCGGGATCGGGTTGGGATCGTGCATCACGCACAGGGTGACGATGATCAGGTCGGCGCTCATGGCGCTGCGGATCCTCAACAGCGTGACGTTATGCAGTGCCTGGCGGAAGAACCAGCTGTTGACGAAAAAATAGACGCCCAGTGCGAGCAGTAGCTGCTCGATGCTGAACAGCACCGGGCGGACGCTTTCCAGCGTGGAGAAATAAATGACAGCCAGCGAGAAAAACAGGTAGCGGGTGAAAAACTGGGTGACGATTTCGGTGCGATCGGGCACCCAGAAACCGGCAACTTCGCTTTCGGCTTCCCAATGGCAAGGATGGCGGCGATCGCTCCAGCCAGAACTGTTCATGCCCATACCTCCCTCCCTTCGATTGACGCGCGCGAACGTTCTTATTGTTTGAAGCGTGCCGCCAGCCAGCGAACGAGCCCATCTTCCGGGGCGACATCCAGTTCCACCGCCCACCAGTCCGGCCCCGCAAATTCATGGCATTTTACCGCGTCTTTCTCGGTCATCAGCACCGCCCCGCCAGCAGGCAGGTCCGATGGCCGGAAAACATGGTGATCGGGAAATGCACGCGGACGATAGCGTATCCCGTGCGCATCGAGCATGGCAAAAAACCCCTGCGGCCGGCCGATGCCGGTCACGGCAAGCCAGTCATGCGGCGACAGTTCGCGCAGCGGCTTTTTTTCCTGCGGCGCGCACAGCCGGTAGGCTTGGCCTGCGGTGTAGTCGGCCCGCCAGGCCGCGGTCGAACCGTATGTACGCGGCGGGACGTTCCCGCGCACCACCTGAACGACCGCATCCACCTTGCGCAGCCGGGCAGCCGGTTCGCGCAGCGGCCCCGCCGGCAGCGGCCAGCCGTTGCCCAGCCCGGTCGCCGCATCGACGACGGCCAGTTCGATATCGCGATGCAAACGGTAATGCTGCAGGCCGTCGTCCGAGACGATCACATCCACGTCCGGATGGCGTTCCAGCAGGGCGCGCGCCGCCGCCACCCGATCGCGCCCCACGACCACCGGAAAGCCAGTCTTGAGCCGGATCAACGCGGGTTCGTCGCCCACCAGCGCCGGCGGGCTGCCGGGCTGCACCTCGACACAGCCTTGGGCGGTTCCGCCGTAGCCACGGCTGATCACGCCCGGACGATAGCCCTGGCTATGCAACCAGTTCACCAGCCAGATCACCAGGGGAGTCTTGCCGCTGCCGCCGGCGGTGATGTTGCCGACCACGATGACCGGCACACCGACCGACACGGCACGCAGCCAGCCACGTCGATACGCCTGGCGGCGCAACCCGGACACGATCGCGAACAGCAACGCGAATGGCAGGAGCAGCAGCGTGAGCACGCCCGTGCGCGCCCAGACATGCTGAAGGGAAAACATGGCGCCCCTTACTGGGCAGTTTGCGTGGCGAAGGTAATGCGGGTCAGCCCTTCGCGGCGCGCTGCTTCCATCACGTTCACCACGGATTGGTGGGTGGCCCGCGCATCGGCGTTGATCACCACGACAGGCTCGTTCTCGTTGCCGGCCGCTTTTTTCAGGGCAGCCGCCAGTCCGTCGATCGACGCATCGCCCACGACCGTGTTGTCGATCTCGTAGCGGCCGTCCTCGGCGACGGCAACCTCGATCTGCTTGGGCGGGTTGGGCGTCTGGGCAGCGCTGCTGGTGGGCAGATTGATCTTAAGTTCGGCGAAACGCGCGTAGGTCGTGGTCACCGCGAGGAAAATCACGATGACGAGCAGGATGTCGATAAACGGAATCAGGTTGATTTCCGGATAGTCTTCGCGGCGGCCTCTTCTGAAATTCATGGCCGTCTTTATTTCCGCTCGCCGTGGACGATTTCCACCAGCCTGATCGCCTGCTGCTCCATGTCGACCACCAGCGATTCCACCTTGGCACGGAAGAAGCGATAGAAAATCATCGCCGGGATCGCCACGATCAGGCCGAACGCCGTGTTGTACAGCGCGATCGAGATGCCGTGCGCCAGCTGGCCGGGATTGGTGCCGCCGCCGGTCTGCGCGCCGAAGATTTCGATCATTCCGATCACCGTGCCAAACAGGCCAAGCAGGGGCGCCATGCTGGCGACCGTGCCAAGCGAGGTCAGGAAGCGGTCGAGCTCATGGGTGACGGCGCGCCCGGATTCCTCGATCGACTCCTTCATGATCTCGCGCGAGTAATGGGAATTCTTCAGTGCGGTCGAGAATATCCTTCCGAGCGGCGAACCCTCGGCCAGGTGTCCTAGAAGCTCCGGCGTCACACCACGTTCCTGATAGATCTTGATGGTCTCCTGCAGCAGACCGGCAGGTGCGACTTCATGGGTCCGCAAGCTGTAGGAACGTTCGATGATGATGGCCACGGCGATGACAGACGCCAGAATCAACAGCCAGATCGGCCAACCGGCCGCCTCAATGATGGCAAGCACTGGATACCACTCCACGATAAAACAACAGGCGAAATGTAGCGCTCAGGCGCAGGTTTCGGCAAGCACCAATTTACCTTGACGATTTTTTTTACAGTACATGCGAGTTCTCCACAATTGATGTGGATAAGTCTGTGAGGAACTCCCTGACGGACAACCTAAACGCCCGGCCACAAAGGGAAAAGTGGTTTGGCCCAAAAAGTAGACAATACGCTTAACCCTTTTTTATCAATGAGTTACAAAATAACAAACGAGGTCAATAGGGTTTTCAGGTTTTTTTTATGAGGGTTTGATGACTGTGCATGAACCGTGCCGAGTCGTACCCGTTATCCTGCACACCATGGATTTTCCGGACGACCTTCCCGGCAGCGCGCCCGCCCTGCCCGTACTCACCGTCAGCGAGCTCAACCGCATGGCGCGCCGCGCACTGGAGTCGCAACTGCCACTGCTGTGGGTGGAAGGCGAAGTGTCCAACTTCATGCGCGCCGTGTCCGGTCACTGGTATTTTTCCCTCAAGGACGCGAATGCGCAGGTGCGCTGCGTGATGTTCCGCGGACGCAACCAGTTTGCCGACTTCACACCGGCCAACGGCGATCACGTTGAGATCCGCGCCCTGCCCTCGCTGTACGAAGCGCGCGGCGAATTCCAGCTGGGCGGCGAAGCGATCCGCCGTGCCGGCGCCGGACGGCTGTACGAAGCTTTCCTCAAGCTGAAGGCGAAACTGGAACAGGAAGGCCTGTTCGATCCGATGACGAAACGTGCCCTGCCGCGCTTTCCGCGCCGCATCGGCATCGTCACCTCGCCGCAGGCCGCCGCCCTGCACGACGTACTGACGGCGCTGGCGCGCCGCATGCCGGGCCTGCCGGTGATCCTCTACCCAACCCCGGTGCAGGGTGCCGGCGCCGGCGCACAGATCGCCGCCGCCATCCGCACGGCGGGCGAGCGTGCCGAATGCGACGTGCTGCTAGTATGCCGCGGCGGCGGTTCGCTGGAGGATTTGTGGGCATTCAACGACGAGGCGGTGGCGCGCGCGATCAACGCCAGCCCGATGCCGGTGGTGAGCGGCGTCGGCCACGAAACCGATTTCACCCTGGCCGACTTCGCCGCCGACCTGCGCGCCCCGACGCCCACGGCCGCGGCCGAACTCGCCAGCCCGGTGCGCCAGGAACTGCTGCAGCAACTGGGCCACCTGGCGCGCCAGCTCCACCATCACCACGCGCGCAGACAGCACAGCGAGATGCAGCGGCTGGATTACATGGCGCGACGGCTGGTCCATCCGGCCGAGCAGCTGCGCCGCCGGCACACCGAATTGAACCAGCTGGCGCAGCGTCTCCACCACGCCAGCGGCACACGCCTGACGCGCGAACAATTGCGCATTGCGCGCCTGAGCCAGCGGCTGGTCACGCCGCGCCACGTCATCCAGCGCGAGCAGCAGCGTCTGGACGCACTGGGTCTGCGCGCACGGCGCGCGGTTGAAGGCGGGTTCGGGCAGCATCAGCTCAATCTGGCGCGGCTGGCCAGCAGCCTTGCCCACCTCAACCCCGAAGGCGTGCTGGCGCGCGGCTACAGCATCGTCCAGCGGGAAAACGGCAGTGTCGTGCAGGACGCCGCGATGCTCAAGACCGGCGAAAGAATCGGGATCCGCCTGCACCGCGGGCAGGTCCGCGCGACGGTCGACGCCACCAGCAAGGATTGAGGCCGGCCGCTTACGGCCTTAAATGACGGGCCACGAGGTCCGTCGCCTGCGCGTCCAGATCGGCAGCCAGACAGTCCAGCTCCACCGCACCGGGCCACGAGCGCAGCCAGGTCAGCTGGCGCTTGGCGAGCTGGCGGGTGGCGGCGATGCCCTGCTCGCGCAGGCCCTTCAGATCGATTTCGCCGTCGAGACAGGCCCAGGCCTGGCGATAGCCGACCGCACGCATGGACGGCAGGTCGGCGTTGAGCGCATCGCTGCGGCGCAGGGTTTCCACTTCGTCGAGCAGGCCATCGGCGAGCATGGCGTCGAAGCGCGCGGCGATGCGCTGATGCAGCACCGCACGGTCCGACGGAATCAGGGCAAGCTGCAAGACGCGATACGGCAGCTCGGATTGCGCGCGGTCGAGCAGCGCCGACATCGGGGTGCCGGTGAGCCGGAAAATTTCCAGCGCCCGGCCGATGCGCTGCGAATCGTTCGGGGCCAGCCGCGCGGCGGTCGCCGGGTCGACCGCCGCCAGCTCGGCGTGCAGCGCCGGCCAGCCGCGTACGGCCGCCTCCGCCTCCAGCTCCTTTCGCAGCGCCGCATCGGCGCGCGGCAGATCATCCAGTCCCTGCAGCAAAGCGCGGAAGTACAGCATGGTGCCGCCGACCAGCAGCGGCACCTTGCCGCGTGCGACGATGTCGGCCATCAGCCGTCGCGCGTCGTCGCAAAACGCCGCGGCGGAATAGGCGTCGGTCGGATCGCGAATGTCCAGCAGATGATGCGGCGCACGGGCGAGTGTGGCGGCGTCGGGCTTGGCGGTGCCGATGTCCATGCCGCGATATACCAGCGCCGAATCGACGCTGATGATTTCGAGCGGAAAGCGTGCGACCAGGCTGACCGCCAGCGCGGTCTTGCCCGAGGCGGTCGGGCCCATGAGGAAAATGGCGGGGGGATGGCCGGATGCAGACATGGGGGCCGATTATCCCCCAGCTTGCCTGTGGCCGTCGGTTGAGCACGGGGCGGTATGCCACGAGGCGCAAAAATTAAGGTCTAGAGTAGGAATGACGGGTGTCGAGTCACTGTTCGACACCTGATGCTTTCATCCAACCCGGAGGGTCGTAGTCCATGAATATCGACGAGCTGAAATCCGTAGCGAACGCCATCGTCGCGCAGCAGAAGGGCGTGCTGGCGGCAGACGAAAGCAGCCCCACCATCAAGAAGCGCTTCGCGGCCATCCATGTCGAATCCACCGAGGAAAACCGCCGGCGCTACCGGGAGATCCTGTTCACGGCCGACGGCATCGAGCGCGCCATCGGCGGCGTCATCCTGTACGACGAAACGCTGCGCCAGAGCACCCGCGAGGGCGTCCCGTTCCCGAGGCTGCTGGCGGGGCGCGGCATCATTCCCGGCATCAAGGTCGACCAAGGCGCCAAGGCACTGGCGCTCCACCCCGGCGAGAAGGTGACCGAGGGGCTGGGCGGCCTGCGCGACCGGCTCGCCGAGTACAGGCAACTGGGTGCGCAGTTCGCCAAATGGCGGGCGGTGATCGAAATCGACGCGCGCGACATCCCGTCGCCGTTCGGGATCCGTGCCAATGCCCACGCGCTGGCTCGGTATGCCGCGCTGTGCCAGGAGGCCGGGCTGGTGCCTATCGTGGAACCGGAAGTGCTGATGGACGGCGCCCACGACATCGGGCGCTGCGAAGCGGTGACGGCGCAGGCGCTGCAGGCCGTATTCGCCGAGCTGGACGCCCATCGCGTGCAGTTCGAGGGCATGCTGCTGAAACCGAACATGGTGATCGCCGGCAAGCAATGTACGCGTCAGGCCGGTGTGCAGGAAGTGGCCGAGGCCACGCTGCGCTGTCTCAGGCGCTACGTGCCGGCGGCGGTGCCCGGCATCGTGTTTCTCTCCGGCGGGCAGAGCGCGGAAGACGCGACCGATCACCTCAACGCCATGAACGCGATGGGGCCCCAGCCGTGGGAGGTCAGCTTCTCGTACGGGCGGGCGTTGCAGGCGCCGGTGCTGGCCGCCTGGCAGGGCCAGGAGGACAAGGCGGCGGCCGCGCAGCAGGCGCTCCTCAAGCGCTGTCGCCTCAACGGCCTGGCGCGCGCCGGACAATATGCCCGCGCCATGGAAGAGGCGGACTGATCATGTGCAATTCGTTGCCAATCAATCATGCGGGACAGGACAATCGAAATGGAACGTAGCATCTTCGGGTATGACGTAGCACGGATTCTGGGCCTCGGCCTGGCCTTGGGCCTCACTGCACCGGCCCGGGCACAGGAACCCGCAGGCAACATGGAGCGAACGCTGGCAATCGGCCTGCTGGCACATGACTACGGGCCGACCAGCGACCATAACGAGAACGGGGATGGCGTCGACCTCAATCTGGAAGCACAGTTTGCGCCGCTAAGCTTCCCGGGCTCGCCACGTCCGCACGTGGGCGTCTCGGTGAATTTCTATGGGGATACCAGCGCCGCCTATGCCGGCCTGAGCTTTCGTTTCCGCGAGACGGCACGCTGGTTCGTCGACGGTCTCCTCGGCGCGGCGGTGCACAACGGCCCGCTGCACAAGGATCCGGTCCGCTGCAACCTGTACAGCGACTGCGGCTTCGGCGTACGCATCCTGCCCCACCTCGGACTGGAAGCGGGGTACCGGATCAGCCCGGTCGCGGCCGTTTCCCTGTTCTACGATCACATGTCGCACAAGTGGATCGTGGACGGGGAAAACGAGGGCCTCGACCATATCGGCCTGCGCTATCTGCGGTATTACTGACGCCTCACCTGCCCGGGAATCGTCACAAAAAAGCGGCGGGGTTTCCCCCGCCGCTCAGGCTTCATCTGCCCAGGCAATCAGGCTGCATTGGCGTACTGCGCCTTGGCCTGGCGGGCCGCCTCGATTTCCTCGGGGCCGTAGGCCTTGCCGGACCACAGCATTTCGTAGGCAATTTCCTCGTTGCCGTTCTCGCACAGATCCAGCACTTTCTGGAACAGCGGCTGGAAGGTTTCTGAACGGTGCGATTTCTCGTGGTTCTCGAAATCGGTCCAGAAGGTCACGATCAATGCCTCCTTGCCCTTCATCGGGCTTTCGACTGGCTGACCGATGGTCGAGCCTTCGTTCGAGACCTGGCCGGAGTTCAGCGCAACGAAACCGCCTACAAAACCGGTATCGGAATGGTAGGTCTTGACGTTTTCGCACAGGAACGCCACCCGTTCCTGCAAATCGTCCACCGTGTATTCAGGTTTCAGAACCACCCGGTTGACAGTCACGATACCGTCGGTCGGAAAATTGGCGATCAATCCACTCATGGCTTTCTCCTGTTCACTAAGGGTTGAACTACACCTTCAGTCTACATACCCGAGCAAATTAGTCAACAATTATATTTAATATATATATGCCACCATCAGAATTACTGATGAACACACAGCCAAGCATTACCTATATGAATCATCGGCTTATACATAACTCTTCTGCTCGCGGCGTCTGCCCGGGCGCTTTTTCATGATGACCACGCCCTTGGCGACGTCGACATCGGCGACCGGGATGTTCTCGTATAGCGGGTTGAGCGGCTTCAGCATCCAGCCGTCGTCACGCTTCACGATCTGGCGGAAGATGTATTCCTCGTTCACGTAGGCCACCACAAAGGAGCCGTCCTTGACCAGGCCGGATGGCTCGACCACGATGATCTCGCCCTCCTCGAACTCCGGCATCATCGAATCGCCCAGCACCATCAGCGCGTAGGGCTCGGATCCGGCGCAATTACTGGTCTCGTTGATTTCCTGGATGGGAATGGTCTTGCGTTCTGTGCGTTCGTTCATGATGGCCTCGCGAATACCTGACTGATTAGTTCAAGCTTATATTCAAATGTGCTGCGCGCAAAATCAGCGGCCGCGCATGAACATCGCATCGAGTTCCCTGAGGCCGAGCTGAAACCAGGTAGGACGGCCATGATTGCACTGCCCGGCCCGCTCGGTCGCTTCCATCTCGCGCAACAGCGCGTTCATCTCGGGGAGCGTCAGGCGACGGTTGGCGCGCACCGCGCCGTGACAGGCAAGCGTCGCCAGCAGTTCGTTGCGGCGCTCGGCCAGCAGGCGCGCCACGCCGAATTCGGCAATTTCGGCAAGCACGGCACGCGTCAGCTCGACCGGGTCGGCGTCCTTCAGCAGCCACGGCACCGAACGCACCGCCACCGAGGTCGGCGAGGTGACCGACAGTTCGAACCCGATCCCGGCCAGCTGATCCAGATGCGGACTGATTTCCGCCACGTCGCGCGCGTCGACCGTCAGCGCGACAGGAATCAGCAGGGTCTGCGCCGGCACCGCACGGGCATCGAGCGCGGCCTTGAGCTTTTCATACACCACGCGTTCATGCGCGGCGTGCATGTCGACCAGCACCAGGCCCTGCGCGTTCTGCGCCAGCACGTAGACGCCATGCAGCTGCGCCAGCACGTAACCGAGCGGCGGCGCGTCGCCCTGCCCGCTTTCGGGGAAGGGCTGTGCCGCAGGCGCGCTCCATGAATCCTGACCGTTGGGTTCCTGCGCCGCCAAGGGTGCATAGAACGCCATCGCCTCGTTCACCTGCAGCGGCATCGACGCCTGCTGTGGCACAGCATGGGGCGACAATGACCTGAATGCAGTCGGTGCCGGTTCGTCCGGCGCCGCGGTTGCGTCCGCCACCACCGGCGCCGACAACAGGCGCTCGACCGCATGGAACAGGAACTGGTGCACGCCGCGGCTGTCGCGGAAACGGATTTCGGTCTTGGCCGGATGCACGTTGACGTCGACCAGGTCCGGCGGCAGGCTGATGAACAGGCAATACGCGGGATTCAGCTGATGATGCAGAACGTCGCGGTAGGCTTCCTTGAGGGCATGGACGATCAGCTTGTCGCGCACGTAGCGTCCATTGACGAAGACGTGCTGGCTGTCGCGGCTGGCCGTGGCGGCACCGGGCCGGATCACCCAGCCGGACACCCGCAACACGCCGGCAGCCGCATCGACCGCAATGGTGCTGTGCTCGAACGTCTCGCCCAGCACCTGGCGTACTCGCATATGGGCCGGCTCGGCGTTGAGGCGCAGCTGCACCCGGCCGTTGTGGGTCAGGCTAAACGACACCTGCGGGTTCGCCAGGGCCAGCCGCCGCACGGTCTCGGCGCAATGCGCGTATTCGGTGGCCTCGGTCTTGAGGAACTTGCGCCGCGCCGGGGTGCTGAAGAACAGGTCCTGTATGTCGACCGTGGTGCCGGTCGCACGCGCAGCGGGTGCCGGCGCACCGAGCCGGCCGCCTTCGGCCTGCACGGTCCAGGCATGTTCGGCGCCCGTGCCGCAACTGGTGAGCTGCACCCGTGCGACGGCGGCAATCGACGCCAGCGCCTCGCCACGGAAGCCCAGGCTCGCCACCTGTTCGAGATCGGCGAGGCTGGCGATCTTGCTGGTGGCGTGCCGCGTCAGCGCGAGCGCGAGTTCGTCGCGCGCGATGCCGCTGCCGTTGTCGGCGACACGGATGCGCTTGATGCCGCCCTGCTCCAGATCGATCTGGATGTCGGTGGCGCCTGCATCGAGGCTGTTCTCCAGAATTTCCTTCAAGGCGGCAGCCGGGCGTTCGACCACCTCGCCGGCAGCGATCTGCGAAATCAGCACGTCGGGCAATACGCGGATGCTCACGACGGCCCTGCGTACGCCACACCCCGCCGCGCGGCCATGGCACGCCCCAGGCGCTCGATGGCGGCGGCGTCCAGGACCTGTCGTGCCAGCGGCAGCACGCGGGTGTTTTCGAATTCGAGATGACTGCGATTGAGGGTGACGAAGCGGCGCGTCAGCGATTCGTCCAGCATGACGGGGGTGCCGGCCTCTATCTGCTGCAGGAGACCGCGCAGCCTCCACCACAATAGCGCCAGTTCGTCGTGTTCCAGCGTCAGGGTTTCGACCAGATCGCAGGCGCCCGGCGCGCCGGCCTGCTCGAGCAGCGGAAACAGGTTGCGCTCTTCGTCGTCATGGTGATGAACCGCCGCCGTATCGAAATAGGTCAGCACCGCCCGCGCCGCCTGTTGCGCCTGGGCATCCGCGCCGTGCAGTGGCAGATGCGCCAGCAGCCTGTCGAGGGTATCGCACTGTCTGGCGATGCGGCCGTGACAGGCCTCCAGCACATCGAGCGGCCGCTCGAATCCGGGGGCCGCCGTGCCCAGCAGGCTGACGGTCATGGATTGCGCGTAAGCCGCGAAGGAGCCGTCAGCGGATGCTTGTCGAAGTAATCCTTGACGCCTTCGACGATGGCGTCCACCAGCTTGTCCTGGTAGCCGGGGTCGTTCAGGCGTTTCTCTTCTTCGGGGTTGGAAATGAACGCAGTCTCGATCAGGATGGATGGAATGTCCGGCGCCTTCAGCACCGCGAAGCCCGCCTGCTCGACCTCGCCCTTGTGCAGGGTGTTGACGCCGCCGATTTCCTTCAGCACCGCCCGCCCGAGCTTGAGGCTGTCGTTGATGGTCGCGGTCTGCGACAGGTCGATCAGGGTACGCTTGAGGAAGGGATCCTTGACGTCCACGTTGACGCCGCCGATCAGGTCGGCGTCGTTCTCCCGTTTGGCCAGCCAGCGCGCGGCGACCGAGGTTGCGCCGTTCTCGGACAGGGCGAACACCGACGAACCGCGCGCATGCGGCTTGATGAAGGCATCGGCGTGGATCGACATGAACAGGTCGGCCTTCAGGGCGCGCGCCTTGACCACCCGCTGCCCGAGCGGCACGAAGTAATCGCCGTCGCGGATCAGGACGGCGTGCATGTTTTCCTGCTCGTCGATTTTCTGCTTGAGCTTCCTGGCCAGCGCCAGCGTGATGTCCTTCTCGTGCGAACCATTCGCCCCGCTGGCGCCGGGATCCTCTCCACCGTGGCCGGCGTCGATCGCCACCGTGATCAGCCGCGCGTACTGTGGCCCCTCGGGCTTGCTGGATGCGGCCTGTGCAGCTGCCTTGGACTGCGGTTGCGCGACCGGGTCTGCCGCCGCCGTATCGCCTGCCTGCGCCGGATAGAGATCCACCACCAGGCGATGTCCGTATTGCCCAAGCGGAGCCAGCTGGAAGACCGAAGGCTTGACGGCTGCTTTCAGATCCAGCACCAGACGCATGACGCCGGGGCGGTTCATCCCCACGCGGATCGCGCCGATGTAGGGATCATCCGGGCTGAGTTGTCCCGCCAGCGCATCCAGCGCAGCACCCGCCTCCACGCCTTCGAGGTCGATCACCAGCCGCTGCGGGTTCGACAGCATGAAGTACTTGTGCGCAACAGGTTGCGCCGCCTCCAGGGTGATCCGCGTGTAGTCGGGCGATGGCCACAACCGTGTGGCGCTGAGTTGCAGCGCCTGGGCCCAGCCCGACGCAAGCAACCCGCACAGCAGGAAAATTCTCAACAGGGCGTGCAACATGTCTCCAGATATTGGGCGCCGCGCGGGCTCGCCGCTACGCATTCAATTTCGCGCGCATCGTCCGCGATTGTCAACCGGACGATCACATCCGGCGCCGGCAGCCAGCCGGCCGCCTTGTCCGGCCATTCGATCAGGCTCACCGCCCGGCCGTCGCTTGCGTCGCGAAACCCGGCATCCAGCCATTCGCGCGGGTCATGCATACGATACAGGTCATAATGATATAGCTCAAATCCGGGCAAGCTATAGGTTTCGGCCAGGGTATAGGTCGGACTCTTTACCCGTCCGCCATGCCCCAGCGCACGCAGCACTCCGCGTACCAGGGTGGTTTTCCCCGCCCCCAGATCACCTTCGAGGTATACGGTCATGCCGGGAGCCAGTCCCTGCGCCAGCCGCGCACCGAATGCCAGCGTCTCGGCCTCGTCGGCCAGATGGCGGCGGCAGCGCACGGTATCATCGTCCTTATGCATGAGCAGGATTTAACGCAATTGGCCGGACAGATCAAGCAATGGGGGCGCGAGCTCGGCTTTGCCGCGGTAGGTATTGCGGACGGCGAGCTGAGCGCGGCCGAGGCGGGCTTGCTGGCGTGGCTGGATCAGGGATTTCATGGCGAGATGGATTATATGGCGGCGCACGGCCTGAAGCGCAGCCGGCCGGCCGAACTGGTGCCGGGAACCGTCCGAGTCATCAGCGCGCGGCTGGACTATTATCCCCCAGCGTCGGCCGACCCGCATGCGGTACTGAATGACGCCGACGTCGCCTATGTCTCGCGCTATGCGCTGGGACGCGACTACCACAAGGTGCTGCGCAACCGCCTGCAGACGCTGGCGGAAAAAATCGGCGTGGCGGTCGGTCCGCATCATTTCCGCGTCTTCACCGACAGCGCGCCGGTGCTGGAAGTGGAACTCGCCGCGAAATCCGGACTGGGCTGGCGCGGCAAGCACACCCTGCTGCTCAACCGGCAGCACGGCTCGTGGTTCTTCCTCGGCGAGATCTACACCGACCTGCCGCTGCCGGTGGACGCGCCCGAGGCTGGCCATTGCGGCACCTGCCAGGCCTGTATCGACATCTGCCCCACTCAGGCCATCGTCGCGCCCTATACGCTCGATGCACGGCGCTGCATTTCCTATCTGACCATCGAACTCAAGGGCAGCATCCCGCTCGAACTGCGCCCGCTGCTGGGCAACCGGATCTACGGCTGCGACGACTGTCAGCTGGTATGCCCGTGGAACCGCTTTGCGCAGACCGCAGCGCTGGCTGATTTTGAAGTGAGGAACGGGTTCGACAGCGCGCAGCTGGTTGAACTGTTCGCCTGGAGCGAGACCGATTTCAATGACCGGCTGGCCGGTTCGCCGATCCGCCGCATCGGCCATGAACGCTGGCTGCGCAACATCGCGGTCGCACTGGGTAACGCGCCGCCTTCGCCTGCAAACAAGGCAGCACTCGGCTCCCGCCAGGATCATCCGTCCGAACTGGTGCGCGAGCACGTCGCCTGGGCGCTAGCGCGCCAGCAAGCGATTTAAGCCGTCTTCAACTCCTGCTTCGCGTGACGGATCACCGACGCACCCGAACTCAGCGCCAGTCCCGCCAGCACCAGCGCCACCGCGATGTCCGGCCAGCCCTGCGCGGTTGTCCACACGCCGGCTGCCGCGCCCATCACCGCCAGATTGCCGAGCGCATCGTTGCGCGAGCACAGCCACACCGAGCGCGCCTGCGCGTCGCCCTGGCGATGCGCATACAGCAGCGCCGCCACGCCGACGTTGACCGCCAGCGCCAGCAGGCTCACCCAGCCCATGATGGCCGGCTCCGGCACCACGCCGGCCGACCACTGCCAGGCCGACTTGGCGAGCACGAACACGCCGTAGCCGAGCATCAGCCAGCCTTTCCACAAGGCAGTGCGCGAGCGCCATACCGGCGCCAGTCCAAGCACGAAAAGCGCCACGCCGTAGTTGCCGGCGTCGCCCAGGAAATCGACCGCATCGGCCAGCAGCGACACCGACTGCGCGGAAAAACTGGCGATGAGTTCGACGCCGAACATCAGCGCATTCAAGATCAAGGCAATCCACAGCGCGCGCCGGTAGCGCGGGTCGGGCGGCGCCGTGTTGCACGCCGTGTCGCAGCCACAGCCACTCATGTGGAATGTCGCCTCGCCCTATGCAGTGCACAGCGGCCCTGCGGGTAAAATGCCGTCTTTCCCATTCCGTCATCCTGCCACCCATGTCCACGAATGCACACTCCCCCATCGGCGTATTCGACTCCGGCATCGGCGGACTGACCGTGGTGCGCGCGCTGATGGAGCGCCTGCCCTACGAGAACATCGTGTATTTCGGAGACACCGCGCGCGTGCCCTACGGCGTGAAATCTGTCGAGACCATCGCCCACTTCACCACCCAGATCGCGCAGTTCCTGCTGGAAAAGGACGTCAAGCTGCTGGTCATCGCCTGCAACACCATGGCGGCGGTGGCGGCGCAGGTGGTCAAGGACCTGTCGCCGGTGCCGGTGCTCGACGTGATCGATGCCGGCGCAATGTCGGCACGCGGCGGCAAGCGGATCGGTGTCATCGGCACGCCCACCACCATCAACAGCAATGCCTACGCGCGCGCCATCCACGACTACGCGCCCGACTCGCGCATCCATTCGCAGGCCTGCGCGCTGCTCGTGCCGCTGGTGGAGGAAGGCTGGCTCGATCACGAAGTCACCCGGCTGACCGCGCAGGACTATCTGAAACCGCTCATGGCCGAACACATCGACACCCTGGTGCTCGGCTGCACGCACTACCCGCTGCTGAAACCGCTTCTCAACGAAGTGCTCGGCGACGGCGTGCAGCTGGTCGACTCGGCCGAGGCCATGGCCGAGCAGGTCGCGCAGCTTCTGGCCGAGAAGCACCTCGCCAATCCGGGACCGGCCCAGCCGCGCTACGACTTCTACGTCACCGACGTGCCGCTGCGCTTCCAGACCATCGGCGAACGCTTTCTGGGCCGCACGCTCAACAACGTGCACGTGGTGAAGTGGTGATCGACAAACCCCGGCCATGATCCGGGTCAACGCCCAGATCGAGCTCGACGAGCGCGAAATCCAGGAGGATTTCGTGCGCGCCTCGGGACCCGGCGGACAGAACGTGAACAAGGTATCGACCGCGGTGCAATTGCGCTTCGACGTCGCCCGATCCCCTTCGCTGCCCGATCCCGTGCGCGCGCGCCTCATCAGACTGGCAGGCCGTCGGCTCACCCAGGATGGCGTGCTGATCATCGAAGCGGAACGTTATCGCAGCCAGCGGCGCAACCGTGACGATGCGCTGGAACGGCTGCTCGCGCTGATACGCGAAGCCTGCGAAGTGGAAACGCCGCGCCGCCCCACCCGCCCCACGCTGGCGTCAAAAAAGCGGCGTCTGGACAGCAAGCAGCGGCGGGGCGAGACCAAGAAGCTGCGCGGCTTGAAACCTGGAGCCGAGCATTGATCGGATCAAGGTTACGGTGCTAGCGCGTTCGCTTCATTTCCACATCACGTCGACCTTTCGCTGCGCGGCAGCCGTGAGCAATTCGATCAGGGGCAAGGCCCGGTGTGCCAGGCTGACAGGCTGCTCTTCCGTGTCGTCATCCTGGCCACTCCCGGGGTCGTTCTGGGCCGGCGTCGCCTTGACCGTCTCGATCGCCGCCTTCAAGCGATCCAGCGCGGCCGGAACATCCTCGGCAAGGATGGCGCCGGGAACCGTGTCGCTATGGCCCATCATTTTCAGCATGGCGAGCGCGACGTCACCAAACATCGTGATGTCGGCATAGGCCTTGCACGTAAACGTCACCAGCATTTCCGTCTCCTCGCTGAACGATGTATCAGTCTACAAGCGGGACAAGTCAGCGTCCGAGATCCTTCAGTTACTGCTCAGCCTTGTCCTCGGCCAGGTCATAGTGCGCCTGCAACTTGCCAAGCAGGTAGTCCCTGTTGCCTTCGGCATTCATGAGATCGTCGTCGGCGAGCTTGCCCCGCTTTTGCGTGATCTTGCCGGAGGTCTGCTTCCCATTGCCTTTGACGATATCTTCGTTCAATTCGTGTTCCTCTTTGCGGTGAGGGTCATCTAGACCCGCTACCAGCAGGCGATGGTGGGGCGGACAGGTCCCCCTCTTTCCGCCATCCAGTTTTCAGCGATGACCTTCACGTGTCGAGCGTGTGTGGTCATCACGCTGACGCCGGGTTGCCTGAAATTACTGGCGATAGCGATCGCGCGTGTCTTCTTCATTCTTCTTCCGATCCAACGCCTTCTGGGTGGCTTTCTTCTTCCTATCCAGTTCCTGCTGAGTAGCCTTGCGCTTTTGATCCTGCCCTTGCGCTTCAGGTTGAGCGCGTCTCCGCTCCAGATCTTGTTGCTGTTTCTGTTGTTGCTGGCGCTGCTGGTCTTTCTGGCGCTGTTGCTCATGCTGGCGCTGCTGCTCCTGCTGGCGTTGCTGGTCCTGCTGACGTTGCTGATCCTGCTGGCGTTGCTGATCCTGCTGGCGCTGCTGATCCTGCTGGCGTTGCTGATCCTGCTGGCGTTGCTGCACACGCTGTTGATAATACTGCTGCGTGACAGGCTCACGCGGCTGGTAGCGGTAATACTCGGACCGGATCGTATGCTGCTGTTCTACTGCGCGAGGATAGCGATCGCCGGAATAATTCCGCTGGTAGGTCGGCAATGGTGCGGGAGCCGGAGTGGAGCCGCGGTCCCAACGGTCCCACCCGCTTCGACGCTGTTCCCAGTCGCGACCCCAGTGCTCGCCCCAACGTGGCGGCGCGTCGGCACGCCAGCCATGGAAATACGACGGAGGCCGGCGGTAGTAACGCACCGGGACGCGCAGCACATAAGCCGGCACATCGTAATAACCCACCCTATCCCACGGCCCGTCGTACCAGCTGCTCGCATACCAGTTGTCATCATGGAACACCCAGTACAGGCCGTCATAGAAGAAGAAATTGAAATCCACCCGGGGGTCGTAGTAGACGGGATAGCCCGGTATCCGGACAAGATCCGGGTACGTCGAAAAATTGATGCCGATGTTGGCGCCAGGATATCCGACTCCAACCAAGACATGGCTGGATGGTTGGTAGGGAGGCGCGGTATAGCACCCCTGGACAAGAGTCATCGATGCAATGATCAGGTAGGTTTTTTTCATTTTCTGCTCTTTACTTAATCCCGGGTCATCGCCCAGCTATCGGGCATGACCCCTTGCTTGTTCGCCACGGCTTTGCTGCGCCCGGGTGTTCCCGGATTTGTCGTCAATATATTTTTTGCTGTCGACTGTTTTACTTACGAACGAACAGCAGCGCAGCGCCCGCCACGATAGCCGCCACCCCGGCCCAGACCGGAATATTGACTGTCTCCTTGTTCTTGACAGTCAGTTCGACCGGCCCCAGCTTCACCTGGTCAGAGTCCTTCGTGTACGTGAAGCCGCCGTAGATCAGTCCCAGACTGCCCGCTACGATCAGTACGATTGCCACGATCTTGATTGCATTCATTTTTAACCCTCTGAGCAAACCCCTGGCACGCAGCCAGAAAACGGCTGAAACGACGACGGCCGCAATGCGGCCGCCTTTCGTTCATCCGGAACTACCGACGATCCTGCCCGTGTCCCTCATTCCGGTTCCCATTGCCCCGGTCCTGGCCCCTGTCTTGCGGGCCATTCTGTTTCTGTTGCCTTTGATAATGCTGCTGCGTCACGGGCTCACGCGGCTGGTAGCGGTAACGTTCCGACCGGATCGTCTGCTGCCGCTCCGGCTCGCGTGGATAGCGGTCGCCCGAATAATTCCGCTGGTACGACGGCAAGGGTGCGGGGCGCGGAGCGGAACGGCGGTTCCATTGATTCCATCCGCTGCGGCGCTGTTCCCAGTCACGGCCCCAGTGGTCGCCCCAGCGCGGCGCAGCGTCAGCACGCCAGCCGTGGAAATAGGGCGGGGGCTGGCGGTAGTAGCGCACCGGAACGCGCAGGACATACAGCGGCACCTCATAACGATCCACCAAGTCCCACGGTCCGTTGTACCAGCTGCTCGCATACCAGTTGTCTCCGTGGAACACCCAGTACAGGCCGTCGTAAAAGAAGAAATTCACGTTCACCCCGGGGTCATAGTAGACGGGATAACCCGGCACCCGAACGAGCCGCGGATACGCCGGCATGTTGATGCCGATGCTGACGCCGGGCACGTGGATGCCGACGCCGACGCTGACCTCGGCGCGGGCCTGAGTCAGCGGGATAAGCAACACCGACAATGCAATAAGCAGGTAGCGCATTTTTTGTTCTCCTGTTTGGAGAGCGCCGCAGCACGGTCATTCAGACCGTTTTGTGCATGCGGCGGCAAGGGAAATTCTCGAAGCGGGCTAGAGACGCCGCCCTTGAATGACGCGAACCAGTACCACGATGATTGCGATGACCAGCAGGACGTGAATGAGTCCGCCCATGGTGTAGGACGTCACCATACCCAGCAGCCATAGAATCACCAGTACGACAACGATGGTTTCAAGCATGTTGCACTCCCCTTAATTAATGGGTTCGGAAAATCGTTCGACAGGCCCGACATTCATCGGGCCACCCCATTACTGGTCCAGACAGGAATCCAGCGGCAGTAACAGGCGGCGAACGACTCGAGGCTTTTACTTCACATGCATGGCGTTCTTGACGCTGACGACGCCTTTTACGCTGCGCGCAACATCGACTGCCTTGCTGATGTCGGCCTGGGAACTGACAAAGCCGCTCAGCTGAACCACGCCCTTGTAGGTCTCGACGTTGATCTCGGTCGATTTCAGGCTGGGTTCATTGAAAATGGCGGCTTTCACCTTGGTGGTGATGACGGCATCGTCGACATATTCGCCCGTTCCCTCCTGCTTGGACGTCGATGCGCACCCCACGACGGAAACCAGCAGAAAAGCGGAAAGGGCGGCGGCGATAAGACTCTGTTTTTTCATGATCATACTCCTTGATTAATGATGGACCTGCGATTTCTCCTGATTCAGAGACCCTGCTTGCTACACGTTGCAATCCCGCAAGTCGGTACGTGATGCTTGATTCACTGCCCTGCATGTTCAATTCTTCAGCGCCCGAGGAATTTTCGCCCGACCTGCCATCCGACCCAGGCGAATCGTGTCCATCTTTCTGCACGCCCCGGCCGCAAGGCCACAAGCGCCAGGGTGGCGGCCAGCAACAGGCCGGGATGGCGCCTGATGGTGCGAAGCGCTTCCACGCCCCGGTCCGCCAGCGCCAGGGGTGCGCGCCAGGGCGCCGCGTTTTGCGCCAGCGCAATCCGCTGCTCAGCAGATTGCGCCACCAAGCGTTCACGGCGTTCAGCCAGTCTGGTTAATGCGCTGTTCATGATCGATCCATCAGGTGCTGCCGGTCTTTGGATAGCTCGGCCAGACTCGCTGCGAACAACCTCGGCTTGGTTCTGAGCTTGTGTCGCGCATACCCGAATGCCACCACGCCGCTCACCAGGAAGAATCCGGTCAACCCGGCCAAGGCCAGAAGCCGGTGGCTATCCCAGAAGACGACTGCAATCAGGATCGTCAGCAGCACCACGCCGATACCGATGCAAAACAGTGCCAAGAACAGCATCAGCAACACCGAGACCAGTCGCGTCCGCTCTTCCTCCAGATCTGTCGACAACAGATCGAGACGGGTGTGGACGATGGCTACCAGACTGGCTGCGAACCCTTTCAGGGAATCGAATAATCCCGATCCACCTCCCGGCGTTTCCGTGCTCATGGGAGGTCGACTAGCGGCGACCCATGATGAAGCCGACAAGCAGCGCGAGACCTGCGGAGACGCCGATCGCTTTCCACGGGTTCTCGTGGACGTAGACATCCGTCGCCTTGGCAGCCGCCTTGGCCCGAACCAGTACAGCAGCCTCGGCGTCAGCCATCTGGGCCTTCGCCTTGGCGAGAGACGCTTCGGCCTTGGCACGCACCGTGGCCAACGCCTCGCCGCCCTGGTTGGCCGTAGCCTTGATCAGGGCCTCAGCATCCGACACCACTGTCTTGAAATCAGCGATCAGCTGTTCCTTGGTCACGTCGGGGAAGTCCGGTTCGTCAGGGACGTTTTGAGTGCTCATTTTTGATTCTCCAAAAGATATCGAGGTAAAAATCACGGCTGCGAACGGCATGGCGGGCTTGGATACTTCTCACTTCAATTCAGCCCCCTCGATAAGCCGTATCAAAACCACACTTTGTTTATAGGATAAATATCCAGATGCCGTCTGTACGGTATCGAACATAATCACGGCGAAGCCAATCCGGTTTCCCGTCCCCGCTGCAGAATGCCTCCGTGCGTTGGCGTACAGACAGTCGGTGCAATCTTCCTTAGCCTGCATGGCATGTCATATCGCTGCCCTTTTCCACAGCCCCGCTTCAACCGCGTCTGGGATGGCCCATGATGGACATCCGATGCTGATGCAGGCCACCAACCGGCTGCCGGCCTCCAACAAACTGCTGGCCGCGCTTCCGCACCCGGAATACCGGCGCTTGCTGGCGAGCCTGGAGCCGATCGCGCTGGCATTCGGCGAGGTGCTGTATGAGCCTGGGGATGTGATCAGGCATGTCTATTTCCCCAACGACTCGCTCGTGTCCCTGCTCACATTGGTCGACCCACCCCTCGCCCTCGAAGTGGGAATGGTCGGTCACGAAGGCCTGGTTGGCGTTTCGCTTGCACTGGGCGTGCGCCTGAGCCCGTTCCGCGCGCTGGTTCAAGGCGCCGGCACAGCGATGCGGATGAAGGCCGCGCCGTTTCGCAAGGAGCTTCGGCATAGCCTGGCCCTGCAGCGCCAGGTGGGCCTCTATGCCCATGAATTGATGACCCAGGTCGCGCAAACCGCCGCGTGCAATCGCTTTCACGTCGTCGAGGCACGCCTCGCACGCTGGCTCCTGATGACGCGCGACCGGGTAGGTTCGGATCATTTCCACCTGACCCATGAATTTATCGGGCACATGCTGGGCGTGCGCCGGGTCGGCGTCACCCATGCCGCGCACGCGCTGAAACAACGCGGGCTGATCGACTACAGCCGTGGAAACATCGACGTCATTGATGGCCTCGGCCTGGAAGCTTCGGCGTGCTCGTGCTATGGGCGGGCCGAAGACAGCTACAAGGCTTGAAGCTGACGAGTGATTGGGCGTCCTGCATCGGCGTGGGGTGAGTAGCGGGTCAAAAAACAGGCTTGCTCACGGCATGGCGAAACTGATGGCATTGCGCGTTGGCCAATGCGGGCCGGGACGGATACGCCAGGACGCGGGCGAATCCGGGCGTATTGCTTATTTACCGACCTGGTTGCCGATGACGCCACCGACCGCTGCGCCACCAACCGTTCCGACCGCGCTGCCGCCCGTAAGGACGGCGCCCCCGACGGCACCGACGCCGGCACCGATTGCGGTACTCTTGTCACGCGTCGACATGCCGCTACACCCCCCCAGACCGAGCAGCACCACCATGGTCAGCGTACTGACTGCAAACATTTTCGTCGTTTTCACTGTAACACCTCTGTTTCGAACGTCGGGTTAACTACTCCGCGTGTTGATCACGTTCCGATATCAACGCGCCATCGCGTGCCGAAGCATCACCGGAGCAATTGGCACCCGTAACACCTGACCACGTATCCATATTTCCAGCGTATCGATTGCCCCAGGGTCTGTCTGTGCGCTGTCGCACCCAGACCAAAGGCCGCGCGCCGGGCGATGCGGTCGCCTTCGTGTTCCAGTTTTTGGCCACCTGGCAGCCCCCAGTTCTGTGTTCTGCGGCGCACAAACAAGTTCTTATGACATTCTCTGATCGTGCTACGCTGCCTTCATACGGTCCTGTATTTTTGCATCCTCCCGGCTACAGGAATGTCAGGACACAACGCTGGAGTTCGCTGATGCCCACGCCCCCCAGTCCAACGCAAAACCACCTGCTCGCCGCCTTGCCTGCCGCCGAGTTTGCGCGCCTGTCTCCTCACGTGGAATCGATTCCGATGCCGCTTGGCGAAGTCCTGTACGAGCCCGGGGCCCGACTGCATCACGTCTACTTCCCCACCACGTCCATCGTGTCGCTGCTGTATGTGCTGGAGGATGGCGCATCGGCGGAAATCGCGGTGGTCGGCAATGAAGGCATACTTGGCATTTCGCTGTTCATGGGCGGCGAGACCACGCCCAGTCGTGCCGTGGTGCAGAGCGCGGGCCATGGCTATCGCCTGAAGGCGGAACGACTGAAACAGGAATTCAACCGCGCCGGACCGGTGCTGCGCCTGTTACTGCGCTACACCCAGGCACTGATCACGCAGATGACGCAGACCGCGGTTTGCAACCGGCACCATTCGATCGAACAGCAACTGTGCCGCTGGCTGCTGTTGAGCCTCGACCGCCTGTCCTCGGATTCGCTGACAATGACGCAGGAACTGATCGCCAACATGCTCGGCGTGCGTCGCGAAGGGGTGACCGAGGCGGCCGGGAAATTGCAGCGCGCCGGACTGATCCGCTACAGCCGTGGCCGGATCGAGGTGCTGGATCGGCCAGGTTTGGAAAGAACGGTATGCGAATGCTACGCGGTGGTCAAAAGGGAATACGATCGACTGCTTGCGGATATCCCCCGCGGCGATCCTTTCCACGTCCTGGGCCAATCCGGAACGTAGTCTGAGCCGCGCTGGCCGGTGCCGCATGGTGAAAACGGGGAACAACATGGATCGCGACTGCCTTATGGCCGGACTGCTACAGAATTGCGGTCAGCGCATGCAGGCGCTGGTGCAGCGCGGTCTGCGGCTTGCCGCCATCACGCCGCTTCTGCTTGCTGGCTGTGGCACCTTGCCCAGAATCAATCCCGATCTGGCGCTCCCTCCGGCCCACGCCATCCGGATGGAAGGCGCGCACGGCGCTTTATCCAACCGGCAGAGCAAGGCCATTCTGGCCCGGCTCAAGCTCGGGGCCGACGACACCCGGATTTTTGACCGCCATCTGGCACTCGCGCAGGAAATTGGCGGCAGTCCGCTGGTGGTGGGCAACAAGGTGGAGCTGCTGCTGGATGGACCGTCCACGTATGCCTCCATGTTTGCGGCGATCAACGCTGCGAGGAACCATATCAACCTGGAAACCTACATCCTGGAACCGGATGAGATCGGCCAGAGCCTCGTCGATGCGCTGCTGGTCAAGCAGCGTACCGGGGTGCAGGTCAATCTGATCTACGACAGCGTGGGGTCGCTCTCCACGCCCAGGGAATTCTTCCAGCCGCTGGAGGACGCCGGCGCCCATGTTCTGGAATACAACCCCGTCAACCCGCTCAATACCCGCAAGGACTGGGCGCTCAACGAACGCGACCACCGCAAGTTGCTGGTGGTGGATGGCCGGATCGCCTACGTCGGCGGCATCAATATCAGCAGCGTGTATTCCGCCGGTTCGTTCGTCAGACCTTTTTCACACAGCAAAAAGGCCCGGGGCGAGCAGGACGCTCCGATCTGGCGCGACACCCATCTTCGTATCGAAGGGCCCGTGGTGGCGGAATTCCAGAAGCTGTTCATGGCGACCTGGGACAAGCAGAAAGGCGTTGCACTGAGCGGCCACGGATATTTTCCGCAACTCGGCAACAAGGGCCCGGAAGTCATGCGCGCCATCGGCAGTTCGCCCGGTGACCCGGTCAGCCTGATGTATGTCACCCTGATATCCGCCATCAACAGCGCGGAAAGCCAGGTCTATCTGACCAATGCCTATTTCCTGCCCGACCCGCAGCTGCTGGCCGCGCTCAAGGATGCCGCGGCGCGCGGCGTGGATGTGAGGCTGCTGCTGCCCGGAAAATCGGATTCCGATCTGGTGTTGAATGCCACACGCTCGTTTTATCAGGAACTGCTGAGCAGCGGAATCAAGGTCTATGAGCGCCAGGATGCGCTGCTGCATTCGAAGACCGCGATGATAGACGGGGTATGGTCCACGGTCGGCTCCACCAACCTGGACTGGCGCAGCCGCCTGAACAACCAGGAGATCGACGCAGTGATTCTGGGACAGGATTTCGGCAGCCGCATGCAGGCGATGTTCGATCAGGACCTGCAGGCATCCAGGCAAATCACCCTGAAAGACTGGGAAAACCGCTCCCTGCTGTTGCGTCTGAAGGAAACCGGCGCACGTTTATGGGCGCGCTTCCTGTGAACCGAGCCCGCATCTGGCGGCTTGATGCGGAGCGGATGCTGATCACCCTGCTGCTGGCCTGCCTGGGCCATGTCCAGCTTGTGCTGGCGGCGGACGATGCGGCGAGCTTGCGCGATACCCGGCAGCGCCTGACACATCAACTCAACCACAATCCGTTTCAGCGTCAGCTGTACCTGGTTTCGGCGGAGTCGGCGTCCAGGCTCAAGGGTGATATTTACGCTGTAGTGGATTACCCCTTCGCCACCGTAAACGGCGCACTCAATGACCCGAAGCGTGGCCCGGCCAACTGGTGCGATGTGCTGATGCTGCACCTGAACACCAAGTCTTGCGGCGCCTCGACAGACAGCCATGGCAGCCTGCTGAGCGTGAATATCGGCAGGAAGGTCGAACAGGCGCTGGCCGATACCTACCGCGTGCAATTCAATTACCGCACTGCCGCCGCCAGCCCTGAATACTTCCGGGTGGAACTCGAGGCCGACAGCGGCCCGCTGCGTACCAAGGATTACCGGATCGTCCTGGAAGCGGTAGCCATTCAAGACAATCGCACTTTTCTGCACCTGACCTACGCATACAGCTACGGCATGGCCGGGCGCATGGCCATGCAAACCTATCTGGCCACCGTGGGCAGCGACAAGATCGGCTTTACTCCGACCGGCGGCCCGGCCGCCTCACCAACCGGCTACATCGGCGGGGTGCGCGGCGCGCTGGAACGCAATGCCATGCGCTACTACCTGGCGATCGATGCCTACCTTGGCGCGCTGTCCAGCGCGCCGGACACGCGTCAGGAGATGCGAATGACCACCTGGTTCAACGCGACCGAGCGCTATGCGCGACAGCTGCATGAAGTGGAGCGGCCGGAATACATGCAGATGAAACGCAAGGAATATCACGCCAGCGAGCAGATCAACCCGGCACGGCTTTAGGAAAGCCTGGTGAACATCGGGCGTTCTGCTTCGAACACCTGACCCGTTGCGGGCAAGGACAAGTCACGCAGCACCGTGCGAGATATCGAAAGGGACCATCGTGCATGCATTGCCTGTTTCTGCCGGGCGCCAGCCGTCGCAAGGGGAAGAGATCGCAAACAGCATCAGCCACGGGCTGGCGCTGGTCGCCGCGCTCGTCGGAACGCCGTATCTCCTCATTCATGCTGCACGCCACGAAGACGGCTGGTTCGTCATAGGTGCGAGCATCTTCGCGGCAACCATGATTTTTCTTTACCTGTCCTCCACCCTCTACCATGCGTTACCCGTCGGCAAGGCCAAGCGCGTTTTCCGGATCATCGAACATTCCGCGATCTTTCTGCTTATCGCGGGGACGTACACGCCGTTTACGCTTGGGGTGCTGCGTGGCGCATGGGGCTGGACGCTCCTGGGGCTTGTCTGGGGGCTTGCCGCAACCGGGGTGGCGCTGAAGGTCTTCAACAAGGGCACCCATCCCATTCTCTCCACCAGCCTGTATTTGCTCATGGGGTGGCTCATCGTGTTTGCAGTCGATCCCCTGGTTGCCAGGGTGCCCACAACGGGCCTGGCCTGGCTGGTTGCAGGTGGCGTGTCCTACACCGCGGGCGTAGTCTTCTTCGCACTCGATTCGCGGATACGGTATGGTCACCTGGTCTGGCATCTGTTCGTCATGACGGGGACCGCATGCCATTACTTCGCAGTACTCGGGTATGCGGCCTGAGATACTGATATCAGGGCCCGCACGCCCCTGACCCCCTCTTTTTGTCTTGTGACCTGGGATAGAGAGAAGCATGAGAGACGAACTCGCGAAACTGCGCGCCGCACATCAGACCATGAAAAAGGCGGGCGTATTCAGAAAACCCGGCGGCGGAAGACGTGCTGGAGGCTGCCCTCGTCCTGATCGAGAAAATGGTGGACGAGATCGAAAGGCTCAAGGCTGACAAGGGCGAAGCGAATCAATCGTAAAGCACCCGAACGGCCCACTTTATTGGTTTGCTGCCGCCTCGCAGGCATGGCCCAGCGCCTTCTAGCCGAACGTCAGCCCCATCGACTCGCGCACGTCGCGCATGGTGTCGCGTGCCAGTGCCTGCGCCTTTTCGCAGCCGTCGGCAAGGATGTTGCGCACCTGGTCGGGATTGTCCTCGTAATACACCGCACGCTCGCGGATCGGCGCAAGTTCGGCCAGCACGGCATCGATCACCGGCTGCTTGCATTCGAGGCAACCGATCCCCGCGCTGGTGCAGCCCGCGGTGGCCCATTGCCGGGTTGCGTCGTCGGAATACACCAGATGGAATTGCCATACCGGGCAATTGGCCGGGCTGCCCGGGTCGGTGCGGCGCACGCGCGCCGGGTCGGTCGGCATCGTGCGGATTTTCTTGGTGACCGTCTCGGGATCCTCGCGCAAGGCAATGGTGTTGCCGTAGGATTTGGACATCTTCTGCCCGTCCAGCCCCGGCATTTTCGAGGCCTCGGTCAGCAGGGCATCGGGCTCGACGAGGATCATCTTGCCTGAGCCCTCGAGATAGCCGAACAGGCGTTCGCGATCGTTCATCGACAGGTTCTGCGCATCGTTCAACAGCGCCTTGGCTGACTCCAGCGCCTCGTCGTCGCCCTTTTCCTGGTAGGCGGTGCGGCATTCCTCGTACAGCCGCGCCTTCTTCGATCCGAGTTTCTTGACCGCGGCGCGCGCCTTGTCCTCGAAGCCCGGCTCGCGCCCGTACATGTGGTTGAAGCGACGCGCCAGTTCGCGGGTGAATTCGATATGCGGAATCTGGTCTTCGCCGACCGGCACCCGGTTGGCACGATAGATCAGGATGTCGGCGCTCATCAGCAGCGGATAGCCGAGGAAACCGTAGGTCGAGAGGTCCTTGCTGGCCAGCTTTTCCTGCTGGTCCTTGTAGGTGGGCACGCGCTCCAGCCAGCCGAGCGGCGTCATCATCGACAGCAGCAGATGCAGTTCGGCATGTTCGATCACGCGCGACTGCACGAACAGCGTCGCCTGCGCCGGGTCGACGCCCGCCGCGAGCCAGTCCACCACCATGTCGCGCACGTTCTCGTCGATCCCCTGCGGCGTGTCGTAGTGCGTGGTCAGGGCGTGCCAGTCGGCGACGAAGAACAGGCACTGGTATTCGTTCTGCAGGCGCAACCAGTTTTTCAGGACGCCGTGATAGTGGCCGAGATGGAGGCGTCCGGTGGGACGCATGCCGGAGAGAACGCGATCGGAATACATGTTGGGTGAGTGGTGAGTGGTGAGTGGTGAGTGGTGAGTGGTGAGTGGTGAGCGGTGGGGGTCAGGACAACACGAGCTGGATCAGGCCGATCAACTGGGCGGGCTCGAGTCCCGTGACCAGCGCCGTCAGGCCGATGAACATGCTGATGAGCGGCCACAGGATGAAGCCGAGGATGCCGGTGAACATCAGCCCGAGCAGGATGAACAGGCCATACGGCTCCAGCCGGGCGAACTGCATGGCCTGCTTCACCGGCAGCAGGCTGACGGCGATGCGGCCGCCGTCGAGCGGCGGCAGCGGGATGAGGTTCAGCGCCATCAGGATGACGTTGATGAACACGCCCGCCGCCCCCATCAGCATCAGGGGCGCGCTGGCAAAACTGCTGCCCAGCGCATGGCCGACCTGGATCATCAGCGCCCAGAACACTGCCATGATGAAGTTCATGCCGGGGCCGGCGGCCGCCACCCACAGCATGTCCTGCTTGGGCCGGCGCAGACGTCCGAAGTTGACCGGGACAGGCTTGGCCCAGCCGAACAGGATCATGCCGCCGCCCAGCAATTTGCTGGTCAGCAGGATCACCAGCGGCACCAGGATCGTACCGACCGGATCGATGTGCTTGAGCGGATTGGCGGTGATCCGCCCCGCCGCCGCCGCGGTCATGTCGCCGAAGAAGCGCGCCACGTAGCCATGCGCGGCTTCATGCAGGGTGATCGCAAAGATCACCGGCAGGGCGAACACCGCAATTTTCTGGATCAGCGTGAGTTCCATGCGCGATCAGGCCTCGAAGTCCGAGGTGTCGCCCTTGCCGAAGCGCACCACCGACGGCGTGTCGGTCGTGAGATCGACGACCGTCGTAGGCGTGAGGCCACAGGCGCCGCCATCGATGACCAGGTCGACGAGGTGTTCCAGGCGCTCGCGGATTTCCCAGGGCTCGGTCAGCGGCACGTCCTCCCCGTACAGCAGCAGCGTGGACGACAGGATGGGTTCGCCGAGTTCGGCCAGCAGCGCCTGCACGATGGGATGCGCGGGAACCCGCAAGCCGATGGTGTCATGCTTCTTGTGCAGCAGGCGCTTCGGCACTTCACGGGTGCCGCGCAGGATGAAGGTGTAGGCACCCGGGGTATGCGTCTTGAGGAATCGGAACTGGGCGTTGTCGACCTGCGCGTAGCGTCCGAGCTCGGACAGGTCGCGGCAGATCAGCGTGAGGTCGTGCCCGGTATCGAGCCCGCGCACCGACAGCAGCCGCATCGCCGCTTCCTTGTCGCCGATTTGGCAGCCCAGCGCATAGCAGGAATCGGTGGGATAGACGATCACGCCCCCGCGTTTGAGGATGTCGACTGCCTGCTGGATCAGGCGGGTCTGCGGGTTTTCTGCGTGGATATTGAAAAATTGCGCCATAAATCGTCAGCTTGGAGAAAAGGAAGAAAGCGGTTCAAGTTCAGGCCAGCCCTGCCAGACAGGCTGACAGTAATGCGGCAGGGCCGGCAGGCGACCGATGTCAATGCCCTCGCCTGGCGCATGGAAATCCGCCCCGCGCGAAGCCTTGAGGCCGAACGCGCGGGCCAGGTCGGCAAACTTGCCGTATTCGGAAGGATGGTGGCTGCCGGTGATGACCTCGATGCCCTCGCCGCCCAGCGCGCGAAAGGCGTCCAGCAGCAGGTGCAGTTCACGCGCATTGAATGCATAGCGTCCGGGATGCGCGATCACCGCCATGCCGCCGCTGGCACGGATCCAGCTGACGGCGTTTTCCAGCGTGGTCCATTCATGTTCGACGAAGCCGGGATGTCCGCGCGTCAGAAAACGGCGGAAGGCGCTGCGCATGTCGGGCACATGTCCCTGCGCCACCAGCCAGCGGGCGAAGTGCGTGCGACCGACCATCTGCTTGTTGGCGGCGTACTCGCAGGCACCTTCGTAGGCGCCGGCAATGCCGGACTGCGCCAGGTCGACGCCCATCCGCTGCGCGCGCTCGAGGCGGCCAAGACGGATGTCGTGCAGTCCGCCCGCAAGCCCGGGATGCGCAGGATCGATGCGCAGGCCGACAATGTGGACCGTCTGGCCGCCCCATGTCACCGAAATCTCGACGCCCGGGATCAGGATCAGCCCGGCGGCGTCCGCAGCCGCGCGCGCAGCGGATATTCCTCTTACATCGTCATGGTCGGTCAGGGCGAGCGCGTGCACACCGTTGGCGGCCGCACGAGCAACCACATCGGCGGGCGGCAACACGCCGTCAGACACGTTGGAATGGCAGTGCAGGTCGATATTGAGCATCGATGATCGGGTCTGGCGACCAGCACCAAAAGCGCTTGGTCAGGAGGGGGAATCATAGCAAAATAAGCAATTGCCCGAATTACAGCTGGCTGCATGGCCCAACCATAATGAAAAAACTGCTGTTCGATCTCTTTCCCATCATCGTATTTTTCATCGCCTACAAGATAGGCGACGCCAACGCCGAAGCCACGCGCGCCTTCATGGCCAGCCTCGGCCTGCCCCAGCCGACAGGCGTGGGCGAGAAGCCCGGAATCTATCTCGCCACGCTGGTCGCCATCATCGCCAGTGTCGGCCAGATCGCCTGGGTCAAACTGCGCGGCCACAAGGCCGACACCATGATGTGGGTCAGCCTGGGCATCATCGTGGTGTTCGGCGGCGCCACGCTATGGCTGCACGACGAAAGCTTCATCAAGTGGAAACCGACCGTGCTGTACTGGATTTTCGCCGGCATCATTTTTGGTGCCGCCGCCTTCGGCCGCAACGTCATCAAAAGCGTGATGAACGAACAGATGGAACTTCCTGAGGTCGCCTGGGGTCGGTTGAACGCGAGCTGGGGCGGATTTTTTGCCTTCATGGGGGTTGCAAATCTGTTTGTCGCCTTCAACTTCTCGACCGACACCTGGGTGGATTTCAAGCTGTTCGGCAGCCTGGGGCTGATGCTGCTGTTTGTAATCGGTCAAAGCATGATGCTGACCCGATATCTTGATAAGGAAGAAAAGCAATAATGTTCTATGCCATCGTCGGCCAGGATGCGGCCGACAGCCTCGAGCGGCGACTTGCCGCCCGCCCCGCTCACTTGGAGCGCCTGCACGCCCTGCAGCAGGCAGGACGGCTGTTGCTGGCCGGTCCGTTTCCGGCCATCGACAGCAACGATCCGGGCGGGGCAGGATTTACCGGCAGCCTGATCGTCGCCGAATTCGATACGCTCGCCGACGCCAAGGCATGGGCCGACGCCGATCCCTACGTGGCGGCTGGCGTGTATGCAGGCGTCAGTGTCAAACCCTTCAGGAAAACCCTTCCCGCATGAGCACGGCCGATCTGATCCGCCAGCGCCTCGCCGTGCTGGAACCTGAAACCTACACGCTGGAGGACGAAAGCGCCCAGCACAAGGGGCATGCCGGCGCTGCATCGGGAGGAGGGCATTTCCGTCTCACACTGGTGTCACCCAAATTTCGTAATCTTTCCACCCTCGCCCGTCACCGCCTTGTATACGAAGCGATGGGCGAGCTCATGCAGCGCGAAATCCACGCGTTGTCGATCACTGCCTTAACTCCGGAAGAACTCTGAAAGGAACCCGTATGCGTCTTGCCCTTCTCCCTGCCCTGATCCTGCTGGCCCTCACTCCGCTGGCACAGGCGCAAACGCCCGCAGCCGCGACCCCCGCTCCGGCTGCCGCCTCCGACAAGCCGCTGGCCGTGGTCAACGGCAAGGCCATTCCCGCCCAGTATGGCGAACTGGTCAAGCGCGAAATGGCCCAGGGCCAGCCCGATTCCCCGCAACTGGATGCCCGCGTGCGCGAGTCCCTGATCAACCTTGAACTGCTGTCCAGCGCCGCCCTCGACAAGGGACTCGACAAGGATCCGAACCTGGCTGCCGCGCTGGATATCCGGCGCAAGGATCAGCTTGCCAAGGCCTACCTGGAAGATTACGTCAAGGCCCATCCGGTGACCGACGCCGAAGTCCAGGCGATGTACGACAAGGCCAAAACTGAGCCGATGGAGCCGGAATACCAGGCCCACCACATTCTGGTGAAAACCGAGGCCGAGGCGAAGAAACTGATCGCCGAACTCGGCAAGAAAGCCAAATTCGAGGACCTGGCGAAGAAATATTCCAAGGATCCGGGGTCGGCCAAAAACGGAGGGGCGCTCGACTGGTCCGACCGCCGCGCATTCGTGCCCGAGTTCTCCGACGCGCTGGCCGGACTGAAAAAAGGCGAAATCACCAAAACGCCGGTGAAGACCCAATTCGGCTACCACATCATCCGACTCGACGATACGCGCACGCCCAAACTGCCGCCGCTCGACGCCGTGCGGGGCGAAATCGTCAAGCAGATTCAGCAGCAGCGCGTCCGCGATGCCATCACGGCAGCACGTACCGGTGCAAAAATCGAGTAATCCGCTAAAAATATTAAACGGGGCACCGCCCCGTCTTCACTCAATAGGGAGCCGACCATGGCCAGCAAAGAATACAACCACCTGCAAGACGTTTTTCTCAACACCCTGCGCAAGGAGCGTATCCCGGTGTCGGTGTTTCTCGTCAACGGGATCAAGCTCATGGGACGAATCGAGTCGTTCGATCAGTTTGTGGTGTTGCTGAAAGGCCAGGATCAGGCTGCCCAGATGATCTTCAAGCACGCCATCTCGACCATTTCGCCTTCGCGCGAAGTGGTGCTGCCGCAACGTGACGCCGACGCCTGAGTCTGGCTATTGTTTTGTAGGGGCGGCCAGCAGACCGGCTGCCGTTCGCGCATCCACCAGCACAGCGCCGCCCCCGCGATAAGCCTGCTTGTAGCGCGCGGACACCCCGGCCAGACGGCGATCATCCAGATACACCACGGCATAGCCTTCCGGATGGGCGGCAAGCCATAGCGTCGCGCGAACCCCGGTCACCTCGGCCAGGGGCGTTTTCAGCCTGCCGAGAAACTGGTATTGCGCATGGTAGGTCGCGATATTGGCAACCGGCCGCCCTTCGTCCTGCACCTGCCTGATCGCCAGCGCCATCGGCTTGACATCGTACATGGGACCGATCGAATGCATCGCGGCGACCTGCACCAGCGCCAGCACGGCCGCACCCAGCAGCGCCAGATTTGGCACCGGGGCCACGCCGCGCCGCCCCGCCATCCAGGCTGCGAAGGCCAGCGCGATCAGGACTGCGCCAGGCCAGCCTGGCGGCAAATCCACCACCTCGTGATGCAACCTGGCAATGTGCCCGGTTGCAGCCAGAACCATTACCACGCCGAGTGCCGCCGCCAGCAAGGCAGGCAGGCCGACCCGCGTATCCCCACGCCCGGCCAGCAAACGCGCCGTCAGCAGCGCGAAGGCGGGAAACAGCGGGACCAGATAATGCGGCTGTTTGCCGCTGATGAAACTAAAGGCGACGAACACCGGCAGCATCCATGCCAGGCAGAAGCGCGAACCGCGATCCAGGCCCTCGCGGCGGTGATACGCCAGCGCCTTCCACCATGCCGGCCAGACGAACCAGGGAAACAGCAGCAGCGGCAGCAAGGGTACATACCACCAGAACGGTCGCCTGTGCGCGAAGGATTCGACCATGCGGTTGGCGGTCTGCCCCCAGAAAATCGCATTGCGATATGCCTCGCCGCCGGAAAAGCCGGCCGGCAGCGCCCACGTCAGCGCGATCGCGGCCCCCAGCAGCACCGCCAGCAGGATGCCGCCGAACCAGCGGCCCCAGCGCAACCCCGGGTTCCACCACGGGGCGAGTGCGGCGACCGGCAGCAGATGCAGCAGGATGACCGGCCCTTTGCTCAATACGCCCAGGCCGATCGCGATGCCAAGCATGACAAAGCCGCGGCGCTTCCCGTCGGCGGCTGCCAGCACGCCATGCAGGCCGGACAGCACCCAGAAGCCCAGCATCACGTCGAACATGACCGAGGTGGAAAACACGATCCACAACAGCGCGCTCGCCAGCACCAGCGCGGCCTGCCCGCCGAGACCAGAATGCCGCGGCCACAGGCGGCGGGCGAGTCCATAGGTCAGCAGCAATCCGCCGGCGGAAAACAGCGGCAGCACCAGGCGCGGCCACCAGTCGTTGACGCCGAACAGCGCCCAGCCGGCCTGGAACATCCAGAACAGGAAAGGCGGCTTGTCGCTGTAGGGCGCGCCATTCTTGAACGGCACCAGGAAGTCGCCGCGCAGCCACATTTCCCATGCGGCGCTGACGTAGCGCGTTTCGTCGATCGGGGTCAGCGGACGCGTCAGGATCGCCACTGCGGTCAAGGCGGCCAGCAGAATCAGGCTGAACAGCAGCAGGCCGCGCCCGGAGGAATCAGACGTGTGTTGTGGATTCATGATCATCGCTATCGGTTTCATCCAGTGCGGCATCGATCTGTTCGTCGAGGCTCTGGCCGTGACGGAAATGTCTGTAAAGGTAGGCGCCCAGCACGCCCGAGATCAGGAAAAGGCCGATGGCAAGGGCGAGCTTGAGGGCTGGCGCAATCTGTACACCACTGCCGACCAGCGCAAACACCAGCGTCTGCGGCAGATAGCCCAGGAACGTGCCGGCCAGGAAATGCAGCGGGCGGATGCTCGATATGCCCGCCGCCAGGTTGGTCAGCAGGTTGTTGCCCACGGGCAGCAGCCGGACCAGCATCGTCATGGCAAACGGATGATCGTGGATGAAGCGGTCGAAACGTCCGGCACGCTCGCCCAGCCGCGCACGCAGCAGGCCTTTGCCGAACAGGCGCGCATAACCGAAACTTAGCAGACAACCCAATAGCGCAGCCGATGCGGCGAGCAGCGTACCCAGCCCGATGCCGAAGGCATAACCGCCGAGAAAGGCAATGATCTGGCGCGGCAGGCCGATGGCAGTGAAAAGCCCGCCCATCAGCAGAAACAGCAATGCACCGTTGACGCCGTGCCCGCGCACCCGCGCATCGATCCAGGCTTCGTTGACGCTGTTGCCCAGGTCGCTGGTTTTGAACAGGTAGCCCAGGAGCGCCAGGCTCAACATCAGCGCCAGGCCTTTGACGATGACGCGTGCCTTCATTTAAAGGTCGGAATCGGGCTCGATGACAGGCAGACGGACCCGCCGCTGCAGCCAGGCCACGCCGAACAGATCGACGATGCCCACCCAGAGCCGGTTGTGCACGCCGTATTTGGAGGTGCCGCGTTCGCGCGCGCGGTGGTGGACCGGAACCGACACGACCACGCCGCCATTGCGCATCACCAGCGCCGGCAGGAAGCGGTGCATGTGATCGAAATTGGGGAGCTGCAGGAAGGTCTCGCGGGCAAACACCTTGAGGCCGCAGCCGGTATCCGGCGTGTTGTCGCGCAGCATGCGGGAACGCACGCCATTGGCGATCTTCGACGACAGCCGGCGCAGGAAGGTGTCGTTGCGGCGGGCGCGCCAGCCTGCCAGCAGTTCCAGGTTGGCCGGCTGTTCCGGGTCGGCCAGCCTGGCCAGCAACGCGGGGATGTCGGCAGGATCGTTCTGGCCGTCGCCGTCGAGCGTCGCGATCCACTCATGGCGCGCCGCGGTCACGCCCGTCGTTACCGCCCGGCTCTGCCCGCACGAGGCGCGATGGCGTATCACCCGCAGCATGGGAAATTCGGTTTTCAGCGCATCCAGCCGGGCCTGCGTGGCATCGGTACTGCCATCGTTGATATAGATGATTTCGAACGTGATATTGCCGGACAGCGCCGTGGCGATTTCGCGCACCAGCGGTTCGACGTTGTCCTGTTCGTTCTTGACGGGGACAATCACGGACAGCCTGCCGTGGTAGGCATATTTAGGCATGTGATGTTTCGTGGTCGAATCGTGGTCGAATCGTGGTCGAATTGTATATGGCGGAGAGGGGGGGATTCGAACCCCCGTCAGGATATTATCCTGAACACGCTTTCCAGGCGTGCGACTTAAACCACTCATCCACCTCTCCGAGAGCGGCGCATCATACCGGAAGCGCCTGTGCGCGGCAAATTGAAGTTGAAATCCCGGGCCTGGCGCCGCCGCGACAGAAAAAACGCCCTGTACCCCTTGAATCCCGGTCATTCGTCCCCAATTCTCCGCGAGAGCCATTTGGGAGCACACATGCAGGACGAACTCAACACCGATGCAAGCCCGGCCGAAACCCCGGTCGAAAAAGACACCATGCCCAGCCTTGAAGAAATGCTGAAAGCGGCCGAACGCCAGGCCGCCGAGCATCACGACGCGTGGCTGCGCGCCAAGGCGGAAACCGAGAACATGCGCCGCCGTGCGACCGACGACGTGGACAAGGCGCGCAAGTTCGCGGTGGAAAACTTCGCCAACGAACTGCTGGCCGTGAAGGATAGTCTGGAAGCCGCACTGGCGGTCGAGTCGCCAAGCGTGGAAAACCTCAAGGACGGCGTCGAACTGACCCTGAAGCAGCTGGTTGCCGCCTTCGGCAAGTTCAGCCTGACCGACATCAATCCGATGGGCGAGAAATTCGACCCGCACCAGCACCAGGCCATCCAGGTGATCGAATCCGACCAGCCGGCCAACACCGTGGTCACCGTGCTGCAGAAAGGCTACCGTCTGTACGACCGCACGCTGCGGCCGGCACTGGTCATGGTCGCAAAAGGCAAGGATTAGGCCGGCCTTATTGAAATTCGCGCCACCTCCCCCACATTCGAATCAATTCAACCTCTTTTAGAAGGAACGCATCATGGGACGCATTATTGGCATTGACCTGGGTACCACCAACTCCTGCGTGGCGGTGATGGAAAACGGCACCCCGAAGGTGATCGAGAACGCCGAGGGCGCGCGCACCACGCCGTCCATCGTCGCCTACACCGAAGACGGCGAGATCCTGGTCGGTGCGCCGGCCAAGCGCCAGGCCGTCACCAACCCCAAGAACACCCTGTTCGCGGTCAAGCGCCTGATCGGCCGCCGCTTCGAAGAAAAGGAAGTGCAGAAGGACATCGGCCTGATGCCCTACAAGATCGTCAAGGCCGACAACGGCGACGCCTGGGTCGAAGTGCGCGACAAGAAAATGGCCGCCCAGCAGGTGTCGGCCGAGACCCTGCGCAAGATGAAGAAGACCGCCGAGGACTATCTGGGCGAGGAGGTCACCGAGGCCGTCATCACGGTGCCGGCCTACTTCAACGACAGCCAGCGCCAGGCGACCAAGGACGCCGGCCGCATCGCCGGCCTGGAAGTCAAGCGCATCATCAACGAGCCGACCGCGGCCGCGCTGGCGTTCGGCATGGACAAGAAGGAAGGCGACCGCAAGATCGCCGTGTATGACCTGGGCGGCGGCACCTTCGACATTTCCATCATCGAGATTGCCGAGATGGATGGCGAACACCAGTTCGAAGTGCTGTCGACCAACGGCGACACCTTCCTCGGCGGCGAGGACTTCGACCAGCGTCTGATCGACTACATCGCCGAAGAATTCAAGAAAGAGCAAGGCGTCGACCTGAAGAAGGACGTGCTCGCCCTGCAGCGCCTGAAGGAAGCGGCTGAAAAGGCCAAGATCGAGCTGTCCTCCGGCCAGCAGACCGAAGTCAACCTGCCCTACATCACGGCCGATGCCTCCGGTCCCAAGCACCTGGCGGTGAAGATCACCCGTGCCAAGTTCGAGGCCCTGGTGGAAGACCTGATCAAGCGCACCATCGAGCCGTGCAAGCTGGCACTGAAGGATGCGGGTCTCTCCACCTCGCAGATCGACGATGTCATCCTGGTCGGCGGCCAGACCCGCATGCCCAAGGTGATGGATGCGGTGAAGGACTTCTTCGGCAAGGAGCCGCGCCGCGACGTCAACCCGGACGAGGCCGTGGCCGTGGGTGCAGCGATCCAGGGCGGCGTGCTACAGGGCGAAGTGAAGGACGTGCTGCTGCTCGACGTCACCCCCTTGTCGCTGGGCATCGAGACCCTGGGCGGCGTGATGACCAAGCTGATCCCGAAGAACACGACGATCCCGACCAAGGCCTCGCAGGTGTTCTCCACCGCCGACGACAACCAGAGCGCAGTGACCGTGCACGTGCTGCAGGGCGAGCGCGAAGTCGCCTCGGGCAACAAGAGCCTCGGCCAGTTCAACCTGTCCGACATTCCGCCTGCGCCGCGCGGCATGCCGCAGATCGAGGTCACGTTCGACATCGACGCCAACGGCATCCTGCACGTGTCGGCCAAGGACAAGGCCACCGGCAAGGAAAACAAGATCAAGATCCAGGCGTCCTCGGGCTTGAGCGAAGAGGAAATCCAGCGCATGGTGAAGGACGCCGAAGCCAACGCCGCCGAGGACCACAAGGCCGTCGAACTCGCCACCGCACGCAACGCCGCGGATGCGATGATCCATTCGGTCAAGAAGTCACTGACCGAATACGGCGACAAGGTGTCGGCCGAGGAAAAGACCGCGATCGAGGCCGCGCTGAAGGAGGCCGAGGATGCCGTGCGCGAAGGCGACAAGGACACCATCGAAGCCAAGACCAATGCGCTCGCCACCGCCAGCCACAAGCTCGCCGAGCAGATGTACCAGGCCGAGCAGGCCAAGGGCGGCGCGCAGCCGGGCGCTGCGGAAGCCGGGGCCGGCAGCCATGCCGCGGATGACAACGTGGTCGATGCCGAGTTTGAAGAAGTGAAGGACAAGTAAGCGTTGAGTGACAGGCGGTGAGCGGAACCCCGTTCACCGCTTTTTGCTTTTCCGCTTACTGCTCACGGTTCACCGCTCACCATCATGTCAAAACGCGACTACTACGAAGTCCTCGGCGTCACCAAGAACGCCTCGGACGAAGAAATCAAGAAGGCCTACCGCAAGCTGGCCATGAAGCACCATCCGGACCGCAACCCGGACGACACGGGTGCGGAAGAGAAATTCAAGGAAGCCAAGCAGGCCTACGAAATCCTGTCCGACTCGGACAAGCGTGCCGCCTACGACCAGTTCGGCCATGCCGGGGTCGACCAGCAGGCCGGCATGGGTGGCGGCTTCGGCGGCGGCGGCTTTACCGACGCCTTCTCGGACATCTTCGGCGACATCTTCGGGGGCGGCGGCGGCAACCGGCGCGACCGCGTATACCGCGGCGCTGACCTGCGCTACAACCTTGAAATCGATCTGGAAGAAGGCGCCCACGGCACCGAAACCAAGATCCGCATTCCCACCCTGGAAGAATGCGGCACCTGCCACGGCAGCGGCGCCAAGCCCGGCACCATGCCGACCACCTGCACCACCTGCGGCGGGCACGGCCAGGTCCGCATCCAGCAAGGCTTCTTCTCGGTACAGCAGACCTGTCCGCGCTGCGGCGGCACCGGCAAGATGGTGGCCGATCCCTGCCCCAGCTGCCATGGCGAGGGCCGCGTCAAGAAACACAAGACGCTGTCGGTCAAGATTCCCGCCGGCGTCGACAGCGGCGACCGCATCCGCCTGGCCGGCGAAGGCGAAGCCGGCGTCAACGGCGGGCCGCCGGGCGACCTCTATGTGGTGATCCACCTCAAGGAACACCCGGTGTTCAAGCGCGACGGCGACGACCTGCATTGCGAGATGCCGATCAGCTTCGCCACCGCGGCGCTCGGCGGCGAGGTCGAAATCCCCACGCTGGACGGCCACGCCAAGATCAAGATTCCCGCCGAAACGCAGTCCGGCAAGGTGTTCCGCCTGCGCGGCAAGGGCATCAAGGGCGTGCGCAGCCATGCGCCGGGCGACCTCATGTGCCACATGCTGGTGGAAACGCCGGTGAACCTGTCAGAGCGCCAGCGCGAACTGCTGCGCGAGTTCGAATCCCTGAGCCCGGGCCGCAACAACAACCCGCGCGCGCAGTCGTTCATGGACAAGGTGAAGTCCTTCTTCGGCCAGTAAGCCGTCTCGACCCGGCACGGGCCTGCATGAATGAGGCCGGCCGGTTTCCTCAGTTCGACCGGGCCGCGGCAAACAGGCGGAAGAAGTTCTGCGTGGTGGCCTCGCCCACCGCTTCGGCGGTGATGCCGCGCACCCGCGCGATTTCCTCAGCCACATGCTTCACGAACCCCGGCTGATTGGTCTGGCCGCGGTGCGGCACCGGCGCCAGGTACGGCGAGTCAGTCTCGATCAGCATGCGCTCGAGCGGAATGGCGGCAGCCACGTCGCGTAGCGCGGCGGCGTTCTTGAAGGTGACGATGCCGGAAAACGAAATGTAGAAGCCGAGTTCAATGGCGGCCTCGGCCACCGCCAGGCTTTCGGTGAAGCAGTGCATCACCCCGCCCGCCTCGCCTGCCTGTTCCTCGCGCATGATGCGCAGGGTGTCGTCGGCTGCGGAACGAGTATGGATCACCAGCGGCTTGCGGCAGGCACGTGCGGCACGGATATGGGTGCGGAACCGCTCGCGCTGCCATTCGAGATCGCCGGTCAGTCGAAAGTAATCCAGCCCGGTCTCGCCGATCGCCACCACCCTGGGATGGCCGGCCAGCGCGACCAGTTCCTCCACCGACGGTTCAGTGCAGTCCTCGTGGTCCGGATGCACGCCCACGGACGCGTAGACGTTCGGATGCGCTTCGGCCAGCGCACGGATTTCGGGGAATTTTTCCAGTTCCACGCTGATGCACAGCGCGTGGCTCACCTGGTTGGCCGCCATCAGGCCAAAGACCTCGGGCAGCTTGCCGGCGAGGTCGGGAAAATTGATATGGCAGTGGGAATCGATATACATGCGGTGGGTGAGCACCGCAGGACGATGCTACATGGTGTGGGTTGGACGCGCTGATTTTAACGAACCGCCGAGCAAACCTTCAATCTTGTTTTGCGCCGCCTTGCCGCTTTCGTTGAAGGCGAACTGGACGCCCACGCCCTGGGTGCGGCTGCCGTGCGCGCCGGTGGGCGTCACCCATACCACCTTGCCGGATACCGGCAGCTTGGCGGGATCGTCCATCAGGGTCAGCAGCATGAACACTTCCTCGCCCATCTTGTACTGCTTGTTGGTGGGAATGAACAGTCCGCCGCCCTTGATGAACGGCATGTAGGCGGCAAAAAGCGCGGATTTTTCCTTGATGGACAGCGACAGCACGCCGGGGCGTACCTGTCCTGCGACATCGTTGACTGCTGCATTCATCATCAACCCTTTTCAATCAAACACGTGCCGGTACTGGACCAGCCAGGCTTCAAGCTGCAACGCCCGGTTGAGCGGATGCGCCAGCGTCCGGCCTTCGTTCGCCTGCATTCTGGCGAGTGCCAGCAGCTTCGCCAGATCGGCCTTGCTGCCCAGCCGCGCCAGTATCTCGGAAAAATCGCGGTTGAACTGCACGCTGCCCCGCAATTTTACGGCCAGCAAATCGCCCAGCCATTTGTACGCCACGTTGTGCCAGGTCTGCGGACTGACCGCTTTCCAGCGCTCGCCCAACGTCACCGGGTCGAGCCTGCCTGGGTCCGCCAGGCCTTCCAGTACGCCGCGGCGCTCGTCCAGTTCGGTCCCGTCGGCCCAGCGCTGCGCGTCGAGCGGCGTGCCGCCGGACAGCGCCAGCAGGTTCATCGCATCGTCCACACCCTGCCCGGCCAGCCATTGCGCCGCCAGATCGACAGGCGGCAGGCCGATGTCGATCCGGGTGCAGCGGCTGCGTATGGTCGGCAACAAGCGGCGCGGCTGATCCGAGACCAGCACGAATACCGTATTTAACGGCGGTTCCTCCAGCACCTTTAACAGCGCGTTGGCCGCCGCCAGGTTGAGGCTGTCCGCCGGATCGACCAGCACCACGCGAAACCCCGCCCGGTAGGTGGAAAGCTGGACGAAGTCGACCGCCTCGCGCGCCTGGTCGACCTCGATCGCCGTCGCCATGCGGGTTTCGCCTTCCTTGCCGGTTTTTTCCTGCAGCGTCAGCAATCGGAAATCCGGATGCGCGTCCGTCTCGTACCAGTGGCAGGCCGGGCACTCGCCACAGGCCGCGCCGTCCGGCTGCGATGCCTCGCACAACAGAGCCTGCGCCCACGCCCGCGCCAGCGCGCCCTTCCCCACGCCGCGCGGACCCGCCAGCAACAGGGCCTGCGCCGGGCTGGCGCGGGTCGCCAGCAGGCGCTGCCAGGGCGCTTCTAGCCAGGGATACGGTGCGCTCACCCCAGTCCTTTCAGCCATTCGCCGATCTCGGCCTGCAGTTCCGCGATGCTGCGGCGTGCGTCCAGTACCCGGATACGCGCGGGTTCGGCGCGCGCCCGGTCGAGATAGGCGTTGCGAACACGGTTGAAAAAACTGTCGGCCTCGCGTTCGAAGCGGTCGGCGGTACGCGCAGCCGAGCGGCGCGCCTCCGCCACGTCTGGCGGCACATCGAACAGCAAGGTGAGATCGGGCGCAAAGCCGCGCTGTACCCAGGTCTCCAGGGCCGCGATGCGCGCCTCCGCGATGCCGCGTCCGCCGCATTGATAGGCATAGCTGGCATCGGTGAAACGGTCGGACACGACCCACGCTCCGCGGGCGAGCGCGGGCAGGATCAGTTCGGCCAGGTGCGCCTGCCGCGCGGCAAACATCAGCAGCAGTTCGGTGTCGGCATCCATGTCGCGGTGCAACAGCAATTCACGCAAAGTCTCGCCAAGCGGGGTACCGCCCGGTTCGCGGGTGACGACGACCTCCCTGCCCTGCTGACGCAGCCAGTCGGCGACGAATCCCAGGTGGGTGCTTTTGCCTGCGCCGTCGACGCCTTCCAGCGTGATGAATTTTCCGGCGCTCATCGTTGGTAGCGCTGGTAGCGGTTGACGGCACGGTTGTGCGCTTCGAGGGTAGAGGAAAAGACATGGGTGCCGTCGCCGCGCGCCACGAAATACAGGGCGTCCGTCCTGGCCGGATTGAGTGCCGCCTGGATGGCCGCCTCGCTCGGCATGGCGATGGGTGTGGGTGGCAGCCCTGCACGCGTATAGGTGTTGTAGGGGGTGTCGCGCTGCAGATCGATCTTGCGCAGGTTGCCGTCGAAGCGGTCACCCAGCCCGTAGATCACGGTCGGGTCGGTTTGCAGGCGCATGCCCAGTCTGAGCCGGTTCAGGAAGACACCGGCAATCTTGGGGCGCTCGAATGCCACGCCGGTTTCCTTTTCCACGATCGATGCCATGATCAGCGCTTCGTAAGGGGTACGGTAGGGAAGCCCGGGCGCCCGGGCGTCCCAGGCGGCCATGAGCTTGTCGTGCTGCCGCCGGTAGGCGCGGCGCAGCACGCCGAGATCGGACGTGTGCGGGGCATAGAAATAGGTGTCAGGAAACAGCAGTCCCTCGATGTGGTTTTCCTCCGCGCCGATAGCCTGCAGGATTTCGGCTTCGCCCATGCTGGCGCTCTCGTTCTTCAGCAGCGGCTGGGCGGCAAGTTCGGCGCTCACCTCGCGCCAGTTCCAGCCTTCGATGAACTGCACCACCGCCTGCGAAACCTCGCCCCGCTGGATCTTGGCATACAGTTCCAGCGGGGTGAGCGGCCGGTCGAGCGTATACACCCCTACCTTTAGCGTCCCGGCCTTGCCCAGCACGCGCCCGAGCAGCCAGAACACCTGCGCGTTACCGACCACGCCTTCGCGTTCGAGCATCGCGCTCAGACTGCGCAAATTCGTACCGGGCGCCACATTGAGGGTTTTCGGCAGCGGCTCGATCTGCAGGGGCCGGTTGCCGTACCAGGCCAGCCCACCTGCGCCCGCGAGCGCAAGCAGCACGGCGAGCTTTGCCAATCGTTTAATCCACGTCTTCATACAAGGCGTTATTCAAAGTAGTCGTCCAGCCCGCGGACGGCCAGGTCACGTCATCCAGCCTCGCCACACGGCGCACGCCGATGACACTGTTGCAGATCATCACTTCGTCGGCAGCGAGTATAGCCGCTGGCAGCAGGCGGCCGATATGTACCGGGAGGCCGAGCCGCGGCGCGGCCCGCAGCAGCCGCGTCCGCGCCACGCCCGCCACGCCGCATTCGCCCAGATCCGGGGTGAACAGCTCGCCCTCCTTGATGATCAGCAGATTGCTCATCACTCCGCCGATCACCGCACCGAGGTCGTCGCACAGCAGCCCTTCCAGAATCGACGGATCGTTCCACTCGGCACGTGCGAGCACGTTCTCCAGCCGGTTCAGATGCTTGATCCCAGCCAGCCGGGGCTGACGTGCCAGCCTCAGGCTGCACCAGCGCGCCGTGACGGCGTCCGGCGCTTCGACCTGCGCATACGCCGGCAGCGACGAAGAAAGTACCATCCGGGTGCCCGCCTGGCCCGACGGCGGCGCATAGCCGCGTGCGCCGGCACCGCGCGTGAGCACGATCTTGGCAACCCCCTGGCCGGCCTCGGCAACGCGGCAGATTTCCGCATGCAGCACGGCTTCATCGGGGCACGTCAGCATCAGCGCCGCACAATCGGCTGCCAGCTTGGCGTAATGATCGCGCCACCAAAGCGGCTGGCCGTTCTGCGTGCGCAAGGTGCGGAATATGCCGTCGCCGTAGGCCAGGCCGCGGTCGCGGGCGTCCACCTCCTCTGTCGGATGGCCGTTGACTAGTATCATGCGATTGCCAGTGCGCGCAACAGGCCGCGCGCCTTGGCGCGGGTCTCGTCGAGTTCGCGTGCAGCGACCGAATCGGCCACGATGCCTGCGCCCGCGCGGAAGTCCGCCGTCCGTCCGCGCAGCAGGAAACTGCGGATCAGGATATTGAAATCGAAGCTGCCGTCGCGGTTGATGTAGCCGACGCTGCCGGTATAGCTGCGGCGTGGCGTCTGCTCCAGCTCGTGAATGATCTGCATGGTGCGTACCTTGGGACAGCCTGTAATGGTGCCGCCGGGAAATACGGCGCGCAAGGCATCGAATACCGTCTTGTCCCGACGCAACCGTCCACACACGGTCGATTCGATGTGGTGCACATGGCGGTAGCTGGCGATCTCCATCAGGGCTTCCACCTTCACGCTGCCGGGCTCGCATACGCGGCCCAGATCGTTACGCTCCAGATCGACGAGCATGACATGCTCGGCGCGCTCCTTGGGATGCGCCTGCAGCCGCGTACGCAGCGCGGCATCCTCCGCCGCGTCTTTGCTACGGGGATGTGTGCCGGCAATCGGCCGGGTTTCCAGGATGCCATCGCGCCCCAGCCGCACCAGCCGTTCGGGCGACGAGCTCACGATGGCCCAGTCTTCCCCCTGCAGCAGCGCGGAAAAAGGCGCGGGATTTTTTTGCATCAGCCGCGCCAGCAGCGACGCCGGCGCGATCTCTGCCGCGAACCCGGCCTGCCAGCCGCGCGAGAGGTTGACCTGGAATACTTCGCCCGCGCGGATGTAGTCCTGGATGCGCGCGACACCCGACAAAAATGCCGCAGGCTCGTCTTCGTGCAGCGAGACCGGCTCCGGCAGATCCGGGACAGCGGGCAGCACCTGCCCCAGGTCCCGCGCCATGGCGTCGAGCAGCGCAGTCTGGCCGGGTTCCGCCACCAGCACGCAACGCCCGTCGCCTCGGTCATGCAGAATGGCAGCGGGGATGCGCGTCAGCCAGGCGAGAGGGAAATCGGCATCCTCGTCCAGCCCCGCACTGGGCTCGAACAGACCACCGAGCTCGTAGGCGAAGACGCACAGCCAGCCGCCGGTAAACGGCAGCTGCGGATCGTGTCGTGAGGGCGGGGGCGATTGCAGCTGCATCGCCGGGTGCGACTGCAAACCGCACAGTCCATCGGCCGCGGTGATGCGCAGGGTGTCCCGCGGAAACGCGAACAGCACATCCCAGCCGCTGTCGCCACTGCTGATGAAAAGACCGGGATAACGCTGCGGATGGGCCGCCTGCAACCCGACCAGGTCGGGCCGCAGCGGCCATTCACGGATTTCGGGAGCGCCGGTTTGATCGGTTGCGATGGGACGCTCCCCCGCGAAGGTCAAACGCGCTTGAAAACCAGCGAACCGTTGGTACCGCCGAACCCGAAGTTGCTCTTGAGGGCGAAATCGATCTTCATGTCGCGCGCGGTGTTGGCGCAGTAATCGAGATCGCATTCCGGGTCTTGCGAAAAGATGTTGATGGTCGGCGGCGACAGCTGATGATGCACCGCCAGTACGGTGAATACCGATTCCACCCCGCCAGCGCCCCCCAGCAGGTGGCCGGTCATCGACTTGGTCGAGTTGACCACCGTTTTGTAGGCCGCGTCGCCCAGCGCCAGCTTGATCGCGTCGGTTTCGTTCTTGTCGCCCAGGGGCGTCGAGGTCCCGTGCGCGTTGATGTAGTTGATCTGGTCGGGATTCACGCCGGCATCGCGCAGCGCATTCTGCATCGCACGCTTGGGGCCATCAGTGCTCGGTGCCGTCATATGGTAGGCGTCGCCGCTCATGCCGAAGCCAGACACCTCGGCGTAGATCTTCGCGCCACGCGCCTTGGCATGTTCGTATTCCTCGAGCACCAGTACGCCGGCACCCTCGCCCAGCACGAAACCGTCGCGATCCCTGTCCCACGGACGACTGGCGGTGGCCGGGTCGTCGTTGCGGGTGGACAGCGCACGCGCAGCGGCAAAACCGCCCACGCCCAGCGGCGAAGTCGCACACTCGGCGCCGCCGGCGATCATCACATCGGCGTCGCCATGCTCGATCATGCGGGCCGACATGCCGACCGCGTGCAGTCCCGTGGTACAGGCGGTGACGACGCCCAGGTTGGGGCCCTTTATTCCGTACAGGATGGAAAGGTTGCCGGAAATCATGTTGATGATGGAGCCCGGGATGAAGAAGGGGGAAATCTTCCGTGGGCCGGATTCCATCAACAGGGAATGCGTTTCCTCGATCAGCGGCAGGCCGCCGATTCCGGAGCCGATATTGATGCCGATGCGATCGGCGTTGGCATCGGTGACTTCAAGACCCGAATCACGGATCGCCTGGATGCCGGCGGCCATGCCGAACTGGATGAAGACATCCATGCGGCGCGCCTCCTTGGGATTGAGGTATTGCCCGACGTCGAAATTCTTCACTTCGCCGGCCATGTGGGAGGCGAAAGGCGTAGGATCGAAACGGGTGATCCTGGCGATCCCGGTGCGACCGGCAACCAGATTGTCCCAGGCTTCCGGGATGGTATTGCCGACCGGGGAGACGATCCCCAGGCCGGTGACGACAACGCGACGCTTGGACAAAAGTCAGTCCTTTTTATTGATCCGGCGCGATGCGGACGTGCACCGGATCATTGAACATGAAAAAGTGCTCTATCGGGACGACCGGCGAACCATGCATGGCAAAAGGGCATCGAATAGCCGCTTGCAGTTTCACGCATGGCCTGGTCGACTCAATAGCCGGGTGAACGATCAGCTCGAGTGGCTGTTGACGTAGTCAATCGCCTGCTGGACGGTGGTGATCTTTTCCGCGTCTTCATCGGGAATCTCACAGCCGAACTCTTCTTCCAGCGCCATCACCAGCTCAACCGTGTCGAGCGAGTCGGCGCCCAGGTCGCCGACGAAGGAGGACTCGTTCTTGATGTCCGCCTCGTTGACGCCCAACTGCTCGGCGACGACCTTAATTACACGCTGTACGTTATCCATTACTGATCCTCTCTTGAAATAAGGCTTCAACAAAATTGAAGCCGGACGATTTTACCAAATATTGTGGCCAATCACGCCATGTACATGCCGCCGTTGACATGCAGGGTGGTGCCGGAAATGTAGCCTGCCGCGGGCGACGCCAGGAAGGCGACAGCCTGTGCGATATCTTCGGCTGCGCCCAGCCGGCCCAGCGGAATATGGGCCAGCAGGGCCTGACGCTGCGCGTCCGGCAGCGCGCGTGTCATGTCGGTGTCGATGAAACCCGGCGCCACGCAGTTGACCGTGATGTTGCGGCTGCCGACTTCGCGGGCCAGCGACTTGGTGAAGCCCATGATGCCGGCCTTGGCCGCACTGTAATTGGTCTGCCCGGCGTTGCCCATCGCGCCCACCACCGAGGCGATGGAAATGATGCGGCCGGCGCGCGCCTTCATCATCGCGCGCAGCACGGCGCGCGACAGGCGGAACACGGACGTGAGGTTGGTCGCCAGGATGTCGTCCCACTCCTCGTCCTTCATTCGCATCAGCAGGTTGTCGCGGGTGATGCCGGCATTGTTGACCAGAATGCCGATGGTGCCGAAATCCTGCTCGATCGTTGCGATGACCGTGTCGACTTCGGCCGCGTCGGTGACATTGAGCTTCATCCCGCTGCCCTTGATTCCGGCCGCGGCGAGGTAATCGCTGATCGCCTGCGCGCCCTTGTCGCTGGTCGCCGTCCCGATCACGGTGGCCCCTGCATTGCCGAGCGCCAGCGCGATTGCCTGGCCGATTCCGCGGCTGGCACCGGTCACCAGGGCAATCTGCCCTTCAAGATTAAAGCCAGGCGCGATGTGTCCTTCCAGCATGTTGTCTCCTGTCAGTTGTTCAATGCAGCCTGCAGGCTGGCTTCATCCACCAGCGCCACGGCCGGCAGGCTGTCGTCGATGCGCTTGTTGAGGCCTGCCAGAACCTTGCCGGGGCCGCACTCGATCACGCGTTCGATACCGGCGGCTTTCAGCGCCTGCACGGTCTCGACCCAGCGCACCGGCGTATGCAGCTGCTTCGCCAGCGCGGCACGGATCGAATCCGCCTCGGCATGGCTTTGCACGTCGGTGTTGTGCAGCACGGAAATGGCCGGCGTCGCGATCGCCACCCCCTGCAGATGCGCCAGCAGCTTGTCGGCGGCCGGCCGCATCAGCGAGGAATGCGACGGTACGCTGACCGGCAGCGGCAGGGCGCGCTTGGCACCCTTCTCTTTCGCCAGCGCCATGGCACGCTCGACCGCGGCCTTGTTGCCGGCGATCACCACCTGGCCGGGCGAGTTCAGATTCACCGCCTCGACCACTTCGCCTGCCGCCGCCACGGCGCAGGCCGCGCGCACCGCATCGTCGTCCAGGCCCAGAATCGCCGCCATCGCGCCGACACCTTCGGGCACTGCGGCCTGCATCGCCTCGGCGCGGAAACGCACCAGCCTGATCGCATCGGCAAAGCCCAGCGAGCCCGCCGCCACCAGCGCCGCATATTCGCCGAGGCTGTGGCCCGCCAGCAGGGCAGGTCTCTCGCCGCCTGCTGCCTGCCACACGCGCCAGACGGCGACATCAGCCGCCAGCATCGCGGGCTGGGTGTTGATGGTCTGGTTGAGCAGGTCGGCCGGGCCGTCGGTCACCAGCGCCCACAGATCCTGGCCGAGCGCGTCGGACGCTTCGGCAAAGGTGGCGCGCACTTCGGTGCGATCGCCCCAGCCCTGCATCATGCCGACCGATTGCGAGCCCTGTCCAGGGAATACGAAAGCAAGTTTCACAGCCAATTCCTGTTGTCTGACACTCAATATTTGAGGAGCACGGAGCCCCAGGTGAAGCCGCCGCCGAAGGCCTCCATCAGCACGGTCTGGCCGCGCTGGATGCGGCCGTCGCGCACCGCCACGTCGAATGCCAGCGCCACCGAGGCGGCCGAGGTATTGCCATGGCCGGCAACCGTGGTGACGACGTTGTCCATGCTCATGCCGAGCTTTCTCGCCGTGGCGGAAATGATGCGGATATTGGCCTGATGCGGCACCAGCCAGTCGATGTCGGATTTCGATAGGCCGTTGGCCTCCAGCGTTTCATCGACGATGCGGTCGAGTGTATTGACCGCCATCTTGAACACGGCATTGCCTTCCATCCGCATCAAAGCCGGTTCACGCAGGCCGGTCGACGGGCCGGTGGTCGTACGCAGCAGCTCCTTGTGGCGGCCGTCCGCGTGGATGTGCGTGGCGATGATGCCCGGCTCGGCCGAGGCCCCCAGCACCACTGCACCGGCACCGTCTCCCCACAGGATGCAGTTGCCGCGGTCGTTCCAGTCGGTGATGCGCGACAGCGTTTCGGCGCCGATCACCAGCACGTGCCGGGCTGCGCCGCTCTTGATGAACTGGTCGGCCACCGAAAGCGCGTACACGAAGCCGCTGCATACTGCCTGCAGATCGAACGCCGGCCTGCCATTGGTCATCCCCAGTTTGGATTGCACGATGCAGGCGGTGCTGGGAAACACCAGATCGGGCGTAGTGGTGGCGACAATCAGCAGATCGATGTCGTCGGGGGCCATTCTTGCCGCCTCGAGTGCGGCACGCGCCGCCTGGACGGCAAGATCGCTGGTGAATTCGCCTTCGGCGGCGATATGGCGTTCGCGGATACCGGTTCGCTCGACGATCCATTGATCGTTCGTGTCGACCAGCTTTTCGAGATCGGCGTTGGTGAGGATGCGCGCAGGCAGATAGCCGCCCGTGCCAAGAATGCGGGAATAGGTCAAGCAGCCACCCGTTGCAGAAGTTGGATCTGATCGGTAATGCGTTTCAGCACATTGTTGCGGACTTCGTCGCTGGCTGTCTCGATCGCGTGCTCGAAGGCAAAGCGGTCGGCCGAGCCATGACTCTTCACCACCACGCCTTTCAGGCCCAGCAGGGTGGCGCCGTTGTAGCGGCGCGGGTCAAGCCGCCGCTTGAAGGCGCTCAGCACCGGCATGGCCAGCAGGCCGGCGATGCGGGTGAGCCAGTTGCGCCTGAACTCGGCGCGCAGGGTGGTGGAAATCATCTTGGCCAGTCCCTCGGACGCTTTCAGGGTCACGTTGCCGACGAAGCCGTCGCACACCACCACGTCGGTGGTGCCCTTGAAAATATCGTTGCCTTCGACATTGCCGTAGAAATTCAGATGGCTGTCGCGCAGCAGTTCGGCGGCGCGCTTCACCATGTCGTTGCCCTTGATGTCTTCCTCGCCGATGTTCAGCAGGCCGACGCTCGGGTTCGGCTTGTGCTCCACCGCCGAGACCAGCATCGCCCCCATGATGCCGAACTGCAGCAGATGCTCGGCCGAGCAGTCGACGTTGGCCCCCATGTCGAGCACCAGCGCGTGGCCGCTGACCGTCGGCATGACGGCGGCAATGGCGGGACGGTCGATGCCAGGGAGGGTTTTCAGGACGAAGCGCGCGGTTGCCATCAGCGCGCCGGTGTTGCCCGCCGACACACAGGCATCGGCTTCGCCCGACTTGACGAGGTCGATGGCCACGCGCATCGAGGAATCCTTCTTGCTGCGCAGGGCCAGCGCAGGCGCCTCGTCCATCGCCACCACCTGGCTGGCGTGGCGCACGATGAGGCGGGGACCGGTCTTGGCCTTGCGCGCCTTGAGTTCAGCCGCGACGACATCCTGCGGCCCGACCAGAATCACGTTCAGGTCGGGATGACGTGCAAGACAACGAATCGCCGCCGGGACCGTGACATGAGGACCGTGGTCGCCCCCCATGACATCAATGGCGACTGTGATATATCTCATACAGCCGGGATCGTTGGCTGGGTCGGTCGCGCCAGGCTGAAATTCACGCCGTGGCGCGCAAGTGAATTATTCGCCTTTGGCCTTGGCAACCTTGCGGCCGCGATAAAAGCCGTTGGGGCTGATATGGTGGCGCAGATGCGTTTCACCCGTGGTCGGCTCGACGGCCAGCGGCGGGTTGGTCAGAAAATCGTGCGAGCGGTGCATGCCGCGCTTGGACGGGGACTTTTTGTTCTGCTGGACTGCCATTTCCTACTCCTTAAAAATCGCGGTGCCGGAATCCGGCACCCAAAACCTGTTGCGCCCCACGTATGGAGCATTCACCGTCCGCGTGCATGGGTGCAAGCGGCAGGCCCAACAACACTTCATCCTCGACCAGCCCGACCAGACTCAATCGCTCGCCGGCCTGAATCGCATCACTGTCGGGCAACGCGTCCAGTCGTTCCAGTTCGGCTTCATTGCGCGCCAGGTACAGCGTGCGCTCTAGCTCGACCGTATACGGCATGCTGTCAAGACAACGCTGACAGGTCAGCCCCGCCTCGCCGCTGATCGACACGCGCAGGGACAGGCTGCCACGCTGATCCACTCGCCCGACGACTCGACAGAACAGCGCGCCTTGCGTAAATTCATGGGCGAGTCGCGGAAACTCCGCCACATCGGACCGGATTTCCCACGACTGCGCATCCCTGCAAAAACGCCATGGATCGACCTCAACAGACGGAAGCATGGCGAATCACCCGGTTAAACATTAGCCCGCAATGATATGATTTCGCGTTCTTTTTGTCAAAGAAACCCCTGCCATCCCAACTTCAGGCGATCCCATGCTTAAGAAAATACTGGTCGCCAACCGGGGCGAGATCGCCGTCCGCATCGTGCGCGCCTGCGCCGAACTGGGCATCAAGTCGGTCGCCATCTACACCGACGCCGACCGCCACGCCCTTCATGTGAAGAAGGCCGACGAGGCCTACCACATCGGCAAGGACCCGATTCTCGGTTACCTGAACGCGCACACGCTGGTCAACCTGGCGGCCGCGTCGGGCTGCGATGCGCTGCATCCGGGCTACGGCTTCCTCTCCGAAAACCCCGATCTGGCGACCATCTGCGCACGCCGCGGCATCCGTTTCATCGGCCCTTCGCCCGATGTCATCCGCCGCATGGGCGACAAGATCCAGGCCCGCAACGCGATGATCGCCGCCGGCATCCCGGTGGTGCCCGGCTCCGACCACAACCTGGAAAACGTCGAGGAAGCGCGCACGCTGGCCAACAGGATCGGCTATCCGGTCATGCTCAAGGCCACCAACGGCGGCGGCGGGCGCGGCATCCGCCGCTGCGACAGCGAGGAAGACCTGCTGAAGAACTACGACCGCGTGGTATCGGAGGCCAGCAAGGCATTCGGCAAGCCCGAGGTCTTCGTCGAGAAATGCGTGGTGCAGCCCAAGCACATCGAGGTGCAGATCCTCGGCGATACCCAGGGCAACATCATCCATCTGTTCGAGCGCGACTGCTCGATCCAGCGGCGCAACCAGAAACTCATCGAAATCGCGCCGAGCCCGCAGCTGACCGAGGCGCAGCGGCAATATATCGGCAAGCTGGCGGTGCGCGCCGCCAAGGCGGTCGGCTACGTCAATGCCGGCACGGTCGAATTCCTGCTCGACCAGGACAACCAGTTCTATTTCATGGAAATGAACACCCGGCTGCAGGTCGAGCACCCGATCACCGAGACCATCACCGGCGTCGACATCGTGCAGGAGCAGATCCGCATCGCCTCCGGCCTGCCGCTGCAATACAAGCAGGAAAACATCGCGCATCGCGGCTATGCCATCGAATTCCGCGTCAACGCCGAGGATCCGAAGAACGAGTTCCTGCCCAGCCTGGGGCGCATCACGCGGTATTACTCGCCGGGCGGCCCGGGCGTGCGGGTGGATGCGGCGATCTACACCGACTACGTCATTCCGCCCTACTTCGACTCGATGTGCGCCAAGCTCACGGTATGGAACCTGACCTGGGAATCCGCAGTCGAGCGCGGCCGCCGCGCGCTCGCCGACATGCTCGTGTATGGCGTGAAGACGACGATTCCGTATTATCAGGAAATCCTGAAAAATCCCGAGTTCCGCAGCGGGCGTTTCAATACCAGCTTCGTCGAACTGCACCCCGAACTCCTCCAGTACACCGAAAAGAAACCGCCGGAAGTGATCGCAACTGCCATTGCAGCCGCCATTGCCGCACACCAGGGATTGTAATCATGGCCAAAGTACACATCACCGATCTCGTCCTGCGCGACGGCCACCAGTCGCTCATCGCCACCCGCATGCGCACGGAAGACATGCTGCCGGTCTGCGCCAAGCTCGACCAGGCCGGCTTCTGGTCGCTGGAAGCCTGGGGCGGCGCCACCTTCGACGCCTGCGTGCGCTTCCTGCGCGAAGACCCGTGGGAGCGCCTGCGCAAGCTGCGCAAGGCGCTGCCGAATACGCGCATCCAGATGCTGCTGCGCGGACAGAACCTGCTGGGCTACCGTAATTATTCCGACGACGTGGTGCGCGCCTTCGTGCAGAAATCCGCCGACAACGGCGTCGACGTATTCCGCATCTTTGATGCGATGAACGACCTGCGCAACCTGCGCGTATCGGTCGAGGCGGTGAAGGCTGCCGGCAAGCACGCCGAAGGCACGGTCTGCTACACCACCAGCCCGGTGCACGACATCGCCTACTTCGTCGAACTCGCCAAAGGCCTGGCCGAAATGGGCTGCGACACCATCGCCATCAAGGACATGGCCGGCCTGCTCACGCCCTACACCGCGTTCGAACTTGTACGCGAGATTCGCGCGGCCACCGACCTGCCCATCCATACCCACAGCCATGCCACCTCTGGCCTGGCACACATGACGCACCTGAAGGCCGTGGAGGCCGGCGCCACCATCATCGACACCTGTGTCGGCGCCTTTGCCGAGGGGGCCAGCCACCCCACCACGCAAAGCCTGGTCGCCGCCCTGGCCGGTACCGAATACGACACCGGATTGTCGCTGCCGCTGATCGAGGAAATCTCGGCCTACTTCAAGGACGTGCGCAAGAAATACTGGCAGTTCGAATCGGCCTTCACTGGCACCGACACCCGCGTGCTGATCAACCAGGTGCCCGGCGGGATGATTTCCAACCTCGCCAACCAGTTGAAGGAACAGGGCGCGATCGACCGCATGGACGCCGTGCTCGAGGAAATCCCGCGCGTGCGCGAAGACCTCGGCTACCCACCGCTGGTCACGCCCACCTCGCAGATCGTCGGCACCCAGGCTGCGCTCAACGTGCTCACCGGCACGCGCTACAAATCGGTCACCAACGAAGTGAAGCTCTATCTGCAGGGCCGCTACGGCAAGGCGCCGGGACACGTCAACGAGGAAGTGCGCAAGCTCGCCATCGGCGACCTCGAGGTCACCACCTGCCGTCCGGCCGACCTGATCGCCGACGAACTCGACAAGCTGCGCGGTGAAATCGAAGGCCTGTCGAAGTCCGACGAAGACGTGCTGACCTACGCCATGTTCCCCGAAATCGGCAAGACCTGGCTGCAGGAACGCGCGGCCGGCAGCCTCCAGCCCGAACAGTTGCTGCCGCCGGGCATGCCGCAGCAGGAAGCCGCGCAGCACTACGCCGCCGACGAATTCAAGATCACGCTGCACGGCGAGACCTACCACATCAAGCTGTCCGGCAGCGGCCGCAGCGACGCCGCGCAACGCCCCTATTTCGTATCGATCGACGGCGTCTCGGAAGAAGTGCTGGTCGAGCCGCTGAACGAAGTCGCGGTCTCCAGTGGCGGCGACAGCGTGGGCCGCAAGGCCACGCCCGCCCCCGCAGCGCCCGGCCAGAAACCGCGCGCCAGCCATCCCGGCCACGTCACAGCCGCCATGCCCGGAACCATCGTCGACGTGCTGGTGAACATCGGCCAGACCGTCAAGGCCGGCGACGGCGTGCTGGTGATCGAGGCGATGAAGATGGAAAACGAGGTGCAGGCACCGATCGCCGGCGTCGTCATCAGCATCTTCGCGAAAAAGGGCGACGCGGTCACACCCGACATGGCGCTGGTCGAGATCCAGCCGGAATGACGCTTGTCCTGGCCTCCACCTCGCGCTACCGGCGCGAGTTGCTGTCGCGCCTGCACCTCCCCTTCGAGGTGATGTCGCCCGATGTCGACGAAACCCCGCTGCCCGACGAGTCGCCTTCGGCCACCGCGCTGCGCCTGTCGGTACTGAAGGCACAGGCTGCCGCGCCGGCCTGGCCCGATGCGCTCATCATCGGCTCCGACCAGGTGCTGATGCTCGACAGCGAGCAGCTCGGCAAGCCCGGCGATTTCGACAGGGCCTTCGCCCAGCTGAAGAAAATGCAGGGCAAGGCCATGGTGTTTCACACCGCGCTGACGCTGCTCAACAGCCGTACCGGCCATGTGCAGACGCGCGACGTGCCGACCGTGGTGCACATCCGCCCGCTCAGCGACGCGCAGATCACCGCCTATCTCCGCAAGGAAAAGCCCTACGACTGCGCCGGCTCTGCCAAGAGCGAATCGCTCGGCATCGCCCTGATGACGCGCATGGACAGCCCCGACCCCACTGCACTGATCGGTTTGCCCCTGATGGCGCTGACCGAAATGCTGCTGAACGAAGACGTCGACGTGCTCACATGGCAACCGGCAAGCTCTACCTGATTCCGGTCCCGCTCGGGCCGGCCAGTCCGGAAGCCTGCCTGCCGCCCGACACACTTGCCGTCGCCCGCCGGCTCGATCACTTCGTCGTCGAGCGCGCCAAGACCGCGCGCGCGCATCTGAAGGCCATGGGCCATCCGCAACCGATCCAGGCGCTGCACATCGAGGAACTCAACGAACACACCCCGCCCGCCGCCATCCCGCCGTTGCTGGCGCCGCTCAAGGCCGGACACGATATCGGCCTGCTATCCGAGGCGGGCTGCCCGGCCGTGGCCGACCCCGGTGCCGCGCTGGTCATGGCCGCGCATCGTGCGAACATTCCGGTAGTGCCGCTGATCGGCCCCTCGTCGATCCTGCTGGCGCTGATGGCCTCGGGCCTGGGTGGGCAGCGCTTCGCCTTCCACGGTTACCTGCCCGCCAAGGAACCCGAGCGCAGCCAGGCCATCCGCGACCTGGAAAAAACCGCGCGCCGCGACCGCTCCACCCAGCTGTTCATCGAGACGCCCTACCGCAGCGCAGCGCTTCTGGACGCCCTGGCCGCTGCCCTGTCACCCGACACCCTCGTCAGCGTCGGTGCGGATCTCAGCCTGCCGAGCCAGCTGATCCAGACCCGCAACGCCAAAAACTGGCGCGGACAGGCCGATGCGGTCAAGGACAGGCTGGTGGTGTTCGGGGTTGGGGCCTGATGCAGGCAATCAGAACGTCAGCGTATCGAGCCTGAGCGTCACCACGTCGCCCGCTGCGGTTTCCGCCTGCAGCCATTCGGCACCGTCGCGGGTGTACACATCGAGCGGCAGCAGGCGTTGCGCCATGCCGCCGTTCACCCCCACGTCCAGCCACTGCCTGGTCAGTGCCGCAAACTCCAGGCGTTCGTGCTGCACGCAGGCGATCGGCCGGTAATCGCTCAACGCAGGGTGAGACCCGCTTTTTCGAACGGCGCCAGCGCCGTCGCCATCGACGCGCCGAGGCGTCCGGCCAGCCGCTCGGCCAGGCCTTCATGCTGGGTGAAGTCGACGATGTCCTCGGCCTTGATGACGTCGCGCGCGACCGATTCGACGGTGCCGTAGCCGTCGGCGAGGCCCAGCTGGATGCTCTTCTCGCCGCTCCACACCAGCCCGCTGAACATTTCGGGGGTTTCCTTCAGGCGCTTGCCGCGGCCTTCGCGGACCACGTTGATGAACTGGCCGTGGATTTCCTCGAGCATCTGCCTGGCGTAGGCCTCCTGCTTGGGATCGACCGGCGAGAAGGGGTCGAGGAAGCCCTTGTTTTCGCCTGCGGTCAGCAGGCGGCGCTCGACGCCGAGCTTCTGCATGGTCTGGGTGAAGCCGAAGCCGTCCATCAGCACGCCGATGGAGCCGACGAGGCTGGCCTTGTCGACGAAGATCTTGTCGGCGCCGGCCGCGACGTAATAGCCGCCCGAGGCGCAGATGTCGTCCACCACGACATACAGGGGAATGGCGGGATGCAGCGCGCGCAGGCGCTTGATCTCGTCATGGATCTGGCCGGCCTGGACCGGGCTGCCGCCGGGGCTGTTGATGCGCAGGACCACGCCCTTGGTCTTCTTGTCCTCGAACGCGCTCTGCAGGCTGGCGATCACCGTATCGGCGCTGGCCTTGTCGGCCGAGATCACGCCCTGCAGGTCGACCAGCGCAGTGTGTTCCTTGATCGACACGCCGTCCGAACCGAACCAGCCTGCCGCGAGAAACAGCACGATGAAGAGATAGAGGAAGCCCAGCGTCTTGAACAGGATGCTCCAGTGGCGGCTGCGGCGCTGTTCCTGGATCGCCGACAGCGCCAGTTTTTCCAGGACTTCACGTTCCCAGTTCGCCGAAGCAGGTTTTTCTTGGTCGCTCATTGTTCTTCCATCAGGCTGTTTCTAATACGTACACATGGCCGTCACGTTCGACGACCGGAACCGGGATCAGGCCGCGTCCGGCGCAGCGTCCGCCGACACACTGCCCGCTTGCCGGATGGTAGAGCGCGCCGTGGGTGGAGCAGACCAAGTATAGCCGCGAGTGGTCGAAGAACTCACCTTCCTGCCAGTCGAGTTCCACCGGCACGTGGCCGCACTGGTTGAGGAAGGCGCGCGGCCGGCCGTCGAAGCGCACCACGAAAGCCTGCTGCGGCTGGCCGAAGCGGGTCAGCTCGAAACGCACGCCGCGGCCCAGTTCGGCAAGATCGCTGGCAGCGCAGATCAGGCGTTCGTGCGCAGCCATGCGTATACCTCGTTAAAACTGTTCATCAGGGCGAGCGGCGCGTGCGGATGCAGGTCGCCGGGTTCGTGCGCGCCGTAGGTCACCCCCAGGCTGGCCACCCCGGCATTGGCAGCCATCAGGAGATCGTGGCTGGTGTCGCCGATCACCAGCGTGCGGGCCGGATCGGCATCCAGTTCCTCGATCAGTTCCAGTACCATCGCCGGGTGCGGCTTGGAATGCGTCTGGTCGGCGCAGCGGGTGGCGGCGAACCAGGGACCCAGGCCGCTGGCCGCCAGCGCACGTTCGAGGCCGAGCCGGCTCTTGCCGGTGGCCACGGCCAGCTGGAAGCCGCTGGCATGCAGGTCGCGGATCCCGCTTTCCACGCCGGCGAACAGCGGCAACTCTGCATCGCGGCCGAGGTAATGATGGCGGTAGCGTTCGACCAGGCGCGGATAGTCATCGGCCGGCAGATCCGGCAGCAGGGTCTGCAGCGCCTGCACCAGGCCCAGGCCGATGATCTGGCGCGAGGCGCGATCGTCCGGCGCAGCCAGGCCGATATCCTCGCAGGCACGCTGGATCGAATCGACGATCACCCCGGCGGAATCCATCAGGGTGCCGTCCCAGTCGAAAATCAGTAGATCAAACTGCTTGGGCATGCTTCAAGGCGTCCAGAAATTTGGCTAAATCATCGGGCAAAGGGGCTTCGACCTGCATGCGATCGCCCGAAATGGGGTGATCGAATACGAGCCTGGCCGCGTGCAGGAACATGCGCTTCAATCCCTGCCTGGCCAGTTGCCTGTTGAGTTCGAAATCCCCGTACTTGTCATCCCCCGCGATCGGAAACCCCAGATGCGATGCATGCACGCGGATCTGATGGGTGCGCCCCGTCTTCAGTTCCGCTTCCAGCAGGGTGAAATCGGCGAAGCCCTGCAGGCGGCGGAAGATCGTGTGCGCGGACTGCCCCTCGTCGCGCACCGTCACGCGCTTCTCGCCGTTGTCGTCCACCCGCTTGTGCAGCGGCAGCTTCACATGCTGGACAGGGTTGGGCCAGCGCCCGGCCACCAGCGTCAGATAGCGCTTTTCGATCCTGCCGTCGCGCATCGCCGCGTGCAGCCCGGTGAGCGCGCGCCGCTTCAGTGCGATCAGCAGCACGCCCGAGGTTTCGCGGTCGAGCCGGTGCACCAGTTCCATGTAGCGGCACTCCGGCAGTTCCAGCCGCATCTGTTCGATCACCCCGCGCGAGATGCCGCTGCCGCCGTGTACCGCCATGCCGGCCGGCTTGTTCAGCGCGATCAGGGACTCGTCGCGGTACAGGATGTGCGGCACCAGCCGCAGGCCGCCCTGCGGCAGGTGGGTGGCCGGCGTGATCACCGGCACGGCCACGCGCACCGGCGGGATGCGCACTTCGTCGCCCAGCTTCAGGCGATAGCCGACATCGACGCGGCCGCCGTTGATGCGCACCTCGCCGCCCCGCACCAGCTTGTAGATCCGGCTTTTCGGCACGCCTTTCAGCCGCGCCATCAGAAAGTTGTCCAGGCGCTGGCTGTCCGCGCTGTCGTCGATCTTCAGCCGCCTGACCGAATCTTTCTCTAAGTCCTTCATTTTCATATACACTACCGCCGGTTCAGGCCGAGTTTTGCCTGTCCAATTGCCCGGCATCCATGCCGGAGATTTTAGAGATCACGCCGGTTAAAACGCTCACCGGCCGCCGTCTGTCCGGCCCGTCTGGATTCCTGCCGCCCAGCCCATACTCAAGTTGGCGCGGACAGTCGAAGCCACCCGCCCCGCGCAATCGGCAAAGCAGCGATGTTATCAATGACGCGACAAGAAGCATACGAAATCAGCATTCACGCTCGGCCACACGCCAGCGGGAATCGGAAAGAGCACTCCGGCTGAGCCGGCGACACTCTCCAGGAACAGGACACTTTATCCATGCCAATTCACTCAACCCAACCCGTGATCGCATGAGCCGCTGAACCAAGGCGGCAGTCTGGCCTGTCCCGTATGCACGCGCGCGGGAGTAAACAATGAAGCGCATGCTTTTCAACGCAACCCAGGCGGAAGAACTCCGGGTTGCCATCGTCGACGGGCAGAAGCTCGTCGACCTTGACATCGAGTCCGCCAGCAAGGAACAACGCAAGGGCAACATCTACAAGGGTGTCATCACCCGCGTCGAGCCCAGCCTCGAAGCCGCATTCGTCGATTATGGCTGCGAGCGCCACGGCTTTCTGCCGTTCAAGGAAATTTCCCGCGCCTGCCTGCCCAACGGCGGCCGCGTCCCCGAAAACCTGAAGGAAGGCCAGGAACTGCTGGTCCAGGTCGAAAAGGACGAGCGCGGCAACAAGGGCGCCGCCCTCACCACCTACGTCTCGCTGGCCGGCCGCTATGTCGTGCTGATGCCGACCAATCCGCGCGGCGGCGGCGTGTCGCGCCGCATCGAAGGCGAAGAGCGCAACGAACTGCGCGACACCCTGGCGCAACTCGACATCCCCGAAGGCATGAGCCTGATCGCCCGCACCGCCGGCATCGGCCGCAGCGCCGAAGAATTCCAGTGGGACCTGAACTACCTGCTGAGCCTGTGGAAAGCCATCGACGGCGCCGCGCAGCCGCAATCCGGCGCCTTCCTGATCTACCAGGAAGGCAGCCTGGTCATCCGCGCCATCCGCGACTATTTCTCGGCCGACATCGGCGAAATCCTGATCGACACCGACGACATCTTCGAACAGGCGCAGCAGTTCATGGCGCACGTGATGCCGGACAACGTCAACAAGGTCAAGCTCTACCGCGACGACGTGCCGCTGTTCTCGCGCTTCCAGATCGAGCACCAGATCGAGTCGGCGTTCTCGCGCCAGGTCAACCTGCCGTCCGGCGGCGCCATCGTGATCGACCACACCGAAGCACTGGTTTCGGTCGACGTCAACTCGGCGCGCGCCACCAAGGGCAGCGACGTCGAGCAGACCGCCTACAACACCAACCTCGAAGCGGCCGACGAAATCGCCCGCCAGATGCGCCTGCGCGACCTCGGCGGCCTGATCGTGATCGATTTCATCGACATGGAAAACCCCAAGCATCAGCGCGAGGTCGAGAACCGCCTGCGCGATGCCCTGCATCACGACCGTGCCCGCGTGCAGACCGGCAAGATCTCGCGCTTCGGCCTGCTGGAGATGTCGCGCCAGCGGCTGCAGCCCTCGCTCGGCGAGACCAGCTACACGCCCTGCCCGCGCTGCCACGGCACCGGCCACATCCGCGGCACCGAATCGTCGGCGCTGCACATCCTGCGCATCCTGCAGGAAGAGGCGATGAAGGAAAACACCGGCGCCGTGCACGTGCAGCTGCCGGTCGACGTCGCCACCTTCCTGCTCAACGAAAAGCGCGTCGACATCCACACCGTCGAGTCGCGTCTCAAGGTCAATGTGGTGCTGATCCCCAACATCCACATGGAGACCCCGCACTACACCATCACCCGCCTGCGCCACGACGAACTGAACCTGCGCGACGCCAGCGAGCCGAGCTACAAGATGGCGGTCGTGCCGGAAACCGAATCCGTCTACGAGACCGCCCAGGCAAGCGCGCCCGCGCGCCAGGAGGCGGCGGTCAAGTCGATCGCCCCGCCGCAGCCCATCCCGGCCGCACGCCCGGTGGTTCCGGCCGCCGCGCCGCAAGCCCCGGGCGGCCTGTTCGAACGGATCTTCGGCTGGTTCAAGAAGCGCGGCGACGAGGTTCCCGCGACCGAGGTCGCACCCGCCGCCGAGCCGGTTCCCGCCATCGCACGCAGCGAACGTCCGAGCGAGCGCCGCGATCGTGAGCGCAAGTCCGGTCAGCGCCGCAGCCGCGGCGAAGGACGGAGCGAGCCGCGCAACGGCGAAGCCCGCCAGCAGGAGCCGCGCCAGAGCGAAAGCCGTGAGGCCCGCGAGAACCGCGGCAGCGAACAGCCCAGGCAGCCGCGCCCGCCGCGCCAGCCGAAGCCGCGCCCCGAAGCCGAAGCCGCTCCGCGCGCAGTGGAAGCAGTCGAAGCGCCGCGTGAAGCCGGCACCGAAGAAAAACGCGAATCGCGCAGCCGCCGCGGTCGCGGCAACCGCCGCCCGCGCGAAGCCCGCCCGGACGTGGCGGAAGCCGCCGTCGCAGCACCGCAAGCCGTCATCGAGGTCGCCGGCTTCCGCGCGATCATCGAAATCGCGCGCAAGCCCAAGGCCCCCCCCGCACCGGCGGCCGCAGCCCCGGCTCAGCAGGCCCTGCAGCTGGAGACCGTCGCCGCGCCGGGCGCACCGCTGCCGGGTGCGGTCACCGCATCGCCCGCCACCATCCTCGCCGATCTGGCCGCCAGCAAGGCCGACCTGCAGCAGGTGGAGACCCAGGGCGCCGCGCTCGACACGGCTGAGCGCAGCGAGCCGTCCCGCCCGCGCCGCCGCCGCCGTCCCACGGTCAAGGCGGCAGCCGAGCCGGTCAGCCTGATGCAGGTGGAAACCACGACGCCCGTGACGAGCGTCACCGAGATGCCGGCACCTGCTGCAACGGCTCCGCACCCCACGCGCCGACGTACCCGCCCGCAGGTGACGCCCCCCCAGGAACCGCTGGTGCAGGTGGAAACGCAGTCGAATTAATCGCCAGCGCCCACCCCACAGAACATGGGCCGCTTGAAGCGGCCCATGTTCTTGCGGCATCCGAGACAACCTGCAACTCGACTCAACGCGCGCGACAGACCTCGGAACGGCCCGCCTGTTCGATATAGGCGATCAGATCGGCACGCTCCTGCCCGTCTTTCACACCGGCATATCCCATCGTGGTTCCAGGAACGGTCTTCAGCGGATCGGCCAGAAAACGATCGAGGGTCTGCTTGTTCCAGACCCAGTTCGCACGCTTCATCGCGGTCGAATATTCAAAGCCCGCCACGCTGCCTGCGCGCCGCCCCAGCAAGCCGCAATGTTTCGGGCCGGTACGGTTGTAAGCGAGCGCATGGCAGGCAAAGCAGCGCGCATAGATCGTTTCGCCTGCTTTCGGGTCACCGGTTAATTCGCCTTTCGCCGCAGCCGCGCCGACGACGACGGCGAGCACGGCGGCGGCCGACATAGGCGCCAGCTTCATGACATGAACGCAGCAGGCACCGGTGCGTCGCCCAGCGCGTTGCGCAGGATCGCCCAATGCATGGCCTCGTCGCCCAGGATACTGGCTGCGGCCTTGGCCAGATCGCGATTGTCGAAGACCGGTACCGCGCCCAGATAGGCACTGACTGCGCCCTTTTCGAGCATGGCGGCAAAACGCAATACATCGGACTGGGTTTTCAAAGTCTCCACCGGGAAGGTGTACTTCTCTTTTGCCGACACGGGCTGGCCGCCCAGCTTGATGATGGTTTTTGCGAGCACGTCGGCATGTTCCTTGTGATGCCCCTGGAACGTCACGGCCAGGTTGAGCACGGGCTTCTGCAGCAGGCCGCTTTCCGCCCCGACCTGGTATGCGGCGATGGCCTCGAGCTCTGCGCCCAACGCGCTATTCAGCACGTTCAAATCGGAGCCGGCAGGCCGGTTCCCTTTTGCCAGCACATCCCGGCCGGCCAGCAACGCGACCGCCGCACCGGAGAGCACCAGTCCCGATTTCCCGATGAAGGAACGGCGTGTTTCCAGGTCCGGCGCGTCAGAGGCGAGGGAGAGTGAAGCATTCTGGGATTGAATGTGTGAAGACATGGTGTTTTTCCTTTTCAAAAGTGCTGCGAACAAACCTGCATGCCCAGCCGCGGCCCAGCTGTGCCTTGTGCCGGACAACCAGGCGAATCAAATACCGGGGGATGAAGTGCCGAGCTGGCGCAACACGCCAGCGACGATGCGATCGCAACGATCGCCGGCAAACGAGAATGCCTCGCTGATGCTGAAGTCGATTTCGCGTGCCAGGGCTTCGCGCAACAAGCCTTTTGCACGGAAATAGCGCGTGCGTACCGTGGCTTCCGGAATATCCAGGCAAATCGCCGTCTCGGTCACCGACATTTCCTCGACTGCACGCATGACGAATACCGTGCGGAAGGCATCCGGCAGCCGGCTGATCTTGTCCTCGATCAATCGCCGGGTTTCCGCGCGCAAGGCGGCACGTTCAGGTTGCTCGGGCGTGCGCTCATCCCTCTCGGCTCCCTGCGCCATCCCCCCGGTCTCGCGGAAGTCCGCCGGATCGGAAACCAGGTCGATCACCTTGGCGCTGCGGTTAAGCTTGCGTGCGCGCCGGATCGAAACATTGACCGCAATACGGATCAGCCAGGTCGACAATTTCGCATCGCCACGAAAGCGATCCATTGCACGATAGGCCAGCACATAGGCCTCCTGAACGGCATCCTCGGCTTCGACATCGTCTTTCAGGATGCTGCGTGCAGTACGGTAGAGCGTCTGGTTGTGGCGGCGCATCAGGTACTGGAGCGCAAGCCTGTCTCCCGATGCGATGCGTCCCGCCAATTCGGCGTCCGTCAAATCCTTGATGGGTGCTTGCGGCACAGGCTGCTGCATGAATGTCTCCCGATGTGCGATCCACTGTCACGCCATTAGATGACAGCAAAACACACCCCGTTCCCGCTGGCGATACCCCCAGCCTGGAATAACGGTGATCACGGAGATGAGACAAGCCGGGCAATCAGCAGCCCGGTCTTGCAAGTCGACGAAGCGTTAAACGGATTTTCGGGTGTTTACGCTTGAAGCGGAGGTGATTTCGCGGATCAGGCCCTGTACCGCATCCGCGATCATGTCGAGGTTTTCCTCGAATCCCTGCGGGCCGCCGTAATACGGATCGACCACATCGAGGTTGGGGTATTTGCGGCTGAACGACAGCAGCCGGCGGATCTTGCCGTGGTGGCGCGCCGGCGCGCGCTGGATCAGCTTGTCGTAATTGTCGCCGTCCATCACCAGGATGTAGTCGAAGCGTTCGAAGTCCTCGTCAGCCACCTTGCGTCCGCGCAATTGGCTGATATCGATGCCGCGCTGGCGAATGGCCTGCTGCGCACGCGGATCGGGCGCCGAGCCGATGTGGTAGGCATGCGTGCCGGCCGAATCCACCTCGACATGCCGGTCCAGACCGGCGTCCAGGACGGCCTGGCGCAGCATGCCCTCCGCCATCGGCGACCTGCAGATATTGCCCATGCACACCATCAGTACCTTAGTCATGTTCTTCCACGCCAAATAACACCTGCTTGAGTTCCTTCAACTGGTCGCGAAGTTCCGCAGCTTTCTCGAATTCGAGGTTCTTCGCCGCATCCAGCATCTCTTTTTCCAGCTTCTTGATCCGCTTCGTCAGCGCTTTCTCGTCCAGCAACTTGTATTCGGCCACGGTCTGCGCCGCCTTGAGTTCCTGGCGCGTGGCGTCGGCATCGTACACGCCGTCGATGATGTCCTTGATGCGCTTGACCACGCCTCGCGGCGTAATGCCGTGCTCGGTGTTGAAGGCGACCTGCCTGGTGCGGCGGCGGTCGGTCTCGTCCATCGCGCGGCGCATCGAATCGGTGATGCGGTCGGCATACAGGATCGCGCTGCCGTGCAAATGGCGCGCGGCGCGGCCGATGGTCTGGATCAGCGAACGCTCGGAACGCAGGAAGCCTTCCTTGTCGGCGTCGAGGATCGCCACCAGCGACACCTCGGGGATGTCGAGGCCCTCGCGCAGCAGGTTGATGCCGACCAGCACGTCGAACTCGCCCAGTCGCAGGTCGCGGATGATCTCGACGCGCTCGACGGTGTCGATGTCCGAATGCAGGTAGCGCACCTTGATGCCGTGCTCGGCGAGGTAATCGGTGAGGTCCTCGGCCATGCGCTTGGTCAGCGTGGTCACCAGCACGCGTTCGCCGACGGCGATGCGCTTGCGCGCCTCGCTCATCAGGTCGTCGACCTGGGTCGCCACCGGCCGCACCTCGACCACCGGGTCGACCAGGCCGGTCGGGCGCACCACCTGCTCGACCACCTGGCCCGCGTGCTCGGCCTCGTACTTGGCCGGCGTGGCCGAGACGAACACGGTCTGCGGCATCAGCGCCTCGAATTCCTCGAACTTCAACGGGCGGTTGTCGAGCGCCGAGGGCAGACGGAAGCCGTAGTCGACCAGGTTTTCCTTGCGCGAACGGTCGCCCTTGTACATGCCGCCGACCTGCGTCACGGTGACATGCGACTCGTCGATGATCATCAGCGCGTCCTTCGCCAGATAGTCGATCAGCGTCGGCGGCGGCTCGCCCGGCTTGCGCCCGGACAGGTGCCGCGAATAGTTCTCGATGCCCTTGCAGAACCCCAGCTCGACCATCATTTCCAGATCGAATCGCGTGCGCTGCTCCAGCCGCTGCGCCTCGACCAGCTTGCCGTTGGCGTAGTACCACTCCAGCCGCTCGCGCAGCTCGACCTTGATCTGCTCGATCGCGCGCAGGGTCGTCTCGCGCGGGGTGACGTAATGACTGGACGGGAACACGGTGAAGCGCGCCACCTTGGACAGGATCTGCCCGGTGAGCGGGTCGAACAGGTGCAGGGTTTCCACCACGTCGTCGAACAGCTCGACGCGGATCGCGGTTTCCGCGTGCTCCGCCGGAAAGATGTCGATGATGTCGCCACGCACGCGGAACACGCCGCGCTTGAATTCGACGTCGTTGCGGTCGTACTGCATCTGGGTCAGCCGCGTGATGACGTCGCGCTGCGTCATCTTCTCGTTCTGCCGCAGCAGCAGGATCATGCTGTGGTAGTCGGACGGGTCGCCGATACCGTAGATCGCCGACACGGTGCAGACGATCACGGTATCGCGCCGTTCGAGCAGGGATTTCGTCGCCGAGAGCCGCATCTGCTCGATATGCTCGTTAATGCTGGAGTCCTTCTCGATGAACAGGTCGCGCGCCGGCACATAGGCCTCGGGCTGGTAGTAATCGTAGTAGGACACGAAGTACTCGACCGCGTTTTCCGGGAAGAACTCGCGCATCTCGGAATACAGCTGCGCCGCCAGCGTCTTGTTGGGTGCCATGATCAGCGCCGGCCGCCCCGTCCGCGCAATCACGTTGGCCATGGTGAAGGTCTTGCCCGAGCCGGTCACCCCGAGCAGGGTCTGGTACGACAGGCCGTCCTCGATGCCCTCGACCAGCTGGGCGATCGCGGTCGGCTGGTCGCCGGCCGGCGGAAACGGCTGGAACAAACGAAACGGGCTATTGGGGAAGGTGACGAACACGGGTAGAATCGCGCGGCGAAAAACTTGTCGATAGTAGCACTTCCGCTCCGGCGGATGCTCTGAAGGAACCACTGTGGAACTCTCCCGCCGCGTACAGGCCATCAAACCCTCGCCCACGCTCGCCGTCACCGCCCGCGCCGCCGCGCTCAAGGCGGGCGGGCGCGACATCGTCGGCCTTGGCGCCGGGGAGCCCGATTTCGATACCCCGCAGCACATCAAGGACGCGGCAATCGGGGCGATCAACGCCGGGTTCACCAAATACACGGCGGTCGACGGTACCCCCAGCCTGAAAGCGGCGATCATCGCCAAGCTCAAGCGCGACAACGGGCTGGACTACTCGCCCAGGCAGATCCTGGTGTCGTGCGGCGGCAAGCAGAGTTTCTTCAACCTGGTGCAGGCGGTAATCAACCCCGGCGACGAGGTCATCATCCCCGCGCCCTACTGGGTGTCGTACCCCGACATCGTCATCCTCGCCGACGGCAAGCCGGTGATCGTCGAGGCCGGCATCGAGCAGGGCTTCAAGATCACCCCCGCGCAGCTGGAAGCGGCGATCACGCCGAAGACCCGGCTGGTCGTCATCAACAGCCCGTCCAACCCCACCGGCGCGGTCTACAGCGGCGACGAACTCGCGGCGCTCGGCGAAGTGCTGCGCAAGCATCCGCGGGTGCTGATCGCGTCCGACGACATGTACGAGCACATCCGGCTGAACGACGTATCCTTCGTCAACATCCTCAACGTCTGCCCCGACCTCTACGACCGCACCCTGGTGCTGAACGGCGTGTCCAAGGCCTATTCGATGACCGGCTGGCGCATCGGCTACGCGGCCGGACCCGAGGCGATCATGCGCGCGATGACCAACGTGCAGTCGCAGTCCACCTCCAACCCCACCTCGATCTCGCAGGTGGCCGCCGAGGCCGCGCTGAACGGCGACCAGGGCTGCATCACGCCGATGCTCGACGCCTTCAAGGAACGCCACCGTTTCGTCGTCGATGCGCTCAACGCCATCCCCGGCTTCAAGTGCGTCGACAGCGGCGGCGCGTTCTACGCCTTCCCCGACGTGCGCCCGGCAATCCAGAACCTGCTGGCGCGCGACGTCATCGAGGAAGGCACCGACATCGCCTTCTGCGAATACCTGCTGGAAAGCGCCGACGTCGCCGTCGTGCCCGGCTCGGCCTTCGGCGCCGAGGGCTACATCCGGCTGTCGTTCGCCACCTCGCACGCCAACCTCGACAAGGCGCTGAAGCGTATCGCCGCCGCGCTGGCCTGAGTCAGCCACACCGGCGAAAAGGGCAGAAACGCCGGTGTCCGGGCCCAGGCACGCCACGCCCGGCCCGTTCGTCCCGCCCCCGACTTCGCCCAGGACAGGCCTGTCGAAGGGCTTCGCACACGACACGCCCCAGCCAGATCCCCTCATCCCGGGCCCGTTCGCCCTGAGCCTGTCGAAGGGCTGCCCGTCGAAGACCGTCCCCGGGGAACCCCGGGACCGGACACCACACCCCAGTCCCGACCACGGCTGGCCTTAGAATACCTGGCATGCGCTCCCCTGCCCTGCCCCCCGTTCGCGGCACCCTGGTCTGGCTGCTCCAGCTCGGCTACACCACCGCGCGCCTGTTCAAGCAGAACAGCCTGCAGAACCACGCTGCGGCGACTTCGTTCTACTTCCTGCTGTCCGCCACCCCGATGCTGCTGCTGCTGAGCTACGCCCTGCAGCTGCTGGGCCGCATCGCCGAGAACTCGGTGCCCGCCACCATCCTGATGGCCGCGCTCTACAGCCAGATGCAGCTGGATAACCTCACCGCGCTCGGCTTCATTCCGCGCCAGACCCAGCTCGCCGCCGGCGGCGTCGGCCTCGTCACCCTGCTGCTGTCGTCGCGCGGGCTGGTGAACACCATGCAGGGCGCGTTCCGCATCATTTTCCCCGACCAGACCAAGCGCAACCTGGTGGTGTCGTGGGTGCTGCCGCTGATCATCCTGCCGGTGCTGTTCCTGCTGATGGGCGTTGCCGCGCTGGCGCAGGTGACGCTGAGCTTCCTGGCGCAGAACGACTTCATCGGCATCGGCAACGCGCTGGTCCTGAAAGCGCTCAATACGCTGTTCGGCTTTGCCATGATCTGGGCGCTGCTGTTTGCCGCCTACTGGCGGCTGCCGCGACGGCATCCGGGTGCGCGCGCCGCTGCCGCGTTCGCGCTTGCCGCGACGGTGAGCCTGGCGCTGCTGTTCGCCCTGTTCGGCGCCTTCTTCAAGCTGGAGAGCTACCACAGTCTCTACGGCGCGCTCGGCGGCGTGGTCTTCGTGCTGATCGGCGCCTATTTCGCCTTCATGCTGCTCTACCTGTGGGCCCAGGCGCTGTACGCCTGGGGCAAGGCCGACATCACCGCGCTGGAAAAGCTGTTCCTCGCCGCCAGCGGCGAAGGAACCGGCAAGCTCGAAAGCTACGTCTTCGGCAGCGCCCATCGCCTGCTCGAGAAGTTCGGCCAGACCCACCCGGCCGGCCATGTGCTGATCGAGGAAGGCGACGACTCGCGCACCGCCTACTTCCTCTACGCCGGCCGCGCCGGGGTCTACAAGAACACCGCCGAGGGCCGCCGCCGGCTGAACGAACTCAGCGAAGGCCAGCTGTTCGGGGAAATGGCCTACCTGCTGAACGAAAAGCGCACCGCCTCGGTCGTCGCCGACAGCGAGATCACCGTGCTGGCGCTACCGCCGCACCTTCTGGAAGAGCTGATGCGGCACTCCGCCCCGCTGTCGCGCCGCATCATCGATACCCTGTGCCAGCGGCTGGAGCGGATGAACCTGGCGAACCCGGGCTGAATTGATCAGAACTAGTGTATGGATATACACTACCCCGACCGCAACCCCAGCCCAGCCTTGCCCCTTCATCCGGGAAAGCCGGGATATCGCCATCCGCCATGTCCTTGCATTCGCTTTACGTCGATCTCAATTCCTTTTTCGCGTCGGTCGAGCAGCAGCTGCGTCCCGAACTGCGCGGCCGGCCTGTCGGCGTGCTGCCGGTGATGGCCGACACCACCTGCTGCATCGCCGCCAGCATCGACGCCAAGCGCTACGGCATCAAGACAGGCACCGCGGTGTGGCAGGCCAGAAAACTCTGCAAGGACATCGTCTTCGTGCAGGCGCGTCCGGCGACCTATGTCGAGATCCACCACCGCATCGTCGCCGCCGTGGAATCCTGCACCCCCGTCGGCGAGGTGCTCTCCATCGACGAAATGGCCTGCGAGCTGATGGGCAGCGAGCGCGAGGAAGCCAACGCCGTCAGGCTCGGCCGGCAGATCAAGCAGGCGATCTACGACCAGGTCGGCGAGGTGCTGCACAGCTCGGTCGGCATCGCCCCCAACCGCTTCCTCGCCAAGACCGCGTCGAACATGCAGAAGCCCGACGGCCTCGTCGTCATCCGCCAGGAAGACCTGCCGCAGCGGCTGTACGGCCTCAAGCTCGGCGCGCTCAACGGCATCGGCCGCGCCATGGAACAGCGCTTGAACCAGCTCGGCATCCACAGCGTCGAGCAGCTCTGCGGCGCCAGCCGCGACATGCTGCGCCGCGCCTGGAACGGCGTCGAAGGCGAACGCTATTACGCCAAGCTGCGCGGCGAGGTCGTGACCTATGCCCCCACCCAGCGCTCCAGCGTCGGCCATTCGCACGTGCTCGCGCCCGAACTGCGCGACCCCGACAACGCCCTCGCCGTGCTCTACCGCCTGCTGCACAAGGCCGCCATGCGGCTGCGCCACTACGGCTACTGCGCCGGCGGCCTCGGCCTGCACCTCAGCTATATCAAGACCGATTCCGGCCACGCTCGCTGGGCCGACCAGGCGCGCTTCGCGCCGCACGCCGACACCCTCAAGCTCAACCCCGTGCTCGCCCAACTGTGGCAGCGCCGCCCGCCCGACCCCGACCCCATCCTCAAGGTCGGCGTCACGCTGACCGACCTCGTCGAACACAGCCAGGTCACGCGCGACCTGTTCGACCCCGGCGACCGCCACGAACCCCTCAACAGCGTGCTCGACCAGATCAACCAGCGCTACGGCCCCAACACCCTCTACTTCGGCGGCGCCCACAACGGCCGCGGCGCCGCGCCGATGCGCATCGCCTTCAGCCATGTGCCTGAGTTGCAGGTGGAGAGCGACGGCTGACAGCCAGCTGCGGCATGGGCAGCAGTTGGGAGACTGACGCATTGCGGGGTATTCCGCGGATTTACCTGACATCGGCGTTTGCGCTACCATATGACCAACATGATGACCAACCGGAGGAGCGTATGAGCACCGTTACCCTGGCAGAAGCCAAGACACATCTAAGCCACCTCCTGGACCAGGTCGAAGCCGGTGAGGAAGTGGTCATCACCCGTCGTGGCCTGCCGATTGCCCGCATCACGCCGGTCGAGAAGCCCAAGCGGGCCATCAAGTCCCTCGCCGAATTTCGCAGCAGCATGCCGCGCTGGCGCAAGTCCAGCGCCGAGCTGCTGCGCGAAATGCGCGACGAGGGGCTTTGATGCTCTACTTCGACACCAGCTTTCTGGCCCCGCTCCTTCTCGAAGAAGCCACCAGCGCGAAAATCGAGGCCTTTTTCGTCAAGCTCCCGGTAGGAGAGCTGTATATCAGCCACTGGACCCGCGTCGAGTTCGCCAGCCTCGTCGCGCGCGAAGTCCGGATGGGCGGCCTTGCGGAATCCGACGCGTTGCTGGCCATCGCCCAGTTCGACGAACTGGTGACCGACTCATTCCAAATCGTGGCGCCCGGTGTTGCGGACTACGAACTCGCCAAAGCGTACATCCAGCACTTCGCCACCAAGCTGCGGGCGGGCGACGCGCTGCACCTGGCCATCGCCCATAACAACGGCGCAAAGGCCCTCTACACCCTGGACGAGGGCCTCTTGCATGCGGCCAAGCTCATGAAGGTCCACGCCAGCCGAGGCATCAAAACCTAGCCCTACCGACTGCCGTGAAGAACAAAAACCAATACCCCGGCGACCGGCACGAACGCCTCAACCGCGTGCTCGACCAGATCAACCCACGCTACGGCCCCAACACCCTGTACTTCGGCGGCGCCCACAACGGCCGCAGCGCCGCGCCGATGCGCATCGCATTCAGCCATGTGCCGGAATTGCAGGTGGAGAGTGACGGCTAGCGAAACACGGGGAAAAGCGCCTTGGTATTGGTTTTGGTTTTGGGAAGATGGCGCTTCGTGAATGCAGCTAAACTAGCAACCAACTGGTGGTGCAATTTCTGGCGCTCATCTGGCGTGGCCATCACAGAGTCGAAGCCATCGACGCATGACTCGCGCGGTGGTCTACGAGACCGGTCAGAAGCATTTATTCAAATAAGAAAGGGAGGAAAAACGATGGGGAAAGTCACAACAATCTTTTCAGTCTTGATGCTCGGCATCGTCACCGGTTGTGCCACGCCGAAGGCAAACTACCAGCCTGTCACGATCGATATTAGTGAGCCGCCGATCAATTCAGTGAACGTTTCCAGGGTTGGTGACGAGATGCTCAAGCAAGGGAAATACCGCGAGCACGATGCACTCTACGTTCACAGCCAAGTGAAGCCGCACTGGGCGTATACGGTCCATCCCGGTTATTTCCTGAAATCTGGTGAGGATGGCGATAACGAGTTCTACAGGATCGGTGGTGCTGGAGAAGACTCGGGCTACGTTGAAAAAGCTGCCCTTGCTGATCCTTACAAGAGCCTAATGGTCAAACGGTCCAGTAATACGCTATGTGTTGTAACCGTCTTCGATATCGCGGCTTGTCTGAACGGTGTTACAGAAGGATTCGAGAGGATAAAAAAACCCATTTTCACGCAGGACGCGGTCCAGAGAACCCTCATTTACAACGGCAAATCTGGCGACAAGATAAATGTCGGCTACAGGGAGTTTTCCGGAAATATGGCCAGGCCCGCGTTCAACAACAACGTCGAATACGACATGAGCGAGTCGGCGCAGATCGGCTACAAGGGAGCCTTGTTGGAAATCATCGAGGCGACCAACCAACACATCAAGTACAAGGTCTTATCGAACTTCAATAACGCAGTGAAATGACGCAACTGCGATCAAGAATATCCAGAACACGGGGGCCCCCTTCCGAGGGCTGAAAAAAGCGAAAGCCCCGACAACCAATGCGGCCAATCGGGGCTTGTCTCGGCCTGCGCTGCTTCTGATTTGGCACGCTGTGCCGCTGCCCACCAAAGAATCACGGTTACAAGTGGGATGGCGGAATGTGGTTGGGGTCCAAGCTTAAGGTTAATTGCGTAGGCGAGTGAAGCAACAGCAAACCCAAGAAATAGGTTAATGGAAAAAGATAATTGTGTAATTCGGTAATCTTGCCAACGTACATAGCGTTCTTGTTGTTGTGGGGTCATGGTGGGCTACGTGTTAGATGTTTTGTCTTTTGTGAACCAAGGTTCCGATTAACCCTAAGCCTACTAGCATCATGGCGTAGATTTCGGGTTCGGGAACGGCAGCGACATCACCTGGGCGCACAGCCCAAGCGTATTCTAAATAGCTCTTATATGAAGCGTCTTGGTCACCGGCGTAGAAAAAGAACTGGAAATCTCCGTCACTCTCGGAAATGCCAGCACCCGGTTGCGCCCCGACTGTTCCTGAATGGTAGTACCACTGTTGTATGTTCAGAAATGGTGTGGAATTCCACAGCCCCCCACCCCCGCCTGGTCGGGGGCACGTTCCATCCGACGAACAAAACCCTAGATTTCCGAGATTGACGTAGTACATATAGGACATTTGGCTTTGTGGGGACGTAATCCCGTATCCACGGTCTGTGGTGCCATTGAATGTCAATTCACTTACATTGAAGGTACTTCCATTGACCGGCCCGACCGTTGGCAACTGCCACCCGGTCAAAGTGACGTTCCTAACTGCATCGCGATATTCCAAGTCTTGTGCCCAGGCCATAGCGCCCCACCAAGTCATCTTGCCTGTTGCGGTATCGAAGTCACTTGAAATAAGGGTGTGTCCACTTACAGCCCCAATGTCATTAATGATATTGGCAACTCGACCGGCTGAATTGAGGTCTACTTTCGCGTAGTTGGCGTTTTGTAGCCAAGTGACATTTAGCACGTCGTCATATATCAGGCCGCCGCCTCGGTCATGAAGGGCTGCATGTGCGGCGCTAGACAGTCCAGCGGCCATTACGAACGAGGCAATGCGCATATTTCGTGTGCTCATGACCCTCTCTCCTTGTTTATTGTTTTGGGCCTGTTCATGTGGGCCACGGTTGTTTTCTCTTTGCACAGCATAGCCGGGAACACTAATCAATGCAGTAGGTTACTTGAGCCTTAAAACCTACATAGCACCTACATTGATGTATGGGCCAATGAAATAGAAAAGGCCCACATCGCTGTGGGCCTTTCTGTATTTGGCTCCCCGACCTGGGCTCGAACCAGGGACCTGCGGATTAACAGTCCGTCGCTCTACCGACTGAGCTATCGGGGAATAGGAAGCGCGCATTCTAGAGATGGCGCGCATTCCGGTCAAGCCCTGGGCGGCCATAAAACGCGCTTCGGGGAACGATTCCGGCAGCGATGGCCGGCCTGTTCCCGGAATCAATACGTCGCTTCGTGCACCTGCGGCATGCCGTCGTCCACCCAGCGGGTATAGCCGCCTTCCATGTTCAGCACGTTCTTGAAGCCCATCATCTGCAGCACGGCGGCCGCCATGGCGGAACGTCCGCTGGTGGCGCAGTAGACGACGATCTGGCGGTCGCGGGCGGCGGCCAGTTCGGGCAGGTGCTTGGGATAGGCGGGGTCGGCGGCGGCTTCGATGATGCCGCGCGGCACCAGCTGGGCGCCCTTGATGTGGCCGGCCTCGAATTCACCGTGTTCGCGCACGTCGAGCAGCAGCATGTCTTCCTTTGCATTGAGCTTGTCCAGCAGCGCCTGCGGCGAAATCTCCCTGACGCAGGATTTGGCGGCGCGGACGAAGTCCATCAGGCTCATGGGCTGTTCGGGTTTGAAGGTGTTGTACATCGTGTGTGTTCCAGGATCAGGTTGTCAAAAATGAAAACATATCAGAGTGCATTGGCGGGCGCACTCATGCCCAGTACTTCGCCTTGTCCGGCAGCACCCAGCGCACGCCGCCGCGCGGGTCCTCCTTGTCGCCGCGGTAGCGCGGGATGAGGTGGATGTGCAGGTGCGGCACGGTCTGGCCGCCCGCCGGGCCGTGGTTGATGCCGATGTTGTAGCCGTCGGGCTGGTGGTGCTTGTCGAGGATGTCCTTCGCCTGCGCCAGCATTTTGAGCAGCGCGGCCTGCTCGGCTTCGGTGGCTTCGAACAGGGTGGCGACGTGGCGGCGCGGGATGATGACGGTGTGGCCGAGCGAGACGGGAAAACCGTCGCGGTAGGCCACGGCGAGTTCATCTTCGGCGACGATGCGGTGGGCTTCGAGTTGGCAGAAGGGGCAGGGTCTGGTTTCGGGTGCGGTCATGCCGTGGACGTGTCGTGTCGAGTCGATCGTGAGCCCCGAGTTTAACCGATGCGTTTGCGCTGGCGCGGCCTGGCCGTCCCATCGGCGCGGGCATTCCCGCCACGGCGCTATATTCTGTGCAGGATTTCGTCCCATGGCGGCTTGTGGCCGATCCGCTGGACCAGGTATTCGACCAGTGTCCTGACGCGATGCGGCACGTAGCGATTGCTCGGAAAAATGACGTAGATGCCCAGTTCGGGGGTGCGGAACCTGGGCAGGAGAATCTCCAGGCCGTGTTCGCGCACCGCCGTTTCGACGATGAAAGTGGGGAGACTGGCGATGCCGAGTCCGCCGATCGCGGCGGCAAGCAGGGCGTCGCCGCTGTTGGCTTCGAGCCGGCCGGTCACCGGGAACCACTCCGTCCTGCCGTCGATGACGAAGGCCCAGCTCGCGCGCGTGGCGAGCATGTAACCGAAACACTCGTGTTCGACCAGGTCACGGGGATGGCGGGGGCGACCGTGGCGTTTCACGTAGCCGGGCGCGGCCACGACGACGCTCCGGCTGCTGCCGATCTTGCGCGCCACGTCGCCCGGCTCGAGCCGATCGGTGATGCGGATGGCGAGATCGAACCCGCCCTCGATCAGGTTGGCGCGGCGGTCGCTGAATTCCAGTTCGATCGAGATTTCTGGGTTGGCGGCCATGAAGTCGCCGAACATCGGCATCAGCTGGCGGATGCCGAAAGAGAACGGCAGGGTGATGCGGAGATGGCCGCGCGGCGACTGGCCGTCCTCGGTCAGGCCGGCTTCGGCGGCGTCCACCAGACCGAGGATTTCACGGCATTTTTCCAGATAGCTGGCGCCGGCCGAGGTGAGGCTCAGGCTTCGCGTGCTGCGGGCCAGCAGCTTGGTTCCGAGGTGCGCTTCGAGTGCCGCCACCTGCCGCGTCACCACCGAGCGCGCCACGTTCATCTGCTGCGCCACGGCGGAGAAGCTGCCCAGTTCGGCCACCCGCACGAAGAGCCGCATGCTGTCGAGTCGATCCATGTATGCCTCCGTTCCATTGTTGCCATACAAGCAACAATAATTTGCCAAATGTAGCCTATTTCCCAGAGCCAGGCTTGCGTACAGTGAACCTATCGAATCCTCCCCACTCTGGAGTTCAGTCATGGATCACACCGCCCGCCCCTCCGCCCGCCTGCCGGACATCGGCAACAAGCATGGCGCGCTCTTCGCCGGCGTAGCCGCCCTGCTGCTGGCCGCCGGCGCCCAGGGAGCCGAGTTCAACCAGGTGCTGGCCGACAGAAGTACGGTGAGCTTCGCGTACAAGCAGATGAATGTCCCGCTCGACGGCAGCTTCAAGCGATTCAACGGGCGGATCAGCTTCGACCCGGCCAGGCCGGCGCTCGCCAAGGCCGAAATCGACATCGAGCTCGCCAGCATCGACACCGGCTCCGAGGAAGGCAACGACGAGGTGGCGGGCAAGCTCTGGTTCAACACCCGGCAGTTTCCGGTCGCGCGCTTCGTGTCCACCTCGATCAGGCCGCTGGGCAACAACCGTTACGAGGTGGCGGGCAGGATGAGCATCAAGGGCCGCACCCTCGATGCGAAGACGCCGGCCACGTTCAGGCAGGAAGGCAATCTCGGCGTGTTCGAAGGCAGCTTCGTGCTGAAGCGCGGCGACTACGGCATCGGCGAGGGCATGTGGGCCGACTACGGCACCGTCGCCAACGAAGTGCAGATCAGATTCAGGCTGGTGGCCGCTGCGGCAGCCGGCAAGAAGTAGAAGCAGTCCGTCCCATCATTTCATCCAGGAGCATCACCATGAAGAAACTCGCCCTTGCCCTCGCCTTTGCCTCCTTCGCCACCAGCGCCTTCGCCGCGCCGGAAACCTACGTCATCGATCCGACGCATACGGCGCCGCGCTTCGAGTACAGCCACTTCGGCTACTCCAAACAGGTGCACAGCTTCGACAAGACCAGCGGCACGATCGTGTTCGACAAGGCCGCCAAGACGGGTTCGGTCGATGTCACCATCGACGCCAAATCGGTGAACACCGGCTATCCCCTGTTCAACGAACACATCCAGGACGAGGATTTCTTCGATACCGCGAAGTACCCGACCATCACGTTCAAGTCGACGGCAGTGAAGTTCGAGGGCGACAAGCCGGTGTCGGTCGACGGCAACCTGACCATCAAGGGTGTCACCAGGCCGGTGACGCTGACGCTCACCTCGTTCCAGGCGATGCCGCACCCCATCATGAAGAAGGACGCGATCGGCGCCAACGCGACGACGAAGATCAAGCGCACCGAATTCAACATGGGCAAATACGCGCCCTATGTGTCGGATGACGTGACCCTCGACATCGCGATGGAAGCGGTCGCGGTCAACAAGCAATAAGCCGCCCAGGGGCGAATGGAGAATGGAGTCCGCCATGTCTGCGCGCATGCCCGTCGTGTTCGTGTCGCACGGCGCCCCCGATGCCTTGCTGAAGGCGCCGGAGGCGGTGGTCTGCTGGCGCGGGATCGGCCAGGCGATCCCGCGTCCGGCGGCGATCCTTGCGATATCGGCGCACTGGGAAGCGCGCCAGGCCACGGCCAGCCTGTCCGGTGCACCGGAAACCCTCCATGATTTCTCCGGCTTTCCGCCGGAACTCCATGCCATGCAATACCCCGCGCCGGGCGCGCCGGCACTGGCCGAGCGCGCGGTCTCCTTGCTGACGGCCGCCGGCGCGGCGGCGGATCTGCACCCCAGCCGCGGGCTGGACCACGGCGCCTGGGTACCGCTGTCGGCGATGGTTCCGCATGCGGACGTGCCCGTCACGCAGCTCTCGCTGGTGCGCAACGCCGGTCCGGCCGCGCATTTCGCGCTGGGGCAGGCGCTGGCGCCCCTGCGCGATGAGGGCGTGCTGATCGTCGCCAGCGGTTCGATCACGCACAACTTCGGCTGGCTGGACTGGCGGGCAGCCGGCGATCCGGCGCCGCTTCCGCAGGCGCAGGGCTTCGCCGACTGGGTCGCCGCGCGCGTCGCGGCGCAGGATGCCGCGGCCCTGCTGGACTATCGTTCGGCGCCGCATGGCGCGGCGGCACACCCGACCGAAGAACACTTCCTGCCGTTTTTCGTCGCCCTGGGCGCCGCGAATGGCGACCGCCCCACCCGCTACCGGCCGCCCTTCACCTACGGCGGACTGGCGATGGACGCTTATGTGTGGCGGGACCCGGCGCAGGCCGATTGAACATTCAAAGGAGTTTCACCGTGAGCAGACTGTTTTCTCCCATCACCCTCGGCAGGCAGGTCCTGGACAACCGCGTCATTATCGCGCCCATGTGCCAGTACTCCGCCGACGAGGGCCGGGCAACCGACTGGCACCGGATTCATCTGGGCCACCTGGCCCTGTCCGGGGCCGGCCTGATGTTCATCGAGGCGACGGCGGTCGCGCCGGAAGGCCGCATCTCGCCCGCCGACCTGGGCCTGTGGTCGGACGACACGGAAGCGGCGCTGGCGGACGTCCTGCAGTCGGTCCGCCGGTATTCCCCGATACCCGTCGCCATCCAGCTGGCGCACGCCGGCCGCAAGGCCTCCACCGCGGTGCCGTGGGCGGGCGGCCAGTTCATCGCGGCGGCCAGCGGCGGCTGGCAGACCGTGGCGCCTTCCGCCCTGCCCTATGCGGCAGACGACGCGCCCCCGCTCGCACTCGACGACGCGGGCCTCGCGCGCATCCGCGAGGACTTCGTGGCCGCGGCGCAGCGTGCGCAGCGGCTGGGCTTCGACGTGATCGAACTGCATGCGGCGCACGGCTATCTGCTGCATCAATTCCTGTCGCCCCTGTCGAACGTGCGCGACGACCGCTATGGCGGCACGCTGGAAAACCGCATGCGTTTTCCGCTCGAGGTGTTCGACGCCATCCGCGCCGCCGTGGGAGACGACATGCCGCTGGGCATCCGGATTTCCGCCACCGACTGGGTGGACGGCGGCTGGGACATCGAGCAGAGCGTCGCGTTCGCCCATGAATTGCAGCGTCGCGGCTGCGCGTTCATCGACGTGTCAAGCGGCGGCCTCTCGCCCCTGCAGCAGATCCCGGTCGGGCCGGGCTACCAGGTTGCCTTCGCTGAACGGATCCGGCGCGATACCGGCCTGCCCACGATCGCCGTGGGCCTGATCACCGAGCCGGAACAGGCGGAAACGATCCTTGCCGCGGGCCAGGCCGACATGATCGCGCTCGCCCGCGGTATGCTGTACAACCCGCGCTGGCCATGGCACGCGGCGGCGGCGCTCGGCGCCCGGGTCGAGGCGCCGAAGCAGTACTGGCGTTCGCAGCCGCGGGCGTTCAAGGACCTGTTCAAGCCGGGCTGAAGCAGCCGACCGGCGCGGCACGGAGACAGCGCATGACCGAACACGACTATCAGGGAATCGAACTGCTGCCGCCGACGCGTCCGGTCAGGCAGCTTTTCATACTGCTGCATGGCGCGGGCCGTGAGCCGTCGGACATGCTGCCGCTGGCCGACACGCTCGGGGCGGTCTTTCCCCAGGCCGCCTTCCTGCTGCCCGAGGCCATCGCCGCGTTCGACCAGGGCGGCAGCGGCAGACAGTGGTTCTCCCTCGACGGACTGAACGACGACAACCGCTCCGCACGCGTGGCCGCGGCCATGCCGGCGCTGCACGCACTGGTACGGCAGGCCCAGGCGCGCTTCAAGGTGATGCAGCCGGACACGGCACTGGCCGGTTTCTCGCAGGGCGCGATCATGGCGCTGGAATACGCCATTGCGCACGATGGCGGCGTCGGCCGGGTGCTGGCGTTTTCCGGCCGCTTCGCGACGCTGCCGCAACAGGCGCCGGCGTTCACCACCCTGCATCTGCTGCACGGCAAGGACGACCCGGTCATTCCGGTCGACCATGCCTATGCCGCGTACGAGCGGCTCTCGCAACGCCAGGGAGACGCCACGCTGGATGTCGCCTCGCCGGTCGGCCACGAACTCCATGCCGCCCTGGCGGACCGTGCCGTGCACCGCCTGCAGACCTGCATTCCGCTGCGCACCTGGAAAAACGCATTGAGCGGCGCCTGACGGTCCGGACTGCCTGAACCGCCCGCCGGCGGCATCGCGGCGTCCGCAGGCCGGCGCCCCCCTTCAAGCAGGACGACCCCCAAAAAGTTCTTGCGTATCTGAATAGGAACGATTATCGTTTATCGAACATCAATTCTTTTCGGAGCCCCTATGAAAGCACTCGTCTTCGCCGCCTGCCTGATGTTTCCCCTTACCAGCCTGGCGGCCGACCTCGAGGTCAGCCTGTCGATCAAGGACCATCAGTTCATCCCTGCCGAACTGAAAGTGCCTGCAGGCAAGAAGATCAAGCTGCTGGTGAGCAATCTGGACAGCACGCCGGAGGAATTCGAAAGCCATGAGCTCAACCGCGAAAAACTGATCGCCGGCAAGGGCAAGGCCACGATCTACGTCGGCCCGCTCGCACCCGGCAAATATCCCTTCTTCGGCGAATTCCACGAGAAGACCGCGCGCGGCGTGATCGTGGCGGAGTAAACCATGTTCGGATCGGCCATCATCGTTTTCAGGGAAACCCTCGAAGCCGCCCTGCTCATCGGCATCATCGCCGCCGCCACGCGCGGCCTGTCCGGGCGCAATCTCTGGCTTGCCGTGGGCGTGGGGGCCGGCCTGGCCGGCTCGCTGGTGGTGGCAGGCCTGACCGGGACGATTGCCGATCTGGCCGAAGGCAGCGGGCAGGAACTGTTCAATGCCTTCATCCTCGGCGTCGCGGTGCTGATGCTGGGCTGGCACAACATCTGGATGGCCACCCACGGGCGCGAGATGGCCGCGCAGGCGAAGTCGGTGGGACAGGCGGTCAAGTCGGGGCAACGGGAAATGTCGGCGCTGGCCATCCTGATCGCCCTGGCCGTGCTGCGCGAAGGTTCGGAAACCGCCCTGTTTCTGTACGGGCTGGCCGCAAGCGACGGCTCCAGCCGTTCTTCCATGCTGGGCGGCGGCCTGCTGGGCCTGGGGGCCGGCATCGTTTCGGGGTGGGCACTGTATTCGGGCCTGGCCCGTATTCCCCTGCGCCATTTCTTCAGCGTCACCAGCGCGCTGATTCTCTTCCTGGCGGCCGGCATGGCCGGCCAGATGGCACGGCTGCTGATCCAGGGCGACATCATTCATCCTCTCGCCAGCCCGCTCTGGGACACGTCATCCCTGCTGCCCATGGATTCGTTCCTGGGCACCCTGCTGCATCTCTTCGCCGGCTACGACGCCAGGCCCAGCGGCATGCAGGTGGTGTTCTACGTGCTGACCTTCCTCGTCATCCTGTTCGGGATGCGCTGGAATCGACCTCGTATACCCCAAACAACCTGAAAGGAAATTGAATGAAATTCAACGCAGTATTGATTGCTGCAATGGGCTTGCTTTATCTGCAATCCGCTCACGCAGGTCCCGCCGACTACGTCTACACGCCCACCGTGGAAAAAGGCGAGAAAGAGATCGATTTCAAGTTTGGCACGGCCGATGATTCGCCGCGCGCATCGGCAGCCTCGCTGGGGCTGGGCTATGGTGTCAACGACTGGTGGTTCACCGAAGCCTATGTGAAGTATGCGAAGACCGGCAGCGACAGCGTCAAGTACGACGCCTTCGAATGGGAAAACAAGTTCCAGCTCACCGAGACCGGTAAATATCCGGTGGACGTCGGCTTCATCACCGAGATCGAGGTGCCGAGCGACCATGACGAAGGCATTGAACTGAAAGTCGGCCCGCTCTTCCAGACCGAATTCGGCAAGCTGCAGTTCAATGGCAACATCCTGTTCGAGAAACGCTTCAATGCCGCCGTATCCAGCCCGACCGAAGCCGGGTATCAATGGCAGGTGAAATACCGCTGGCAGCCCGCCTTCGAATACGGACTCCAGGGCTTTGGCGGTACCGGCCCCTGGAACGACTGGGAAGCCTCCCGGGACCAGTCGCATAAGATAGGGCCGGCCGTCTTCGGCAAACTGGCCACCGCCCACCACCATGCCATCAAGTACAATGCCGCCTGGCTGTTCGGCGTGTCGGATGCCACACCGGACAATACGTTCAGGCTGCAGACCGAATACGAGTTCTGACTCGGTCGCGACGCATGAAAACCGGACGACCCTCAGGGCCTGCTGCATGCAGGCCTTTTTCATCGCATTCCGTCTGGCGCTGTTCGCGGCCAGGCCGACGTTTGCCTAGGATGAAAGCAGGCATCATCGGGAGATCGTCATGGTTTTCGCCAACCGTCACCAGGCAGCCGAGCGTCTCGCGACGGCCTTGGCCTCGTACAAAGGCCAGCGCCCCTTGATCCTCGCCATCCCGCGCGGCGCCGTGCCGATGGGGCAGCAGCTCGCGCGGGCCCTCGAAGGCGAACTCGACGTCGTGCTGGTGCGCAAGCTGCGCGCGCCGTTCAATCCGGAATTCGCCATCGGCTCGGTCGACGAATCGGGCTGGAGCTACATCGCCGACTACGCCGAATCGGCGGGCGGCACGCCGACCTACCTCGCGCAGGAAAAACAGGCGCAACTCGACACCATCAGGAAACGGCGGGCACAGTACACGCCGCTGAGGCCGCCGATCGACCCGGCCGGGCGCATCGTCATCGTGGTCGACGACGGCCTGGCCACGGGGGCGACGATGATTTCCGCGCTGCATGCGCTGCGCGACAAGAAGCCGGCACGCCTGATCTGCGCGGTGCCGGTGGCGCCGGCCGACACGGTGGAGAAGATCCGACCCTATGCGGACGAGGTGGTGTGCCTGTCGACGCCGATGTCCTTCCAGGCGGTCGGGCAGTTCTACGCCGACTTCCCGCAGGTCGACGACGCCGAGGTGATCGCCATCCTCAGGGAGGCGGGACAACCCTCGGCCTGATTTTCAGCGCGGTTTCACGCGCACGCCGTCGCTGATCGTCTCGTCCGGATGCGCCACGACCCGGTCGCCGGCCTGGAGTCCTGACAGCACCTGGGTCGCCAGCCCGGCACGCTGGCCGATTTCGACCGGTGCCTGGCGGGCGCGCCGCTCATCCAGCCTGAATGCCGCCCACCCCGAGCCGAGACGGAACAATGCGCTGGTCGGCAGTTGCAGCACGTCCTTGCCTTCCCATAGCACGAAGCGCGCTTCCACGCGATAGCCATCGCCCAACCGCGCCCACGCCTCGCGCGGCGAAGTGAAATCGACGATGACGCGCACGCGCTGCTCCTCGACGCCGAGCGCGGAGATTTTCGTGAAGCCGCCCGGCTCGACCACGCGCACCCTGCCCTCGATCGGGCGGTCGCCGCCCCAGCGGTCCAGGATCACCTTCGAGCCGTCTGCGATCTTCACCGCATCGGTGGACAGCACCTCCACCTCGGCTTCCAGACTTTCGGGATTGCCGATCTCGAGCAGGGGTTGACCGGCCGCCACCGGGCCTTCGCTTTCGTGCTGCAATCGGAGCACGCGCGCTGCCACCGGCGCACGCACCTGCAGTGCCTCGGCCGTGCCGCCGCGCTGCAGCTGCGCGGTACTGGCGGCCGCGGCACGTGCCGTCTCCAGATCGAAGCGGGCCACCCGGACCGCATACTGCGCCGCCAGCTCCGCAGCGCGGGCGCGGGTTTCCGCGGTACGGGCCGTGTCGAGCGCCTGGGCGGAGACGAAATTCGATTGCCGCAGGGATTCGGCACGGACGCGCTCCTGCTGCGCCAGCTGCGCAGCCGCCGCGGCGGCATGCGCATTTTCCTGCGCCACAGCCAGGGCGGCCTGCGCGGCACTCACCTGCGCCAGGGCCTGCACGCGGGTACGCGGGTCGAGCGCCACCGAACGTGCAGGCTCGATCACCGCGACCACCTGGCCGGCCGCCACGGCATCCCCCGCCTTGAGATCAATGCGCCGCGCGTAGCCGGCCACCGGCGCCGACACCGTATAGCGCTCGCGCACCCGGGTCTTGCCCTCCTCCTCTACCGTCACCGTAAGCGGCGCACGCTTCACCTCGGCGAGGTCGACCGGCACCGCACGCGGCATGAAGCCGATCACGAGGCCCACGGCCACCACCGCGGCGATGGCGAGCATTCCGATTTTTGCGCGTAGCCGCATAGCTGTCGTTGTTCCTATTCGCGTGTTTTCAGTACCGCCACCAGATCCAGCCGGCCCAGGCGCCGCCAGAGCAGCAGCCCGGACAACAGCGCCGAGACGATGACGACACTCGCACCCATGGCGTAGTTTTCCGGCGTCAGGGTCAGCGGCAGCCGGTAGAGCTCGCTCTGGAAGGCCACCACCAGGATGTCGACCAGGCCGACGCCGACCAGGAAACCGACGGGAATCGCCGCCAGCGTCAGCAGCGCCAGTTCTCCGAGCAGGATATAGGCGATCTCGCCGCGGGTGAAGCCCAGCACGCGCAGACTGGCGAGCTCGCGCCCGCGCTCCGACAGCGCGATGCGCGCACTGTTGTAGACGACCCCGAAACCGATGGCGCCGGCGAGCACCGTGGCCACCAGGTTGTAGAACAGGATGAATTCGCCGATGGTGGCGTAGAAGCTCTGGATCGCCGCCTTGTTGGCAACCATGCCGAGCACACGTGGACGGTCATGCAGCCTGGCATAGAGTTCCGTCTCGGTACCCGGCTCCACCGCCAGATAGGCGCCGGTCACCGTATTGCCCTCGCGCATCAGGGCATTCACCGAGTCCTTCTGCATGTAGGCCGACACGCCCAGATACTGCTGGGTGATGCCGAGTACCGGCACCTGCCGCACCGGTCGGCTGCCTTCCAGCACCTCCACCGTCAGCATGTCGCCCGGCTTCACGTGCAGGATGTTGTTCGCCAGATAATCGGTGAGCACCACGCCGCCCGGCGGCACCGCCACCGGCTTCAGCCGGCTGTCGAGCGAACGGTGCAGCCGGCCCTCCGGCTGGATGCCGAACAGCGCGGCGCGGTGACGGTACTGGCCGAAGCGCAGAATCGCCGGCACGTCGCGATAGCCTTCGACGAACTCGACGCCCGGCAGCGCGGCGAGTTCATGCAAGGCGCGGCCGGAGGTGGGATCGATGAAGGCGAGCGCCAGGTCCTCACGCGAAGCCTGGCGGAACTGCACGTCGACCATGAAATCGATCGCGCCCTTCTGATAATTGCCCACCATCATCAGCCCGCAGGCGCAGGCGATGCCGAGCACGGTCAAGAGCGATTTCAGCGGGCGCCGCCCGATGTGGCGCAGGATCATCCGCGACGGCGCGGCAAGCCAGCGCTGCAGACCGAGGCGCTCGACCAGGCTGGTCCGGTAAGTGGTCGGCATTTCCGGGCGCATGCCCTCGGCAGGCGGCAGCCGTACCGCGCGGATGACCGAAACCAGCGTACCGCTGACCGCCGCCAGCGCCGACACCACCAGCGCGATCAGCACCACGCCCGGCTGCAGCCGGTAATCCAGATAGGGAAAGCGGAAGGTCGTTTCGCTGTAGACATGCGACAGCCCCTGGCCGAACCAGGTGCCGAGCGCCACCCCGGCCGCCACGCCCAGTAACGCCATCAGCAGCACCATCTTGACGTAGTGCGCGCCGATCGCCGCATAGCGGTAGCCGAACGCCTTGAGGATGGCGATCTGCTCGCGCTGCAGCGCGATCAGCCGGCTCAGCACCACGTTGAGCAGGAAGGCGGCGACGCCGAGGAAGATGGCCGGGAAGATGGTGGCCATGGTCCGCAGCTGCTTCAGTTCCTCGCTAAGAAAGCGGTTGGAAAACTGGTCTTTGCGTCCATAGGCGCCGGTGCCGCCGTAGTCCGCCAGGATCGCGTCGACCCGATCGATCACGTCCTGTTCGTTGGCGTCGCGCGCCAGCGTCAGGCTGACCTGGTTGAAGGCGCCTTTCATGTCGTAGGCGGTGGCGAGCGCGTTGCGTGCCATCCACAGCACCCCGTAGCGCTTGAAGTCGGGAAACATGGCGCCGGGGGCGATCTGGTAGACGTATTCCGGCGACACCGCGACGCCGACCACGGTGAGCGTCTTGCGCTTGCCGTGGATGATGGCGGCGAGCGTGTCGCCGGGCTGCAGATGATGGGCGTCGGCGAAGGTATCGGACAGCACCACCTCGTCCGTGCTCCATGGCTGTACGGTGCGGCCGCGCTTGAAGTACAGCCGGTTGAGCTGCGCCTCGCCGACGTCCGGCAGGGACAGGATCTGGCCGGTGATCGGATTGGAAAAGCCTTCCACTTCCAGCTTCACCCCGGCCTTCACCCGCGTTTCCAGCCGCTCCACGCCCGGCAGGGCCGCGAGCCGTTCCGCTATCGGCTCGGGTGCGCGCTTGAGGCTGGCGAACACGTCGGCGAGGCGGTATTCGCTGTAGAAGCGGTCGCGCGTGGTAACCAGCGAATCGTAGGTTGAGAGCGACATCACCATCGTGGCGACGCCGCCCATGATGACCGCGGCGATCGCCAGCACCTGGCCGCGCATGTGCCAGATGTCACGCAGGAGCTTGCGGTCGAGCGCTTTCATCGCAGCCTCCCGCTACGCCGTTCCCAGTGCCGGTAGAACATCTGCTTGGCCCACAGCATGACCGCGAGATAGGCAGCGACGATGCCGGCCAGCACCGCATAGAACGCGGGCGGCGGCACCACGAAGCCCAGCTCGCCGGCAAAAGGCAGCCAGGGCAGCAGCGCTGCCACCGCCACCACGGCAAGCGACAGCGCCACCAGCCAGATATTGGGCCGGCTGGCGAACGGGCTGCCACGGGTGCGGATGATGAAGATGACCAGCACCTGGGTCGCGATGGACTCGATGAACCAGCCGGTATGGAACAGCGCCTCGTTCGCCTCGAACACCTTCAGCATCACGAAGAAAGTCAGGAAGTCGAACACCGAACTCACCGGCCCCAGGGCCAGCATGAAGTTGCGGATGAAGTGCATGTCCCACACCCGCGGGCGGGCCAGGGTGTCCTCATCCACCCGGTCGAGCGGGATGGCGATCTCCGACAGGTCGTAGAGAAAATTGTTGAGGAGGATCTGGATCGGCAGCATCGGCAGGAAAGGCAAAAACAGCGTGCCGCCGGCCATGCTGAACATGTTGCCGAAGTTGGAGCTGGTGCCCATCATGATGTACTTGGTGACGTTGCCGAAGGTGCGGCGGCCTTCGCGCACGCCTTCCTGCAGCACGTTGAGGTCGTGCTCCAGCAGCACCAGATCGGCCGCTTCCTTGGCGACGTCGACCGCGCTGTCGACCGAGATGCCGACATTGGCGGCATGCAGGGCCGGCGCGTCGTTGATGCCGTCGCCGAGGAATCCCACCACGTGGTCGCGTGCCCGCAAGGCTTCGATAATCCGCGTTTTTTGCGCAGGCGTGACGCGGCAGAACAGGTTGACCCGCTCCACCTGCACGTGCAGGGCGGGATCGCTCATGCCCTGGATGTCGCTGCCGTTGAGTATGCCGGTGATCGCCACGCCAAGCTTGTCGCAGATGTAGCGTGCGACCAGTTCGTTGTCGCCGCTGACGATCTTCACCGCCACGCCGCCGGCCGCCAGTGCGGCGAGCGCGGGCGCCGCGCTGGCTTTCGGCGGATCGAGAAAGGCGGCGAAGCCGCAGAACACCAGTTCGCTCTCGTCTGTAACCACGGCATGATCCTGATGCGGCGGGGTCAGGCGCCAGGCGATGCCGAGCACCCGGAACCCGTCGCGGCTCAGCGTCTCGAACAACGCAAGGATGCGTTCGCGCGCCGCGTCGTCGAGGGACGGCAGCGCACCGGCGTCTTCATAGCGGGTGCACAGCCGCAGCACGTCCTCGGGCGAGCCTTTCACGAACAGGCTTCGTTCCGCCCCGTGCTCCAGCAGCACCGAAACGCGCCGCCGCTCGAAGTCGAACGGCACCTCGTCGATCTTGCGCCAGGCGCTGACATCGATGTGGGTGTGCGCCAGGACCGCCTCGTCGAGCGGACTGCGGATCCCGGTCTCGAACTGGCTGTTGAGGTAGGCGAGCTCCAGCACGCGCTCGCTGTCGCGGCCCAAAGCGTCGACATGACGCTCCAGCCGGATGTGGCCTTCGGTGAGGGTGCCGGTCTTGTCGGTGCACAGCACGTCGATGCCGCCCAGTTCCTGCACCGCCGAGAGCCGCTTCACGATGACGCCCCGCCGCGCCAGCCGCATGGCGCCCTGCGACAGCGTGACCGACAGCACCATCGGCAGCAGTTCCGGCGTCAGGCCCACCGCCAGCGCCACCGCAAACAGGAAGGACTCGAGCAGCGGACGGTGGAACGCCGCGTTGATCAGCAGCACCGTCAGCACCAGGATCACCGTAAGGCGCAGGATGAGGGCGCCGAAGGCCTGTGTGCCGCGCTCGAAGGCCGTGGCCTGCGGACGTTGCATCAGGGTGTCGGCGATCTGCCCCAAGGCCGTCGCGGAGCCGGTGCGGACGATCAGCATGCGCCCCGCCCCGCTGATGACCGAGGTGCCGAGGAACAGCGCATTGGTCGCGGCGATCATGTCGGTGCCGGGCAAGGCGTCCTGCGCGTGCTTTTCGACCGGATAGGATTCCCCGGTCAGCAGGGCCTGGTTGACGAACAGGTCGCGCGCGCCCAGTACGCGACCGTCCGCAGGCACCAGGTCGCCGGCCGCGAGCTGAACCACGTCGCCGGGAACCAGTTCGGCGACGGGAATTGCGTGCGCTTCGCCGTTGCGTACCACCGATGCACGCAAGGCTACCGTATGCCGCAGTTTCTCGACGGCGCGGTTGGCGCGAAACTCCTGGAAGAAATCCAGGACCACGCTCATCAGCACGATGAGTGAGATGACGACGAAACTCTTCGTGTCGCCGAGCATCCCGGCAATCGCGCTGGCCGCCAGCAGCACCAGCACCAGCGGATTCCGGAAGTGGGCAAGGAACTGCAGGATCCACGCCCGTTCGGCACGCGGACGCAACAGGTTGGCTCCGTAAGTGCGGCGCTGGACGCCGGCCGCTGCCTCGCCCAGCCCTTCAGGCGAACTGCCGAGCTGCGTCTGCAGGTCCGCCAGCGGCGACTGCCAGAAATCCGGGGGAAGCGGATCGGGGGCAGGCATGGTTCACCAGGCCAGTTCGTGCGCCGGCTTCTTGGTGGCGTTTTCGTGGATGTCGGCGATCCGTCCGTCGGACAGCCGGATCACCCGGTCGGCCATGTCGGCGATGCCGACGTTGTGGGTGATCAGCACGGTCAGCGTGCCGAGTTCGCGGTTCACCTTTTCCAATACGTCGAGCACCACCACGCCGGTGGCCGAATCGAGCGCGCCGGTCGGCTCGTCGCACAGCAGCACCGCCGGATTCTTGGCGATGGCGCGGGCGATCGCCACGCGCTGCTGCTCGCCGCCGGAGAGCTGCGCCGGAAAATGGTCGAGACGGCTGCCCAGGCCCACCAGGGCCAGCGCGTCCTCGGGCCGCATCGGCGCGGGCGCAATCTCGGTCACCGCAGCGACGTTCTCGCGCGCTGTGAGGCTGGGGATGAGGTTGTAGAACTGGAAAACGAAGCCGACGTGCTCGCGGCGAAAACGGGTGAGGTCCGCCTCGGTCGCGCCGGTCAGCTTGTGATCGAGGTAGTAGACGTCGCCGCCGCTCGGCACGTCGAGGCCACCGAGGATGTTGAGCAAGGTGGACTTGCCGCTGCCCGACGGGCCGAGCAGCACCACCAGCTCGCCGCGGTAGAGCGTGAGGTCGATGCCGCGCAAGGCCTGCACCTCGACCTCGCCCATGCGGTAGACCTTGGCGAGGTTCCGGGCGACGAAGACTGGCGAGGTTTCGGCAATGCTTTCCATGTTCATCCGCGGGTTCCCCCGGATCATGCCATGTCCCCGGCATGGCCGAAAGCCGGGCAAGGCCCGAACCGTCCCGCACAGACGCACGTTATACTGGCCCGAGGTAGTTTGGATACACAAAGAGAGCGTACATGACCCCTGAAATCGCTTTGGTGCTTGCCGTGCTCGTGGCCACTGTCTTTCTGTTCGTGACCGAGGCCCTGCGCGTCGACGTGATCGCGATCCTAATCATGCTGGCCCTGGGCTGGCTGCAACTGATTACCCCGCAGCAGGTATTTTCCGGCCTCGCCAGCAACGCCGTCGTATCGATCATCGCGGTCATGATCCTGGGCTACGGGGTCGATCGCTCCGGCCTCATGAACCGCGTGATCAAGCCGATCATGCGCTTTGCCGGACGCAGCGAACCCCGGCTGATCGCCACCGTATCCGGGGTGGTCGGCGGCATGTCCGCGTTCATGCAGAACGTCGGCGCGGCGGCACTGTTCCTCCCTGCCATGCTGCGGATCGCCAAGCGCACGCACATCCCGGTTTCGCGCCTGCTGATGCCGATGGGCTTCGCGGCGATACTCGGCGGCACGCTGAGCATGGTCGGCTCGAGCCCGCTGATCATCCTCAATGACCTGATGCAGGCGGGCGGACAGGAAAAATTCGGTCTGTTCAGCGTGACCCCCGTGGGACTGATCCTGCTCGCCGCCGGGATTGCCTATTTCATGCTCGCCGGCAAATACGTGCTGCCTGCGAAAACCGGGGAGGACGCCGGCGGCAAGCAGCAGCGCGAACTGATCGACTCCTGGCAGCTACCGACGCATATCCATGAACTGCGCGTTCCCCCGGGCAGCCCGCTCATCGGCAAGACACGCGAGGAAGCCGACATGGCGACCGGCTATCGGCTGCACCTGATCGCACTGGCGGACGGGGATGAAGTGCTCTATGCACCCTGGCGCCATGCCCATTTCGCCGTCGGGCAGGTGCTGGCCCTGATCGGAGAGCCGCACGATGTGGAACGCTTTGCCGTCGAATGGGCGCTTGAACTGCACGAGACGGTGGAACGTTTCGAGGCCCTGCAGACCCCCACGGCAGCAGGCTATGCCGAACTCATCGTGGCCCCGCGTTCGTCGCTCGCGGGCAAGAGCATCCGCGACATCAGTTTCCGCCGGACGTACAAGGTCGAGCCCCTGTTGCTGCTGAGCGCGGGGATGACCGAACGCGGCGACTTCTCCGACCATCCCCTGCGTCCCGGCGATGCCATCGTCGTCCATGGCCGCTGGAGTGAACTGAAGTCGCTGGCCCATGACCGTGATTTCGTGGTCGCCACCCCGGTCGAGACGGAAGACATCGACGAATCCAAGGCCTGGATCGCCGGCCTGTGCTTCGCCGGGGCCATCGGGCTGGCCTTGAGCGGTGCGCCCTTGTCGCTTGCCCTGATGAGCGGTGCGCTGGCCATGATCCTGCTACGCGTGATCCGCATCGACGATGCCTACCGCTCGGTTGACTGGCGCACGGTATTCCTGCTGGCCGGCCTGATCCCCCTGGGCGTGGCGATGGAGTCGACGGGGGCCGCCAGCTATGTCGCGCGTCAGATGATGCAGGTCCTGACCGGAGGCCACACGCTTCTCATCCTGCTGGCCATTGCGACGCTGACCACCCTGTTCTCCCTGTTCATGTCCAACGTCGCCGCCACCGTCCTGCTGGTGCCGCTGGTCATCGAACTGGCTGAACTCGCCGGGATCGACCCGCGCGGGGCCGCCCTGCTGGTGGGCGTGTCGGCCTCGAATTCATTCCTGCTGCCCACCCATCAGGTGAACGCCCTCCTCATGGGGCCGGGCGGATACCGCAACGCGGACTACATGCGCGCGGGCGGCGGCATGACGCTCCTGTTCCTGGCCATTGCGGTGGGCTACATCTACCTTTTCCATGTCTGAGCATGCTCAGGCCGGACGGCTTTTCAGGCTGTCCCGGCCAGCCAGCCCGCAATGCTGTCGCGGCCGGGCACGCCACCAGCATGCACCACTTTTCCATCGATGACCACGCCGGGCGTGGACATGACGCCATAAGCCATGATGGCCTGCAGATCCTCGATCTTTTCGATGTGTGCGGCCACGCCCTTCTCGGCGGCGACTTCCTCGATCAGCTTGAGGGTGGTCTTGCAGTTGGCGCAGCCAGTACCGAGTACCTTGATATCCATGACTTGATTTCTCACAAAACGAGGTTGAACACATAGCCCACCAGCAGGATGCCGGCGGCCACGACACCGACGAAGGTGGCAATCAGCCTGGGCCTCAGCACCTTGCGCAGGATGATCATTTCCGGCGCGGACAGCGCGATCACGCTCATCATGAACGCCAGCACCGTGCCCAGCGCCGCGCCCTTGCCCATCAGCGCCTCGACGATGGGAATGATGCCCGCCGCGTTGGTATACATCGGTACACCGACGGCGACGGCGGCCGGGATAGACCACCACGGCGCATCCCTGCCCATGATCGAGGCCAGGAAATCCTCCGGCACGTAGCCGTGAATGCCCGCGCCCAGGGCAATGCCTGCGACGATGTAAGGCCAGACCTTGCCGACGATCTCCCGCACATGATGAAAACCGCTGGCGATGCGCTCGCTCCAGGTCAGGGTGGCGCTGGTCAAGGCGACCGGCATCCGGGTGTTCTGCATGGCGCGCACCCAGTCCTCCAGATGGCGTTCCATCTTCAGCCGGCCGATGACCAGCCCGGCGATGATCGCCACCAGCAGCCCAAGGCAGAGATACAGCGCCGCCACCTTCCAGCCGAACATGCCGAACAGCAGCGCCAGCGCCACCTCGTTGACCATGGGCGCGGAAACCAGGAAGGAAAAGGTCACCCCCAGCGGCACCCCGGCCTGCAGGAAACCGATGAACAGCGGCACCGCGGAACAGGAACAGAACGGCGTGACGATGCCGAGACCGGCGGCCATGACGTTGCCCATGCCGAGCCGGCGTCCCGACAGCAGCGCACGCGTGCGTTCCGGCGAGACAAAGGTATGCACGATGCCCATGACGAAAACGATGCCTGCAAGCAGCAGCAGCACCTTGGGGGTGTCGTAGAGGAAGAATTGCAGCGCGCCGCCCAGATGGCTGCTGCGTTCGACCGGCAGCAGCGCGACCAGCGCCTCGGAGAACGGGACCAGCGCCTGATACAGCGCGAACCAGACCGCAACGGCCAGCGACAGGAACAGCCCGGGCCGCGCGGCGGGCCAGCATTTGAGTTGCGCGACGAACGTGGACATGGGACTGCTCCTAGAAACCCGGACAGGCATCGACGCCTCCTGCAGGGGAAGACGCGTCACCCCCGAAAAGGATGCAGCCGGACTAAAAAATTAGCAGCCGCCCCCGGCGGGAACAAAGCAGCAGACATTGCCGGCCTCGTCGAAACGCACCCCGCAGGTTTGCATGAGTTCGTCGCGCAAGCGCTTGCGGGCCCGCTGCACGCGTGATTTCGCGCCCGGCAGGCTCAGCCCCATGAGGCGGGCATAGTCCTGCTGGCTCATCCCTTCCAGGTCGCAGCGGGTAATGGCCTCGCGGTCTTCCTCGGACAGTTTCGCCAGGACGTGCGGCAGACAGGCGGCCAGCGACTCGACGGCGGCGGGCTCGTCGTGTTCCGCGGTCAGGTTGTCCGGCAACTCGATCTGCTCCCGCTTCACGCGCAGCCGGTCGGCCAGGCTGTTCCTCGCCACCTCGTACAGCCAGGCGCGGGCGTTGGCGATCTCGCAGAATTTCTTGTCCTGGCGCAGGGCCTTGATGAACAGATCCTGCAACAGGTCCTCGGCATCGTGCGAATTGTTCAGCCTGCGACGCAGCCAGGCGCGTAACTCCGCCTCGTGGCTGTCCCAGGCACGCATCAGGCAATTCATGGTTGAAGGTAACGGGTGAACCACGCCGCGGCCTGTTTCGCCACCGCGTCCAAGGCACCCGGCTCCTCGAACAGATGGGTGGCGCCGGGAATGATGGAGAGCGATTTCTCGCAGCGCATCTCGGCATAAGCCGCCTGGTTGAGCGCGATCACCCCCTCGTCGTCGCCGCCAACCAGCAGCAGCGTGGGGGACGCTACCAGGCGCAGGGCCGCCTCGCCGGCAAGATCAGGACGTCCGCCGCGCGAAACGACCGCCGCGACCGCCTGGCCCATTTTCGCCGCGGCCTGCAACGCTGCCGCCGCACCGGTACTGGCGCCGAAATAGCCGATCGGCAGCGCGTTCAGCTCCGCCTTCGCATGCAGCCACGTGGTCGCCACGGTCAGCCGCCGGGTCAGCAGCGGGATGTCGAAACGGGTCTGGTAGTCGCGGTCTTCCTCGACCGTGAGCAGATCCATCAGCAGGGTGCCGATGCCCGCCTCGCGCAGCACGGCGGCGACATGATTGTTGCGCGGCGAGTGGCGCGACGAGCCGCTGCCGTGGGCGAACAGCACCAGTCCGGTTGCGTGATCGGGAATGTCCAGCATGCCCTCGATGCGGGCCGGGCCGTCCGGGATGTGGACCAGCGTGGCGAGGCTCATGCCGGATGTCCGCGGCGCATGGCAATCGGGATGCGGCGATTGCCGAAGGGATGGCTGAACGCGCCGAAGCGGCCGGCGATGGCGCTGCCGCACTGCGGGCAGTGACCGTCCGGCGTGATCCGGTAATCGTCGATGCGATACCAGTCGCGCACGATCAGCGGTTCGCGGCAGGCCGGGCAGGACGTGGTGCCGCCCGTGGTGTCGTGCACGTTGCCGGTGTAGACATAATGCAGCCCGATTTTGAGCGCGATGTCGCGCGCGCGCGTCAGCGTGGACGCCGGCGTGGGCGGTATGTCCTGCATTTTCCAGTCGGGGTGGAAAGCCGAGAAATGCAGCGGCACGTCGGGGCCGAGTTCGCGCAGGATCCACTGGCTCATCGCCTCGAGTTCGGCGTCGGAGTCATTCTTGCCGGGGATCAGCAAGGTGGTGATCTCGAACCAGACGTCGGTCTTGCGCTTGAGGTACACCAGGGTGTCGAGCACCGGCTGCAGGTGCGCGCCGGTCAGCTTGACGTAGAAGTCATCGGTGAAGGCCTTGAGGTCGACGTTGGCCGCGTCCATCTTCGAATAGAACTCGCGACGCGGCGCATCGTGGATGTAGCCGGCGGTCACCGCCACGGTCTTGATGCCACGCGCATGACAGGCATCGGCGACGTCCATCGCGTATTCGGCGAAGATCACCGGGTCGTTGTAGGTGAAGGCCACGCTCCTGCAGCCATTTTCTTCGGCTGCCCTGGCGATTTCGTCCGGCAGCGCCTGGTCCACCAGGGTGTCGGTCTCGCGCGACTTGGAAATGTCCCAGTTCTGGCAGAACTTGCACGCCAGGTTGCAGCCGGCGGTGCCGAAGGAAAACACCGACGAACCGGGATAGAAGTGGTTGAGCGGCTTCTTCTCGATCGGGTCGACGCAGAAACCCGACGAGCGGCCGTAGGTGGTGAGCACCATCCTGCCGCCTTCCATCTTGCGCACGAAGCACAGGCCGCGCTGGCCCTCGTGCAGCGTGCAGTCGCGCGGGCACAGGTCGCACTGGATGCGGCCATCGGGCAGCGCGTGCCACCAGCGTGCGGGAGTATGCGATTCGGGAATGCTCATGAATTGACGCCCCCTTCTTTCCACTTGTTCACCGTGTAGCGAGACAGCCTGACCTGTTCCGACCAGAAATCCGCCGGCAGGCCTGCCTTGCGTTTCAGGTGGGCCATGAACTCGGCCGGCTCGGGCAGCTGTTCCCACACCTGCGGCAGGAAAGTGCTGCGGGCGTGGCCGTATTCGAACACCACGCCGTCGATGTTCGGCCGCAATGCAGCGAGCGCCGTGGACTCATCGGCTGCTGCCAGCGGCTCGGCCGGCGACAGCAGCGAAACCTCGACGCGTATCTCGTCGAGCTCGGCGGGTGAAAGCGGCATGAAGCGCGGGTCGCGGAACGCCGCCGCCACCGCGTTCTCGCGCACGTCGAGGCCCAGCGGGCGATGCGCCTCCAGCGTGCCGATGCAGCCGCGCAGTTCGCCGTGCCGGGTCAGGGTGACGAAGCTCGCACCCGGTTTGGCCAGCCAGCCGGGCTGCGCCTGGGCCACGGCCGGATGCCCCAGTTTCGAGGCGATTTCCGAACGCGCCAGCTTCAGCAGGGTCGCGCCCTTGTCCGGGTCGGGCGGGTCTGCCCGGCCTGTTTCCTCGAAGGCGAAGGCGCCGTAGCCGACCACCCGGTCGGGGTCGCCGGCCGTGTCGCTGGAGTTGCGCACAGCCAGTTCGACCGGGTGCAGCCCGTGCCGTCTGGCCGCCAGCAGCAGGCCGTTGACCGGCGTCGCGCCACAGGCCTGTTCGTGATTGAGATGCGGATTCAGCGCCAGGATGGCTTTCGCGGTTTCGCCGTCCACCTGGCGGGCAAGCGCGTCGGGCAGGAAATGCGACAGATCGGAACTGATCACGATCAGCGTCTCGTCGCCGCCCCACACCTGCTCCAGCACTTCGGCCACTTCGGCCGCGGTGGCGTCGCCCACCGCCAGTGGCAGCAGCTGGAAATCCCCCAGCACCTGCTGCAGGAAAGGCAGCTGCACTTCCAGCGAATGTTCCATCTGGTGTGCCGCTGCGCTGCGCACGACTTGCGGCAGGCCGGCGAGCGCCTGCATGCCCGCGCGGTCCAGCTGCACGTCGCCGAGCGGCGTGGCAAAACGGTCGGCCTCGGGCAAGGCCAGCCCCCGCACCGCGACGCGATGCGTCGGGCCCAGCAGCACCACCCTGCGGATGCGGCCACGCAGCCCGTCCAGCCGCGCGTAGGCCGCGGCGGCGACGGCGCCGGAATAGACGTAGCCGGCATGCGGCACGATCAGCGCCTTCGGCGCATGCATGGCCTCCCCTGGTTTGGCCTGGGCCAGCAGGTCGGAGACGGTGTGCCTGAGCGTGGTCGGATTGTCCGGATAGAACGCGCCTGCAACCGCAGCGGGACGAGTGGTGGACATACGGCATTCCCTCATTGATAGGCCTAGTAAATGTGGGGGAATTGTCCGATTTCAAGTGAAGGCTGGCCGGACGGGCGTTTGCGCCGATAATATCGTGCACAAGGCGACCGCGATCGTCATCGTACCAACATCGGGGAGACATATGGCTTCATCCAGAGCTGCCGACGAAGGGGCCCTGCTCAAGGCCATCCTGCAGGAATCGGCAACCGAGGTCGTGGTGTTTGACGCCGACACCCTGCGGATCGTCCAGGCCAATCCGGCAGCGGCGAAAAATCTGCGCTACCAGCCCAAGGCCCTGCAGAAGCTGACGCCGCTGGATTTCCTCGCCCCCGAGGACAGGCAGGCCTTCAATACCCTGCTCGCCCTGCTGAGAAACGGAAAGAAGCGCCGTACCGCCCTCAACGTACACTGCCGCCGCCGTGACGGCACCCGCTATCCGGTCGAAGCGCGGATGCTCTACTCATCCGACCACGAAAAGCCGGCCTTCATCTGGATCGCCAATGACGTCAGCCAGCGCGAAGCCACCCGGCAGGCCCTGGCGCATTCGGTGTCGGACATGCACGCCATCGTGGCGCACATACCCGGCATGGCCTTCCAGATCCAGCGCAGACACGATACCCCGCCCACGCTGCGCTACGTGAGCGGGCAGTCCGCCCAGCTGCTCGGGATCAAGGCTTCCGCCCTGCGCGGCAAGCCCGAGCGCTTCTTCAAGCTGATCCTGGAGGAAGACCGGGCCGAGTATCTGGCCCGTCTGGCCGAGGCCGACGGCGGACACATGACCTTCAACTGGGAAGGCCGCATCTGGATGAAAGCCTGGAAGGACGTGAAATGGGTCGCGATTCGCGTCAGCCAGCGCACGGACGAGGACGGCACGATCATCTGGGACGGCATCATGCTCAACATGACGCACAGCAAGCAGACCGAGGCCGAAATCCTGCATTCCCGTGCCCAGTTGAGTGCGCTCGCCGCACACGTCGAGTCGGTCAAGGAGCAGGAGCGCCTCTATCTTGCCCGCGAGGTGCACGACGACCTGGGCGGCAATCTCACCACCATCAAGATCGGCCTGTCCTGGCTGATGCGCCATCTGCCGCCCGACCAGCCGCTGCTGATGGAACGAACGGCCTACCTGGACAACGTGGTCGACCAGACCTTCGAGGCGGCGCACCGGATCGCCTCCAACCTGCGGCCGGCGGCGCTGGATTTCGGCATTGTTCCCGCCCTCGCCTGGCAACTGCAGCGCTTTGGCCGCAACACCGACATTGCCTACGAGATCGATGCGCCCGAGGAATCCATCCCGCTCGAACCCAACGCTGCGATTGCGGCATTCCGGATCGTGCAGGAAGCGCTGACCAATGTCGCCAAGCATGCACGCGCCACGAGGGTGAAGCTCAAGCTGGTGCGGGAGCCGGACAGCCTGCGGATCACGCTCACCGACAATGGCCGCGGCCTCCAGCCCGCGCACGGCGCCCGGCACTGCTTCGGCATTCTCGGCATGACCGAGCGCGCGTCCGCGCTGGGCGGCGAACTCACCGTACAGCCTGCCAGACGGCAGGGCACCCAGGTCAGCCTGCGCATCCCCCTGTCCGCCCACATGCCCGACAGGGTGGATTGACGGCATAATCAGCCAAACATCAAGCAGAGAACTTTCATGGCAGCTGCAAGACCCTATCGCATCCTCATCGTCGACGACCATGCCATCGTCCGCGAGGGACTCAAGCTGATTCTGGCCGATGTCGAGGACATCGTGGTGGCCGGCGAGGCCGACTGTTCCAGCCGTGCCCTGCAGATGGCACGTCAGGAAACGTGGGACATGGTCCTGATGGACATTTCCATGCCCGACCGCAATGGCCTGGAAACGCTGGAACTCCTGAGAAAGGAGCACCCCGGCATCAAGGTGCTGATGCTCTCCATGTACCGGGAAACCCAGTATGCGGTGCGTGCCCTGAAATCCGGCGCAGCGGGCTATCTCAACAAGCAGAGCGCGCCCGACCAGCTGGTCGACGCCATCCGCCAGGTCGCCTCGGGCAAGAAATACATCAGCGCCGAAGTCGCCCAGGAACTGGCCAGCCAGGTCAGCGGCGAGCATGCCGGCCTGCCGCATGAAGCGCTGTCCAACCGCGAATACCAGACCCTGTGCATGATCGCCTCGGGGCTCACCGTCTCCGCCATCGCCGACAAGCTCGCCCTGTCGGTCAAGACCATCAGCATGTACCGCGCCCGCCTGCTGCAGAAAATGCAGCTCAAGAACAACGCCGAACTGACGCATTACGCCATCAAGCACGAACTTCTGGACTGATCGGCCGCGCCAGGGCGCCGTCGTTTTCCTGCCGGGCTCCATCAATCCCCGCCATCCACGGAATTACCGGGGTTTTCCCGCCCTAATTCATCCTTTGGCCCGAATCGCCCGCGCCTACTATCCGGGGCATGGTCCATGCTCATCGTCCCGGCTAAGGGCGAATCCTCTCTTATGGCAACTGGCGCCTTCCTTCAGCAGCCCGAATCGCGGACGATCGAACACGCCCTCGAACAGGCTATCGCCCTGCACCAGACCGGCCAGCTGGAAGACGCAGCCAGGGGCTACCTGTCCATCCTGGAAACCAGGCCCGATCATCCTGAAGCCAACTATCACCTGGCCGCACTGGCCGTCGAAACCCGGCATTTCGACGCCGCGCTTGCCTATTACAACGCGGCGCTGGATGCCGACCCGACGCGCGGGCAATTCTGGCTCGGCTATATCGATGGATTGTTTCAGGCCGGCCAGCCGGACGAAGCGCGTCAGGTGCTCGCGCTTGCACGGCAACAGGGGCTGCAGGGCGACGAAGTGGACGCGCTGGCGGCACGACTGGGTAGCGCCCCGCCCCAGGAACACTCAACCACTGGACAGCCAAACGCTTCCGGGAAGCGGGTGCCCGCCTCGTCCGCCCAACAATCTCCCAGGCACAAGAAAAACCGCCCCGACATCAGGGCGCAGGACACGCTGTTTGCCGCGTTCCGCGAGGGGCGATATGCAGAAGCCGAAACCCTCGCCCGAACGATGACGGAGCACTTCCCCCAGCATGCGTTCGGCTGGAAGACCCTGGGGGTGGTTTACATGCAGCTGGGCAGGCACACGGATGCGCTGGAGCCCATGAAAAAGGCGGCAGCGCTGTCCCCGAACGACGTCGAGGCCCATTACAACCTTGGCGTTACGCTGCAGGGGCTGGACCGGCTGCAGGAGGCGGAAGCCAGCTACCGGCGGGCATTGCGGATCACCCCGCACTATGCCGACGCGCTCGGCAACCTGGGCGTCACCTTGCGCAGCCTGGGCCACCTGGAAGACGCTGAGAAAAACTTGCGGAAAGCGATTCGGATCAAGCCGGATTACGCCGAGGCGCACAACAATCTGAGCGCAACGCTCAAGGACCTGGGCAGACTCTATGAAGCAGAAGCCAGTTGCCGACAGGCATTACACCTCCAGCCCCATAACGCTGCGGCGCATAGCAACCTGGGCAATATCCTGCAGGCGCTTGGTCGATTGGATGAAGCAGAAGCCAGCTACCGGCGAGCGCTGGAGATCAATCCCGATTATGCGGATGCACACAACAATCTTGGCGTCACGCTTCAGACATTGGGCCGCCTGGATGAGGCCGACGCACACTTCCAGATCGCGCTGCAAATCAATCCGGGCGACGCCAGGCTCCACGGGAATCGAAGCAATCTTCTTTGTCACCTGGGGCGCCTGAACGAAGCTGAAACCGGCTATCGCAAGGCGTTGCTGATCGCTCCGAATGACGCGGAGATTCATACCAGCCTGGGCAGATGTCTTCGGTACAAGGGTCGTCTCAAGGAGGCTGAAAGCAGTTTCAGACGGGCTCTTGAAATCAGTCCGGGTGATATCAAGTCATACAACAATCTGGGAATTACGCTCCAGGAGCTGGGGCTACTGGATCAAGCCGAGGCCTGCTTCCACGCAGTTCTGCAAATCAATCCCGATAACGCTGGAGCCATCAGCAACCTGGGGCATATCTACCAAGATATTGGCCGTCTGGACGAGGCGGAGGCCTGCTTCCGGCGGGCCGCCCAGATCAGGCCGGACCATGGGCCGCTGCACAGCAACCTGCTTTACTTTCTTACCCTCAGCGCAGCAGCTGATGCGAAAACGGTCTTTTCCGAGCACCTCCGCTTTGGCGAGCAGTTCGAGCCTCATTTGAAAATGCACCGGCCAATGCACATGCATGGGCAAGACACCGAGCGCTGCCTGCAGATCGGCTTCGTCTCGGCCGATTTTTACAACCATGCCGTGGCATCATTTATCGAACCGGTACTGGTCCATCTGGCAACCTGTCGGCAGTTGTCTCTGCACGCCTACTACAACCACGTCGTCAATGACGATGTCACCCAACGTCTGAGGAGGCTCTTCGCCCGCTGGAACCCGATTGCCAGCCTGTCGGATGCGGAGCTGGCAGAAAAGATCCATGCTGACGGCATCGACATCCTGATCGATCTCACGGGGCACACGGCCAAGAATCGCTTGCTAACCTTTGCCAGGAAGCCAGCACCTGTACAGGCCAGCTGGATAGGCTACCCGGGCACGACCGGCCTGAAAGCCATGGATTACTACCTGGCCGATCGCTACCTGTTGCCGCCCGGCAAATTCGACGACCAGTTCACCGAGAAAATCGTACGCCTGCCGGCCAACGCGCCATTTCTGCCCTCCGATGTGGCGCCGCCGGTCAATGTCCTGCCCGCGCTAAGCAACGGTTACGTGACATTCGGAAGTTTCAACCGGCCCAACAAGTTAAGGCGCGAAGTCATTGCGCTATGGTCGCAACTTTTGCGCGCCCTGCCGGATTCGCGCATGCTGCTGGGCGCGATGCCCGAAGCAGGCCAGTACGACACGCTCATCGAATGGTTTGCAGAGGAAGGCATTGCGCGGGATCGGCTGGATTTCCATTCGCGTAGCGGCATTGAACGCTATCTTGCCCTGCACCACAAGGTCGATATCTGCCTCGACAGCTTTCCCTACAATGGGGGCACAACAAGCCTCCACGCACTCTGGATGGGCGTACCTACATTGACCTTGTCTGGAAACAGCATGTCCGGCAGGGTGGGCGCAACGGTGATGTCCCAGGTCGGCTTGCAGGATTTCGTTGCTGCGGGTGCTGACGACTTTGTGGCGCAAGGTTTATTCTGGGCCAACAATGTTGCTGCACTTGCTCAATTGCGCGCAGGTCTTCGTGAAATTATCGTTCAGTCGCCATTCCTGAAACCGGATCTCATCGCCGCCGGACTGAATGTCGCGTTGCGCACCATGTGGCAGCGCTGGTGCGCGGGCTTGCCGGCAGAGACATTTGATGTACCCCTGCACGATCTGGACATGAAAACACTGGATCCGAACCCATGACTGCATCCGAGAACAACCCGACCGTTTTTGTAACGCAGCCATTCTTGCCGCCACTGAAGGAATTCATTCCTTATCTGGAGCAAATATGGGAGAGCAAATGGCTGACCAATGGTGGTCCATTCCACCAGCAGCTTGAAAGAGCGCTCTGTGATCACCTCGGAGTGGAACACATCGCCCTGTTCTCCAACGGCACCCTTGCCCTGGTGACGGCGCTGCAGGCGTTACGTGTCACGGGCGAAGTCATCACCACGCCCTATTCCTTCGTAGCCACCTCGCACGCCCTGCTGTGGAACGGCATCAAGCCTGTGTTCGTGGACATTGACCCCAACACCCTCAACCTCGACCCGGCGAAAATCGAGGCTGCCATCACGCCACACACGACGGCTATCATGCCCGTACATTGTTATGGCCACCCCTGTGACGTCGAAGCCATCCAGAAGATCGCCGACAACTACAACCTCAAGGTCATCTACGATGCTGCGCATGCATTTGGCGTGGAGGATTCCCATGGCAGCGTGCTCAGACATGGCGATCTATCGGTGCTGAGCTTCCATGCAACCAAGGTATTCAATACCTTTGAGGGCGGTGCGATCGTTTGTCCCGATGCCAAGACCAAAGTACGCATCGACCATCTGAAGAATTTCGGTCATGCGGGAGAGACCACGGTAGTGGCTCCCGGCATCAACGGCAAGATGAGCGAATTCAACGCCGCACTGGGCATGTTGCAGCTGAAGTACATAAACCAGGCCCTTGCATGCCGCAAGGAGATCGATGCGGCCTATCGCGAACGCCTGGCGGGCGTGAAGGGAATACGCTGCCTGAGCGATGCGGGAGAAGTAGTCGCCAACTATTCTTATCTCCCGATTCTGGTCGACACCGACTATCCGATCAGCCGCGACGTGCTTTATCAGCGCCTCAAGGACCACGGCATCCATCCTCGCCGCTATTTTTACCCCTTGATTTCTGACTACCCCATGTATCGCGGCCTGCCTACAGCCAACCGGGATAATCTTCCAGTCGCCGCTGCTGCGGCGCAGCAAGTTCTTTGTTTGCCGATCTATCCCGATCTGGAAATGTCAGTAGTCGACAAGGTCACCCGTTTCATCGCGGCCCAATAATCATGGGAGCAAGAAAAATGACTGCCTGGGCGGAGCAAGCAGGATGAAGCTGGCCATCATGCAGCCCTACTTCATGCCCTACATCGGCTATTTCCAGTTGATCGCGGCAGTCGATCTATTTGTTGTGTATGACAATATCGAATACACCAAAAAGGGCTGGATCAATCGCAACCGCCTGCTGCAGAATGGCAAGGACATGATATTCACGTTGCCGTTGAAAAGGGATTCTGATTACCTGGATGTACGCGAACGGGAACTGGCTGCAAATTTCAACCGGGACAAACTGCTCAGCCAACTTAAGGGGGCGTACCGTTGTGCCCCGTATTCTGCGCAGACATTCCCGCTAGTCGAACGGATCGTCCATTTTGGGGATGCGAATCTATTTCGCTATTTGCACCACGCCATCGTCACCACCTGCGGCCATCTGGGCATCAAGACAAGGATCAGGGTATCGTCTGAAATCACTATCGACCACGGCCTGAAGAGCCAGGACAAGGTGCTTGCCCTGTGCAAGGCGGTCGGTGCGAGCACCTATGTAAACGCCATTGGTGGAATGAATCTGTACTCGAAGGAGACGTTCCGGGAGTGTGGCATTGAACTGAAATTCATCCGGCCGAATCCCTTTGAATATACCCAGTTCGGCAACGAGTTCGTGCCCTGGCTGTCGATCATCGACGTGATGATGTTCAATCCGCTGGACGTGGTTCAGCAGCAGATATCGAGCGGCTGTACCCTGGTGTGAGATGGTTCAGAGCATGCAGCCCGATCGATTCAGTGTTGTTGTCTGCGCCTCTGGAGGCGGCGGGAACTTTCAGGCGCTGATTGATGCAAGAGAAGATTTAGGGATAGATATCCCCCTGCTGCTGACGGATCGGCCGTGCGCTGCTGTCGAGCGTGCGATGAGACATGGTATCGCACACATCGTGTTGGATTCATCGAGGGGGCGAGGTGCGATGTTCGAGGATTTCGAGCGGGCCCTCCCGCCGGATGTCGATCTCATTGTACTGGCGGGTTTCATGCCCATCGTTCCCGGCGATATCTGCGAAAGATGGCAAGGGAAGATAATTAACATCCACCCGTCCTTATTGCCGAAATATGGTGGCAAGGGAATGTATGGTGTGAAGGTGCAGGAAGCCGTGATGCGCGCAAAAGAAGAAATGGCTGGATGTACGGTGCACTTCGTGAATGCGGGAATTGATGAGGGTGAGATCATCCTGCAGAAGTCGATAGAGGTCGACTACAACGAAACCCCCTGGCAACTGGGGGGACGCGTCTTCCAGGAAGAGAACCGGCTGCTGGTGGAGGCCGTCAAGCTCAATAAGGCCAACGCTCGGAAGTAATGGGGGAAACGATGGGATTGGGTTGGAAAAAGCTGGGACGGGTGTTCGATCCTTCATCGATTCCGGACAGGCCGGCGTGGATGCAGGGCTTCGCTCAAGCCCCGAATTTGATTGTCTTCGACGACTACGTGAGAGTGTACTTTTGTTGTCGCCCTGCGCCTGATGCGAATATGCAGTTTGTTAGCTATTGCGCCTATGTCGATCTGGCACGCAAGGATCTGTTCAGGCCGATAGGAATTTCAGCACAGCCCGTTCTGGAGTTGGGTGGACTGGGCGCTTTTGATGAGTTTGGCACGTATCCCGTCTCGGTGATGAGGGATGGAGACGATATCGTCGCAGTATATGGTGGCTGGACACGTTGTGAATCGGTACCCTTCAACATCTCGCTGGGGCTGGCGCGAAGCAAGAATGGTGGCGTCAGTTTCGAGAAAACTGGCACCGGTCCGGTGTTATCGCATTCACCTGACGAACCCTTCGTGGTCACTTCACCCAAGTTACGGAAGTATGGTGGCACCTGGTATTTGGCATATACGGCTGGCAGGCGCTGGATATTGGGAGAGGATGGGCGACCCGAGATTATCTACAAGTTGCGTATGGCAACTTCAAATGACGGGATCAACTGGACCAGGCAGAACACTGACATGGTCGAGAGCCGATTGGGAGAAGACGAAGCTCAGGCATGTCCGGACATCTTCTTTGCCAACGGGAAATACCACCTGTTTTTTTGTTACAGGGCCGGGTTGAATTTCAGAGACGACCGCACGCACAGTTATCGCATCGGTTATGCGAGCTCCAGCGATCTGCAGAACTGGGTTCGGGACGATTCGCGCATCGATCTGGATATTTCGGAAAACGGTTGGGATTCGGAGATGGTGGCTTACCCCGCAGTCTTCGAACTGGACGGCCATATCTACATGTTCTACGCCGGCAACGGAAATGGCAGAACGGGATTTGGCCTGGCAAGACTTGACGGCGAGTTGCTTTGATGCGCTGGGAAAAACTCGGAAAGATATTCGATCCTTCAGAGCATGAATTGTCTGAGGGCTGCACCGCTTTTTCCAAATCTCCGCAGGCCCTGGTGTTTGATGATTTCGTCCGCATTTATTTTTGCGCGCAAAAGAAGACCGCCAACGGCAAATATCTAAGCTGCCCACAGTATGTGGATTTCAACAAAAGCCTAGATCGCGTATTGCGGCTATCCAGGGGACCGGTCGTGGAGCTGGGGCGCCTGGGCGAGTTCGACGAGCACGGCATATTTCCGATCAATGTCCTGCGGCATGGCGACAGGATATTGGCTTATACATCGGGCTGGAGTCGACGGGTTTCCGTCTCCATCGACATGAGTATCGGCTTGGCAATCAGCGAAGACGGCGGCACCCATTTCAAGAAATATGGGCAGGGGGGGCCGATCATGACGGCCACGCATAACGAGCCCTTCCTGGTCGGGGATCCATTCGTACAATATCTGAATGGCTCTTTTCACATGTGGTACATCTTCGGGTCAGCCTGGGAGCGCCCTGCTCCAGGCACCGAGGCGGAGCGCTTCTACAAAATTGCGCACGCCACTTCGGCCGACGGGGTGAACTGGTTGAGAAATGGAAAAGCCATCGTCGCCTCCAGCCTGGCCAGCGAATGCCAGGCCTTGCCGACGGTCTTCCATGCGGGTGGCCGCCATCATATGCTTTTCTGTTATCGCAGTGCCTATGATTTTCGCCAGAACAAGGATCACGCCTACCGCATCGGTTACGCATTTTCAGACGATCTCATCAACTGGCATCGAGACGATGCGCAATGCGGTATCGATGTGACCGAGGACGCATGGGACTCCGACATGATGTGTTATCCAAACGTTTTTGAATGTGATGGAACGATTTATCTGCTTTATAACGGCAATGATTTCGGGCGGCATGGCTTTGGCCTCGCCAAGCTGGTTGAGTTGTGATTCAGCGGGGCCGCCGGTTCGGCCCCAGCACCAATTGGGATGAGGGGTGATGGCGACTAGAGACTTCAACAGGGAGATCGTGGATAACGATGGGCGCAACTACTTCTATGGCTTTGATTATGACGTGATGCACCCCTACATGATCAAGTCGTTCGAGCCGTTCTTCAACAAGGGCAGCCTGCTTGAGCTTGGCAGCTTCAAGGGGCATTTCACGAAAAGATTTCTGCCCTATTTCAGCGACATCACCTGCATCGAGGCGTCGAGTGTCGCGATCGAGGAAGCCCGGAAACAGCTGGGCGACCAGGTCAGGTTCGTCAACGCGCGCTTCGAAGAAGCGAGGTTGCCCGGGCGCTATGACAACATCGTGATGACCCATGTGCTGGAACATCTGGATGATCCCGTCCAGGTGCTTGAGCGAATCAACGATGAGTGGCTGGCCGAAGGTGGCAGATTCTTCCTTGTGTGCCCCAATGCCAATGCGCCTTCCCGCCAGATCGCGGTCAAGATGGGATTGATTTCGCATAATTCCGCCGTCACGCCGGCCGAGGCCGAGCATGGCCACCGGTGCACCTACACGCTGGACACCCTGGAACGCGATGCGGTAGCTGCAGGCCTGAAGGTGGTACATCGCTCCGGGATCTTTTTCAAGGCGCTGGCCAACTTTCAATGGGATCGTCTGCTGCAAACAGACATCATCTCCAGGGAGTATTTGGAGGGGTGCTACAAGCTGGGGCAACAGTATCCGGACTTGTGTTCCAGTATTTTCCTGATGTGCGAGCGTGGCAATTCCTCCAAATAGGCCTGTACGTACACGCCCAAGAAGAACACCCGCGTCAACGATGAAGAGCCTGGCTACGCAACGCCGACCACCAGTCATCTGGTACCCCTTGCGCACAAGGTAGCCAGACCACCTGCCATGGCCCCTCTCCCCCTGTCGGGGCGGGTGGACCAAGGGGCGCGCGCCCAGCCCTTTCCCGGAAATACCCTCCTTTTACCAGCCTAATCCGGCCTTCACCCGAAACGGCCAGCCCCTAACATGCAAGGCATATCAATTCCCCCCTCCGGGCCCGAGCGCCGACATGGCTGAGCCGACCGACAAAATCAACCCTGCCAATCCGACCGAAGTCGCGCGTGAAACCCTGCGCCGCCTGGCCATGCGCAGGATTCCGCCCACCCCGGACAACTATCAGACACTGTACGAGGAAATCGTGGGAGGGCCGGGCAGCCAGCCGGCCGCCTCGTCGAACGTCGCCACGGCCGCCAGCGCGCTGTCGGGGCTGGTGATGGACCTCAATCGGCATCATCCGGAGCTGGCAGCGCCCGTGGAAACCCTGAACCAGGCCATCCGCAAGAGCGACTGGACGCAATGCCGCAAGCAGCTAGGGCAGATCACCCTGCAGCTCAAGCAGCAGGGTGAAAGCAACGGCGGGGACGGAGAAAACCTGGCTCTGCTGCGCGACCTGCTGGCCAAAACCCTGGAGTTCGGCGTCGTCACCCAGCTGTCGACCAGCCCGCAGCTGGCCGAAAAAGCCCAGCATCTCGCCGCCGCCGTACGCGATGCCCACAGTGCAGCCGCGCTGCGCAGCGTGACATCCGGCCTGAAATCCCTGTGGGTCAGCATCGAAATGCAGGCTCCGGACGTTCATCAGCAGCAGGAAATGCTCAAGCGCATCCTGCTGCTGCTGGTGGAGAACATCGGCGAACTGCTCGACGACGACACCTGGCTACGGGGCCAGCTCAACATGGTGGAGGAAGTCATCGCCGGTCCGCTCAGGATCCAGTCGCTGCAGGAGGCTGAAAAACGGCTCAAGGAAGTCATCTACAAGCAGAGCATGGTCAAGCACGGCCTGCGCGAGGCCACCGCCACGCTGAAGGCCACCATGACCACCTTCGTCAGCCGCATGAGCGACGCCGTGGCGGCCAACGACGAATACCAGGGCAAGATCGCCACCCACATCGAGCGCATCCGCAACACCGAGGACGTGCTGGAACTGAACCGCATCCTCGAAACCCTGATGGACGAGACGCGCACCGCGCAGGCCGACACGCGTCGCGCCCACGAAAAACTGATCGGGGAACGCGATACCGCCCTGCAGGCCGAGAACCGCATCAAGCAGCTGGAAACCGAACTCGCCCAGATGAGCGCCCTGGTGCGCGAGGACCCGCTGACCCGCAGCCTCAACCGCCGCGGCATGGACGATGAATTCGCGCGCGAGGCCTCGCGCGCCGATCGCTACGATGCGCCGTTCAGCATCGCCGTGATCGACGTCGACAATTTCAAGGCGCTGAACGACCAGCGCGGCCACCAGACCGGCGACGAAGCGCTGGTCCACCTGGTCAAGGTGGCGAAGGAAGAGCTGCGCCTCACCGACCATATCGCCCGCCTGGGCGGCGAGGAATTCCTCGTCCTCCTGCCCAATACGCCGCTCGACGAAGCCGCGAAAATCATCACGCGCCTGCAGCGCAGCCTCACCAAGAAATACTTCCTCGACAACAACGAAAAGGTGTTGATCACCTTCAGCGCCGGCGTCGCCCAGCGCTCGCCCGGGGAATCGCAGGAAGCCTCCATCGCCCGCGCCGACAGCGCCATGTACGAAGCCAAGCACAGCGGCAAGAACCGTGTCTGCCTGGCTCCGGACGCGCCTGTAAAGGCCGAGGAATGAAGATCATGCAGATTTTTGAAGCAGCAGCCTTAACTTTCTCCAACCCCCGACGATTCCTCACACAACGGCGGTTCATGTAGCCCCAGCGGCCAGACCAACGTTGACGGCACCAGAGCCGGAACCATCGACCCACTCAAGGAGAAACAACATGGCACAAGTCATCAACACCAACGTAGGCGCTCTCTTTGCTGGCGCTGCCCTGAACAAGTCGGCAATCGCCCTGCAAACCGCCCAGGAACGCCTGTCGTCCGGCCTGCGCATCAACAGCGCCAAGGACGACGCGACCGGCCTTGGCATCGCAACCACCTACGATTCCAAGATCCGCGGCGCGAACATGCAGATCCGCAACGCCAACGACGGCATTTCCAAGGCCCAGATCTCTGACGGCTACCTGGCCCAGATCACCGAAAACACCCAGCGCCTGCGCGAAATCTATGTGCAGACCGGTGCGGTCTCCAACCAGGAAGCCGTTGCCCTCCTCGCGGAAAACGCGCGTATCGACGGTCTGGTCACCGCCAGTACCGCGGTGACCGTGGACGAAAGCGGCGGCACGGCCGGCGGCACGGGTACGACCTTCACCGCTGCGTCAAGCTTCGCCAGCCTCAGTGCATTCGACACCGAACTGACCGCCATCGGCACCGCCCGCGCCAAGTTCGGCGCCGACATGTCGTCGCTGGCTTCAGCCGTGGCCACGCTGCAGACCGCTTCGGTGAACTACTCGGCTTCCTACAGCCGCGTCATGGATACCGATTACGCGGCCGAAACCGCGGCCCAGGCCAAGAACAACATCCTGCAACAGGCTGGTACCGCGGTCCTGGCGCAGGCCAACCAGACGCCGCAGACCGTGCTGACCCTGCTGCGTTAAGCGGTTCATTGACAGGAGACACCCCCAACCGAAGCGGTCGGTTGGGGATTTGACATGAAGGATATCGCGATGATTATCCAGCCCACCCCCCTCATGAATCAGGCTGTGCTCCCAGCCGCGCGCGCCAATGGCGCCGCTCAGACCGAGTCCAAGGCTGTCGCTGACTTCCCGGTCCACAATAGCCCCCGACAGCCTTCCGTGGCAGAACTGAAAAACGCCGTGGAAACACTCAATAAAGCCATGCAGCAATCGAACCAGAACCTGGAATTCAGCGTGGACACCGAAACCGACAAAGTCGTGGTCAAGATGGTGGACACCAGTACAGGCCAACTGATTCGCCAGTTTCCGTCCGAAGAAGCCCTTGCGATATCGCGGGGAATCGAACAATTCCAGCAGGGTCTGCTGCTGAAACAGAAGGCTTGAGTCAGGAGATTCATCATGGCCATTACTTCGTCGACCACGACCGCACTCGATGTCCAGAGCCTCGTCTCGCAACTGATGGCGGTCGAGCGCCGTCCGATCGACACGCTCAATACCCAGATTACCAGCTATCAGACCAAGATCTCTTCCTTCGGCACGCTCAGCGGCCTGGTCTCGAGTTTCCAGACCTCGGCTCAGAACCTGAGCACCACCCTGCAGAAACTCTCCGCCACCCCTTCCGATTCCAGCGTATTGTCCGCCACGGCGGGCAGCACCGCCGTACCCGGCACCTACTCGGTGAACGTTAGCAAGCTGGCGCAGTCGCAGAGCCTGGTTGCTGCAGGACAAGCCAGCAGCACCGCCGCCATCGGAAACGGCACCGCCACCACGGTCACGTTCGATTTCGGCACCATCAGCGGCGGCACGCTGGCCAATGGCGCATACAGCGGTGCAAGCTTCACCTCGAACGGCAACGGTACCGCCAGCATCACCATCGACAGCAGCAACAACACCCTGGAAGGCATACGGGATGCGATCAACTCAGCCGCCCTGGGCGTCACCGCGACCATCGTCAACGATGGCAGTGGCACGCCCTACCGCCTCGCGTTGACCTCCGGCAGTTCCGGTGCCAGCAACAGCCTGAAAATCACCACCAGCGGCGGCGACGGTTCGATTGGAAACCTGCTGGGCTATGATCCGGCCGGCACGCAGAACCTGACCCAGACCCTGGCCGCCCAGAATGCAGACCTCACGGTGAACGGCATCGCGATCACCAGCGCTTCCAACACGGTGAGCGAGGCCATCCAGGGCGTCACGCTGACGCTCACGAACACCACCGCCACACCGGCCAGCCTGACGGTCGCGCGCGACACCACGGCCATCAACACCGCGGCATCCGGATTCGTCGACGCCTACAACGCGCTGGCCAGCCAGATCAAGTCCCGCTCCGCCTACGGCACCGCCGGTTCCGCAGGCGGCGCCCTGGCTGGCGACGGCACCTTGCGCCTCATGCAGGACCAGTTGCGCGGCATTTTCAATACACCCGCCAGCGGTGGCACCCTGACCTCGCTGGCCGAGGTCGGCATCGCATTCCAGAAGGACGGCTCGTTGAGTCTGGACAGCAGCAAGCTCAACAGCGCCATCGCGGCCAGCTTCAGCGACGTGACCAATCTGTTTTCGTCGTCGACGGGCTTCGCCACCCGGCTCGCCGACTGGGCGCAGTCCACGCTCGACCCTGGCGGCCTGATCGACACGCGCACGCAAAGCCTTAACCAATCCGTCAAGGACCGCAACGACGAAATCGACCGTCTGGAAAACCGGATGACGGCCCTGCAGAAAAAATACACAACCGAATATACCAATCTGAACCTGTTGCTGAGCAGCATGAACTCCACCAGCACATACTTGACCCAGCAGCTGAGCAGCACCTCGTCCAAATGAGCGCCGCCTGCAACGTTCCGAATGCGCCACGTGACTGCCCCGCCGGCCGTCCGCATCAATAAACCAGGAGGAAGACGTGTACACACAATCCAGAGTCGCCGCCAACGCCTACGCCAATGTCGGTCTCGAAACCGGCGTGGTGGCCGCCAATCCGCACCAGCTCATCATCATGCTGTACGAGGGGGCCGAGCTTGCGGTTCGTATGGCGATCAAGCACATCGATGAAGGCGACCTGGTCAAGAAGTCGGCCGCCATCACCAAGGCTAGCACCATCATTCTGGAAGGCCTGCGTGCCGCGCTCGATACCCGCAAGGGAGGCGAGCTCGCCGTCCAGCTCGATGCCCTGTACGACTACATGGGCAAGCGCCTGATGCTCGCCCACCTCAAGAACCAGACCGGGCCGCTGGAAGAAGTACGGGATCTGCTGCGCGAACTTCACGGCGCCTGGAAGCAGATCGGCGTCACCGGCCATACCGCCGCCCTCCTCCAACATCCCATCGCCGCCTGAACCGGAGACCTTTATGACCAGCAACGAAATCCTCACCACCTATGAATCGCTCTCCGAACTGACCGGCAGCATGCTGAATGCCGCCCGCCAGGGCGAGTGGGATGATCTGGCCGTGCTGGAGCAACGCTGCCAGACCTATGTCGGCAACCTGAAGCAAACCGAGTGGGTCCGGTTGAACGAAAACGAACAGCGCACCAAGGTCGCGATCATCCGCACCATCCTGCAGAACGATGCCCAGATCCGTGCACTGGCCGAACCGCGCCTGCACGAGCTGCAGCAACGCCTGAGCCAGTCACGTGCGGGCCAACGTAGTGTCAAGGCCTACAACGCGCAACGGACCTGACGCCTGACCCCATGCTTCCGGTTCAGTACATGGCCCGCATCCTGGATGTCCCGCTCACGCAGGACGCCGCACTGCGGTCCGTGTCCGGACTGATTCCCGTACAGCCGGTTCCGAACGCCACCGAACGCGACCAGGCCGCCCCCCGCCCTGCATTCGAGCATCTGGTGCCGGGCCAGACGCTGACCGGCCTGGTCAAGAGCCTGAGCAAAGGTATTGCACTGGTCGAAATCGACGGTCAAACCGTCGCGATGCGCCTGCCCCACGAAACGGCGCCCGGCGACACGCTGCGCCTGCGCTTTACCGGCCATATGCCGCAGCCCGTATTTCTGCTCATCTCTCCGGAAACCGCCACTCACGATGCCCCGCAGCTGAGCCAGACGGCACGCATGCTGAGCGACCTGGTGCAACAGCTGCCGGGGCGCAACACCCTGCCTACGGTCACCCCCAACGGTCCCCTGCTCGACCAGCCGACCATGAACCCTGGCGTGATGGCGCTCGCACTGCGCACCGCACTGGTCCGCAGCGGCCTCTTTTATGAATCACACCTGGCCGACTGGGCGGTCGGCCAGGACAGTCTGGACGGCTTGATGCGGGAACCGCAGAACCGGCTCGCCGCGGCGGAAACCGCACGCGCCACAGCAAGCCCGGCCACCGCGCTCGCCCCGCCTGACGCCGGCGTAGCCTCCGGCGAGAAAACGCTCAGCCCCATGCACACTCTGCTGTCGCAGCAATTGCAGGTACTGGAGTCGCCGCAATTCGGCTGGCGCGGAGAAATATGGCCGGGTCAGACCCTGGAGTGGCAGCTGCGCCAGGAAACGGACACCGAGCAGGGCCATGCGAACGCCGACGCCTCCGATGACGCCGGGCGCGGCTGGGAATCCCGGCTCAAACTGAACCTGCCTCAGCTCGGCACACTGACCGTGCATATCAGGCTCGACGCACAGCAGGCGTTCAGTATCCGGATGATGCCGGAGCAGCCCGAAGTCGAAGCCCTGCTGCAGCAAAACCGGGGCCAGCTGGCCGAACGGCTGGCCACGGCAGGCTGTACCCTCCAGAGCCTTTCGGTGCAGCACGATGCCGGCGCCTGACAAACAACGCGCCGCCGCCGCCCTCGCCTATCGCACCGGCGATGCGGCACCGCGCGTGGTCGCTAAGGGTCGGGGAATTCTTGCCGATACTATCATCGAGAGAGCGCGTGCATCAGGTGTGTATGTCCATGAATCGAGGGAACTGCTTGCGCTGCTGATGCAGATCGACCTGGACAGCCATATCCCGCCGCAGCTCTATATTGCAGTGGCCGAACTGCTGGCCTGGCTCTACCATCTGGAAGAATCCGGCGAACAGGCGCAGCCTCACAACACTTGATCAGAATGGCTTCTCCATCCGTGCAAACCGACCTTCATCCCTCCGATCGCGACAACCCGAATTCACGCTATACCCTGCATTCGCGCACGGAGATACTCTTCCTGCTGCGCGCGATCCAGAAACGCAAGCTGCTGGTCAATCTCGATCTGCCGGGCAGCCGGCAGATCATCGTCACCTCGGTGCTCAAGGTAAACGAAGCCAGCAACACCCTGATCCTCGACAGTGCCCGCGGCGATGCGCTCAACCACGAACTGCTGTCCGGCAAGGGCGCGGAGTTCGTCACCCAGCTCGACGGCGTGTCGATCACCTTCGCGACCGGCCCGGTCACCCTGTGCGAATACGAGAAACTGCCTGCGCTGCGCATTGCCCTGCCCAGATCGATGATCCGCCTGCAGCGGCGCGAGCATTTCAGGGTACCGATGCCCATCGCCAACCCGGTCAAATGTATCGTTCCGCCCGCCTCGAACGAAGACAGCGAGCCGATATCGACGCACATCGTGGACATCGGCTGCGGCGGCGTGGCGCTGGCAGACACCAGCGGACGCCTTGGCAATGCGACCGGCCGGATGCTGTCCGACTGCAAACTGCTGCTGCCCGAGACGGAGGTGATCATGACTTCGCTCGAAGTGCGCAATTCGGCCCAGATCCGCTTGCAGAACGGCGCCTTCCAGACGCGCCTCGGCTGCAAGTTCATTGACCTGCCCAACGACATGGCCGCCAGGCTGCAACGTTTTGTCATGGATATCGAGCGTGCACGGCGAAACAGCCTTTGAAACGCACGCCCCCCACACACGAAAGATTCAAGGAGACCCCGCCATGCAAACGATCCAGCAGGAAATTGACGAACGAACCAACCTGACCAGTTCCAACAAGCTCGAGTTGTTGCTGTTTCGTCTCGGCGAGGATCCCGGTCTCGACCGCAACGAACTGTTCGGCATCAACGTATTCAAGATTCGTGAAATCATCCCCATGCCGGCCATCACGGCCGTCGCCGGGTCGCCGCCCCACATGATGGGCGTGGTCGACCTGCGCGGCCAGATCCTGCCGGTCATCGACCTGCCTGCGGTGGCAGGCTGCACCCCCAAGACCGGCCTGAACATCCTGCTGATCACTGAATATGCCCGCAGTACACAGGCCTTTGCCGTCGAGTCGGTCGAGGACATCGTGCGCCTCGACTGGCGCCAGGTACTGTCAGCCGAAGGCAACAGTGCGAGCGGCATGGTCACCAGCATCGCCCGCCTGGACGGCGAAAACAGCGATCGCCTGGCCCAGGTGCTGGATGTGGAAACGATTCTGCGCCAGGTCATGCCGTCGAATGAACTGGAAATCGACCCCGACAATATCGGCCCGCAGGTCGAACTCAAGCCCGGCACCGTCATCCTGGCGGCGGACGACTCACTGGTCGCACGCACCATGATCGAACAGGGACTCGAGGCCATGGGCCTGCCCTACATCATGTGCAAGACCGGGAAGGAAGCCTGGGACCAGCTGCTGGGCATCAACGCCAAGGCGCTGGAAGAAGGACATACCGTGCACGACCGGATCGCTCTGGTGCTGACCGACCTGGAAATGCCCGAGATGGATGGCTTCACGCTGACCCGCAACATCAAGCAGGATCCGCGCTTCAGTTCGATCCCCGTGGTCATCCACTCCTCGCTGACCGGTGCAACCAACGAGGCGCACGTCAAGAAGGTGGGGGCGGATGCCTATGTGGCGAAATTTGTCGCCGCGGACCTGGCGAATGCGCTGCGCCATGCGCTGAGCACGGTGCATTGAGTTGCAAGAAGCCATGGTCAGGCATGAAACACGGGGCCGCGTGAACCCTGTATCCTGAATCTTGCAACTTGAAGCCCCCCGCTGCGCGGGTGGCGTTCTTGTTTTAGATGCCCATGTTCATGATTTCCTGATAGGCGGACACCAGTTTGTTGCGGACCTGCACGGTCTGCTGGAAGGCGATGCTGGATTTCTGCAATGAAATCATCGCGTCCGAGAGGCTCACGCTGCTGTCGCCCAGCTCGTAGCGCTCGGCCAGCTTCTGCGATTGCAGCTGGGTCTGGTTGACCTGGTCGAGCGAGGATTTCAGGGCCGACTGGAAGTCGACCGCACCCGGCGCCTGCGTGGTCTTAAGCGCGCCGTCGCTTAACGGGCTGACACCTCCAGGGGTGGCCCGGGCTGCCGCAGCCTTCAGCTGCGCCACCATCGCCTCGATCCTGCCGGTATCGATCATGCCTACGCTCATTGTGCCCTCCTTGCCTGCTCAGGCGGTTTTCCACGTGCTCACCTTACCAGCCCGCTGGCAAGCCATAAGCGCAATAAACGCCTGAAACCGGCTTCTATTCCCACGATTGAAAATCCTGGCACTGCCGATAATTCGTTCACATAGCGACATCCTCTTGGGACAACACCACGTGAACACGGCAATCAAAAACAGGGCGCCCCATGACGCCAGCACGATGGGGGAAAGATAATGGCAGGTGCAGGTGAAATGGTGATTCCAGCCAACGTCATGGATTTCACACGGACGGCCGGCGGACGGAAAATCATGCTGATGCTCGGCGCGGCCGCGGTGATCGCGGTCATGGCAGCCGTCTGGATGTGGGGGCAGCAGCCCGACTATCGCGTGCTGTTCTCGAACTTCAGCGATCGCGACGGCGGTGCGATCGTCGCCGAGCTCGAGAAAATGAACATCCCCTACAAATATGCCGAAGGGGGCGGTGCCCTGCTGGTTCCGGCCAACCGCGTCCACGACGCGCGCCTGAAACTGGCCGCGCAGGGCCTGCCCAAGGGCGGCAATGTCGGCTTCGAGCTGATGGAAAACCAGAAGCTGGGGGCCTCCCAGTTCCTCGAGCAGGTCAATTTCCAGCGCGCCATGGAAGGCGAACTGGCCCGCTCCATCGAATCCCTCTCGGCGGTGCAGGCCGCGCGCGTCCACCTGGCCATGCCCAAGGACTCGGTCTTCGTCTCCGAGCAGAAACAGCCCACCGCCTCGGTGCTGCTCAACCTGCATCCCGGACGCGTCCTGGATGCCCAGCAGGTCAGCGCCATCGTGCACCTGGTCGCCAGCAGCGTTCCCGAACTGTCGCCCAAGAACGTGACCATCGTCGACCAGAGCGGCAACCTATTGTCCGATACGACCCGGACCGCCAGCGCGAACGGCATGGACCCGAGCCAGATCAAGTACGTGCAGGATTACCAGCAAAGCGTCGCCAAGCGGATCGAATCCATCATCTCCCCCATCGTCGGCGCTGAAAACGTGCGTGCCGAAGCGACGGCCGACATGGACTTCTCGCGCAGCGAACAGGCAGTCGAGTCCTACAAGCCGAACCAGACGCCCGATGCCATGGCCATTCGCAGCCAGCAGACCAGCGAGTCGCTGAACGGCACCGCCAACGCATCCGGCGTCCCGGGCGCACTCACCAACCAGCCGCCGGCACCCGCCACCGCCCCGATCACGACCCCCGGTCAGAAAGCGCCCGCTGCAGCCGTACCGGCCGCGCCGGCCACCAGCACGCACAAGGACTCCACCGTCAACTATGAAGTCGACAAGACCATTCAATACGTGCAGAAGGCGGGCGGCGGCCTGAAGCGGCTGTCAGTTGCCGTGGTCGTCAACTACAGGAAAACCGTCGACAAGGCCGGCAAGGTCACCATGAAACCGCTGAGCCCGGCCGAAATCACCCAGATCACCAACCTGGTCAAGGAGGCCATGGGCTACAACCAGGAGCGTGGCGACACACTCAACGTGGTGAACAGCTCCTTCGCGAGCCAGCCGCCGGAAGTCATTCCCGAAGTGCCGCTGTGGAAACAGCCCCAGACCCTGGATATCGCCATGCAGACGGGCAAGTATCTGCTGATGGCCGTGGCACTGGTGCTGCTGTATCTGCGCATGCTCAAGCCGATGCTGAAAAAGATCGCCGAGGCCCCCGCACTGCCTGCGCCCGGCCACGATGTCCAGATGCACCTCGGCGGTGGCGACATGATGGCGCTGCCCGGCCAGCGCAACTACCAGGAAAACCTCGCACGCGCGCAGAAACTGGCCAGCGAGGATCCGCGCGTCGTCGCCAACATCGTCAAAACCTGGGTAGGCAGCCATGAGTGATAACGGCATCACCAAGGGCGCGATCCTGATGCTCGCACTGGGCGAGGAAGGCGCGGCCGAAGTCATGAAATACCTGGGCCCGCGCGAAGTCCAGAAACTGGGCGAGGCGATGACCAGCATGAAGGCCATTCCGCAGGAAGAGGTCGAGACTGTTCTGCACGACTTCAACGCGGTGGCCGATCAGAACTCCTCGCTGGGGCTGGATTCGGACGACTACATCCGCAGCGTACTGAAGAAGGCGCTGGGCGACGACAAGGCCAATTCCCTGCTCAACCGGATTCTCGGCGGCGGCGGCGATGCCAGCGGGATCGAGAGCCTGAAGTGGATGGATGCCGAATCGGTCGCCGACCTCATCCACAGCGAGCATCCGCAGACCATCGCGACCATCCTCGTGCACCTGGAGCGCGACCAGGCCTGCGAAGTACTGGGCTGCTTCACCGAACGCCTGCGCAACGACGTGCTGCTGCGCATCGCCACGCTTTCCGGCGTGCAGCCCGCCGCCCTGCGCGAACTGAACGACGTCCTGACCAAGCTGCTGTCCGGCAGCGACGTCCTGAAGAAGCAGCCGATGGGTGGCACGCGCGCGGCAGCCGACATCCTCAACTTCATGAGCGGCGAAAACGAGCAGTCCGCCATGGAGTACCTGAAGAACTACGACCCCGACATGGCGCAGAAGATCATGGACGAGATGTTCGTGTTCGAGAACATCATGGAGATCGAGGACCGCGGCGTCCAGCTGCTCCTGCGCGAGGTGCAGTCCGACGCGCTCATCATCGCGCTCAAGGGCGCATCGGAGGAGATGCGCGAGAAGATCTTCAAGAACATGTCGCAGCGTGCCGCTGAAATGATGCGTGAAGACCTGGAATCCAAGGGCCCGGTACGCCTGTCCGAGGTCGAGGCCCAGCAGAAGGAAATCCTGATGATCGTCCGCCGCCTGGCCGACGAAGGCCAGATCTCGCTGGGCGCCAAGGGAGAGGAACAGTATGTTTAAAAGCATGTCGGGCTGTACTCATCGTGCGCATTGCTGCCAGGAAGCTGAGGATGCAAGGCGCGGCAAGACGGCAAGGTCCATTCCCCTGCCTAGCGCCGTAACGCAGCAGGAACGCTTTCCGGCGACAACCCGAAGGGCCGGATCGCCACGGCCGCATTGCGGCGTTGCGGGACGTTTGTTGTGGGGGGCACAACGGCGCGCTCCGCGCCTTGCACTGCATCCCGTAGAGGCCCGGCGCGCATGACGAATACAACGAGGCAAACTGCCAGCGTCATGTCCAGCGTGGACCAGCCGGCCTTCAAGGCCTGGGAGATGACAAGCTTCGACACCGAGATCCATCCGGTAAAGAATCCAGGCCAGGCGGCCGTCGTGCTGCCGACGATCGAGCAGATCACCGCCATCCAGGAGCAGGCAAGGCAGGAAGGCTTCCATGCCGGCCATGCCGAGGGTCTCGCCGCCGGGCGCGAAGAGGCCGAGCGCGAAACCGTCAGGCTGCGCAGCCTGGCCGACGCCTTCTCGATCGAGGTCGCCCAGGCTGATGAGACCATCTCGCAGCAGGTTCTCGATCTGTCGGTCGACCTTGCCCGGGCGCTACTGAAATCGGCGCTGGCGATCCGTCCCGAACTGGTCCTCCCCGTCGTCAAGGAGGCGGTACGCTACCTGCCGGCGCTAAACCAGCCGGCGCTGCTGTTCCTGAATCCGGGCGATGCGTTGCTGGTCCGGGAAAGGATCGGCGACGAGCTCGAAAAAATGGGCTGGCAGCTGGCCGACGATGTAGAGCTCGAGCCCGGCGGCTGCCGCGTGGAAACGGCCAGCAACCAGATCGATGCCTCGCTGCCCACCCGCTGGCAGCGCCTGACCGCTGCGCTGAGCAAGAACTCGGACTGGCTGGCCGCCTGATGGACGCCCATCCGCACAGCACTCGCTGGAAGGCCTACCTGCAGGATTGCGGGGAACTGCTCGCGATCGCCGAACCGATGCAGGTATCCGGCCGCGTCACCCGCGTGGCCGGACTGGTGATGGAGGCCGTCGGGCTGAAGCTGCCGGTCGGCAGCGCCTGTACCGTGCCGCTGCCCAACGGCTCGAGCCTTGAGGCCGAGGTCGTGGGATTCGCCGGGGATCATGTGTTCCTCATGCCGCAAAGCGATGTCGAGGGCATCGTGCCCGGCGCACGCGTGTTTCCGGTCGAAGTGATTCCCACTCTGCCCCGCGCGGGCCAGGTCAATCACCCGCGCCGGCGCCCCAGCGACCGTACCCGCCATCTGCCGGTTGGCGATGCGCTGCTGGGGCGCGTGCTCGACAGCAGCGGCCGTCCGCTCGACAACCTCGGCCCGCTCAAGGCGTCCGCCACCGCACCGCTCAACAATCGCGCCGCCAACCCGCTGGCACGCGCCCCGATCACCGACATCCTCGATGTCGGCGTGCGCGCCATCAACAGCATGCTGACCGTCGGCCGCGGCCAGCGCATGGGCCTGTTTGCCGGTTCCGGCGTCGGCAAGAGCGTGCTGCTGGGCATGATGGCGCGCTACACCAGCGCGGACGTGATCGTGGTCGGCCTGATCGGCGAACGCGGCCGCGAGGTCAAGGAATTCATCGAGCAGATTCTTGGCGAGGAAGGCCTGGCGCGCGCCGTGGTGGTGGCCGCGCCCGCCGACACCCCACCGCTGATGCGCCTGCAGGGCGCAGCCTACGCCACCTCGATCGCCGAGCATTTCCGCGACCAGGGCAAGAACGTACTGCTGATCATGGACTCGCTCACCCGCTATGCCATGGCGCAGCGCGAAATCGCGCTGGCCATCGGCGAGCCGCCGGCCACCAAGGGCTATCCGCCTTCGGTCTTCGCCAAGCTGCCGGCGCTGGTGGAGCGCGCCGGCAATGGCAAGCCGGGCGGCGGTTCGATCACAGCGTTCTATACCGTGCTCACCGAAGGCGACGACCAGCAGGATCCGATCGCAGATGCCGCGCGTGCCATCCTGGACGGCCATATCGTGCTGGACCGTTCGCTTGCCGAAAGCGGGCACTACCCCGCCATCGACATCGAGCAATCGATCAGCCGCGCCATGCACAACATCACGACGCTGGAACAGCAGCAGCTCGCGCGCCGCCTGAAGAAGCTCTATTCGCGCTACGAGCGCAGCCGCGACCTGATCAACGTCGGCGCCTACGCGGCCGGCAGCGACCCGCTTCTGGACGAAGCCATCCGCCTGCAGGGCGGCATGGAAAGCTTTCTGCAACAGGCCATCCACGAGCGCGCCAACGTGCAGGAAAGCCTGGCCGCCCTTGCCACCCTGTTCCAGTAACCATCCCGACGAATCGAGCACATTGAATGGCCTCCCCCTCCGCGCTTCACACCCTGATCGAACTGGCCCACAAGGAAACCGACGAGGCCGCCAAACTGCTGGGCCTCGCGCTGCGTGCCGGCGACGAGGCAAGCCAGAAGCTCGACCTGCTGCTGCAATACCGCAACGACTATGCGGAACGCTGCCAGAGCACTCTCGCCACCGGGATCAGCACGACGCATTTCAACAATTTCCAGGTGTTCATGCAAAAGCTCGACCACGCCATCTCGGGCCAGCAGAAGGTTGTCAGCGACACCCAGCACCGGATTGCCCAGGCGCGTGCCGCCTGGCAGGCCTGCGAGCAGAAGAAAATGTCCTTCGTCACGCTGGCCGAACGCGCGAACAAGGAACAGTCCCGCCGTGAGTTGTGGCGCGACCAGAAACAGAACGACGAACATGCCGCCCGGCGTACCCAACACAAAAGAACCCCCTCCTGAGACAGGACAGACAGCATGAACGCGACCCCCATGAATCCCACGTCCGGCAATGCCGTTCAGCCCGCTTCGCAGTCCGGCAAACCGGCAGACGCCGGCACGCCGGATGTGCCGTTCAGCCAGGTGCTGTCCAGCGAAATCGCCCACAACCGTAAAGCCGATGCCCCGAAGGAAAACAGCGATGCCGGCGCGAAGCCGGATCCGGCAGCCCGGCCCGGCGACACGTCCGTAAGCAAGACCGACTCCACGCAGCAGGCCAAGGCAGGCGAGAAGGCCAGGCCTGACGAGAAGACCGCGCAGGGAAAGGATGATGCCCCTCCTGCAGAGGATGCCGCGGTCGCGCCCGAGACCCTGCTTGCGCTGGCGATCAACCCTGACACGTTCAGGCCCGTGACGGCCCCTGCCAAGGCAGACGTTGCGCCCATAGAATCGGTACCGGCACAGGATGCCGCCGCCGTCGCCGTGTCCGCCCGGGGCAAACCTGACGTAGCCGCCCTGGGCGCCCACCAGGGCAAGCCCCTGCCGGCCACCCAGGCTGGACAGAAGGCCGGACAGCTGACCGGCGACGAGGATCTTACGCAGAAGCCCGAGCCGCGACGCACCGGCAGGGAGGACGTGTCTGCGGCCGGGGCGGCCGGGCCCGCACGTACGACCGCTCCGGCAGACGCTGCCGCCACGGCTTTCCAGGGACAGCTGGCAGCGGCCCGGCACGCCGACGTTGCGAAGACGGGCGAAGCCCTGTCGGACCTTGTGGGCAACCCGGCGATACGGGCTGTATCGCACGCGCAGGCCGAAATCCGGCTCGCGGCCACCGATGCGGCGTCCCCCCGGCTGGCGCCTGCGGTCGGAACGACCGCCTGGGGCCAGGCGCTGGGCGAGAAACTGGTATGGATGGCGACGGGCGCGCAGCAGACCGCGTCGCTCACGCTCAATCCGCCCAACCTGGGCCCGCTGCAAATCGTGGTGAATGTCACCAACGACCAGGCCACGGCCAGTTTCTTTTCGGGCCAGCCCGAAGTTCGCCATGCCCTGGAGTCCGCCTTCCCGCGGCTGCGCGAGATGATGAACGATGCCGGCATCCAGCTGGGGCAGGCGACGGTCAGCGCCGATACGCCGCAGCAACACGACACCCCCGACCGCCAGGCGCAACGGATCGCCCCCCCTTTCCTCGGCGCCGACCCCGCGGCGACGGCCGGCCTGCAGGCCGCTCAAGCGCCGGTCCGGCAATCCGGGCGCGGCCTGGTCGACACCTTTGCCTGACCCGGCAACCAGGTCATCAAACGATATGCGTCCCTTTTCCCCCTCTTTTTACGGAATCGGAGACGCGTGTTTCTTTCGATAATGAAGAACATCTGCCACCCATTGCACACGTAGAGGAAAGCAACAATGGCCGCACCTGCCATACCTGTCGAAGCCGCCGAAGGCGAAGAAGCCGTCCCGGCCAGGAAATCGAAGAAAAAGCTGTTCGTCGTCGCCGGTGCCATCGTGGTTCTGCTGGGCGGTGGCGCGGGCGCATGGTTCTTCATGCAGGGTAGCAGTCATGCCGCCAAGGAAGCACCGCCACCCAAGGTACCGACCTACCTGGCGCTCGAAACCTTCACCGTGAATCTCCAGGGCGGCGAGCAGTACCTGCAGACCGACATCACGCTGCAGATGGCCGACCCGACCCAGGTCGACGCCATCAAGCTGCATATGCCACGCGTCCGCAGCCGCCTGCTGGCTCTCCTGTCCAGCAAGCAGGCCGACGAGCTGGCCACGCCCGCCGACAAGAAGAAGCTGGCGCAGGAAATCCTGGCGCAGGTCAAGCTGCCGTTCGACCCCAACGGCAAGCCGCAGCAGGTGGACGATGTCCTGTTCACCACCTTCGTGATCCAGTAAGAAGACACGTCCATGGCCGACAACTTTCTTTCTCAGGACGAAGTCGACGCGCTGCTGAAAGGCGTGACCGGCGAAGTCGACGAGGCACCGGCTGAATCGGACGATCATTCAGGCGTACGGCCATACAACCTCGCCACGCAGGAACGCATCGTGCGCGGCCGCATGCCGACGCTCGAGATCATCAACGAGCGTTTCGCGCGCCAGCTCCGCATCGGCCTCTACAATTTCCTCCGGCGCGGCGTCGAGATCTCGGTCGGGCCGGTGCGGGTGTCGAAATACAGCGAGTTCATCCGCAACCTGGTCGTGCCAACCAACCTGAACCTGGTCCAGTTCAAGCCGCTGCGCGGTACGGCCCTGATGATCTTCAACCCCGATCTGGTGTTTCTCATGGTCGACAACCTGTTCGGCGGCGACGGGCGCTTCCATACCCGGGTTGAAGGACGCGACTTCACCCAGACCGAGCACCGCATCATCCAGCGCATCCTGAACATCGTTTTCGAGGCCTACGCGAAATCCTGGGAACCGGTCTATCCGATCGAATTCGAGTTCGTCCGCTCGGAAATGAACACCCAGTTCGCCAACATCGCCACCCCCAACGAAGTGGTGGTGGCGATCACCTTCGCCATCGAACTCGGCCAGATCAGCGGCGAAATGCATATGTGCATGCCGTATTCGATGATCGAGCCGATCAAGGATCTGCTCACCAGCAGCCTGCAGGCCGAGAACCTGGAAGTCGACAAGCGCTGGGTCCGCCTCATGCGCCAGCAGGTCCAGATGGCGGAAGTCGAGATCGTCGCCGACCTTGGCACTGCCGCAGTCAGCCTGCGAGATATCGTCGACATGAAAGTGGGCGACATCATTCCGCTCGACATTCCTGACACGATCGAGGCCAAGGTGGACGGCGTCCCGGTCATGGAATGCGCGTACGGAAAATTCAACGGTCAATACACCCTACGTGTCGAGAAGCTGCTGTCGACCAGCACGAACGATCCGCAAACAGGAGATCAACATGCCTGAAGACACCACCCAAACCATCGCAGAAGACGACTGGGCCGCTGCCATGGCCGAACAGGCGGCCCCGGCACCCGCCACGCCGAGCCCGGCGGTATTCCAGGATTTGTCGAGCACCGCCGAATCGGGCGGACTGGCCAAGGACATCGACTTCATTCTGGACATCCCTGTCCTGCTGACCGTCGAACTCGGGCGCACCAAGATCGCGATCAAGAACCTGCTCCAGCTGGCGCAGGGCTCGGTGGTCGAACTCGACGGACTGGCCGGCGAGCCGATGGACGTGCTCGTCAACGGCTGCCTGATCGCGCAAGGCGAAGTGGTGGTGGTGAACGACAAGTTCGGCGTACGCCTCACCGATATCATCACGCCGGCCGAGCGGATCAGGAAACTCAACAAATGAAACGCTTCGCCGCAGGCGTCGTGTCGAACCTTCCGGCGCTGGCGCTCGGCGCCACTGCCGCGGCGCCGGCCCCGGTCGTTTCGGCCGCCGGCAGCCTGCTTCAGGTGTTCATCGGCCTCGTCGCCGTCCTGCTGCTGATTGCCGCCACCGCCTGGGTTGCCAAGCGCTTCGGCGTCACACGCGGCGGCTCGTCCAACGTACTGCAGGTGATCAGCAGCGCGTCCGTCGGTGCGCGCGAACGGGTCGTCGTGGTCGAGGTGGGCGAATCATGGCTGGTGGTGGGCGTGGCCCCCGGCAGCGTCAATGCCCTGATGACCCTGCCCCGCGGCGAAATCCAGCCACCGTCCGTCTCCCCCCTCAACACCAGCTTCGCGGCAGGCCTGCAACAGCTGATCGAGAAACGTCGTGGAAAATAAACTGCAGCGCCGCATGATGCATGCGTTCCTCATGCTGGCCGCCCTGCTGCTGCCGTCCCTGGCGCTGGCCCAGGGCGCGGGGCTCCCCGCCTTCACCAGCGCCCCCAGCGGCGGCGGCCAGACCTACACGCTGAGCCTGCAGACCCTGCTGCTGCTCACTTCGCTGTCCTTCCTGCCGGCCGCGCTGCTGATGATGACCAGCTTCACCCGCATCATCATCGTGCTGTCGCTGCTGCGCCATGCACTGGGCACCCAGTCATCGCCGCCCAACCAGGTGATGATCGGCCTGGCGCTGTTCCTGACCCTGTTCGTGATGGGCCCCACGCTGGACAGAATCTACACCGAGGCCTACCAGCCACTTTCCGAGAACCGCATCCAGATGGGCGAGGCGCTCGACAAGGGCGCCGTGCCGCTGCGCGCGTTCATGATGAAGCAGACACGTGAAACCGATCTCGCGCTGTTCGTGAAGATGTCGGGCTCGGCCGCACCGAAAACCGCCGCCGACATACCGATGCGTGTCCTGATCCCGGCCTACATCACCAGCGAACTCAAGACCGCCTTCCAGATCGGCTTCGCCGTGTTCATCCCCTTCCTCATCATCGACATGGTCGTCGCCAGCATCCTGATGGCGATGGGCATGATGATGGTGTCGCCGGCCATCGTCTCGCTGCCCTTCAAGATCATCCTGTTCGTCCTGGTGGACGGCTGGAACCTGCTGCTGGGCTCGCTCGCGCAGAGCTTTTATTAACGGAGAACTGCCATGACGCCCGAAAGCGTAATGACCCTGGGCCGCACCGCGCTGGAAATGACCATCCTGGTGGCCTCCCCCGTCCTGCTGGTCACCCTGGTGGTCGGCCTGATCGTCAGTGTGTTCCAGGCCGCCACGCAGATCAACGATGCCAGCCTCTCGTTCATTCCAAAAGTCATCGCAGTGCTCGCCACCTTCGCCATCGCCGGGCCGTGGATGCTGACCGTCATGACCGACTACATGCGGCGCGTGTTGACCGACCTCCCGGGCCTCGTCGGCTAGCCCCCGTCAGGCTTCCATGATCAGCCTCACCGACGCCCAGCTCAACGCCTGGCTGATCAGCTTCATCTGGCCGCTTACGCGCATCCTCGGCCTGATCATGGTGGCGCCCGTATTCGGCCACAGTTCGGTCCCCCGGCGCGTCAAGATCGGCCTGGGCGTGTTCATCACCCTGATCATCGCGCCCACCCTGCCACCCATGCCCGATGTGGGCCTGGGTTCATGGTATGGCCTGCTCATTTTGATCCAGCAGCTGCTCATCGGCATGGCGATCGGTTTCATCATGCGCGTCGTGTTTGCCGCGGTCGAGGCAGCGGGCGAAATCGTCGGCCTGCAGATGGGGCTTGGGTTCGCGTCCTTCTTCGACCCGCAAAGCGCCGGCCAGACGCTCGTGATTTCACAGTTCTTCAATCTCTTGGCCGCGCTGCTGTTCCTGGCGGTCAATGCACATCTGCTGCTGCTGGGCATCCTGGCCGAAAGCTTCAAGAACCTGCCTGTCAGTCCGCTGCCGCTGGCAGCCGCGGGCTTCTACAGCGTTGCAGCCTACGGCTCCGTCGTGTTTTCCGTCGGTCTGCAGCTGGCGCTGCCGCTGATCGCCATCCTGCTGATGACCAACCTTGCACTTGGCATCCTCACGCGCTCGGCCCCCCAGCTCAATATCTTTGCGATCGGCTTTCCCATCACCCTGGGCGTGGGGCTGATTGCGCTGGACATTACCCTGCCCTATTTCACGCCCCAGTTCGAGCACATGTTCCGCAACGGCCTCGAGGCCACGACGGCGGTGATCCGGACACTTCATCCCTAGCGGGACAGGCAAACAAAAACGCCGGGCTGCAGGGATTCCCTGCAGCCCGGCGCCTGATACCGGAAATCCTGATCGGGCTAGAAACCGAGGCTGTCGAGCAGATCGTCGACCTGGCTCTGGTCGGCCACGACGTCGCTCCTGTTTGCAGGATTGACCTGCGGACCGTTGAGCAGGCCGCTACCGGATTCCCGCTTCACCTCGGCGGGTGCATAGTCGATCAGCAGCTGTACCAGTTGCTGCTCAAGATTATGCGCAAGATCGGTCACCTTGCGGATCACCTGGCCGGTCAGATCCTGAAAATCCTGCGCCATCATGATGTCCAGCAACTGCTGTTTGGTGGCGCTGGTGTCATTGCGCATGTCCGCCAGGCATTGCATGGTCATGGTCGCCATGTCGCGGTAGCCGGATTCCGAAAAGGGCGCCTTGAAGGTGGCCTGCCAGCCATTCAGGATTTCGTCGGCGCCGGCGTCGATGCGCTCCTGCATGGGAATGGCTGCATCGGTGGCGTTGAGCACCCGCTGCGCCGCCTGTTCGGTCATGCGCGCGACATAGTTGAGACGTTCCCGGACATCCGGAATGTCTGTCGTCGCCTTTTCAAGCACTTTGTCCAGGCCCAGCTCGCGCAGGCTGTCGTGCAGGGTCCGGGTAATCTGGCCGACCCGCACCAGCATATCGTCCGATTCACATCCCTCTGCGCTTGCGGCGTGCTGCGCAGTGGCGGCTACAGAGGCGCCGACGAATTGCGTATCCACGTCAGGCTCCCGCTTTTTCAAGTTTTTCGAATATCTTGGAGAGTTTCTCGTCCAGGGTGGCCGCGGTGAAAGGCTTGACCACATAACCGTTGGCGCCTGCCTGCGCCGCAGCGATGATGTTTTCCTTCTTGGCTTCTGCCGTCACCATCAGTACAGGTAATTTGGACAGCGCGGCATCCGCACGGATGTTCTGCAGCATGGTCAGTCCGTCCATGTTGGGCATGTTCCAGTCGGACACGACGAAATCGAAATTTCCGGCCCGCAGCTTGGCCAGGCCATCAGCGCCATCCTCCGCTTCCTCGACATTGGAGTAACCCAGTTCCTTGAGCAGATTTCGCACGATGCGGCGCATCGTGGAAAAGTCGTCGACAACCAGGAATTTAGTGTTCGGATCGGCCATTCAGTACTCCATTGGTGCAGTTCATCGTCACTGGGTTAATCGGCATCGCGGCGCCAAACTTAAGCGAGAAACCCGCCGAGGAAACTGGTCAAAACGGACTCTCACACGCGCATTGCCCGGTTGCCGTGCGCAGCAAAAAACTCCATTACCCGTCCCGGCAATTCGCGCAGCGGCGCGACCTCATGGGCAGCGCCCATGGCAATGGCTTCCTTGGGCATGCCGAACACCACGCACGATGCTTCATCCTGCGCCAGGTTGTAGGCACCGGCCTTGCGCATTTCCAGCATACCCGCCGCACCATCCTTGCCCATACCGGTAAGGATGACGCCGACCGCATTCTTGCCCGCGCTGACCGCCGCCGAATTGAACAGCACATCGACGGAGGGCCGGTGGCGATTGACCGGCGGACCCTGATCGAGCCGGGTCATGTAGTTGGCGCCGCTGCGCACCAGCAGCAAATGGGAGTGTCCCGGCGCGAGATAGGCATGGCCGGGCAACACACGCTCTCCGCCCTCGGCTTCCTTGACGGAAATCTTGCACAGCTTGTCGAGCCGGTTGGCGAACGAGCGCGTGAATCCTTCGGGCATATGCTGGGTGATCAGGATGCCGGGGCAATCGGACGGCAACTGGACCAGGAAATCCTTGATGGCTTCCGTTCCGCCAGTGGACGCGCCAATGATGATCAGCTTTTCGCTGCTGGTAAGCGGATTGCGCAAGGGTGCGAGCGATCCTGCAGCCTGGCTGCCTTCCGGATGCGCCGTGCGCTGCTTGATCCGGGCCCGCGATGCAATGCGGATTTTCTCGGCGATCAGGTCCGCATATTCCAGCATGCCGCTCTGGATGGATATCTTGGGCTTGGTGACGAAGTCGACGGCGCCCAGTTCCAGTGCGCGCATGGTGATTTCAGAGCCGCGCTCGGTCAGCGACGACACCATCAGCACAGGCATCGGACGCAGGCGCATCAATTTTTCCAGGAATTCCAGGCCATCCATCTTGGGCATTTCCACATCCAGCGTGAGAACGTCAGGATTGGTCTGCTTGATCAGATCTCGCGCCGCCAGCGGATCGGGGGCCACACCCACGACCTCCATGTCCGGCTGGCTGTTGATGATTTCCTTCATTACGCCACGGATCAGCGCCGAATCATCCACGATGAGAACCTTGATTTTCATGATGCTAACTTTCCGGGTGTCGTCCCTGCCGGCGATCAGAACAGGTCGATCTCGCCGCCCACGTCATTGGTCTTGAGCCGGCTCGCATAGTCCTGTTCGCGTTTCACCAGTGTGTAATTGTTGAGTTGCCTGAGTTTTTTCACGAGCACCTTGCCGGTCTGCGGGAAAAAGTACACCTTGCGCGGATGCACGTCGTTGAGGTCTTCCGCCACCACGCGGATGTTCTCCGCCCGCAGGAAATCACGCACGAACCGGGCGTTGCGTTCGCCCACATTCATGCTGGTAAACCCGCGCAGCACGTTGCCGCCGCCGAATACCTTGGCCTCCAGGTTGTCGCGCCGGGCGCCCGCCTTGAGAAGCTGGTTGATCAGGACCTCCATCGCGTAGGCACCGTAGCGCATCGATGCCGACATCGGATTGCCGGCGTCCCCGCCTCCGTCCGGCAGCATGAAGTGATTCATGCCGCCGACTCCCGAAATCCGGTCACGGATACACGCCGCCACGCAGGAGCCCAGCACGGTGACGATGAGCATGGGTTTGTTGGTGAAGTAATACTCGCCAGGCAATATCTTGGCGGCCTCGCAATCGAAGGTGCGGTCGTAGTACAGATTGGTTGCCAACTGCTCCTCGATGGCAGGGTTCATGCGGTTTTCCTTGCGGCAGCATGGCGGGGATTCAGCTCGTACACCGTCTTGCCACGCAATCTGAAGGATTCGGACGCGTACATGAAATTCTCGGAATGCCCAGCGAACAACAGTCCCTCCGGCTTCATCAGCGGCACGAAACGTTCCAGTATCCTGCCCTGCGTGGGCTTGTCGAAATATATCATCACATTCCGGCAAAAAATCACGTCGAACGGTCCGCTGACCGGCCAGCTTGCGGCCAGCAGATTGAGGGGCTTGAAGGTGATCAGCTTGCGAAGCTCGGGACGCACCCGCGCCAGCCCGGAGCGCTCGCCCTTCCCCCGCTGGAAGAATCGCTTGAGCCTGCCCTGATCCAGCTTGTCGATGCGGTCGATCGGATACACGCCATTCGCCGCGGTCTCGAGCACATTGGTGTCGATATCCGTGGCGACGATGCTGACCGGCGGGGAGAGCGTTTCAAACGCCTCGCATGCCGTCATGGCGATCGAATAGGGTTCTTCACCGGTCGAGCTCGCCGAGCACCAGATCGAAAGCGGTGCCCTCATTGTGCGCAGGTGCTCGGCGAGAATCGGAAAATGGTGTGATTCACGGAAGAATGCGGTCAGGTTGGTCGTCAGGGCGTTGGTGAACGCCTCCCACTCCTCGCTGTCGCGCCCGCTCTCCAGGCTGTCGAGATATTCCTCGAAGGAACCCAGGCCCTTTGCCCGCAGGCGGCGCGCAAGACGGCTATAGACCATTTCCTGCTTGCTTTCGGTCAGCGCAATGCCGGCCTGCCGGTAGATCAATGCCCGCACCCTGGCAAAATCGCGCGGCGTGAATTCGAATATCTTGGTGTTATCTGATGAGTGCTTCGTTACGGGCTTCATGTCGAATTGCTTGTTTACTCAATATCGCGTCATCGATACCAACGCATCTCAAACCGAGCCCTCATGACGACTACCCCGCAAGGCTTCGTCAATCGATCCATCTGGCATCCCCTGAAAGGGGCGGCCGATGTTCAATTCAACGTCATCTGACAGCAAGCTGCTTCAGCTGCACGGATGCATTGTCCGCAGTCCTGTCGCGGGCGCCTGCCCCGAAAGCGGCGGCTGCCGAAGAGCGTGTCGAGGCATTGTCCCGCCTGGTCAGGGTGAAGTGGTCTACCAGTTCCGTCAGCCTGGCCGCCTGGTCCTGCAGGCTCTCGGCCGCCGCCGCCGCCTGCTCGACCAGTGCGGCATTCTGCTGGGTGATTTCGTCCATCTGTCCCACCGCCTGGTTGACCTGCTCGATGCCGATACTCTGCTCCTGGCTGGCGTCTGACGTCCCTTTAATGATATCCGCCACCAGCTGCACAGAAGTTACGATGTCCTCCATCGCCTCGCCCGCTTCATCCACCAGCTTCCTGCCCACCTCGACCTGTTCCACCGAATCGCTGATCAGGGTCTTGATTTCCTTGGCGGCCCCGGCGCTGCGCTGGGCGAGGTTCCTCACTTCGGAGGCGACGACGGCGAAGCCGCGGCCCTGTTCGCCGGCTCGCGCGGCTTCGACGGCTGCGTTCAAGGCCAGGATGTTGGTCTGGAAGGCAATGCCGTCGATGACGCCGATGATGTCGGCGATCTTCTTGGAACTCTCCTTGATCGAGCCCATGGTGTTGATCACCTTGCCCACCACCTCGCCGCCATTGACCGCGATATCTGCCGTCGACAGCACCAGCTTGCTGGCATGATGGGATTGCTCGGCGTTCTGCTTGACGGTGCTGGTCAGCTCCTCCATCGAACTGGCGGTCTCTTCCAGGCTCGATGCCTGCGACTCGGTACGGCCGGACAGGTCGGCATTGCCCGAAGCAATCTCCCTGGCCCCTGCATTGACCAGTTCCGTCGCCTCCTTGATCTGCCCGACCAGCAGCTTGATGTTGATCTGCAGCACGCGCAGCGAGTGCATCAGATGGGCCAGTTCCTTGATGCCGCTGGCCACGATGCGTCCGGTCAGGTCGCCCGCGCTCATGCGTTCGATGTCGTGGGTGGCGTTTTCCAGGGGCTTGACCACGCTGCGGTAGGACACCACGCCGAAGACCGCCGCCATCGGCACGCCGATCACTGCAATCGCCATGAGCCAGTTCAGGTAGATTGCGCTGTCGCCGGTGGATGCCAGCCAGGCCAGCAGGCCGATGCCGGCGAACAGGGCACCGACCGAGCCGGCCGCGACCGCCAGCATGGTCTTCAGCGAAAGCTCCCGCAGCATGCGGCAGCGCTGGATCAGCGAGCGCCTGACCACGCGACCATCCTTGATTTCGAGGGTCTTGTCGCCGGCCTTGATGGCACGGTAGGCACTCTCGGCGGCCTGGATCTGCTCGCGACTGGGCCTGGTCCGAATCGAGGCGTAGCCGGCGACATTTCCGTTTTCGATGAGCGGTGCGGCATTGGCCTCGACCCAGTAGTAATCGCCGTTCTTGCAGCGGTTCTTCACCAGGCCGGTCCAGGCCTTGCCGCTCCTGAGGGTGCTCCAGAAATCCGCGTAGGCCTCGACCGGCATGTCGGGATGGCGCACGATGTTTTGTGGTGCCCCGATCAGCTCGTCCGCGGAGAATCCACTGATATTGATGAAATCCTGGTTGACGTATGTAATGTTGCCGTGCAGATCTGTCTTCGACACCACGGTTTCGCCGTCCTTCAGGACATATTCAACATTGGTGACTGGCATGTTCGAGCGCATTGCGGATTTCCTTCCTAAGGCAAACTCTTCGGCTAATAGTATTAAACGCTTCGCTTGTTATATCGGCCATGCATTAACGATCTGGATAGTCAAGCCAAACTTTTATTACTGCAGTGAATGCGCTTTCGAGCGCCCTTAAATTGGTCTGATCGCCCGGCGAATTTGGTCAGACCGATCCGTACCGGTCATGCTCGCAATGGCCTGAGGCCTATGTCACGGCCTCAGGCAGATCGGGCGGCGTATGTGTACCGGGGATTTGTTCAGAACTCTTCCCACTCGTCGCTGTTGCTGCCGCTGGCGACCGCCAGCTTCTTCGGCCGCGCGACCGCCACCGGCGCCGGCTTGCCGCCCTTGCGCAGGGCCGGCTTCGCCGTCACCACATTCGTCAGCACCGGAAGCTCGTTCCGCACGCTGTAGCTTCCCCCTTCCAGCTTGAACACGCTCACCGCCTCGGCCAGCCTGCCCGACTGGTCC
>CAZHKS010000002.1:21803-333246 GCA_964533095.1 uncultured Thiobacillus sp. | reverse complement strand
GCGCAGGGCCTGCAGTACCTCTCCGGACCGTCCGTCCTGCACGAAGGCGATGGCCTCCAGATGATCGCGCTGCCAGGCCGCCGGCAGCGTGATCGTGCGCCGCACCTGGATCTGTCCGCCCGTCAGGGGGAAGGGGCCGAGCCATTTGCGCACGACATGGTCATGCCTCAGGGTCGCATTCCTGTTCTCGCCGGCCCGCACCTGGCTGACCAGGCCGTTCTCGGCGATGGCCAGGTACAGCACGCCGGCGTCGTTGTCTGCCGGCGCCGTGGCCGCGGCGTCCAGTTTCAGGATGTTGCCGGACGAAACTGCAGCATGCAGACGGATCGCAGCGGTGGCCGGCCGGGCATTCACGTCGCGCACGACGTCGCGCAGGGACTGTCGCCAGGAGCGGATTTCGGAACCGGCGACGAAGAACTGAGGGGTGTAGACCGTCTGCTGGCGATTGGCATGCACCAGCCATTCCTGGCGCTGGGCGAAACGATCCTGTGCGAAGCGGTCGCTCCAGCCCAGGCTGTCCCAGTAGCCGACGTGCAGCGCCAGCGGCACGGCCTCGGCGGAGGCCTCCAGAACACTCTCCAACTGACTGAGTTGCCGGTCTGCCGGCGGGCAGCTGGAACAACCTTCCGAGGTATACAGCTCGATCAGTGCCGCCTTGTGCGGGCCGCTGCGGGCATCGCAAACTGCACCGCCGAAAGCCGGCAGCGTGAAGGCCAGCAGGACAGTGGTCACAACAACCGATTTAAGATTCGATTGCGATAGACGTTCAGGGTTGGGCCGCATGCAAGTATTCCTCATCTCGACATCAGGTTAGGGCACCTTGGTCGCTGAAAGTGTTGCCAACATATTCAGAACGTCCTGCGGCTCCATGCGCTTCGTGTAATCGATGTCGACGTGTGCCTTGGCTATACGGCCGCCGGTTGCGATGACATAGGTTGCCGGAATGGGCAGAACCCAGTCACCGCCGCCATTGATCGTCGGCAGGTCGGCGCCGAAATTTCGATAGAGATCCTGCAGATTTCCCGGCAGGTCATAGCAGAGGCCATAGGATCTGCTTACCTCCGATTTGACGTCGCTAAGCACCGGGAATTGCAAATGATGCTTTTCCTGCATGGACAACGACCCGTCCGGCAACTGCGGGGAAATGGCCAACAGGTTCGCTCCCGCTGCCCGGATTTCATCCAGAGCCGACTGAAAGGCCTTGATCTCAAGATTGCAGTAAGGACACCACACCCCGCGGTAGAACAGCAGCACCACCGGTCCTGAAGACAATTGCTCGTATAGCCTGACTGTCGCGCCGGTAGCGTCAGGCAGAGCGAAATCAGGCGCGTGCTCCCCCTCCCGCAGCGCACTGGCCCCGACTCCGGTAACGCGCAATTGTTCGACTCCCTGCACAAGCAGATCGAAAGCCTGTGATGGCAGCTGCGACCTTACGCTGTCAGTCAAGACTTGCAGTTCATTTGTCAAAGTCACTACAGTTCCTTCAGCACGTTGAGATATTCACAAACTGGAACCTATGGGGCGTCGGCCAGGTTAACCAGCAAGAGGCCGCACGGCCCTTTGCTGCCGGCCCGCCATCCGGCCGCATTCACGACCAGGAGCGGCGTTTACGGCACCGGTACTGCTACACATTCGGTGCTCGCCACTCTCCGCCCTTTGGCCCGGATTTGGAATTGCCGTGGGACTCAATGCACCATTACGATTAATGGAACAGTTGAACATGCCCCCTTCGTTACCCACATAGGGTGAACAAGATGGGCATGTCCGCCAACCACACGCCCATCCTGCAAGGAACATCACACTTTCCGGTTGTTTGTGTTGCACGCGCGCACAACGCTGACGGACCGTTAATCAGGCCCATTGCATCATCGCCAGCGCTTAATCATCAATCGAGGATTCCATGGGGAGGCGGAAGCGGGCCGACCCATCTGGAGTTGTGCAGCCAACACGGTTTCTCCGAAGCCGGCTACACCCTTTGGTGCAGCAAGTCCGGCGGCATGAGCATCGCCGATGCCAAGCGTCTGAAGGAACTGCTTGTCGTAACGATGCGGGAGAACAAGGTCACGCGAGAGGTGCTGAGAAAAAAAGTGGTGAAAGCACCAGCACGCCGAGAGCTGGTGCGTCACCTGGCAGTCCACGGATTGGGCAAACGGCCCTCCGCGTCGTCGGCATGAGTGCCAGCGCCTATCGCTACCTGTCGGCAGCGGATCGCGCAACCAGGGCAGGCGTGATCAATCGTGGTACTGGCGCATCGACATCGCCGGCCTGAGCCAGACAACGGGCTGACAAACCGGGCTACATTCCCCCCGGACTCTAAAGCCGAGCACTACTGGAAATCGGGGGATGTCGGCGGGTTATTTACCCAGGCAGAACCTCGGGATGCGGCGAATACGGTCAGACCACCGTGCTGTTTTCACGACAGCGGCTGGCACCATTATTCCAAAACAAGGAATTGTGCATTGCATAAACACATGGTTCATAAATAGTTCTGAACGCTCCATAGTAGAAGCGTCAGTCGAATCAAGTTCGGCCGACGACGGCAACCCTACTTATGCAATTTTCTGAGGAATGAATCATGAACACCACAAATTTTGTTGCGTCCCTGGCTGCCATTATCCTATTTAGCGGAGCCGCGTTTTCCACCCCGGCACTGTCGGCAGAAGGTCAAGGCTGGGATGTCTTCAATAGCGGCTTGGACGAACCCATCCATGTTCCCAAGACGGCCTCGGCTAGCGCTACCACAGGCAAGGGCTGGGATGCCTTTAACAGTGGTCAAGGCGAGCGCATCCATGTCTCGCAATCCGTACAGAGCTCAGGCGATGGCTGGGATGCTTTCAGGACTGGAATGGGCGATAAGTTCTGACCGCGTCGCGACGGTCTGGTCCGACCAGCCTCGGGCCGGCACCGTGTAGGCAAACGGCAGAGATGTGCAGTGAAAAACAGTTGGGCCAGAGCCCACACCACCAGAAACCGGGTATCCCGCAAACATCCTCACAGCAAGCATGACTGCCGGATTTTCATCTGCAGCAGGCGACTTTTGACATTTTAATTTTAATAGTCGATCTGGCTGAGATGGACGAAGTCAGCGCCATATAGGCGAAACCGTATTCGCAGAATAAATATGCCTGCAAGAGCTTTCCAACAAGCAGTCGGATAAATCAGCGTAACGTGGTCGCCGCCAGGGTGGGACAGGTGCTGGCTTAGTTCAATACCTGGCTGGCTCGCAGTCGTTCGATCGCCAAGTCTAGAAACGCTCGCGCCTTGGGCGAGGCATGCCGCCCCTCGCGGTGCAGGATGTGTACTGGCCACGAGACGGGTGCGTACTCACTCAGGACTGCCTCGAGTTGTCCATCGCGAAGCTGATCCGCAATTTGATAGGATAAAACCCTGGTGATACCGAAACCGCTAACGGCGGCGGCCACTGCAGCGTCATTGGTAGTGGTAATGAGGCGCGGTTGTAGTTTCACGCTGTGCACTTCACCATTGCCCTCCATTTGCCATTCAAGTGTTGGCGTCAGGGCACTTGTAGAAATGATGCTGTGTGATGCCAGTTCATCCGGGTGTCGCGGAATACCGTGCTGCTCCAGATAGGTGGGGGCCGCGCAAATCACGAGTCCTACTTTCCCCACACGGATCGCCTGCATTGATGAATCGGGCAGCTCGCCGATGCGTACCGCCACGTCCACACCTTCGTCCATCATGTTGACTACCCTGTCAAGGAACCAGCATGAAGCGCTTACCTCTGGATAACGTTGCAGATACTCGGTAACAATGGGGGTGACAAACCTGCAACCGAACAACACAGGCGCCGTAAGCGTTAACCGCCCATGCGGCGATGCGTGCATACCGGCCACCGATTCATTGGCCTCCGCCAAATCGGCCAGGATACGCCTACAGTCTTCTACATAGCGTGCACCAGCTTCGGTGACACGGACTATACGCGTCGTGCGCGTCAGCAGCCGCACGCCCAGATGATCCTCCAGAAAATTGATGGCACGCGTCACCGCGGGCGGTGAAATGTTGAGCTTGCGCGCTGCACCGGCGAAGCCGTTCATATCCACTACCGCCACGAAGACTTTGATCAGATGCAGTTGGTCCAAACCATTCCTTCAAAAGCAACAGTGAATTCAATACTACGCCGATTCCCAACGTCAGCTAGTGCGTGGAAAGTCCACATATTAGCTGCGAACGCAGTTAATGAAGGCCACTCAATCTTCACTAACCATCAAGGAATAATCATGTCGCGTCTTAATATACCCACTGTCGATACCGCTCCGGATGCCTCCAAGCCCTTATTTGCTGCCGTGAAAAAACAATTGGGCGTGGTACCAAACCTGATGAAAGTAGTGGGCAACAGTCCCGCTGCGCTGGAAGGCTACCTTTCACTTAACGGTGCGCTCTCAAAAGGCAAACTTGACGCAAAACTGCGCGAAAGCATCGCTCTGGCCATAGCTGAATTTAATGGCTGCAATTACTGCCTGTCGGCCCATGACTATCTGGCCCGCAATGTGGCAAAAATGAGCCCGGGCGAAATCGATGCAGCCCGCATCGGTTTCTCCGACAACTACCAAGACAGTGCCGCGTTGCACTTTGCGAGACGCGTAGCCGAGTCGCGTGGCCGAGTCTTGGACGCCGATCTTGCCACGCTTAGGGCCGCCGGATTCGACGAGGGAGGTGTGATCGAAATCGTGGTTACGGTTGCGCTCAATGTACTCACCAATTACGTCAACAACGTTGCCCATACCGATATTGATTTTCCTGAAGTGAGAACGAAACTTGCCTCGTAGTACGTTCTTGCGTAGACCCGAGACCTGACTTCTGGCAGCCACGTGTGCAACTAGTCACGGTCTCAATTCCCCGACCACTCACTATTCAGTGGCTAGAACCCGCAAGCCGCATCGAGTCCCAGGCCGAATGGCAAAACCCACCGGGCACCTGGAGCAGCCGTAGTTCCGGATGGCTGACTTAATGGAATCCGACCCACTACGGGCTGAAGCCAGTGTGGAGTCGTATGCGCTACACTCGGCGGCATGAAAATCGCCGCCTGGAACGTCAACTCCCTCAAGGTCCGCCTGCCCCAGTTGCTGGACTTTCTTGCCACCCGCCAGCCCGACGCGGTGTGCCTGCAGGAAACCAAGCTTACCGACGACGCCTTTCCTGTCGCAGAGCTCGCCGCCGCCGGCTACCGCGTCGTTTTCTCCGGCCAGAAAACCTACAACGGCGTCGCCATCGTCAGCCGCGTGCAACCCGCCGACATCCAGATCGGCATTCCCGGCCTGGACGATGAGCAGAAGCGCGTCATCGCCGCCACTGTCGACGGCGTGCGGCTGGTGTGCGTGTATTGCCCCAACGGGCAGAGTCTCGACTCCGACAAGTACCCCTACAAGCTCGCCTGGTTCGATGCGCTGGCCGCCTGGCTTAAAGTGGAACTGGCGCATCATCCCCGGCTCGCCGTCCTCGGCGACTATAACGTCGCACCGGAAGACCGCGACGTGCACGACCCCGAGGCGTGGAAGGATGGCGTGCTGGTGTCGGAAGCCGAGCGTGCGCGTTTCCGCGCGCTGCTGGCCCTCGGCCTGAAGGACAGCTTCCGCCTGTTCGAACAGCCCGATAAAAGTTTTTCCTGGTGGGATTACCGCATGATGGGCTTCCGCCGCAACCACGGCCTGCGCATCGATCACATCCTGCTCTCCGAAACGCTGGCGGCGGCCTGCACATCCAGCACCATCGATCGCGACATGCGCAAGCTGGAACGCCCCTCGGATCACGCGCCGGTGATCGCGGAGATCGGCTGAATCCCCGAACGCACGCGCCACGCAACAAGCCGAGGCCTTTGCGGGGTTCGCGGCCAATCAGCACGAGCCTGGCAATCGCACCGTTTGCGCAAGGTTTCCCCACATGGCTTCCGCCTCTTAGACCTATAATCCCTCCAGCCACGGCGAAGATCGGGGCACTGGTCGGTGTGTTCAACTTTAGGACGGAGATTGAGATCATGAAGAAAACGATGTTGGCCGCGCTCGTGATGGGCGTGTTCACGCTCCAGGCGTATGCCGCGGATACAGTCAAGATTGCCCTGACCGGGCCCTTCACCGGCGGTTCGGCACCGATGGGCGTCTCCATGCGGGATGGCGCCAAACTGGCGATCGACGAAATCAATCGTGCCGGGGGCATCCAGGTTGGCGCCAACAAGATGAAAATCGAAGTGATCGAGCGTGACGACGAGGCGAAGAACGAGCGCGGTGCCCTGATCGCTCAGGAACTGGCTTCCATGGACGATCTCTCGGGTGTCATCGGCACGGTGAATACCGGCGTCGTCCTGGCCGGAGACAAGCATTTCCAGGAAAAAGGCATCACCAAGATCATCACGCCGGCCGCGGGATCCGCTTCCATGACCCAGTGGAGCAAGGCCGGGGTCAAAGACCTGTCCATCTTCCGCTTCTCCGCTGATGACGGCATCCAGGCCGCCATGGTGGTGGGAGAGGCCATCAACCGCAAACTCACCAAGGTGGCGATCCTTCACGACTCGACCAACTACGGGGTATCCGGCCGCGACGACCTCCTCGACCAGATCAAGAAGCAGGGGGGCAAGCTGCAGGTGGTGGCCACGGAGAAATTCAACATCGGCGACAAGGACATGACCGCCCAGTTGCTGAAATCCAGGGTCGCCGGCGCCCAGGGCATCCTGATCTGGGGCATCGGGCCGGAACTTGCCGCCGTTTCGAACGGCATGGCGAAGCTGCGGATGAAGATGCCCCTGATCGGCGGCTGGACCCTGTCGATGTCCAACTACATCGACAACGCGGGCAAGAACGGCAACGGCACCCTGATGCCGCAGACCTTCATCGAGGACCCCATCACGCCCAAGGCCAAGAGCTTCATCGACAGCTATCACAAGACCTATGGCGTGGATCGCATTCCTTCGCCGATGTCCGCCGCCCAGGGCTATGACGCCGTCTATATCTTCGCGGCCGCCGTCAAGCAGGCGCAGAGCACGGATACCCACAAGATCAAGGACGCGCTGGAAGATCTCAAGACCCCGGTCAAGGGCGTGATCGCCACCTGGCAGCACCCTTACAGCAAGTGGGATCCGGCCAATGAGGAGACCCACGAGGCGTTCCGCCGTGACCAGGTGGTGATGGGGATGGTCCAGGACGGCCGCGTGGTGTTCGCCAACAAGGCCGACCGCCAGCGTCTGATGAAGGGCGCAGGCAAATAAGAAAACGGGGGAGGAGCGTTTCCCCCCGCCTTGCAGTCCGGCTAAACGACACACGACATGTATACCCTTCTGATCGTTCAACTGGCTGTGAGCGGGGCGCTGATGGGCATGGTCTACGCCCTGATCGCCTACGGCTTCCAGCTGACCTTCGCAACCAGCAAGAGCATCAATTTCGGCCAGGGCGAACTGGTCATGCTGTCCGCCCTGTTCAGCCTGACGCTCATCGATACGGGCATGCCCTACTGGCTGGTGGTGCCGGGCGGCATGCTGTTCGGCGTGCTGCTGGGCCTGTTCGTCGAGCGGGCGGCGGTGCGCCTGTCGCTCGAGCAGAAGGGCGAGGGCTGGATCCTGCTCACCATCATTCTGGGCCTGCTGGGCTTTTCGGCGGCCGAAAACATCTGGGGCCGGGACGACCGGCCCTTCCCCACCCCGATCTCTTCCGACCCGCTGCATTTCTTCGGGATCGACGTCACCCCCCTGGAACTGTCGGTCGGCATCGGCGTGCTGACGGTCATGGGACTGGTGGAACTGTTCAAGCGCAAGACCTTGCTGGGCAAGGCTTTCGAAGCGGTGTCCGCGGACCGCGATGCCGCCCAGTTGATGGGGATCTCGGCCACCCGCACGATCCAGCTTTCCTACGGCCTGTCGGGCCTGGTGGCGGCACTGGCGGGCATCCTCGTCGCGCCGATCACGACGGTGGGACCGACCATGGCATCGGTGCTGATTCTCAAGGCCTTCTCTGTGGCCGTGGTCGCGGGGCTCGATTCCGGTTTCGGAATCGTTCTGATCGGCCTCTTCCTCGGCGCTCTGGAAAGCCTGACCAGTTTCTATCTCGGCAGCGGCTGGCGCGAAGCGCCTGGCCTGGTCCTGCTCATTCTTGCGCTGGCCGTACGCCCCAACGGGGTGTTCGGCAAGGCCAGCATCCGGAAGGTGTAACGAAATGTGGAAACGCCTGCTACTGATTCGTGGCGCCGAGCTGGCGGCTCTGGCGTCGCTTGCCGCGATTCCCCTGATAGTGGACAACAGCTACGTCCTCGGCCTGCTGACCCTGCTGGCGATCTACGGAATCCTGCTGATCGGCCTCGACGTCACGGTGGGCTACCTCGGCCAGGTGAACCTGGCCCAGGCCGCCTTTCTCGGCCTGGGCGCCTATGCGGCCGGCCTCAGCGTGGCCCACTTCGACTTCGGCATGCTGGCGGCGCTGGCGGCGGCGCTCGTGGTGGGGCTCATCTTCGGCACCTTGCTGGCCTTCCCCGCGCTGCGTCTGGAAGGCCCGCAGTTCGCCCTGGCAACCCTGAGCTTCTCGGCCCTCAGCGCAACCACCCTGAACGAATGGGAAGGGCTCACGCTGGGCGCCCAGGGCCTGCAGGTTCGGCGGCCGCCTTTCCTCGGCTTCCCCCTGGATGCACCTGAATTTTTCTGGCTGTGTCTGCTGCTGCTCGCCCTGGTCTGGATGGCCATGCGCAACCTGCTGTCGTCGCAGTGGGGCAGGGCGTTCGAAGCCCTGCGCGACAGTCCCATCGCCACCGATGCGATGGGGGTGGGGACCTACCGCCACAAGGTGGCCGGCTTCGCCCTCGCTTCCGGCCTGGGCGGCCTGGCGGGCGGGCTGTATGCCTTCAACTTCCAGTATCTCCAGCCGCAGAGCTTCGGCTGGGATCTGATGGTGATCCTGCTCCTGGGGGTGGTGATGGGCGGACGCAAGAGCCTGTGGGGTGCGCTGGTCGGTGCCGCCCTGATCGCCCTGCTGCCCAACCTTCTGTCCAACCGCGGCCTGTTCCAGATCTTTTCCGCGATCGGCCTGCTGGTGGCCCTGGCGGCTGGCGGCCAGGGCCTGCTGAAGAAGACCACCCGCCCGTTTCAGGCCTTCGCACCGATCGTGGCCATGGGCATCCTGATGGCGGGGAGCCTGATCGTGGAGAACACCGAGGACTGGCGCAAGGCGATTTTCGCCCTGATGCTGTTTTCGGTGGTGGTGGGATTGCCGGAGGGCCTGATGGGTTTTGCCGCCCGCTTCCTGACCAGGCTGTTTCGCATCGACCCGCCGCCGCTGCCGGCGCCGGCAGCGCTGGATTCCGTCCTGCCGAAGCGCGCCGTAACGGGCAGCACGCTGCTGGAACTGCGCGGCCTGGAACGGTATTTCGGCGGCGTCAAGGCCGTGGACGGCGTCTCCATGACGGTGAAGACCGGTGAGATACACGGCCTGATCGGCCCCAACGGTTCGGGGAAAAGCACGGCGGTGAACGTCATTTCGGGCCTCTACGTCCCCACCGGCGGCGACATGCTGCTGCGCGGCAACCCCCTGCCCGTGGGAAGCCTGTTCAAGGTCGCGCGAACCGGCGTGGCGCGCACCTTCCAGAATCTCCAGCTGTTCGGCGAGCTGAGCGCGCTGGACAATGTCATGGTCGCGCTCAAGGACGTTTACCGCAGCCCCCTGCCCATGGTCCTGCTGGGACTGGCCCGGGCCGAGGAACAGCGCGCCAGCGCTGCCGCCCTGGCCTTGCTGGATCTGGTGGGGCTCGGGGAGCAGGCGCGCAGCCTGGCCAAGGACCTGACCTATGGCGACCAGCGCTTTCTGGAAATTGCCCGCGCGCTGGCGCGCAAGCCTGAACTGCTGATCCTGGACGAACCGGCGGCGGGCCTGGCCCACCCCGATGTGAACAAGCTGATGGAGATCATCCGGCGCATCCATGAACAGGGCATCAGCATCATCCTGATCGAGCATCACATGGACGTGATCAGCGAATTGTGCGGGGTGGTGACGGTGCTCGACGGCGGCAGGATCATCGCGGCCGGGACGGCGGAACAGGTCAAACGCGATCCCAAGGTCATCGAGGCCTATCTGGGCATCGCCGACAATCAGGCAGGTGCTGCCGCGCCCGCCGAGGCCGGATGAAGGAAAGGACGGAGTTGTGCTGACGGTCGAGAATCTGCATGCGGGATATGGCACGAGCGAGGTGCTCGTGGGCGTATCCCTGGAAGTGAAAGCGGGCGCGGTCGTGGCCCTGATCGGGGCGAACGGGGCGGGCAAGACCACCACCATGCGGGCCATTTCCGGGATGGTCAGGCCGAGCCAGGGACGCGTGCTGCTGGACGGCAGGCCGGTCCAGAATCTGGAGGCCTCCCGCATCGCCCGCCTCGGCATGGCCCACTCACCGGAAGGGCGGAAGGTGTTCGGCCCCCTGTCGGTTGAGGACAACCTGCTGCTGGGCGCCTATGCCCGCCTGCCGCGGTTCTTCGGATTTCGCGCTCGCGCCGCGGCCGACCTGAAGGGCGTCTATGAACTTTTCCCCCGGCTCGAGGAGCGCCGTCAGCAGGCGGCCGGCACCTTGTCGGGCGGCGAGCAGCAGATGCTCGCCATCGGCCGCGCCCTGATGTCCAAACCCAAGGTCATGCTGCTGGACGAACCCTCCATGGGCCTCGCTCCCATCATCGTGCAGGAAGTGTTCAGCACCATCCGCCGCCTCAAGGAAACCGGCATCACCCTGCTGCTGGTGGAGCAGTTCGCCAAGAGTGCGCTCGAGGTGGCTGACTATGCCTACGTGATGGACCGGGGACGCATCGCCATTGAGGGGACACCCGCCCGCCTGCGCGAGGACGAACGCGTGCTCGCCGCCTATCTGGGCTGATCAGTACTGCACCACCACCGGATCGAGGCTGCGCCACAGATACCAGGTGGCGACGGTACGCCAGGGGGCGTGACGTTCGCCATGCCGCCGCAGCGCCTGGGGGCTCGGCCGTTCGTTGTCCAGATAATGCAGGGCAACGGCCTTCTGCAGGCCGATGTCGTCGACCGGCCAGATGTCCGGACGCCGCAGGCTGAAGATCAGGAACATCTCGGCGGTCCAGCGGCCGATGCCGCGCACGTCGGTCAGTTCTGCAATGACCGCTTCGTCTTCCATTCTTTTCCAGCGCGCAGGCTCGATACGGCCATCGGCAAAATGCCCGGCCAGGTCGCGCAGATATTCAGCCTTTCGGCGCGACAGACCGCAGGTCGCGAGCCCCTCCGGTTCGAGCCTGGCTAGGTGCCCCGGGCTCACCCGGCCGGCGAACGCGACAAAACGCGCCCATATGCTGTCGGCCGCCTTGACCGAAATCTGCTGACCGACGATGGCACGCGCCAGGGTCTGGAACGGGTCGCCGCGATCAGCGAGGATCGCATCGGGGTAGCGCGCAATGAGCGCGGCCATCACCGGGTCGGCCGCCGCGAGTTCGGCGCAGGCCGTTTTCCAGTAGGCAGGAGGCTGAAGTTCCATCGTCTATTGCGCGGGTCGTGTGCCGGAAGCGCGATTCACATGTCCTCCCCTCACCCCTCACAGCAGAATGATGTCGTACTGCTCCTGCGGATAGGTGGTCTCGACCTGCAGCGACACTGGTTTGCCGATGAAGTCGATGAGTTGGGCAAGGCTGCCGGACTCCTCGTCGAGAAACAGGTCGATCACGCTTTGCGCAGCGACGATGCGGTATTCGCGCGCGTCGAACTGGCGCGCCTCGCGCAGGATCTCGCGCAGCACGTCATAGCATACGGTCTGCGCGGTCTTGATCTCGCCGCGTCCGGCGCAGGTGGGACACGGCTCGCACAGCACATGCGCGAGCGATTCCCGCGTGCGCTTGCGCGTCATCTCGACCAGCCCCAGCGGGGAAAAGCCGCTGACCGTGGTGCGGGTGGGGTCGCGCGCCAGCACCTTTTTCAGTTCGGTCAGCACCGCCTCCTGGTGCTCGGCGTTGTCCATGTCGATGAAGTCGATGATGATGATGCCGCCAAGGTTCCGCAGGCGCAGCTGACGCGCGATGGCCTGCGCGGCCTCGAGGTTGGTCTTGAAGATGGTGTCATCGAAATTGCGGGCGCCGACGAAGCCTCCGGTGTTGACGTCGACCGTGGTCAGCGCCTCGGTCTGGTCGATGATGAGATAGCCGCCGGATTTGAGGTCGACACGCCGCCCCAGCGCCTTGGCGATTTCGTCCTCGATGGCATGCAGGTCGAACAGCGGACGGTCGGCACCGTAGTGCTGCAGTTTTTCATGCACGGCATGGGTGTAGTTCTTCGCGAACTCGACCATGCGCTGGTAGGTCTCGCGCGAATCGATCAGGATGCGGCTGGTGTCGCGGTTGACGAAGTCGCGCAGCACGCGCAGCGACAGGTCGAGATCCTGATACAGCAGGCAGGGCACCACGCAGTTGCCGCGTGACTGGATATTGCTCCACAGCCGCCGCAGGTAGTCGATGTCCGCCTGCATTTCCGCGTCTTCCGCGGTCTCCGCCATGGTGCGCACGATGAAGCCTCCGCTGGCGTCAGGCGGCATCAGCTGGTGGAGCTTCTGGCGCAGGTGCTCGCGCTCCTCCTCGCCTTCGATCTTCTGCGAAATGCCGATATGGGTTTCCTGCGGCAGGTACACCAGGTAACGGCCGGCGAAACTGATCTGGGTGGACAGCCGTGCGCCCTTGGTGCCGATCGGATCCTTGATGACCTGCACCATCAGGTTCTGCCCTTCGTGCAGGATCTGTTCGATCGGACGTTCCGGGTCGCCGTTGCGGCGTTCCTCCCATATGTCGGCGACATGCAGGAAAGCGGCGCGTTCCAGGCCGATGTCGATGAAGGCCGACTGCATGCCCGGCAGCACGCGCACCACGCGTCCCATGTAGATATTGCTCACCAGGCCGCGGCACTGGGCACGCTCGATGTGCAGTTCCTGCACCGCGCCCAGATGCAGCACGGCAACTCGGATTTCCTGCGGCGTGACGTTGACGAGGATTTCTTCGCTCATGGCAGATGCTTGCCCCATTTCTAAATCAAAGCTGACACGCATACCGGTTGGCTTCCAGGCAGTCGCCAGCATCACAGCCATGCCCGGGAAAACGGTGTTTCAGCTTTGATTTAGGAAAGGAATCAGACGACGAGACCGAAGGCCCTCAATAAAATGGCTGTGTCATATAACGGCAGGCCCATGATGCCACTGTAGCTGCCTTCGACATGCTCGATGAACGCGGCGGCGCGTCCCTGGATGCCATACGCGCCGGCCTTGCCGAGGTATTCGCCGGTTTCCAGGTAGCGGCCGATGGTGGCCGCGTCGAGTTCCGACAGTCTGACCCGGCTGGACGACAGGCGCAGCTCCAGCCTGCCTTCATGCTGCACCGCCACGGCGGTATGTACCTGATGTTCGCACCCGGACAGACGCTGCAGCATGGCCTCAGCCGCAGCGCGGTCGGCCGGCTTGCCCAGTATGGCGCCATCGAGTTCGACCACCGTGTCCGCCCCCAGCACGGGAAAGCGCAGGAGATGGCGCGCATCCACCGCGCGCCAGCCGCAGGTGGCCTTTTCGGCCGCCATGCGCCGGGCGAAATCGGGCGCCGCCTCGCCCTCGTCCGGAATCTCGACGACGTCCATGCGTCCGGCCACGGCGCGTAACGGCAGCACGTCGAAAGCCACGCCAATCTGCTTCAGGAGCTCGCGTCGCCGCGGCGACTGGGAAGCCAGATAGATCCGCTTGTCAACCAGCATATTCTCGTTATCTCCTCAATCCCGATGGTAGGGATGGCCCTTGATGATGCATACCGCCCGATACAACTGCTCGGCCAGCATCACCCTCGCCAGCGCATGCGGCAGGGTCAGCCTGGACAGCCCCAGCAGCTTGCCTGCACGCGCCTTCACGCTGGGGTCCAGGCCGTCCGCCCCGCCGATGACGAATGCCGGCGACACCCCTTCCGCCATCCATCCCTGCAGCCATGCCGCAAGCTCGCGCGTGGCCGCCTGCGTTCCGCGCTCGTCGAGCATCACCGGCACACAGCCGGCGGGTAGCGCGGCAAGAATGCGTTCTGCCTCCAGCTGGCGCGCCCGCGTGCCGTCCTCCCCCGCCACCCGGTGCCCCGGCTTGATCGCGTTCAGCACCAGCGGCATGTCCGGCGGCATCCGCCGCGCATAGTCATCGTAGCCTGCATCGATCCAGCCAGGCATCTTGTGGCCGACGGCGATCAGATGCAGCTTCACCTAGTGGTCGGCTTGCACGTGCCGCGCACGCGCCGCTTCGCCCGCACCCCACAACTCTTCCAGATTGTAATGTGCGCGCACGGCGGGCAGCATCACGTGAACGATGACATCGCCGAGATCGAGCAATACCCAGTCGCCGCTGTCCTCGCCTTCCGTGTTGCCCACGTACGCGTCCGCCTCCTTCATCTTGACGCGCACATTGTCGGCGAGCGCGCGCGTCTGGCGGTTGGACGATCCGCTGGCGATCACCATGCGCTCGAACAGCGAGGTGAGCTTGCCGGTGTCGAGGACGGTGACGTCCTGCGCCTTGACGTCTTCCAGGGCATCGACGATTAACTTGATCTTGTCTTCAATATTCATGTGTGTTCGTAAAGTTGGTGTTCGTGAATGTAATCGAGCACGGCGTCAGGCAGCAGATAACGCGCGCTCGCTCGCCGGGCCAGGATGTCGCGGATCGCGGTGGCCGAGATGTCCAGCGGCGGCATCGCACGCAGCAGCACCGAGCCGGCCGGGCTGCCTGTCGAATCGCCACGGGACACCTGCCGCTGCGATACCTCGCTCTTCAATGGCTCCATTATGGCGTCTGGCTGTATCAACTGCGCACCGGACCGGGTCGCCACGGCAATATTCGCCAGTTCGAACAGCCGTCGCCAGTCGTGCCAGCCGGGCAGGCCGAGAAACGCATCCGCTCCCAGCAACAGCCAGAGCGGCTGATCAAGGCCCAGTTCGGCACGCAGGGCGGTGAGCGTGTCGACCGTGTAGCTCGGCTGCGGACGCTGCACTTCGCGCGCATCCGCCACAAAGCGCGGGTTGCCGGCGATCGCTCGGCGCACCATTTCCAGCCGGTGGCCGGCCGCCGTGTGCGGCACACCACGGTGCGGCGGCTGCCCGGCGGGGATGAAAATAACGCGGTCTAGGCCCAGTGCGTCGGCCATGTCCTCGGCCAGCCTCAGATGGCCGAAGTGGACGGGGTCGAAGGTGCCACCGTAGATGCCGATGGGGGAAGCTGCAGGCGGTGAGCGGTGAGCGGTTCGTAACCCGGCCTCGGGTCTTCCGTTCACTGCTTACCGCTCCCCGCTTATGTTCCCGGCACTGCTTGTGCCAGGGACGGTATCCCTTGTGGACACCGACTCAGCCCCGCACATGCCCGTCGCCCAGCACCACCCATTTCTGGCTGGTGAGTCCTTCCAGCCCGACCGGGCCGCGTGCATGGATCTTGTCGGTGGAAATGCCGATCTCCGCACCCAGGCCATATTCGAAGCCATCGGCAAAACGGGTGGACGCGTTGACGACCACGCTGGCCGAATCGACCTCGCGCAGGAAACGACGTGCGCGGCCGTAATCCTCGGTGACGATGGCGTCGGTGTGCTGCGAGCCATGCGTGTTGATGTGGGTCATCGCGGCATCGATGTCATCGACTATTTTCACCGCGATGATGGGGCCGAGATATTCCTCATACCAGTCGGCCTCCACCGCGGCCTTCAGCCTGTCTGCCGCGACACCGGCGCCCATCAGGATCCCCAGCGCCTCGGGACAGCAGCGCATTTCCACGCCCTTGCCCGCCAGCATGGCCCCGATTTCAGGCAGCGCCGTCGCGGCGACGCCGCGCGCCACCAGCAGCGATTCGGTCGTGTTGCAGGTGCCGTAGCGCTGGGTCTTGGCGTTCTCGACGATCTTCACCGCCTTGGCGAGGTCGGCGCGGTCGTCGACGTACACATGGCAATTGCCGTGCAGGTGCTTGATCACCGGCACCCGCGCCTCGCCGGTGATGCGCTCGATCAGGCCCTTGCCGCCGCGCGGCACGATGACGTCGACGCAGTCCTTCATGGTGATGAGTTCGCCCACCGCGGCGCGGTCGGTGGTCTCGATCACCTGCACCACCGTCGCGGGCAGGCCGGCGGCTTCAAGCCCCTCGCGCACGCAGGCAGCAATCGCCTGGTTGGAATGCAAGGCCTCGGAACCGCCACGCAGGATCGCGGCGTTGCCGGACTTGAGGCACAGCCCGGCGGCATCCGCAGTGACGTTGGGCCGCGCTTCGTAGATGATGCCAATGACGCCGAGCGGCACCCGCATCTTGCCGACCTGAATGCCGGAGGGACGGAATTTCAGGCCGTCGATCTCGCCGATCGGATCGGGCAGCGCGGCGATCTGTTCCAGGCCTTCGGCCATGCCATCGACGGTCCTGTCGCCGAGCTGGAGGCGATCAAGCAGCGCGGCGTCGAGTCCGTTGGCGCGCGCCTGTTCCATGTCGCGGGCATTGGCTTCCAGCAACTTGGCGGCGTCGCGCCGGATCGCCGCCGCCATCGCCAGCAGCGCGCGGTTCTTCTGGTTGGTGTCGGCGCGGGCTATCGCGCGCGAGGCCTCGCGCGCCTGTTTGCCCACCGTCTGCATATAGCTTTTCACGTCCATTATCTTGTCGTCCTGTTACCCTGCCGTCCGGAATCGGGTGCGGCCAGCGTCATGCCCACGCGCAGCAGCGTATCCCAGGGGTCGCCCACGCGTTCCAGCCCCTTGGCCTGGCGGTCGATCAGCGCCAGGTCGGCCAGAGCGGTTTCGACCTGCGCCAGGGCCAGGCGTTTCAGCGCCCGCTCGATCTGCGGCGCGCGCTGCTTGTCGCGTCCCCACAGCGTGCGCATCAGGCCGGGCAGGCTGTCGCCCTGCGCCAGCGCCAATTTTAGCCTGAGCAGCAGCTGTACTGCCGACGACACCTGCCACAGGATGGCCGGCACCGCCTCGCCGGCATCCCTGAGGTCGGTCACGATTTGCGCGAAACGTGCGCCGTTACCCGCATACAAGGCGTCCGCGAGCGCATCGGCCTCCAGCCGGCTCACATCCACCACCGCGTGCTCGACATCGGCCAGCGTCACCGCGCCCGGCGGCAGCAGCAACGCGAGCTTGTCGATTTCCTGCTGCGCGGCCAGCAGGTTTCCCTCGACCTGGTCGGCGAGGAATTCAAGCGCGGCACGGTCGGCCTTCAGGCCCTGTCTGGCCAACCTGCGGTCGATCCAGCCGGGCAGCGCGGCGCGGTCGACCGGCTTCGCTTCGACCACTACGCCGCTTTTGGCGAGCGCTGCAAACCAGCGGCTCTGCATGGTTTTCCAGTCGAGTCCCGGCAGGCTGATGAGGGTGAGGGTATCGGACGGCAGCCTGGCGGCATAGGTCTCCAGCGCCTTGGCGCCGTCGACGCCGGGCTTGCCGGAAGGAATGCGGATTTCGGTCAGGCGTCGCTCGCCGAACAGCGAGAGGTTGTCGCCGCTGGCGAAGATCCCCTGCCAGTTGTAGCGCCCCTGTACCGTGTAGACGGTGCGATCGCTGTGGCCGGCCTCGCGCGCCGCCGCGCGGATGGCGTCGCCCGCCTCCTGCGCCGCCAGCGGCTCGTCGCCCACCACCACGTAAAGCGCGGCCAGGCCGCGCGACAGCTGGTCGGGTAGCCGCTCAGCCGGGATGTTCATCAACCGCGATGTCGGGCTTGATCGCCTGCAGGCGACGCACGATGCGCTGGGCGGCGTTATCGTCCATATCGCGATACAGCAACTGCTCTTCTGCCGCCTTGGCCAGCACTTTCGTGTCGTCGTAGGTGATATCGCGGCTGAGTTCGATGACCTCGGGTGCTGCCAGACTCCGCCCCGCCTTGCCCAGAACCGAATAGCTCAACCGCAAACCGAGCCGGTATTCGGTGACGCGTCCCGCGCCCGACAGGGAGAGGATGACCTTGGTATGCTCTTCCTGGGTCAGCTTGAGGATCGCCTCGGCTTCGTTGGCACTTGGGACCAGGCGGGTTTTCTTGTTCCCCGTCAGGCTGCTGCGGATGCGCTGCGCCGCCACGCTGCCAGACGGCGCATCGATATACAGGGTGGCAAACGGTATGCCGTCTGAACGGCGCAGCTGGAAGCCGCATCCCGCAGCGAGGAGTGCCGGCACGGCCGCAAGGAAGAGTCGTCGATTCATAGCACGATATTAACCAAACGCCCGGGCACCACCACCACTTTTTTCGGCGGCCGGCCTTCCAGGTATTTCTGCGCTGCTTCGTTTGCCACGGCAGCCGCCTCGATCGCCGCTTTTTCTGCCGACGCCGCCACGCGTATCTGCCCGCGCAGCTTGCCGTTGACCTGCAGCATCAGCTCGATCTCGTCCTGCACCAGCGCAGACTCGTCGACGGCCGGCCACGTCATTGCGGCGCCCGGCTTGAGTTCGGCATAGAGGGAGTCAGCAATATGCGGCACGATGGGCGCCAGCAGGGCGACCGCGGCTTCGAGCACTTCCTGGCGCACGCTGCGGGTGACGGCATCGTCTCCCTCGAGCCTGGCGAGCGCGTTCATCAGCTCCATGACTGCGGCAATCGCCGTGTTGAACTGCTTGCGGCGCTCGATGTCGTCGCCGACTTTCTGGATGGTCTGGTGCAGCTGGCGGCGCAGGGCCTTGGCCGCGTCATTCAGTTCGCCGCCGGCAAATGCCGCGACCACCCCGCCCTGCACGTGCTCGTAGGCCATCTTCCACAGGCGCTTGAGGAAGCGGTGCGCGCCCTCGACCCCGGCGTCCGACCATTCCAGGCTTTGCTCGGGCGGCGCGGCGAACATGGTGAACAGCCGCGCGGTGTCGGCGCCGTACTGGTCGATCAGCGCCTGCGGGTCGACGCCATTGTTCTTCGACTTTGACATCTTCTCGGTGCCACCGACGATCACCGGCCGGCCGTCGGATTTCAGCGTTGCAACACCGTCCTTCGTTTCGACGTCGGCCGGGTTGAACCAGGTCCTCTTGCCGTCGGCCGCCTCGCGATAGAACGTGTCGGCGATGACCATGCCCTGCGTCAGCAGGTTGGCGAACGGCTCGTCGCTCGCCACCAGGCCCTCGTCGCGCATCAGCTTGTGAAAGAAGCGTGCGTACAGCAGATGCAGAATCGCGTGCTCGATACCACCGATGTACTGGTCGACCGGCAACCACTGGTTGGCGCGCGCATCGAGCATGCCGTCGGCGAAGTCGGGGCAGGCGTAGCGCGCGTAGTACCAAGACGACTCGACGAAGGTGTCCATGGTGTCGGTCTCGCGCCGCGCCGGTTTGCCGCACGTCGGGCAGCTGCAGTTGATGAAATCGGCGCGCTTGTTGAGCGGGTTGCCGGAGCCGTCGGGTACCACGTCCTCCGGCAGCACCACCGGCAGCTGCCCGGCCGGCACCGGCACGTCGCCGCAGCTGTCGCAGTGGATGATCGGGATCGGACAACCCCAGTAGCGCTGACGCGAGATGCCCCAGTCGCGCAGGCGGAACTGGGTCTTCTTCTCGCCGAGGTCCTTGGCGGCGAGGTCGGCGGCGATGGCGTCGACCGCGGCTTCGTAGCCGAGACCGTCGTATTTGCCGGAGTTGACGCAGCGCCCGCGAGTCTTGTCGCCATACCATTCTGTCCAGCCGTCGAGCGAGAAGGTCTCTCCCTCAACGCCGATCACCTGCTTGATCGGCAGGCCGTATTTCTGCGCAAAGCCGAAGTCGCGCTCGTCGTGCGCCGGAACCGCCATCACCGCGCCCTCGCCGTAGCTCATCAGCACGTAGTTGCCGACCCACACGGGAACCGATTCGCCGGTGAGCGGGTGGGTCACCTTGAAACCGGTGTCCATGCCCTTCTTTTCCATCGTCGCCATGTCGGCTTCGGCGACGCTGCCCTGTTTGCACTCGGCAATGAAGGCGGCGAGCGCGGGATTGTCCTGCGCAGCGCGGGTGGCGAGCGGGTGCTCGGCGGCCACCGCGCAGAAGGTCACGCCCATGATGGTGTCGGCGCGGGTGGTGAACACCCACAGCTGCTCGTCACGGTCGTCCAGCTGATACGGGAAGGCGAAGCGCACGCCGACGCTCTTGCCGATCCAGTTGGCCTGCATGGTCTTCACCCGCTCGGGCCAGCCCGGCAGGGTGTCGAGGCCGGACAGCAACTCGTCGGCGTACCGGGTGATGCGGAAGAAGTACATCGGGATGTCGCGCTTTTCGACCAGCGCGCCGGAGCGCCAGCCGCGCCCCTCGATGACCTGCTCGTTGGCCAGCACGGTCTGGTCGATGGGGTCCCAGTTGACCGTGGACATCTTCTTGTAGATCACGCCTTTCTCGAACAGGCGGGTGAACAGCCACTGCTCCCAGCGGTAGTAGTCCGGCTTGCAGGTGGCGAGCTCACGCGACCAGTCGATGGCGAAGCCCAGCGCCTGCAACTGCGTGCGCATGTGGTCGATGTTGGCGTAGGTCCAGGCGGCCGGCGGCACGTTGTTGGCGATCGCCGCGTTCTCCGCCGGCAGGCCGAACGCATCCCAGCCCATCGGCTGCATGACGTTGTAGCCGCGCAGGGCATGGTAGCGCGCCAGCACGTCGCCGATGGTGTAGTTGCGCACGTGGCCCATGTGCAGTTTGCCCGACGGATAGGGAAACATCGACAGGCAATAGTATTTGGGGCGGCCGGACGTGTCGCGGGCGCGGAAGGTCTGGCTGGCCGCCCAGCGCGCCTGCGCGGCTCGTTCGATGTCCGAGGGAAGGTATTTTTCTTGCATTGCAGCAACCGCACAGTATCCAAGGCGGCTGATTATACCTGCCCGACCCGCCCCGGCAGGCCGGGCTGCGCACGCCCGCACGCCCCACGCAAAATGGCTATCATGATCAGAAGGCGCCGGTCCTCTCCGGCGTCTGCCATAAACCCTGTTTATCCAAGGAGACCCCATGAAAGCCTTGCTCCTGCCCGCCCTGCTCGCCGCATCCCTTGGCGTTGCCGTCTCCCAGGCCACGGCAGCCCAGCCCGACCTGCTGCCGGTCAGGCAAATCAGCCTGGAACTGGCGCGCGACATCGCCATGGACGCGGTGGAGGCCTGCCGCGGCAATGGATATAACGTCTCGGCCGTGGTGCTCGACCGTGCCGGTAACGTGCAGGCCGCGTTGCGCGACACGCTGGCGGCTCGCCACACGCTCGAAATCGCCGAGCGCAAGGCCGGCATGAGCATCATGTCGGGCAGCGATTCCGGGGAGTTCCGCGCCGCACGCGCCGACATCCGCCCCGAGCTCAACCATATCGACGGCCTCATCGTGATGGAGGGCGGCCTGCCGATCCGGGCGGCCGGCAGTCTGATCGGCGCCGTCGGCGTGTCGGGCGCGCCCGGCGGCGACAAGGACGCCGCCTGCGCTGCCGCCGCGCTGAAGAAAGTCGAGGAACGGCTGGAATTCGCGCAGTAAGCCGCCCGGGCGGGGGCTCCCGGGCACAAGTGTGACAAGGCAAGCCCGGCGCGGGTAAAATGCGGCGTTTTCTCTTTCATTCTCATACCTCTTCAGGGAGTCCCAGCATGTCCAAGAAGCATCCCGTCATTGCGGTCACGGGTTCATCCGGCGCCGGCACCACCACCGTCAAGCGCGCGTTCGAGCACATTTTCTTCCGCGAAAAGATCAACGCCGCCGTGATCGAGGGCGACAGCTTCCACGCCCTGTCGCGGGTGGAATTCAAGGAAGCCGTGAAGAAGGCCGAAGCCGAAGGCAACATGTCGTTCAGCCACTTCGGCCCGGAGGCCAACCACTTCGCCAAGCTGGCCGAGCTGTTCGAGACCTACGGCAAGACCGGCGGCGGCAAGAAGCGCTACTACATCCACAGCGACGAAGAGGCCGCCGAGCACAACAAGCGCCTCAACACCAGCCTCAACCCCGGCGAGTTCACTCCGTGGGAAGACGTGCCCGCCGGCTCCGACGTGCTGTTCTACGAAGGCCTGCATGGCCTGGTGAAAACCGACGACATCGACGTCTCCAAGCATGTCGACCTCGGCATCGGCGTGGTGCCCATCGTCAACCTCGAGTGGATCCAGAAGATCCATCGCGACGGCGCCGAGCGCGGCTACTCCGCCGACGTCATCGTCGACACCATCCTGCGCCGCATGCCGGACTACGTGAACTACATCACCCCGCAGTTCTCGCGCACCGACATCAACTTCCAGCGCGTCTCCACCGTCGACACCTCCAACCCCTTCATCACGCGCGACATCCCGACGCCGGACGAAAGCTTCATCGTGATCCGCTTCCGCGAGCCCAAGGGCGTCGATTTCCCTTACCTGCTGAACATGATCCCGAACTCCTTCATGTCGCGCCGCAACACCATCGTGGTGCCGGGCGCCAAGATGGGCTTCGCCATGGAACTGATCCTGGCGCCGATCATCCAGGACATGATCGCGAACAAGGGCAAGTAAACCCGGGGCTGACCGGCCTTACCCCAAACGGAAACGGAGCCAGATGGCTCCGTTTCCGTTTGGACGATGAAAAACGGTCACCGCGCCTGCCAGGCCGCGGGATATTCCGCCCGCGAGAACACCTCGAACTGTTCGGCCGTGAGCGGCTTGCTGAAGTAATACCCCTGCACCTCGTTGCATCCCTGCTCGCGCAGGAACGCGAGCTGCCCTTCGGTTTCCACCCCTTCGGCGATGGTGAGCAGGCCCAGGCTGCCCGCCAGGCTGATGATGGCGCTGACGATGGCCCTGTCTTCCGGGTCTTCTCCGATATTCCGCACAAAGGACTGGTCGATCTTGAGCCGATGGACCTTGAAACGCTTCAGATAGCTCAGCGAGGAAAAGCCGGTACCGAAGTCGTCGATCGACATGCGGATGCCACACGCATGCAGCTTGTCCATGACCGCGATGGCCGCCAGCGCGTCATCCATCGCCACGCTTTCGGTCAGCTCCAGCTCCAGGAACTGCGGCGGCAGATTCACTTCGTCGAGAATCTGCGCGACCCGTTCCGGCAGATGCGGATGACGGAACTGCACGGCCGACAGATTGACCGCCATCGTCACCGGCACGAGGCCGGCCTCCATCCAGTCTTTCATCTGCCGTGCCGCGCTGCGCAAGGCCCATTCTCCGATCGGCAGGATCTGGCCGCTATCCTCCGCGATCGGGATGAATTCGGCCGGCGCGACCAGACCGAGTTCCGGATGCTGCCAGCGCAGCAGCGCCTCCACCCCGATGAGGCGCCCGTCTTGCAAGGAGATTTGCGGCTGGTAGTGCAGCTGCAGCTGATTGCGTTCCAGCGCGCGGCGCAGGGTGCTTTCCATCTGCAGGCTGCGGGCCGAGCTCGCCTGCATGTCCGCGGTGAAAAAGCGGTAGGCATTGCGCCCGTCGTGCTTGGCGCGATACATGGCAGCATCGGCACATTTGGAGAGCATCTCATAGTCTTCGCCGTCAGCCGGATACAAGGCGATGCCGATGGACAGCGTCACGCTCAGTTCGAAACCCTCGATCTGGCAGGGCTGCGCAATATTTTCCAGCAGCTTCTCGGCCACATGCGCCGCGCCGCCGCTATCGGTGTCGGGCAGGACCAGGATGAACTCGTCCCCGCCCTGGCGTGCAACCGTGTCGACTTCGCGCACCACCGCTTTCAGGCGGGCGGCGACGGTTACCAGCAATTCGTCGCCGACACGATGGCCCAGCGTGTCGTTGACGTTCTTGAAATGATCGAGATCGACGAACATGATCGCCAGTTGCGTGCGATTGCGCTGTGCTGCGCTGATTTCGTGGCCGATGCGGTCGCCGAGCAGCACACGGTTCGGCAGGCCGGTGAGCGGATCGTAATGCGCCAGCCGCTGGATGTGCGCCTGCGCCGCCTTGTGCTGGGTGATGTCGCTGGAAATGCCGATGTAGTGGCTCACTTCACCCCTCGCATCGAGCACCCGGATGATCGAAAGCATCTCCAGATACAGGCTGCCGTCCTTGCTGCGATTCCATACCTCGCCCTGCCAGCGGCCCTCGGTCGTGATGGCCGCCCACATCGCCGCGTAAAAGGATGGGGCGTGCCGTCCCGAAGACAGCATGTGCGGATTCTGTCCGAGCGCCTCGGTCTCGCTGTAGCCGCTGATGGCGGTGAACGCCTGGTTGACCATCACGATGCGGCACTGGGCATCGGTGATCATGATCGCTTCGCCGCTTTGCTCGTACACCTTGGCGGCGAGGCTGAGTTGCGCCTCGGCCTGCATGCGCGAGGTGATGTCGACGAATGTCGCGATGGCGCCAACCACCGTGCCGTCGACGACGATGGGGTTCGACCAGTACTCGACCGGGAGCGGCGTGCCGTCCTTGCGCCAGAACACCTCGTCGCACGCATTGATCGTCTGGTTGGCCCGATAGGCACGGAACATCCTGCATTCGCTTTCCGGATAGGGGCGGCCGTCTGCATGGGTGTGGTGGATCAGATTGTGGGTGTTCCTGCCCAGCACCTCGCTTTCATCCGGGTAGCCGAGTGTCTTCAGGAAGGCGCGGTTGACGAAGGTGCAGCGGCCCTCGGCATCCACCCCGTAGGCGGCTTCAGCCATCGAGTCGAGCAATAACTGGAGGCGCTCGCGCGAATCGCGCAAGGCCTGCTCCGCCCGCCGGCTCTCGGTGACATCCTCTCCCGAGCTGAGCACCCCGTTCACCCGGCCCGCCTCGTCACGCAGGACTGCGTGGTTCCACGCCACCCTGCGCTCCGTACCGTCGCCGCGCAGGACCGGATTCTCCATATACCCGCCGAATTCGGCGTCGTCTTCCAGCATCTGGGCGAACGCTTCCCGCATCTCCTGGCGGATGTCTTCCGGCAGAAAGTGCTCGAACCAGTCCCTGCCGAGAATATCCGCCTCGTCCATGCCCAGAATCTCGCAGCCCTTGTGGTTGACGAGCTGAATCCGGCCTTCCGCGTCCAGCACGACCAGCATCACGCCGGCCATGTTCAGGTATTGCTGCGCCCGCTTCTGCGACGCCTGCAGCGCCTGCTCGGCCTGCACGCGGCTGGTGATGTCGCGTGCGACCCCCAGCACGCCAATGGGGCGGCCATCCGCGTCAAGCATCGGTGCCTTGATGGTTTCAAACAGCCTCCGCCTGCCGTCGCTGGCGAAGGTCAGCCATTCCTCGTTGATGCTGGGCCTGCCGGCCATCATGGCCTTGCGGTCGTTCTCGCAGAAAAAATCCGCCTGCTCGCGGTCGACGAAATCGTAGTCGGTCTTGCCGGCGATGTCGGACTCGCAGGCGCCGAAAAAGCGTTCGAACACGGGATTGCAGCTGAGATAATGGCCATCGGCATCCTTCAGCCAGACCAGGTCCGGAATGGCATCGAGCGTGGCGCGAAGCTGGCGCTGCACCGTGAGGATTTCGGCGGTGCGCTGGGCGACCCGCGCTTCGAGCTGCTGCTTGTGCAGCTTCGACTCGAGCAGAAGCCTGACCAGATACGCCAGGATCAGACTGAAAAGCAGCGCGAGCGCCGCCTTGAACGCAAGTCCGGGCAGATCGCTCCACCCCTCGGCGGGCGCGACGCTCAGCGTCCAGCTTGCGTTGGGAACGTCCAGGGTCTGTTCAACGGGATCGTTCAGGGGGGCCGGCGAATTGCGGGCAATGACCTCCTTTTTTCCCGTGTCCGGCCGGATGCGCCAGAGTTCATAGGCCAGTCCCTGATCGGCCAGATGCGACAGATGAGCCGTTTCCAGCCACGCGGGCAAGCGGATCAGCACCTGGGTGAAGCCCCAGAAAGACGGCTGGCCCCGCTCGTCTTCAAGAAACACCGGAATGCGCCCGATCACCCCGGTTCCGCCCTGCACCAGTTCAAGCGGCCCCGCCAGCGTGGGTTTGCCGGTATCGCGGGCAAGCCGGGCTTCGCTGCTTTGCGCCGGGAAATTCAAAAGATCCAGGCCGATGGCCTTCTCGTTGCCGCGCAAGGGTGCGATCTCGCGGACAACACCGCCAGGCGCCAGCGCCAGCTCCGACGCCTCGGGGTAGAAAGGCAACATCGTGTCCGCCATCGCTTCGAAGCCAGGCACGCTGCCATGGCCCTGGCGTACCAGCGCCGCCAGCGCCACGGCGGCGGAAAGGGTGTGCTCCAGGCTGCGTTCGAGGGTGTGGGCGTGGTCGCCGGCCAGGCTCGCCACACGTGCGCGCTCGTCCTCGCGAACATGCTGCTCCTGCTGCCAGACGATTCCCCCCGACAGAACGGCCGCGAGCAGAAAAACCGCGATGGCCGCCATCCATGGGCCGTGCGGGCGTCGAGTGTTTGCAACAGGCTTCGAAGCTGGTTTCGTCGTCATGGGAAGGGAATCAGGCGGTCAAGATAGTCCGTCACGCCCGGGCCAACAAGGCCGTGGCGGCTCATGCCGGCGCTGGGCGCCGCCGCAGACCGGGCTTGCTTCACGTTCAGATCACCGCGAATCCCACCAGAGCTATCTCGTCGCCGTCCCGGACCGGTGCCGATTTCTCGGCGAACTGCTTGTTGATGGTGACGTTCAGCTTGGGGTTGCCAAGCAGCATTTTTTTCCACATTTCGCCGCGCCTGGACAACATGAACAGCAGGCGTTCGACATCGGTCACGTCGGGCGGCAGGCTGATTTCGTCGGACGCCATGCCGAGCGTGTCCACCAGGTCGCCGAAAAACAAGATTTTCACCATCGCTACCCCTTTATAATTTGTCATTGATCGTTGGATTCTACCCTTGTATGTCCGCCTCCCTGCTGGAAAACCTCAACCCCGAACAGCGCGCCGCGGTGACGCTGCCGCACGAGTCCGCGCTGATTCTGGCGGGCGCCGGATCGGGCAAGACGCGGGTGCTGACCACGCGCATCGTGTGGCTGATCCAGACCGGCCAGGTGTCGCCGCACGGCATCCTCGCGGTGACCTTCACCAACAAGGCGGCGAAGGAGATGCTCACCCGCATCTCGGCGATGCTGCCGATCAACACACGCGGCATGTGGGTCGGCACCTTCCACGGACTGGCCAACCGGCTGCTGCGCACGCACTGGCGCGAGGCCGGGCTGCCGCAGTCGTTCCAGATCCTCGACAGTTCAGACCAGTTGTCGGCGATCAAGCGCCTGATGAAGGCGATGAACGTCGATACCGAGAAATACGAGCCGAAAAAGGTCCAGTGGTTCATCAACGGCCACAAGGAAGCCGGCCGCCGCGCGCGCGACGCCGAGGCCTTCGACGAGTACTCGATGCGCATGGCCGAACTGTTCGAGGCCTACGATGCGCAATGCCAGCGCGAGGGTGTGGCGGACTTTCCCGAGCTGCTGCTGCGTTCCTACGAGCTGCTGTACCGCAACGAGCCGCTGCGCCAGCATTACCGCGACCGCTTCAAGCACATCCTGATCGACGAATTCCAGGACACCAACACGCTGCAGTACCGCTGGCTGAAGCTGTTCGCCGGCCCGCACACCGCCTTGTTCGCCGTCGGCGACGACGACCAGTCGATCTACGCCTTCCGCGGCGCCAACACCGCCAACATGGCCGAGTTCGAGCGCGAGTTCGCGCACGGCAACGTGATCAAGCTGGAGCAGAACTACCGCAGCCACGGCCACATCCTCACCGCCGCCAACACGCTGATCGCGCAGAACGCCCACCGCCTCGGCAAGAACCTGTGGACCGCGGAAGGCGATGGCGAACCGATCCGCATCTTCGAGGCCTATTCCGACCAGGACGAGGCGGGCTTCGTGGTCGACGAGGTGAAGACGCTCAACCGCGAAGGCGTGGCGCTGTCCGACATGGCGCTCTTGTACCGCTCCAACGCGCAGTCGCGGGTACTGGAACACGCGCTGTTCTCGGCCCATGTGCCGTATCGCGTGTACGGCGGGCTGCGCTTTTTCGAACGCCAGGAAATCAAGCACGCGCTGGCCTACCTGCGCCTGCTGACCAATCCCGAGGACGACGGCGCCTTCCTGCGCGTGGTCAACTTCCCTGCCCGCGGCATCGGCGCGCGCACCCTGGAACAGCTGGCCGACAACGCCGCACGCTCGGGCGCGAGCCTTTGGCAGGCGGCCTGCACCGGCAGCGGCAAGGTCGCCGGCTTCGCCAGACTGATCGAGGAGATCAAGCAGGCCACCACCGGCCTGCCGCTGGCCGAGGTGATCGACCATGTCATCGAGGCCAGCGGCCTGGCGGATTACTACCGTGCCGACAAGGACGGCGCCGACCGCCTGGAAAACCTCAACGAACTGATCAACGCCGCTGCATTGTTTTCGGAAGAAGGGGGGCTTGCGGATGTGCCCGATCCCGAAGCAGCGCCCGATACGCCCGCTTCTGCCGAGGCGCCGTCCGAACTGGACCGTTTTCTCGCCCACGCCGCGCTGGAAGCCGGAGAACACCAGGCCGGCGCCGGCCACGACGCGCTGCAGTTGATGACGGTGCATGCCGCCAAGGGGCTGGAATTCCATGCGGTGTTCATCACCGGACTGGAGGAAAGCCTGTTTCCGCACGAGCAGAGTGCGAACGAGGAAAACGGCCTGGAAGAGGAACGCCGGCTGATGTACGTCGCGATCACCCGCGCGCGGCGGCGCCTGTATCTGTCGCACGCGCAGTCGCGCATGCTGCATGGGCAGATCCGCTACAGCCTGCCGTCGCGTTTTCTCGACGAACTGCCGGAGCAGGTCCTGCTCAATCTCAACCGCCGCGATTCCGCCCGCCCGTCCGGCGTCCAGCAGACCACCGGCCACTACGGCACGCCGGCGCCGCGCAACCCGGGCAACGACACCGGCTACAAGGTGGGACAGAGCGTCGCCCATGCCAAGTTCGGCACCGGCATCATCATCGACTTCGAAGGGCGCGGCGCGGACGCGCGGGTACAGGTGAAATTCCGCGACGCCGGGACCAAGTGGCTGGCGCTGGCCTACGCCAAGCTGTCGCCCGCCTGAACCGGCGCAGCGTCGTCCGCCCACACGGCGAAAATCGCCTGGTACGAGGCATACAGCGAACCGAACAGCACCGGCATCGCGACCAGCAGGCCGAGCAGCATCGGCACCAGCGCGGCGATGAACAGCAGCAGGCCGAGGGCGAGGCTGTTTGCCAGCATCGCCGTCCAGTTCCTGGCGACGGCCTTGAGGCTCACGCCCAGCGCCGTGGCCGGGCGGGCGCCGCCGAACAGGATCAACGCAGGGGCGAACCAGGTGGCCATGATCAGCGGGGTAAAGAGCGCCATGCCGACGAGCACCGCGGGCAGGGCCTGGTTCATCATGGCCTGCATCTCGGCCGGCGAGGCCTTGCCGCCCTTGGCTGTGTCCATGATGGCCTGCGGATCGAAGCCCATCGCCAGCATGACCTGGCCGATCATCAACGCGCCCAGCAGCTGCACCGCGCCGACCGTCATCAGCGGAATCAGCGGCCCGCGCGCGCCGGCCAGAAAATGCGGCAACTCGAGTTCCTTGCCGCGGTCGATGGCGCGATACGCCGCCATGAACCCGGCCACCATCAGGGGCGAGGCCAGGTCAGACAGCGAGCCGCCCACCACCGGAATGAGGCCGAGCGCCATGACCACGCCGAACAGCAGGCCGAATGCGGCCGACAACAGCAGGGGATTTTTTCGGTACAGGCGGAAGCCCTCGGCCACCCACTGGAAACCCTGGCTGGCCGCGACCTTGCGCGGGACGTCTTGATCGGAAGCAGTATTCATGCGGCCGATTTTAACCGACGCCGCATGCAAAGATTCAGAACGTTCTGATCACCATTGCTTGATCACCCACATCGGCGGCCGCATCCCGGAATCGAGGCCGTCCTGGCGGGCAAACTGGCCGTCGCCCTTCTCGTCGACGAGGTAATACGGCTTGCCGACCTTGGGAATGACTTTCAGCATGTAGAGCTTGCCGTGAGCGCGGTATTCGATCACCCGCCCGCCCTGGCTGCTGGGCGTGATCGTCACCGGCGGCGCATCGCCGGGGCCCGGCGGGCCATCGGGGACGGGCGTGAGTCCGGGCGGCTGGTCGGACGGCCCGGCCGCGACGGCCAGGCCGCTCAACAGCAGGGTCAACAACAAAACGAAATAGCGCATGGCTGGCTCCAGAGTAGGACGAATAATAGTATTAGCTTAGTTGAGAGACGCGCCGGCAACTCAAAGGTTGAGCTGGATTTCGCGCTCGGCCAGCGACGGCATGAACCCGCGTTTTTCATAATGGCTGAAGATGGCGTCGACCACCTCGTCGGGATCGTCGATGATGTGCATCAGTTCGACATCCTCGGCCGCAATCATGCCCTCCTCCACCAGCCGGCCCTTCACCCACTCGGCCAGTCCCGCCCAGAATTTCGAACCGACCAGGATGATGGGAATGCGCGCGATCTTGCCGGTCTGCACCAGCGTGAGCGCCTCGGTCAGTTCGTCCAGCGTGCCGTAGCCGCCCGGCATGACGACATAGGCGGCTGCGAATTTCACGAACATGACCTTGCGCGCAAAAAAGTGCTGGAAGGTCTGGCTGATGTCCTGGTAGGCGTTGGAGCTCTGTTCGTGCGGCAGCTGGATGTTGAGGCCGACGCTGGGCGACTTGCCGAAGTAGGCCCCCTTGTTGGCCGCTTCCATGATGCCGGGGCCGCCGCCGGAAATGACCGAGAAGCCGGCGTCCGACAGCTTGCGCGCGATGGCCTCGGTCAGCATGTAGTACGCATGGTCGGGCGGCGTGCGCGCGCTGCCGAAAATCGACACGGCCGGGCGGATGAACGCCAGCCGTTCGGTCGCCTCGACGAACTCTGCCATAATTCCCAGCATCCGCCATGACTCGCGTGCCGAGTAGTCAATCTCGGCGGCGCGCCCCGGATCAGCGGTGGCAGGCAATTTATCCAAGTGCATTTTCGAGCGCCTCGTGAACGATTCTAATGTAAGCCAGCCCAGAAAAATCCTGTTATTGGTGGACGGCTCGTCCTATCTCTACCGCGCATTTCATGCGCTGCCCGACCTGCGCAATGCGGCCGGCGAACCGACCAATGCGATCAAGGGCGTTCTCTCCATGCTGCACAAGCTGCGCAAGGATCACGCGGCGGATTATATCGCCTGCGTGTTCGACGCGAAGGGCAAGACCTTCCGCGACGAACTGTATCCCGCCTACAAGGCGCACCGGCCGCCGATGCCGGACGACCTGCGCAGCCAGATCGAGCCGCTGCATGAAGCGATCCGCGCCGAGGGCTGGCCGCTCGTCGTCATCGACGGCGTCGAGGCCGACGACGTGATCGGCACGCTGGTGCATCACGCCGAGCGGAAGGGAATCCGCAGCATCGTCTCCACCGGGGACAAGGACATGGCGCAGCTGGTCGACGACCACGTGACGCTGGTCAACACCATGAGTGCCGAGACGCTTGACGAGGCCGGTGTCGCCGCCAAGTTCGGCGTGCCGCCCGAACGCATCATCGACTACCTCACGCTGGTCGGCGACGCCGTCGACAACGTCCCCGGGGTCGCCAAATGCGGGCCGAAAACCGCGGTAAAATGGCTGGCCGAATACGGCACGCTCGACAACCTGATGGCGCACGCCGACGAAATCAAGGGCGTGGTCGGCGACAACCTGCGTGCCGCCCGCGACTGGCTGCCGCAGGCACGCGTGCTGATCACCATCAAGACCGACGTCGACCTGCCCTTCGATTTCGACGATCTCGTCCTGAAGCCGCGCGACACCGGCGCGCTGCGGCCGCTGTTCGAGCGCTACGAGTTCCGCACCTGGCTGCGCGAACTCGATGCCGCCGCGACGGCGAACCCCGACATCCCCGAACAGGACAGCAGCGGCAACCACCGCGCCCGCTACGAAACCCTCCTCACGGAAGCTCAGCTCGACACCTGGATCGCCAAATTGCAGGCCGCGCCCGCGTTCGCGCTCGACACCGAGACCACCAGCCTCGACGCCATGAAGGCCGAGCTGGTCGGCATGTCGTTCGCCATCCAGGCAGGCGAAGCGGCCTACCTGCCGCTGGCGCATCACTATGCCGGCGCGCCAGCGCAACTGGATCGCAACGCCGTGCTGGCGAAGCTGAAGCCGCTGCTGGAGAACCCGCAACCCAGGATCGTCGGCCAGCACCTCAAGTACGACCGCCACGTGTTTGCCAACGTCGGCATCGCGCTCGGCGGCGTCATCGACGACACGCTGCTGCAGTCCTACGTGCTCGAGGCCCATCAGTCGCACGAGCTCGGCAACCTGGCGTCGCGCCACCTCGGCCTCGCGACGATCAGCTACGACGACGTCACCGGCAAGGGCGCGGCGCGCATCGGCTTCGAGCAGGTGGCGATCGAGCGCGCCAGCGAATATGCCGCGGAAGACGCCGACGTCACGCTGCGCGTACGCGATGCCCTCGCCCCGTCGCTCGCCGCATCGGACAGGCTCGAGTTCGTCTATCGCAGGATCGAGCTGCCGGTGGCTGAAATCCTGTTCCGCATGGAGCGCACCGGCGTGCTGCTCGACCGCACCCTGCTCGCCGCACAGAGCGGCGAACTCGGCCGCAAGATGCTGGAACTCGAACAACGGGCCTACCAGGAAGCGGGGCAACCGTTCAACCTCGGCTCGCCCAAGCAGATCGGCGACATCCTGTTCACCCAGAAGGGCCTGCCGGTCGTCAAGAAAACGCCGAGCGGCGCCCCCTCCACCGACGAGGAGACGCTGGAACAGCTGGCGCTCGACCATCCCATCGCACGCGCGATCCTCGACTATCGCGGCATGGCCAAGCTGAAATCGACCTATACCGACAAGCTGCCGCAGATGGTCAACCCCAGGACCGGCCGCGTGCACACCAGTTATTCGCAGGCCACCGCGGTGACCGGCCGGCTGGCGAGTTCCGACCCCAACCTGCAGAACATTCCCGCGCGCACCGCCGAGGGCCGCCGCATCCGCGAAGCCTTCATCGCGCCGCCGGGCCACGTGCTGGTGTCGGCCGACTATTCGCAGATCGAGTTGCGCATCATGGCGCACCTGTCCGGTGACGCCGGCCTGCTGAACGCCTTCGCCGAGGACCGCGACATCCACACCGCCACCGCCGCCGAAGTGTTCGGCGTGCCGCTCGAAGACGTCAGCGCCGACCAGCGGCGCATGGCCAAGGTCATCAACTTCGGCCTCATCTACGGCATGTCGGCGTTCGGGCTGGCCAGCCAGCTCAACCTCGAGCGGTCCGCCGCCCAGGCCTACATCGACCGCTACTTCGCGCGTTATCCCGGGGTGGCCGACTACATGCAGCGCACGCGCGAGGCGGCACGCAGCCAGGGCTACGTCGAGACCGTGTTCGGCCGCCGGCTCTACCTGCCCGAGATCAACGCGAAGAATCCGCAGCGCCGCCAGGGCGCCGAGCGCGCCGCGATCAACGCGCCAATGCAGGGCACCGCCGCCGACCTCATCAAGCTGGCGATGATCGCGGTGCAGGGCTGGCTCGACGCGGAAAAACTGGCGAGCCGCCTGCTGCTGCAGGTGCACGACGAACTCATCCTCGAGGTGCCCGAGCAGGAGCTCGACCGCGTGCGTGCCGAACTGCCGGCCCACATGTGCAATGTCGCCGAGCTCAAGGTGCCGCTGCGCGTCGGCGTCGGCGCGGGACGCAACTGGGAAGCGGCCCACTGAGCCTCACATGAAAAAGGGCAACCCGATCAGGCCGGGTTGCCCCCCAAGCAGGGATGCTTCGCCCTACTTTTTCAGACTGTCACGGATTTCACGCAGCAGCACGATGTCTTCCGGAGGTGCGGCGGGTGCAGCAGGGGCCGGCGGTGTCTGCTTTTTAAGCCGGTTGACCTGCTTGACGAGCATGAAGACGATGAACGCCAGGATGATGAAGTTCAGCAGGATGGTCAGGAAGCTGCCGTAGGCGAACACCGGCACGCCGGCTTTCTTCACTTCAACCAGCGTCATCGCCACGCCTTCCGGCACGGCCTTCAGCGGGAAGAACAGGTTGGAAAAATCGAAGCCGCCGAATATCGCGCCGACGACCGGCATGATGAGGTCGTTGACGATCGAATCGACGATCTTGCCGAAGGCCGCGCCGATGATGACGCCGACCGCCAGATCCATGGCGTTGCCCTTGACCGCGAACTCCTTGAATTCCGAAACGATGCTCATGTTTTCCCTCCCCTGTTCATCAATGTTATCCAGCAATAATAATGCTAGCGGTTCTGTCACGCATAGCCACCCCACAATGAAAATTTTCACGCTTGGTCGAGACTCGCGAGGGGGGTAAAATGCCACCCCTTATGCGCATCGGCCACCACCTTCTCAAGAATCGCCTGATCGTCGCCCCCATGGCCGGGGTGACGGACCGGCCTTTTCGCCAGCTCTGCAAGAAGCTGGGCGCAGGCATGGCCGTGTCCGAGATGGTGACATCGAATTCGCTGCTGTACGGCTCGGCCAAGACGGCGCGTCGCGCCAACCACGAGGGCGAGGTCGACCCGATCAGCGTGCAGATCGCCGGCGCTGACTCGCAGATGATGGCGGAGGCGGCGCGCCACAATGTCGACCGCGGTGCGCAGATCATCGACATCAACATGGGTTGCCCGGCCAAGAAGGTGTGCAACGTCATGGCCGGTTCGGCGCTGCTGCAGGACGAGGCGCTGGTCGGCCGCATCCTCGACGCCGTGGTAAAAGCCGTGCCCGAGGTGCCGGTGACGCTGAAGATCCGCACCGGCTGGGACCGCGAACACCGCAACGCGCTCAACATCCTGAAGATCGCCGAGAACGCCGGGGTGCAGGCGCTGGCGATGCACGGCCGCACCCGCGCCTGCGGCTATACCGGCGAGGCCGAATACGACACCATTCGCGCAGTGAAAGCCGAGGCGCGCATTCCCGTCATCGCCAACGGCGACATCACCACGCCGGAAAAGGCGCAATACGTGCTCGACTACACCGGCGCCGATGCCGTGATGATCGGGCGCGCCGCGCAGGGCCGGCCGTGGATCTTCCGCGAGATCGAGCATTTCCTCGCCACCGGCGAGTATCTGCCGCAGCCGGAAGTCGCCGAAATTTATGCCGTGCTGCTCGAGCACATCCACGACCTGTACGCCTTCTACGGCGACGTCACCGGGGTGCGCGTGGCGCGCAAGCATATTTCCTGGTACACCCGCGGGCTCGTCGGCAGCAGCGCCTTCCGGCACACCATGAACCAGCTCGACTCGGTGGCCGAACAGCTTGCTGCAGTCAACGAATATTTTGCCCAGGCGGCACGCGCCGACAGCCGTCTGCGCTACGAATCCGGCCACGACAACAATAACGTGCAGAACATGCCACCCGCCTCACGACTCGCGGCATAAAGGGGAACTTCAAAATGATAGAAGAAAACGAAATCGCCGCGTGCATGCGGCGGTCGCTCAACCGCTATTTCAAGGATCTCGACGGTGAAACACCGAACGAGATCTACAACATGGTGGTGAGCGCGGTGGAAAAACCCCTGCTGGCCTACATCCTCGACCGCGCCGAAGGCAACCAGACCCGCGCCGCCGACATGCTCGGCATCAACCGCAACACCCTGCGCAAGAAAATGCGCGAACACGGCCTCTCCGACTGAATCCATCATGACCATCGCCACCTCGAAAATACAGCGCGCCCTGCTCTCCGTGTCGGATAAAACCGGCCTTGTCGATTTTGCCCGTGCGCTCGCCGGCGCCGGCGTCGAACTGCTCTCCACCGGCGGCACCGCCAAGACACTGCGCGACGCCGGCCTCGCGGTGATCGACGTCAGCGAATACACCGGCTTCCCCGAGATGCTCGATGGCCGGGTCAAGACGCTGCATCCGAAAGTCCACGGCGGCATCCTCGCGCGGCGCGACCTGCCCGAGCACGTCGCGACCATGCAGGCGCACGACATGGGCTACATCGATCTGGTGTGCGTCAACCTCTATCCCTTCGTCGCGACGGTGTCGAAGCCGCACACGCTGGACGACGCCATCGAGAACATCGACATCGGCGGCCCGGCGATGGTGCGCTCGTCGGCCAAGAACTACCGCCATGTCGCCATCGTCACCGATCCCGCCGATTACCCGGCGCTGGTCGCCGAAATGCAGGCGCACGGGGGCGCACTGACCGACGCCACCCGCTTCAACCTGGCCAAGAAGGCCTTCACCCACACCGCGCAATACGACGGCCACATCAGCAACTACCTGACCGCACTGAACGAGAACGGCGAACGCGAAGCCTTCGGCGAACAGCTGACCCTGCAATTCACCCGCGCACAGACCTGCCGATACGGCGAGAATCCGCATCAGGCCGGCGCCTTCTACGTCGAGGCCCACGCGCCCGCCGGCACCATCGCGACCGCGCGCCAGATCCAGGGCAAGGAGCTCTCGTACAACAACATCGCCGACACCGACGCCGCGCTCGAATGCGTGAAGCTGTTCGACGCCGCCCCTGCCTGCGTCATCGTCAAGCACGCCAACCCCTGCGGCGTGGCCTACGGTGCCACCCTGCTGGACGCCTACAACCGCGCCTACCAGACAGACCCTGAATCGGCCTTCGGCGGCATCATCGCCTTCAACGGGCGCCTCGATGGCGAAACAGCGCAGGCCATCGTCGACCGCCAGTTCGTCGAAGTCATCATCGCCCCCGAAGTCAGCCCGGAGGCAAGCGCGGCAGTCGCCGCGAAGAAGAACGTGCGCCTGCTCGAATGCGGCGCATGGTCGGGCAGCGTGGCCCAGCTCGACATGAAGCGCGTGTCCGGCGGCCTGCTGGTCCAGGATGCCGACGTGCTGCTCAATGCCGAACTCAAGGTCGTCACCCAGCGCGCGCCGACCGCCCAGGAAATGGACGACCTGCTGTTCGCCTGGCGCGTCGCCAAATTCGTCAAGTCCAACGCGATCGTCTACGCAAAGGACCGCATGACCGTCGGCGTCGGCGCGGGCCAGATGAGCCGCGTCAACTCCGCCCGCATCGCCGCGATCAAGGCCGAGCACGCCGGCCTGGTGGTGCCGGGATCAGTGATGGCCTCCGACGCCTTCTTCCCGTTCCGCGACGGCATCGACCAGGCCGGCTCCGCCGGCATCAAGGCGGTGATCCAGCCCGGCGGCTCGATGCGTGATGACGAAGTGATCGCTGCCGCGAACGAGCATGGCATCGCCATGGTATTCACGGGGACGCGGCATTTCCGGCATTGATTATTGGTGAGCGGCAAGCGGTGAGCGGTAAGCGGGAAACCCCGAACGCGCACTGACCGTACCGCTCACCGCTCACTCCTTACTGCTCACCAACAATGAAAATCCTAGTCATCGGCTCCGGCGGACGCGAACATGCACTGGCATGGAAGCTCGCGCAATCCCCTCGCGTCTCGCAAGTGTTTGTCGCGCCCGGCAACGGCGGCACGGCAACGGAAGAAGGCCTCGTCAACGTGCCGCTGACCTCGATCCCGTCGCTGGTCGAGTTTGCCCGCCGCGACGAGGACATCGCGTTCACCGTGGTCGGCCCGGAGGCCCCGCTGGCGGCGGGTGTCGTCGATGCTTTCCGCGCGGCCGGCCTGAAGATTTTCGGCCCCACGCAGGCCGCGGCCCAGCTCGAAAGCTCGAAGGATTTCGCCAAGCAGTTCATGGCGCGCCATAACATTCCCACCGCCACCTTCGGTACCTTCACCGACGCGCCAGCGGCCCACGCCTACATCGACCAGCATGGCGCCCCTATCGTGGTGAAGGCCGACGGCCTGGCTGCCGGCAAAGGCGTGGTGGTTGCCACCTCCGCCGAAGAAGCCCACGCCGCGGTCGATGCCATGCTCGCCGGCAACAGCATGGGCGACGCCGGGCACCGCGTGGTGATCGAGGAATGCCTGCTCGGCGAGGAAGCCAGCTTCATCGTCATGGTCGACGGCGAACACGTGCTGGCGCTCGCCTCCAGCCAGGACCACAAGCGCCTGCTGGACGGCGACCTGGGCCCCAACACCGGCGGCATGGGCGCCTACTCTCCGGCGCCGGTGGTCACGCCCGAACTGCACGCACGCATCATGCGCGAGGTGATCCATCCGACGGTGACGGGCATGGCCGCCGACGGCATCCGCTTCACCGGCTTCCTCTATGCCGGCATCATGGTCGGCGCCGACGGTGCGCCCAGGGTGCTCGAATTCAACTGCCGCATGGGCGACCCGGAAACCCAGCCCATCATGATGCGGCTGAAGTCCGATCTCGTCGTCCTGCTGGAAGCCGCCGTCCACGGCAAGCTCGACCAGGTGGAGGCCGAGTGGGATCGTCGCACCGCGCTGGGGGTGGTACTCGCCGCCGCCGGCTATCCCGAGGCGCCGCAGAAAGGCGCCGTCATCGGCGCGCTGCCCGCCGCAGCCGACGACCTGCACGTCTTCCACGCCGGCACTGCCGCGCAGGATGGCCAGACCGTGGTGAGCGGCGGCCGCGTGCTGGCGGTGACCGCGCTCGGCGACAGCGTGCGCATGGCACAAAAGCGTGCCTACGAGGCCATCGCCGGCATCCACTTCGACGGCATGCAATACCGCCGCGACATCGGCTGGCGCGCGCTTGACCGGAAAAAGTGAGACGTCAGGCGGTGCGCCGTGAACGGTGAGATCGACGCGCTACGCGCGCATGTGCGACGTGGCGGGCTGATCGCCTACCCGACCGAATCCTGCTATGGCCTCGGCTGCGACCCGCGCAATCCGCGCGCGCTTGAACGGCTCATCCGCCTGAAGGGCCGCAGCGCAGCCAAGGGCATGCTTCTGGTCGCCGACGATTTCAAACGCCTCAAACCATTCGTTCGTCCATTGAGCGTGCCTGATCGGGCACGCATGGCGCGCACCTGGCCCGGTCCTGTCACCTGGGTGGTTCCCGCCTCGACGGCCTGCCTGCCCGGATTGACCGGCGGCCGCGCCACCGTAGCGGTGCGCGTCACCGCCCATCCCGGCGCTGCCCACCTGTGCCGCAGCCTCGGCATGGCCCTGGTTTCCACCAGCGCAAACAAAAGTGGAAAAAAACCCGCCAAAACCGCCGCGGAATGCCGCAGAATATTCGGCGCGCGGGTACGCGTGGTCGCCGGCCACATCGGCCAGCGCCGCCGCCCCTCCACCCTGATCGACCTTGCCACCGGAACGATACTTCGACCCTGATGTCCGCCACAGCCCCCGATACCGCCGCAGTCAAAACCTGGCTGCTCGACCTGCAGGCACGTATCGTCGCCGCGCTCGAGGCCGTTGATGGCCTGTCCTTTCGCACCGACGCCTGGGAGCGCCCCGAAGGCGGCGGCGGCATCTCGCGACTGATCGAGGAAGGCCGGGTATTCGAACGCGGCGGGGTGAATTTCTCGCACGTGCTCGGCAGCCAGCTGCCGCCTTCGGCCAGCGCGCATCGCCCCGAACTCGCCGGCCGCCGCTGGGAGGCGATGGGGGTCTCGCTGGTGCTGCACCCGCGCAACCCCTACGCGCCGACGGTGCACATGAACGTGCGCTGCTTCGTCGCGCTGAAGGATGGCGAGGCGCCAGCGTGGTGGTTCGGCGGCGGCATGGATCTCACGCCCTACTATGGCTTCACGGAGGATGCGCGGCATTTCCACTTCACCTGCAAGCAGGCGCTCGACCCGTTCGGCGCCGACCTGCATCCGCGCTTCAAGGAGTGGTGCGACCGCTACTTCTTCCTCAAGCATCGCAACGAGCCGCGCGGCATCGGCGGCATCTTCTACGACGATTTTTCCGAGGGCGGCTTCGACCACGCCTTCGCGATGACCCAAAGCGTGGGCGACGCCTTCCTCGCCGCCTACCTGCCCATCCTCGAACGTCGCAAGGATATCGAATATGGCGAGCGCGAGCGCGACTTCCAGGCCTACCGGCGCGGACGCTATGTCGAGTTCAACCTGGTGTACGACCGCGGCACCCTGTTCGGCCTGCAGTCGGGCGGGCGCACCGAATCCATCCTGATGTCGCTGCCGCCCAGCGTGAAATGGCGCTACGACTGGCGTCCCGAGCCCGGCACGCCGGAAGCTGCGCTGTATACCGACTTCCTGACCGCGCGCAACTGGCATGCATAAGTTCCCGCGCCGCATCCTGATCGGGCTCGGCATCCTGCTGCTGCTCGTCGTCGTGGCCGGGCTCATCGCCTACGAGCTGCTGTCGTCGGCGATGGAAGCGAAATACATCGCCCGGGCGGCGCAGAAGATGACCTGGCAAATCCGGCCGGGGCCATCCGACCGCATTCGCTACCCGGGCCAGGGGCCCTACGACGTACGGCTCGGCTACAGCAAGCTGCCGCATTACCTGAGCCGGCTCGACAAGGCGGGCTGGAAGATCGACGAGCAGGCCCGGATCAGTATGCAAATGGCGCGCGCGAGCGACCTCGGCCTGTTCCTGCCGTATCACGAAAAAGACCAGGCCGGTCTCAGCCTGCTCGACAGCGATGGCAGGCAGTTGTATCAGTCACTGCACCCGACCCGGGTATACCACCGCTTCGACGAGATTCCCAAGGTCCTGGTCGATTCGCTGCTCTACATCGAAAACCGCGAACTGCTGACCGAGCAGTTCCCCACCCGCAACCCGGCCGTGGAATGGGATCGCCTCGCCCAGGCGCTGATGGAAAAAGGCATCAGCCTCATCGACACCCATCGCAACGTACCCGGCGGCAGTACTCTGCCGACGCAGATCGAGAAATACCGCCATTCCCCCGAGGGAGTGACCAGCGACATGGGCGAGAAGCTGCGCCAGATGGCCACCGCCAGCCTGCGCGCCTATCTCGACGGTCCCAATACGCTGGCGATGCGCAAGAAGACGGTGATGGCATACCTGAACACCGTGCCGCTCGCCGCCGCGCCGCGCTTCGGCGAGGTCAACGGCATCGCCGACGGGCTGTGGGCGTGGTACGGACTGGATTTCGGCGAAATCAACAAGATCCTGGAGAAAAAAACACGCGTCGGGGAAACGGCCTATGCGAGCGCGCTGAAGCATGTGCTGTCGCTGATCATCGCCGAACGCCGGCCGTCGTACTATCTGGCCTCCAACCGCAAGGCGCTCGATGCGCTGACCGACGACCACCTCGACCTGCTGGCCAACGCGGGGGTGATTTCGCGCGAACTCGCCGACCGCGCCAAGCGTGTGAAGCTGCGCAGCACGCACGATCGTATCGACCCGCCTGCGCCACGCTTCGTCGACCAGAAAGCCGCCAACGCCCAGCGTATCCGCATCGCGCAATTGCTGGGCGAATCGCGCCTGTACAACCTCGACCGGCTGGATCTGCAGGTCGACACCACCATCAACCAGCCGGCGCAAAGAATCGTCAGCAGCTACCTGCAAAGCCTGGCACACCCGGAAGCCGCCGCCGCCTCGGGCCTGATCGGGTTCCGCCTGCTGAAGCCCGACAACGCGCTCGACCAGGTGATCTACAGCTTCACCCTGTATGAAAAAACACCGCTGGGCAACGTACTGCGCATCCAGGCCGACAATCTCAACCAGCCGTTCGACATCAACAGCCAGGCGCGGCTGGATCTCGGCTCCACCGCCAAGCTGCGCACCCTGGTCACCTACCTGCAGATCATCTCGCAGACCTACGACAACTACCACACGCTCGACGCCAAGGCGCTCAGGCAGAAAGCCCAGCCGCAGCGCGACGTGCTGGCACAGTGGGTCGCAGCCACCCTGCTGAGCCAGCCCGACATCAAGCGGGATGCCCTGCTCGAGGCGGCGATGGGCCGCCAGTATTCGGCGGCACGGGAAATGTTCTTCACCGGCGGCGGCCTGCACGATTTCGTCAACTTCGACGCCAAGGACAATAGCCGCGTGATGGACGTATGGGAGGCCACGAAGAACTCGGTCAACCTCGTCTACATCCGCATCATGCGCGACATCGTGCGGCATTACGCCAGCGCCTCGCCGGGTGCCGCCGCACGCATCCTCGACGACGCCAGCAACCCGATGCGCCAGACCTACCTGATGCGCTTCGTCGACCAGGAAGGCCGCCTGTTCATCCGCCGCTTCTACCAGAACCACCAGGCCCAGACGCCCGCGCAGATGGCGGAGGATCTCTACGCACGCGTCAGCGCGAACCCGCGCCGCTTCACCTCGGTGTTCCGTTACCTGGAGCCGCAGGCGGGGTTTGAAGCCTATGCCGACGCCCTGCATGCCAATGTTCCCGCCAGTGCCGGCCTGAGCCAGAAGACACTCGAATCGCTCTACAAGACTCACGCGCCCGATGCCTACAACCTGGCCGACCGCGGCTACGTGACACAGATCCATCCGCTGGAATTGTGGGTGGTGAAGACCCTGCGCGCCGCGCCCGGGACCGACCTCAGCAAGCTATACAACCAGGGCGCCGACGCCCGCCGCGAGGTCTACAACTGGCTGTTCAAGACCAGCCGCAAGAATGCGCAGGACATCCGCATCCAGTCGCTGCTCGAAGTCGAGGCCTTCGAAGGCCTGCTGCGCGACTGGAAACGGCTGGGCTATCCGTTCGACAACATCACGCCTTCGTATGCCACCGCGATCGGCGCCTCGGGCGACCGTCCCGCCGCCCTCGCCGAGTTGATGGGCATCCTGGTGAACGACGGCGTGCGTGCGCCGACGGAAAGCCTCAGCCGCATGCACTTCGCAGCCAATACCCCCTACGACACCCGCCTGTCCCGGAAGCCCGCCAAGGGCGAACGCCTGCTGCCGGCCGAAGTGGCGCAGACCGTGCGGCGCGCCCTCGCCAAAGTCGTCGAGGGCGGCACCGCCGGCCGGCTGGCCGGCGCACTCAAGGATTCCGCCGGCCAGCCCATCGTCCTGGGCGGCAAGACCGGCACCGGCGACCACCGCTTCGAGACCTATGGCAAGGGCGGCCAGCTCATCGATTCGCGCGTGGTCAGCCGCTCCGCCACCTTCGTGTTCTACATGGGTGACCGCTACTTCGGCACGCTGACCGCGGTGGTGGAAGGCGAACGGGCCGGGCAGTTCGGTTTCACCAGCTCTCTCACCGCGCAGATGCTGAAAACCCTGCTGCCGCAACTGCAGTCCCACCTGTATCCACAGCCGCCGGCACCCGCGAAACCCGCGCCCGAGCCCGCCGCGGCGCCTGCACCTGTACCGGTTGTTCCAGCCCCCGCCGCCCCGCGCGCATCCGTGAAGGAAAAACCCGACGGCTCCACCAGCCAGGCCGACCCGACGGTCAAGCAGCCGGTCAACCAGGGCGGTTTCCCCGAGGATCTCGAACCCAACGTGGTGCTGCCGGTTCCGGTCACGCCGCCCGCGAGCCCGCCACCTGCCGTTCCGTCACCCTGACACCGGGAAGTGCCGGGCCAGACCGGCGCGCATGCAGGTGAAGCGCGGCATGGCCCGCCGGACCAACTCCTGTCCATCCCCTGCTGACGGGGGTGCCCGAGCCAGCCCGGAATGCCTGTTTTGCTAAATGGACGTTCGCCGTCGATGGGAATGCGGATGCGGAACACATCCGGCATTCACAGGGGCACCCCTCAACGAATGGCTGCTGTGTCGCGTCATCGACGTAGTCCGACGACCCCGCCTATGTGCGGGGCAGCTTGAGTTCAGCAGTCCTCCAGCGTTTCTCGATGGCGCCAGTGGCTGCCGCCTTGAGAAGCTTCTGGAAGCTCGGGCACTCGGCATGGCTGGGCGCGGGACAGGCTACCGCATGTCGCAGACCACGGCTCACGGCTCTCAGTCGCTTGATCAGCGCGTCGATCTCGTCTGCCTTGGCCGCCAGCATCTGTCTGTCGATGTTCGGCTGCCCATTGGGCAAGAGCATGGAGCGGATTTCATCCAAAGAAAGCCCGGCAGCCTGTCCCAGCGAAATCAACGCCAATTGATCCAGCACGCCGGGAGCGAACCTGCGCCGAATCCCTTGCCGCCCGACTGAGGCTATGAGCCCTTTTTTCTCGTAGTAGCGCAGCGTCGAAGCAGGCACCCCCGTGTGTTTGGCGACTTCTGAAATATCCATCAAACACCCCTTGACTTGAAGTTGACTTCAGCTTGTACAGTGCACTCAACTCGTCATTCAGTCAACAGAAAAGGGGATTCACATGACACACCTGCAAGCCATCACCAACGTCGCGCTCATCGGGATCGGCGCGACCATCGTCATGGACGTCTGGGTGACGTTCCTCAAGCGGATGGGCGTCCAAACGCTCGACTTCGCGTTCATCGGACGATGGGTTGGGCACCTCGTTCGTGGAAAGTTCATCCACGCTTCCATCAAGAAGGCGCAACCGATTCCGGGTGAACTCATGCTGGGCTGGTTCACCCACTATGCAATTGGTATTGCCTTCGCGGGGCTGCTCGTGTGTGTCTACGGGATCGACTGGACGCTTGCCCCATCCTTGTTGCCGGCGGTGCTGGTCGGCATGAGTACGGTCGCGGCCCCGCTCTTCGTGATGCAACCGGCCATGGGCTCAGGCTTTGCCGCCTCCAAGACGCCGACGCCACTCAAGAATTGTTTCCGCAGCGTGGTCAATCACACCGTTTTCGGTCTTGGCCTCTATCTGTCCGCCTTCCTCATCGCATGGATTTCGCGATGACCGTGGCGTCTTCCTGCAAGAAATCCCAATACTGTCTGGAGTAAGAGAAATGAAAAAACTAGCCATCATCTACCACAGCGCCCACGGGCACACGGAGCACATTGCCACCCATGTCTATGAAGGTGCCAATAGCGTGCCAAATACCGAGGTCCATCTGCTGAAAGCAGAAGACCTGACCAAGACGCCGGATGAACTGCTCAAGTACGACGGCTACATCCTTGGCTCGCCGACTTACCTCGGGGGCGTCTCGGGTCCTTTCAAGATGTTCATGGATGCCACCGGACGCCTGTGGCGCACCCAGCAACTCAAGGGCAAGCTGGCCGCCGGGTTCACGGTATCGTCGCTGCCATCCGGCGACAAGCAGTCAACCTTGATGTCGATGTTCGTTTTCTGCATGCAGCACGGGATGCTCTGGATTGGCAATCCAATCCTTCCCGAGCAGCACGTCGGCGTTCCCTATGACGAAGCGGCCAATCGGCTCGGTTCCTGGTCGGGCTTGATGGCTCAGGCAGGCCACTCAGCGCCGGCCGATTCATTCCCGGCGGGTGACATCAAGACGGCCAGTATGTTTGGCAGGAATTTTTCCGAGGCCCTGCATCGTGTTTCCGGAACAGGCAAAATCTTCGCTGACAGGCTGGAGGCATTAGCATGATTCCCCGGAAATACGAACCGCAGCTGTTCAGTCTGCTTCTCTCCGGGCTGATGTCCATGCTGGTCTCCGGGATTGCGACGTTTCGCGCTATCGGGCCAGTAGCGAACTTCATAAGCGTGTGGGCCAGTGCGTGGCTTGCAGCGTGGTTTTTTGCGTTTCCAGCCGTCCTGCTGGTCACCCCGCTGGCACGAAAGGCCGTTCTACTTCTCACGACGAAGAATTGATGTTCGTGCCGGGCAGGCGCGCCAGGTCTCGGCTGTAATGGACGTCCTGCGCCAGGGGACGGGGTCCTTGATCCCGCCGTGTCAGGCCTTGCACCTGACCCCTGGGCGCTCGGCTTCTAGCCGTGCCGGTGCTGCTCGCGCATGCTGTGGCTCAGGTGCTTGCCGATCACCGACAGGAGGCGCAGGCCTTCCTGCGTCCCGGGGTCACGGGCTACCCGCAGCATGCAGCCCAGGCCGCCCGTCGCCGGCGGATTGGCCGGGATTTCCTGGCTCGCGGCATGGATCGCGTCGGACAGGGCGATCAGCAGATACTGCGTATCCTGGCGGTCGAGCACCTTGAGCAGGTGCATCAGGCCTTCGTTGCGCGTCAGGCGGTCGAGCAGGGTCAGGCCCTCGCTCATCGCCCATGACAGCCGCGTGACGATCTCGTCCGACATGGCGTCGCGGGCCGCGGTGACGAGCTGCGCGACTTCGACGAGCCGCTGCAGGTCTTCGGCCGCCATGGCGGGGATAGGCGTTTCAGTTTGTGTTGTCATGGTTTGGCTTTCTCAGAGCAGTCCGCGTACGCTGGTCCAGTACATCTGGTTGTAGGACATCTTGAACCAGTGCATGGGTTTTGACGGCGGCTTCAGATCGGGTGGGTTCTGATAGTTGAACATCGCGTAGGTCGCACTGTCGTGGCCTGTTTCAATGAAGCAGTAGACCTTGCCGTCGTAATCGCGGACCGGCGTGCCGATCTTGACCATCGAGGCGATGTTCTCGGCCACCACTTCCGCCTGGAAGTGCGCCGCCGACCCGGTTTTGCTGACCGGCAGATTGGTCGTGTCGCCCAGTACATAGACGTTGTCGTGGCCGTTCATGGTCAGCTTGAAGCGGTCGGTCGGAATCCAGCCGCCCTCGCCCAGGTTGTTCTGCTCGATCACTTCCATGCCGCGGTGCGGCGGGATGGCGATGAGCATGTCGTATTGGGTCTCGGTACCCTCCTCGCTGCGGACCACCTTGTTTGCCACGTCCACTTCGCTGACGTTGAACAGCGTCTCGTACTCGATGCCCATGCGGTCGAATTCCGGCTTGGCCCAGATGGCGACTTCCTTGATGGTGTGGATGCGGCCGATCGGATAGTGGTACTTGATCCTGATCTTGTCGCGGATGCCGCGTGCCTTGAAATAGTCATGCAGGCCGAAAATCAGTTCGACCGGTGCGATCGGGCATTTGTGCGGCACGCCGACGACGACGGCGACCGTGCCCTCCTGCATCTCGCGCAGGCGCTTGAACATCTTGACCGCGGTGGCTTCGGTGTAGAACGTCTCCGCGCCCTCCATCAGTCCGGGAATCTGCTCGGGAACGATGCGCGAACCGGTGGCCATCACGAGAATATCGTACTCGTGCACCTTGCCGCTTTTGGTAATGACCTTGTTCTGGTCGAGCTGGAACGTTTCGACCGGATCCACGTGGAAATCGATGGTTCCCTCGAGCAGGCCCGCCTGGTCGCGATACAGCTGGTCCGGCGTCATCTGCCCGAACGCGACATACAGCAGGCCGGGCTGGTACATGTGCCTGTCGGATGCCGAAAGCATCGTGATCCGGACTCTGCGGGAACGAATCTCAGCAGACAGCCGCCGTGCCAGGTTGTTGGCCACAATGGTACCGCCTGTGCCACCACCGACGACTAAGATTCTCATTGCATTCTCCTATCCAAAATTATTGTCCGGGACGTCCCGGTACCTGGGCCGGCACGCGTGCCCGGCCGACACATGGCGCATCACTTGGCTTTGCGGATCTTGATGTGCCAGACCCCGTCGATCTTTTCGTTGCTGATGATCTCGTGGCCGACCTTGTTGACCCACTCCGGCACATCCGCGCCGGAGCCCTCGTCGGTCGACAACAGTTCCAGCGTATCGCCCACGCTGCTCTGCTTCATGTGGGTGATGAGCTCCATCAGCGGTCCGGGGCAGAAGGTATCGCGTGCATCGACAATCTTGGTATCACTCATTGCTGTTCTCCAGAAAACATGGGTTCAATTCGCCAACCTGCTAGAACGTCAGCATCTGCCCGCCCTCGGCATCGCTCAAAAAGCGCGTCAACCCGGTCGGGGGACCCAGTTCGGGGTCGAGGTCTTCGTGCGTGATCTTCATGAGATCCAGCGCCATCGAACACGGCAGCAGTTGCGCATCGCCCAGTTCGACCGCCTGCTGGAACAGCTGCTTGAAAGGTGGCACGCCCTTCTGCCCCATGAGCGTTCCCATCTCCCCCTCGACCGGCGCGTCGCCGCTGTGTCCCTTGACGAAATAGGACAGGGCATTCATCGACAGGAACACGGAGACCTCGTCGCCCGTCGCGGCTGCGACCGAGGCGAACATCGCGGCCATCTGCAGCTTCTCGCGTGTGCCGGTGACACATATGATGTTGATTTTTTGTGACATTTTGCTTCTACCTTGCTCTGTGAATAATGCATGCTTTGCGTATATCAGGATCGTGATGCCGCCAATTTGCACGCGGCAACACGACGTTGCCGGCTCTTCAGTCTGACTGCTCACGACCCGGGCATGGCCTGCTGCTCATCCTGGTCACCCGCGATGCCAGCTGTAGCGCCTGATGAGCAGGACGCAGATGCTGTCAAGCACGAATCCGACGACGCCAATGATCAGTACCAGTCCCATGAGATGCGCGTATTCCAGGCCTTCGCGCGCATCCTCGATGGCAAAGCCGAAGCCGGAGGTCACGCCGAGAAACTCCGCCGGAATGATCACGATCCACGCGACCCCCAGCGCCAGGCGGATACCGGTCAGGATATCGAAGGTGATCGCCGGCATGATGATCCGCGTCACCATCTGCCAGGGCCTGGCACCGAGGTTGCGCGCCACCTTGAACCACGCCGGGTCCACCTTGGCGAGGCCGGAGGCGGTGGCAAACGCGACGGGCCAGACCGAGGCGATGGCAATGAGGAAGACGATCGCCTGCTCCCATCCCGCGAACACCACGACCGCGATCGGCTCCCAGGAAAGCGGGCTGATCATGCGCAGGAACTGGAACGGCACGTTGGTCAGGCGCTGGAACCAGCGGATACGGCCCATGAGGATGCCAAGCGGAATCCCGATGAGGATCGCCAGGCTCAGTCCCGCGCCAAGACGGTAGCCGGTGCTCGACAAGGCCTTGGGGATCACGCCGTTTTCCCACAGCTCCGGCAGCGCCTTGAGTGCCGGCAGGGGGCCGAAATCAACGAATTGCGAGTTTGCAGGATTGAGCGTGACAAAATAGATGCCGGCGCCCCAGAGCGTGAACAGGACGGCCAGTCCCACGAAGAAATGCAGCGATTTGTCTGCTGTATTCCTGATGGCGCGGGAAAGGCAGTTCCCACTGACGCCGGCGCTGACCACGCCGCCGCCGACTGTTGCGGTGTGGCTGCTCATCGCTCATCCCCTTTCGCCCGAACTCCAGGCAGGGAAGCTGCCTGATAGCCGGGTGCCGATTCGATCAAGTACGTGTAATCCATGTCGTGTAGCTTCTTGTTGGCGTTCATGTATGTGTCCGGATGGAGCGTGGCGAGCACGCCGCGGCCCGGCGTATCCGGATGGCGCAGCCCTGCCCCGGCATAGGTTCCCTTGCCCATCAGCCCCCCCGATGCCAGCTGTAGCGCTTGATGAGTGCCACGAGGATGCTGTCGAGGAAGTAGCCGACGACACCGATCGTGACCACCATCGCCGTGAGGTGGTTGTACGAAAGCGTCTCGCGTGCATCCTCGATGGCGTAGCCCAGGCCGGACGTCACACCGAGATATTCCGCCGGGACGAGCACGATCCAAGCGACGCCCAGTGCGAGACGTATGCCCGACAGAACATCGAACGTGATCGCCGGCATGATCACCTTGGTCAGGATGTGCAGGGGATTGGCGCCAAGATTGCGCGCCACCTTGAACCAGTTCGGATCCACCTTGGCCAGGCCTGCCGCGGTCGCGAACATCACCGGCCAGACTGCCGCGATCGCGATCAGGAAGATGATCGAGCCGTTCCATGTTGCGAATACCAGCACCGCAAGCGGCATCCAGGAAAGCGGGCTGATCATGCGCACGAACTGGAACGGCGAGTTGGTGAAGTCGCGGAACCACCTGATGCGCCCCATGAGGATGCCGATCGGCACGCCAATGGCGATGGCGATCAACAGGCCCGAGCCCAGGCGGAAGCCGCTGGCGGCCAGGGCATTCTGGATCTTGCCCGCCCCCCACAACTCCGGAAACGCTCCCAGCGTCGGGATCAGTCCGAACTTGACGAAGGTTTTCGTGGTCGGATTGTTGGCAATGAAGTACCCCCCGATCAACCAGAGGATGGCCAGGATCGCGATGCCGCCGGCGGCCCAGCCAAGACTCTGCACCGCCTGATGCTTCATCAGGCGGCAAATGCCGCCCTCCCCGGCGGGTGTGACGGCATGACTCATAGCTCGATCACCTCTTTACGCACGAAGGGATCGCCCTTTTGCGGCACGCTCGGATCGGTCTTCCATGTCGGGTTGGCGTTGAGCGCCTTCTTGACATAGGTGTAGTTGACGAGATCCTTGGCCACGAAGTCCGGCGTGAGCTTGTTGAGAAAGCCGAGATCGCCGCCGACCAGCGTCTTCTTGAGCTCGTCGACCACGTATTCGGTCGCGCTCGGATACGGCCAGCCCTGGAAGTTGATGCGGCTCTGCCCCCACTCCGGATGCTTGATGGCAGGCGGCGTCGAGTAATCGGCCGGGCTGTAGAACAGCATCGCGCGCTCGACGACCTCGGACGGGAACGGCAGATACTTCTTGCCGTCCTTCGACAGCATCTGCGCCATCGCCTTCTTGTTGTTGGACAGATAGATCTGTGCCTCGACGATGGCGTTATGGACACCCTGCGCCCAGGCTGCGCGGGCAGGATCCATCGCGTCGTCCTCGTGCATGACGACCACGCAGCAGGGGTGGCCTTTCCAGACGTCGCCGGTGAAGCGCAGCATCACGCCGCCCGCCTTGAGCTCGCCAAGCGCATTGAACGGTTCGGCGACGCAATAACCGTCGATCTGTCTCGCCGCAAGCGCGGGGGGCATGTCGGGCGGGTTCAGCACGAGGAAGTTGCACTCGTTGGGCGCGAGCTTCGCGTTCTGCGGACGGACCACGGGCGTAATGCCGGCTTCCCGCAGGATTTTCTGCGAGATGATGTTGTGGATCGAGTACCAGTACGGCACGGCGAACTGCTTGCCGCCGAAGTCCTTGGGCGAGGCGATGCCGCTGTTCTTGTGGACGATGATGCCGGAGCCATTGGTGTGGTTCCAGGCCGTGATCTTCACCGGGAACTTGTTGTTGTAGCGCATCCAGATCGGCACCGGGATGAGCATGTGCGTGAGGTTGAAGCGCTGGGACGAGAAGGCCTCGACCAGGGGCGACCAGCCGCGGATCAGTGTCGGCGGTTCGGACTGGATGCCCTGCTTCTTGAAGAAGCCCATTTCGTGCGCGACCAGGAGCGCGGCCGCATCGGTGATCGGGATGTAGCCGATCTTGACCACCGGGTCGAACGGCTTGGAGAACTTCTTCTTCTCGGCGGCAAAGGCCGACGAGGACAGCATGCCGCCCATTCCGGCCATGCCGCCCAGCGCGGAGAGACCGGCCATCTTGAGCATGTCGCGCCGGCTGACCCCCGTGCCGAGAACGGAGCTGAACAGCGGGTCGTAGGCAAGCGCCAGGTTCGGATCTTCCATGCCGTCGCCGATATCCGGGTTGTCGGGCATCATATGCATGCGCGGATCGATCGGACGGGCCTTGCCACACGTACCGCATGAACATCCATCAACGTGTACCAGCGGGCGCGGCTGGCCATGCTCTTCGTATAGATATTTTTTCATTCTCGGTCTCCTAAGGTGAGGGTCGGTGATCCCGACCGGTATTTGCTCTTTCCCGCTTTTTTACAGTGAGCAATTCGATAAGTCGCAGATCATGCGGCCAGGGTTGCCGACTCCGGCTTCTTGTAGTTGGCCGCTTCCTGGAATGTCGCCATCAGGCGCGTACGCAACGTCTGAACCGCCGCATCGTGGCGATCGCGCGGGTCGGGCAGATCGATATCCAGTTCGTGAACGATGTTTCCGGGCGAGCCTGCCATGATCACCGCACGGTCGCCCATGATGACGGCCTCGTCGATGTCGTGCGTCACGAAAACGATGTTGAACCCCTTGCGCTTGGCAATGTTGCGCACGTCTTTCTGCAGGGAGGAACGGGTAAAGGCGTCGAGTGCGGAGAACGGCTCGTCCAGCAGCAGCAGCTCGGGCTCCATCACCAGCGAACGGGCAAGCGCCACGCGCTGTTGCTGGCCACCCGAGAGATCCTGCACGTTGGCGGCAGCGAAATCCTGCAGCTCGACCAGCTTGATCGCCTCCGTCACGCGCTCTTCGGTTTCTTCCCTGGACCAGCGCCCGAAGCTCAGGCCGACGCCGACGTTCTGCGCAACCGTCATCCAGGGAAACAGATGCGGCGCCTGGAACATCATGACCCAGCGCGGCGACGGCGCGGTGATCGCCGTTCCGTTGAGCAGGACCTTGCCTTCGGTGGGTTTCAGGATGCCGGCCAGGATATGAAGCAGCGTGGATTTGCCACAGCCCGAACGGCCGATGATTGCCAGCGCCTCACCGGGCGGTGACACCAGATCAACCCGATTGAAGGTCACCCCGGTCCGCGAACCGTAGCGGTGGGTCAGGCCCTGGATCTTGATTTCTGTTCCACGTATTGCCATCTACATATTCCTCTGTTTATTTACGTCGCCCGGCCCACAAGGACTCGCGGCAGGATTCTGGTTGATTTCGCGGGACGCTTCGCCCTGCCCGGCATCAGGCGCTGTTGAGACGTTTTCCAACTTCCTCCAGACGACGGGCCAGTTCCGCCTCGTCGATCAGGCCACGCTTGATCATCGAGTGAGCCAATGCCAGAAGCTGCCGTTCGGGGAAGGGCACATCCTCGTAGAGCGTTTCCGACAAGTCGTCCTCCTCGGCGCGCCGCTCGAGTGAGGGCAGCGCACAGGAGCCCGGCTCCACCTGATCGTATGGCTTGACGCAGGAGTCGGCGGCGAGCATGTCGCACGTTGCCTCCAGGTCGATCTTCCAGGGTGGGTCGGGATTCGTGACGCCGTACTGGGCCGCCAGGTCCTCCCAAACCCGTCCGCGACCGCGGACGTCCTCGAGTACGCCGATCGGCGTCAGGTCGGTACCGTTCCAGCGCTCGGCTGCGCCAGGGACATTTTTTTCAACTGTGGCCATGACTCGCTCCTTGCCAACGTATAGCCTGATGCTCAGTGGTCGTGATGAACCGGACGAATCGCCTTGCGCACCGGACGCTTGGCGTTCGAGGTAATGCCGGGTTTCGGCACCGCAACGCCGATCAGGCAATCGCGCGTCACGATCTCGGTCAGCTGATCCTCGGTCCAGCCTTCCGTGCCTTCAGGACGGGTCGGCATGACGATATAGCGGGTCTTCTGGTTGGAGTCGGCAACACGAACCTGAACTTCAGGCGGCAGCTGCAGGCCGAATTCGGCGAGCACCTGACGCGGCCAGCGCACCAGACGCCGACGATAGTTCGGCGTGCGATACCACTCGGGCGACTGCCCCAGGATCGGGCGTGGGTAGCACGAGCACAGGGTGCACACCACGACATGCTTCAGGGTCGGCGTATCCGCCAGGACGCGCAGGTTGCAGTAGTCGCTGGGGGTACCGAACTGGGTAGGGGGACTGGTCACCCAGTTCACGCCTACGGCCTTGCTGGCCTCGACGCCATCTTCGATGCAAAGCTTCTTGTACTCGGGATCCAGCCAGGCCTTGGCAACCAGACGCGCCGCAGGCAACGGGCCGAGGGTGTGAACGTATTCCTTCCAGACGCGGTGGTCTTCAGCGGAAAAAAGTCCTTTCTCGATGGCCAGCTCACGGACAGCCATTTCGAGAATTTCGAAGTCGCTGACTTCATCGACCATCGGAGCCGGCTTGTGGCCGTGGTCGTGGTCGTGGTCATGGTCGTGGTGATGATCAGACATGTGTATTTCCTCTAGTCAATAATGTCCGCGAGTCGATTCAAGCCGACTCAAGGTAACGTTCCGGGATTTCGGTCTCCAGCGTGTCATTGCCGAAGCTGTCGCTGTACTCGGGCCAGAGATCCTTCTGCGCAAACACGATGCTGTAGAACCACTCCGGGTGATCCTCATTGCCGAACGCCTCGTCTTCGGCTGCCGGGCTCTCGTACACCAGCTTGACGATGGTTCCCGTCGCGCCGCGCGTGTAGGTCATGGTGCGGGTATAGAACAGATCGGGCAGGTCCTTGATGCGCACGCGGTCGCCTTCCTTGAACTTGGCCGGACCGGCCTTGCCCCGGAAGCACTGGGGATCGCCAATGCCGGTGGCCATCTTGGCGTGGTGGGTTCTGTCGTAAACAGGCTTGTTGCTCATAGCGTCTTCACCTCTTGAGATTTACTTGGTCTTTGCGGGGAGGTATTCGCCCAGACCCCGATCTGACTTGGCGCGCTTTTTCAGCTCATCGATCTTGTTGACGAGTTCGGTGAGCGTGCAGTATTGCTTGTCGACCAGGATGCGTGCCGCCGTCAGCAGCCAGCGGCCGTAGTAAGGCAATCCCAGATATTGCGTCTGGCCGACATCCACGTTCTGCTTGCGGCGACGCTCTTCGGCCGTCCACACGCCGCGCCATGCCAGGCATTCGCAGGTGGCGAAGGTATTCAGTTCCCAGACCTCTTCTTCCTTCTCGGTCCATACGATGGGCACATCCGGCTCGCCGCCGACGTCGTGCGACGTGCGGGTATACGCACGCCACAGCGTATGGTCGATCTGATCGGGCGAGGGTGCGTGCGTCGGCTTGTGCAGCGCCGGCTGCATGTAGCCGACGGACTCGATATGTCGGAGCACCTCTTCTCTGGTAGACGATGACATTGTGTTGACTCCTTTGTGGATTACGAACAAGTCGGCTTGCCGTAATGCGATTTATGTTTGCCTACAATTACGCCAACTCGGCTTCTACAAATTCCAACCTCAAAAACCTGAAGCTCTACCGGCCTGAACCTTCTGTTTGCGTTGCAGTGATATCCGCAGCAGATCTTTGATGGTCCAACTATGCTTCATCTGATTATTGGTTTCCAAGTCTTAATTCCGATGATCCTTATAGGGTTTCGCTATAGGCCTGAATCCCGCTCGCAGCCTGGCTTTGAACGTGACAAGACGGGGCAAAACCCGTTTGCCACCGGCTGGTTGATGATCGTCCCCAGGCAATATCTGAAATGCATCTTTCAACTCTTCGTCCGCATCGCATATGCTGGCCGGCACCCGGCGTCATATGCGGTGCGCCATATATGTGTAGTAGTTGCACGCGGCGAAGAACGTCCCGTTTTCCATCGCCTGGTGCTGCTCCTTGTGCCAGACATCCACCGCGCGCTCGGGCAGCAATCCTGCCTTCTTCACATAGGGGACATAGGTCTCGGCAAATGATTTGAAATAGCTGGCGTTTCCGATTTCAACCACTGCATCGCCCCAGGCGTCAGCCAGTTTCAGTCCGAGTTCGGGCAACAGTCGCGGCAGGTCGCGCATGATCCGCGGGTTGTTGAAGGTGGCGTTCGCCAGGGCTTCATCCATGAGCCGGCCGAAGTCGTGATCGGGGCAGGCATAGGTCAGGGAGGCGTAATCACCGTCGAAGACGACAATGGTTCCGCCGGGGCGAACCATGCGTGCCATCTCACCCAGCACCGCAAGCGGCGCGGTGACATGGCTGATCAGCGTGTGTGCGATGACGACGTCGAAGGCCGCGGCGGGAAGGTCGAGGGAATGCGCATCGCCGACCTGGAAGGCGACGCGGCTGTCGACATGCTCGCCGTGCGCGAAGCTGCGCGCGGCATCGATGAAATGACGGCATTGATCGACGCCCAGCGCCCTGCCGGTAAAGTCGTCCCGGCGCGCGATGGATCGCAGCACGGCCCCCGTGCCACAACCCACCTCAAGAACCCGGGCAAACGGAGGCAAGACAAGCCGTTCCACATAATTGTCGAGCAGCCGCGTGAAGACATCGTCACGCGCCCGGCTCTCAAGCCGGGCAGCAAGGCGTTCAAGGGCGGATTCGTCAAGTTCGTTGACAAAACGGTGGGGGTCACGCGCAACCATGCATCACCTCATCTTTAACAAGGCCTGATCGTCCAGCGCAGTCGTGCCCGAAGAAACATGTTGCCTGTCGACAGGCGTGACATCGGGTGAATCGCTGACGCCCAGGTCGCCGCGAAGCACACCTACATGCAAGGCGCCGCAGCAATTCCAGAAAAAAAAGCCGCCTCACGAAGAGGCGGCAACCCTAGGACATCCGGCACAGGAGGAGTAGATACCGGATTGAGGAGCCCTAACACTTATGTTCAATGAATACTGATTTCCGTGACCCGCCCAGACAGTTTCACGGTACGTGGGCCGGCACATCCCTGACACCCGTGGACCGTCGCCATGGGACCCCTACCAGGATTTGTAAGGCAGGAACTTGCCACTGATGGTGACCAGCACGCGATCACCCTTCGGATCTTCCTGTCTGTCGATGTTCATGGTGAAGTCGATGGCGCTCATGATGCCGTCGCCGAATTTCTCGTTGATCATCTCCTTGATCGTCTCGCCGTATACGTTCAGCATCTCGTACCAGCGATAAATCAGCGGATCCGTCGGGATGGGGTGCTCCCAGGTCTTGGTCGGGAAGCGCTGAAGCGCGGTTGAGACCTCGCCGCCAAGGCCGAGCGCCTTGGCCACGGCATCGGCCTGCGGCTTGTCCAGGTGGTTCATGCCGAGACACGCCGAGCAGACAAACTCGTCGGACATGCCCGCCGCCCCGGCGATGTCGCTCCATTTCAGGTCTTTTTCGGATTTGGCCCGGAGTATGGCGTCCTTCATTTCTGCTTTGTTCATCTGCACTGCTCCCTGCGTACGGGCCTGGGGGATGAAACCGCCAGGCCTCCGCATGTTTTGCTCAAAAGGGGTTGGGTCATACGTACTACGACGCGTGCCGGGAAGACATCAAGCTGCCCCGAAATCTCCCCGGCCCTTCCTTGCCGGAAGTGCTCAGCGTCCCACGACGGCCGCCGCCCGGTAGAAGCGTTGCTGGAACACCATGCTGTCGCGGAACTGATGCAGCCCCTTCACGGCAGCGAGAATGGCCAGGTCAAGCAGCGGCTCGACGAGAACAACCGTCATGTAGGCCGCCCCGAAGGTGCCGATTTGCGCCAGATTGGCGGCTCCCACCCCCTGGCCATAAATCGCCCAGAAAGCAACCCAGGCCACCACACCGCCTTGATACGCGGTCGACAGCGCCAGGCACTGGCTGTATTTCACGTCCTTGTAAGCCGTATTCGCCGGAATGTAGCGATGCGCGATGGCACTGAGCGCAAACAGGGGCACCAGGAGCGTCGTGACATTCATGCCGTATTGCGGCAGGTCCCACGGCGCAAAGAAGAGTCCCTGTATCAGCAATCCGGTCGCCAGGCCTATGGCTGCCGGTGCCGCGCCGAACATCAGAAAGAGCGTCGACCCCAGAATCAGGTGGACCTCGGAGACCCCGATCGGATAATGCGGAAATACCTCGAAGAAGCTGAATACGAGGGCAGCGGCGATCAGGCTGCGAATCCCCAGGGGGATGATTCCGTCCTGCCTGATCGTATTCAATGCCAGCTTGGCCGTATAGCCGAACACACCGATCGCCGTAGCGTAACTCAGTGTCATTTTGGCGCCTTCAACAATACCTGGTTCAATATGCATGGTGTTTCCTCCTTTGTTGCATTCACTTACGAATCCTGTTGCCCAGCCCAGCAGTCCGGCAACGACCAGAAATCCGGACAGAATGACCGCCAGGTCGCTTCACTTCCATGAACACCCGCCCCGTGCGGATGCTCATGTGGTTGAACGCCCCCCGATCCATGTCCCACTACGACTACGACACGTGACCGATGCTTCAAGAACATTCACGAACATGCCCGGTCATTTTCGATTCCGCCCCCCATCCAGACGGGTTTGGTCGATAATCAACAAGGCATGTCGATCTGCTGCAACTGTTCTGGAACATCGATACAAATCGCATGTTTTAAAGAATGAACTAACTGGTTATAGTTTTCCAAGTCTTAATTCCGATTGGTGCTATAAGGTTTGGCTATGCAACGTAACCTCGTCTTCCCGCGTGCCATTCGCTACCTGATCGCGGTGGCGGACATGCAAAGCTTCACGCGCGCAGCGGAACTGCTGTTCGTTTCGCAACCCACGCTGTCGCAGCAGATCAAGCATCTGGAGGATTTGCTCGGCGTGCAATTGCTGGACAGGTCCGGACGGACGGTTCAACTGACTGCCGCAGGAGAGGTGTATCTGCACTATGCCCGCCGCGCCTTGCGGGAACTCGACGAAGGGAAACGGGCCATCCACGAACTGCAGGACCTGAGCCGAGGTTCGCTCCGCCTGGGAATGACGCCCATCACCGACCACCTGGTCAGCCCATTGCTGGAATCCTTCAATACCCGTTATCCGGGGATAACCGTCAGCACACAGGAACTGCCCCAGGATTCCGTCGAGGCAGACGTGGCCGAAGGCAACCTCGATATCGGCATCGCCTTCACCAATGTCCTCTCGACCGTGGCTCGCTCGAACGAGATCGATACCCACGTCCTGTTCACTGAAACGCTCAACCTTGCCGTTGGCAAGGCCCACCCCCGTGCCGGCCAGACCGAGCCGTTAAGCCCGCAGGTACTGGAAAGCGAGTCGCTGGTGCTGCTCAACAAGGATTTTGCGCTGCGCCGCCACATCGACCTGTACTGCCTCGAGTATGGCATCACCCCGCGTATCGCGATGGAAACCAACTCGCTCAGCGTAATCGTCGAAGTCGCTCGCCTTGGCCGGCTTGCCACCATCCTGCCGCACAGCATCATCGGCGCGCAGCAAGGCCTCCATCCGGTGATGCTCAACCCGGAAATGCCGCGCCATACGATCACCCTGATCTGCCGCAAGGATGGTTACAAGAGTCCGGCCTGTACGGCGTTTGGCACCCTGGCAATGCTCTGGTGCCGCGGCGAATCGATGGAAGCAGATCAACTCGAGTCCGAATTCGAGCCAGAGCCTGCAGCCTCGCATTGACGCACGAACCACCGGAGGGGCTCCTCCCCGGCACCCAGCAATCCCTCCCAGGCGCCCATGCCGTCCTGGCAACCCCAGTGAGATGTCGGCAGTCCAGGCCGCCGTCGTACTGCTCACCCACCCATACCCGCCCTGCCACAGGCTTTACCGGTTTTCATCGCATAGCGGTTCCGGAAACATGCCGCACGCCAACACGCATCCGGCGGTTTGTAGCTGAAACGGCTCCGTCCGAAGCCATAACTCCCTTCTATTGACGCGATCGAAATAAGGTCTTGGACAGGCATTTTCGCCTGGCCCATAGTCCTGCTGGAAAGCGGACGAAGCGCTTGTCTTCGGCTCGCTCGCAGCGGGGTGCCGTGACCTGAAACCTCATCGGATGCAAGCGTGTCATGGCTATTCCGTCATGCGCCGGAATCCGGATCCGGGAATCGGGTCTCGACCCGGCAGGTACACAAACCTGGCGATTCTGCATGGAGGACCGGAATGAAAATTGAACTGGCCGAGATGTATCGTGATACCGACTTGGGACGCGAGGCGGAAGCGCTTCTGCGGCCCTGCGTGCAATGCGGTCAATGCACCTTCACCTGCCCCACTTTCCGGCTGCTCGACGATGAGTGGGACGGGCCGCGGGGGCGCATTTATCTCATCAAGCAGTTCATGGAGGGCAAGGAGCCCACCCAGGAGACGCTCCAGCTGCCGTCCTATACCCTCAGCACGCTTGAAGGCCGGACGCTCAGCGTCAATCTGCAACGCCATCTCGATCGCTGCCTTGGCTGCCGGTCCTGCGAAACCAGCTGCCCCCAGGGTGTCCGCTACGGACGTCTGCTCGATATCGGGCGGGAGCTGGTCGAAAAGGAATCCCCGCGTCCGTTCAAGGAAAGACTGGCGTGGCGGGCGCTGCGTGCCGTAGTGCCCTACCGTTACCGCTTCACCGCATTGCTGCGCACCGGCCAGGCGCTGCGGAAATTTCTTCCGCAGGATCTTCGCGCAAGAATCCCGCAACGACGCAAGGCAGGTGCCTGGCCCGACCGGTCGCATGGCCGTACCATGCTGATCTGGCAAGGATGCGTGCAACCCGGCCTGGCACCGGATATCAATGCTGCGGCCGCCCGCGTACTGGATCGCTTCGGCATCCGGCTGATCCCCGCGAGCGACGGCTGCTGCGGCGCCCTGAGCCATCACATGGCCGAGACGGACGAAGCGCGCACCTTCATGCGCAGGAACATCGATGCCTTGTGGCCTCACGTCGAGGCCGGCGCCGAAGCCATCGTCCTCACGGCCAGCGGCTGCGGCATGCACTTCCGGGATTACGGGCAGCTGCTGCATGACGATCCCCGATACCGCGACAAGGCGGCGCGCATTTCGGAACTGACCCGGGACATTGCAGAGATCGTCGCGGAAGCGTGGAAAGACGATCTGCCCGGCGGCCCGCCTGCGCCACAGCGCCCGCGGCGTATCGCCTTCCAGTCGTCGTGCAGCCTGCAGCACGGTGAGAAGCTGAACGGCGTGGTCGAGAAACTGCTGAAGCGTGCCGGTTTCAAGCTGCTTCCCGTTCGCTATCCCTTCATGTGCTGCGGTGCGGCCGGGGCCTATTCTCTCCTGCAGCGGACGCTCTCGGAATCGCTACGCGCACGCAAGCTGGAAACCCTGCTGGCCAGCCGCCCGGAAGCCATCGCGACGGCCAACATCGGTTGCCTGACGCACCTGTCCCAGACTTCGCCGGTGCCGGTCAGCCACTGGATCGAACTGCTGGACGAAACCTTCCAGGCAGCAGACGCCTTGCGGCATGGGGAACCCGGGTCCGAAAAATCGGGAACAGTACGCATGGGTGATCGGGCATGACCTGATATCCCCCTTTAAAATATTCCAGACGCCCGGCATGACTGACAGCACCGGCGCCTGAGCCCGGGTGGCGGGCTGTTGCCTGGTCCGGTCGTTCAATTAAAAATCGATTTCCGTGGAGAGAATCGAGGCAATGAAGACAACAACAAGAATCGCCGGCATCTGTGCAGGCATCCTTTCAGGCTTATCGCCCATGGCGGCGTGGGGAGCCCACCCCCTGCTCACGGAAGATACCGGCACCCAGGGGGCCGGCCACTACCAGATCGAACTGACGCACGACCTGAACCGCGCGAAGGATGGATCTTGCGACATGCGCGATCAGAGCATCAATACCGTGCTATCCATGGGCCTCACTGAAAACCTCGATATCATCGCCGCCCTGCCGCATGAGCGTCAGACCGACCGGATGGTCGCTACGGCCCCTACCGTCAAGGGCTTCGCGGACATGGAAATCGCCGCCAAATGGCGCTTCTATGATGAAGGCGCGCTGAGTTTCGCCCTGCGCCCGGGATTGGGATTGCCGACCGGAAATGACGACAAGGGACTGAGCGCGGGACACGTCACGCCCAGCCTGTTCGGCGTCATGACCTATGCAGGCGACCCCTGGACCGTTCATGTACACCTCGGTTATACGCGCAACATCCACGACGGGGCGGATGGAAGAGATCATATCTATCACGCCTCGGTCGCCGCCGAATACAGCCTTGTCGAATCGCTGCGGCTGGTCGGGGATGCCAGCATCGAAAGCAATTCCACGCACACGGGCCATCCCAACGTAGGCTCCATGGTGATTGGGCTTGTCTATTCCGTCACCCGGAATCTGGACATCGATCTCGGATATCGCAAAGGCCTGACCCAGCCGGCCGCTGATCATGCGTGGCTGACCGGACTGGCCATGCGCTTCTGATTCCCGACTGCCCGCACGCCGGGGTGCACGCATCATCGCAAACGCCCCGGCGCCTTGCCTTCCGGGCATACCGCTCGGACCGGAAGAAAACTTTTATACTGTCTGGTTGATTATTGCCGGACAGCAGGATCATGGTGCGCCATTTCCACATCGTCGATGTTTTCGCAGAGCAGCCCTACGCGGGGAATCAGCTGGCGGTTGTAACCAACGCCGACGATATTCCCGACGAAACGATGCAGCGGATCGCGGCGGAGATGAATTTCTCGGAAACGACCTTCGTCAGCAGCGCCCCGGAGAATGACGGCGGGTTCAAGGTCAGGATTTTCACGCCCGCGCGGGAAATTGCGTTTGCCGGGCATCCTATCCTGGGAACGGCCTGGGTCATCCGCCAGCATGTTGCATCCGACGCGTCCACGCCGCTTCGGCTGAACCTTGCGGTAGGCCCGGTTCCCGTCACCTTCGAGCGCTCCGCCGATGAAGGCGAAACCACATGGTTCCAGGCGCCGCAGGCGATGCCTGGCGCAACATGCGCCCGCGAACCCGTCGCGGCCGCGCTGGGCATCTCGCCGGAAGACATCGACACCAGCAGCCCGATCCGGCAGATGACCGCCGGCATCTCGGCCCTGATCGTGCCACTGCGCAGCCTCGATGCCTTGCGCCGCTGCAAACTGGACCTCGATATCTTCGCGCCTTTGGCGGCGCAAGGCTTCCCGCCTCTCGTATACCTCTTCTGCCGCCAGACGCGCCACTCCCGCAATGACCTGAGCGCCCGCTTTTTCTTCGAGGCGCATGGCGTGCGCGAGGACCCTGCCACGGGCAACGGCGCGGCTTTCCTCGGTGCCTACCTCCTGGAACATCGGGTTTATCCCGAATCCCGCCTGTCTTTGCGGATCGAACAGGGACACGAAGTGAACCGGCCGTCGCAGGTGCTGCTGCGTGCTGAAACACTCGCCGGGCGTCACACGGTGAGCGTAGGCGGCCGGGTGATTCCGGTCGTCCGGGGAGAACTGCTTTGAACCGGATCGGTCACATGGTTCATGGGTCCTGTGGGAAAATCCCTCGATCCAGCCTGTTTTTCCAAGACCGGCTTGGGATCATGCATAAATCGGATATGCTGAAAAGCCAGGCCTTCTGATCGCGCCATGAAAGACAACATTCAACCGCTGATCCAGCACATACCGCCCGATACCGGCAATGTCAGCATCCCGGCGCTGCGCGTGCTGTCGGAAATCACCACCAGCCTGTCCACCGATTCCAATGTCGAGCAGTTGCTGGGGCGCTTCCTGTCGACCATGATCCGTCTGGCCGGTGCACAGGCGGGTGCGGTGCGCGTCATCACGGACGACCGCACGCATCTGAGGCTGATTGGCTCGGTGGGCCTGCCGCCCGATCTGGTCGAGCATGAGCATATGGTCAGTGTCGATTGCGGTGTGTGCGGCAAGGCGGCGCGCGAAGTGACGGTCAGCAGCTGGAACAACGTCGCCTTCTGCAAGCGCCAGGCCAACGATCCCTATTTCAGCGGCACCTGCAACACCGTGGTGGCGGTTCCGCTGATGCACAAGAACCAGGTGATGGGCGTCTACAACCTGTTTCTGGAGGAAGGCCACGCCGTCCCCGAGGACGTGCGCCTGCTGTTCCGCTCGATCAGCGAGCATCTCGGCATCGCACTGGAAAACGCCCGGCTGACGCGCGAGAACATGCGCATCTCGCTGATGAATGAACGCCAGATGCTGGCCAACCAGATCCACGATTCGCTGGCGCAGACGCTGGCCTACGCCAAGATGCGGCTCACCGTGCTGTCCGACGCCATGCGCCACGAGGACTACCCCAAGGCCAACCGCTATCTGGGCGACGTCGAGGAAGCGGTCGACCTCGCCTACGCGGACCTGCGCGACCTCATCACCCAGTACCGCGACCGCATCAATCCGCGCGGCCTGGTGCCGGCGATCCAGGAAATGGCCAAGAGCTTCCGCAAGAAGGCCAATGCCGACGTCGACTTCCTCAATCTGGTGCAGGACGTCTCACTGTCGCCCGACGAGGAAATCCAGGTCTTCCACATCATCCAGGAATCGCTCTACAACATCGCCAAGCACGCGCGGGCGCGCCACGTCGTCATCACCTTCGACCTCGAAAACGGCCAGTACATCGTCAACGTCGCCGACGATGGCGTCGGTGTGCAGAAGAAGAACGACGAATCCTCCACCCTGGGCAAGAGCTTCGGCCTGACCATCATGCGCGAGCGCGCTGCCAAGCTGAACGGCAGGCTCAGCGTGGAGTCCCGTCCAGCCGGCGGCACCGTCATCCGCCTGGTCTTTCCGCAACGCGCCGCATCACACCAACACAGCGAGCACCCCGCATGAGTCTCACCCGCATCATCCTCGTCGACGACCATACCCTGTTCCGCAAGGGCCTGGCCGAACTGCTCGAACAAAGTGGCGAAATCGAAGTCACCGCATTCACCGGCAACCCTGACGATGTCGCGAGACTGCTCAAGGCGCATCGCCCCGACGTCCTCATCCTCGACCTCAACATGCCGGGCACCGACGGCATCACCCTGATGCAGCAGCTCAGGGGGGACGACTTCGACCTGCCCATCCTCATTCTGACCCTGTCGGAAGCCGAGGACGATCTCGCGCGGGCGCTCCGCGCAGGCGCCAACGGCTACCTGCTGAAAAGCATGGAGCCCGACGAAGTGGTCGACGCCATCCTGCGCGCCCAGCGCGGCGAAACCGTCGTCGCCCCCGCCATGACCGCCAAGCTGGTCAAGCTGTACGACCAGAAAGGCCAGGATGCCGGCTCCCTGCTCGATGCCCTGACCCCGCGCGAACGCGAAATCCTGTCCCACCTGTCGCGCGGCGAAAGCAACAAGGCCATCGCGCGCACCCTCGACATCAGCCACGACACCGTCAAGCTGCATGTCCGCCACATCCTCGCCAAGCTCAACCTGTCGTCGCGGGTGGAGGCGGCGGTGTTCGCGGTGGAGCATCGGGTGGCCCCGGGGGGAAAGAACGAAGGACGCTGAACCCCTGACCGGTGCCAGGGGAAATCATGCCCCTTCATGGCAGGACTGCTGACAGCTCCGTCTGCGTTGCCGCTTCGGCAGTTTCCAGCTGCGGCAGGACAAGACTGATCAAGGTCTGCCCGGCCTGCGGCTTGATCTTCCCTTCGACCGTAAAGACCTGCAGCGTGCCCTCCTCGGTGATCAGGAACAGCGGCTGAACCTGGCCGCCATACCGGGCTTTCAATTCCTCAAAGCCGAACTCCTCGCTCAGCCGGGTTTTCTTGACCACCGCCTCGTCGGTGAACCACCGGGTCAGGGCTGCATGAGTCATGTCCTTGCCGAACAGGAAGCGTCCCCGCAGGTGACGCGAATGGGCCGCAAGCTGTTTTTCGTCCTCGGGCATCAGCTGGTAGGCCTGCGCGCGGCCGAACAGGGGTGCAAAATGCAGCGCCGCCAGCGAATTGACATCGTCGTTGCTGGTCATGGCCATGAGCTTTCCGATCCCGCTGATCTCGACACGGTCCAGCACGGTGTCGGAAAAAATGCTGGCATAGAAGGACGGGATACCTGCCATGCGCGCGGCCGATACATTGTGCTGGCTGTTGTCCACCAGCATGACGGGATAGCCTTCATTCTGGAGCACCCTGGCAATCTCGCGCACCCAGAAGCGCCCCCCCAGAAACAGCACGCCCTGCGGCTCCGCCTTGGCCAGACCGAGCCGCCGTGCGACCTGCGGGGCGGTCAGGCCATACAGCGCCACGGTTCCGATGATGACGAAAAAGGTCTGCGGCACCAGCACGTCCGCACCTGCCAGGCCCACTTCCTCCATACGCAGCGCGAACACCGACGCCACGGCGGCGGCGACGATGCCGCGCGGCGCCATCCATGACAGGAACAGTTTCTCCTTGAAGCTGAGCTTGCTCCCCAGCGTGGCGGCAAAGACGGCGGCTGGCCGCGCAACGAACACCAGGATCAGGAAGAACACAAAGCTGGCGATCCCGATCTGGTCGAGATCCGTCGGCTTGAGATGTGCGGCCAGCAGGATGAATACGGCCGCGATCAGCAGCACCCGCAGGTTTTCCTTGAACTCGACGATGTGGTGGATCGGAACGGTTTTCTGGTTGGCCAGGGCAAAGCCCATGATCGTCACCGCCAGCAGGCCCGACTCGGACTGCAGCAGGTTGGCGCCGGTAAAGACCGCGACGACGAACATGACCGCCACCGGATTTTGCAGGTAGTCGGGAATCAGGTCCCGCTTCAGGCACAGCCCCAGGATCAATGCGCCGATCAGGCCGGCAAGCGTGCCGAATGCAACGGTTTTCAGCACGCCGATTGCCACCACCATTTCGTGTTCTGTCCCCGAATAGGCGGTGACCTGGAACACCAGCACCGCCAGCATGGCGCCGATCGGATCGATGACGATCCCTTCCCATTTCAGGATGGCGCCGCTGCGTCCCGTGGGCCGGATGAACCGCAGCATCGGTCCGATGACCGTGGGGCCGGTGACGACCAGCACCGCGCCCAGCAGGATCGCCAGCGGCCAGTCCAGTCCGAGGACCCAGTGCGCCGCCAGGGCGCCGATCGCCCAGGTAATGCCCGCCCCCAGGGTGACCAGCCACGCCATCACGCTGCCGATGGAACGGAATTCCTTCACCGACAGGCTGAGGCCGCCTTCGAACAGGATTACCGCGACCGCGAGCGAGACCACCGGGTACAGCAGCGATCCCAGCAGCTCGCCGGGATCGACCCAGCCCAGCACCGGCCCGGCCACGATCCCGAATACCAGCAGCAGCAGGATCGACGGGATGCGCAGGCGCCAGCCCAGCCACTGGGCGGCAATACCGAGTATGACCACGGCGCTAAGACTGACTAGGGCGTGTTCAACCATGTAATACGCTCAACCTCGCAGATGGAGCCCCGGTCTGTCGGCTGCTGAAGCCCGCAGAGGCGGCTGGGATGCGCCCAATTGTATAGCGGAGCAGGGCCTGTCAAGGCGGATTCAGCCAGTGGGTCACATGCTTCCCTGTTCAGGACCAGACGCCCGGCCGCGGGGAAAAGCTGTCCAGCACGCGCAGATAACTGGCGCGCGCCATGGAAGCAGGATCGGACAGGTTTTTCTGGCTCATGCTGCCCTTGAGCTGGGCGACGGATGCGTATTCGCGCTCGTCCATCCAGTGTTCGATGTTCTGCAGGATCCGCGTCAGCCTGCCCGGCCCGTGTTGCAGCAGGCAGGATGCCAGATGGACGACGTCGGCTCCGGCCAGCAGCAGTTTCAGTGCCTCCTCATGGCTGTCCACCCCGCCGGTAGCGGCCAAAGTCAGAGGGGTGCGGCCATGCAGGATGGAAATCCAGCGGATGCGCAGCAATGCTTCGTCAGGGCTCGACAGATGCAGTTGATCCCGCACGATCAAATTGTCCAGATCGATGTCCGGCTGGTAGAAACGGTTGAACAGGGCGACGCCCTGCGCGCCTGCATGTTCCAGCTGCTGAACGAAATGCGGCAGCGAGGAAAAGAACGGCGACAGCTTCATGACGATCGGCAGGCTGACCACCTGCCGCAACTCGGTGAGCAGATCGATGTAGCGCGCCTCTACCGCATCGCCCGAATGCCGGGCGTCTGCGGCGATATGATAGACGTTGAGTTCCAGCGCATTGGCCCCCGCCCGCTCCAGTTCGCGCCCGAGTTCAACCCAGCCGGATGGGGTGACGCCATTGAGACTCGCCACCACCGGGATTTCAAGACGCTGCTTGAGCTGCTGCAGATGCGTCAGATAGCGCTCGAGGCCGCCCCTGAATTCGCCATGCGCAGGCAGAAAGCTGTCCGCCTCGCCGTGGCCAAGTTCGGCATGCAGCAGAAAACGCTCCAGCATCGCATCTTCCGTTTGCAGTTCTTCCTCGAACAGCGAATACATCACCAGCGCGGCCGCACCGGCATCCTCCAGCCGCAGGGCGGTGTCGAGGCTGCGCGACAGCGGTGAGGCCGAAGGAACCAGCGGATTCTTGAGCGTGAGGCCGAGATAGTCGGTGGAGAGATCGATCATGTCAGGCTCCGGGTTTGGATTCGTCGTCATGGCCCTGCACCCGCGAGGGGGACGCCGCCAGGTCTTTATGCCCTTCGGGGTGCCCGCCCGGGCGGTCCTGGCGCTGTGCCATGTCCTGGTAAGCCTTGAAGCGCCGGTCGGCTTCCAGCTGCGCCTGCGCCAGGAAATGCTGCGCCGCCTCCGGATGACTGCGCTGCAGCATGGCGAAGCGGGTCTCCGATTCCATGAAGGCCTTGACCGGCTGGCTGGGCGCCGCGGAGTCGAGCTTGAAGGGATTGGCGCCGGTTTCCGTCAGCCGCGGATCGAAGCGGAACAGCGGCCAGTGCCCGCTTTTCACCGCGAGATCCTGCTGGCGCTGGTTGTAGAGCATGTCGTAGCCGTGGGCGATGCACGGGCTGTAGGCGACGATGAGCGACGGGCCGGCGTACGACTCGGCTTCGTGGAACACGCGCAGGGTCTGTACGTCCTTGGCGCCGTAGGCTGCGGTCGCCACGTATACATGCCCGTAGTCGCTGGCGATTTTGGCGAGATCCTTCTTCGCGGTGGCCTTGCCGCCGGCCGAGAACTTGGCGACCGCGCCGATCGGCGTGGCCTTGGACGTCTGGCCGCCGGTATTGGAATACACCTCGGTGTCGAGCACCAGGATGTTGACGTCGTACGACAGCGCGAGCACGTGGTCGAGGCCGCCGTAGCCGATGTCGTAGGCCCAGCCGTCGCCGCCGATGATCCACACCGAGCGGCGGATCAGCCATTCGGCCACGCTGGCTAGCGCCTTGGCGCGCGGGTGCCTGGAGGACGCCAGTTTCTCGAGCAGCGCGGCGACGCGCTGGCGCTGGGCGACGATCCCCGCCTCCTCGCGCTGTCCGGCATTGACGAGCGCCTCGGACAGATCGCCGCCGATTTCCGCAGCCATTTCCTTCACCAGCTGTTTCGCGTAGCCCATCAGCTGGTCGGCCGCCAAACGCATGCCGAGTCCGAACTCGGCGTTGTCCTCGAACAGCGAATTGCTCCATGCCGGACCGCGCCCGGCGCCGTTCACCGTATACGGCGTGGAGGGCAGGTTGCCGCCGTAGATCGACGAACAGCCGGTGGCGTTGGCGATCAGCATGCGGTCGCCGAACAGCTGGGTGGCGAGCCGGATGTAGGGCGTCTCGCCGCAGCCGGCGCAGGCGCCGGAAAACTCGAACAGCGGATCGAGCAGCATGGCGCCGGGAATGGTGTTGTGCTTCACCGCGGCACGGTCGAACTCGGGCAGCTGCAGAAAAAAGGTGAAATTGTCGCGTTCCTGCTCGCGCAGCGGTCCGATCGGGGCCATGTTCACGGCCCGGCGGGAGACGTTCGACTTGTCGTGGATCGGGCAGGCTTCCACACAGTCGCCGCAGCCGGTGCAGTCTTCCGCCGCCACCTGATAGCCGATGTGGGTGCCGGCCGGCAGATCCTTGCTTCGCGCCGGAACGTGCTTGAAGGTCGGCGGGGCATCCTGGGCGGCTTCGGCCGCGAATGCGCGTGCTCGGATCGCCGAATGCGGACAGACCAGCACGCACTTGCCGCACTGGGTGCACAGATCGGCGTCCCACACCGGGATTTCCAGCGCAATGTTGCGCTTCTCGTATTGCGCCGTACCAAGCGGATACGTGCCGTCGGCGGGCAGACGGGACACCGGCAGCGCGTCGCCGTGTCCGTGGTAGATCGGCAGCGTCAGGTCGCGCACGAAGTCCGGAAAGGCCGCGGATGCGCCCGTTTCAGCCGCTTGCCCGGATGCCATGCCGCTGGTTTCAGGCGCGGGAATCACGGCCTCGTGCAGTTTCGCCAGCGTCATGTCGATGGCGCGGTAATTCAGCTCGACCAGGCGTTTGCTCTTCTTGCCGTAGGTCTTGTCGACCGCCTGCTTGATCGCGGCAATCGCCTCGTCCTTCGGCAGGATGCCGGAAATGGCGAAGAAGCAGGTCTGCATGATGGTGTTGATGCGCCGCCCCATGCCCGCTTCGGCGGCGACGGCATAGGCGTCGATCACCCACAGCCGCAGGCGCTTCTCCCGGATCTGCTCACGCAGCGTGTGCGGCAGCGTGTCCCACACCCCGTCCGGCGGCGCGGACGTGTTGAGCAGGAAGACCCCGCCCGGCGCGGCATGCTCGAGCAGTTCGTAACGCTCGATGAACATCGGCTGGTGGCAGGCGACGAACCCGGCCATGCCCGGCTCGACCAGATAGGTGGAGCGGATGGGCGCCGGGCCGAAGCGCAGGTGCGATACGGTAACCGCGCCGGACTTCTTCGAATCGTAGACGAAGTAACCCTGCGCCTGCAGGTCGGTGGCCTCGCCGAGTATCTTGATCGAATTCTTGTTGGCCGACACCGTGCCGTCGGCGCCGAGTCCCCAGAACACTGCGTGCTGCAGCTGCCGCGACGCGTCGGTGCGGAAGTCCGCGTCCCACGGCAACGACAGGTGCGTGAGATCGTCGTGGATGCCGATGGTGAACTGGCGCCTGGGTGCGGCATTCGACAATGCGTCGAACACCGCCTTGACCATGCCCGGTGTGAATTCCTTGCTGGCAAGCCCGTAGCGGCCGCCGATCACGCGCGGCATGGTGCGCACGCCGTCTGCCGATGCCTGCGCCAGCGCGGTCACCACGTCCTTGTACAACGGCTCGCCGTCGGCACCCGGCTCCTTGCAGCGGTCGAGTACGGCGACGGCCTTCACGCTCGCCGGAAGCGCAGCCAGCAGCGCATCGGCGGCAAACGGCCGGTACAGTCGCACCTTCAGCAGGCCCACCTTCTCGCCGCGCGCGGCCAGATGGTCGACCGTTTCGTGCACGGTCTCGGCGCCGGAGCCCATCAGCACGATCACACGCTCGGCGTCTTCCGCCCCGACGTAGTCGAACAGCGTGTAGTGGCGCCCGGTCAATTCTCCGAAGCGGTCCATCGCCGCCTGCACGATGCCGGAAAATGCATCGTAGAAAGGATTGGCACGCTCGCGCGACTGGAAGAACACATCGGGATTCTGCGACGTGCCGCGCAGCACCGGATGCTCCGGCGACAGCGCGCGCGCGCGGTGCTCCACCACCATACTGTCATCGATCATCGCACGCACGGTCTCAGACTCGACCGCGACGATCTTGGCCACCTCGTGCGAGGTGCGGAAGCCGTCGAAGAAATGGATGACCGGGATGCGTCCTTCCAGCGTCGCCGCCTGTGCGATCACCGCGAAGTCCTGCGCCTCCTGTGGGGAATTGGCGGCGAGCATGGCGCAGCCGGTGGCGCGGCAGGCCATGACGTCGGACTGGTCGCCGAAAATCGACAGCGCATGCGTCGCCAGCGTGCGCGCCGCGACGTGCAGCACGGATGGCGTCAGCTCGCCGGCGATCTTGTAGAGATTGGGAATCATCAGCAGCAGTCCCTGGCTGGCGGTGAAACTGGTCGCCAGCGCGCCCGAGGTGAGCGCGCCATGCAGGGCGCCGGCGGCGCCGCCCTCCGACTGCATCTCGATGATTTTCGGCACCGCCCCCCACAGGTTGGGCCTGCCCTGCGAAGCCCATTCATCGGCCCATTCGCCCATGCTGGAGGCGGGGGTGATGGGGTAGATGGCGATCACCTCATTACAGAGGTACGCCATGCGGGCGACGGCTTCATTGCCGTCGATGGTGAGCGTGGTTCTTGGTGCATGCGATTCCACACGCGCGTCAGCACGTAATGGATCGAAGTCCTTCAGGACTTCGGCGTGTTTAGAACCACTGCCTGCCGCTTGCGGGTGGAGCGTGGAGGTCATGGAGGGCTCTTTCAAGACAACTCAGTCTTCAATTCTAGACCCGAGTTGTGAATGAGCCACCCCCTGCGGCCGGATTTTTATCCATGGCGCCAAGGCCGGAATCAAGCGCCAACCACACTATGGGCGCCAACTGGCGCAGCACAATGGCTGCGGACACTTCCCACGCAGCCCGCGCGCATGCGATGCGGTGTTCAGCGCAGGTGGTCGACGGCCTCGAGCGGCGTACGGTGCGCCTGCTCGCTTTGCAGCTCGGGCTGGTACCAGCCGAGCTTTTCGCGCAGCTTGACCACATTGCCGACAATGATGAGCGTCGGCGCCTTGAGTCCGGCCTGTTCCGCCAGCGCGGGCAGCGTGGTGAGGTCGCCGGTGATGACGCGCTGCGTCGGCAGGGTGCCATGCTGGATGATGGCCGCCGGGGTGTCGGCGGTCAGCCCGTGCCTGATCAACGCCTCGCACAGCAGCGGGAGGCCCTTCAACCCCATGTAGATGACGATGGTCTGGTCTTTGCGCGCGATGCCTTCCCAGTTCATGTTGAAGGTGTTTTCCTTCAAATGTCCGGTAACGAAGGCAACCGACTGCGCATAGTCGCGGTGGGTGAGCGGGATGCCCGCGTAGGACGCGACGCCCGCCGCAGCGGTGATCCCGGGCACCACCTGGAACGGCACGCCGTGCTCGACCAGGGTTTCGATCTCCTCGCCGCCGCGGCCGAAGATGAAGGGGTCGCCGCCCTTGAGCCGCAGCGTGCGCTTGCCCTCCTTGGCCAGTCGCACCAGCATCAGGTTGATCTCTTCCTGCGGCACGGCATGGTCGTCGCGTTCCTTGCCGACATAGACGCGTTCGGCATCGCGGCGGCACATGTCAAGGATGGGCTGCGAGACGAGGCGGTCGTAGACGATGACGTCGGCCTGCTGCATCAGGCGCAGGGCGCGGAAGGTGAGCAGGTCGGGGTTGCCCGGACCGGCGCCGACCAGATACACCTCGCCGCGGCTGATGTCGTGTTCGGCACTGTCCTTGATCATGGCGTCGAGTTGCGCCTCGGCTTCGACATCGCGTCCCGAGAACACCATTTCGGCGACCGGCGACAGGAACACCTTTTCCCAGAACGCGCGCCGCTGTTCAGGCTTGATGGCTGCGCGAACGCGGTCCTTGTAGCGCGAAGCCAGCGCACTCAGCCGCCCATAGGCGGCGGGAACCAGGGTTTCCAGCCGTGCGCGCAGCATGCGTGCAAGCACCGGCGATTCGCCGCCGCTGGATACCGCCACCATGATCGGCGAGCGGTCGATGATCGACGGCAGGATGAAGCTGCACAGCGCCGGTTTGTCGGCCACGTTGACCGGGATATGACGCGCGCGCGCTGCTTCGGCGATGAGCCCGGCAGCTGCCGCATCGTCCTCGACCACGATCACTGCGTCCTTGCCGTCGAGCAGGTCGGGGGTGAAGGCATCCGCCACCCGCTTCACATGATCGGCATGCGGCAGGCGTGCGAAGCCCTCGTGCAGGGCAGGCGCGGCGACATCGACACGCGCACCGGCACGCAGCAGCAGTTCTGCCTTGCGCGCGGCAGTTTCGGAGCCGCCCACCACCAGGCAGTGGCGGTCACGCAGATCGAGAAAAATCGGCAGGTAGTTCATGGTTTACTCGGCGGGGGTCTCTTCGTCGGCCGGTTCGGCCGAATACGGAGGAATGAAGATGAAGCGCATGTCGCCCGGGCTCATTTCGACAAAGTCGAGCGTCACGCCCTGCAGATACGGCGTGCTGGATGCTGCAATCAGGATTGCTATGCCATTGACGATGAGGTGTTCATCGGCTTCGCGCTCGATATCGAAGCCCATGCCGTAATTCACGGAGCCATCGTCTTCCTGATAGGCAGCTACGCGCAGAACCATGTCGAACACGTCGGGGTTGTTGTTGGCGACGCGAATCTGCGCGGCGGCGGCGTCGGTGATCTTGATCATGGGTGTGTCCCTCGATAATTAAGCTGCTACGCGTGCCTTGTGCGCGCGCACCTGGTTCAAAAAAGGCGCAATCCAGCCCTGCTCCCCACTGCCACGGCGATGCACGTAGCCGGCCAGCAGGTTGTATCGCTGGTAGCCGTCATGGACGCCATCGATGCCATGGCCGCGCTTCACCTGATAAGCGTATATGGAGTCGGCAGGCAGGTTTTCCAAGCTGGAATAATGAAATTCGTGTGCGGCTATACGGGCGGCCTCCTGCCAGCGATCGTCGCCGGTCGGCTGCAGGCTCGCGTAGCCGCGTCCGACAGGCCGCTCATGCATCACGGTATCGCCCGGCACAGCGCCGACCATCTCGCACGTCCGCCCCTTCCAGGTGAGGCGTCTCGACAGATACATCAGGCCGCCGCATTCGGCGTAGGTAGGAAGCCCCGCCTCGATGGCGCCGCGAATCTGGGCACGCAACGCGGCATTCGCCTCGAGTTCCGCCATGAACACTTCGGGAAAGCCGCCGCCGATAACGAGACCGTCCACCTCGGGCAGGGAACGGGCATGCAGCGTATCCAGCGCGATCAGCTCGACATTGGACGCGCGCAGGCTGTCGATATCCTCGCTGTAATAAAACCCGAATGCCGGATCGTGCGCGATCGCGAGCCGCACCCGCTCCCCCTGGACCGGCCCCGGGCGCCCGGCGGGCACTTCACGCACGGATGCACTGTCGGCGATGGACAGCAGACGCTCCAGGTCGACCTGCGCCGCAATCCTTTCGCCCACATGCCGGATACGCGCCAGCGCGGCCTGCTGTTCGTTGGCGGGGATCAGCCCCAGATGACGTTCTGCAATCTGCATGCCGGCATCGTGCTGGACCGCACCGATCACTTCGACATCGGTGTAATGCTGGATCACCGCGCGCAGCTTGGATTCGTGCCGGCTGCCGCCGAGATTGTTGAAGATGACGCCGGCAATGCGGATATCCGGGTCGAACGCCTGATAGCCGAGGATCAATGGCGCGACACCGCGCGTCATTCCGCGCGCGTCGATCACCAGCACCACCGGCGCAGCCAGCTGTTTGGCGAGTGCGGCATTGCTGTTGCTGCCATCGAGATCGAGGCCGTCGTACAACCCCTTGTTGCCCTCGATCAGGCTGATACGCGCGCTGGCCCCAGCATGTGCGAACTGCTGTTCGATTTCGTCCCGCTGCATCATGTGGAAATCAAGGTTGTAGCAGGGCCGCTGTGCCGCCATGCCCAGCCACAGCGGATCGATATAGTCCGGCCCCTTCTTGAATGGCTGGACTATATGGCCGCGGGCGAGCAACGCGGCGCACAAGCCAAGTGTGAGCGTGGTCTTGCCGGACGATTTGTGCGCGGCAGAAATGAAGACGCGGGGCATATGAGCCCCGCGCTTCGAAGTGTCGTTCAAGATGGCTGGCTGGTTCATGCCTGAGGTTTACCTGCCAGGCTGCCGCCTGGCAGGCTCATGCAAATCAATGTTCCAGTTTGGCAACCGTTGCGTCATCCAGATTGGCCGGCAGCAAACGCAGAACCTTGACCCCAAAAGTGGTCACCAGCAGCGCGATCGCCACGCCGCCCAGGCCCAGGAAGAACTCGGCCATGGTGGGCGAGTAGTCGTGGATCACACCGTCGTAGAAGCTGCTTTTCATCGTCATCCCCGGGAACATCTCCAGCGGATAGGCCTGGGCGCCGATGATGGTGACATACATCTGCGCGATGCCGCCCAGAATGACGAGTCCGCTCGCAATCATGATCCAGCTGCGCTGCTTGCCTAAACCGCTCAGCAGAATCACCAGCGGAATCACGCAGCCGATCAGGATCTGCCCCACCCAGAACAGCGTGGTAATGATCCCGCCATCGCGCAGGATGAAGCTTTCGACGCTGCCCATCTTGGCAAAGTAAAGATTGGTCAGGTGATATACCACGACAAAATAGAGCACCGCTGCGACGAATACGGCCAGAAGGTTCTTGAGACGCTTCATCACTGCATCGCCAAGGGGCCGTCCGGTCCAGACGTAGGCGGTAACCAGCACCATCAGGTAGATGGCCAGTCCGTAGGCAAACGACATGATGATGAACATCGGTGCCAGCATCGAGGTGCCGTACAGTTCACGGGCGACCAGGAAGCCGAACAGGGAGCCGGTACCGGTGGTCAGTGTCAGCCGCCATATGAATGCCGCGGTACCGGCAGCCGTAGAGTAGGACTTGACGTTTCTATCCAGCATGGTCCACAGGTAGATCCCCACCAGCGCGAAGAAGCCTGAATAGAGGAACACGTTCCAGGTGAACATCGACTTGAAGTTGAAGTGCGTCATCGCCACGATCAAGCGGTCGGATCGCCCGAGATCGAGTACCAGTACGAGCAGACCGCCCAGCATCAAAGCCAGCGCCAGGATCGCCGACAACGGCGCCAGCGGCTTGTACATCGGCTTGTTGAACACCGAGGCGATCGAGGCGACGTTCAGCGCACCCGAAGCAGCCACGATCAGGAACACCGCAAACACATGCGGCAGTCCCCAAACGATCTGATTGTCCATGCCGGTCACGACGTGGCCGTGATGGTGCATATACAGATAGGACAAAAAGCCAAACAGCACGAAGAGGCCGATGCCTCCGAACAGCGCCCAGTACTTCAGGCTGCTGCCCTCTACTTCGCGGAAGGTAATGCTTGCCATGTTGTTTTAGATTCCGTGATAGCGAACGCCTAAGTTGAGATTCAGGTCAGCGCGCACCTGCTTGGTGGGCAGTTCGCGCAGTCGCTTGGAAATCTCGCTTTCGGGGTCATTCATGTCGCCGAACACCAGGGCGTTGTGGCCCGCGGCGGTACACGCCTCGACACATGCCGTCGTACCGTCGCCGCGGTCGACCTTCTGCACGCAGAACGTACAGGCTTCGACGCAGCCGATGCCACGCGGCACATCCGGCTTCTGGGTATCGTTCAACGGTTCGTGTACCAGTGAACGTGCCTTATAGGGACACGCCATCATGCAGTAGCGGCAGCCGATGCAGGTATGACGGTTGACCAGAACGATGCCGTCGGCACGCTTGAACGAGGCGCCCGTCGGGCAGACGTCCACGCACGGTGGCTCTTCGCAATGCTGGCACATCATCGGCAGATTGGTTTCTGCCTGTGTCAGCGGATCCTGCAGTTCAAGCTTGCGGATCCATTGCGGCGCCTGCCTGGGATGCTTGCTTTCCGCCACCGGGGTCCAGCCGTTTTCGGTGCTGCACGCCGACACGCACTCGTCACAGCCACTGGCGCATCTGGTCGCGTCGACCAGCATGCCCCAGCGTACGGCACTGCTGGCCGCCTGCTCTTCCGGTCGGCCATGCGCCACCTCGATCAGCATCACCCCGGGCACCAGGGTTACTCCGGCGGCCACCGTGGCTGCACTGATAAAACGGCGCCGCTCGGGAGAACTGGGCTTATTGTCGGACATCGATTTCATATCGCTCATTGGACAACCTTTGCCATCTCTTCCGCGCTGACCTTGCTATCAGCCTGGGCAGCAAGCTTGTGCGCGAAATGCGCCGTTTCAGCATTCAGCGGATGCATCGCCATCGAGCCCTGCGGCTTGGTGGAATGGCAGTCGAAACAGTCGATTTTTACTGCCGCATAGCTGTGGCAGCTCACACAGAAGTCGTCCTTGGAGGCCGCCACGCTGCCTGTCTTCTCGCTGGCGTGGCAGTTGATGCACTCCTTGAGGCTGTACTTCTTGGTACGAATGCCTTCCAGCACGGTCTCGTCACGATGGTGCATCAGCACCTTCATATGGTTGCGACGCATGAAGTCGTTGGACTCGACGCACTGCTCGCCCTTGGCGGCCTTCGTAATCACTGGCTTGGGCGCGCCGCTGGCCTTGGGCTGATCATCCGATCCTGCCCAGGCCAGGGCTGCAGTCGTCAGCACGACCGCACCCAGAGCCAGGAGGCGTTTCATCTTGCCTGCCACGCTTAGTCACCCATACCCATGATGATGTAGCCGGTCGGACATACGTCCGCGCAGATGTGGCAGCCGATGCACTTGGTGTAGTCGGTGTCGACGTAGCGGCCCACAGTGGGGTTGTCCTTTTTCTTGACCTTGAACACGGCGGTCTGCGGGCAGTAGACCACGCAGTTGTCGCATTCGAAGCACTGGCCACAGGACATGCAGCGCTTGGCTTCGTCAACCACAGCCTTCTCGGTGAGTGCGTGCAGACGCTCTTCGAAGTTGCCGAGCGCACCTTCCTTGTCGAGCACGGTCACTTCACGAATATTGCGAGGCACGTTGGGGAAGTGGCCCAGGAACAGATCGTTGTACGGAATGATGTGGCGCGCCGAACGATCTTCAAAGTTGTGCAGGATGTCCTTGCGCTCCGATGTACCCCAGACACCGCCATGAACTTCGGAGTACTCGTGACCCGTTTCGAGCCACTTGCGAATTTCGTCGAAGTGGTGGACGTCCACTTTCGGGCGCTTGTCGAGTTCCTTGCCTGCGAGGAAGGCATCGATGCCGTCGACAGCGATCGAAGCATGGCCGATCGCGGTGGTCAGCAGGTGCGGACGAATCACGTCACCGCCGACGAACACCTTTTCACTTCCGGGGAAGCGATAGTTCTTGTCGGCCTTGATCAGGCCGTTGTTGTTGTTGAATTTCTCGAGACCGGTGAAATCGACGCCCTGGCCGATCGCGGAAACGATCAGGTCGGCCGGCAAGTCACGCTCGGTGCCTTCGACGATCTTGGTTTCCTTGCCCTCCATCACAAAGTCGGCCACGCGCAGTGCGGTGGCACGGCCATTGGCGTCGACGACGACGGCAACCGGGGTCACACCGCCGATGATCTCGATGCCTTCCTGCTGGGCATGCTCGACTTCGTGCTTGTTGGCGGCCATCTTGTCGATGGTGGCGCGCGAAACAAGCACCACCTCGGCGCCTTCACGTGCGGAAATCGAGGCGACATCAGATGCCATGTGGCCAGCAATCACGGCTTCCGGGCGATCGTCGTGCGAGCCGGCTTTAGTCACGTTGCCAAGACGGCGGGCAACGGTCGCCACGTCGATCGAGGTATCGCCACCACCAATGACCACCACGCGGTTGCCGACGTGCTGCAGGCGGCCTTCGTTGAAGGCGCGAAGGAAGGCGACGGCGGTCACGCAGTTGGGGGCTTCGGCACCGGGAACCGGCAGCGGACGGCCAGCCTGGGCACCCATGGCCATGAAGATGGCGTCGTAGTCCTTCTCGATCTGCTCGAAGCTGACATCGGAACCGATGCGGGTCTTCAGACGGGTTTCCACGCCGAGGTCGATGATGCGCTTGATTTCGGCATCGAGCATTTCACGCGGGGTACGGAAACCGGGAATGCCGTAGCGCATCATGCCGCCGAGCTCTTCGTGCTCGTCGAAGATGGTCACGCCGTGACCGCGCAGGCGCAGCTGATAAGCGGCGGCCAGGCCGGCAGGGCCGGCACCGATCACGGCCACTTTCTTGCCGGTTTCGGCCGCCGTGGACGTGTAGGCCATGTTGTTTTCGATACCCCAGTCGCCGATGAAGTGCTCGACCGAGTTGATGCCGACGTGGTCTTCGACCATGTTGCGGTTACAGCCGGATTCGCACGGCGCGGGGCAGACACGGCCCATCACGCCGGGGAAGGGGTTGGCTTCGGTTACGCGGCGGAAGGCATATTCCTGCCAGGTCACGCCTGCGGGCGGCTTCTCGATGCCGCGCACGATATTCAGATAGCCGCGAATATCTTCGCCAGCCGGGCAGGAGCCCTGGCAGGGCGGCGTGGAGAGCATGTACTCCGGGCACTTGTGCGTCCAGCTCGACTGGAAAATCCTGTCCTGGGAGGAGCGGAAGTCTGCATCAGACTCGCCATCCTTAAAACGACGCCATGTAACGCCTTCGGTTTTTGCTTTGTTCGTCGTGACAGCCATGTTGGTTCTCCTAACGCCTACGTAACTAAAGATAGATAAATTGCAATCAGCGGCTTACTGGGGTTTATCCAGTTTGATCGCCTTGCTGACCAGTTGATGCACACCGCCCACCATGCTCATGTCGAAGCCATACTTGGGCAAAACCTTGGTGAACTGCGCCTTGCAGATGGCACATATCAAGGCCAGGAAATTCACCTGGTGCTCCTTGACAACATTGTTCAGGGCCGTCGCACGCGGCAGCGCGCCCTTGACCCGCACCTCCATCAGGTCGTCGGTCAAGACCCCGCCGCCGCCGCCGCAGCAGAAAGTGGCTTCCCGGATCGTGTCGTCCGCCATATCGTGGAAATTGTTCACCACCGACTTGATCAGTTCGCGCGGAATGGTGAACTGCCCGCCCGGCTCGGTCCCCATGCGCGATGCGCGCGCCACATTGCACGAGTCATGAAAGGTCACGACCAGATCATCGTTGGCAGACGGGTCGACCTGGATCGTGCCGGCCTTGATGAGGTCGTTGGTCAGCTCGCATATGTGCTGCGGCTGCGGATACGTCGAATCAAGCTGCTTCTGAAGTTCGATCGAGAACGGATCATTGCCGCCGTAACCGATGCCGGTCAGCGTGTTCCAGAAGCTGTAGGCGACGCGCCAGGCGTGGCCGCATTCGCCAACCACGATACGCTTGGCACCCAGTTCCAGCGCCGCGTCGCGAATGCGCATGGCGACATTGCGCATCGTTTCATAGTTGCCGTTGAACAGTCCGAAATTGCCAGCCTCAGCCGCATGCGTGGACAGTGTCCAACTGATGCCGGCGGCGTGGAACACCTTGGCATAGCCGATCAGCGACTCGACGTGCGGCTCGGAGAAGAAATCCGCAGACGGCGTGATCAGCAGCACTTCGGCACCCTTCACGTCAATCGGCATTTTGACCGGCACGCCTGTGTCGGCCTCGATGTCCTCTTCCAGGCCTTCCAGGGTATCGAGCAGCGCGGGACCGGGCAGGCCGAGGTTGTTGCCGATCTTCTGGACCTTGCCAAGAATCTCGTTCGAGTACTTCTGGCCAATGCCCACATGGTTGAGGATTTCGCGGCCGGCCATGGTGATTTCGGCCGTATCGATGCCGTACGGGCAGTACACCGAGCAGCGGCGGCATTCCGAGCACTGATGGTAATAGCTGTACCAGTCGTCGAGGATTTCCTTGGTCAGGTCCTTTGCGCCCACCAGCTTGGGGAACAGCTTGCCCGCCGTAGTGAAGTAGCGGCGGTAGACCTGGCGCATCAGGTCCTGGCGCGCAACCGGCATGTTCTTGGGATCCGAGGTACCCAGATAGTAGTGGCACTTGTCCGTGCAGGCGCCGCAGTGCACGCATGCGTCGAGAAAAACCTTCAGCGAGCGATACTTGCCGAGCAGGTCGCCCATCTTGTCGATGGCGCGCTCTTTCCAGTCTTCGCCAAGCTCGTGGGGATAGCCCATGAAATCCTGAACCGCTTTGGGCGCGGGGAAAGATTTGACATGCGACATGACCCCTTCATGAAGCTTGGGGACCTCGATCTCGTCCTTGATTTCCGGAATGTCAAATTCTGCAGCTGCCACGTGTAAGTCCTCTGTCCGTACTTATGCGTTCATCAATCGTTGTCGACGAATCAGTTGTTTTGATCCAGGCGCGCCGCCCACGCCGCGATATGGCGATGTTCGCGCGGATTGTCGACCTGATTGCGGGTAGGGCTGAAGAACAAGCCCGGCGCATGCAACAGCTTGCTGATCGGGAAGATCACCATCAATGAAGCCACCAGCGCCAGATGCACCATCAGGATCGGATCCTGCGGAAGCGGCTGGACATCCAGGTACATCAGGCCCATGAAAAACTCTTTAAGCGCAATGATGTCGGTGTGCGCGACGAAGGTCATCAACATGCCGGACATGCCGATCGCAAGCAGCAGGACCAGCATGAGGTAGTCGGATGGCGTAGAGATGTAGCGTACCCGGTCGACCACGAAGCGGCGTGCCAGCAGGCCGGCAAGCCCGATAACCATCATGATGCTGGCGTATTTGCCGAAGGGTTGCACGATGTCAACCCAGAACCACACAGGCTGGGTGAAATAGCGAAGATGACGGGCCAGTACCAGAAACAGTCCGAAATGGAACAGATAGCCAAAAACCCAGATCCATTTATTGGACTTGAACAGCGATTCGAATACCACCACTTCTTTCGCCATCCGGTACACCACGCCGGTTCGCGTGGTGGGTGCAGGCGTTGTGGGTATGACCAGCGGCGCAGGGGTGCGGCTGTAATCAAAAATCTTGTAGATCAGCCCCACCACCAGCAGAAAGGTGGCGATGTAAAACATCCCGGCGTAAATCATCGTCACAGTAGACAAACTCACTCTCCTATCGGACTCCGCTCCGCCACGCACTGAAACGCCTGGCGGAACCGCATTCCCTACCAACGTTTTGTTTACAAATCAAACGCAAGCCCGGACAAGCCCAGCCACATTTGATTGGGAAACACAACCTCGATCGAGGTCGCCCCTAAGCCAACGGAGCGACCCGACACCTACGACTTAGATACAGCCAGTCGGCTTGGGCAGGCCGGCGATCTTACAGGCCTGCTTGGCGGGACCGTAGGGGAACAACTCGTACAGGTACTTGTTGTTGCCCTTCTCGGGTCCAAGCTTCTTGCCGATGGCCTTGGTCAGAACGCGCACAGCGGGTGCGATCTGATATTCGGCATAGTACTCACGCAGGAAATTGACGACTTCCCAGTGGCTGTCGGTCAGCTCGACCTTTTCTTCGACAGCCATGTACTTGGCGATGTCTTCGTTCCACTGCGACAGATCGACCAGATAGCCTTCTTCGTCGACTTCGACTTCCTTACCGGCGATATTCACCATGGGCATAGCAATACTCCTTTGATTAAAAGTTACAGCCAAGACTGACAGTTGCTGTGCTCTGCTACCAGATCCACAAAACCGCCGTAATCCACGACTTTGACTCCGTCCAGCACACGCCCGGCCATGCCGCGCGCCGCCAGATCAGGACCGAGTGCGTAAATCTTGAGGTCAGCTGCTGCTGCCTGGATTTTCGCCGCTGCCACGTTGCCGTTCGTCGCCGCGTACACCGCGTCTTCGATCAACAAAACAGCAGAACCTTTGATGGCCATGCGCAGGCAGCTTTCCAGCGAACTGCGCTCAGCGGCCGATTTATTCACAATATGCAGCATGTCTATCCCCTTAGAAGCTGATCACGACGTCTTGCTCGGCCATGAGATTCGCCATCCCATCGACGGAGAGCACCGTCACATCCACAATCAAGTCATCTTCGGTCAGACCGCGTGCATCCATCGACGCCTGGTCGACATAGAGCTTTTCGATGTCGTATCCTTCCAGCGCACGGTAGGTCTTGGAGAAATCCTTGACCTCGATGCCCTTGGTGTCGATACCCTTCACCAACTGGAAGACACCATCATCGGTGAAGACCATGCTCACATCCTGATCGAAAGCAGCCGTAATCAGCACCACTTCCAGACCCTCCAGCGCGTACACGCTACCGTGCGGCGCCTTGCGGTTCAGGAACATGAATTTCTTGACGACGCCGGAGCCGTCATCCATATCATCCATATCGCTCATCTCGTTATTCCTCAATCACCGAACGTCACGAGACGATCGTACTGAATACCCATTTCCACCAACTGGCCCAGACCCGAGATGCGGAAGTTATCGCCGAGAACGCCGTCCGTGATGCCACGGCGCTGCGCCGCCGCCACGCACACCACCAGATCCACACCATGATCAGCCGCGAGCTTAGACCAGCGCGCGCCTACATTACGATCATCCTGCGGCGGCGTCGCCAGTCGCGACGCGTTATAAACGCCATCGTGGTAGAAAAAAACACGCGGAACCTTGTGGCCCTTTTCAATTGCCGTACGGGCAAAGAGATACGCAGAGTCACTGGCCTGATGAGTGTAAGGCCCTTCGTTTACAAGAATGCCGAATTGCATGGCTAGTTCAAACTCCGAAAAATCCAGTCATTATTATCAAACCACCGCCGCATACAGGTTGCGGCGGGGCCGACAGCTTCCAGACAACAACTTAGAAGCGGATGTGCGCCGACGCGTTCAGGTTGGCACGACCACCACGCCAGTTATCGATGTGATACTTGGTGAAGGGCAGACCGGTCTTCTCGAAGAACGCGGGCCAGCCGATACGGTCGATCCAGTCGATCATGCGCTCCCAGGGCTTGCCGTCTGCCTTGTACGTCGCGAGGATCTTCTTGACCACCTCACCCACTTCCGGCCAGCGCGGCGCCCTGTTTGGCAGGCCGGAGGCAACCAGCTTGTGGAAGGTCGGCTTGGAGCGGGCGTTCGAGTTCTTGCCACCCACCCAGATCGCAATCTTGGAGTGCTCGGGGTCGTTGATCTGCATCGGCGGACAGGGCGGGAAGCAGGCGCCGCAGCAGATGCACTTCTTCTCGTCGACTTCCAGCGAGGGCTTGCCGTTCACCAAGGCGGGGCGGATCGCAGCCACCGGGCAGCGCGCCACGACGGAAGGACGCTCACACACGTTAGCCACCAGATCGTGGTTGATCTTCGGCGGCTTGGTGTGCTGAACGATGATGGCGATGTCAGCCTGGCCGCCGCAGTTGATCTCGCAGCACGAGGTCGACAGCTTGACGCGGTTGGGCATCTCGCACTTGACGAAGTCGTCGTACAACTCGTCCATCAGCGCCTTCACCACGCCAGAGGCATCGGTACCAGGGATGTCGCAATGCAGGAAGCCCTGGGTGTGCGCAATCATGGACACCGAGTTCGCGGTGCCGCCGATGGGGTAGCCCTTGTCGTTCAGCGCCTTGATCAGCGGCTCGACCTTGGAGCCGTCAGCAACCATGTATTCGATGTTGGAACGCGCAGTAAAACGCACAAAACCATCTGCATACTGATCGGCAATGTCGGCCAGTTCGCGCACGGTGTAGTGATCCAGCTGACGCGCCGTGCCCGCCTTGACGGTCCAGATTTCGTCGCCGGATTCGGCGCGGTGATACAGAACACCCGGTTTCGGATGGCTATGGAAAGCCCACTTGCCATAGTTCTTCACCATCACGGGATGCATGTAGGGCATCGGATCCGGAGCGCCGGATTCGATAGGCGGACGTAGTTCTGCCATGTTTTATCTCCAACTGATTTAATGCACGGACCCCAGTTCGCACCGAGGCCCGCGGTAAGCAAAAACTTAAGCAGCGGACTGCTTGTACTCGTTCCACTTCTCGACTTGCTCGTCCCAGTCGTCGGAACGGAAGTAGGGGTTCGAACGCGGCTGGCTGATCATATTGGGGTCAACCGGCAGATCCATACCCTCGAGGAAGTTGGTCAGACCGATACGGTCGATCATCTCACCGGTACGCTCGTGCTCCAGCGCGTTTTCTGCGAAGAAGTCGATGATGTTACGAGCCAGTTCGTTCAGCTTCTCGAAATCCTCATCGGACTCGAGCTTCATGAACGGGATCACGACCGTGCCCATGGTGGCGCCGATCTTCAGCACGCCCTTGCCGCCCACCAGTATGGTCACGCCCTTGTCCACGCCGGTCCGCAGGCCGCCGGGGATGACGTTCAGGCAGTGCATGCAGCGCACGCAGTTCTTGTTGTCGATGCACAGAGTCTTGCCGTCGCCCAGGTTGGCGGCGGACACATGCTCGCTGGCCTTGAACTTGTCGGTGGACACCAGGGTGATGGCCTTGGTCGGGCACTTGCTGATCACGTCGTTGACGAGATCATTCATTCCGTGAGCCTTGTAGTAGTCCTGAACCTGAGCTTCGTTCACGCGGATGTTGTCGCGCCAGGTGCCGATGGTGGCCATGTCGGAACGCTGGATGGCGTTGACGCAGTCGTTCGGGCAGCCCGAGAACTTGAACTTGAACTTGTAGGGCAGGGACGGACGGTGCATGTCGTCGATGTTGTTGTTGATGACCGTGCGCAGCGCGCGGGCTTCGTCGAAGCAGGAATGCTCGCAACGTGCCGCGCCGACGCATGACATCGAGGTGCGCAGCGCGGGACCGGCACCACCAAGATCAAAGCCCATCTCGTTGAATTCATCGAAGGCGCGCTGCACGTCAGCAGTCTTGATGCCCTGGAGCATGATATCGCCAGACTGACCATGAAGACCGATCAGGCCCGAACCACCGGTTGCCGACCAGGCGTCGCACATTTTGCGCAGGAGGTCGGAGGTGTAATGCATGCCAGCCGGCGGCTGGATACGCAGAGTATGGAATTCAGCAGCCTCAGGGAACAGCGGCTGGTGGTTTTCGTCCTTCAGCTCGGTGAAACGGGGAATCACGCCACCACCGTAACCGAACACGCCCACCGTGCCACCTTTCCAGTAGCCCTTCATGTGCTGATAGGACGTCTCCAGCTGCCCCATCAGGTCAACCATCATGTCGTTGTCCTTAGCCAGACGCTTCAGACCGGTCACGAAACTCGGCCACGGGCCTTTCTCGAGATCGTCCAGATTGGGCGTATCAATCATCTTCTTTGCCATAGTTTTCTCTCCTAGAACATTTCGAAATGCCCGCTCAGCCGATGGCTCAACGGTATCCCATCATCGTATTGAGTTGAGGGCAACATCACCATCATTCTCATGGGTAAAACGATCACTCCATATTGGTAGGCTCCAACCTACCCAAAAGGAGTAGATTGTTTTCCCCAACGCGGTAATGCCCCATCCAGGCAAAGGGTGAGACATTACGTACCCGCCACCAGAATCAATAAGAGTATTAAAATATTGTTGCAAACGCAAGCCCCTGCGGCTGGCAGGGTTGAAATGTTACGCTTCGCCCTCAATAAAGCAAAGTCCAGTTGTCTTGCATGCAAGACAGTCATGTCAAATTGAAGCATCACGGATTGAAATTCCATGCCTGAGATCATCCCGCTAGATAAAATGAGGCTCCCTTTTGGTGGCCAGGAAATCGAGTTCCAGCACCTGACCCATGAATCGGGGGGCGTGCCCTTTCTGCGCATCCGCATCCGCGAAAACAAACGCTTCACCATTTTCGACGTCGACCCCGGCAGCGCGCAAAAGTGGGGCGATCTGATGCTGGCCTGGGCGCAGAAACATGCCGGAGACGCGCCGTGAACTGGGCAGGATGGCCTGAGAACAAGCCGGAAGAGTACACGTCGCACATGGTCGATCTGCAATTCGATCTGACCGGAACCACGATTCCGGCCGATAACGCATTAATATTGTCCGAATCGTTGCAACGTCTGTTTCCCTGGCTGGACGAAGATGGCGGAACCGGCATCCAGCACCTGAAAGGGGCGGAAACCAACAGCGGAGATACCACACTCAATATCAACCGCCGCACCAAGTTGTTCATGCGCGTACCCAAGTCGCGGGTGGACGACATGCAGCAACTGGTCGGACAGACCCTCGACCTGGCTGGTCACCGCCTTCAGATTGGCGACTTCAAGACCCGCGAATTCAGTGCGTTTGCCAATATCTACGCGCATTTCGTTGACACGGGCAGCGCCAGTGAAGAACAATTCGTACAGGACGTGATGCGCGAGTTGGATGGTCATTTCCAGTTGCGTTGCGGATTCATCTGCGGCAGGCAGCAAACCCTGCAAAGCGCATCCGGCCCGATCCACGGTTACAGCCTGATGCTGCACGACGTGCCGCCTCACAAGTCCCTGCAACTGCAGGACGAGGGCATGGGACGTAACCGTTTGTTAGGCTGCGGGATATTCATCCCGCACAAATCCATCGCGCCGGTCGTTCCGGCGAATCTGTGAAACCAGCGCCGGTTGTTCCGGCGATTCTTTAGTGACTAACCCGAAAGGAGAAAACATGTCTTATGTTGTAAACGGCGAAGAGCTCGAAACCGGCGAAGAGGACTTCCTGCTGGAAGCCAACTTCAGCGACGACGTCCCCCCCGTCATCGCCGCAGCTGAAAAGATCACGCTGACCGATGAGCACTGGACAGTCATCAACTTCATGCGCGACAAATACAAGGAAGACGGTCATACCCCGAACTTCCGCAACATGTTGTCCGAGATCGAAGACCTGTACCCGGGCACCGACTGGAAGAAAAAACTGTACGAACTCTTCCCCAACCAGCCCGCCCGCCAGTCCGCCCGCGTTGCCGGCCTGACCAAGCCTTACGGCAAGGGTGGCTACTGATAGCAGTCAGAGACCCCGTTGGGCGGGCAGCGGTTTCTTCGCTGCTCGCTCCGACCTGAAGTTTACTTATTACGGCTCCAACGATGTTTTCCAACACCCTCGTTACCACTGAAGATCTGGCCGCGCATCTGGACAACCCCAACTGGGTCGTCCTGGACTGCCGCTTCACCCTCACCGACACTGAGGCCGGTCGCCAGGCGTACGAGAAAGCACATATCCCGGGTGCACGCTATGTGCATCTGGACGAAGACCTCTCAGCCCCCGTCGGTGAAACCACGGGGCGCCACCCGCTGCCCGATCCGCAGACGCTGACCGAGAAATTCTGCCAGTGGGGCATCGGCGTCAACAAGCAGGTCGTGGTATACGACGACAGCTACGGTGCCATGGCGGTGCGTCTGTGGTGGACGCTGCGCTGGCTCGGCCACCCCGGCGTGGCCCTGCTGGACGGCGGCTATCCGAAATGGCTGCGCGAAAAACGCCCGGTCGACGCCCACATCCCGGTGCCACACAAAGGCGCCTGTGCCTGCCTGCCCGAGCCGACCCAGATTGTCACCGCGGACGATGTTCTGCACGCGTCGCGGAGCGGTGAACAGCTCATTCTCGATGCACGCCCCGATCGGCGATTCAGCGGCGAGTTCGAGCCGCTCGACCCGGTGGCAGGACACGTGCCGGGTGCCATCAACTACCCGTTCGACGAGAATCTCGACGTGGACGGCACTTTTCTTCCGCCCGAAGCGCTGCGCGAGAACTACCAGGCCCTGCTGAAAGGCAAGCCGGCCTGGCAGGTGATCCACATGTGCGGTTCCGGCGTCACCGCCTGCCACAACGTGCTGGCGATGGAAATCGCCGGACTCCCCGGTTCACGGCTTTACCCCGGTTCATGGAGCGAGTGGATCACCGATCCCGCCCGCCCCGTCGCCACAGGAGAATAATCATGGCCATGCCCATCCGCGTCAAAACTGTCTGGTTCAAGAAGGACGGCGAACGCAGCGCCGAGGAAATCGCGACCGCAGTCGCCACCACCACATGGCGCGTCGCCGACAAGGCCGTGGACAATCTCGGCCGCGAGAACTACGACATCATCACCCCGGCACGCGGATTCAAGCTGATCGCCGAATTTGTCGCTTTCCTCGCGCACTATTGCGATCGCATGGCCTACGCGTCACTGACGCCGGAACGCCGCACCGCAGTGCTGCAGGCCGTCGCCAACCGGCTCGGCGAAGTGATGGAGGAAAACATCATCAGCGTCGTCGGCCCCGACCCCAGCCGCAATTTCAAGGCCGAGTTCATCGACTTCCTCAACCGCCGCTTCGCCGACTATGCGGAGTTCGAATTCCCCGACGACGAGAAGGCCAGCTTCCCGGCACTGCGTTTCCTCGGCCTGCAGATCCGCGATGAGATGGGCGACAACGACAAGACCTGGATCATGGACCAGATCATGGACATCGAAATGCCCGAGATGATGGGCACGGTGAGGAAGAGCTTCAAGGGCCTCTTGTCCGACGCGCCGGTCAAGCGAGGGTTCGGCTCGCCCGACATGCTGCCGCCGGAATAAGGATCGGCATGGCGAATTCGCCTTTCGATCTGGCCAACGACAGTGCCTACCGCACTTGGCGTGATGCCAAACTGGCCCTGTACCCGCGCGGCGTCGACGAGCTGGTCGTGCCGCTAGCTGATCCGCGCCACCTGAGTGCAGACGAAGTCGCCGCCCTCGAAACGCGCTGCGCGCGCGCCAACATGGCGATCTACAGCGCCCCTCACCTGCCGGCCGCCGACAAGTCGATCCCGCACCAGTTGTCGCAGCAACTCGGACTCGTCCGCCTGGAAGGCAACTACCTCGCCGACGAGGACGGCCTGTCCAGCATCACCCCGGCCGGCGGGGAAAGCAGCGTACGCGGCGACTTCATCCCCTACACCCACAAGCCGATCAACTGGCATACCGACGGCTACTACAACACGCTCGATCGCCGCATCCTCGGCATGACCCTGCACTGCGCGCAGGATGCCGAGTCCGGCGGCGAGAATGCGCTGCTCGACCACGAGATTGCCTACATCCAGCTGCGCGACGTCAACCCCGATTACGTCGCCGCCCTGATGCAGCCAGACGCGATGACCATCCCCGCACGCATGGACGAGGACAACGTCGCCCGCCCCGAACAGAGCGGTCCGGTGTTCTCGGTCGACCCTGCCCAAGGCTTTCTCTACATGCGCTACACCGCCCGCACCCGCTCGATCGTTTGGAAAAATGACGCCGTCACGCAGGCCGCCGTCAGAACACTGGCGGACATCCTCGCCAGCTCGGAATACATCCTTACCGCGCGCCTGCGTCCCGGCATGGGCCTCATCTGCAACAACGTGCTGCACACCCGCAGCGGGTTCTCCGATTCCCCCGGCCAACGCCGCCTGCTCTATCGCGGGCGCTATTACGACCGCCTGCGCTTTGACCTGAACAAAGCACCCGCACGCGCCGCTTAGGCGGCGGGTAAAGTAAAATAGCGGTCTACTTTTTTCGGCCATCTGCCGTCATGCAGCTTCTTGCCCTCGGGGTCAACCATCACACAGCACCGCTCGCAATCCGCGAGCAGGTGGCGTTCGGCCCCGAAAAACTGGTGCAGGCGCTGCACGAGCTGACGCAAAGCCAGCGCGCATCCGAAGTCGCCATCCTGTCGACCTGCAACCGCACCGAGTTGTATGTCAACACGCCCTTCCCCGATGAGGTGGCGCAATGGCTGGCCGATTTCCACCACATCGAACGCCGTGAGCTTGCGCCCTATCTCTATGCACTGCCGCGTGAACAGGCGGCCCAGCATGCCTTCCGCGTCGCCGCCGGGCTCGATTCGATGGTGCTCGGCGAGACGCAGATCCTCGGCCAGATGAAACAGGCTGTGCAGGCCGCTGAAGAAGCCGGCACCCTCGGCCTGCTGCTGCACAAGCTGTTCCAGCGCACCTTCTCTGTCGCCAAGGAAGTGCGTACCAGCACCGAAATCGGCGCCAATTCGGTGTCGATGGCCGCTGCCGCCGTTCGCCTCGCCGAACGCATCTTCCCCAGCATCCGGGAGCAGGCCTGCCTGTTCATCGGTGCCGGCGAGATGATCGAGCTGTGCATCACCCACTTTGCCGCGCAGCATCCGCGCCGGATGACCGTGGCCAATCGCACCACGGAACGTGCGCGCCCCCTCGCCGAGCGCTTCGGCGCCGGGGTGATCCCGCTCTCCGCGCTGCCCGACGAACTGCCCGCTTACGATATCATCATCACTTCGACCGCCAGCCAGTTGCCCATTCTCGGAAAGGGCATGCTGGAAAGCGCGATCAAGCAGCGCCGCCACCGCCCGATCTTTATCGTCGACCTGGCGGTGCCGCGCGATGTCGAGGCCGAAGTCGCCGACATGGATGACGTCTTCCTCTACAGCGTGGACGACCTGGGCCAGGTGGTGCGCGAGGGCATGGACAACCGCGTCGCGCAGGTGGCGCAGGCCGAGGTAATCATCGAAACCAGCGTCGCGAGCTTCGTGCACTGGATGGAAGGCCGCGAACTCGTGCCGGTGATCCGCTCGCTGCGCGACAGCGCGGAACGTCACCGCCGCCACGAAATCGAAAAAGCCGAAAAAGCGCTGGCGCGCGGAGATGATCCTCGAGCCGTGCTGGAAGCATTGAGCCACGCGCTGTCCAACAAACTGCTACACGCCCCTACCCACGCGCTCAATCATGCCAGCCGGGCCGACCGTGATCAGTTCGCCCGTCTCATCAGCCAGCTCTACGGGCTGCATCACGAATGAAAGCCTCGCTGACCGACAAGCTCGCTCGCGCCGACGAGCGGCTGGAGGAACTCGACGCGCTTCTGGCGCAGCCCGAAATCGCCGGCGACATGGACAGCTTTCGCAAGCTCTCACGCGAACGCGCTGATCTCGATCCGGTAGTCGCGCTCTATCGCCAGTACAAGCAGGTCGAGGCCGACCAGCAGACTGCCCGCGAGATGCTCGGAGATCCCGACATGCGCGAACTCGCCGAATCCGAACTCGCGGACAGCGAAGCGAAGATCGCGCAGCTCGAGATCGATCTGCAGACCGCACTGCTGCCGCGCGACCCCAACGACGAGCGCAACATCTTTCTGGAAATCCGCGCCGGTACTGGCGGCGACGAATCCGCGCTGTTCGCCGGCAATCTTCTGCGCATGTACACGCGTTACGCCGAGCGCCAGGGCTGGAAAGTTGAAATCGTGTCCGAGAATCCCGGCGAGGTCGGCGGCTACAAGGAGGCCATCGTGCGCATCGTCGGCCAGGGCGCCTATTCACGACTCAAATTCGAATCCGGCGGTCACCGTGTGCAGCGCGTGCCGGAAACCGAATCGCAGGGCCGCATCCACACCTCGGCCTGCACGGTGGCGGTGATGCCCGAGGCCGACGAAGTCGGCGAAATCGACATCAACCCGGCCGACCTGCGCATCGACACCTACCGAGCGTCCGGCGCGGGTGGCCAGCACATCAACAAGACCGACTCTGCCGTTCGCATCACCCACCTGCCGACCGGCCTGGTGGTCGAGTGCCAGGACGACCGTTCGCAGCACCGCAACCGGGCGCAAGCGATGAGTGTGCTAGCGGCACGCCTGAAGGACCGCGAAATCCAGGCGCAGCACGCCGCCGAGGCCAGCACCCGCAAGAGCCTGATCGGAACCGGCGACCGCTCCGACCGCATCCGCACCTACAACTTTCCGCAGGGCCGCATCACCGATCACCGCATCAACCTCACTCTGTACAAGATCGACGCGATGATGGACGGCGACCTGACCGAACTGCTCGATGCGCTGACGGCCGAACATCAGGCGGAGTTGCTCGCAACGCTCTCGGGGGAGGCGTAAGCGGTGCGCGATGAGGCGGTCAGCGTCTCCGACCTGCTCGACGACGCCACCGCCCGTATAGCCGCCGTACTCGGTTTGGAAAAGCGGGAGGCACGGCTGGAAGCGCGGGTTCTCGCCACATTCGCCTGGAATGTCGTCCCGGCCTGGCTGATCGCGCACGACACCGACCTGATGGCCGGCGCGCAAATCACCCAATTCACCACCCTGCTGAGGCGCAGGCTCTCCGGCGAACCCGTTGCCTACCTCACCGGCATGCGCGAGTTTTACGGCCGCAGCTTCCAGGTGTCGCCCAACGTCCTGATTCCGCGCCCCGACACCGAGTTGCTGGTCGAACTGGCGCTGGCGCGCATGCCGGCCAGCCATGCGGTGGAGGTTCTCGACCTCGGCACCGGCAGCGGCTGCATCGCCATCACGCTGTCACTGGAACGTCCGCATGCACGCGTGACTGCGGTGGATCGCTCGGTCGCAGCGCTGGCCATTGCGAAGCACAATGCGGGCATTCTCAACGCCCATGTCGAGTTTCTGAGCAGCGACTGGTTCGCCGCGCTGGCCGGGCGGCGCTTCGACCTCATTGTTGGAAACCCGCCCTACATCGCCGCCGCCGACCCCCATCTGACGCGCGGCGATGTGCGATTCGAACCGCCTTCAGCACTTGCCGCAGGTCCAGATGGTCTGGCCGACCTACGTCATCTGATCACGGAAGCGCCCAGCCACCTCAAACCCGGCGGGACCCTGCTGCTGGAACATGGCTACGACCAGGCTGATGCTGTCCAGGCCTTGCTGCAGGCCGCAGGATTTCGCCATACCCAGAGCTGGCCGGACCTGGCTGGCACCCTTCGCGTCAGCGGCGGCGATCTGTCGGAATAATTTACACTTCCCGTTTGACCAAAGCGCCCCCCGCATGGCGGCAGGCAGCATGAGACGGGCATTTCGGCTGGGTTCGCTGTATATTGGTGCGATTCTTGCTGTAATTACTTGGCACAGAACCCAAACGAATATCGAGGCAGCCATGTCTGACCACACACCTGAAACTCACGACACCTCGCCCGACGCATCGCAAAACGATGCCATCAACCCCACCCGCCGCAAACTGGCGGGCGCGGCCCTTGGCGTGTCCGCCATTTTCACGCTGGCCAGCCGTCCCGTCCTGGCGGCAGACCAATGCATGTCGCCTTCGGCTGCGGTTTCGGGCAATCTGAGCCAGCATGGCACCCCTACGCTGTGTAGCGGCAGGACGCCGGGATACTGGAAAACGCATTCGGGATCCTGGCCATCGCCCTATCTTCCCGGGAGCTGCAACGCAGGGAATGGCTGCAACAAGGTCCAGAACTGGAATGGCGGCACCTTGTTCCATCCGCTGTTTTCTGGCACCCAGTTCATGGCGGATCTCGATGGCAATCCTGGTTCGCCCAAGACATCGCTTTCCTTGATGCAGGTCCTGATGCTGAATAACGGCTCCAATCCATGGGGGCTGACCGACCCCGACAATCTGGGCGCACACATCGTTGCCGCGCTGTTGAATGCCAAGGCAGGGTTAACCCCGGTGCTGTCGGAAACGGCCGTGATCGGCATCTGGAACGAATGGGTCAGCAAGGGCTATTTCGAGCCTACTGCCAGCGTGACATGGAATGCTTCGCAGATCGTGGAGTATCTCAAGACCACCATGCCAGTATGATCTGAGCTTCCTCCAATACGTTTCCCGATTCAGACACGATTGGCACGTTTCCAGATCAAATCCTTTGAACAGGAAGCTGTCGTATTCGATACAGCATCCGGCGACACCCACTACCTCGCGCCGTTCAACGTGGTGCTGTTTCAACTGGTCCAGCGCAACCCGGGCATGACGCTGGATGAGATGCATGAGGCCCTGGCCTCCCAGCTCTCGCTCGAGCCCGGCCCCGATCTCCATCACCAAACGGATCGGGCACTCGCCAGCCTGCGCCGGATAGGCCTGCTGGAAACACCATGAAACTGCTCCAGCTCCCCCCGGCAGATCTGCGTCAGCAACTTGCCGGAACAGGCGTATGGCTGCGCACCGGACCTTTCTCGCTCAGGATCCGCTCGCGCATACCTTATGTCGCAGAAGGACTGGCCGAGCTTTACGGCCAATTTGAAGTACGCAGCGCGCACCAGGCCTTTGCGGATTTTCATGTCGAACTGAATCCCCCCACCCGCCTGCGGCGCTGGTTCCGGCCCCAGGTAAACTTTTCCTTCGACGGCGCCCAGCCCTTCAAACCCCTGCCGCTGGACCAGGCCTATCCCATGCTGGAATGGGGCTTGAATTGGTGCGTGTCGATGTATGCGCACCATTACCTGATCATTCACGCCGCCGTGGTGGAGAAGAATGGCCTGGCCGCCATTCTTCCGGCGCCGCCCGGCTCGGGAAAGAGCACCCTGACCGCAGGGCTGGTCCTGTCAGGCTGGCGACTGCTCTCCGACGAGCTGACCCTGATCGACCGCAGTACGGGCCTGATCCACGCATTGCCGCGGCCCGTCAGCCTGAAGAACCAGTCGATCGATGTCATCCGGCAATTCAGTCCCGCGGCCTTCATCAATCGCGTCTCCCACGACACGGCCAAAGGTTCCGTGGCGCATATGCGTCCGCCCAGGGACAGCGTGCTGCGCCAGCACGAAGCGTCTCGTCCCGGCTGGGTGATATTTCCGAAATGGGAGGCGGGCGCTGCAACACGACTGACGCCTCGCTCCAAAGCCGAGACCTTCATGTTCCTGGCGCAGAATGCCTTCAACTACAGCCACCTCGGCGCAGACGGCTTCCGCGTCGGCACCGCCCTCATCGAACAGACGCAATGCCACGATTTCCGCTACAGCGCGTTGAACGAGGCGGTCGCCGCTTTCGATCGTCTCGCCGAACGCCGGGGGGCATGAAGCCCGTGAAATCCGCATCCCGTGACTTGCTCACCCGCACCCTGCGTTCGCCCGATGCCGTCACGCGATTCTCGATGGGGGAGTGGGACCTGCTGGTGCGGCTGGCGCGCAGCGCAGGCCTGTTGGCGCGGGTTCGCCAACTGCTGGTCCGGAACGACCTGATCGAAGCGATACCGGCCGTCGTGCGCTGGCATTTTGATGCGGCGGCAACGCTGGCGGCGAAGCAACAACTGGCCGTCCGCTGGGAAGTCGAAAAGATTCGTGCCGCGCTGGAAGGGCTCGCCGTCCCCATCGTCCTGCTGAAGGGAAGCGCCTATGTCATGGCCAATCTGCCTGCGGCAACAGGCCGCCTGTTCAATGACATCGACATCCTGGTGCCGCGCGAGCAGCTCGGCCCGGTCGAAGCCGCGCTGATGCTCGCAGGCTGGCACCCGACGAAGCTGTCCGACTACGACCAGCGCTACTACCGCAAGTGGATGCATGAAATTCCCCCATTGCAGCATGTCATGCGCGCCACGGTCATCGACGTGCATCATGCGATCCTGCCCGACACGGCACGCTACCACCCTGATTCCGCCAAATTGCGCAGCCGTTCCACCGCGGTGGCCGGCATGCCGGGCGTCTACGTTCTGGCGGAGGAAGATCGCATCCTGCATTCGGCCACCCATTTGTTTCACGATGGGGAGCTGCCGCACGGCCTGCGTGACCTGACCGATCTCGACCTGCTGATACGCGATGCCGCCGCCGATCGCGATTTCTGGCCGCGTTTGACCGTACGCGCCAATGAGCTTCAACTGGGCCGTTCGCTCTTCTATGTCCTGCGTTATTTGCGTTATTTCCTCGACACGCCGGTACCCGACAGCGCGATAGCTGCCCTCGACGACACGCCGGATCGGCTCAGTCTCGCCCTGATGGACCGCATTTTCACGCGCGTACTCGCTCCGGTACACGAAAGCTGTTCAGATGTCCTCACCCCCGCCGCACGCCAGGCCGCCTTCGTGCGGGCCCACTGGCTGCGTATGCCCGCGCATCTGTTGATCCCGCACCTGTTCCACAAGGCCTTCATCAGCCCCTATCAGGACAGCGCGAAACCGGCTTGACGTCCGCTCCGCCGCGGGTATAATTCCCGACTATTCCAGTCAAGTATTGTTCAGGAGCCCCCCATGACCCCCCTCGACCGCATTCGCGACCAAGTCACCAACAACACCGTCGTCCTCTATATGAAAGGCACGCCGCAGTTTCCGCAGTGCGGCTTCTCGTCACGCGCAGCGCAGGTCCTGCAGGCCTGCGGCCTCAAGGATTTTCTGGCCGTGAATGTGCTGGCCGATCCGGAGATTTTTGAAAATCTGAAGCACTACGCCAACTGGCCGACTTTCCCGCAGCTTTACATCAAGGGCGAACTGATCGGCGGCTCCGACATCATGATCGAGATGTATCAGAAGGGCGAAATCCAGAAATTGCTGGAAGAAGCTCAGGCCGCCTGAAGCACCCGCTTCTGGCTCGCACAATAAAAAAAGCCGACCTGCGTCGGCTTTTTTTATTGTGCGAGCCAGATCCTCACGCAGGCGGCTGTTTGCTCTCGTCCCCTTGAGATTCCGCATCCATTCCCAGTTCGTGGATTTTACGGGTCAGGGTATTGCGCCCCCAACCGAGCAGATGCGCCGCTTCGACCCGACGCCCACCCGTATGGCGCAGCGCCACCTCGATAAGCGTTTTTTCGTACGCCTGGGTGAGGTCGTCCAGAATCGCCGCCTCGCCGCGCGCCAGTCGTGCGCCGGCTTCGGCTGCCAGCCCCTGCAACCAGTCTCCACCGGATTGTTCGGTCGTTCCCTGCATCAAATCGGACGGCAGATCGCCCACCTCGACGACCTGGCCGGGCGCCATCACGGTCAGGTAATGACTGACGTTTTCGAGCTGGCGCACGTTGCCGCTCCACGGCAGATTGACCAGCGTCTTCATCGCTGCGTCCGATATCCCCTTGGCCTCCATTCCAAGTTCGCGTGCGCTCTTCTGCATGAAATGGCGCACCAGCAGGGGAATATCCTCATGCCGCTCTCGCAGCGGCGGCAGGCGCAGACGTATCACGTTGAGCCGGTGGAAAAGATCTTCGCGAAACAATCCTTCGCGCACACGCACCTCCAGATCCTGGTGGGTGGCGGCGATCACCCGCACATTGACCTTGATCGGCGTATGTCCGCCCACACGATAAAACTGGCCGTCGGCCAGCACCCGCAGCAGGCGGGTTTGCAGTTCGGCCGGCATGTCGCCGATTTCATCCAGAAACAGCGTGCCGCCGTCGGACTGCTCGAAACGGCCGCGTCGCTGCGCCGCCGCGCCGGTAAACGCACCGCGCTCATGGCCGAAGAGTTCGGATTCCAGCAGGTCGCGGGGAATGGCTGCGGTGTTCAGTGCGATGAACGGTCCACTGGCACGCGGGCTGTGTCGGTGCAGGGCGCGCGCCACCAGTTCCTTTCCGCTGCCCGACTCGCCGGTGATGAGCACGGTGGCGTGCGACTGGCTCAAGCGCCCGATGGCACGAAAGACTTCCTGCATGGCGGGCGCCTGTCCGAGAATCTCCGGCACCGGCACATCGCTGCTGGCCGGCACGTCGCGGCTGGCATTTTCCGCCAGCGCCCGCCGCACCAGTTCGAGCGCCTGGTCGACGTCGAAAGGCTTCGGCAGGTATTCGAATGCGCCGCCCTGGAATGCAGCCACCGCGCTGTCGAGATCGGAATACGCCGTCATGATGATGACGGGTACCTTGGGCAGTCGCTCCTTCAGCGCCTGCAGCAATTCCAGGCCGCTCACCCCCGGCATGCGGATGTCGGACAGCATGGCGACAGGCGTACTGCGTTCCAGTTCGCGCAGCGCATCGCTGCCCGAACTGAAGGTCATGCACGCGATATCTTCGCGCAGCAGGGCTTTTTCGAGCACCCAACGGATGGAGCGGTCGTCGTCTATGATCCAGACGCAGCTTGATTTCGACATATTGTTCAGCCAGGCAAGGGAAGGAAAATGGAAAACACGGTATGGCCAGGACGGCTTTCGCAGTCGATGGTGCCGTGGTTCTGTGCGACCAGCGTCTGCGCAACGGCCAGTCCGAGCCCGCTGCCGCCTTCGCGCCCGGATACCAGCGGAAAGAATATCTGCTCACGGATCTCTTCGGGAATGCCCGGGCCGTTGTCGATGATCTCGACGCGCATGCCGAGCTGGTAGCGCCGGCTTTCCAGCGTGATCTGCCGCGCCACCCGGGTCTTGAAAATGATCTCACCCTGGTGATGCCCGTTACCGTGCCCATGCCCGTTACCGTGCCCATGCCCGTTACCGTGCATTGCCTGCACGGCATTGCGGGCGATATTGAGCGTTGCCTGGATCAGCTGCTCGGCGTCGGCGCGGATTTCGGGCAGGCTGATGTCGTAGTCGCGCCGCAGCGACACGCTGGGCGTTTCAGCCAGAACCAGGCTGCGAACCCGCTCCAGGACCTCGTGAATATTCACCGCACCAAAACGGGGCATGCGGTGCGGGGTGAGCAGCCGCTCCATCAGAGACTGCAGCCGGTCGGATTCCTTGATGATGACCTGGGTATATTCGCGCAAGGATTCGCGCGGCAATTCGTGCTCCAGCAATTGCGCTGCGCCGCGGATGCCGCCAAGGGGATTCTTGATTTCGTGAGCGAGGTTGCGCAGCAGTTCGCGGTTGGCCTCCTGCTGCAGGCGCGCCTGCTCCAGACGGGCAATGCGCAGATGCGGATCAATCGCACGCATTTCGACCAGCACGGCGTCCAGCGGCCTCTCCAGCGGCGACACGCTGCAGCCGAGACGTATCGGCGGGTGACCGCTCACCATCACGTCAAGTTCATATTCGATGACGGTTTCCTGCTGGGTGCGCGCAGTCTGGATGGCGGCAAGCAGCTCGGGGCTGCGTTCGAACGCAGACGCCGCAGCATCCCCGACCAGCACGACGCCCGACACACCGAGCAGGGTCTCGGCAGCCGGATTGACATAGACAATGCGGCCGTCGGCACCCAGGATCATGGCACCGGTGGACAGAAAATCGAGTCCAGAATATTCGGTAGGCGATAGCGGCAGCATGCTCATGCACTCAGGAGAAGCACTGATTGTGCCAGAGCGTATTTGTTGCCGCTTTAGTGATTTTCACGCATACGACTCTACGCGCATTCGAGCGCGTAGTGGAGCAGAGTCCTTCGGGGCTCGTGTGTCTTGAATGCTTGTACGGCAGGCTTACTTCAGGTTGGCCAACTCACGCTGGATGGAAGTAATGTTCTGTTCATGCTGCTGCAGCGTCGTGCGCAGCTTGTTCACCCGATCGAGATAGGTCGCGTCGGTGGCGCGCTCACCCGGTTGCAGACGCTCCCCCAGCGCCATCTGGCGACGTGCTTCGTCGGCATTGCGGCGTTCGCTGGACATTTCGTCCTGCAACACCTGGCGCCGGATATCGTCGCGCCGTTTTTGCGTGCCCGGGTCGATACGCGGAAAGTCCGCCGGACTGGGCGTCGTATAGCTGGCCCGTCTCGGCGCTTTGCCTCTGGCCGGCAGTTGAGTCGGCGCGCCGGGCAGGTCGACGCGCTTGGCGCCTTTCTTGTAGACATCGGTAAATGTCACCTGGCCGTTTTCATCGACATACTTGTAGATTTCCGCCTGCGCAGGCGCAGCCAGTATCAGGCACAAAAGGAAGGGCAGACGGGCGATGGACATAGGGCTGAGTGTAGCGTACCCGATTGCTAACGGACACCGGCCGGCCAATCTTGATCCCTGAATAGCCCAGCCTGACAGCGCACCAAAAAAAGGGCGGCCGAAGCCGCCCTACTATTTGCACACGTCCTGTGCTTACAGCGAGTAATACATTGCGAATTCAACCGGGTGGGTCGTCATGCGGAACTTGGTGACTTCCTGCATCTTCAGTTCGATGTAGGCGTCGATCATGTCGTTGGTGAACACACCGCCACGCGTCAGGAACTCGCGATCCTTGTCGAGTTCGTCCAGCGCCATTTCCAGGCTGTGGCAAACCTTCGGGATCTTCGCGTCTTCTTCCGGCGGCAGGTCGTACAGATCCTTGTCCGACGGATCGCCGGGGTGGATCTTGTTCTGGATGCCGTCGAGACCCGCCATCATCAGCGCGGCGAAGCACAGATAGGGGTTGGCCGTGGGATCCGGGAAGCGGGTCTCGATGCGGCGGGCCTTCTCGCTGGCAGCGATCGGGATGCGGATCGAAGCCGAACGGTTGCGGGCCGAGTAGGCCAGCATCACCGGCGCTTCGAAGCCGGGCACCAGGCGCTTGTACGAGTTGGTCGACGGGTTGGTGATCGCGTTCAGCGCCTTGGCGTGCTTGATGATGCCGCCAATATAGTACAGGCACATTTCGGACAGGCCGGCGTAGCCGTTGCCTGCGAACAGGTTCTTGCCGTCTTTCCACAGCGACTGGTGAACGTGCATGCCGGAACCGTTGTCGCCGACGATGGGCTTGGGCATGAAGGTCGCGGTCTTGCCGTAGGCGTGGGCGACATTCTGCACGATGTACTTCAGCGTCTGGGTCCAGTCGGCGCGCTTGGTCAGCGTGCTGAACACGGTGCCGATTTCGCACTGGCCGGCGGTCGCCACTTCGTGGTGGAACACTTCGACCGGGATGCCGGCCTCTTCCAGTGCCAGCACCATGGCGGCACGGATGTCCTGCAGGCTGTCGACCGGGGGGACGGGGAAGTAGCCGCCCTTGATGCCGGGACGGTGACCGGTGTTGCCGTTCTCGAATTTCTCGGCAGACGACCAGGAGGCTTCTTCGGAATTGATCTGCACGCCGCAGCCCGACATGTTGTCGTGCCAGGTGATGGAATCGAAAATGAAGAACTCGGGTTCGGGGCCGAAGTAGGCGGTGTCGGCGATGCCGGTCGACTTCAGATAGGCTTCGGCGCGCTTGGCCACCGAACGCGGGTCGCGCTCGTAGCCCTTGCCATCGGACGGCTCGATCACGTCGCAGGTCAGGATCAGCGTGGGTTCGTCGAAGAAGGGATCCATGTAGGCCGAATCGGGATCGGCCTTCAGCAGCATGTCGGACGCCTGGATGCCTTTCCAGCCGGCGATCGAGGAGCCGTCGAACGGATGGCCGTCTTCGAACCAGTCCTCGGTCACGATGCGGGCAGGAATCGAAACGTGCTGCTCCTTGCCACGGGTATCCGTAAAGCGCAGATCGACGAATTTCACTTCGCCGTCCTTAATCATCTTGATCACATTGGCCACGGCCATGCTGAATCTCCTCAAACTGAAATGAATTGAATTACGACGTTGGATGTCGCCCAAATCCGCCACACAAAACGTCACACAGAAAAGGTGTTAGCAGCAACCGTGCCATACCCAAAATCGAGCGCCAGCCATTGTGCCATAAGGCTCAAGCCACGGGATAGTGCGCCATCATTTTCTCTTCCGCACCAAAAGAGCGCGCGCAAGGCCAATAACGCACCAACATGGTGCAGATTGCATCGGACAGGGGGTTTCATATACTGAATCTACAATAAATAAAAGGATATCGTCATGGGACGCATCACCGAGTTGCTCGACACCGCCCATCATCGCAGCCAGGCGAATGTCTGGTCATTTGCCGGCGCGCTATTACCGCACGAAGCGTACGAATTGCTGCAGATCGCCCCCGGAACCCGCTTGATCGATGTACGTTCCCATGCAGAACTCGAACTCAACGGCACCATTCCCGGCGCACTGCACGTCGAATGGCAATCCTGGCCAGGATGGGTCCTCAATCCCCATTTTCTCGCCCAGCTTGCGCAGGCCACCGATCCGGAATCCTTGCTGTTGTTCATCTGCCGCAGCGGCCATCGTTCGCACCGGGCAGCCGCAGCCTGCACCGAAGCCGGGCGCGGCAGTTGCTACAACGTGCTGGAAGGCCTCGAAGGCGATCTCAACAAGGCCACCGGCCACCGCAACGAACTCAACGGCTGGAAGCTGCGTAACCTGCCCTGGGTCCAGAGCTGAATCCGCATACAAAAACGCCTGACAGCCGGCCGAGCGGCTAAAATACGGCCGCCATGACCGACCGCTACGCCGTATTCGGGCACCCGATTGCCCACTCCAAATCCCCGCAGATCCACGCCGCCTTTGCCCGCCAGACCGGCCAGGACCTGCACTACGAAGCCATCCTCGCGCCGCTCGACGGCTTTGCGGACAGCGTCGCCGCATTCATCGCGGCAGGGGGGCGCGGCGCCAACGTCACCGTCCCGTTCAAGGAAGAAGCCTTCAGGCTGGCTAGCCGCCTGAGCCCGCGCGCGCAGCGTGCCGGTGCGGTCAACACACTGGTATTCGACGCCGACGGCATCCTCGGCGACAACACCGACGGCGCCGGGCTGGTCGCCGATCTCAACCGCAATCTGCACTGCACCCTCGCCGGCAAGCGCATCCTGCTGCTCGGCGCCGGCGGCGCGGCACGCGGCGTGATCGAGCCGCTGCTCGACCAGCAGCCCGCCGAGCTGGTCATCGCCAACCGCACCGTCAGCCGCGCCGAAGAACTCGCCAAACTGTTCGGCCACGGCGTTCGCGCATGCGGCTTCGACGCGGCCGACACCCCCTTCGACGTCGTCATCAACGCCACCGCCGCCAGCCTCGCCGGCGACCTGCCGCCGCTGTCGCCGCGCGTGTTCACTGCCGACACGCTGGCCTACGACATGATGTACGGACGCGATACGCCCTTCCTGACCTTCGCCCGCACGCACGGTGCGCGCACGGCCGACGGCCTCGGCATGCTGGTGGAACAGGCTGCCGAAGCGTTTTATCTGTGGCGCGGCGTGCGTCCCGACACCGCCCCCGTCATCACGGCACTGCGCACATGATGCGCACCGCCATGCGCTGGCTCGGCGAAGGTGTCGCCGCAGTAATCGTGCTGATTCTGCTGTATCAGCTGTGGATCTTCGCCCACGTGCTGTGGTGGATCGATCACAATCCCGGCAGCACCTCATTCATGGAGGCCGGCCTCGCGCGCCAGCAGGAGAAAAACCCCGACGCCGAACTGCGCCACAAGTGGGTGCCCTACGACCGCATCTCCATCCACATGAAGCGCGCCATCGTCGCCGCCGAGGACGCCAAATTCCTCACCCACGAAGGCTTCGACGTCGAAGGCATCCAGGCCGCAGTCGAGAAGAACCTGAAGAAAGGTCGCCTCGTCGCCGGCGGTTCCACCATCAGCCAGCAACTCGCCAAGAACCTGTTCCTCTCCGGCGAGCGCAGCTTCATCCGCAAGGGCCAGGAAGCCATCATCACGCTGATGATCGAAGCCACCTGGAGCAAGCGCCGCATTCTCGAGGTGTATCTGAACGTCATCGAATGGGGCAACGGCATCTACGGCGTCGAAGCCGCCGCCCGCCGCTACTACAAGACCTCGGCCGCCAACCTCGGCCGCGACCAGGCCGCGCACCTCGCCGCCATGGTCCCCAACCCGCGCTGGTACGAGAACCACCGCAGCTCGCGCGCGTACCAGCGACGTGTGGCGGTGATCAGTCGCTATATGGGGAGTGCACAGGTGCCGCGCTGACGATCTTCAGCGTTCTCTCAAACTTTCGCTTCCGTACTGCAACAGCGGACTCAGAAAATATTCAATTACCCTTCGTGTGCCGGTTTTGACCTCAACCGTTACAGCCATGCCTGGCGACAGCCGAACCATCTTGTTTTCCACCCGAAGCGTGTCCCGGGCCAGCTTCACCCGAGTCGAATAAATCAGTCCCAGTTTCTCGTCCTGAATTGCGTCCGATGACACCTGGGTTATCTTGCCGCGCAACGTGCCGTACCTGGTGAAGGGAAAGGTTTCCACTTTTACTTCGGCATCCTGCCCAGGATTCACAAAGCCAATGTCCTTGTTGGGCAGCATCGCTTCGACCTCCAGGACATTCTCGCCGGGTACGATCGCCATCAAGGGTTGGGCTGGCGTGACCACTCCGCCCACTGTATTGATGGCTAGTTGCTGTACGGTACCTGCCACTGGTGCAGTCAGGTGCATCAAGCGGCTACGCTGTTCCGCCTTCACCAATTCCTGTTCAAGCGATGCAGCTTTTTGGGTAGCCAAATTGAGTTGATCCAGAAGCTGCCGCCGCGTTTCGGCAGCAAGCGTGGCCTGCTGACGTTCAGCCTCTAACTGTGCTGCAGTGACTTCCAAGAGCTTGGCGCGGCTAGCGGCCAAATCCTGCTCCTGCTCGATTCGAGCCTGCTCACGTTCAAGATAGCCATATTTTGAAATGAAATTTTCTTTCGCCAGCTTCTGATAGTCCTGTGCTCGCTGACGGGCGATGGGTGCGGTTTGCTCAAGCTTGGTCACCTGCTCTTGAGTCGTGTGAAACTCTGCCTTGTGGCGCGCGATCTCGGACTGCAATTGCAGCTGGCGCGCCTCGTATTCCTGATATTGGCTGGATACCTGACCTTGCTCTGCAAGCATACGAGCAGCATCCACATTGCCAATCGCCTTTGATGTTGATACATCAAGCTGTGGCGGCTTCCCGTTCGCCATAGCGGACAGCATGGCTTGTGCACGCAGCGCTTCCAGCCGCGCGCTTAAGGCTTCATTGCGAAGCCGTTCGCTGTCGGCTGTAGCTGTAGTAGCGTCAAGCTCGATCAACAGTTGCCCTGCCTGAACAGACTGTCCGTCACGCACATAAATCGCCTTGACCACGGCGGTTTCCATTGGCTGAATGACTTTGGTACGGTCGCTGGGGATGATCTTTCCAACCGCGGTGGCTACCACATCGATGCGGCCAAACACGGCCCACAGCAGAGCCATAAGGGCAAACGCCATGATCAGCCAAAGCGTGATGCGCGGCAAAGGATGTACCGGTGTATCTCGCAAGGCCAGCGCAGCTGGCTGAAATTGGGCTTCGTGGGCTTGCAGGGATGGGCTGCCCATTTCCTTGCGTCGCGCCCAGGCGTGACGAAAGACTATGGCATAGCGGCCCCAGAGATCAGCAAAGGCGTGTCGTGTCATTCCCCCCCCTTAGGCATGCTGGAGGCGGTGCAAGCGGGAATAATGCCCTGCTTCATGTTCGAGCAACTCCGCATGCGTCCCAGCCTCCACTATCTGGCCGTGATCCATGACCAAGATGCGATTGGCATGTCGTACTGCTGATAAGCGGTGAGCAATGACAATGACCGTGCGACCCTGACAAATGACCTGCATGTTGTTCTGAATGATTCGTTCAGATTCGTAATCCAGTGCGCTGGTCGCCTCGTCGAAAATGAGGATGCGCGGCTGGGTCATCAGGGCACGGGCAATCGCGATCCGCTGGCGCTGTCCGCCCGACAGGGTCGAGCCATGCTCACCAACCATGGTGTCGTAAGCTTCAGGCAATTCCAGGATGAATTCATGCGCACCCGCCAGTTTGGCGGCGGCCATGACCTGCTCCAGTGGCGCGCCGGGATCAGCGAGCGCGATGTTCTCCCGCAGCGTCCGATTGAACAACACGTTCTCCTGCAGAACCACGCCGATCTGGCGACGCAGGCTGGACGCATCGACCAAGCTCAGATCCAGGCCGTCGATCAGTACGCGCCCACGTTCCGGCACATACAGGCGCTGAATCAGTTTGGTCAGCGTGCTCTTGCCGGAACCGGAGCGCCCGACAATGCCGATCACTTCGCCAGGCTGGATATCGAGACTGATGTCCTTGAGCACTTCTTGGGTATCCGGGCGATAGCGGAAATGCGCCTGGTCGAACCTGACTCGGCCAGAGATCGGTGGCAGGCTGCTCTTGGCTCCCGCGACTTCAGTTGGTGCGTTGAGAATGTCCCCCAAGCGCTGAACCGATATACCAGTCTGCTGAAAGTCGGTCCACAGCTGTGCCAGCCGCATGATCGGCTGCGCAACACGGCCCGCCAGCATGTTGAATGCCACCAGCTGGCCAACCGTGAGCTGGCCATCGATTACCAGCCTGGCACCCAGCCATAAGGTTCCCACCGTGACGAGCTTGCCGATGAGATTCGTGCTTTCGCGTGCCAGCGTGGCAAGAGTTGCAGATTTGAAACCGGCGGACACGTAGCTTGCCAACTGGTTGTCCCAACGACGCTGCATCTGCGGTTCCACCGCCATACTTTTCAGCGTATCGATTCCGGACACGGTTTCGACCAGGAAAGCCTGGTTCTCGGCACCGCGGTTGAACTTCTCGTGCAAGCGCGCCCGCAAGAGCGGGGTGACCAGCAGGGCTACCACGAAATATAGGGGCAACGATGCGAGCACCACGAGCGTGAGCCAACCACTGTAGAACAGCATCACGCCGATGAAGACCACGGTGAACAGCACGTCCAACACGACCGTGATCGAGTTCCCGGTCAGGAAGGCACGGATGTTCTCCAGTTCCCTGACACGGGCAACCGAATCGCCTACGCGCCGCGCCTGGAAGTAACCGAGTGGCAAATGCAGCAGATGGCGGAACAGCCGTGCGCCCAGTTCCACATCGATACGGCTGGTGGTGTGGGCAAATACGTAGCTCCTGAGACCCGATAACAGCACCTCGAAGACCGACACCACCAGCAGGCCGACGGCGATGACGTCCAGCGTGGTCAACCCGTGATGCACCAACACCTTGTCCATCACAACCTGGAAAAACAGCGGCGTAACAAGGGCAAACAGATTCAGCGCAAGCGACACCAGCAGCACTTCACCTAGGAGCTTGCGATATTTTACGACCGCCGGAATGAACCAGGAGAAGTCGAATTTCGCCATATCGCCGACCATCGAGGCGCGAGAAGCGAACAGGATCAGTCGACCGCTCCAACGCGCCAGCAACTCCTCACGCGACACCACCTGCGGCCGCTCGGCCTTGGGGTCATGGATCAGCGCCTTCTGTGCATCGAAACGGGCGAGGATGAAGTAGCCACCTGTGCTATCCACCGCCATGGCAGGCAGGGGAGTCCGGTCCAGACGATCTATGGACGTCCTGACTGGTTTGGCCTGCAAGCCTATGTGCTTGGCGGCAAGCAGTATTTCGGTCTCACCAAAACATTCACCGGATCCCTTGAACTGATGTGCCAGTTGCTCAGGATCACTTGCGATCTGATGAAAACGGGCCAGCATGACCAGACAGGTCAGGCCGGTATCTTCCGGGTGGGTGACGGGGATTTGTTCTGTTTGCATGGGGATCGACTCCGGATGCTCTCCGCACTTCCCTGTCCTGCCAGGACAGCAGCAGGACAGGGAAAAGCCCAGAAAGGAGATGACCGTTACTGCCAGTTGGCCGCGATCACCGGAGCCAAACTGGCCTGGTAATCAGCTGGCAAAGTGGTTTGCCCGACCAAAGGCGGTGCAAAGCTGGCCATGGCATTCACCAGATTCTGCACATTGCCGTCGAGTAGAGTCATGGCACCATCGGTCGTCTGAAACTGCTCGACATGGTGGTCGGAATCCCGATACCAGTCATCGATCACCAACTTGTCGTTCGTACCGATGATGCTCGCCTCCAGATTGTTACCAAGCTGCTGGAACCAGATCTGGTCTGCGCTAACGCCCGCCATGAACTTGGCCACGTCCGTGTTGCCTGCTGAGGCATCGTTCTCAACTACATGATCGACCCCGGAGCCACGGCCCATCATATAGATATCGTTACCCAAGCCACCAATCAGCGTGTCGTCCCCACCCCAACCGCTCAAGGTGTCGGCCCCTGCGCCGCCATCCAGCGTGTCAACTCCCCAACTGCCGCTCAGCGAATTGTCGAGTTCATTGCCTGTCATATCTCCGGCCCAGAACGTCCGGTAACCGTTTTCAACGTTGGCTGCCAACGTGTACGCCATCGAACCGAAGACGTAAACCGTATCCACGCCTTCGTTCGCATTCTCGGTGACGATATCGCCGGCATTGTCCACGTAATATTTGTCGTCCCCTTCTCCACCAATCAGCGTATCTGCGCCTGTTCCACCCCACAGCAAGTCATTCCCGGCCAAACCAATCAGGGTATCGCTGCCACTGTTCCCATAAAGGTAGTTGTCAGCCGCATTGCCGGTTGTCGTCCAGTTGCCGCTGCCATAGCGATAGGCGTATTCAATATCGGAATCCAGGGTGTAATCGGCATCCAAATACAGTTCGACACCATCAGAAGTGCCCTCTCCTGCGTTTTCGACAATAACGTCACCCACGTCGTCGACCACGTAATCATCGTCGCCGACACCACCAATCATGGTGTCTGCTCCAGCGCCGCCGTCCAGATAGTCGTTGCCGGCGCCCCCCGAAAGGAGATTGTTGACACTGTTGCCAATCAGGTTGTTATCAAGTTCATTTCCTGTGCCATTGATGGCGGAGGTACCCGTAAGGGTAAGGTTTTCTATATTGGCACCCAGGGTATAGCTGATTGAACTCTCGATCGTGTCCCAACCCTCGTTGGCGTTCTCCCAAAGGCTATCTCCGGTACTGTCGATAACATAGGTGTCATTGCCTTGGCCGCCATATAAGAAATCGTTTCCTGCTCCACCATCGAGCCGGTCATTCCCCGCATAGCCAAACAGCGTATCCGCCCCTGCGTCGCCGTACAGAACGTTGTTGCCGGCGTTGCCCATCAGAAGATTGTCCATGCCATTGCCCGTCCCGTCGAGGGCGGCCGTTCCAAGCAGCTCTAGGTTTTCTAGGTTTTCTCCCAAGACATAACTTATGGTGCTGCGAACGGTGTCTACCCCCTCGTTCGGCATTTCGATCACGGCGTCCCCAATGTTGTCCACCTTGTAGCTATCGTTGCCACTACCGCCAGACATCTGATCCGCTCCCACGCCACCATCGAGCGTATCGTTGTCGCCCAGGGTAAATCGCAGGGAAGCGTTCCAAGCCAGCGTTTCCTGACCCAGCCGCACATTGACACCATCCAAGGCTAGGGAACCGGTTCCGACGTCCAAGAAAACGCCGTTGTCGGTCGCGTTCATGTCCTGGCCGTTGACCTCGATCTTTTGCACATACAGGTTGCGGTCCTGGCCGATATCCGGGCGCCATGCGTCATTGGCAAAGGCCACGTCAACTTTGCCTGCCGCCATACCAAGTTTGGCCGGGTCGACCGTATATGCCGCGTAGTCCGCAACATCGACATTGAATTCCTGAATCAGGACCCCATCAACGTACACCTGCATGGTCGGATAGACATCCAGAACTGGGGTTCCACGAGCGTAGATCACCAAGCTGCCTACTGTCGAACTTGGGGGCGTACCTGTTGCACCACCCTTCAAAATATCGTCGCCCACACCACCCTTGAGTATATTGTTGGCGCTGTTTCCGATCAGAACGTTATTCAGTTCGTTGCCCGTGCCGTCGATGGCGCCGCCTTTCATCAGAGTCAGATTATCAACATTGGCGCCCAACGTGTAAGTAATCAAGGCCTGAACGGTATCGGTACCCTCGCCTGCATTCTCGGTAACGATATCGTTCGCGTTGTCCACCGTGTAGGTGTCATCACCTGTTCCGCCGACTAGCGTGTCGATGCCCTGCCCGCCATTCAGGAAGTCATTGCCTGAACCACCATACAACGTGTCATTACCTTGATTGCCTGACAGGTTGTCATCGCCGCCATTGCCGTAGACCACGTCATCGCCAGCACCAGCGATGACAAAGTCGTAGCCATTGCCGCCAGTGATGGTGTCATTACCACCCTCACCCCCGAACTCCTGATCATCGCCCCAGATGAAGTTCATCCCCGATCCACCGGTGATGATGTCGTTGCCAAGCCCGCCAGCGAAGAAGCCGGAATATGATCCCCCCACCAGAATGTCGTCTCCCGCTTCGCCCCACAGGTAGCTCCAGCCCCCGACGTTTTCCGATATCAGGGTGTCGTTGCCATTCCCGCCATACGCGCTGTCGGTGTCACCCGCATAAATCGTGTCGTTGCCATCCAACCCGTTCAGGGTGTTGGTCGCGCTGTTGCCGCGCAGAATGTTGCCCAGTTCATTACCCGTGCCGTCGATTACCGCTGTGCCAGTCAGGGTGAGATTCTCGACGTTGGCACTCATAGTGTAGGCAATTGAGGACTGGACGGTATCGACGCCTTCGTTGAGGTTTTCGGTAACGACATCACCCACATCGTCCAAAACATAGGTGTCATTGCCCAGACCACCCGCCATCGTGTCGGCACCCAAGCCACCATCAAGCACGTTGTCCACACTGTTGCCGGTCAAGAGGTTGTTTAATACATTGCCCGTTCCGTTGATCGCACTGTTTCCTATCAAGGCCAAGCGATAGGTTGCACTATTTGATATCGGAGCACCTGACGTAGTGTAGTCCGGCTCCGGCAGTGTGAAGTCAATACTGCTCCGGATTTCGTAGGCTTGCCCGATGACCCGGTCTCCGGTGTTATCGACATAAACCACCTGTAGACCATTCGCTGCATACATCGTATCCGCACCGGCCCTGCCATCCAGAATATCTCCTCCAACCACACCTACATTTCTGCCAATCAGAATGTTGTCCAGGCTGTTGCCAATAGCTGAAACAGCAAACATGGCGTAGGAGCCGCTGCCATCATTCAGGTTCATGTTCTCCACGTTATCCGGCAACGTCCCACCCCATATGGTTAGCACCGTGTCGATGCCTTCATTCGCATATTCAACAATCTGATCTACTTCCCTGTAGGTGGTTTCGCCATAGAAATTTTTAGTCAATCTATAAGTGTCATTGCCTTGGCCACCGTAGGCTATGTCGTTACCCGTCCCGCCTATCAGCCAGTCATCGCCCTCCCCGCCGATCAGCTCATCGTCCCCCGCCCCGCCGTCAAGGGTGTCATTTCCACCGTATCCCAATATCCGATCACCAGCCGTCGTACCCACGATGTAATCATCCAGCACCGTGCCCCCAAAACCCGCCACGGCCAGCCCGCTGATCGCAGCCGCTGTGAGTTCACTGCTGTCGGCAAACCGCACAACAGAAAACCCCGCGCCGTTGGTGAACCAGCCCTCAAATTTCACGGCATCCTGTGTGCTGAGGATGCGCACCATCAAGCCTCCATCGGGGAGCTTGACGAATTCCACATCCCCCTGGGTAATCCCCTGCCCGAGTTGAAGCACATCGGCATCGGCATCCCCAGGTGCCGCTGCGTAAACGATGTCGCTGCCGTCGCCAAAACCGAACTGGTAAATATCGTTTCCCGCGCCGCCCAGCAGTGCATCGCGTCCGGCGCCACCCAGCAAGATGTCGTCACCAGCTCCACCCTGGAGATTGTCTCCGCCGTCACCGCCATCAAGCATGTCGTTGCCATCACCGCCTCGCAAAATATCACCGCCCTTGTGGCCCACCAGCGTATCTGCCCCCGTCCCGCCGGTCAGCACATCATTCCCTGCCCCGCCGTATAGCCTGCCACCGCCATCGCCGTTGATAAGATTAAGCGGAGTGGCGAGCTGTTCACCCACCAGCGTTTCCAGGTCCAACGCGTCGCCGTTGGCGAACGTGATCGTGGCGTTCATGCCGTAGAAGGCACTATCGAGCTTGAGTGTGTCGCCGCTGTCGAGGGCGATGTCGACACTCAGGCCGTTGGTTGGCGTGGCGCTGGTGGTGAGGCCACCCGCACCAATTCCGGTGGCGGTTGCCAGTTGGATGAGGTTGTCGCCTTCGATGTCGAAGAGGCTGTCTTCGCCAGTGACGTTCAGATAGGTGTCGTTGCCCGCGCCGCCTTGGAGGGTGTCGGCGCCTGCGCCGCCGTCGAGGATGTCATCGCCTGCGCCGCCAACCAGCACATCGTCCTCGCTTCCGCCCAGCAGGATGTCGTCTCCCGCTTCGCCAAACAGGGTGTCGGTACCCGCGCCGCCAATCAGCACGTCAGCGCCGTTGCCCCCTGCAAGGATGTCGGCTTCAGCCCCGCCATCGAGTACGTCGTCGCCGTCGAGTCCAAACAGATTGTCTTGCCCGATGCCGCCGTCGAGCACGTCGCTGCCGTTATTGCCGATCAGCAGATCGTCGCCTGCGCCACCCTGCAAGTACACGCTTTCGGTAAGCGTCTGGCCTTGTATCCGCTGTTCCCAGTAGGCCGCCGGGTAGATGCCGTTGGGGGCATTTTGTGGATGGAAGTACTTGGCATCCCAGGTGCCGTTGGCAACGGTAAACTGATAGCTCCAGCCGCCGCCCAGGCTGGAGGCGCCGCTGTAGGTGGCGCTTACGGGGAACGCGCCGTATCCGAAGGTGGGGTCGCCATTGCTGTCGGTGTAGACACTGTAGCCAGGATTGAATAACACGCTCGCAGCATCTGCCCAGAAGACATCGGCTGTGATGGGGCTGTTGGGGCCTTGTATGGTGACCCGGTCTGAGCCATAAGCACTGAGGATGTCGTTGCCATCACCACCGTCCACCAGGCTGTTTGCGCCAATGCCTGTGATGTAGTCGTTGCCGAGGCCGCCTTCGATATGGTCGGCGCCGCCGTTGCCGACGATCCAGTCATTGCCGTCGCCGCCCAGGAGGTGGTCGATGCCGGCGGAGCCGTGGATCATGTCGGCTCCGGCAAGGCCTTCGACGCGCTGGCCGCCCAATGCGGCTTCAAGGTAGTTGCCGAGGGCGGTGCCGATGAAAGCGGTGGCGGGTTCGGCAGGGGTGTTCCCCGCGCCCAGGGCTATGCCAAGATTGCCGTCCGCCCAGCCTTTGACGAGGACGTTGCTGTCGCCCTTGTGGATGAGGAGTTGGGTTTCGCCATCGACGAGGCTTTTGCTGTAGACAACCCCGTTCTGGCTATCCACCCAGGTATCTGTCCCGAGTTGCATCCACTTGGTGAGATCGGTCAGGGCGGCGCTGCCCTTGGCGTCTACACCACCTAACTGGATGACACCAGAGCCATCTCTGTCAAACACAGTGTCGAAGCCGTCGCCGGCATTCTCGAGGTAGCGGTCGAATCCGGTGCCGCCGATCAGGGTGTCGTTGCCTTTGCCGCCCTTGAGGGTATCCGCACCGGCGTTGCCGACCAGGAGGTCGCTCTTGTCGCCGCCGCCGAGGCTGTCGGCGCCTGTCCCGCCGAGCATGAAGTCGCCACGGTTCAGGGTGTCGGCGGCGCTCATGCCGCCGGTGCCGGCTTGCACGTACCAGTCGCGCATGGAAGGCAGTTGGGACAGGACCAGTTGATCTTCGGCGGCGGTGAAGTTGACGTCGTTTATGTCGAGGTTGTTGTCGAAGAAATACTTCAGGTAAAGATCGAAGCCTTTGGCATCGGTCAAGTTAAGTCTTTCATTTCGGCTCAGGGCGGCTGCAAACTTTTCCGAGACATCGGCCATGTCGAAACGGATGCCGCCTGAACCGCCTTCTGTGGCAAGGTCGGTGAAGAGTTCCTTTTTGTAGCCGGCACTACCCTGGGTTTCTTCGTAGTACTTTTGCATGGCGAAGGCGCTCAGGGCGCGGCTCACCCAGGTCGAGTTCGAGTTACCGTCTTTCAGGGTCATGCCGCCGCCTTGGGCGAGTTTCCAGAGGTCAGCGGTGAAATGGTCCACCATCTGGTCGGCGGGAAGGGTGGTTACGCCCGTCACTGGGTCACGCACGCCGGCTTCGTGTTTGACCAGGCGTTCGAGGAGGTTTTCTACGCCGGTGTCGGTCCGGCTTGCAAACAACTTGTCGTCGAACAGCATCGCCAGCAGATCGGGCAGCTTGGCAGTCACGTCGTTCAATGTCTGGCCTGCTGTTGCGGTTTGCTGGCTTTGCAGGAAGGCAGTCAGCAAGGCGATGGAGTGCAGTTCGGTACCCGCCACGCCGGGGGCGGTGTTGCCGATGTCCTCGACGGTGGCGCCGATGCGGTCGGCAATGTTCCACGGTACGCCAGACAGGAATTCGCCCTGGACGTTGATGTTGGTGACCAGACCAGAATTGGGAAGGCCACCGTTGGCTTGTTGTTGCTGGATGAAGTTGGTCAGCCCTTTCAGTTGAACTGCGGTATAGAGAGGCGCGCCGCTGCCGGTTGTTTCTGCGGACAGATAATTCAGGAGCAACTGTGCTTGAAACAGGGCGGTCTGGGCGAATGGGGCCTGGTCGAAGGTGACGGCGGTCTCGCCGAAGAAGACGCCGATCAGGGCGGCAAGGCCGCCGCCGAGCGAGTGACCCGTCAGGGTGATGTGGGCGCCTGCTGGCGCACTGGCCTTGACCTGAAGATAGTAGTCGGCGGCCTGCAATAACTGAACGGAGCCGGTGCCAAATCCCAGGCCGGCGTCAGCGAGCATGTCAGGGTTGGTTAATGGATTAGACGGTATGTCGTAGGTGCCGGCGTAGGAGATGACGATTTCATTCGGGTTGGTGATGTTTTGAAAGGAAACTGCTTCGAATCCGGTTGTATCATCCTTGACATGCGGCGGATCAATAACGTTCGTCCAGCCTTGCGGGATCGGAAGTTTGTTTATGTCGGAGCGTGTGGAAATGTAGGAAGCTCCTGCCATCAGCGCGTATTCAATTGTCGTTACCATGGTTGCCTCCCTTTACTGAATCCGTTGTTTATTGCACATGCGATCCGCAAATTCTTTGTTGAGTGTTCCGTCCGGTCGCGTACCAAACCACCCGCACTTGTAATGCACCATTGACTCGCAATTCACCGATGATCCATACGTGCCCGGCTTCACAGCCACCCGCAAAATGGTTTTGTATTCGGGCTGCGTCAGCCTGCTGTTCAATGTCTTGATGGCGGCGACCGATACGACCGCATGTTTGTCGATTTCCCTGAACAAGTCCGCGTCGTCCACGGTGATGGCCACGTTGGGTTGCTTGAACTCGGCGGGCAGCTCGGCCAACGGAATGCGCTGCCATGTCTGGCCGTCGTATTTGAAGACGACATAGGGTGGGTTAGGGCGGCCCCATTTGTTGTAGGACAGGCACAGGTTGGGCTCGGTGACGATGTAGGGCGTGCCGTTCAGGATGTCCAGCGCCAGCAGGTTGAAGTTGGCGCGCCCGACGTCTTCGCTGAACTCACTTTTCCAGGTGACGGTTTTGCCGGAACCCGGCATGGTGAAAGTGATGTCCTGCTCCTTGATGGGTGACCCCTGCCCGGGTTCATGCAATCCGCCACGACTGAATGAGCGCTCAACGATGATCCTGCTGCCGTCATGCAGTTGCACTTCCTCTTTCCAGCTTGTGCCGATTCCGCCCGTCGCGCATGCACTTATGCTGCCGTCCAGGATCATTATTGAAATGGCTATTGCCCAGCGCTTCATCGTTGTTATCTTCTTCATGCCGCGATCCTCCATTCGTTGTCGTTTCCCGCCTCGCCCGAGAGATACACGCCGCCGGCAAGCGCATAGCCGGAATCGATCTCGTGGAACAGGTTCGTGGCGGGTGATTCGCCATTGGGCGCCAGGGTGGGGTGGTAGTACTTGAGCTGGAAGACTCCGCCCGAGACGCTGAACTGGTAGGTCCAGCCACCGCCCAGGCTGGAGTCGCCGCTGTAGGTGGCGCTTACGGGGAACGCGCCGTATCCGAAGGTGGGGTCGCCATTGCTGTCGGTGTAGACACTGTAGCCAGGATTGAATAACACGCTCGCAGCATCTGCCCAGAAGACATCGGCTGTGATGGGGCTGTTGGGGCCTTGTATGGTGACCCGGTCTGAGCCATAAGCACTGAGGATGTCGTTGCCATCACCACCGTCCACCAGGCTGTTTGCGCCAATGCCAGTGATGTAGTCGTTACCGAGGCCGCCTTCGATATGATCGGCGCCACCGTTGCCGACGATCCAGTCGCCGCCGTCACCGCCCAACAGATGGTCGCTGCCAGCAGAGCCGAGGATCATTTCGGCCCCGTCGAGGCCTTCGACGCGCTGGCCGCCAGAGGCGGCTTCGAGGTAGTTGCCGAGGGCAGTGCCAGTGAGGACAGTAGCGGGTTCGGCGGGGGTGTTCCCCGCGCCCAGGGCTATGCCAAGATTGCCGTCGGCCCAGCCTTTGACGAGGACGTTGCTGTCGCCTTTCTTCACCAGCAGCCGCGACTCGCCATCGACGACGCTGCGGGTGTAGGTGATGCCGTTCTGGGCGTCGATCCAGGTGTCGGTGCCCAACTGATACCACTTGTCGGCCGCCACGCCCGCACTCCCCTTGGCTTCGACGGCGCCGAATTTGACAACGCCGGCTCCGTCGAAGTCGAGAACGGTGTCGTAGCCATCGCCAGCATTGATAAGGTAGGTATCGAAGCCTGCGCCACCCAGGAGTGTGTCGTTGTTTGTGCCTCCGAGAAGGGTGTCGTCGCCTGCGTTGCCGATCAGAAGATCAGCCTCGCTGCCGCCAACCATCCAGTCATTGCCGATGCCGCCAACCATGAAGGCTTTGCTGGCGTCGGCGGTAGCGGAAAGGCTGACGTTACCGGCCTGGATGAACCAGTCGGTGGCGGCGGGCAGGAGCCGTTCGACAACCCGGTGTTCTTCCAGGGTGAGGGTGTTCAGGTAATTCTGGAAATACAACTGCCAGCCCTTGGCGTCGAACAATGAGGCCGAGACGTCGGTACGGTCGAAGCGGATACCGCCGGTGACGCCCACTTCCGTGAAAAGGGCCTTGCCATGATCCGCCCCGCTCGCTGGCTCTTCGTAATATTTCTGCATCGCAAACGCCACGAGGGTATTGGTGATGTCCTTGTTGGTGAGGGTGAAGCCGCCGTCCTGGGCGACCTTTTGCAGGTCGTTGGTGAAGCGGTCGAGCATTCCATCTGCGGGGATGGCGGCAACGCCGATCTGGTGGCGGAGGAGGTGTTCGAGAAAGTTGGTGAACTCAGTGTTGTCGGGGGTCGTCTTGTGAGCATACAGTGCCTCGTCGAACACCATCTTCAGCAATTCTGGCAGCTTGAAGGTGATAGCGCGGAAAGCGTCGTTCTGCAGGAAGGCACTAAGCAATGCTTGCGAGTGCAGGCTGATGGAGCCGACATTGACGCTATTTTGCGAAATAACGGTCTGGAAACCCATCGGATAGAAAGGCGGCGACACGGGCAGCTCGTGCAGCACGTCGCCCTGGACATAGTAGCTGGTCAGGTTGTCCAGGCGGTTGAGGGAGGGATCGGAATCCGCAACGATAGGGTCATAGACAAGTAGCTCGGGCGCGAGCATGCTTAATGCACTGTTGCTGTACCCATGCGCATTGAGATAGGCGATCAGGTCGTCGCGAATTGCCGTGGTATGCGAAGCACCGAACGGCGCCGGGTCGAAGGTAACGGCCTGCTCGTCGAAGAACACACCCATCAAGGCAGCCAGCCCCCCGCCAAGGCTGTGGCCAGTGAAGCTAATGGTGGGATAGGATTTACTACCATCTGGGTTAGTGGTGGCTTTATCAACTTTGAGTTCGAGGTAGTAGAGCGCGGCTTGTCTGAGCTGGTCGGAACCCAAGCCCAATGCCAGTCCGCTATTGGCGTCCCAATCCGACAACCCCGGGCCAGTGCCGGCGTAGGAAATGACGATGCGAGTACCGTCGGTGAAGGAAACCGCTTCGAAGCCGCCGGGCAGTTCGATATGGGAAGCAGGAACTTCAGACCAACCAGCCGGAAGCGGAAAGCGGTTGATGTCTGCTCGTGTAGAGCGATAGGCCATGCCTGCCATCAATGCATTATCGATCTCGAACTGAGTTGCCATGATTAAGTCTCCCTGAAAGCTTCAAAGATTTATTTCGACATCCGATCCATCATCCGGCGCCCGATGGAGTCTCTTGGACTGATCCATGCGCCTTTGTAGTAAACAAGTTCCTCACAACTCACCCCCAACGACCCCAGATTCAGCGGCTCGCGCAGAATAGTCTTGTACTGAGGCTGCTCGCTCCCTCCAGCTTTGGGCGCATTGTTGATCCGGGTCACCATCTCTGCGGTAATCAGGCTCACTCCCGTCTTCTTCGCTGCATCGTCGGGCGAGGAAATGATCAGATTGGGTGTCTTGAATCTGGCGGGAAGCTCTCGAAGTGGGATACGAAGCCAGTCCCCGAGGTGATATTTGAATACAACATAAGGCGGATTTGGCCGCCCCCATTTGTTGTAGGACAGGCAACCCATCGGCGAGACGACAAGGTAGGCCATATCCTTGTCGACTTCCAGCAACATTGGAAGGAAATTGGCGCTACCGAGCTCTTTACTATATTCATCTTTCCAGCGCACGCGTTGATGTGTTGCGGGGAGAACAAAGCTCAGGGTCTGCTCACCAATGGTTGGCCGCTGGAAGGGTTCGTGCCGGCCTTTGCGGACAACCGACCGCTCGACGATGAGTTTGCTTCCGCCATACAGAAAGACTTCCTCTTTCCAGCTCGTTTTGTCGCCCACCGCCCACGCACTCATGCAGCCTCCCAGGATCATCAGCGAAACAAAAAACACACTGACTCCGAGCGACCTCGCGTTCATGACTTGCTCCGGGTGGCAGCGAATTGGCGTACTACATGTTCGTTTCGTACAAGCGCGACTATTACGTGGTTCAACACGATGACTTCCTCCCCTTTTCTGTTCTTCTGCTGCCAGCCGACATTGCATCGGTGGCGTTTTTTTGGACTGTGGCCTGCCGGCTCACAATCTGTCCATACAACTTTAGTCGTAGTCGCAAGCAACTCACTGTTTTTTATATAGATTTATATTCCCGCTGTTGATTCACCCCGCTCAATTGCTCATACGGCAAGTCAGAATGAAGGACTAACCCTTTTTCAGCCCACAGAGCCACGCCAAGCCCGCCCCCCCACCATAGCGCGTTACAATCGCGGGGCTTTTTGCCAACCCCGCCCCGATGACCGACGCCCTCGAAAACCAGTCGCAGGACAATCTCGAAGCCAGCCTGGCGCAGGTGCAGAACCTGCTCGCCAAGATGCGGCTGGTGGAGGAGCTCGTCCACAAGCAGGGGGGGCCGCGCCAGGACCTGGTCGAGAACCTGGTGCACAAGCAGAACCTGACCGAGCTGCAGCGCAAGCTGGAGGAGCTGCACCCGGCCGATATCGCCTACATCCTGGAGGCGCTGCCGCTGGACGAGCGCCGGCTGGTGTGGAGCCTGGTGAGCGCGGAAAACGACGGCGAGATCCTGCTGGAGGTCTCGGATTCGGTTCGCGAATCGCTGATCCAGACCATGGACAAGGCGGAGCTGCTGGCCGCCGCCGAATCGCTCGACACCGACGAGATCGCCGACATCGCGCCCGACCTGCCGCGCGACGTGATCCAGGAGCTGCTGACCACGCTCGACGCGCAGAAGCGCGCACACCTGCAATCGGCGCTGGCCTATCCGGAAGACACGGTGGGCGCGCTCATGGATTTCGAGATGGTGACGATCCGTGCTGACGTGACGCTCGAGGTCGCGCTGCGCTACCTGCGCCGGCTGGGCGAGCTGCCCGACCAGCTGGACAAACTGTTCGTGGTCGACCGGGTCGACGAGATCATCGGCGTGCTGCCGCTTAAAAGATTATTGACCACCGACCCCGAAGCCTCGGTGGCGGCGGTGATGGTCGAGGATTTCGTGAAGTTCCACCCCGAGGACGAGGCGCACGAGGCGTCGCAGGCGTTCGAGCGCTACGACCTGGTGATGGCGCCGGTGGTCGACGCGCAGGGCAGGCTGATCGGCCGACTCACCGTCGATGCGGTGGTGGACTACATCCGCGAATCGGCGGACGCCGACATGCTGTCGATGGCCGGCCTGAAGGAGGAGGAAGACCTGTTCTCCACCGTGTGGCACGCGGCGAAAAACCGCTGGATGTGGCTGGCGATCAATCTGTTCACCGCCTTCATCGCGTCGCGCGTGATCGGCGAATTCGAGGGCAGCATCGCCAAGCTCACCGCACTGGCGGCGCTGATGCCCATCATCGCCGGCATCGGCGGCAACTCGGGCAACCAGACCACGACCGTGATCATCCGCGGCCTGGCGCTCGGCCACATCACGCCGGCCAATGCCCGTCGCCTGGTGCAGAAGGAGATCGGCGTGGCCCTGCTCAACGGCCTGGTGTGGGGCTCGGTGGTCGGGGTCTTCGCCTGGCTGCTCTACAACAACCTGGCGCTGGGGGGCGTAATGGCGCTGGCGATGCTGCTGAACCTGCTGGTCGCGGCCCTGGCGGGCATCTTCATTCCGATGACGCTGGAACGCGTGAAGCGCGACCCGGCCATCGGCTCGTCGGTGCTGCTCACCGCCATCACCGACAGCATGGGCTTCTTCATCTTCCTCGGGCTCGCCACCCTGTTGCTGCTATGACACCTGCTCCCGACAGTCGCGCCCTGTACGGCCGCCTGCTCGGCTATGTGAAGCCGTACTGGCGCATGTTCGCGCTGTCCATCCTCGCGCTGGTCCTCACGGCCGCCACCGAGCCCGCGCTGCCCGCCCTGTTCAAACCGCTGCTCGACAAGGGCTTCGTTGCCAAGGACCAGGCCTTCATCCACTGGATTCCGATCCTGCTGCTGGCGCTGTTCGTGGTGCGCGGCATCACCAGCTTCGTCAGCACCTATTGCATGGCCTGGGTGGGCAGCCGCCTGGTGATGGATCTGCGCGCCACCATGTTCGATAAGCTGATGACGCTGCCGACGCGCTACTTCGACCAGAACCCGAGCGGCCAGCTGATCGCGCATCTGGCGTTCAACGTCACCCAGGTCACGCAGTCGGCCACCAGCTCGCTCACCACGCTGGTGCGCGACACGGTGACGGTGCTGGGGCTGCTCGGCTATCTGCTGTGGCTGAACTGGCAGCTGACCCTGGTCGTGTTCGCCCTGGTGCCGCTGACGCTGTGGGTGGTGCGCGTCGCCAGCCGGCGCTTGCGCGGCCTGTCGCGCAAGGCGCAGCAGAACATCGGCGACCTCACCCAGGTGGTCGACGAGGCGGTGGGCGGCCATCGCGTGGTCAAGCTGTATGGCGGCGAGACATACGAGCAGACGCGCTTCCGCCAGGCCGCCAATCTGGCACGCTCGTTCGAGATGAAGCGCGTCGCCGCCAACGCGGTGTACGAACCCATCATCCAGCTGATCGCCGCGGTGGCGCTCGCCATCATCGTCTACATCGCCGCCGACCAGGCGAGCGACAACGCCACCACGGTCGGCGGCTTCGTGGCCTTCTTCATGGCCATGCTGCTGCTGTTCGCGCCGCTAAAACGGCTCACGTCGGTCAACGACCAGCTGCAGCGCGGGCTGGCCGCGGCCGAGACCATCTTCACCATGCTCGACCAGGACGCCGAGCGCGACACCGGCACCCGCACGCTCGAGCGCATCGAGGGCCGGCTGGCCTTGCGCGACGTGTCACTGACCTACCCGGGCAAGACCACGCCGGCGCTGGCCGACATCGCGCTCGACATCGCGCCCGGCGAGACGGTGGCGCTGGTCGGCGCCTCGGGCTCGGGCAAGACGACGCTGGCCAATCTGGTGCCGCGCTTCTACGACCCCGACGCCGGCACGATCGAACTCGACGGCATCGACATCCGCGACATCCACCTGCAGAACCTGCGCAGCCATATCGCGCTGGTGTCGCAGGACGTGGTGCTGTTCAACGACACCCTGGCGCACAACATCGCCTACGGCAACAAGCGCGACGCAACGCCCGACGAAATCCGGACTGCCTGCATCGCCGCGCACGCCTGGGATTTCATCCAGGCCATGCCTGACGGTCTCAATACCCTGGTCGGCGAGAACGGCATGCGGCTGTCCGGCGGGCAGCGCCAGCGCATCGCCATCGCGCGCGCGATCCTCAAGAACGCCCCCATCCTGATTCTTGACGAGGCGACCTCGGCGCTCGACAGCGAATCCGAGCGCCACGTGCAGGCCGCGCTCGAGACGTTGATGCAGAACCGCACCACGCTGGTCATCGCACACCGGCTTTCCACGATCGAACGCGCCAACCGCATCGTGGTGCTGGAAGGTGGCCGCATCGTCGAGGTCGGCAGCCATGCCGACCTGATCGCCAAACGTGGCCGCTACGCGCAGCTGCACGCGCTGCAGTTTTCCGCATGAGCCACGACATGCCCTCCGGCTGGGTCAAACCTTCCCGCTCGCTGCTCACCGCGGCCGGGCGCGCGATCGGCGACTTCCGCATGATCCGCGAAGGCGACCGGATTTTGCTCGGCCTGTCGGGCGGCAAGGACTCGCTGTCGCTGCTGCACACCCTGCATCACCTGCAGCAGAAGGCGCCGGTGAAGTTCGAACTGCTGGCCTGCACGGTCGATCCGCAGTCCGACCAGTTCGACCCCTCGCCGCTCAAGCCCTACATGGCCGGTCTCGGCGTGCCCTATTTCCTGGAGTCGCAGCCCATCCTCGAAGAGGCGCAGAAAACGCTGACCAAGGATTCCGATTCGTACTGCGCGTATTGCTCGCGCATGCGGCGCGGCATCCTCTACCGCGTCGCGCGCGAACAGGGCTGCAACGTCGTCGCGCTGGCGCAGCATCTGGACGACCTCGCCGAGACGCTGATGATGTCGATGCTGTTCGGCGGCAAGCTCAGGACCATGTCGCCGCACTACCTCAACGACGCCGGCGACCTGCGCATCATCCGTCCCTTCGCCTACGCACGCGAACGCCAGACCCGCGCCTTCGCGCAGGACGCCGGCCTGCCCATCATCTTCGAGAACTGCCCGGCCTGCTTCGCCAAACCGCAGCAGCGCTACGCGATGAAGCAGATGCTGGCCGAGCAGGAAAAGCTGCACCCGCGCATCTTCAGCAGTCTGCTCACCGCGATGCGCCCGCTGATGGGCGAACCGCCCGCCTGATTCCTGCGCCGGGCGTTTGCCCGTAGAATCAAGCCTTTGTTTTAATTGATATTTCCATACTGAGACCAAGGTTATGACGGCTTCTTTCATTCCCCCCAAGCGCACTCTCATGGGCCCCGGCCCCTCCGACGTACCGCAGCGCATCCTCGATGCCATGGCGCGTCCGACCATCGGCCACCTCGATCCCGCCTTCGTCGAACTGATGGAGCAGATCAAGTCCATGCTGCGCATGGCGTTCCAGACCGAGAATGCGCTGACCTTCCCGGTCTCGGCCCCCGGTTCGGCAGGGATGGAAATGTGCTTCGTCAACCTGGTGGAACCGGGCGACAAGGTCATCGTCTGCCGCAACGGCGTGTTCGGCGGCCGCATGCTGGAGAACGTCAAGCGTACTGGCGGCGTGCCGGTGATCGTCGACGACGCCTGGGGCAAGCCGGTCGATCCGCAGAAGGTTCGCGACGCCTTCAAGGCCAATCCTGATGCCAAGGTGCTCGCCTTCGTGCACGCCGAGACCTCGACCGGCGCGCAGTCGGACGCCGCAACTCTGGCGAAGATCGCGCAGGAAGCCGGCGCCCTGACCATCATGGACTGCGTCACCAGCCTCGGCGGCACGCCGGTGCTGCTCGACCAATGGGGCATCGACGCGGCGTATTCGGGCAGCCAGAAATGCCTGTCATGCACGCCGGGCCTGTCGCCGGTGTCGTTCTCGGAGCGCGCGATCGCACGCATCCAGGCACGCACCACGCCCGTGCAAAGCTGGTTCCTCGATCTCAACCTGGTGCTCGGCTACTGGCAGTCCGCCGGCAAGCGCACCTACCACCACACCGCGCCGATCAATCCGATGTACGGCCTGCATGAAGCGCTGGTCATGCTCGAAGAGGAAGGCCTGGAAAACGCCTGGGCACGCCACCGCGCGATGCATGAAAAGCTCAAGGCCGGGCTCGAGGGCATGGGGCTGAAATACGTTGTGGAAGAAGCCGCCCGCCTGCCGCAGCTCAACTCGATCTATGTGCCCGAAGGCGTCGACGAGGCCGCGATCCGCACTCGCCTGCTCAACGAGTTCAACCTCGAAATCGGCGCCGGCCTCGGCGACATGGCCGGCAAGATCTGGCGCATCGGCCTGATGGGGTATTCCGCCAAGCAGGAGAACATCGACACCTGCCTGAAGGCGCTGAAAGCCTGCCTGTCCTGACGCCGTAACGGCCGGGCCTGTCGAAGTCGCGTCACATACGAGCAGTCCGGCCAGATCAGGTAGATAATCCGGTCAGGCTCCCCTTCCCTAAGAGGACAAGCGATGAAAGCCTATCTGATCGACGCCAATCGGAAAACCGTCAGCCTGATCGACCTCGCTGACGGCCTGGCAGGCATTCGGCGGCTGATCGGTTACGACTCGGTCGACTCCGAGGAAATCGACGCCAGCGGCGACCGTTTGTTCTTCGACGAAGGCTGCTTTCTGCGCGATCAGACCGGGAAGGGCCGCTTCAAGCTCGACAGTCTGGTGCCGGTGGCGGACAAGGCGGTGGTGGTCGGCACGAGCAATGATGGCGCCGCCCTCAAGGATGCCGTCGTCGGCCTCGACGCGCTGCAGGCACGCATCACCTGGCTATAGCAGGGATCGCAGGCCCTTCCCCAGCGCACCTCCCCGCAAGGCCTTTTCAGTTATTCATATCGGGCGTTTTTGTCTCCGTCACATGGGTCGCCAATACCTGATCGACCCGGTTGCGATCCACATCCACCACCTCGAACTCCCAGTCCGCCCAGGTGAAACGCTCCGCCTTGCGCGGGATGCGACCCAATGAGGCAAGCACGAAACCGCCTACCGTGTGATAGTTGCCCAGCGATTCCTGGGGCACGTGGCGAATCTCCAGCCTGTCCTTCATCTCGTCGATGGGCAGCAGGCCATCCAGCAGCCATGAGCCGTCGGCCCGTCGCACAGCCAGCGCGTCTTCGGTGTCATCGGCCAGAGGCATCATGTCGCCCACCAGCGAATACATCAGGTCGTCGAGAGTGACGATGCCTTCGGTCAGGCCGAATTCGCTCACGACCAGGGCGAAATTGGCGCGCTGCTGGCGGAAGGTGCGCAGCAGGTCGATGAGGGTGAGGCTGGACGGGACGAACAGGGGCGACGCGAGCGGCAGTTCGGCGAAATCGATGTCCCCTTCCATGGCGGCCTTGAGGATGTCGTGGCTTTCGGCAATGCCGATCACCTGCTGCAGGTCGCCCTTGCAGATGGGCAGACGCGAATGCGGCGCATCCTTCAGGATATGGAGATTGTGCTCCCGGGGCGAGAGCAGGTCCAGCCAGGCCACATCCGCGACCGGGGTCATGATGGTGGCGAGGCGCCAATCCTCCAGACGCAGCACGTTGCCGAACAGCTCGCTCTCCTCCGGCGCGATCGTGCCTGTCCGCTCCCCTTCGTCCACGAACGCCAGGATGTCCTCGATGCTGGTGACCGCAGGTGCTGCCTGAAACGGCAGCAAGGCCAGCACGCGGTCCGCGGCAAAGGACAGAAAACGGATCGCCGGGGACAGCAAGCGGATGAACAGGGACATGAAGGGGGCGCAAAAGGCCGCCACCTTTTCCGGGTGCGCAAGCGCGATCCGCTTGGGCACGATTTCGCCCAGGATGATCGAAACCGCCGTGACGATTACGATGGTGACCGTGAAGGCGATGGATACGCGCCATTCCGCCAGACCGGGAATCGCCGCCCCGATGGCCGATTCAATGGACGTGGACAGGGCCGACTCGCCATAGATCCCCATCAGCAGCGCGGCGGCGGTAATGCCCGTCTGGCTGGCCGCCAGAAGCCTGCTCGGATGCTCCTTGATCGTCAATGCCATGGCAGCGCCCGTGTCGCCTGCCTCGGCCAGCTGGGCCAGGCGCCCTCGGCGGGCAGATGCGAGGGCCATTTCCGCGAGGGAGAACACACCGGAAAGCAGGATGAGCAGGATCAGGATCCACAAGGCATTCATGGTCGGGGCGGAAAGCGGGGATGAAGAAGATTCTACAGGTCAGCACAGGGGCTGAGTCGACAGTACAAACAACGAGGCCCACCGCCAGGTGGGCCTCGTCGGGCATGCGCTTACGGGAAAATCACAAGCCCAGCCGATGCCAGATGGTGGTGCTCGGCCCGGCCTGGTTCATGGTGTAGAAATGCAGCCCCGGTGCGCCCCCGGCCAGCAGGCGGTCGCACAGGTCGGTCACCACATCCAGCCCGAAGGCACGTAACGAAGCCAGGTCGTCGCCGTAGGTCTCCAGCTTTTTTCGCAGCCAGCGCGGGATTTCGGCCCCGCAGGCGTCAGAGAAGCGCGCCAGCTGGACGTAGTTGCCGATCGGCATGATGCCGGGGACGATGGGGATGTCGACACCGAGGGCGCGCGCGTCCTCGACGAAGTTGAAGTAGGCGTCGGCATTGAAGAAATACTGCGTGATCGCCGAGTCGGCGCCGGCATCGACCTTGCGCTTGAAGTTGGCGAGATCCTCGTTGTAGGAACGCGCCTGCGGATGAATTTCAGGATAGGCGGCGACTTCGATCTCGAACCAGTCGCCGGTTTCCTTGCGGATGAAGGCAACCAGTTCGTTGGCGTAGTTGAACTCGCCGGCGTCCATCGTGCCGGAAGGCAGGTCGCCGCGCAGCGCGACCAGATGGCGGATGCCCTGGCTTTTGTACTCGTTGAGGATTTCGCGGATGCTGGCCTCGGTCGAGCCGATACACGACAGATGCGGCGCGGCCTCGCTTCCGTCCGTCTGGATTTCGCGCACGGTCTCGAGGGTGCGGTCGCGGGTGGACCCGCCTGCGCCGAATGTCACCGAGAAGAACTTGGGATTGAGTTGCGCGAGCTGCTTGCGCGTGGCGCGCAGCTTCTCGGCCCCTTCCGCCGTCTTGGGCGGGAAGAACTCAAAGCTGAATGTACGTTCGGTCATGCTTCAACCTCTGGAATTGGGGATGAGCGCGGACAGCGCCCAGGCGATCACGCCGTACAGGATCGCACCGACCATTGCCGAGACGAATCCCTGCACCTGGAAGCCGGGCAACAGCGCACTGGCGAACCAGAACAGCAGGCCGTTCAGCACCAGATAGAAGATGCCCAGCGTCAGCACCGTGATCGGCAATGTGAGGAGCGTCAGTACCGGCCGCACCAGCGTGTTGATGAAACCCAGTACCAGCGCCGCAAGCAGCGCCGAGCCGAAGCCCGCCACCTGGATGGTGGGCAACAGGTACGTCACGGCCAGCAGGGCGACGGCATTCAAGATCCACAGCAGCAGCAGACGCATGGTGCGCTCCTTTCAGGCGAGGCCGATCAATAGCGGTAGTGCTCGGCCTTGTACGGACCGGTCTTGGGCACACCGATGTAGGCGGCCTGCTGGTCGGTCAGCTCGGTCAGCTGCGCGTTGAGCTTCTTCAGCTGCAGGCGCGCGACCTTCTCGTCGAGGTGCTTGGGCAGGGTGTAGACGCCGACCGGGTACTTGCCGGAGTCGCGCTCCTGCCACAGCTCGATCTGCGCGATGGTCTGGTTGGCGAACGACGACGACATCACATACGACGGATGGCCGGTGGCGCAGCCGAGGTTCACCAGTCGGCCCTTGGCCAAGAGGATGATGCGCTTGGCTGGATTACCATTTTGGGCGGGGAAGATGATGTGGTCGACCTGCGGCTTGATCTCTTCCCACTGGTATTTCTCGACGCTGGCGACGTCGATCTCGTTGTCGAAGTGGCCGATGTTGCAGACGATGGCCTGATCCTTCATCTTCGCCATGTGATCGTGGTTGATGACGTGGAAGTTGCCGGTGGCGGTGACGAAGATGTCGGCCTTGTCGGCCGCGTATTCCATGGTCACCACGCGATAGCCTTCCATCGCCGCCTGCAGTGCGCAGATCGGGTCGATCTCGGTCACCCACACCTGGGCCGACAGCGCGCGCAGTGCCTGCGCGCTGCCCTTGCCCACGTCGCCGTAGCCGGCGACCACCGCGATCTTGCCCGCGACCATGACGTCGGTCGCGCGCTTGATGCCGTCGACCAGCGATTCGCGGCAGCCGTAGAGGTTGTCGAACTTGGATTTGGTCACCGAATCGTTGACGTTGATCGCCGGGAACTTGAGCTCACCGCGCGCGTGCATCTGGTACAGGCGGTGCACGCCGGTGGTGGTTTCCTCGGTCACGCCCTTGACGGCGGCGAGGCGCACCGAGTACCAGGTCGGGTCAGCCGCCAGCTTGGCCTTGATCGCGGCGTACAGCACATGCTCTTCCTCGCTGGTGGGCTTGGCGATCACCGAGACATCCTTCTCGGCGCGCGCGCCCAGATGCAGCAGCAGGGTGGCATCGCCGCCGTCGTCGAGGATCATGTTCGAGTACCCGCCGTCGGTCCACTCGAAGATGCGATGGGTGTAGTCCCAGTAGTCCGTCAGCGACTCGCCCTTGACCGCGAACACCGGCACGCCGGTGGCGGCAATCGCGGCGGCGGCGTGATCCTGGGTCGAGAAGATGTTGCACGAGGCCCAGCGCACTTCGGCGCCGAGCGCGGTCAGCGTCTCGATCAGCACGGCAGTCTGGATGGTCATGTGCAGCGAACCGGTGATGCGCGCGCCGGCCAGCGGCTTGGCCGCGGCGAACTCCTCACGGATCGCCATCAGGCCCGGCATCTCGGTTTCGGCGATGCGGATCTCCTTGCGGCCCCAGTCGGCGAGTGCAAGGTCGGCAATAACGTAATCGGCGGTGGAATTGAGTGCGGCGTTCATCACGCCTCCTTTCTGTTCACAAAAAAGAAAACGTGAGCGCCGTTGAAAGGAAGCGTCCTGAGCCTGGCGGGTGAACCGTCGCAGCGCTCCTCAGGACCGAGACGGCATTCTACCCCGGAAGTGGCAAACGCGGAATTCACCAGTCGACGCCTCGATAGTATGGGAACAGAAAGGCAGCACGCGTCGGCATCTTTTACACATACCGTGCCCACAATCCACGTCCATGTATACAAGCTGTTGTTTTGATTGATAACGACTAGTTTGCACAATACAGGAACGTATTTTGCATACCTGCGTCGATGCGCGTACGCACGGCAGTCAAGCCGACCAGATAACGAACCAGAAAAACGAAGAGGAAACATGAAACGAATCACAAGAATACTTGCCGGGGTTGGCTTGGCCTGCTGCATGGCTGCCCCTAGCGTTCACGCTGCTCCCCTAACGAGCTTATCGATAGGAGAAATTGGCCTGTTGTCAGGCGGGTTAGGCAGCTCAGCCGACCAACTCGGCGGGGGTGTTTTTTCTGCTTACTACAATCTTGGGCTCATCGGCAGCGCTAGCACCGTCAGCCAGGGCAGTACTGACGGCGCGATACTTATGGGAACCGTGCAAGGCCCCGGAGATTTCAGCACCGCATTTCTTTGGCAAGGCCAGACAGCCTATATGACCACACTGAATGGTGCGCCGAGCGGCAGCATCGCCAACAACCAGATGACACTGGATATGTCCGGTTTCACCGGCGAATGGAACGGGGTCTCGTTCAATGCCTCACCCGATTCCGGCACATTGACGACTGCGGTATCGCTCATTGGTAACGGAGTGTATTTCTACACTGCGGACTGGACGCATCTGGTCACTGCCCGCGATAGCGTGCCCGCCTTTTACTATGGCACTACATTTGACCTTCATTTGGAAGGCATTGCAGTAACAAGCCTCGCTCCTGTTCCCGAAGCCCAAACCTACGCCATGATGCTGGCGGGTCTGGGACTGGTCGGCATGATGGCTCACCGCCGCCGCAAACTGATTTGATATCGCGTGCCCCAAAAACAAAGAGCCGGATCAATCCGGCTCTTTGTTTGTGCACACGAAGCTCGGCTTACAAACCCGCCGCCGTCTTCAGCGCCGCCGCCTTGTCCGTCACTTCCCAGGTGAAATCCGGTTCGTCGCGGCCGAAGTGGCCGTAGCTCGCGGTGCGGGTGTAGATCGGCCGCAGCAGGTCGAGCATCTGCACGATGCCCTTGGGACGCAGATCGAAGTGCGAGTTGATCAGTTCGACGATCTTCGCCTCGGGGATCTTGCCGGTGCCGAAGGTGTCGACCATCAGCGAGGTCGGCCGGGCGACGCCGATCGCGTAGCTCACCTGCACCATGCACTTGTCGGCCAGGCCGGCGGCGACGATGTTCTTCGCCACGTAGCGGCCGGCGTAGGCGGCCGAGCGGTCGACCTTGGACGGGTCCTTGCCGGAGAAGGCGCCGCCGCCGTGCGGCGACGCGCCACCGTAGGTGTCGACGATGATCTTGCGGCCGGTAAGGCCGGCGTCGCCCATCGGGCCGCCCACGACGAAACGTCCGGTGGGATTGACCAGGTAGCGCGTGTCGGCGGTCAGCATGTCTTTCGGCAGCACCGGCTTGATGATTTCCTCGATCACGGCTTCGGTGATCTGGGCCTGCGAGACTTCGGGGTTGTGCTGCGTGGACAGCACGACGGTGTCGATCGAATGCGGCTTGCCGTCGACGTAGCGTACCGACACCTGCGACTTGGCGTCCGGGCGCAGCCACGGCAGGCGGCCGTCCTTGCGCAGTTCCGACTGGCGCTCGGTGAGACGGTGCGCGAGGTAGATCGGCATCGGCATCAGTACGGGCGTTTCGTTGCAGGCGTAGCCGAACATCAGGCCCTGGTCGCCGGCGCCCTGGTCGAGATAATCGTCGTGCGCGCGATCCACGCCCTGCGCGATGTCCGGCGACTGCTTGCCGATGGTGACCAGTACCGAGCAGGTGTTGTAGTCGAAGCCGATCTCGGACGAGTCGTAGCCGATGCGCTTGATGGTCTGGCGCGCGACCTGGTTGTAGTCGATGACCGCCGAAGTGGTGATCTCGCCGGCGATCACGCACAGTCCTGTGGTCAGCAGCGTCTCGCACGCCACGCGCGCCTGTTTGTCCTGGGTTAGAATCGCGTCGAGTACCGCATCCGACACCTGATCCGCCATCTTGTCGGGATGCCCTTCAGACACCGACTCAGACGTAAAAATGAAATCCTTCTGCATGATGACTGCTCCTGTTGTCCCGGTTACCGACTGCGTAACCGGCTCGGGGGACAAACGGAGCGGTGACGCTTTAGCTGTATTTGTATCCCGCCCGCAAGTTGTCAAGATTAACGCGGCGGCCCTGGCGGGTGCATTGTGCCCCCCTCAGCCCCACAGCGTCAATTCCCCCCGGGGAATCCCGATCCACCATGGTCACTTGCACCCTTTAGGGCGGAAGCCCATGCGGAATCGCATGCCTGCATGATGTTCCTGATGAAACTGCTGGCCCGCCTGCCGCTGCCGCTGCTGCATGGCCTGGGCATCGCCCTCGGCTGGCTCGTCTACTGGGCGCCGGGCCGCCATTCCGGGCGTATGCGCGACAACGTGTTCGAAAGCGGCCTGTGCACGCCCGGACGCGATTGCAGGCGCCTGCTGCGCCAGGCCATCGGCGAATCCGGCAAGGCCATCGTCGAACTGCTGCCGGTGTGGCTGCGCCCTTACGAAAAGGTGGTGAAACTGGTCAAGGGCACCAGCGGCTGGGAACATCTGGACGCCGCGCGTGAGGCGGGACAGGGCATCATCCTGATCGGGCCGCATGTCGGCTGCTTCGAAATCATCAATCTGTATTACGCGTCGCTGCATCCTTTCACCGCCATGTACAAGCCTCCGCGCAAGCCCGTGCTGGCAGCCCTGATGCTGGCCGGCCGCCAGCGCGGCCAGGCGACGCTGGTGCCGACCGACCTGTCGGGCGTGCGCGCCCAGCTGGCGGCGCTGAAACGCCACGAGGCGATCGGCATCCTGCCCGACCAGGTGGCCACCGGCGGCGACGGCGTATGGGCGCCATTCTTCGGGCGCCCCGCCTATACGCCGACGCTGGTGGCCAGCCTGCAGCGCAAGACCGGCGCCGCCGCATTCTTTGTCGCGGCCGAACGCCTGAGCTGGGGACGCGGCTACCATTTGCACGTGTTTCCGCTGGAAACTCTGCTGCCGGCAGACAAGACGGCTGCCGCCACGCTCATCAACCAGGGCGTGGAAGATGTCGTGCGGCGCTTCCCGGCGCAATACCTGTGGAGCTACAACCGCCACAAGCGTCCCGGCGGCGTGGCCCATCCCGACGATCCGCCCGAAGAATGAAGCCGGCCAAACCCGACAATCTGCTGCGCCCCGCGCTGCTGCCGGTCTGGCTCAGCGTGGGTGTGCTGTGGCTGCTGCACTGGCTGCCCTTGCCGCTGCAGGCAGCCCTCGGCAGTGCACTGGGCTGGCTGCTGGCGCTGCTGCCGGGCAGGCGCAGGCACGTCGTCGCCACCAATCTCGCCCTGTGTTTCCCCGACACGCCCAGGCCGGTGCGCGATCGCTGGCTGCGCCAGACCTATCAGGCCTCGATGCGGGCCGTGCTCGAGCACGGCCTGCTGTGGTGGGGGTCCGAGGCGCGGCTGCGGCGGCTGGTCCGCATCGACAATCCCGACGCCGTACTGGGCGATGGCAAACGGCCTGTGATCTGGCTGGCGCCGCATTTCGTCGGGCTCGACATGGGCGGCGTGCGGCTGAGCATGGATCGCCAGGTTGCCTCGATGTACGCGCCCTCGAAGAACCCCGCCTCGGACTGGCTGATGCTGCGCGGGCGTTCGCGTTTCCATGCGCCGGTGCTGATCGCCAAGTCGGACGGCATCAAGCCGGTGCTGAAGGCGCTGAAGGCCCACCTGCCGTTCTATTACCTGCCGGACCAGGACCAGGGCCGCCTCAACGCGGTGTTCGTTCCGTTCTTCGGCCTCCAGGCCGCCACCCTGTCGGCCCTGCCGCGGCTGGCCAGGCTCACGGGTGCCCAGATCGTCCCCGTCATCACCCGCCAGCTGCCCGGCGGCGCGGGCTACCGCCTGCACTTCTACCCGCCGTGGGACAACTTCCCGAGCGACGACCTGGAAGCCGACGTCGCGCGCATGAATGCCTTCATCGAGGAACGTATCCGCGAGATGCCGCCGCAGTATCTGTGGCTGCACCGCCGCTTCAAGACCCGTCCGGAAGGCGAGGCCAGCCTGTATGAATGACATCCGCCCGTACGGCCTGACACAACAGGACATCGGCGCCGTCAGCGAGCTGGCGCGCATGGTCTGGCAGGCGACCTATCCTGCGCTGATTTCGCAGGCGCAGATCGACACCATGCTGGCCGACCGCTATGCCGCCGACCGCATGCGCGTGCAGCTCGACGACCCCCTGCATGCGTGGTGGGGGGCACGCCAGGACAGCCTGCTGATCGGCTTTGCCCATGCCGAACTGGATGGCATGGATTGCAAGCTCGACAAGCTCTACGTCCATCCCGGCCACCAGCGACGGGGCATCGGCGCGGTACTGCTGCATGCCGTCCAGGGCTGGGCACGCCAGCGGCAGGCGCGCCGCCTGTGGCTGCAGGTGAATCGCGGCAACATGCAGGCGGTGCGCGCCTACGAAAAATATGGCTTTCGCATCGCCGAGTCGCGTGTGTTCGACATCGGGGGCGGCTTCGTCATGGACGACCACGTAATGGAACTTGCCCTGTGAGCTTTGCCAATCCCGACGACGCCACGCTGCGCGCCCTGCTCGACCGTGCCAGAACCATCGCCGTGGTCGGCCTGTCGCCGCAGCCCGCACGCCCGAGCTACCGCGTGGCCCAGGCGATGCAGCGCTACGGCTACCGCATCGTCCCGGTGCGCCCGCTGGTGGACGAGGTGCTCGGCGAGAAGGCGTATGCCAGTCTCGCCGACATTCCGTTCGCGGTCGACCTGGTCGACGTGTTTCGCGCCGCCGAGCACGTGCCTGCTATCGTCGAACAGTGCCTGGCGCTACACTTGCCCGCTATATGGATCCAGGAAGGCATCGTTCATGAGGATGCCGCGCAGCGCGCACTGGCCGGCGGCATGACGACGGTGATGGACCGCTGCCTCCTCAAGGAATACGTCAGACTCAAAACCGGATGAATACCGCAGGCACAGGCACCCAATACGGCATGAAACTCAAATTCACCAAGATGCACGGCCTCGGCAACGACTTTGTCGTGTTCGACGGCATCACGCAGACTGTCGCGCTCACGCCCGAACAGTGCCGCCACATCGCCGACCGCCACTTCGGCATCGGCTGCGACCAGATCCTGCTGGTCGAGAAGCCCGGCCGCGCCGATGTCGACTTCCGCTACCGCATCTTCAACGCCGACGGCGGCGAGGTCGAGCAGTGCGGCAACGGCGCGCGCTGCTTCGTGCGCTTCGTCCACGACAAGGGGCTCACCGACAAGACCACCATCCGCGTGGAAACCGCGTCCGGCATCATCGAGCCGCGCATGCTCGCCAATGGCCAGGTCACGGTCGACATGGGTGCGCCGCGTTTCGCGCCGGCCGACATCCCGTTCGCCGCCGAAGCCGAGTCGATGACCTACGCGCTCAAGGTCGGCCAGCACGTCATCAATATCGCCGCGCTGTCGATGGGCAACCCACACGCGGTGCTGCGGGTGAACGACCTCGACAGCGCACCGGTGGACATCCTCGGTGCCGCCATCGAATCGCATTCGCGCTTTCCGCAGCGGGTCAACGCCGGCTTCATGCAGGTGCTCACTCCGCACGACATCCGCCTGCGCGTGTACGAGCGCGGCGCCGGCGAGACCCTGGCCTGCGGCACCGGAGCCTGCGCGGCTGCGGTCGCGGGCATCCGCCAGGACTGGCTGCAAAGCCCGGTCAGCGTGCACACCCGCGGCGGCGACCTCATCATCGAATGGGCGGGCAAGAATCAGCCGGTCACCATGACCGGCCCGGCTGAAACAGTATTTGAAGGGGAGATCGAACTCTAATGGACATGCAACCCGAACATATCGCCGAATTCCTGACCCGGCATCCGAATTTCTTCAACGACTTTCCCACCCTGCTGGCGGATCTGCACATTCCGCATCCGCACGGTACCCACGCGGTATCGATGAGCGAGCGCCAGCTGATCGCGATGCGCGACAAGGTGCGGATGCTGGAAAACAAGCTCGCCGAGCTGATTCAGTTCGGCGAGGAAAACGACGGCATCTCCGAGAAGCTGCACGCGATGACACTGGCGCTGGTGACCGCCAGCCAACCGCAGGACATCGTCGCCGCGCTGGCGATTCACCTGCGCGACGGCTTCGCCGTGCCGCATCACGCGCTGCGTGTCTGGACGCTGACCGGCGAGCCGATGCCGGGGCTTGATCAGCCGGTGTCGCAGGCAGTGCGCGATGCCGTGGCGGCGATGCCGCATCCGGTATGCGGCCCACTCGCGGTTTCCGAAGCGAGCGACTGGTTCGGCGAAATCGCGTCGCACCTGCGCGCGTTTGCCTGCATTCCACTGCGCCCTGCTGCCCTGGCCGCCCCCATCGGCCTGCTGGTGCTGGCGTCGGAGGAAGCCAAGCGCTTCTACCCCGGCATGGGCACGCTCTACCTCGATCGCCTGAGCCAGCTGGTCGCTGCCGCGCTGGTGCGGATGCAGGATTGAACGCCGTCGCAGCCTATCTGCAATACCTTGCCGCCGAACGGCGGCTGTCCCCGCATACGGTCGCGGCCTACCAGCGCGATCTGACGAATCTCGCCAGCCTGACTGCCGGCAAGTCATTGGAGACGCTCGGCGTGAGCGACATCCGTGGCGCCATCGTCAGGCTGCGCGGCCAGAGCCTGGCCTCAGCCAGCGTGGCACGGCAACTGTCGAGCTGGCGCAGCTTCTATACCTTCGCCTGCCGCCGGCTCGGCTATGCGAGCAACCCCTGCAGCGGCCTGCGTCCGCCGAAAGCGGCCAAGGCCCTGCCGCAGATCCTGTCGCCCGACGCCTGCACGCAGCTGCTCGACGGCAGTGGCCCGGCGGCGGCCGACGACACCCTGCTGGCGCGCGACCGCGCCATGTTCGAACTGTTCTATTCGTCCGGCCTGCGCCTGTCGGAACTGGTCGGGCTCGATCTCCACGACCTCGATCTGCAGGCGGGCGAGGCGCAGGTCACCGGCAAGGGCAACAAGACCCGCATCGTGCCGGTGGGCCAGCAGGCCCTCGCCGCCATTGCCGCCTGGCTGCCGCTCCGGCTGCCGCTGGCGCGCGCCGACACCGCCGCACTCTTCATCGGCCAGCGCGGCACCCGCCTGACGCCGCGCAGCGTGCAGCTGCGGCTCGACCGCTGGGCGCTGCAGGCGGGCCTGAGCCAGCACGTTCACCCGCACATGCTGCGCCATGCGTTTGCCACCCACGTGCTGCAGTCGTCGGGCGACCTGCGCGCGGTGCAGGAAATGCTCGGCCACGCCAGCATCAGCACCACCCAGGTCTACACCCACCTCGACTGGCAGCATCTCGCCAGGGTATACGACCAGGCGCACCCGCGCGCGCGCAAGAAAAGCTGAGCCGGCACCGTTTCGATGTGAGTGGTCACACAGTCTGAATCGACGTATTTACGTCGGCTTCAGAAAGCGCACAGGCTGCCGATTCCCTTCGTATGCGCCCCCGTTTTCCGCCCTTGCTCGATCGCCTCGTGCAAGTCCTGCGTCCGGCACGCTACAGCACGCAAGACCGTGTGCTGGGCGCGTCCCTGCTCGTCCTGATCACGGTATTCGTACTGGCGGGACAGCAGGCGCTGTACATTGTCCGCCAGGATGCCGACGCGGCATTGCGGGTACAGGCCACCGCACAGCTTGCCGCACTGTCGCAGGCCGTCGCCGCCTCGGCCATTCGCCACGATTACCCGGCCGTGCAGGCGCAACTGAGAATCCCGATCGACCAGGGTAATTTGCAGAAGGTGGAATACACCTCGCCGAACGGCCGCATCCTGCGCCAGCAGGCACAACAACCCGTCACGGATCGCCCCGGCTGGTTTGCCCGGCTGGCCCGCCTGACCCTGCCCGTCATGCAGGAAGACCTGATCATCCAGGGCACCTACTACGGCAACCTGCGCATCCAGCCGTCGTCGCATGCCTATGAAGATTTCCTGTGGCATCTCGGGACTCGTCTGTTCATTCTGCTCAGCGTCGCGATCATCCTGCTCAGCTGGCTGATCCACGCCCTGTTGCGGATCAATCTGAAAGACCTGACCCGGCTCTGCGGGACCGCGCGCCGGATCGAGGCCGGGGATTACAGCGTACGCATCCCCCTCCGTGCCAGCAGCCCGCCCGAGCTGCAGGAATCCGCACGTGCCTTCAACACCATGAGCGCGGCGCTGGAACGGCTGCTCACCGACCTCGGCGAGCAGCAGAAGGCCCTCGACAGCGCAGCCAGCGTGTCCGAGTCGGATCTGGCCGGCAACATCATCCTCGCCAACGACCTGTTCTGCATCCTCAGCGGCTACACGCATGAAGAACTGCTCGGCCAGAGCCATCGCCTCATCAATTCGGGGCTGCACGATCGCGCGTTCTTTACCGAGCTGTGGGAAACCATCTCGGCCGGACGGACCTGGCGCGGCGAAATCTGCAATCGTGCCAAGGATGGCCGGCTGTTCTGGACCGCCACGACCATCATCCCCATCAAGGGCGACGACGGCCTGCCCATGAAATACCTGTCGATCAGCTTCGACATCACGCAGCGCAAGCTCGACGAAGCCGCGCTCAGCAACGAAAAGGAACGCTGGCAGGTCACGCTGCAATCGATCAACGACGCCGTCGTCGTCACCAACCCCCGCCATCAGGTGACCTATCTCAACCCGTCTGCCGAAAGCCTGCTCGGCATCGCGCTCGAGGATGCCTTGCTGAACTCGCTGAGCGACGTGATGCAGCTCGACCGGCTGCATGGCGACGAGGATGCGCCAGCCTGCTTCCTGTCGTCGGCTGCCGCACTGCACGGCCAGACCGGCTCGGCCGAACTGCACACCCGCTTTGGCCAGCATCTGGCCATCAGCTACAGCTGCGCGCCGCTGATCTGCCACGACGGTCTCGGCGCCGTCTACGTGCTGCGCGACGAAACCGAGAAGAAGGAGCTGCTCGACAATCTGCGCGAGATGGCCTTCCACGACACGCTGACCACCCTGCCGAATCGCCGCGCGGTGGAAGGCCGGCTGGCCCGCGCACTGCGCACCGCGCGCGATCTGGGACAGCAGCATGCGTTCTGCTACATCGACCTCGACCAGTTCAAGCTGGTGAACGACACCTGCGGCCATTCCGTGGGGGATGCCCTGCTGATGGACATTGCCCAGACCATGAAAGCTGCCCTGCCCGACCAGGCCTATCTGGGCCGCCTGGGCGGAGACGAGTTCGGTCTCATCCTGTTCGATACGCGGCCCGACGAAGCGAACCGGATCTGCCGCCAACTGGTGCAGCGCATCCGTGACTTCCGCTTCGAGCACAAGGGACGGCGCTTCACCCTCGGCGCCTGTGCAGGGATCGCACCCATCACCCAGGCCGCCACCACCGCAGGCGATCTCATGATCCAGGCCGACATGGCGTGCTACCGTGCCAAGTCGGAGGGCAGCGGACGCGTCATGCTGTACGAGGCGGACGAGGTCGGGTTCCGCCGCCTGGAAACGGAAATGGGCTGGGCGGCCGACTTTGCCCAGGCGCTGGACGCCAACCAGTTCCTGCCCTACCGCCAGTTGATCCGGCCGACGTCACACGACGGCCAGCCGCATTACGAAGTACTGATCCGCTGGCAGCGCGATGGCATGGTCGAGGGGCCGGCCAAGCTGTTGCCGGCGCTCGAACGCTACGGGCAGGCGCCCATCCTCGATCGCTGGATGCTTGAGGCCGTCGTCTCCTATCTGGCCGCCCAGCCCGATGACAATGCGGTGTATTTCATCAACCTGTCGGGCAAGACCGTGGCCGACGAGTCCTTCCTCGGCGTGGTCTGCCACATGCTCGACTACTACGGCGTGGCGGGGTCGCGGCTGGGGTTCGAGGTGACGGAAACCGCCGCCGTGGTCAATCTGGGCGACGCCCAGCGCCTGATTCACGGCCTGCGCGAACGCGGCTGCCAGTTCGCACTGGACGATTTCGGGCGCGACGCGTCCTCGTTCTTCTATCTCAAGCATCTGCCCGCCGACTTCCTCAAGATCGACGGCGCCTTCGTGCGCGGCATGCTGGACGACCGGCGCGACCAGGCCATCGTCCGTTCGATCGCCCAACTGGCGCGCGACTTCGGCATGCATTCGGTGGCCGAGCAGGTGGAAGACGCCGACATGGCCGCACTGCTCGAAGAGATGGGCGTGGATTATCTGCAGGGCTATCACATCCACCGCCCGGAAGCCTTTCCCAGCTGGCAGCCGGTCTCCGGCATGCAGGCGACCCCGGCGGCACACGGCACGCGCACGCCGCATCTGACGCTGATCAAATAGGGCCTGCCGCGTCGGCAGGTCTACAGCGTCGTCTTCGGCGGAATCAGGCTCATCCAGTCGCCCAGCGCACTGCGGATTTCAGCCAGGCTGAGATGCCGCATCAGCGCGCGGTTGCCCGGGGCCATCTGGTTCCATGCGCAGGTCATCATGCGCAGATTCGGCTGCGCATGATCGCGCAGCCGGAAGGTGGTGATGTAATACAGGAAGCTCGGATCGCCGTCGTCGAAAACAAGCCGCGCTTTCACGAAGGGCGAATGCGCCCCGCCTGCGAGGACGGGGCTGATGCTGCGCGTGACCTGCATAACGTCGAAATGGCCCGGTTGCAGGGTCTGCGGCGCGTTGCCGACCGTATCCAGTTCCACCACGCAGAATGGGTCCTGTTCCTGCACGCTGTTGCGCGGCACGATCCGCCCGTATTGCAGCCGTACCGTCGCCGCCTCGGGCGGTATCGTCAACGGCCGGTGCAATTGCACCGACCAGCCCGTCGAATACGCGTAATACGGCGATGCCGGATCGGACGACCCCAGTCCGGCACAGCCCCCCAGCATCAGTACAAGCCCAATTCCGATCGCCTTCATATGACCTCCTTGCAATGTGCCTCCGGCTACCCGGCCTTCACGCGAAACCAGGCCGCATAGAGCGCCGGCAGGAAGAACAGCGTGAGAAAGGTTGCCGCGATCAGGCCGCCCATCACCGACACCGCCATCGGCCCCCAGAAGATCGAGCGCGACAGCGGGATCATCGCCAGCACCGCGGCGGCGGCGGTGAGGCTGATCGGCCGCATGCGCCGTACCGTGGATTCGATGATCGCGTCCCACTGCGACAGGCCGCGCGCCACGTCCTGCTGGATCTGGTCGACCAGGATCACCGAGTTGCGCATGATCATGCCGGACAGCGAAATGATGCCCAGCAGCGCGACGAAACCCATCGGCTGGCCGGTCACCAGCAGCGCGATCGCCACACCGATGATGCCCAGCGGCGCAGTCAGCACCACCAGCAGGGCGCGCGGGAAACTTCCGAGCTGCAGCATCAGCAGCGTCAGGGTGGTGATCACGATCAGCGGCCACGATGCGGCGATGGCGGCATTGGCCTTGGCGCTGCTTTCCACCGGGCCGCCGATTTCCAGCCGGAAGCCCGGCGGCAGCTGCGCCTTGAACTGGGCCACCTGTGGCGCAATGGCGGCGATGATGGTGGCGGGCTGGGTCTTGCCCACCGGGTCGCCACGCACCGAAATCGTCGGCAGGCGGTCACGCCGCCAGATGACGCCGTCCTCGAACACCGGACGGAACGTGGCGATCTGCCCCAGGGTCACGCTGCGTCCGTTGAAACTGCCGACCGGCAGCGATTTCAGCGCATCGACGTCGCGGTGTTCCTTGCGCGGAATGCGCAATTCGACGTCGATCAACTGGTCGTCCTCCCGGAACTGGGTGACGGTCGCACCCGACAACTCCAGCGCCAGCAGGCGGCCGACCGTATCCGAGCTGAGGCCGAGCGCCTTGATCTTGTCCTGGTCGAGCTGGACCTTGATCGCCAGCGACTGCTCGTCCCAGTCCAGGTTCACGGCGGTGACCTGCGGCTGGGCCGCGACGATTCTGCGCAGTTTCTCGGCCTCGATCTTGAGCTGCGGAATGTCCTTCCCGGAGAGCCGGTACTGCACCGGATAGCCGGCCGGCGGACCATACTCGAAACGCACCGCGCGCCCGCGCACGTTGGGAAAATCGGTGTCAAACAGTTTGCGGATGCGGACGAGTTCGCGCTCGCGCGCCGGCACGTCCTTCGCAATCACCACCAGCTGCGCGAAATTGCGGTTGTTCAGGCGCTGGTCCAGCGCCAGCACGAAACGCGGCGCGCCCTGGCCGATGTAGTCGAGCACGTGCGCCACGTCCTTGTCCTGCCGCAGCAGGGTTTCCAGCCGGATCGCCTCGGAGCGCGTGGCATCGATGGAGGCGCCCTCGGGCAGCCACATCTCGATCAGGATCTCCAGCCGGTCCGATTGCGGGAAGAACTGCTTCTCGACCCGCTGCATCGCGGCCAGTCCGACGAGCAGCGCCACCACCGTCAGCGCGATCACACTGCGGCGATGCGCAAGGCACCAGGTCACCATGGCGCGGAAACGTCGATAAAACGGCGTGAGATAGGCCGCGTTTTCATCGGTCACATGATGGGACGGCTTCAGCAGCACATGGCCCAGGTAAGGCGTCACCACGACCGCCACCAGCCAGGATGACAGCAACGCGATCGTCGTCACCGCAAAGATGGCAAAGGTGTACTCGCCGACCATCGACTTGGCCAGCGCGATCGGCAGGAATGCGGTGGCGGTAAGCAGGGTGCCGGTGAGCATGGGAAACGCGGTCGAGTGAAAGGCGTAGGTGGCGGCCTCGAAGCGCCCCCACCCGGCTTCCAGCTTGTGCGCCATCATTTCCACCGCGATGATGGCATCGTCCACCAGCAGGCCGAGCGCGATGATGAGTGCGCCGGTGGAGATGCGATGCAGGTCGATGTCGAACAGCCACATCGCAGTGAACGTGATGGCCAGCACCACCGGAATGGACAGCGTCACCACCAGGCCGGCACGCCACTTGAGCGCCAGGAAAGTCACCGCCAGCACGATGGCGACAGCCTCGAAGAAGCTCTGCATGAACAGCTTGACCGCGCGACTGACGATGCTGGGCTGGTCGTGGATCTGCCTGATCTCCAGGCCGATTGGCAGTGTTTTCTGCAACGCCGCCATGGCGGCGGCCACGGCATGCCCCATTGCCACCACGTCGCCACCATCGGCCAGCGACACCCCGAGCAGGATCGCCGGCTCGCCCTGCGAACGGATTTCGGTGGCGGGCGGGTCTTCGTAGCGCCGCGTCACATTGGCGATATCGCCCAGCCGGAAACTGCGCGTCCCGATCCGGATGATCGTTTCGCGCACGCCCTCCACATCGGAATAAGGGCCCGACACACGCAGCGGGATCGACAACACCTCGTTTTCCACCCGGCCATTGGCCACCACGCCGTTCTGCTCCTGCACCGCCTGCATGATCTGTTGCGGGGTGAGGCCGAGCGTGGCGAGCTTTTGCGCGGGTATTTCGATATAGATCTTTTCCGGAACGATGCCGAACAGCTCGACCTTGCCCACGCTGGGCAGGCGGCGCACCTCGCGCTGCGCGTCCTCCGCCACGCGGCGCAGGTCGGCACGGCTGAATCCTTCTCCGGTGAAGGCATAGATCGAACCGAAGGTGTCGCCGAATTCGTCGTTGAAGAACGGCCCCTGCACGCCGGCCGGCAGTTCCCGCTTGAGGTCCCCGATCTTCTTGCGGACCTGGTACCACGCCTCCGCCACGTCGTGCCCGCGCACGGTTTCCTTGAGGTTGACGAAGAGCGCCGTTTCGCCCGCCTTGGCGTAGCTCTGCACGAAATCGAGCCCGGGCATTTCCTGCAGCTTCTTCTCGATCCGTTCAGTCAGCTGTTCCGACACCTCCTGTGCGGTCGCGCCCGGCCATTGCGCCTGGATCAGCATGGTCTTGAACGTGAAGGGCGGGTCCTCGGCCTGGCCCAGGTGGAAGTAGGAGCGCACGCCGACCAGCACGATCAGCACGATGAAGAAGCGCAGCAGCGCCGGGTGCTCGATCGCCCAGCGAGACAGGTTGCCGCGTCCGGGAACGAAACGGGGTTCGTCGCTCATGAACGGCCGGGTCCGGTCAGGCGCACCTGCTGACCGGGCGCCAGCTTGTGCACGCCCGCCGTCACCACCCATTCGCCGGCAGCCAGCCCCGACACGATGGCCGCGCGCTCGCCCTCCAGTTCGCCGATCTGCACGCTGCGTGCCGCCACCTTGTGGGTCTGGGGATTCACCACCCACACCTGCGGCTTGCCATCGATCCTGAACAGCGCTGTTTGCGCCACCGACAGGCCCGGCGCCGATTCGCCGCCGACCTCGACCGAGGCTGTCATGCCCAGCTTCACCGCCGCATCGGGTTGAAGCAGGCTGACGCGGGCGCGGTAGGTGCGGCTGGCCGCATCGGCCACCGGCGACAGCTCACGCAGTCGCCCGGCATATTCCCGGTCCGGCGCCGACCACAGGCGGATCCCCGGATTTTTTGCAGTGCGCAGCGCGTCGAGCGCATTTTCAGGCACATCGATCTGCACTTCGAACTCGCCGCTGCGCGCCAGCTTCGCCACCACCTGCCCGGCCTCCACCACCTGCCCGGCCTCGAACGAAATGGCCGTCACCACCCCGGCATGCGGCACTGTCAGCCGGGTGTAGGCTTGCTGGTTGCCCTGGCGCACGGCATCCGCACGCAGCTGGCGCGCCTGCGCTTCGGCCGCCTCGGCGGTCGCCCGGCGGCGATCGAGTTCGGCCTGCGAAATGAAGTTCTGCGCGCGCAGCTCGGTAAAACGCTGCAAATCCTGCCGTGCCAGCCTGGCCTCGGCTTCTGCGGCGGTGAGCCGGGCCCTTGCCGCACGGGTCGCCAGCGCATAATCCTGCGGGTCCAGCGTGGCGATGACCTGGCCCGCCTTGACCTGGGTGCCGACCTCCACCTTGCGGCTATCGACCCGTCCCGCCACGCGAAACGCGAGATCGGTCTCGTAGCGCGCGCGCACCTCTCCGGCGTAGCGCGTGCCGTTCCGGGCCGTGTCCACTCCCACCTGCTCGGCGCGTACCGGACGGACGTCTTCGGGGGGTGCATGCGATGCGTCGCGTCCGCACGCGGTCAGCAGGAACAGAAGGGCAGTCAGTGGGAGCAGGGCGTTCATGGGCGGATTATCACCTATCGTCACGAATCCGGGCTGCTCCCCGTCCATCTGCCGTGCGCAGATGCCGATGATGACACTTGCTGCCGTGTCAGGGTTATGATGCGGGTCGCACGCTGGCCGCAGCCGGATCCTTTTCGGCTGTCCCGGGCCCATGCCCGGCTGCACTCTTCAACCATCCTAGACGCCTGGAGATCCGATGACCGCCTCGTCCAAACCCCTTACCGAAGCCGCGCTGCTGAAAATGCCGGCTTCCGCCTACATGAACGCGGCCCAGCTCACATTTTTTCGCACCCGCCTCGAAATGCTGCGCGACGAAATGCTCAGTAATGCCGCCGACACTGGCGAGCATCTGAAGGAAAACGAGAATTTCGCCGACCCCAATGACCGCGCCACCGTGGAAGAAGAGCACATGCTGGAGCAGCGTGTGCGCGACCGCGAACGCAAGCTGCTGAAAAAGATCAATTCCGCCCTGGCGCGCATCGACAGCGGCGAATACGGCTGGTGCCTGGAAACCGGCGACCCCATCGGACTGCCCCGCCTGCTGGCACGCCCCACGGCTGAATACTCGATCGAGGCGCAGGAGCGCCACGAAAAGAAGGAACGGCTGCACGCCTGACCGGACGGAGGCCCGCGGCGGGAACCTTGCCCGCCATCGCCCGTCTATCATGGCCAGCCGCATGCCGCCGCGGCACGAAAACATGCTGTGGCACCGGCGCGCATGCGCCGGTGCCGAAACCATTTTCACCTTTACGCGTAGATCGATGCAGTCGTGATGCACGACACCCCCATCCCCATCACCCTGCTCACCGGCTTTCTGGGCAGCGGCAAGACCACGGTGCTGAACCACTTGGTGCGCACGCTGCCGCGCACGGCGATCCTGATGAACGAGTTCGGAGAAGTCGCGCTCGACCACCAGCTGCTGCAAGAAATGGACGGGCCGATGGCGCTGCTGTCGGGCGGCTGCGTGTGCTGCACGATTTCCGGCAGCCTGTCCCCGACGTTGAAGAACCTGTGGATGGCCCGGCAGAAAGGCGACATCCCGGCGTTCGAGCGCGTCATCATCGAGACCACCGGCATCGCCGACCCGGCGCCGGTGCTCGACAACCTGCTGCACGACAACTGGGTACGCGCGCGCTTCCGTCTCGACGGTGTGGTCACCACGGTCGACGCGCTGTTCGGCATGGGCCAGCTGGGCGAACACTTCGAGGCCGCCAAGCAGGTGGCGGTGGCCGACCGGCTGCTGCTCACCAAGACCGACCTCGCGCCTGCCGACATGGTCGCCGCCCTGCGCGAACGACTCGTCGCGCTCAACCCGGCGGCCGATGTCATCACCGTTACGCATGGTGAACTCGACCCTGCCGCAATCCAGAACCTGGGCTTGTGGAATGCCGAGACCCGCTCGCTGGAAGCCATGCGCTGGCTGAAGCCGCACCGCTATCAGCCTGCCGGCGCGAGCCCGCTTGCCGGAAAGGTGCGGCCCGATCTGCACGACACGCGCATCCAGGCATTTTCGGTGGTGATGGATGCGCCGCTCGACCGCTACGGGCTGCAATCGGCGCTTGGCATGCTGACCTCGTTTCGCGCCGAAAACCTGCTGCGCTTCAAGGCCATCGTGAATCTGCAGGATGAGCCGCAACCTGTCGTGCTGCATGGCGTGCAGCACGTGCTGTATCCCGAGGTCCGGCTCGACGCCTGGCCGGATGACGACCATCGCAGCCGCTTCGTGTTCATCGTGCGCGACCTCGAACCCGATTTCATCGCCCGCCTGCTGGCCGACTTCAGCGGCGCGGCGCGCAGCCATGCCGGGGCAATGATGCAGGGACAGCCATGAACCTGGCGCAAAAAATCCTCGTCGGTGCAATTCGCGTGTATCAGCTGGCGCTCTCGCCCTGGCTGGGGCGGCAGTGCCGCTACCTGCCGACCTGCTCGGAATACGGCAAGGAGGCCATCGAAAAACACGGGGCGCTCAAGGGTAGCTGGCTAACCGCGAAACGCATTGGCCGCTGCCGTCCCGGCTGTGCCCACGGCCACGACCCCGTCCCCCCCGTCAGTCCGCCCAAGCAGTAGAATTCACTCTCACATGCCGACGCGCCGCCTGCTCTCCTGGTTGTTCGCCCTGACCCTGCTGTTCGGCCAGGCGGCGGCGTTCGCACATGCACTGACCCATCTGCGTACCCACGACACGGGGCTGCCCGACAAGGTCTGCGAAGTCTGCCTCGCGCAGGCGCAGCTGGGCACCGCACTGCCCCCCAGCCTGGTCGTGATGGCGACCCCGCCCGGCGATTTCACGTACGCATCCGGCGCCGAATTCCAGTGCGCCACCCTCGCCCCCCGTCCCGCGTGCGCCCGCGCGCCCCCCGTTCCGTTCGACGCCTGAGTTCTTTCGAAGCCTGCGCTGCACGCGTGCGCAGGCGTTCATCTCACGTTGACGGAGTCAAACATGTTACGTCCCGTTCTCCTGGCGGCCGCGCTCGCGGCCGCCTGTCCGGCCTATGCCGACGACGCCGACCTCGCCGCACTGCGCGCCGAAGTCCAGAAAATGAAATCCGATTACGAGGCCCGCATCCATGCACTGGAAGCGCGCGTGCAGGCGGCCGAGGCCAAAACCGCGGCTACCGCGTCGCAAGCCGACAGCAGCACCGCCCCGGCCGAAACCCCACAAGCAGCCAGCAATGGCTTCAACCCCGAAATATCGTTCATCCTGCAGGGCGGCTATGCCCAACTGCAGGATCTGCCTCATCGCCAGGCCACCGGCTTCCTGCCCAACGGCACGCCGGGACCGGCCACCCGCGGATTCTCCGTCGACGACAGCGAACTGGTTCTCGCCGCGAATATCGACCCGTATTTCCGCGGTTATCTGAATGCGGTGCTGAACAACGACACCGTCGGTGTCGAGGAAGCCTGGTTCCAGACGTTGGCGCTGGGCAACGGCCTGACGATCAAGGGCGGCCGCTTCCGTTCCGGCATCGGCTACCAGAACGAACAGCACCCGCATGCCTGGGATTTCGCCACCAACAACCTGATGTATGAAACGCTGTTCGGCGAAGGCTACGGCAACGATGGCCTGCAGATGAAATGGGTCGCACCGACCGATCTCTTCACCCAACTGGGTGCGGAAATCGGCCGCGGATCGGGTTTTCCCGGCACCGACCGCAACGCGAATGGCGTGGGCAGCTATGCCTTGTACGGCCATCTCGGCGGCGATGTCGGCGATTCGCACAGCTGGCGCGGCGGCGTGTCGTACCTGTCGACCCGCGCGGCTGACCGCGCTGGTGCACTGGCCGACTTCGGCGATACGCAGGTCAATACCGCGTTCACCGGCGACAGCCGCACCTGGATGGCCGACTTTGTCTGGAAATGGGCGCCGCACGGCAATCCCAACGTCAACAACTTCAAGTTTGCCGCCGAGCTGTTTCGCCGCGAAGAAACTGGCAACCTGGACTGCACAGGCGGTTTGTGCGGCGCAGGCAGACTGGGCGCCTACCAGGCTACCCAGACCGGCGGTTATGCGCAGGCCGTTTACCAGTTCATGCCGCGCTGGCGCGTCGGCTATCGCTACGACCGGCTCAATCCCGGCTCGCGGGATTTCGGCGCCAACAACGCCAGTCTGCCGCGCCCCGACTTCAGCCCCAGTCGCAACTCGCTGATGGCTGATTACTCGCCCTCCGAGTTCACCCGCCTGCGCCTGCAATACACCAGGGATCAGTCCATGCTCGGACAGGACGAGAACCAGTGGTATCTGCAATACATCTACAGCCTCGGCACGCATGGCGCGCACACTTTCTAAGGATCTCCCATGAAATCATTTCGCTTGATCGCCATCCTGTTTGCGGCATGGCCTGTCTTCGCCCATGCCGCACTCAATGTTTTCGCCTGCGAGCCCGAGTGGGGCGCACTGGCCACCGAACTCGGCGGCGACGCTGTCAAGGTCTACACCGCCACGACCGCCTTTCAGGACCCGCATCACATCGAGGCGCGTCCCAGCCTTATCGCGCAGATGCGGCGCGCCGACCTCGCCGTCTGCACCGGCGCCGAACTCGAGATCGGCTGGTTGCCAGTGCTACTGCGGCAGTCTGGCAACGCCGCCATCCAGCCCGGCCAGCCGGGTTATTTCGAAGCCGCACGCCAGGTTGCCCTGCTGGAAAAGCCCGCCGTACTGGACCGCTCGCAGGGCGACGTCCACGCCGCAGGCAATCCGCATATCCAGACCGACCCGCGCAACATCGCGCGCGTCGCACAGGCACTGGGCGCGCGGCTGGCCGAGATCGATCCGGCCCACGCCGCCGCGTACCGGGCGCGGCTGGCTGATTTCAACACGCGCTGGAATGCGGCAATGACCCGCTGGCAGGCGCAGGCCGCCCCGCTCAAGGGCATGCCCATCGCCGTACAGCACGAGGGCTTCCCCTATCTGGAGAACTGGCTCGGGCTGAAGCAGGTGGCCGTGCTGGAACCCAAGCCCGGTGTCGCACCGTCGATAAGCCATCTGGCCGAAATCGTCGCGCAACTGAAAACCACGCCCGCCAAGGTCGTCATCCGGGCCGCCTATCAGGATCCGCGTCCGTCGGAATGGCTGGCCGAGCATGCCGGCATCCCGGCCGTCTCGATGCCGTTCACCGTCGGCGGATCAGACCGGGCGCGCGACCTGTTCGGCCTGTTCGACGACAGCGTCGCGCAACTACTGAAGATCGCACGATGAACTGGGCCGCACTCGACCCGGGGCTGCTCGGCTGGCCGTTCGTCGCCGGCCTGCTCGTGCTGGCCACGCATGTCCCGCTAGGGCGGCGGGTCCTGGCGCGCGGAATCATCTTCCTCGATCTCGCCATTGCCCAGATCGCCGTGCTCGGCGTGATCGCCGCCCACACCCTGGGCTGGGAGACCCAGGGCTGGCAGACCCAGCTGGCGGCGGCGACGGCGGCACTGGCCGGCGCCGCATTCCTGGCACGCTGCGAAGCGCGCTGGCCCGAGATCCAGGAAGCACTGATCGGCTCGTCCTTCGCCGTCGCCGCGAGTCTGGCCGTACTGCTGCTGGCGGGCGACCCGCACGGCGGCGAACACCTGAACGAGCTGCTGGCGGGGCAAATCCTCTGGGTGGGGCCGTCCCAGCTGGCGCAGATCGCAGTGGTCTACGCACTTCTGCTCGGCTTCTGGCGGCTGCGGGGCGCACGCCTCGGGCGGATGGGCTTTTACCTGATTTTCGCGCTCGCCATCACCGCTTCGGTGCAGCTCGTCGGCGTCTATCTGGTATTCGCCAGCCTGATTCTGCCGGCACTGGCAGTGCGCGCCCGCCCGCCCCGGGCCGGATTGCTGATCGGCTGGGGACTCGGCGCAATGGCCTACGCCGCCGGCCTGGCGGCATCCGCACTGTTCGACTGGCCTGCCGGGCCCGCGATCGTCATGGCGCTCGCCGTGACCGCAATGCTTGGCGGGCGCTTATTGCGGTTGCCGGGACGGGGCGACAGCGCTAGTATCCAGAACTGACTTCGACCTCCGCATGCATATTTAGTGGCTCTACCGTTTTTCAAAAAAGGCAAGGACAAGCCCCCTGCACCCAAGCAGGCGCCGGTCTCTGCGCCCGCCAGCGAGCATCCCGCGGAAACCCTGCTGACCATGGACATGGGCGCCAGCGGTATCGTGGTGGAGGAATCCAGCGGCGCGCCCCAGTCGCCGGTAGACGAAGCGGCCATCCTGTATGCCAGCGGCCAGACGGAAATGGCCGAGCGACTGTTGAAGGACACCCTGGGCAGCGGCGATCGCCGCGCCTGGCACATGTTGTTCGATCTTTACTGCATCCTGCGCCGCGAAAAAGAGTTCGAACAGCTGGCTCTCGATTACGCGATGCGCTTCGAGACCTCGCCCCCCATCTGGCAGAAAATGGGCGGCAACGGCGCTGGCGGCAAACCCCAGCAAGCCGAAGCGGCCAGCCTGGAACTGCCGGGCCTGCTCGACAAGAAGGCTACGGCCACCCTGCGCGACGGCATCGCCGGCACCGACAAGAAGACCGTGGTGCGGATCGATTTCTCGCACATCGAAATGGTCGATGAATCGGGTGCGGACGAATGCGCAAAGATCCTCTCCTCGGCCCGCAAGGCCAAGCGCAAGTTCCAGGTCAGCGGCGTCGACCGCCTGATCGCCCTGCTGCAGGACCTCAACCGCGCCACCCACAGCCGCGCGGTGCACTGGTTGCTGCTGCTGGAGATCTACCAGACGCTGGGGCAACAGGAAAATTTCGAGGACCTGGCGGTCGACTACGCCGTTCGTTTCGAAGTGTCGCCCCCGTCCTGGAGCGAGGTGCGGGCGGCCGAGGTGGTGCAGTCCAAACCAGCAGAGCCGGTGGCAGATAACGCGCTGCGGCTTAGCGGCGAAATCACGCCCGCCAACGACAGCGCCCTGCAGCAGTTCGGCAGCTATGCCGCCACCCATAACGACGTACTGGTCGACCTGACCGAGGTCACCCGGGTCGATTACGGCAGCGTCAGCCAGTTCATCAGCGAACTGATGCAGTGCCTGGGCAGCGGCAAGGCGATCACCCTGCGCGGCCACAACGCGCTCATCCATGAACTTTTCCGCGTCATGGGCATCGATCAGCTGGCGCAGCTCATCCCGCATCACCCGGATTGAGCGTGCGCTTCCCGCTCGCGCGGGCCGCAGTATTCTCTGCCCACGTATAATTTTCCGGCACGCGCTGACGTGGAGGACATCAAGCCGGACACGGCATCCACCCGATAGCGTCTTCGCGACTCACCGCTTTTTCAGGACCCCTTCCGCACATGGAACAGTATCGCGGCACCACCATTCTCTCCGTCCGCCGGGGCGCTGAAGTCGCCCTCGGCGGCGACGGCCAGGTCACGCTCGGCAACATCGTCATCAAATCCACCGCACGCAAGATACGGCGGCTGTACCAGGACAAGGTGCTGGCCGGGTTCGCCGGCGGCACCGCCGATGCGTTCACCCTGTTCGAGCGTTTCGAGGCCAAGCTCGACAAGCACTCCGGGCATCTGCTGCGCAGCGCGGTCGAACTCGCCAAGGACTGGCGCACCGACCGCATGCTGCGGCGGCTGGAAGCCATGCTGGCGGTGGCCGACCGCGAGCACTCGCTCATCATCACCGGCAACGGCGACGTATTGGAGCCCGAGCTCGGCATTGCCGCCATCGGTTCCGGCGGCGCCTTCGCCCAGTCCGCCGCCCGTGCCCTGCTGGAAAACACCGACCTGCCCCCGCTTGAAATCGTCAAAAAGAGCCTCACCATAGCGGGAGACATCTGCATCTATTCGAACCAGAACCACGTCATCGAAACCCTGTAAGCGGTTTCACCATTCCCCGCTCACTGCTTACCGCTCACCGTCCATGACCCCCAAAGAAATCGTCCACGAACTCGACAAGCACATCGTCGGCCAGGCCGCGGCCAAGCGCGCGGTGGCCGTCGCCCTGCGCAACCGCTGGCGGCGCCAGCAGGTCGACGAGCCGCTGCGCCAGGAAATCACGCCGAAGAACATTCTGATGATCGGCCCGACCGGCGTCGGCAAGACCGAGATCGCGCGCCGCCTGGCGCGCCTCGCCAACGCGCCCTTCATCAAGATCGAGGCGACCAAGTTCACGGAAGTCGGCTACGTCGGCCGCGACGTCGACACCATCATCCGCGACCTGATGGAAACCGCGGTCAAGCAGATGCGCGAACAGGCCACAGCCAAGGTCCAGTTTCGTGGCGAGGAGGCCGCCGAGGAGCGCATCCTCGACGCGCTCCTGCCGCCGCCGCGCAGCGTCGGCTTCGGCGAAGCCGAGCCGCAGCGCGAGGAAGGCGCGGCGCGCCAGCGCTTCCGCAAGATGCTCCGCGAGGGCCAGCTCGACGACAAGGAGATCGAGATCGAGGTGGCCGCGGTCAACCCCAGCATGGAAATCTTCACCCCGCCGGGGATGGAAGACCTCTCGCAGCAGCTGCAGGGCATGTTCCAGAACCTCGGACAAGGCCGCCGGCAGAGCCGCAAGCTGAAAGTGCGCGAAGCCATGAAGCTGCTGACCGAGGAAGAGGCGGCACGGCTGGTCAACGACGAGGAGACCAAGCAGCTGGCGCTCGAGGCGGTCGAGCAGCATGGCATCGTGTTCCTCGACGAGATCGACAAGATCGCCACCCGCAGCGACGCCCACGGCAGCGACGTGTCACGCCAGGGCGTGCAGCGCGACCTGCTGCCGCTGATCGAGGGCACCACCGTGTCGACCAAGTACGGCATGGTTAAGACCGATCACATTTTGTTCATCGCCAGCGGCGCGTTCCACCTCTCCAAGCCGTCCGACCTCATTCCCGAACTGCAGGGACGGCTGCCGATCCGCGTCGAACTGCAGGCGCTGTCGGTGGAGGATTTCGAGCGCATCCTGACCGCCACCGACGCCTGCCTGACGCGGCAGTACGAGGCCCTGCTGGCGACCGAGGGCGTGACGCTGAAATTCACCGACGACGGCATCCGCCGCATCGCCGAGATCGCCTTCGAGGTCAACGAGCGCACCGAGAACATCGGTGCACGCCGCCTGCACACGGTGATGGAAAAACTGCTGGAGGACATTTCCTTCGACGCCGGCACCACCACGGGCGAATACGTGGTCGACGCCGACGCCGTCACCACCCGGCTGGCCGCCCTGGCCGCGCGTGAGGACCTCGCGCGCTATGTCCTGTAGCGCGTTGTGAACGCACGCGCCGTCCGATACTCCCCTGTCACACGCTGAACAAATGAATCCCGAAGAATTCCAGCCCGTCGCGACCCGCAACAAGCTTTTGTCCACCATCCTGTTCGGCAGCCGCTGGCTGCAAGTGCCGCTCTACCTCGGCCTGATAGGCGCGCAGCTCGTCTACGTCGTGCATTTCATGGTCGAACTGGAGCATCTCGTCGTCGGCACGCTCACGCTCACCGAGGAAAAGATCATGCTCATCGTGCTCGGCCTGATCGACGTCGTGATGATCTCCAACCTGCTCATCATGGTCATCGTCGGCGGCTACGAAACCTTCGTCTCGCGTCTCAATCTCGAAGGCCACCCCGACGAACCCGAGTGGCTGTCGCACGTCAACGCCAACGTGCTCAAGGTCAAGCTCGCCACCGCCATCATCGGCATCTCGTCGATCCACCTGCTGAAGTCCTTCATCAATGCGCCCAATCTGGACGACAAGGTGCTGCTGTGGCAGACCGTCATCCACATGGCTTTCATCGTGTCGGCGGTGTCGATTGCGTTCATCGACAAACTGATGCCGCAGACGGCCCGGCACTGATCTGCGGAATTGCCCCCATATCGCCGCTAATGCCTCCATCGACATTACTTATTTGGATGTCCACCCCGGCAGGCGGAAAATTGGCCGGTTAAGTTACGTTTATCTGGAGATCCCTTATATGGCCACCCGCGACACCCTCACCCCCAAAGAAGCCCAATGCAGCGGCGGCGCCGATTATGCGGCGCTGGCGCTGGAAGCCCTGCAGGAACCTGCCGATGCGGCCTACGCCAAGGAGCTGATGGACCGCGTGGCGGACGATTGCCAGTTCACCAAGGACCTGGCGGCCTGCGCCATCGTCTACAAGGCGCTGGGCGAACAAGACCGCGCCGAGGAACTGCTGCAGACCGCTGAAGACTACTGCATGAGCGGCGAGGAGCAGATCGCGCTGGCCGAGGCCAAGTTCAAGGTGCTGGGCGACAAGGCCGCCGCCGTAGGGGCCTACGAGAAGGCGCTGAAGGAAACCAGCAATCTCGAGCCGCTGATCGACCTGGCCAAGAACGTGATGAGCGTCATCGCCGACGGCGCGTTTGCCAAGAAGGTGCTGGAGAAGGCCGAGGCGAAAATCTCGCGCGCGGTCGAATACAGCAAGCTGGCGGCCGCTTCCGCCGAGCACCTCCTCGATAAGGACTATGCCGCGGCGATCTTCAGCAAGGCCGGGGAAAAGCTCTCCAGCGTGCCCGACCTGCTGTCGCTGGCGGGCGAAGTGACCAAGACGCTGGGCGACCCGGCACGCGCCAAGGCCTTGTACGAACGCGCCCTGGTGGGCGCCACCGATTTTTCCGCCGCGAAGACGCTGATCGAATCGGCCAAGCAGGCGGGTGATGCCGCCTTCATGCAATCCGCCCTGAAAAAAGCGGGGGACCTGGCGACCGCCACCGGTGACTACATCGAACTCGCCGAAGGCCTGGCGGGCGTGGGTGACAAGCCGGGCGCAGCGGCCTTGCTCGACAAGGCCGAAGACGCCGTGGCCGGCCTGGACGAAATGCAGAAGCTGGTCACCGCGGTGGAAGCGCATCTGGCCGACGACGCCGAACGCCTGGCCCGTGTAAAAGCCAAGCTGGAAAAGCGCCAGGCCAACCACGCGCGCTACATGGAATTCCAGCAACTCGAAAAGGATGCGGTCAACGTCAAGCAGTTCCTCGCCCTGGCCGACCGCGTGCGGCTGGAACTGGAAGACCCGTTCTACGCGGCCAAGCTGATCGAGTCGGCAGAAACCCTGCTCGACGGCACCGGCTACCAGTTCTCGCGCTACAAACCCATCGTGCTGGCGGTGGACAAGAACCTGGACGACACCGACTGGCTGGGCCGCCTGCTCGACCGCGCGGCGGAAAACGCCACCGACTTCATTGCATTCAAGGACCTGGTGGTCACCGCTGCGCATCTCCAGCACCGCGAACTGGGCGTCGCCAAGGCACGCGCCTATCTCGCCGCGCGCGAAACCGCGCTGGCAGCGGATCCGAATGCCACGGTCTACGACACGGCGAAACTCGCGGAGGCCAGCTTCGCCGCGACCCAGGACACAACGGAAGCCGGACGCCTGCTGGAAGCCGCGCGCGCCCAGTCCAAGGATCACTTTGCGCTCACCCACATCGGTCGACTGTATGCCGCCATGGGCAACAGCACCCGGGCAGACGAGCTGTATGCCGCTGCCGCGGCCATCTGCCCGGATGGCGACGCCTGCATCCAGTTCATCGACCGCCTCAAGGGGTTTGCCCTGCCGGCCGCGACGCTGAAAAAATGGTACGCCGAGTGCGGAACCCATCTCAGCAAGCCCGCGGACAAGCTGCGCTGGGCCGAGGGCATCGCCGATGCGCTCAACGACAAGGCCTGGGCGAGCGAAGTCTATGACCAGCTTGCCGGGCAGTTCAGCGGCGCAGATGCCGCGCGTTTCGAACTCTCCCGCCGCTCGCGTGCCGACCTTAATTTCTATGGGGCCGTTCGCCGCCATTGACCCGCGCCGGGCCGATTGGCCCGGTTGCGCCGTATGCTGGCAATACCCCTGAAAACAGCCCGGTTGCACGGGCTGTTTTTATTTGTACACTCCAGATAAAGCTGTCTCCAGGAGTGCGTCATGCTTGAACTTTCATCCCTCATCGACACGGTGCAGAAGAATTGCACCATCGCCGACGCCCGCCATGCGCGCGACATGACGATGTGCACCTTCCTGCTGGAAATGCGCGAGTACTACCGCTGGGAAATGGAAATTCCCTACGGCGCGCGCCTGCCCAAGGACGAACTCGGTGACTGGCTGAACGCGCGCGAAAGCCTGTGGGATGCGGTGGAAGAGGAGGATTTCGCGCCCCTGCCCCTGAACGAGTCCGGAATCGACCCGTTCGAGGCCGACGACATCAATCGCGCACTGATCCCGCAAGGTCTGGTCTACAGCAGCGGGCTGGGACATTTCCGCAAGCCGCATTTCGTGCTGGCCGAACTCAAGCGTGCCGAGGTGCGCGACGGCGTGCGGGTGCTGGTCGCCGGCTGCGAATACGCACGCGACCTGATCGCGCCGCCCGCCGCCATGCGCGACGGGGCTATCTTCCTGCGCATGGACGCGGTGCGACGCCTGCTGTGGAACAAGTACGAAGAATGGCAGTGGAAGGAGAAGGACACGGCACTGGGCCGCGCATTCGCACATTACGATTTCGAGCACGACATCGAGCACGGGCTCGATCGCATGGTCGAGGCCGAGAGCGAAGCGATGATCCTCCACGAGATCGGCGAGGCGCGTGCCGAATCGCTGCTGGGCGAGGACTGGAACACGATGCTCGGGCACCTCACCTCCCGGCATGCCGAACTGCTGGCGCGCGCGGTGCGCGATCATCTGGCCGACTGCCTGGTGACGCTGCCGACGCTGCTCGAACGCGAAGCCATCGGCTCGCTGCATTTCTACCTGGCAAATCTGTCGGGGCTACGCCGCGCCCTGTTCCCGGCCCTGCCGCTGGCGTACGAAGCCTGGCTCGACAACGGCGACACCGCCCGCCTGACTTCGGTGGTGAAGGCGGCCGAAACCCACTGGATGGATGCCGCCCGTCAGTTGACGACGACCTACCACCTCGATCCGGTGCAAGGCAACGCGCAGCTCAATGCGCTGGCCAGCGGCGACCTCGCCGGCCTCCGGCTCTAGACGAAAGAACGGGTGCCAGACGCGCCCGTTTAGCTACCCCCGTTTTTGTTTTATGCCGGCACAGCGGCTTCCTGGCCAAGCTGCTCGGCAATGGAGTCGAGCAGCTGCTGTTCCTGATACGGCTTGCCCAGGTAGACGTTGACGCCGATTTCCATCGCACGGTTGCGATGCTTGTCCGCCGTGCGCGAAGTAATCATGATGATCGGCACCGATTTCAGGCGCGCATCGCTGCGCATCACCCGCGCCAGCTCGAAGCCATCCATGCGCGGCATCTCGACATCGAGCAGCACCACGTCCGGGATCAGGTCGTGCATCTTTTCCAGCGCGTCGACACCGTCCTTTGCACTGTCGACGCGGAAACCTTCTCGCGTGAGCAGGCGGGTGGTGATCTTGCGCACGGTGAGCGAATCGTCGACCACCAGTACCAGCGGCGGCTGCAGCGTGGAACTGACTTCCACCGCCTCGGCGGGTGCCGCCGTGCGTTCCACTGCCGTACGCGGCATGCTTGTCCAGCGCAGCGCCAGCGGCACCGGGTTGAGGATCAGGATCACGCGCCCGTCGCCGCGTACCGTGGCGCCCGCGACACCGGTAATGCGCGCCATCTGCGGGCCGATGTTCTTGACCACGATTTCACGCGTGCCCTCGATCACGTCGAGCAGCACGGCCGCCTGGCTGGCACCGCTTTGCAGCAGCACCACCGGGTTGTAGCGCTGTACCTCGTGCACTGCCTCGGTGTCGCCAAGCAGATGCGGCAGGTAGGAGAACGGGTAGCGCGCGCCGCGCCATGTCAGCTCGCCGGCCACCATCGCCTGTTCCAGTTCGTGCGGCTTCAGCTCCAGCACCTGCTGCACCAGCGGGGCCGGCAGCGCGTAATCATGCTTGGCGGCCTGGATCATGACAGCCTGGGTCATTGCCAGGGTCAGCGGCAGATAGATATTGAAACTGGTGCCCGCGCCCGGCGTGGAGGCGATGTCGATACGTCCGCCCAGCGCGGAGATCTCGCTCTTGACCACGTCCATGCCGACGCCGCGCCCGGCAACCTGGCTGACGGTTTCGGCGGTGGAGAAGCCGGCGGCAAAAATCATCTGCGCCAGCAGGGATTCGGTTGGCTCGACGCCCGGCAGCAGCAGGCCGTTGGCTTCCGCCTTTTCGCGGATGCGCGCGTAGTTGAGGCCCGCACCGTCGTCCTTCACGGTCAGCATCATTTCATTGCCGGACTGGCGCGCCGACAGCACGATCTCGCCGAATTCGGCCTTGCCCGCCGCCCGACGCCCCTCGGGGGTTTCGATACCATGCGCCAGTGCATTGCGCAGCAGGTGCTCCAGCGGCGCGGTCACCTTTTCCAGCACCGAGCGGTCGATCTCCAGTTCGCCGCCCTGGATGTCGAGCTGTGCACGCTTGTCGACGTCGCGCGCGGTCTGCCGCACGGTACGGTACAGGCGCTCGGCCACCGAATACAGCGGCACCATGCGCACCCGCAGCAGATCCTGCTGCAGTTCGCGGTTGAGTCGCGTCTGCTGGATCAGCGCGGCATCGGCCTCGCCCAGACGCGCCAGCAGAATGTGCTGCACCGTGGAGATGTCGTTCACGCTTTCTGCCAGGAAGCGGGTGACTTCCTGGAAGCGGGTGAAACGGTCGAACTCGAGCGGGTCGAATTCCTCTGCCGCACCCTGCGTCTGGAACGTCGCCTGCATCTGCGACTCGGCCTGGATCTCGACTTCGCGGATATGGCCGCGCAGGCGCACCAGCGCCTCCGACAATTCGTTGACGTGGCGCTTGAAGGCGAACACTTCGCTTTCGATGCGTGAACGTGCAATCGCCACTTCGCCGGCCTGGTTGACCATGCGGTCGACCCAGTCGGCGCGCACCCGCAGGGTCAGTGCATTGCTGTCGCGCGTAACCGGCGTTGCGGGCGCGCGCGAATCGGCCACCGTTTCAGTTGTGGCCGACGCCTGTTCGGCACGACCCAGCACCGGTTCGACCGGGGCCTCCAGCGGAGCCCGCACGTCCTCGATGACCGGGGCAAGGTCACCCTGCTTCAGATGCTCCACGGCGTCGGCCAGACGGTCGAGCTGCGCTTCCAGCGTATCGAACACGTCCGCGCCAGCACTCAACTGTCCTTCGATCACGGCGATCACGCGTGATTCCATCACGTGTGTCAGTTCGCCCAGCCGCATCGCGCCGACCATGCGCGCGCTGCCCTTGATGGTGTGCAGGTTGCGTCGCAGCGAATCGCGAGGACCCGCGCTGGCAGGCGCCTCCCTCCAGGCACGCAGCTGCGCGCTGGTGTCCGGTACAAGCGTATCGGCTTCCTCGAGGAAAATCGGCAACAGTTGCTGATCGATTTCATCGGCCACTTCGCGACGCTCGAATACCGGTGCAGGCGCGTGGTGCTTGATGTCTGGCACCAGCGCGCTGATATCCGGCAGGCCAGTCGCCCCCCCGGATTGATCGGCTTCGCCCGCTTCATCGAAGCGCTCTGCCTCGGCAGCTGCCTCCTCAAGGAAGGGCGCCTCTTCGCGTATCCCGGAGACAGAGGTGGCGATTTCATCCGTCACCCCACTCATCGGCACTGACGCGACCTCGAGCGCCAGCGGAGCCTGTTCATCCTCCAGTTCGCCCAGCGTCGCAATCAGATCGGCCGCGGCCTCGGGCAGATGCCCGCTTTCGATGCTTGCAATCATGTCGTGCAGGCGCGCCACGGTATCCTGCACCAGCGGCAGGTGCGAAGGCGGCATGGGTACGTGTACGAAGCGGTTCCAATACTGTTCGAGGGCATGCGACAGCTCGGACAGCGTCGTGATTCCGGCAGTGCCGGCAATCCCGCCCAACGTATGGATCGCGCGCCGTGCATGCTCGCTGACAGCACTGTGCGCAGTATCGGCATGGCGTTCGGTCTCTTCCGCCAGAACCTCCAGGCGCTGGTGCGCCTCGGTCATGAAAATTTCGTACAGACCGGCGGAGAGGCAAACCGGCCCGATGCAGATCTCGTCCGGTACGGGCGGTTCCGCAGGCGCTGAATCCTCCAGCGGGCCCGTGTCCTCATGTAGGACAGCCGACGCTGCGTGCGTTTCTGCGGACAGCGAACCGGCATCCTGCAGGGCAGTCGGCTCGATGTCATGCGTCGCCACGGGGGCCATCGCATATTCGATAATCGCGCCAATTTCCGGGATGCACGGCTCGGACCAGGTCTCCATCATCTCAGGCGGGAGGTCAGCCTGGAGCAACGTTGTCTGGGCACTCGCTTCTTCGACGTCGTGTGCGTTGATCTCGATACCGGATCCAGGCGCATCAGCATCGTCGGACACGTTCATTTCCAGCACGGCACTGGCATCGCCATGCTCAACGACTGTTTCGGCCATGGACAAAATCGGTCCGTCGCCTTCCATATCGGCAGGCAGCGCTGCGTCCACCCCGGCTGCCGCCACCGTATCGGTTTCCGGCTCGGGCATCGCTTCGGCTTCTGCGGCAGTCAGGGTTTCCAGTGCCGGCTCGGCCAGCGTCTCGTGCTCCACAACCGTGCCGGACATGTCCGATTCGTTCGCGGCCGGCGCTGCCGCAACCGGCTCGGTTGCGGGTGACTCATCCAGTGGCCGCCCCTGCGCCAGACGGTCGACCGCCGCCAACAACGCGGGAACCGGCAAACTCGCCGGCTGATTCGCCTGCAATGCGTTGACCCAGTCCTGGAACACGCCACGGGCACGCCCAACCAGACGCAACAGGTCGCCACTGGCCGGCTTCTTCTCTGCCAGCCAACCGTTCATCAACTGCTCGTGCCGCCATGCGGTTTCGCCCAGTTCGTTCAGGCCGACCATGCGGCCGCTTCCCTTGAGCGTGTGGAAGCCGCGGCGGATGACCGTGAGGGAAGCCTGGTCGTCGGGATTGCCCTGGCAGGCTTCGCTGGCTTCACCCATGGTCGCCAACACCTCGTTGGCTTCCTCCAGGAAAATTTCCAGCAGTTCCGCTTCGGATTCTTCGGGAATCGCGACCAGGAGCATGTCTTCGGCGGGCCCGCCGCTGTCGGCAACGGGTGCGGACGCATCCTCTTCGGCACGACCGGCTTCGGTCGCATCCATCGATTGCGCCATTTCGACGACCGTACCGCATGCAGGCTGCACAGCCTCGGCGGCAGGCGTCCAGGACGGCTCTTCGCTATCGAGCACAGCTTCGTCGCATGCTGCCAGGCCCGAATCGACAGCGGCTTCGGCCACGCCTTCGACCGTCACCGGCAGATCTGCGACCGCCCGCTCGGGCAGTTCCAGTCCGGTCAGCGCGGCAATGTCCGCATCAAGCGCAAGCGGGGCATCTGCCGCCTCGCGGCAGGCCTCGAGGGCGGCACGCGTCTGCTGTTTCAGCGTGGCGTCGTCGATCAGTTCGGCGTCGCGGCTGAGTTCGGTCAGGGCTTCAAGGAATTTTTTTTTTGCGGCGGCGTCGGGTTGATCGCGCCACGTTAGATAGTCTTCCTGTACACCCGCCTTTCGGGTGGGCAAGCCTGATTCAACCGTGTCTTCGAATGCATTTTCATCAGCGCTGTCGGCATCGATCACACCGAAGTCGATCAGCACGGGGCGCAGAATCCTGGCAGCATCGGCGCGACCGGCGCAGTAGGATTCGATATACAGGCCAAGGCTGGAAAAGGCATCGGCCAGACGCTGCTGGGTCGCCTCGTCGGGATAGCCTTCCTCGGCAAACGGCTGCACCGTGGCGGTGGCCGCCCCCAGCAGGCTGGCGGCATCGGGCAGTTCCAGCATGGTCAGCGCGCCCTGCGCCTGTTGCGCCAGCGCGGACAAACCGGCCAGCGCCTCGCGCTCGCCGGAATCACGGAAAAAGGCATCCAGCGCTTCTTCCATCTGCTTCAGGTTCTGACCGACTTCCTGTGCCATGTGCACCAGCATGTCGCGTTCAGCTTCGCGCTGGCTGTTGTCGTCCACGATATTGGCCGGCATCTCGCGGCCCTCGATCAGCGCACGCAGGCGTGCCTGCTGACCCTCCGCGCGGGTGGAAAAATCGCTGTGCAGGACATCTTCCTGATCGACGGCGTTCTGCATGAGCAGCAGTGTGGACGCGACCTCCAGATCCATCTGTTCGCGTGCGTCACCCTCGCGTTCCGATCTGGCGGCTGCAGTGGCGGCCAGTTCATCCAGCAAGGGCTTCAGCTTGCTGGCTTCCAGCATCTGAACCTGCGGCTGCATGCGCTCAAGATTGCTCTGGAACTGCTGCAGCTGGGCGGCCTCGCCTTCCACGTAGGCGTGCCAGCTCTCACGCGCAGCCTTGAGGCTCGCCTGCATGGCATCGAGCACCGGACGCATGCGAGCCAGCGCTTCGGGATCGAGCATGCCGCGGCCGGGGAGGTAGCGGTCGAGGCCGAAGGTCGCGCGAACTTCGGCAGCGCGCCCGTCCAGCGCCTGGCTTTTCGCCACGAAGAACAGTGCATCGCGCAGCAGGCGCTCGGCGACCTGCGGCGAGCCTTCCATCAGGCGGCGCATCTGCAGATCGACCCGGGCCAGCAGCTGCTTGACGTGGAAATCGGCTTCGACACCGTGCGCGATCAGGCTGTCGACAAAGCCGACACATGCCCACCAGAAGGTTTGCGATGCCTGCGACGGTGCAATGCGCTCGATCGCAGCCAGCGCGTCGCGCATCCGTTTCAGGCCCTGCTCCGCCTCGACATTGCGCAGGAAAGCCAGCAGACCGCGCTGGAACAGACCGCGCGCGGTTTTGACTTCAGCCGCCAGCGCCTCCTGCGTCATCGCGTCATTGGCTGCCTTGCCCTGCGCCCGCGTGCGCAGGTCGGGGAAGAACAGCTCGCCTTCGAACACCCGCTCCGCGCCTTGCAGTTCGCGCAGCCGCTTGTAGAGGGGGAACAGCGCCAGCTCGCCGCTGCCGCGACCGTCGGCCAGGTCCTTGACCCAGCGCTGCAGGCCTTCGATGGCATTGCGCAGGGCACGCAGCACCTCGTCGTTCGCCTGCAGACGATTTTCATTGACGTCGCCCAGAGTGGATTCGAGCGCGCCCGCCAGCGTGGCTGCGCCTTCGAGACCCACCATGCGGAGTGCGCCGGTCACCTGGTGTGCGTCGTCGCCCGCCAGACGCAGGGCGTTGGTGAGATCGGCATCCACGCTGTAGGCCTGCACGCGCCCGAGGGCGGCTTGCAGGGCGGCGTCGATGTCTCCGCGCACCCAGTTCAACGGGCCGGTATCGTAATCGAGTAAGGCGCTCATGGTGTGTGTTCCTGACGTTGTATGCTTGGCCTGGGTTGGCTGGCGCTATGCGTTGGGGCCAGTCCGCTCAGGCGAGCTTGAAGCCTGCAACCGAGTTCTTGAGATCCTGGGCCAGCTGCTTCATGCCGCCGATCGACTCGGCAGTCTGTTGCGTGCCGCTGCTGGTCTGGGCCGAAATGGACTTGATGTCCTGCATGGTTTCAGCCACTTTTGCGGTCGACTCGGCCTGGCTCTGGGTCGCCGAGGAAATATCTGCAATCAGTCCGGCCAGTTTCTTCGACACGTCGCCGATCTCGGCCAGCGTCTGGCCTGCGGCATCGGACAGCTTGGCACCCTCGACCACACCCTGGGTCGAGACTTCCATCGCCGCCACCGTGTCGTGGGTATCGGACTGAATGGTCTTCACGATCGCCGCAATCTGCTTGGTCGCGTCGGCCGAACGTTCCGCCAGCCGCTGCACCTCTTCCGCAACCACCGAGAAGCCGCGGCCGGCTTCGCCCGCGGACGCGGCCTGGATGGCGGCGTTGAGCGCCAGCACGTTGGTCTGTTCGGTAATGTCGGAAATAAGTTCGACGATTTCGCCGATCTCCTGCGAGGATTCACCAAGACGCTTGATTCGCTTCGAGGTTTCCTGGATCTGTTCGCGCAGTCCGTTCATGCTGGCAATGGCGTTGGACACCGCCTGCTGCCCTTTTTCGGCAGCCGCCAGCGACTGCTCGGCCACACGGGCCGACTCGGCGGCGTTGCCCGACACCTGTTGCACCGATTGCGCCAGATTCACCACCGCAGCCGAGGTTCCCTCGATTTCCACGGTTTGCCTGCGCGCCGCCTGCTGCAGCGAGTCCGACACCTGGCTCGCCTGGCTGGCGGCCTGGTCCATCTGCTCTGCGGCATTGTTGATCCCGCGCACCAGGGTACGCAACTCCTCGACCGTGTAGTTGATCGAGTCGGCCACCGCGCCGGTGATGTCTTCGGTCACGCTGGCGTTTATGGTGAGGTTGCCTTCAGCCAGTTCGCCCAGTTCGTCCATCAGACGCAGAATTGCCTCCTGGTTGCGGCCGTTTTCCTCCTCGCTCTTGCGCGCCCGCGACTTGGTCTCGTTGATGTTGACCAGCCCCAGCAACACCAGAGAGCCGATCGCCAGCACCCCGAACAGGGCAGCCAGCAGATAGCCGACACCGCCCACGGACTGGTAATTCTGCGACAGCTTGTCGGTGTTCTCCAGCAGCGCATCGCTGCCGGTGAACAGGTTCTTCGCCGCCACCTTGGCCTGCAGCAGCGGCTGCGTGTTGGCCAGCACCGCGCCCACGACCTCGACCATATCGCCCATGTTGCTGCCGAGATCCTCCAGCGTCGCCATGCTATTTTCGTTGCGGCTGGCGCCGCCCGACATCAAGGCCTGAACGGTATCGCGGAACGAAGTGGTATCCGTCTCAAGCTGCTTCACCACGGCAGGATCGATCAAATCGGCCGACAGCAGCAGGTTGGCGTTTTTCGGCAGACGCTGGCTCAACATGACCAGATGGTCCGCGCGCGACACCTCGCGCACCCCTGCACCGGAATCGGCCAGTTGGCCGGCGAGCTTCTCGGCCACTTTCTGCAGATCGACGCTCAGGCCGTTAATGCGTTTGATGCTGATGTTCATCGCCACCAGGTTTTTCTGTTGCGACAGAATCTGGGCGACCTGCGGATTGAACTTTTTCCATTGCGCATCGATGTTCTCAAGCGTTGTGCGCGCCGCGCCGCCGGAAGCGGGAATCTCATCGTCGCCCTCGGTCAGGCTTTTCAGCGTCGTCTCGAAGCTGGCCTTTCCCTCAGCCAGCTTCTTGAACGCTGCAGCATTGCCCAGCACGGATTGCTGGGCGGTCAGAGGCAGCCGCTGCGACAGCACCTTGAGTTCACCGGCCCGCGTCTCGTAACCGGTACGGTTGTCGAGCTGGATCGAGCTATAGATGGTGAATCCGGCCGCCAGGAGCAGGGAAACGATCAGCGTGCCGCCGGTATAGAGATATTGCTTCTCGACGGGCAGGCTACCGATCAGCGGGGCCTTGCCGGGCTCCTTGTCCGCCAGTTTGCGCACGGTCTGCATGATCAGGGTGGTGTGTTCGTTCCCGCTTTTTCCCGTCATGCGGCCCGCCAGTCCCTTCAGGCCGTTCATCGTTATCGCCATGTTCATCGCTCCAGTCCTTCCATTTTTTCGGCGCCAGCGCACCGGGTTTTAATGATCGATCAATTGCCGATCTGCGCCTCAACCTTGAGAAATTCGGCATTGCCGAGCAATTGTCCGAAACTCATGTCGCACCAGTCGCCGCCGGCCTCGTCCGCATACTGACGCGCCACCCAGGGGTAGGCGGCACGCACGTTGCGCAGTTGATAACGGTTGATGTTCTTCAGCCCCAGGGTGCTGCGCACCAGCAGGGCAGCATTCACGCCAAAGTCATGATGCGGAATCAGCAGCCGGCAATCGGCGTGATCGGGCGTCACGCCCTGGCCCATGAAATCGGCAAAGTCACTCACCGAAAACAGGTTTCCCCGTATGTTGGCGACGCCACGGAACCAGCGGCATGCGCCGGGCACCTTGACGATGGGGGGCACCGGGATCACCTCCTCGGTATCCGAGAGGCTCACCAGCCAGTTCACGTCGCCCACGCGAAAGCCCAGCCGGGAGCCGGAGTTGTCGCGGCTGGCCGCCGCCTGCAACTGCTGCGAAAGCTGGGTCTGAAATTCGCGCAGATTGAATTTCTTGGCCATGGCGGTCCGCTCAGCCCAGCGCCTTGATTTGCGACAGCAGGTCTTCCGGCTTCACCGGCTTCACCAGATAGGCTTTTGCGCCCTGACGCATGCCCCACACCTTGTCGGTTTCCTGGCCCTTGGTGGTGCACATGATGACCGGGATGTGCTTGGTGGCCTCTTCCTTGGTGATCATGCGGGTCGCCTGGTAGCCGTTCATGCCGGGCATCACCACATCCATCACGATCAGGTCGGGCAGGGTCTGCTTGGCCTGGGCGACAGCTTCCTCGCCGCTTTCGGCCATGCTGACCAGATAGCCGTTCTTGACCAGCAACTCGGACAGGAAAAAGCGCTCGGTGGGGGAATCATCCACAACCAGAATTCGACTGATCGCCATAATCAATGCTCCTAGAAAATATTTAAGCGTCTGCGCACGTGTGCTCGCGCACCGCCGTCAGCAACGTATCCTTGGTAAACGGTTTGGTCAGGTATTCGTCGGACCCCACCATGCGACCACGCGCCCGGTCGAAGAGCCCGTCCTTGGACGACAGCATGATGACCGGCGTGGCGCGGTATTTGGAATTGCGCTTGATGAGCGAACAGGTCTGATAGCCGTCGAGTCGCGGCATCATGATGTCGACAAACACCACATCCGGCTCGTGGTCGGTTATTTTGGCCAGGGCGTCGAAGCCGTCCTGCGCCAGAATGACCTCGCATCCCGCCTGATTCAGAAATATTTCCGCGCTGCGGCGTATGGTGTTGCTGTCATCGATGACCATTACCTTGACGCCTTTCAATGCTTCGTTATCCACACGTTTCTCCAGCAGGAACATCGAGGCGGGCGGCACGTGCCACCCCGCCTGTGTGGTAAACATTACGGCACCGGTCAGGGCTTCTTTAGCGCATGGGTGCACGAGGGAACATACGGGCGACAAAAAGGGGCGCTGCAACGCAGCGCCCCTTTGCCGTCGGGGGGAAGAACTTACTGCCAGGCGTCCCCGCTGGATTTCTTTTCCGCACCCGCCACCGCGCTCATGGTTTCGAGAATGGAAGTGGGCAACGAGGATATCCGCATGAACTGCCCCATCCCCACATCCGGGAACGCCAGGGCGATACGGAAGCGGCCATGCGGCGACTCCACCTCCTTGTCGACCACATAAATCTCGTAAGGCAGACCAGCGATGCTGTTCTGCATGTCGATTTTCTTGATCCAGTCGCCGTCGCTGTTCTCGGCATCGTTCATGGCCACGCCGAACACGGCCAGCTTGCGGTTCGGCATCACGACTTCGTAGACCTTGACCGTTTTGCCGGCACCTTTCGCAAGATTCTCGCGTACGGTCTTCAACGCCTCGGCAAAGCTGCCATATTCGGCCAGTTTGTTCTTGTACGAATCCAGGCGCTCCATGCCGATCATGTAACGGTAGTTGGCCAGACTGCCGGCAGACTCGTCGCCGCCCAGCCCCTTGCCCGCACCCAGCGCATCCTGCAGGCGTGCCTGCAAGGCCTTGACGGCGTCTTCCTTCTTGGCAAAGGCCTTGCGGAAATAGGCGCGATACCAGTAATCCGGGTTGGTGTAGGTCACACTGCCATCCGCCTTCACGCCCACGCGGATCGCCGCGCCCAGGATGGCATTGCCGCCCACCGAGCCTACTTCGTCGAGCATGGCGTCATCCGTGGCGATGACCACGCCATATCCCGTCAGGGTTTTGGGGAAATATTTGCCGATAACCTTGAAACCGGCGCCCTTGAGCTTGGACTCGACCGCCGACGCCACCGTCTGGGCCGTTCCGCCCGCCACCGAATCCCCCTGGATATAGGGAGAAATCGCCCATACGCTGGCCGAAGAAACCAGCAGGACCCACGCTGTAATCCACCTCATAATCATTTTCGTCTCCTAAATATTGCGCATTATTCTTAAACGCCATCTCTGCGCGACATGGACAGATCACCCTTCGATGCGAAGGGCGGCTCTCGCAACCACCCACTACCTGCGCAATAACGACCCCGCCCAGGCTTTTCTTGAACCAAATCAACAAAATATCCTAAAAAGCCACCATCTCGAAGTCATCCTTGCGCGCACCGCAATCCGGACAGGTCCAGTTGACCGGCACATCTTCCCAGCGCGTGCCAGGAGGAATGCCATCCTCGGGCGCACCGTTTTCCTCGCGATAGATATAGCCGCAGATCAGGCACATCCAGCTTTTGTATTCGGGGGATACGGACATGGGTACAAGTGGAATCGGCTAAAATTGGGGATTGATTCTAAAGCAGTGACGCCATGCCGCCTATTTTCTCCCCCAAGCCCACGCCGCCGCTGGTACTCAGCTTCGCCGCATCCGACCCGACCGGCGGCGCAGGCATCCAGGCCGACCTGCTGACGCTGGCCAGCATGGGCTGCCATCCGCTGTCGGTGATCACCGCCATCACGGTGCAGGACACCGCCGGCGTCGACGAGATTCTGGTGATCGATGCCGAATGGGTTGCCGACCAGGCGCGCATGCTGCTGGAAGACGTGCCGGTGGCCGCATTCAAGCTCGGCATGCTGGGCGGCGCCGAAGCGATGGCGGTGATCGCCGAAATCCTGGCCGACTATCCTGACATTCCGGTCATTCTCGACCCGGTGCTGGCTTCGGGACGCGGCGACGAACTCGCCACCGACGACATGATCGCCGCCATGCGCGACCTGCTGATCCCGCAGGCCAGCATCCTCACCCCCAACAGCCACGAAGCGCGGCGTCTGGCGCTGTTCGAGTCGGACGAGGACGACATGGATCTCGCTGCCTGCGCCAAGCACCTGACCGACCTCGGCTGCGAGTACGTGCTCATCACCGGCACCCACGAGGCCACGCCGCGCGTATTGAACAGCCTGTACGACGCCGACGGCCACGTCCAGACCGACGCCTGGGACCGCCTGCCCGGCAGCTATCACGGCTCGGGCTGCACGCTCGCCTCGGCCATCGCCGCCGCCCTTGCTTACGGGCAGGCGATGCCGCAAGCGGTGCACGATGCGCAGAACTTCACCTACGAATCCCTGAAGGCTGCGTTCCGTCCCGGCATGGGGCAGTACATTCCCGAGCGCTTCTTCTGGGCGCAGGATGGGCAGGCGGAAGGCAATGCCTGATTGTCGTCATGCGTGAATTTCCAGGCGGCGTATACGCCCTCACCCCCGAGACCACAGATACCGAACGCCTGCTGATCCAGGTCGAGGCAGCGCTCGCAGGCGGCGTCGCCGCGGTGCAGTACCGCGACAAGTCGGGCGACGTCGCCCGTCGCCACGAGCAGGCGAGCGAACTGGTCGCACTGTGCCGCCGCTTCGGCGTGCCGCTGATCGTCAACGACGACCTGCGGCTGGCCGACCTGACAAACGCCGACGGCGTGCACCTGGGACGCGACGACGGCAGCCTGCGCGAGGCGCGCATCATTCTCGGCCGCGACAAGTTCATCGGCGCATCGTGCTACCAGAGTCTCGAACTGGCGCAGGCCGCACAGACCGCAGGTGCCGACTACGTGGCCTTCGGCAGTTTCTTTGCGTCGCCCACCAAGCCAGCGGCAGCGCGGGCGAGCCTCGACCTGCTGCGCGACGCCGCGCCCGTCATCCAGGTTCCGCTGGTCGCCATCGGCGGCATCACGCTGGCCAATGCGCCGCAGCTGCTCGACGCCGGCGCCGACAGCCTGGCCGTGCTGTCGACTCTGTTCGACGCCCCCGACATACGGGCCGCCGCGCACGACCTCAATCAATTATTTGCAACCGAATCTGAAGAGTGAATCGAATCATGACCCGCAACGAACAACTTTTCGAACAATCGCAGAAAGTCATTCCCGGCGGGGTGAATTCGCCGGTGCGCGCCTTCAAGAGCGTCGGCGGCACCCCGGTGTTCTTCAGCCGTGCCAGGGGCTCGCGCGTGTGGGACGCCGACGGTCGCGAATACATCGACTACGTCGGCTCATGGGGCCCGGCCATCCTCGGCCACGCCCATCCCGGCACGGTGAAGGCAGTCCAGGACGCCGCCGCCAACGGCCTGTCGTTCGGCGCACCTTCGGAAGCCGAACTCACCATCGCCCGCCGCATCATCGAACTCGTTCCGAGCATCGAGAAAGTACGCTTGGTGTCCTCCGGCACCGAGGCGACCATGAGCGCGATCCGCCTGGCGCGCGGCTTCACCGGCCGCAGCAAGTTCATCAAGTTCGAGGGCTGCTACCATGGCCACGCCGACTTCCTGCTGGTGAAGGCCGGCTCCGGCGCGCTCACCTTCGGCAACCCGACTTCGGCCGGCGTGCCGCCCGAGGTCGCGGCGCAGACGATCGTGCTCGACTACAACGACGTCGCCGGACTGGAACGCACCTTCGCCGAGATCGGCAACGAGATCGCCTGCATCATCGTCGAGCCCTTCGCCGGCAACATGAACCTGGTCAAGCCGACCGCCGAATTCATGGCTGCGATGCGCCGGCTGTGCGATGCGCACGGTTCGCTGCTGATTTTCGACGAGGTGATGACCGGCTTCCGCGTCGACCTCGGCTGCGCGCAGAAACTGCTGGGCATCAAACCCGACCTGACCACGCTCGGCAAGGTGATCGGCGGCGGCATGCCGGTGGGCGCCTTCGGCGGCCGCGCCGACGTCATGGATGCGCTGGCGCCAAACGGGCCGGTCTATCAGGCCGGCACGCTGTCTGGCAACCCGGTGGCAGTCGCGGCCGGGCTGGCGACACTGGCGGCCATTTCAGAGCCCGGCTTTTATGCGACGCTCACGACGCGCACCGAAAACCTGGTGAAGGGACTCTCCGCCGCCGCAAAAGACGCCGGCGTCACCTTCTGCGCCGACTCGGTCGGCGGCATGTTCGGCCTCTATTTCGCACACACGCCTCCGGCGAGCTTTGCCGAGGTGATGCAATGCGACAAGGACAAATTCAACCGCTTCTTCCATGCCATGCTCGACCACGGCATTTACCTTGCTCCTTCCGCATTCGAGGCCGGCTTCGTCTCTGCCGCGCACAGCGACGCCGACATCGACGCCACGCTCGCCGCCGCGCGTGAGGTATTCAAGACGCTATGAACGACGAGTTGTCCCCGGAAGACGAACTGCGCCTCAACGTTCTCTTCAACACCGACCTCAAGGCCGTCCGCATCGACGAATCGAACATGACGCTGTGGGCGCTGACGCCGCAGGGCGAGGCCAGCGTGCCGCTGAAACCGACCGAGCGTTCCGACCGTTATCTGAAGCGGGTACGCGAAATGCTGTCCGGCCACGCGCTGGGTTCGCCCGGCGGCTATCCGGTGCATCTCACGCGCTGGACGCGGCAATCGCAGACGGGGCTGTCCACCCAGCATCTGGCGCAGCTGCTCTTGATCGCCGAGGAGGAAGCGGTGGTCGCGGTGGTGCACTCACCCGCGCTCACCGACGAACTGGCGCGCTATGCCTGGTGGTGCATGCCGACCATCGAAAACGCGCGGCTGATGCTGATGCGCGACGTCGTATGTCAGGGCAGCATGGGCCGCACGCTGGCCGAATTCCTGGTCGAGCACCTGGCGTTTCTGCACGAGGACGACGTCGGCATTCTCGATACGGTGGCGGTGATGCTCTACTCGGGCGTGCTCACCAATGCCGAGCGGCTGTCGATCTGGAAACGCGGCAACAGCCGCAATTCCTATTACGTGGCCTTTCTTGAGCTGCAGCCGGACGACCTGCCCAACCCGCGCACCGCGCGGGCAGACCACGCCAGCGTGCCGCAGCTCGCCGACAACCCCTACAGCACGATGCTGGGCAAGGCCTTGTCGGGGCAGGGACAGGCTTTCCTCGCCACCACCGCAACCATCCTCGACCGTCCGGAAATCCAGGAGGTGGTGAACCACACGCTGGGTGCGCTGGCCAACTGGTGTGCACCGCTCCGCCAGGCGGACGAAACCGCACGGGCCAGCGCCCGCTCCGCGCTGCTCGCCGCCGCGCCGCAATTCGAACCGGACTGCACCGCGCTGGACGCGCTGGCCGCGGTGAATGCCGATACCGTGCGGCCGATCTTCCTCAAGACCACCGCCATCGGCTCGCTGATGCGACGCAAGCTCCAGCCTGTCGTCACGCCCTTGCTCGACGCCATCACGGTGCTGCGGCGCCAGCCATAAAGCTGCGAAGCCTTACTGGCCGAGTGCGGAGTCGATGCTGGCGAGGAACTTGTCCGCCTTCTCGAAACCGATCACCTTGTAGTCCGACTGCACGCCCGCGCCATTCCAGAAAATCAGACCAGGCGGACCGAACAGGCTGAAGCGCCTGAGCAGTGCCTTGTCGGCGTCGGTGTTGGCGGTAACGTCGACCTGCAGCAGGACCATCTTGTGCAGGCGCGCCTGGACCTTGGGATCACTGAAGGTGAAGCGTTCCATTTCCTTGCACGACACGCACCAGTCGGCATAGAAATCGAGCATGACCGCACGGCCCTCGGCCTTGGCCGCGGCCAGCCGGGTGTCGAGCTCGGCGACGCTCTTCACTTTCTCGAATGCCAGGCCTTCCTGCTCGGCCGCCATCGCGACGCCGGCCGGACCGCCCTTGTAGATCTCGAGCGGCTGCAGCAGATCGCGGCTGCCCGCCAGCATGCCGAGTATGATCGACAGCCCACCGACCAGCAGCACCACGCCGAGCCCCTTCCACAAACGCTTCCAGCCCGATGCCTTTTCCGGCAGCGGATCGAGCGCATGCAGATAGATCGCGGACGCGATCAGCAGAGCGGCCCACAGCAGCATGTTGATCCAGGCGGGGATGATGGGCGAGATGAGATAGATGGCGATCGCCAGCATCATCACGCCGAAGAAATACTTCACCGCGTTCATCCAGCCGCCGGCGCGCGGCAGCAGCGCCCCCGCCGACAGGCCCACCAGCAGCAGCGGCACGCCCATGCCCAGCGCCAGCACGAACAGCGCGACACCGCCCAGTGTGGTGTTGCCGGTCTGTGCGATGAAGGCCAGCGCGGCGGCAAGAGGCGGCGCCACGCACGGGCCGACGATCACGGCCGACAGCGCGCCCATGACGAAGACACCGGCGAAGTTGCCCCCCTTCATCTTGTTGGATGCGTCGGAGAATTTGCTCTGGATGAAGCTCGGCAGCTGGAGCTCGAAGAAGCCGAACATCGATAGCGCCAGCAGCACGAAGAGGGCGGCGCCGATGCCTAGCGCCCACGGATTCTGCAGGGCGTTCGACAGCAGCGTGCCGGACAGGGCCGCCGCCACGCCGGCCAGCGCGTAGGTGATCGCCATGCCCAGCACATAGGCGAGCGAAAGCAGGAAGCCGCTGGCCTTGGTCAGTTCCTTGTTCTGTCCGGCGATGATGCCCGAGAGGATCGGGATCATCGGGAACACGCACGGTGTCAGCGCCAGCAGCAGGCCGAAGCCGAAGAAGGTGGCGACGACCGCCCAGAAGCTGCCGCCTTTCAGCACGCGCTCGATCCTCGAGGTATCGGATTCACCCGCAGCCGGTTCGGCCGGGGAGGTTGCCGTGCCGCTCGCCGCAACGACTGCAGCACCGCCGCCTGCCGTCAGGGAGAAGTCGCGCTTGATCGGCGGGTAGCAGACGCCGACCGCCTCGTTGCAGCCCTGCCAGGTCGCGGCCAGAACCAGTGTTTCGTTGCCGGCGAGTGCACGTGACAGCGTGAGGCTGGCGGAAAAATTCCGGTGATACACCTCGGTGCGGCCGAAACTCGGGTCGTCCTTGATGTCGCCCGCCGGCGTGTCCGCGCGCACGACCCTGATGTCGGCCGGCGACTTGACGGTATAGGCGAGCTTGTCGCGATACAGGTAGGTATGGGCGGTCGGCGTGTAATCCAGCCTGACCGTCTGCGTATCCGGCATGGCGACGGCAACCAGGAAGGCCTCGTCCGGCGGCAGGAGTTTCGGCATGCCGGCATCACCGCCCAGGCCTCGCAGACCGTCCAGTGCGGACGCAGGGGTCGATGCGCTTGCCGTCGGCTGGATGGCCGCGGCAACCATCGCGGGCAGCCTGATCGTGACGCTTTCGCTTTGCGGGGTGTAGCACAACCCGGCGTCCGCGCAGCCCTGCGACACGGTTTTCAGGGTGACCGACGTGGTGCCCGCGCTACGCTGGATCGGCAGCGCGATCCGGACATCCTTGCGGTAGGTTTCGACCGTGCCGAAGTTATCGTCATGCTTCACCTTGCCGGCCGGCTTCTGCGGCGCGCCCAGCGTGGCGCCATCGACCTCGAACTTGAACTTGTCGCGATACATGTAGTAGCCATCGGCGATCTGCCAGTGCGCTTCCAGCGTATTGGCGTCCAGCGCACGTGCCGAGAACTTGAACGCGGCTTCGGGGTCAAGAAATTCATCAGCGAGGGCCACTGGAAAATGCGCAAACACACCCCCAAGTACCAGTAGTGCGCCGAGCGAGCGAATCCACTTAATCATGCTTTTCAGTCTCCTTGGCCACCCAGTCGAGATAGGCGGGCAGGCCGTGTGTTATGGGTACGGCTATCAGTTCAGGTACGTCGTAGGGGTGGTGTGCGCGGACGATCGCTTCGACCAGCGGGTAATTTTCCGCAGTGGTTTTGATGAGCAGCGGGATTTCCTCCGCCGTTTCCACCGCTCCCCGCCAACGGTAGATGGAGCGGCAGGCCGCCAAAACGTTCACGCATGCCGCCGCGCGGCCTTCCATCAACGCGAACGCCAGCTTTTCGGCATCCGCAACCTCAGGTACATTGGTCAAGATTAACAAAGGTTCCATGTCATGCGCTTTGGTTGGATTGTGCTACTGCTTCTGTCGTTTCCGGTACTGGAGGCCATCGGTATCTTCTGGGTGGCCAGCGCCATCGGTAGCTGGGTGCTGCTGTGGCTGCTGCTCGCAGCCGTTGCCGGCGTCATGCTGATCCGTGTCGAGCGTGCCGTCTGGGGACCGCGCCTGATGTTCACGCTGCAGTCGGGCGAACATCCCCTGTCCTCGCTGTTCGCCAGCGGCCGCATTCTCCTCGCGGGCGGTCTGCTTGTCTTCCCCGGCTTCATCAGCGATGCCATCGCGCTGGTGCTGCTGCTGATCCCCGGCACCTGGACCCGGCGCAGGCCGGACCCCATGCGTCCGGCCAACGACGACGTGCTGGAAGGCGAATTCAAGCGGGAACCCGACGACCTGCTGCGCTGAACTGCCGCCCATTCAAAACAGCTTCATCTGGCCGCGTGTCTGCCGGATTTCGCGCAGCAGATCGTCCGACGTCGGATAACGGTATTTCAGCCGCAACTCGCGCGTGGTGCGCGCGTTCGACAACTGACGCGACTCGCGCAGGAACGACAGCAGCGCTTCGGACAATACCTTTTCCGCTTCGGCGCGGTTCACGCGGGGCGGCCTCGGCAGATCAAAGGCGTCGGCACAGCTGTCGAACCAGTCCCCCATTTTCAGCGGATGCGCATCGACCGCATGGTAGACGCGCTGCGCGCGTCCCCGGAACAGCGCTGCCCACGCCAGACGCGCCAGGTCGTCGGCGTGGATATGGTTGGTATAGCTGTCGTCGCGGGCTATCAGCGCGGGCGTGCCGCGCTTGATGCGTTCGAGCGGCAGACGGTCGGCGGCGTAGATGCCCGGCGCGCGCAGGATGCTCACCTGCACCCGCGAGGTTTCGCCCCAGGCGCGCAGCTGGCGTTCGGCGTCGACCCGCCGCACGGCGCGGCCGTTCAGCGGCGCCACCGGACGCGTTTCGCTGACCCAGTTGCCGCCGCAATCGCCGTACACGCCGCTGGTGCTGATGTATACCAGCGCGCCCGGCTTGCCGCGCCGCGCCAGCGCGTGCAACAGATGGCGCGTACGCGGGTCGGTGCGGCCTTCTCCGGGCGGCGGCGCGAAGTGGAACACGCCGTCGACGCGCGGCAGACGCCGCAGCGTGGCAGGCGTATCGAGGTCGCCGATATAGGGCGTCACCCCTAACGCACGCAACGCAGCGGCACGCTCGGGCCGGCGGGTCATGCCGATGAAGCCGGCCTGGCCGGCGTAGCGTGCCACCAGTCGCTCGGCGACGTCGCCAAATCCTACGATCAAGATCTTTTTCATTGCCTCTGCCTGTAACCCTTTGCCTTCAAGGGTGAAAACCCCGCCCACTCGGGCGATAATCGATGGGTTTATCACCGCATTTTAAGCGCACATCATGTCGTATCAGGTCTCTATCCAGCCCAGCGGGCATCAATTCACCGTCAACGACGACGAAACCATCCTCGAAGCCGCGCTGCGCGAAGGCTTTGCGCTGCCCTATGGCTGCCGCAACGGCGCCTGCGGCGCCTGCAAGGGCAAGGTGCTGTCCGGCCAGGTCGATTACGGCGTGCATTCGGAGAGCGCGCTGAAGGACGAGGACAAGGCGCAGGGCCGCGCACTGTTCTGCCGCGCCAGACCTCTGTCCGACCTGACCATCGAAGCCAAGGAAATCGGCGCGGCCAGGGACATCGTCGTGAAAACCCTGCCGTGCCGAGTGGAAAAACTGGAAAAGCGGGCCGACGACGTGATGCGGGTGTTGATCAAGCTGCCGGCCAACGAACGCCTGCAGTTCCTCGCCGGGCAATACATCGACTTCCAGCTGAAGAACGGCAAGACGCGCAGCTATTCGCTCGCCAACCCGCCGCACGACGACGCGCTGCTGGAACTGCACATACGCCACGTGCCGGGCGGCCTGTTCAGCGACCAGGTGTTCACCAGCATGAAGGAACGCGACATCCTGCGTCTCAAAGGACCGCTTGGCAGCTTCTTCATCCGCGAGGACTCCGACAAGCCGATGATCTTCATCGCCGGCGGCACCGGCTTTGCGCCGATCAAGGGCATGCTGGAACACGCCTTTGCCGAGCATACCGACCGCGAGCTGGTGCTCTACTGGGGGGTGCGTGCGCTGAAGGACCTGTACATGGCCGAACTGCCGCAGCAATGGCTGGCCGAGCGGCCGAACTTCAGCTTCATCCCCGTGCTGTCCGATCCGCAACCCGGCGATCAGTGGCAGGGGCGAACCGGCTACGTGCACGAGGCGGTGCTGGCCGACTTTGCCGACCTGTCGGGCTATCAGGTGTATGCCTGCGGCGCACCCGTCATGGTGGACCACGCGCGCGAGGCCTTCACGCGCACGCGGGGGTTGCCCGAGGATGAATTCTTCGCCGACTCGTTCGTCTACGCGGCCGACGCGGAGATGGTGCCCACGCCATAGAAAATGCCCGCTTGAAGCGGGCATTTGATCTGGAAGCCGCGCTCAAGGCGCGGCGCGCGGAACTGGCGTCTACAGTTCCCCGTGGGCGCCGGCCTTCATGATGTCGATCAGCCCCTCACGCACCTTCTTGATGCGCGTGGTCAATTCCTGTTGCAGCTTCTTTTCCTTCGCCACCAGATCGACATTGATGTCCGGCATGATCAGCCAGCCCTTGCCATCGGCATCCTCGATCATCGAAATGCGGCACGGCATGTAGATGGCAAAGTCCATGCTCATGTCGATCAGTTCCTTGGCCGTGACCGCGTCACAGAACTGGAAAATGGTGATGGTGCGCTGCGGCTTGCCCGTCACCGCCTCCACCTGTTTGGACAAAGGCAGTTCCGCGACCAGCTTCAGGTTCAGCGCATTGGCCCGCAGGCGCATCGATTCGGCTGCGTCGGCGAGGCTGACGCCGGGGTCGATGGCTACCTTGTAAACGCCGGCGGTCTGGCCCGGCTGGACAGCTTTGGGCGTTGCGGCCCGGCTGGCTGGCACCGACATCAGCAGGCTGCCCAGAACGACCCCCAATACGGCCAGGAAATGACGGTTCATAGTTGCACTCCTTCCAAATATTAGAAAAGTCTAATGGTACATGCTGCACGCTGGTGTGAGCCCGTACAAACGTGCCAGTTGTCCACACTAAACCTTACTGCGCGCGGCACAATGCCAGCGCTTTCTGATAATGCTGACAGGCTTCGCCGGGTTGTCCGCTCTGGTTCTTGAGCTCGGCCATGCGGATATGGCCTTCGGCGCTGGCGGCGATGGCCAGACTGGCCTCCAGATAGCTTTGCGCCTTGCCCCACAGTTGCTGCACGCTGCATAGCTGCGCCAGCGAAAGCAGCAACTGCGCGTCGCGCGGCTGGGCATGCAGCCATTTCTCGGCCTGTTCGATCTGCCGGGTCGGGCTGCTGCCGCGCACCTCGCCATACAGCGCCACCAGTTCCTCGTTCCACTCGCGGCCGAGCGCGGTCTCCAGCACGTCCAGCGCGGTGTCGTGGCCGCCGCGCTGCATGAAGGCACGGGCGGCGGCTCGCGCCACCCAGGGATCGGCCTTGAAATCAGCCGGTATTTTCTTCCAGTACTCCAGCAGGCCGCGATCGTCCTCAGCGCGGCGCTTGAGATTTTCGGCGTACACCATGCGCCGGCTCTGGGCGGCGACACCCGGTTCCAGGGCATTGCTGCGGACCAGTGCGTCGAGCAGGCGTTCGGCCTCGTCCCATTGCCCCGTCATCTGCCTCGCCTTGAGTTCTAGCCGCAGCAGCGCCGTGTGCTGCGGCGCGATTTCCTTGACACGGCTGATCGCCACCAGCGCCGCCGTAGCATCCTTGGCGTCGAGACGTGCCTCGGCTTCGAACAGCTGCGCCGCGAGTTCGGCACCATGCTCGGTGGCTTCCTGTACATGCCGTTCGCGCTGCGCAAGGGCACGCATTTCCTGTGCTGCGCGGGCGGCCAGCACGCGTGCCACGCCGATCCGGGTCTCGTCGCCCAGCCATTGCCCCAGGGACTGCTCTGCATCCTGATAACGGTATTCGGTATACGCCTTCAGGCCGCCGACGAAATTCTCGTCGCGCTTGAAGGCGGCACGCCGCGCGCGCTGCTCGCGCACGATGCTGGGCAGATTGAGGGTGAGCATGGCCAGTCGCAACAGCATGATGCCGCCGACGACCATTCCGACCACCGCCAGCACGAATCCGATGAAGGATATTTCCATTCGCCACGGCGGATACACCAGCACGACATACCCCGGGTCGTAGCGCCCGGCCATCGCCAGGGCGACCGCCAGCACGGCGACGATGAGAAGCGAGATCAGCCAGCGCATTACGGATTCCCCTTGTAGGCATCCAGGGCGGCGAGGCTGGCGTCGATGCCCGGCAGCTTGATGGCGATCTGCAGGTTGGCCAGGCGCTTGACCTCCTTGATTGCATCGGCGACGCCGGCATCACGCGTATTGAAATAGCGATCGAGCATCTGCGCCACGGCCTGCAGGTCCGCCCTGAACGCAGCCTGATCGTGCGACAGCAGGGCCAGCCGGGCCGACAGCAGGCGCAGGCGCAGGTTCTCGCGCAGGAAGTAGGCCTGGTCCGGCGGCAGCAGGATCCCCTCGTTGCCGGCCACACGGCGAATCTGCACCAGATGCTTCAGTTCCTCCCATATTTCCTGGCTGAAATTGGCCGCTTTCATGCTGCGCGGCGTGGGCGCCGCTTCGGACACCTGGGCGCTGGCCAGCGGCCAGCTGGCATGGTGCGCCACCAGCGCCTCGATGCGCGCGCTCGCGCCCACTTCGTCGAGCGAGGGGGCTGCGCGCAGATTCGCCAGATCCGCCGCAATGGCGCGGCGCAGCGCAGTGAACTGCGGTTTGTTGAGGCGTTGCAGGCGGGTATCGGCCCCCTCCAGCGCGATGATCGCCGCCTTCACATTGCCCGCCAGCTGCAGTTGCTGCGCGGCCGTGAGCAGCACCTGCTCGATCTCGGCCAGCGTCCATTGATCGCGGCCCTGCGCCAGATCCTTGTACAGGGACTCGAGCGCCAGTTGCTGCTGCTGCGAGGTCGCCATCTGGCTTTCGATATGCGAGACCTTTTCGCTGACCTGGCGCATCGCGTCGTCGGCGTTGCGCGCCAGCAGGCGGGATTCGCTCACGTCCTTGCCCGACTCGGCCAGGCGGCGCCCCAGCTCGGTCTTCAGGTCACGGATGCGCTCACGGCTGTCCGACCATGACCATCCGGCCGCCGCCAGCGCCAGCACGGACACCAGCAGGGCGACGAGCGGCAGCGCATGGATGCGCGATGGCGGCGTTGCCGCGGGTGGCGTGACCGGGGGCGCGGAGGATGTTTCGGGGGTGTCATTCATGTTTAGAGCCTGTCTTGTTCCTGAACCAGTTAACCAGACCATCCAGCAAGCCGTCGTCGCCGCCCGGGGTGGTGATGACGTGCGCGATGCCGAAGCGGCGAGCTGCTTCGGCGATTTTCTCATGCGGTGCGAAAAGCGGGGTGGCGGCGAGCCACGGCGCGCCCGGCTCGCCCAGCAACGCGGCCAGATTGCGCAGCGTCTCCGCGCTGGCGATCGTCACCGCATCGATGCCGCCCGCCTGCCAGCGCGCCAGCAGGGGCGCGGGGTCGGCGTGGGGGCAGATGCGCCGGTAGCACTCCATGAAACGCACGTCCGCACCCCGTGCGCGCAGGGTGTCGGCCATGAGCGGGCGGCCGCCGACGCCGCGCACGATCACCACGCGCCGGCCCGCCACGGCCTGCAGGTGCGGCAACGCCAGCAGCGCCTCGCTGTCCTGGCCGTCCGGCGTGATGGCGCCTTCGACGCCCTGCGCCGCCAGCGCACGCGCGGTGCCGGGGCCGACCGCAAAAACCCGAAGGGCGCCGGGCAGGCCGCCGTGTGCACGGATCGCCGCCATGCCGAACTGCGCGGCATTGGGGCTGATGAAAATCGCGATATCGGCCCCGGCCAGGTACGCAAGCGCATCGGCCAGTTGATCCGCCGCGACCGGCTCGATACCGAGCGCGGGAAACACGAACGCCTCGCCGCCCGCCGCCGCCACCTTCTGCGCCAGCGCGCCCGCCTGTTGGGCCGGCCGCGTCACCAGCACGGTACAGCCGGCCAGGGGTGGCGTCATGCGGCCGGCAGGGCGTCGAGGATGGCGCGCGCGCCCTGCGCCAGCAGCTTGTCGGCCAGCATCTGGCCGACCGCTTCGGGATCGGCGGCGTCGCCCTCCGCGCGATCGTGGATGAAGCCGCTGCCATCCGGATTCGCCACGAAGCCGTTCAGCACCAGGCGTCCGTCCTGCAGCACCGCGTGCGCCCCCAGCGGCACCTGGCAACTGCCGCCGAGCACACGGCTGACCTGGCGTTCGGCGCGCACGCAGGCGGCGGTTTCGGGATGGTTCAAAGCCGTCAGCATGGCGGCCACCTCGTTGCTGCCGCTGCGGATCTCGATGCCGAGCGCGCCCTGCCCGGCGGCGGGAATGCTGTCTTCCACGGAAAGCAGGCTCTTGATGCGATCGCCCAGCCCGAGACGCTTGAGGCCGGCGGCGGCCAGCAGGATCGCGTCGAACTGGCCTTCATCGAGTTTTTTCAGGCGGGTGCCGACGTTGCCGCGCAGCGGCTTCACCGCCAGGTGCGGATAGCGTGCGCGCAGCTGCGCTTCGCGACGCAGGCTGGAGGTGCCGACCACGCTGCCGGGCGGCAGCTCGGACAGGCGTTCATAGCGGTTCGATACGAAGGCGTCGCGCGGATCCTCCCGCTCGCCGATCACCGCCAGCTCGAAGCCGGGCGGCAGTTCCATCGGCACGTCCTTCATCGAATGCACCGCCAGGTCGGCCTGCCCGGCCTCCAGCGCGACTTCGAGCTCCTTGACGAACAGGCCCTTGCCGCCGATTTTTGACAGCGTGACGTCGAGGATCTGGTCGCCGCGCGTGGTCATGCCCAGAATGTCCACCGTGCAGCCGGGATGCAGGGCGCGCAGGCGATCGCGAATATGCTCGGCCTGCCACATGGCAAGGGCGCTTTCACGGGAGGCTATGGTCAGGGTGTGCATGCGGTAGGAATAAACTGTTTGATTTGGCAAATGATGGCGCGATACTGGCGATTATGACGTGTCCGAAACTACCCGCAGGGATGACAGCAATCTCGCGCCTGATCGCAGGCTGGACCCTGATTTTAGCATGGGGGCTGGCGCTTTCCGGCGCCGCGCGCGCGGCGGATGGCCTGGTCCACGCAAAGGATTTCCAGGCCGACGCGCGCACGGCAGCCAAACGCCAGGTGCCCATCCTGGTCGTGTTCACCACGCCGCACTGCCCGTATTGCGAGCGCGTCAAGCACGACTATCTGATTCCCATGCACAAGGATCCGGCCTATCGCAACCGCGTCATCATCCGCGAAGTCACCATCGGCACCACCGAGCCGTTGACCGGCTTCGACGGCACCTCCACCACTGAGGGTGCGTTTGCCGCCGCCCACAAGGTATTCATGGTGCCCACCGTCCAGGTCTTCGATACCCGGGGCAACGACACTGGCGACGCCATCGTCGGCCTGCTGATCCCGGATTACTATTTCGGCTACCTGGAAAGCGCCATCGACGCCGGCGTGAGCAAGGTGCGCGGCAAATAGAAAAGCGGCGGAGCGGGCGTTAGAATCCCGCCATGCAGGGAGCGCCCCGATGAAAACCCTTCTAGCCGATGACCATCCGCTGATGCGCGAGGGCGTGCGACAGGTCCTGTCGCAGCTGGAACCGCCGGTCGAGATCATCGACGCCCACGACTATCCCAGCCTGTTCGCGCAGACCGCGCTGCATGCCGACCTCGATCTGGCACTGGTGGACCTCAACATGCCCGGCTTCGTCGGCATGCAGGGAATCACCCAGTACCGCAGCCGCTTCCCCGACATTCCACTGGTGGTCCTGTCCGCCTCAGAATCGCAGCACGACATCCGCAGCGCGCTGGAAGCCGGCGCACTCGGCTACATTCCCAAAGCGGCTTCCACCTCCGTGATGCTGGCAGCGTTGCGCCAGGTGCTGACGGGCGACATCTACGTACCGGCCTGCCTGGGCGACGGCAACGGCGGCCTGCATACGGTGGCGGCGGCCGATTTCGAAGCCCTGCAGCACAGCGGGCTGACGGCGCGCCAGCTCGAAGTGGCGCGCCTGCTGGCGCAGGGCTGCGCCAACAAGGCCATCGCCGGCATGCTGGCGATGTCCGAAAGCACGGTGAAGGTGCATATCGCGGCCATTTTCCGCGCTCTCAACGTGAGCAACCGCACCGAAGCCGTGCTTGCCATTCAGCGGCTGACCCACAGCCCGTGAGCGTCCGGCGCGCCTGGCTCCGCCACCCGTCGCTGTCCAGCATCCGCAGCCGGATGCTGCTGATCGCCCTGCTGCCCGCGTTGCTCACCGAATTCGGGATGGTGGCCTACTTCACGTCGCAGGCACTTGCCACCGCCGAACACGCACTGCATGCGCGGGCCACCAGTGCTGCCCGCCATCTGGCCGACACCCTGCCGTACGCGCTGGTCAGCGGCGACACGACACTGGCCCGCCACCTGCTCGAGACCGAAGCCCGCAACAGCCAGCTGGCATTTGCCCGCATCATCGACATCCAGGGCCGCACGCTGGTCAGCGCCGGCGACACGCTGGATGCCGCTCGCCTCGATGGCCCCTACCGGCAGCGTACCGACATCCGTCTTCCCGCTGCCGTTTCCCAGGAAACCGCCCTGTTTCCCGCCGCGGCCGTCCCCGCCAGCGACCTGCTGGGCGAGATCGAAGTCGGCGTCAGGCTCGACCAGATCGCCACGTTCAAGCGCGACACCCTGATTCATGCCGCCTTCCTGATGCTGCTGGCCCTGACGCTGACAGGCGCACTGGCCTGGCGCCTGTCCAACCGGCTGGCCGGCCAGCTGCGACATGTCGGCCGCGTGGTGGGACGGCTCGCCTGCGACGACCTCACGGTGCGCACCCAGTTGCCGCCCGACGGCGAAGTCGGCTCACTCGCCACCGGGGTGAACGAGATGGCCGAGGCGCTGCAGACGCACCGCAGCGAACTTGAACGGCGCATCCGCGAAGCCACCGCCGACCTCGCCGCCAAAAAAGACATGGCCGAGCGCGCCAACCAGGCCAAGTCGCGCTTCTTCGCCGCGGCCAGCCACGACCTGCGGCAGCCGCTGCACGCACTGTCGCTGTTCGTCGCCGCGCTGAAGGCACGCAACCAGCAGCCCGAAGCGCAGATCCTGATCGACAACATCGAAGCCTCCACCGCGGCGATGGAGCTGCTGTTCAACGCATTGCTCGACATCTCGCGGCTCGATGCCGGCACCATCGAAGCGCATCCGGTGCACTTCCCGCTGCATAAGCTGCTGCTCGATCTGGACCAGCAGTTCAGCGCACTTGCGGCAGAAAAGCAGCTCCGGCTGCGTTTCCGACCGTGCGACGTCACCCTGTACAGCGATCCGCTGCTGCTCGAACGCATTCTCGCCAACCTGATCGCCAACGCCATCCGCTACACCGATGACGGCGGCGTGCTGGTAGCCTGCCGCCGCCGCGGCCGCTCGATACGCCTCAGCGTGATCGACACCGGACGCGGCATCGCGCCCGACCAGCAGGAAAGCGTGTTCCAGGAATTCGTCCAGCTGCACAACCCGGCGCGCGACCGCAGCAAGGGCCTGGGGCTCGGGCTGGCCATCGTCTCGCGCCTCGGCAGGCTGCTGGGCCACCGGGTGGACCTGCGTTCGCGTCCGGGGCACGGCTCCACATTCAGCCTCGACATCCCCTGTGGCGACGCCCGGCTGATCCAGGCGCCCAGCCCCGCCAGCGCGGCCGGCCCCATCCCGACCGACGCGCTGGTGCTGCTGGTGGACGACGAAAACGCGATCCTGCGCGGCATGGCCGAGCTGTTCGACAACTGGAACATCGACCTCGTCACCGCGCACAGCACCGACGAGGCCGAGCACTGGCTTGACAGCATCGGCCGCGTGCCTGACGTCATCGTGTCCGACTATCGCCTGCCCGACGACACCGACGGCATCGAGGTCATCACCCGCCTGCGCCGGAAATTCGGCCGCGACATCCCCGCCATCCTGGTCACCGGCGACACCGCGCCCGACACCATCCTGCGCATCAGCCAGGCCGGCTTCCCGCTGCTGCACAAACCCTTGCGGCCCGCCAAACTGCGCGCCCTGCTGACCCATCTGATCCAGCAGGCACGCGCCGCCGTCGTGGGATAATCCCCTCGCTGCCAACCACTCACCACACACCACCATGCACATCCACATCCTCGGCATCTGCGGCACCTTCATGGGCGGCCTCGCCGCCATCGCCCGCGCGGCCGGCCACACCGTCACCGGTTGCGACGCCAACGTCTACCCGCCGATGTCCGACCAGCTGCGCGCGCTCGGCATCGAGCTCATCGAAGGCTACGACGCAAAGCAGGCGGACCTCAAAGCCGATGTCTTCGTCGTCGGCAACGTCGTCACCCGCGGCAACCCGCTGATGGAAGCCCTCCTCGACCGCAACCTGCCCTACACCTCCGGCCCGCAGTGGCTGGCCGACCACGTGCTGCGCGACAAATGGGTGCTGGGCGTCGCCGGCACCCACGGCAAGACCACCACCTCCGCCATGCTGGCCTGGATCCTCGAAGACGCGCGCATGCACCCCGGCTTCCTGATCGGCGGCGTGCCGCAGAATTTCGAAGTGTCTGCACGGCTCACCGACAGCCCCTTCTTCGTCATCGAGGCCGACGAATACGACACCGCCTTCTTCGACAAGCGCTCCAAGTTCGTTCACTACCGTCCGCGCACCGTCATCCTCAACAACCTCGAATACGACCACGCTGACATCTTCCCCGACCTCGCCGCCATCGAGACCCAGTTCCATCATCTCGTGCGCACCGTCCCGGGCAACGGCCTCATCGTCGCCAATGGCCGCGAGGAAAGCCTCGACCGCGTGTTCGCACGCGGCCTGTGGACCCCGGTCGAACGCTTCGCCGCGACGTCCGGCGGCTGGACCGCCGGTGAACCCGACGCCCAGGGCAGCTTCGACGTCTTCTTCGACGGCACCTTGCAGGGCCGCGTGAAGTGGGCACTGATCGGCGAGCACAACCGCATGAATGCGCTCGCGGCGATTGCCGCCGCCCGTCACGCCGGCGTGCCCGCCGCCGCCGCGATCGACGCCCTCGCCCGCTTCGAGAACGTCAAGCGCCGCATGGAAATCCGCGGAGCCGTGCACGGCATCACCGTCTACGACGACTTTGCCCACCACCCCACCGCCATCGCCACCACCGTCGAAGGCCTGCGGGCGAAAGTCGGCAAGGCGCGCATCCTCGCCGTGCTGGAACCACGCTCCAACACCATGAAGCTCGGCGTGATGAAAGCCCAGCTGCCCGACAGCCTCCGTGACGCCGACCAGGTTTACTGCTACGGCGCCAACCTCGGCTGGGACCCCGCCGAAGCGCTGGCCCCGCTGGGCAACAAGGCGCGCGTGTTCGACAACCTCGACAAACTGGTCAGCCAGCTCGTCGCAGACGCGCGTCCTGGCGATCATGTGCTGATGATGAGCAACGGGGGGTTTGGGGGCATCCACGCCAAGCTCTTGGATGCGCTGCATCATCACTATCACGAGGATATTGTGCTGACGCCTATGCATCGGTATGGGGGGTATGCGTAAGGGTCTGGTCGCTGATGTGAAGTGTTCATTTGGCGGCTGACCGTTGGCCGGGGGTAGCCCGGCGGCTAGTTACTTTTCTTGTCTCGCCAAGAAAAGTAACCAAAAGAAGGCGACCCCGACATCCCCGAATTCCCGAAAATCGAACCTGCCGGGCGGGCGGCGAAGAACTCGCCCCGCCTTTGATGTGTTTAATTGGATTTTTGTGGGCGGGGCTCAAACACCTTCGCCACTAATCCGCCCGGCAGGCTCGATTTTCGGCGGGGCTGTAAGGGGAGGAAAGTCAAAACCAGGGCGGTGGTGACCAAATGTTTGTGGTTACTATTAGGGCTTCACACATCCGGCACAATGCAAAAGCATTGCGCCCTACGCGCACTATACGAAACAGACAGCGCTCACGATTGCGATATGAAGAAAACGTTTGGGGAACGGGTCAGAGAATTGAGGTTAGCGCTGCGACTAAATCAGGCCGCACTTGCGAGGCGTGCTGGCTTATCTCAAACGACTATTTCCGACATAGAACGTGGTCGAAATGATGGCAGCCGTGAGCTCATCGCTCTTGCCAAGGCCCTGCAGAGCACTCCGGAACATCTGTTGTTAGGGAGTGGCGATGTCACAAATATGTCGCCCACGCGAGATGTCAGCTCCGACGAAATTGAACTACTTGAGATTTGGGCCATGTTGCTGCCGGAAGAGCAGGCGGACTTACTCAATCACATGCGTAAACTTGCAGCACACAATCAATCCGTACTTACGCAGTTCTCTAACGACAAGAAAAGTAACTAGCTGCCGGGCCACCCCCAGCCAACGGTCCTCAGCTCGTGTAGGGCGCAATGACCGAAGGGCATTGCGCCGGATGGGCAACACAAGCACGCAAACCGCCCAGTCATCACCGCCCTGGTTTTGACTTTCCACCCCTTACAGACCCGCCGAAGATCAAGTGCGTCGGGTGGATCAGCGGCAAAGGTGTTTGAGCCCCGCTCACAAAATTAATTAACACGACAAAAGCGGGGCGAGTTCTTTGCCGCCCACCCGACGCGCTTGATCTTCGGGAATTCGGGACTGTCGGGGTCGCCTTCTTTTGGTTCCTTTTCTTGGCGAGACAAGAAAAGGAACTTGCCGCCGGGCAACCCCCGGCCAACGGTCAGTGGTCAAGCAATGTCCATCACTACGGTTGACAGCCCTTCGACAAGCTCAGGGCGAACGGTGCTGGGCTAGTGCTATTCGACCGACTCAGGGCGAACGGTGCGGGGGGCGGTGCCAAAAGCAACGGTCTACGATTCCCCCAACGCCCCCACCAGATAATCAATAAACACCCGCACCTTCGGACTCAAATGCCGGTTCGACGGATACACCGCATAAATCCGCGCATCCTGTTCCGGCAAATAATTCGCCAGAATCTCCACCAGCCGCCCCGCCCGGATATCCGGCTCCAGCCGGTAACTCGAGCCAAGGATGATCCCCAGCCCCGCCATCGCGGCGCGACGCAGGGCATCGATGTTGTTGGTGGAGAAATTGCCGGCCACCGGCACGCTGAGCGGCCGACCCTCGCTCACGAACGCCCAGCGGGTATCGCCTGTCTCGTCACTGCGCAGGTAACGCAGGCAGTTGTGGTCCGCGAGGTCTTCCGGCCGCTGCGGCGTGCCATGGCGTTTCAGATAGGCGGGCGCGGCGCAGAGTACCTGCCGGACGGCGGTCAGTGAGCGCGCCACCAGCAAGTCGCCCGGCTGGGCGGTGAGGCGCAGGGCAAGGTCGTAGCCGCCCTCGACCAGATCCACCACCCGGTCGTCGCACACCAGTTCCACGCTCACTTCGGGGTAGCGCGCCAGGAAGTCCGGCAGCAGCGGTGCGATGCGCAGGCTGCCGAAGCCGACGGTCGCGCTGACGCGCAGGTGGCCGCGCGGCGCTTCATGCAGCCGGCTCACTGCGCGTTCGGCGGCGTCGGCCTCTTCGAGCATGCGCACGCAATGCGCGTAGAAGGCGGCGCCGGCTTCGGTCAGGCCGAGGCGGCGCGTGGTGCGCTGCAGCAGCCGCGCACCCAGTGACTTTTCCAGGCGCGCCACCTGCTTGCTGATGACCGGCGCCGACACGCCGAGCCGGCGCGCGGTTTCCGAAAACGACTGGTTCTGGACCACGAGGGTAAAGATGCGGGCGGCTTCCAGATCGAGCATGGCGGACACTATTGTTAACCCTGGGGAAACAATCATATGCCTGCCGGAGGGATTTATAACAGGCCTCGAATGGCTACGCTACGCACATCGCACTGTTGCAAGGAGATCACGATGTCCCGCGCTTCGCTTTTCCAGGCCATGGGCCTGCTGCTGCTCGCCGCCGTCTCCTGGGGCGGCATGTTCCAGGTTGCCAAACCCCTTCTGCCGCAGATCGACGCGTTCCACATGACCGCCATCCGCTACGGGGGCGCCGCTTTTCTCTTCGCCGGCTTGCTGGCCTGGCGCGAAGGACGGAACGCCTTCCAGTTTGAAGGCCGCGGCGTGCTGCTGTGGCTGTACGGCAGCCTGGGCTTTGCCGGCTTCAATCTGCTCGCGTTCACCGGCCTGGCGCACAGCCGGCCGGAACACGCGGCGGTCATCATGGCGCTGATGCCGCTGATGACGGCCCTGGTGAACTGGGGCCTGCGCGGGATGCGCCCGGCCTCGCACACGCTGTTCGCCATCGCCCTCGCCCTGACCGGCGTGGCGCTGGTGGTGACCAACGGCCATCTGTCCGCGCTGGCCGCCGCTGGCCAGGTCGGCGGCGACCTGCTGCTGCTGCTCGGCGCGCTGTGCTGGGTGTTCTACACCCTTGGCGCGGCGCGCTTTGCGCACTGGTCGCCCCTGCGCTACACCACGCTGACCTGCCTGCTGGGCGTGCTGAGCATTTTTGCGGCGACCGCTGCGATGACGCGCCTGGGCCATATTCACCTGCCCACCGTGACAGCATTGCAGGACGGGCTGTGGGCGCTGGCCTACATGGTGGTGATCGGCGCGGTGGTCGCCGTGCTGAGCTGGAACGCCGGCATCCGCAAGCTCGGTGCACTCAACGGCGTGCTGTTCATCAACTTCGTCCCGGTATCCGCGTTCGCCATCGGGGTCGCCCTCGGCCATCATTTCGGCATGGCCGAACTCGCGGGCGCCGCGCTCGTCATCCTGGCACTGGTGTTCAACAGCCTGATGAGCAAGCGTGCCATCGTCCGGGTCGCGGGTGCCGTGGCGATTGCGCGCTAGCTTCGGCCGGTACCCTGTTCCTTACCGTCTCCGTGGAATGCGTGGTAAGTTTGACAAACTGAAACGTATCCACGAGAACAAGGCTTGCCTGCATGTGCTCCCGGCATGCGCGGCGCAGGCGCGGAGGAGTCTGTCTGGACCGGCACTACGGAAGCCACCGCATTGGCATCATAGGCGGCCTCATTCTGGTTGCGCTGACCCTCGCATCCGGCTTCGTCGTGTATGCCGTGATGCAGCGGCAGGCCGAGTCCATTCTGACCAGGAGCCTGGAAACCTCGCTGCAGAACGACCGCACGCTGTTCGAGAGCGAGATCAGCGCCGGCGCGGCCAATGCGCTGGCCGTGTCCACCCGCCCGTTCGTCATCCTCAATCTGAAAAAGCTGATGACAGCACCGCACGACGGCGCCAGCCGGCACGCCTTGCAGCAGATCGCCGATTCGTTTCTGCCGATCGGCTTCGCGGGCGTCTCCTTTCTTGACAGCCGTGGCAGGGAGATCGCGCGCGCTGGCCACCTGACGCAGAACCCGGCGCTCAGCGTGCACCTCGGCACAGGGGACGGGACGCGCCTGTTGTGGGACGGGCAACTGATCCTGCAGGCCGTCCGCGACGTGGTGGACGAAACAGGCACGCGTATCGGGACGGCAAGGACCGAATCCACACTGCCGCGCCTGACACGCACCATCGCCGGGGCGGGCGTGCTCGACAAGACGGCGGAGCTTGCCGTGTGCGCGCCCCTGGACAAGGACATGCAGTGCTTTCCGCTCACCCGCTCGCAACGGGTGTTCCCGCGCATGGCCCGCACACTGAACGGCCGGCCGCTGCCCATGAGCCATGCACTGGACGGACAGACCGGCACGGTATTCGCGCAGGACTACCGCAACGAGAACGTGATCGCCGCCTATACCCCGCTGGGCAGCCTGGGCATGGTGCTGAAGATCGACCGGGACGAGCTGTTCGGCCCCGTCGGCAAGCGGCTCTGGGTCATCATGCCGCTGCTGGGTGCGCTGGTCGTGCTGGGTGTCCTGCTGCTGAACTGGCTGGTGGCGCCGCTCGTGCGCAAGCTCGTCGTCTCCAGACGGGAAACCGCCGAAATCAATGCCAGGCTGCGCGATGTGGAGGAGCGCTGGCGCTTTGCGCTGGACAGCACCGGCGCAGGCGTGTGGGACCTGGATATCCCGGCCAACCGGATTCTGCTTTCGCACCGCTGCAAGGCCATGCTGGGATTCACAGATGATGAAATCGGCCCCCGCATGGACGACTGGATACAGCGCATCCACCCGGACGACCTGCCCGTCCTGCAGGCCATACGCGATCAGCTTGCCGATGGCCGCAGCGACACCTTTTCAAATGAACACCGCAAACGCTGCAAGGATGGAAGCTGGAAGTGGATCCAGGTGCACGGCATGGTGGCCGCCCGCGATGCTGCCCACGTTCCCGTACGGCTGATCGGAACCTACCTCGACATCAGCGAACGCAAGCAGGCCGAGGAAACCATGCAGCGCCAGGCCAATTTCGATCCCCTGACGCAACTTCCCAACCGGCGGCTGTTTCTCGACCGCCTGGGACAGGAGATCATCAAATCCCGGCGTGCCGATCATTTCATGGCGCTGCTGCTGGTCGATCTCGATGAATTCAAGGACGTCAACGACACGCTGGGGCATGACGTGGGCGACAGGCTGCTGCAGGAAGCGGCGCGGCGCATCCGCGGCTGCATTCGCGATGTCGATACGGTCGCCCGCCTGGGGGGCGACGAGTTCACCGTCATCCTGACCGACCTGTCGGACCGCACGCATATCGAGGACATCGCCCAGAAAATCATCGGGCGGATGGCCGAGCCTTTTCAGCTTGGCGACGAGGCAGCCTATGTCACGGCCAGTATCGGCATCACCGTGTGCCCGAGCGACGCCGACGACATCGACACCCTGATGAAGCATGCCGACCAGGCCATGTATGCCGCCAAGAAGCACGGGCGCAACCGTTTCTTCTATTTCACCGCGTCGCTGCAGAAGGCGGCACAAAACCGCCTCAAGCTCTCGCGCGACCTGCGCGAGGCCCTGGCCGCCGGCCAGTTCACCCTGCATTTCCAGCCCATTGTCGAGCTGGCCAGCGGCCGCATCCACAAGGCCGAGGCGCTGCTGCGCTGGCAGCATCCGGAGCGCGGACTGGTCGATCCGGAGCTGTTCATTCCGCTGGCGGAGGAGACGGGCCTCATCAACGAACTCGGCGAGTGGGTGTTCAGGGAGTCGGCTCAGCGCGCGAATGCGTGGCGACGCGCATTCGGCGACGACTTCCAGGTCAGCGTCAACATGTCGCCGGTGCAGTTCCGGGCAGACGGGCACATGCGCATCGAATCATGGCTGCGGCACCTGCAGGACATCGGACTGCCGGGCGCGAACCTGATTATCGAGATCACCGAGGGCTTGTTGCTGAATGCGCACGCCGACATCACCGGCCTGCTGCTGCGGTTTCGCGATGCCGGCATCCAGATCGCCATCGACGATTTCGGGACGGGCTATTCCTCGCTCTCCTATCTCAAGCAGTTTCACATCGACTACCTGAAGATCGACCGTGCCTTCGTGCGCGACATCGAGACGGACCCCAACGACATGGCGCTGTCCAGGGCGATCATCGTCATGGCGCATGAACTCGGGCTGAAGGTCATCGCGGAAGGCGTGGAAACCGTGGGGCAGCGCAGCCTGCTGGCTGCGGCAGGCTGCGATTATGCGCAGGGCTATCTCTACGCGCCGGCGCCGCTGCCACCGGATGACTTCGCAGCCCTGCTGCAGGAGCGCTAGCGGATCAGTACATCTTGTACGGCAGGAATTTCCCGTTCAGCACGATCTGCACCCGATCGCCTTTCGGATCCGCCACCCGGGAAATATCCATCGAGAAATCGATCGCGCTCATGATGCCGTCGCCGAATTCCTCGTGGATCAGCGACTTGATCGTGATGCCGTACACCATGATCAGTTCGTAGAAGCGGTAGATCAACGGGTCGGTCGGCACGGCGCTTGGCAGGCTGCCCTTGTACGGCACCATCTGCAGTTGATCGACGGCTTCCGCAGGCAGGCCGAGCATCTTGCCGACGGCGGCGGCCTGCTTCTTGTCGAGCGTCATCTGCCCCAGCAGGGCGGCGGTTGTCCATTCCTTGCTCTGGCCGACCTTCTTGGCGATGTCAGCCCACTTGAGCCCTTTCTTGTGCTTGGCGGCGAGGATGAGGTCGGTAACTTCGGTGCGGGTCATGATGGAAATTCCTTATGCGTTGACGAGATGGATGTGGGGTTTGCCGACTGGCGGCGTCTGGATGACTTCGGCTTCGGCTGAAGCGTCGGTCTCGATCAGCTCGTCCGGATCGAACACGGTGGGCGAACTGGGTGCGTCGGGCGCCTCGCGCAGGCTGCCGAACAGCTTCGAGCGGCTCACCAGGAAATCGACCAGGTGGTTGCGGATCGGATAGTAGTGCGGCTGCTTGTGGATGGCGCTGCGGTCGCGCGGGCGCGACAGGGTGTTGTTGACGATTTCGGCGATGCGCGCATGCGGGCCGTTCGACATCAGCATGATCTTGTCGGACAGCAGGATGGCTTCATCGACGTCGTGGGTGATCATGAACACGGTCTGCTGCGTCTCGGCGCAGATCTTCAGCAGCTCGTCCTGGATCACGCCGCGCGTCAGCGCGTCGAGCGCGCCGAAGGGCTCGTCCATCAGCAGCATCTTGGGCTCGATGGAAAACGCCCGCGCAATGCCGACGCGCTGCTTCATGCCACCGGAGAGCTGCGACGGCAGCTTGTGTTCGGCCCCTTTCAGGCCGACCAGCTCGATGTAGCGCATGGCGTGCTCGCGCACCTGCAGCGTGTTGCGGGCCGGCCAGCGCGACTTCACCGCGAACGATACGTTTTCCAGCACGGTCAGCCATGGCATCAGCGCGTGGCTCTGGAAGATGACGCCGCGGTCGAGGCTGGGGCCGGACACCTCGCGGCCGTCCATGAAGACGTTGCCAGAACTGGCGGAATCGAGCCCGGCCAGGATGTTGAGGATGGTCGACTTGCCGCAGCCAGAATGGCCGGTCACGCAGACGAATTCGCCCTTGTGGATGCGGAAGTTGACGTGGTCGAACACGGTGACATCTCTCCCGCCGGTGGGGTTGGGGTAGCTGCGCGCCAGATTCTCGACCTGCAGGAAGGGGAGTACGGATGAACTTGTCATGATTTCATTCCTGGTACGCGACGCGCTTGCCCAGCACGCCGAAGAGGCTGTCCAGCGCCATGCCGACCACGCCTATCATCAGGATGGCGAACAGCACGTTGGTAAGCGACAGGTTGTTCCACTCGTTCCACACGAAGTAGCCGATGCCGGTGCCGCCGACCAGCATTTCGGCGGCGACGATGACCAGCCAGGCGATGCCCATGGAAATGCGCATGCCGGCGAGTATGGTCGGCGCGGCGGCCGGCAGGATCACCTTGAAGGCCTTGCGTAGCGGGTTCACCTCCAGCGTGCGCGAGACGTCGAGCCAGTCCTTCTTCACGTTGGCGACGCCGTGCGCGGTGTTGATCAGCATCGGCCACAGCGAACAGATGAAGATGACGAAGATCGACGAGGCCGAGGCGTCCTTGATCGTGTAGAGCGCGAGCGGCATCCACGCCAGCGGCGAGATCGGCTTCAGCAACTGCACGTAGGGATTGATCGCCTGGTAGACCATGCGCGAGTTGCCGATGGCGAAGCCCGCCGGGATCGCCACCACGGCGGCGAGGAAGAAGCCGCCGAGCACGCGCGCCAGCGAATAGGCGAGCTGGATGCCGATGCCCTTGTCATTGGGCCCGTTGTCGTAGAAGGGATGGGACAGCTTGTCCCACACGGTCTGCGCCATCGCCGCCGGGGTGGGAAACCCCGAGGCCGACTTCGCGCTTCCGCCGCCCATCAGTGCGGCGTATTCGGGGTCGACATTGGCCGCGACGGCATGGGTTTCCGGCAGCGTCATCAGTTGCCAGACCAGCAGGATCACCGCAAGCAGCCCCAACGACAGCAGGCCGGACTTCTGGCTGAGTGAGAGTCGTGTCTTCATGTGCGTTTGATGGCGAATGAGTTGAGGTATTCGGCAGGCTTCGCAGGATCGAACACCTTGCCCATGATGGTGTGCTTCATGTAGCTCGATGCCGGCGCCTTCAGCCCGATTTCCGCCATGCGCTTCCTGGCGTCGGTGGCGCGGAACACGTCTTCGGCAACGGCCCGGTAGTTGACCTCGCCCTTGATGTAGTTCCAGCGCTTCAGCTGCGTGAGGATCCACACCGCCATCGACTGCCAGGGGAAGGGATCGAAGTCGACGCGATCCGGCACGTTCTTGACGTTGCCGAGACCATCGGCGAAGCGCCCGGTCATCACCTGCTCCAGCACCGGGATCGGCTGGTTGAGGTAGTTGGCCGGTGCGATGGCCTCGATGATGGCCTTGCGGTTCTCCGGCTTGTGCGCGTAGTCGGTGGCGCTGGCAATCGCACGGAACAGCGCGGCGTAGGTGTTGGGGTACTCCTTGTAGAAGCCCTCCTTGACGCCGAAGGCGCAGCAGGGATGGCCGTCCCACAGGTCGCGCGACAGGGTGTGGATGAAGGCGAAGCCCTCGTACACCGCGCGCTGGTTGAAGGGTTCGGGGCCGAGGAAGCCGTCGATGTTGCCGGCGCGCAGGTTGGCCACCATGTCGGGCGGCGGCATCATGCGCAGTTCCACATCCTTGTCGGGATCGAGACCGTTTTCGGCGAGGAAGTAGCGCAGCAGCAGGTTGTGGATCGAGTAGTCGAACGGCAGGCCGAACTTCATCCCCTTCCAGTCCTTGGGATTGAGCTTGTCCTTGTGCTTGAGGTGCAGGGTGATGGCCTGGCCGTTGATGTTCTGGATCGTCGCCACGTCGACCGCCTGCTTGGCCGAACCCAGCCCCAGCGACATCGCCAGCGGCATCGGCGACAACAGGTGCGAGGCATCGTATTCCTTGTTCTGCACCTTGTCGCGCACCACCGCCCAGCCGGCGGTTTTCTGCAGGCTGACGTTCAAGCCTTCACGCTCGTAGAAGCCCATCGGGCCGGCCATGATGATGGGCGTTGCGCAGGTGATGGGGACGAAGCCGATCTTGAGATCGGTCTTTTCCAGCTTGCCTCGTTCAGCCGCCAGCGCCTTGGCCGCGCCCATCGGAAACAGCGTCGAGATCGCCGCCATCGCCGTGCCGGCGCCGACCGCACGCAGGAAATTGCGGCGCAGCTGGTCGTCGGGGAAAAGCCCGCGCATCACCGCTGACTCAACGACGCGCGACACGCGTGCATCCTCGTTCTTCATGTCGGCATCGTGGTCGGCCTGGCTGTGGTGGCGGCCGCAGCTGCATCCCGCGCGGTGCAATTGGGTATCGGGGTCAAACGGGTTATCAAAGCCGGACATTAAAGCGCTCCCATCGGGTTAATAAAGACTTGGCTTCACACGCCACTGCACCAGCGTCGCCACGCCGCGCCCCGGTCTGGTGCATGCCAGAGTGTCCGGTTTGCCACGTGCCTTTCACCGTAACGCCTTTAAATGGCGGGCCCGGGAGATTCTGGCCAGGTGCTGCGTCGTGTTTCCACTTAAGCCTTATCAGGAAGCGTGCCAGCACACGAAACACTCGCTAAGTGGCTGTTTAAAAAACCATCTCTTAAAAACCTTCTGGAATGCGTCTGGCGCTGGCCCGCTTCTTGATTACACAGTGTTGACAATTTGTTTTGAGGAAACCGCCATGACATCACCTGCATTGCCTGCCGAACATCTACAGAACGAGGAAATGCTGGTCATACGCGAATCGGCGCGCCTGCTGGGGAAAAGCCTGGAGCCCGGCCCGGTGATCCGCGAAATGCTGCACCTGATCTCGGAATTTCTCGGTCTCAACCGCGGGCGGGTGGTGCTGCGGCAGCCGGGCGGCAGCGACTATGCGATCCGCTATGCCTATGGCCTCACGGAGGAGGAAATCGATCGCGGCGTCTATCATCCGGGTGCCGGCGTCACTGGCCGCGCCCTGCAAAGCGGGGAGCTGGTCATCGTGCAGGATATCGACGACGACCCGCACTACCTCGCACGTGCGGTCGAGCGCGCACGCCTGCCGAGCGAGACGGTCAGCTTCATTGCGCTGCCGCTGCGCTACGAGGGCGAGATGCTGGGCCTGCTGGGCGTGCACCGCATCCGCGGGCGCACGCGGGCGCTGGCCGACGATCTGCGTATCCTCGAAATCATTGCCACGCTGATCACGCAGATCCTGAAGCTGAATGACCGGGTGGCAGAACAGACCGCACGCCTGGAGAACGAAAACCGCGAACTCAAATGGGCGCTCGAACGCGGCGCGCCGCAGCAGGCCACGCTCGGCATCGTCGGTGAATCGCCCGCACTGCGCCATGCGCTGCGGCAGATCGAGCAGGTGTCGAACACCGACGTGACGGTGCTGCTGTTGGGCGAATCGGGCACCGGCAAGGAGCTGTTCGCCCGCGCGCTGCATCTGTCGAGCCCGCGCCGCGACGAGCCCTTCGTCAAGGTGAACTGCGGCGCGATTCCGGAAAACCTGTTCGAGTCGGAGCTGTTCGGCTACGAGAAAGGCGCGTTCACCGGCGCGGTCGCGGCGCGTGCCGGCTATTTCGAGCAGGCGAACGGCGGCACGCTCTTTCTCGACGAGATCGGCGAGCTGCCGCTGTCGATGCAGGTGAAGCTTCTGCGCGTGCTGCAGGAGAAAACGCTGCAGCGCGTCGGCGGCCGTCGCGAAACGCCGATCGACGTGCGCATCGTCGCTGCCACCAACCTCGACCTCCAGCAGCAGGTCAGCGCGGGGCGTTTCCGCCTCGACCTGTATTACCGCCTCAACATCATTCCGATCCGCCTGCCCGCGCTGCGCGAGCGGCGCGAGGATATCCGCCCGCTGGTGCGCCACCAGCTCAATCTCATCAGCCAGAGCTACCAGCGCAATGTCGGGCTGACACCGGAGGCGATGGAAAAACTGGTCGTCTACCCCTGGCCGGGCAACATCCGGCAATTGCGCAATGTACTGGAGCGCCTGGTGCTACTGGCCGAGGGTGCGACGGTTTCGGCCCCGGAAGTCGAGCGCGTGATCCACAGCGAAGCCGCCGGCATGCCGGAAAACCGGCCATTCGGCAGCGTGCCGGCGAGCCTGCCGCCGGCTGCCGCCGTGCGTCCCTACCTGCCCGCGCAATCGCACGACCGCCAGCAGATCGAGCAGGCGCTGGCGCAAACTCATGGCAACAAGTCGCGCGCGGCGCAGATGCTGGGGCTGACCCTGCGCCAGCTGAACTACCGCCTGCAGCGGCTGGAAATGGCCTGAAGCCGATTGACAATGATTGACAATTTGTTAGCGCGGGCGCTGCCGGGGGAATGCGATTGTTTTTAATTGATATTTAAAATCAATGGCTTGACAATATTTCCCTTGCTGGCACGGGAATCGCAATACAGGGCATGTCGGTTTCCGATCCATCAACCCAAGGAGTCATCCCATGTCTGAAGTCGTTGCCCTGAAAACCCAAGCCTTGCTCGAACCCATCGACAGCGAAGGCCTCGCCGCCCTGTCCGCCAAGGGCAAGGCCAATCCGCAATCGGTCGTCACGCTGAAGGCAAAGACCGTGTGCGAAGGCAAGTTCCGCAACCTCACCTATGTGCGCAGTCTGCCGGCGCACGTGATCGACGAGCCGCCACACCTGCTGGGCGACGACACCGCGCCGAACCCTTCCGAAGCGGTGCTCGCCACGCTGGGTTCCTGCCTGTCGGTCGGCCTGCACGCCAACGCCGTCGCGCGCGGCATCCAGCTGACCCGGCTCGAACTCGAGCTAGAAGGCGACATCAACGTCACGGCCGTGTGGGGTGTGGGCGACGTCGACCCGATGAAGAAGCTCGGCTTCACCGACGTGCGCGTCAAGGTCCATCTGGAAGGCGATGCGAGCGAGGCTGAACTCAAGGACCTGGTCGCGCATTCCAACGCCTGGTCGCCGGTGGCCAATACGCTGCGCAACCCGGTGAACGTCAGCGTCGAGCTGGCCTGAACTGTCCCGTCCGACTTTTTCAGGAGCACATCATGTCTGCATCTGCACTGGCTTCCCTTGCCCTGCCCGACCCTGCCAATGACCCCGTCCTGCCGGGACTGTCCGAGCTGATCGCCGCCCAGCTGGCGCCGCAGGTGGTCGATATCGACCTGAAGGGCGTGTATCCCGGCGACTTCCTCCGGCGGCTGGGCGCGATAGGCGGACTCGGCAGCATGACGCCGGTAGCGCACGGCGGCACCGCACGCGGCCTCGGTCACGCAATACAGGTGATCGAGGAAGTCTCCAAGCAATGCGTGTCGACCGGCTTTCTGCTGTGGGCGCAGTATGCGCTGCAGTGGTACGTGATCAACAGTTCCAACCAGGCGCTCGCCGCCGAGATGCTACCGAAAATGGCCAGCGGCGAGGTGCTCGGCGGCACTGCGCAGTCGAACAGCATGAAATCCTGCGTCGGCATCGAGGACGCGCGGCTGAAGGCCAGGCGGGTCGAGGGCGGTTACCTCATCAACGGCGTATTGCCGTGGGTGTCGAACATCGGCCCCGGGCACTGGTTCCACATGGGCGCCTCGCTGCCCGACGCGCCGGGCCTGGTGATCGGCCTGGTGCACGGCAGCACGCCGGGCCTCACGCTGGCGCAGAACGCGCACTTCATCGGCATGGAGGGCACCAACACCTTCGCCTGCCAGTTCCGCGACGTGTTCCTCGCCGACGAAAAGGTGGTCTGCCACGTGGATGAATTCGACGCCTTCCGCGACCGCACCAAATCCGCCTTCATCCTGCTGCAGATGGGCATGGGCCTCGGTCTCATCGATGCCTGCGTGGAGATGATGAAGCGCGCCGACAAGCAGTTCGGCCACGTCAACCGTTTCCTCGACGTGCAGGCCGATGCGCTGAAAGCCGAGCTCGAGGCCGCCCGTGCCGCCACCTACGCGCTGGCCGACAAGATCGGGCGCGACGGCAGCGCGCCACACGTGCGCGAAACGCTGGCGCTGCGGCTGGCCGGCAGCGAACTCAGCCTGAAGGCCGCCAACGCCGCCATGCTGCACCTGGGCGCCAAGGGCTACCTGTCCAACAATGCCGCGCAACGGCGGCTGCGCGAGGCCTACTTCATCGCCATCGTCACCCCGGCGATCAAGCATCTGCGCAAGGAACTGCACGAGTTCGACACGCACGCCTGCGCACTGTCGCACCCCGAACTGGAGGTCGCATGATCCGCTTCGCGATATCGCTCACGGTCGACGAGGCGGCGGAGAAGCTGATTGCCGCCATCGCCGCCTATCCGATGGGGCTGGTCGCGCACGCCAACGGCCAGGTTAACTGCGCCAAGAAGGGGATAGCAGTGCCGGCCGACCAGGTGCTCGAGGTGTTCCGCCCCGACTACGCCGCCAAGGTATGGGCGGCGGACAAGGCGGCCGGCATCGACATTCCGCTGCGCATCCATCTATATGAGGCCGACGGCCGCACCTGGGTCGCGCACCGCCCCGCCACCGAGGTCTTCAAATCCTACGTCAACCCGCAGCTCGATGTACTGGGCGGCGAGCTCGACGTCATCTTCAACCAACTGCTGAGCACGCTCGACGCGTGGAAACTGCCATGATGAATCTCTCCGCTGCCCCCCTGGCTCCCGACTCTTCCGCCACCTTCCGAAAATGGACCTGCGCCGTCTGCGACTATGTCTACGACGAAGCGACGGGCGACCCCGACCACGGACTTGCGCCCGGCACCCGCTACGCCGACATCCCGGATGACTGGAGCTGTCCCGACTGCGGCGTGACCAAGGCGGATTTCTACTGTTTCGATGACTGATTGCGTGCGCAAGTGGGGGGGTATTGCGCTGAACTTGCGGCACATCACCAATGCACATGCCGTTCCGTCAGCACCGCCCTGATTTTGACTTGTCTCCCCTCACAGACCCTCCGCAGATCAAGTGCGGCGGGTGGACCAGCGGCAAAGGTGTTTGAGCCCCGCCCACAATAATCAAATCAACCCAGCACAAGCAGGGCGAGTTCTTTGCCGCCCACACGACGCGCTTGATCTTCGGGAATTCGGGGCTGTCGGGATCGCCTTTTCTTGGGCTACTTTCTTTTGGCGAGACAAAAGTAAAGTAACTTGCTGCCGGGCTACCCCCGGCCAAAGGTCAGTGATCCTGCGTAGTTCCATTAGTGTTGACAGCCTCCTTCGACAGGCTCAGGACAGGCTTCGACAGCACCCGCAAGGGGTACGGGGGGTCCCCGCCGCTGCGCGGCGACCCTTACGCAGGCTCAGGGCGAACGGTGCGTAGGGTGGCATGCTCATCAGCCGGCGACCGAGTGTGAAGACCGGATCGCTTCGCCGCCGCGCGACTCGCAATAGCGACATCCCACGCCTGATTTCAGGAATCTCCGCCGCCCCGGTAAAATCCGGGGATGATTGTCTATCTACACGGCTTCAATTCCTCCCCCGCGTCCGGCAAGGCCCGGCAGCTGGGCGAGCACATGGCGAGCCTCGGGCGACAGGCGGACTATCTCTGCCCGCAGTTGCCCAACAGCCCGCACGAGGCCATCGCCCTGGTCGAAGCCGACCTGGCACGCCGCCAGCCCGATGCCGTCACGCTGGTCGGCAGCTCGCTGGGCGGCTTCTATGCCACCCATCTGGCCGAGAAGCATGGCTGGAAGGCCGTGCTGGTGAATCCGGCTGTGCATGCCCACCTGCTCCTGCGCAGCGCGCTCGGCCCGCAGACCAACTGGCACAGCGGCGAGAAGTGGGAACTTACCGAGGCGCACCTGGCCGAACTCGCGGCACTCGACGTGCCCGCCGTCACACTACCCGAACGCTACCTGCTGCTGGCGCAGACCGGCGACGAGGTGCTCGACTACCGTGACGCCGTCGCCTATTACACCGGTGCCACGCAGATCATCGAAGAGGGCGGCGACCACGGCTTTGCCGGGTTCGAGCGCCACTTCCAAACCATTCTGGATTTCTGATTTTTCATGCATCTCATCTTTGAAGAGGACGGCCATTTCAAGGCCGGTTCCATCCTGTCCGAGACCGACGCCACGGCGCAGGTGGAGGCCGCCTCGGGCAAGCGCAGCAAGGTCAAGACGGCCAATATCCTGCTGCGCTTCGCCGCACCGGCCCCCTCCGAGGTGATGAGCGAGGCCGAGACGCTGACGGCCGAACTCGACGCCGACTTCCTGTGGGAAGCGGCCGGAACGGACGAATTCGGCTTCGAGCAGCTGGCGCAGGAATACTACGGCCACACGCCGCGGCCAGCCGAGTCGGTCGCGTTGCTGCAGAAGCTGCACGCCTCGCCGATCTATTTCCACAAGAAGGGCCGTGGCCGCTACCGCCCGGCGCCGGCCGAAACGCTGGCCGCTGCCAAGGCCGGACTGGAGAAGAAACGGCTGGCTGCGGAACGGCAGGCCCATCTTGCCGCCGAACTCGCCGCCTTCCGCCTGCCACCCGAATACACCTCGCTGATCCCGCGCATCCTCATCGCGCCGGACAAGAACACCCTGGAATACAAGGCGCTGGAAGACGCGGCGACGGCCACCGGACTGTCGCAACTACGGTTGATCGAGCGCTGTGGCGCGATCCCCTCGACGCTCGATTTCCATCTGGCGACCTTCCTGCTGGAATACTTTCCGCGCGGCACCGGATTTGCCGACGTCACCGAACCACTCGACCCGCCCGAGTTGCCGAAGAGCGCGGTGCGCGCATTCTCGATGGACGACGAGGCGACCACCGAGATCGACGACGCGCTGTCGGTCGAATGGCGCGACGACGGCAGCATCCGCGTCGGCATCCACATCGCGGCGCCGGCGCTCGGCATCGCGCCGGGCTCGGAACTCGACAAGATCGCGCGCGAACGCCTGTCGACCGTCTACTACCCCGGCAGCAAGATCACCATGCTGCCCGAAGCGTTGATCCACCATTACACGCTGGGCGAGACCCACGACTGCCCGGCGCTGTCGCTGTATCTCGACGTGGCCTCCGACCTGCGCGTGCTCGGCACCGAAACCCGGCTCGAAATGGTGCACATCGCCGACAACCTGCGCCATGAGACGCTGGAAGTGCAGTTCAACGACGACACGCTGCGCAACCCCGACGTGCCCGACTATCCCTACCGCCGCGAGCTGGAATGGCTGCACGACTTCGCCGCCGTGCTGGAAGCCGGGCGCGGCAAGGTCGACAACGTGGATCGCGTCGACTACAACTTCAAGCTCGACAATGATCGCATCAGCATCGTGCCGCGCAAGCGCGGCAGCCCGATCGACAAGGTGGTGTCCGAGCTGATGATCTTCGCCAACGCACACTGGGGCGGCTGGCTGGCGGAAAACCGCGTGCCCGGCATCTACCGCGCGCAGGCCAACGGCAAGACGCGCATGACGACCTCGCCCGACCCGCACGTGGGGCTGGGCGTCGACCAGTACGCGTGGTCGTCGTCGCCCTTGCGGCGCTACGTCGACCTGGTCAACCAGCGCCAGCTGATCAGTCTGGTGCAGGGCAGCGACCCGGTGTATCCGCCGCGCAGCGAGGCCCTGTTCTCGGTGGTGCGCGAATTCGAACTGGCCTACGACGCCTACAATGAATTCCAGCGCCGCCTGGAACGCTACTGGATGCTGCGCTGGCTGATCCAGGAAAGCGTGAGCGAGGTCACCGCCCGCGTCATCCGCGAAGACCTGGTTCGTTTCGACAATCTGCCGATGGTGACGCGCGCGCCCTCGGTGGCGGGCATCGTGCCGGGGTCGAAGGTGCTGCTCGAAATTTCCGATATCGATCTGCTCGACATCAGCTTTCATGCCGAGTACCGGGAGACGCTGGAAACACCGCCTGACAGCAGCGCCGCGCTTCCGTAGAATCAGTCCTGCCCTCACATCCGGTCTATATCGTGTCCGCCCCGCCCCCGACTCTCGCAGCTCCCTCCAAGCAAGGCACGCGCATGGCGCTGGCGCTGCTGGCGTCGGCCGCGGTGCACGGCATGGTGCTGTCGACCCACTTCGTGCACGTCAACCCGCACCTGTTCGAGGACCCCAACCTGCCGATGGAAGTGGTGCTGGTCAACGCCAAAACCGCAGACTCCCCGCTCAATCCCGACGCGCTCGCACAGGTGAATCTGGCGGGCGGCGGCAATACCGACGAGGACCGCCGGCTGAAAAGCCCGCTTCCTGCCAGCCCGACAAGCCAGACCGGGAGCGAGGAGGCCGCCCTGCAGGAAAAGGTGGCCGCCCTCGAGCAGCAGGCCAAAACCCTGCTGAGCCAGCTTAAACCCGACAGCCAGCTCCAGGCACCCCCCGCCCCGGTAACGCCAGCCCCGATACAGCCCACCGTCGACGCCAGCCAGCTCAACGAGCAGGCGCGCGAAATGGCGCAACTACAGGCACGCATCTCGCAGCAATGGGACCAGTACCAGAAACGTCCCAAGCGCGCGTTCGTCGGCGCCAACGTGCGCGAATATGCGTTTGCTCGCTACGTGGAAGACTGGGTCACCAAGGTCGAGCGCATCGGCAACGTCAATTATCCCGAAGCCGCGCGGCGCCAGGGCATCTACGGCAGCCTGCGGCTGACCGTGTCGATCTATTCCGACGGCCGCATCGAGACCGTCGACATCGATCGCTCGTCCGGCTCCAAGATCCTCGACGCTGCCGCGATCCGGATCGTCGAACTCGCCGCACCCTACGCGCCCTTTCCGGACGAGATGCGGAAAAAAGCCGACATCCTGTCGATTACCCGCACCTGGACCTTTACGCGCTCGGACCAGCTCGTCGGGACTGACTGATTTCCGTCAGTCTGGCATGCCCATCCAGGCACCCTGACAGCCAGCGCCAACGCAGATTCAGGAATAAATACTTAACAATCAAAATCTTGTCGCACATTTCCCCGCGACAGGCACGTCTATTGCTCCTGTTTCAGGCAGAAACCGGTGCGCCCGCTGTCTCGGTCGCCCGGCCAAGCCATAAAACCTGACCTCCAGGAGCAGACATGAACGTTTTCAGTCGATTGGCCGCCCTCCTGGGCATCGCGCTGGTTGCCGCCCAGGCGCAGGCCGTGGATTTTTCCTTCACGCCGGCCCCCGGCACGCTTGGCCAGGGCACTGGCAACAGCTATACCGACACGGTGAGCGGCTTGACGATCACGGCCACCGCCTGGTCGAACGCGAACAGGGCCGAGAAATTCCAGACCGCCACGCTGAGCGTCGCGAACGACGGCCTCGGCGTCTGCACAGGCTTCAACTGCACGACCGGCATGCTGGACAACGGTGGCAGCGGCAGTGACATGATCCTGTTCAGCTTCTCCAGCGCGGTTACGCTCCAGTCGCTGAGCCTGGTGCAGTTCGGCAGCGACTCCGACCTCAGCGTGTGGGCCGGGACCGGCAGCACGTTCAGCCCGAACAACAAGAAGCCCACTAAGCTTGGCACCGCAACCCTGATCGACAACAACAACAGCGTGGCTGGCATCCGGAACGTCAGCCTTGCCGCCTTCACCGGATCCTACGACTGGATCGCGGTGGCCGCCCGCATCGGCCAGACCAACGACCTCGCCATGCTGAAATCGCTGACGGTCAATCCCGTGGCGCAGCCGGTACCGGAAGCCGCCACCTGGATGACGATGCTGGCCGGCCTGGGCTTGGTCGGCTTTGCCGTGAGCCGGCGTGCTCACACCTGAACAACGGGCCCGCCGCCCCGCAAACCCGCCCTGTGGCGGGTTTTTTTATGCCCGGGCGGGCGCCTCGTCCGCGCACGGAGGATATTTGATCTCTTTATCACGTGATAAAATGTTTGATTGTTCTAATATTTTTATTTGTTCTGCATCTGGAGACCGTCATGCACACCGGCACCACCCTTACCCAGTTCATCATTGAAGAGCAGCGCCGCACTGCCGGCGCCACCGGCGATTTCACCTCGCTCCTGAACGACGTCGTCACCGCCTGCAAGGCCATTTCCAACGCCGTCAACAAGGGCGCGCTGCTGGGCGTGATGGGCTCGCTCGACTCCGAAAACGTGCAGGGCGAAACCCAGAAGAAACTCGACGTCATCACCAACGACATCATGATCCGCTCCAACGAGTGGGCGGGTCACCTGGCCGGCATGGCGTCGGAAGAGATGGACGAACCCTACGCGATTCCCAGCCAGTACCCGCTCGGCAAGTATCTGCTGGTGTTCGACCCGCTCGACGGCTCGTCCAACGTCGACGTCAACATCTCGGTCGGCACCATTTTCTCGATTCTCAAGGCCCCGGTCGCCGGTCGCGCCGCCAAGATGGAGGACTTCCTGCAGTCCGGCACCCAGCAGGTGTGCGCCGGCTACGCCATCTACGGTTCCTCGACCATGCTGGTGCTGACCTTTGGTCACGGCACCAACGGCTTCACGCTGGATCGCGACGTCGGTGAGTTCGTGCTGACCCATCCCAGCATGAAGATCCCGACCGAAACCAAGGAATTCGCGATCAATGCCTCCAACATGCGTTTCTGGGAAAAGCCGGTGCAGCGCTATGTCGACGAATGCCTGGCCGGCAAGACCGGCCCGCGCGGCAAGGACTTCAACATGCGCTGGGTCGCCTCGATGGTCGCCGAAGTGCACCGCATCCTCACCCGCGGCGGCATCTTCATGTACCCCAAGGACACCAAGGACCCGGCCAAGGCCGGCAAGCTGCGCCTCCTGTACGAAGCCAACCCGATGGCCTTCATCGTCGAGCAGGCGGGCGGCGCCGCCACCACCGGCCGCGAGCGCATCCTCGACCTGGCGCCCGAAGGCCTGCACCAGCGCGTGCCGGTGATTCTGGGCTCCAAGGCCGAAGTGGATACCGTGACCGGTTACCACCACGAAAAGGCTGCATGAACCTGAGCCGATGCCGCAATGAAAAAGCCGGGCGATGCCCGGCTTTTTTTTCGCGCTGCGCTCCCCCTATGCCGCCGCCCGCCGCAAGCCGGCGCGCATCAACCGGATGCATTCGTCCGGCGGCAACGGACGGCTGAACAGATAACCCTGGGCCTGATCGCAATGATTGGCCCGCAGATACGTCATTTGCGCGTCGGTCTCGACGCCTTCCGCCACCACGGTCAGGCCGAGACTGCCCGCCAGTGCGATGATGGTGCGCACGATGGCGGTGTCGTTCTCGTCCCCCGGAATGTCGCGAATGAACGAACGGTCGATCTTGAGGCAGTGGATGGGGAAGCTCTTCAGATAGCTGAGCGAGGAATAGCCGGTGCCGAAGTCGTCCACCGCGATGCGGAGCCCCAGTCGCTGCAGTTCGGCCAGCACGGTGGCGGCCGTCGCCAGGTTGTCCATGATCGACGACTCGGTGATTTCCAGTTCGAGATCGCCCGCCGCCAGTCCGGTGTCGCGCAGGGCAGCGCTGACTTCCTCGGCCAGATCCCTTTGACGGAACTGCCGGGTCGACAGATTGACCGCCATGGTGCCGGCCATCAGGCCCGCGTCCTGCCACACACGCATTTGCCGGCAGGCTTCGCGCAGCACCCAGTCGCCTATCGGCAGGATGAGGCCCGTCTGCTCGGCAACCGGAATGAACTCTTCCGGGCTGACCGCGCCCAGTTCAGCCGATCGCCAGCGCAACAGCGCTTCCCAGCCCATCAGGCGACCCGTCCTGATTTCCAGCTTGGGCTGGTAGTGCAGCGCGAACTCATTGCGCACCAGGGCATGCTTGAGGCGGGCCTCCAGCAGGACGCGGCGCTGGATTTCCTCGGACAGGTCGTGACTGAAGACCGTGAGACCGTTGCGTCCCGACGATTTGGCACGATGCAGGGCGAGGTCGGCATAACGCATCAGGACACTGGCCGACTCGCCGTCGCCCGGGTAGGTCACGATGCCGATGCTGGCACTGATTCCCAGGCGGTCGTTGCCGATGTCGAACTCGCGTTCCATGGCCTGCAACAGGATTTGTCCCACCTGTCTGGCCTGTTCGATCGCGGTGTTTTCCAGCAGGACCACGAACTCGTCGCCGCTGAAACGGGCCAGGAAGGCCGCCTTCGGCAGGCTCTCACGAAGGCGCCCGGCGACGGCCACCAGCAGCAGGTCGCCATGCTCGTGGCCCAGTGTGTCGTTCACGTTCTGGAAATGGTCGAGGTCCAGCAGCAACACGGCGCAAGGGGCCGGTTCTTCGCGGCCGATGAACTGGTTGAGCCGCTCGCCGAATGCGGTACGGTTGGGCAGCCCGGTGAGGTCGTCATGGGTGAGCATGTGCCGCATCTGGCGAAACGGGCGGCTCACCGCTTCGGCATAGATCGCCCGGTAGAGGAAATAATAGGCAAACACCTTGTAGATGTGCCCCAGCAGGTTGGCCGTACTGCTCACGTGCACATACACGATGAAGAACAACTCGCCCGCCGCCATCAGCAGCACGGCCAGCATCAGGCTCTCGGAGTCGCAATGGGTGATCCGTGCACGGCGCAGATACAACAGGGCGGCAACCGCCAGGTAGAGCCCGAACACGCCCCATTCGAGCGCCACCTTCAGGGGCGTCAGGCCCCGGCCCAATACATACATGGCCGGAATCGTCTGGGGTGCAACCAGAAGCCCGTAGGAAAGCGTGCCCAGCACCAGCAGCACGCCCGCCCAGCCGTAGCGGCTGGCCGGGAAGCGCGCGGCAGGGGCTTCCGGAAGCAGCACATACGCCAGCAGGCCTGCTCCGGCGGCCAGGCGGCCGCACAGCCAGAACAGAATCGCCTTGTGCTGGGAATTGGGCGTAATCAGGTCCGGCATGCCCGCATAGGAAAGAAAATGCAGGATGTCGAACAGGGCCACGGCCAGGAACGCGCAGCCCAGCGCCAGGGAGCGTATCGAGCGCACCGTTTCCTGCGTGCCGTGACCGGTGAAGAAAACCAGTGCCGCCACGATGACGGCGAAGATTTCCATCAGCGAATGGGCGGTCAGGAAAACCGGGGCAGAGAGTGTCAGCTGATTGACCGGAACAGCCTGCCATAGCAGCAGCGGAATGCTCACGGCCAGCAGCAGTGTACCGGCGACGCGGTGGATCGCCTGTCCGGGCAAACTCATCGAGGCAGGTCGTCCTCTCTTGGGTGGAGGTTCGTACAATTAACCATATTAGCAACTCAAGTATTCAGGTTTTACCGCTCCCGGTCAACGTTCTGGTGCGCAAATCCCGCATGGAACGTCACCCACCCCAGGCGTCCTACGGTAACGGCCGGGACAGGGCGCACTTGAACTATTCGGCCATGCCATCCCACGGTGCGGCATGGCGGGCCTCCAGAATCGGGCACGCCCCGATCGGGCGGCCCTATTCTTCCGGCCGTGAAGCCGGTGATGGATGATGGGACGGCGTGCGGACGTTGTCGTAGCGCGTCGCATGCGGGTGCGCATCGATCTCTTCCGACCTGGCCTGCAGCCGTCTGTCCGACACCCAGTGGAAAAAGAGCGGGATGAAGAACACGGCGAGGAAGGTGGCTGCAAGCATCCCGCCGACGACGCCGGTGCCGACCGCGTGGCGTGCACCCGCCCCTGCTCCGATCGAGATCGCCAGCGGCAGCACGCCGAGAATGAAGGCCAGCGACGTCATCAGGATGGGGCGGAAACGCAGGCGGGCGGCTTCGAGCGCGGCCGAGACACTGGAATAGCCTTCCTGTTTTTTCAGCACGGCGAACTCGACGATCAGGATCGCGTTCTTCGCCGCAAGCCCCAGCAAGGTCACCAGACCGATCTGGAAATACACGTCGTTGGACAGTCCGCGCAGCCACACCGCGGCAAGCGCCCCGAAGGTGCCGAAAGGCAGCGCCATCAGCACGGCGAACGGCAGCGTCCATTTCTCGTATTGCGCGGCGAGGATCAGGAAAACCATCAGCACCGCCAGCCCGAGCGCAATGCCCGACGTGCCGCCCGAACGCTTCTCCTGGAAGGAGGCGCCGGTCCATTCGTAGCTGAAATCGGGCGGCAGCACCTTTTTCGCAATTTCGTCGACGATGGCGAGCGCCTGGCCCGAACTGATTCCGGGCACGGCGCTGCCCATGATCTTGACCGCCTGCGAATTGTTGTAGCGGTCGAGCGTTTCCGGTCCGGACGAGAAACTGATTCTGGCCAGCGCCGACATCGGCACCATCTCGCCGGACGCGTTGGGCACAAACAGCGCCGACACGTCCTGCGGTGTCTTCCGTGCACCCGGCTCGGCCGACATCAGCACCTGCCAGGTGCGGCCGTATTTGTTGAAATCGTTGACGTAATAGCTGCCAAGCGTGGCCGACAGCGTGTTGAACACGTCGTCGATCTTGACCCCGAGCATCTTCGCCTTCTCGCGGTCGACGTCGACATACAGCTGCGGCACGTGCGGCCGCCACAGCGTAAGCACCTGCGCGAGCCGCTTGTCCTGGCGCGCTGCGGCGAGAAAGGCGTCGGCGACCTGGGACAGTTTCTGCGGCCCGCCTTCGCCCTTGTTCTGGATGTAGAACTCGAACCCGCCTGCGTTGCCCAAGCCGAAGATCGGCGGTGGCGCAAACGCCAGCACCAGCGCCTCGCGGATGCCGGACGTCGCGCCCATCATCTCGCCGACCATCTGCTGGATGGTCTTCTTGCGTTCGTCCCAGTGGCGTGCGGCGACGAAGATGGTCGCCGCACTGTTGCGGAAACCGCCGCCGAGGAAGTCGAGCCCGGCGAAGGCGACCACGTGCTGGACCGCGGGGTCCTTGCGCACGATCGCATCGACCTGCTTGACCACCGCTTCGGTGCGCGACAGCGCCGACCCGTCCGGCAGATACACCGCGCTGATGTAGTAGCCCTGGTCTTCGTCCGGCACCAGGCTGCCGGGCGTGAATTTCCACAGGGTAACGGCGGCGGCGATCATCAGGAGATAGATCGAGAGCGCGACGAGCGAGCGCCGCATGAGGAATTTCACCCCGCCCTGGTAGTGCCGGGTCATGCCGGCGAAACCCCGGTTGAACGCCCGGAAGAAACGCCCGGGTTCGTGCGGTTTCTCGCCCTTGAGCAGGGCCACGCACAGCGCAGGGGTCAGCGTCAGCGCGACAAGACCGGAAATCACCACCGAAATCGCGATCGTCGCCGCGAACTGCCGGTACAGCTCGCCGGTCAGTCCGCCGAGAAAGGCGATGGGGACGAATACCGCGCACAGCACCAGCACGATCGCGATCACCGGGCCGGTGACCTCGCGCATCGCCAGCAGCGCCGCTTCGCGCGGGGTCTTCTTGTGTTCGTGGATGATGCGTTCGATGTTCTCCAGCACCACGATGGCATCGTCGACCACGATACCGATGGCGAGCACCATGCCGAACAGCGTCAGCGTATTGATCGAATAGCCCAGCAGCAGCAGCCCGACAAAGGTGCCCAGCAGCGAAACCGGCACGGCCAGGACGGGGATCAGCGTCGCGCGCCAGTTCTGCAGGAAGACGAACACCACCAGCACGACCAGCAGGATCGCCTCGCCCAGGGTTTTCACCACCTCGCGTATCGACACCTCGACAAAGCGGGTGGTGTCGTAGGGCACGGCGTAGTCGAGGCCGGGCGGAAATTTCTTCTTCAGTTCCTCGACCGTGCGGATCACCTCGTCGCCCACCTCCAGGGCGTTGGCACCGGGCTGCAGGAAAATGCCGACCAGCGTCGCCGGCTTGCCGTTGTAGAGGCCCGCGAAGTCGTAATCCTTGGAGCCGAGCTCGACCCGCGCGACATCCTTCAGGTACAGCACCGAGCCGTCGGCATTCGCGCGCACGACGATGTTCTCGAATTCCCTCGGATCGGCGAGCCGGCCCTTGGTGGTCAGCGAATACACCAGCGCCTGGCCGTTGTCGACCGGCGGCTGGCCGATCTTGCCGGGTGCGAACTGGGCGTTCTGCTCGTTGATCGCGCGCGTCAGGTCGGCCACGGTCACGCCCAGCTGGGCCATGCGGTCGGGCTTGAGCCAGATGCGCATGGCGTAGTCCTTGGCGCCGAAAATCTGCACGTTGGTCGTGCCGGGAATGCGCTTCAGGCGGTCCAGCACGTTGAGCGTGACGTAGTTGCTGGTGTACAGGTCGTCGTAGCGGCCGTCGGGCGACAGGAAGGCGAGCACCTGCAGGAAGGCCGACGAGCCTTTTTCCACCGTCACGCCCTGGCGGCGCACTTCTTCCGGCAGCCGTGCCTCGGCCTGCTTGACCCGGTTGTTGACGTTGAGCGCGGCCTTGTCGACGTCGGAGCCGATCTCGAAAGTGACCTGGATTTCCAGGACGCCGTTCGAGGCCGAGGTCGAGCTCATGTACATCATGTCCTCGATGCCGTTGATCGCGTTCTCGAGCGGTGCCGCAACGGTCTGCTCCAGCACCGTCGCCGAGGCGCCGGGGTAGACCGCGCGCACCGTGACCACCGGCGGCGCGATCTCGGGATATTGCGCGATCGGCAGCACGCGCATCGCCAGGAGACCGGCGAGCACGATCAGGATGGATATGACGACTGAAAAAATCGGCCGGTCGATGAAGAAGCGCGAGAACATGGCAGGTCCTTATTGCTTCGTGGCGACAGGGGGGGCTGCAGCCGCCTTGCCCGGCAACGCGCCTGCTTCAGAGGGCACGACCGGCATCCCGGGGAAGAAAATCCGCGCCATGCCGTCGACCACCACCTTGTCTCCGGACTTCAGTCCGCTCTTGATCACCCAGCGGCCGCCGTCCTGGCCCGCTGCAGCGCCATCCACCCACGCGCCGACCTCGACCGGATGAGGCAGCGCGACGGTCATGCCTTTCTCGCCTGGTGTGGCCACGTAGACGAACTTGCCGGTCGGGCCGTCCTGCACCGCTGGCTGCGGCACGGTGATCGCGTCCGGCAGTTGGCCGCCTTCGACGACCACACGCACGAACTGTCCGGGTTTCAGGTTGCCGTCCACGTTGGCGAACTCGGCCCGCATGTCGAACGCGCCGGTTTGCGGATTCGCCTTGTAGTCGCTGAAATTGAGCGTGCCGCTGGTGGCGATGCGCGTGCCGTCGGCCAGTACCAGACGAACACGCTGCCGGCCCTGTTCCAGCTCCCCGGCGGCGCGCTGCTTCTGCAGCGCCAGGCGCGCATCCTCGCCGATCGAAAAACGCGCATAGATGGGCGTGATCTGCGCCAGCGTGGCGAGCGCCGGGCCGCCGGGGCTCACCAGCGCACCCTCGACCTGGAGCGCCCGGCCCATCACCCCCGTGAGCGGGGCACGGATGTCTGTGTAGCCGAGGCTGATGCGCGCATCGGCGAGATTCGCCTCAGCCGTGCGCACTCCGGCCTCGGCCACTGCGAGGGCGGTTTGCGAGGTGTCCAGCGCGCGCGCGCTGACGAAGCCCTGCTTTGCCAGCGCGCGGTTGCGCTCGAGTTCCAGCTTCGCTTCCGCGAGCAGGGCCTGCCGGTTGGCGAGCTCGGCGCCCGCCGCGCGAACCTGTGCGGCGAAGCTGGCCGCGTCGAGCTTGTACAACAGGGCTCCGGCCTTGACCGGTGCGCCTTCCTGAAAATAACGACGCTCGATGACGGCAGCGACGCGCGGCCGGATCTCCACTTCCCGCGAAGCCTCCAGCCGTCCGACGTATTCAAAGTTGACCGGCACGGTCTGTGGCGTGACCGCCTCCACCGTCACCTGCGCCGGTGGCGGCGCGCCGCCGCCCTGTTGAGCCGCTTCGTGCTGCCCGCACGCTGCCAGCACGGCACACAGGCCCACGGCCGCCACTCTGGTAAATCGGTGCATGGTTCCCCCTGAAATTGTATGTATTTCAATATCATAAAAGCATACATGCATGAATGTAAATTGCGGGAGGTACGGGATTGTCGGACAATCCCGCACATGGTCAAGAAAACGCGTGAAGAGGCCCTCGCCACCCGTGAATCGCTGCTAGCCGCCGCGCTTCAGGTGTTCCGCGAACGCGGCGTCGCACACACGCGCCTCTCGGACGTCGCCGAACGCGCGGGCGTGACGCGCGGCGCGATCTACTGGCATTTCAAGGACAAGGCCGAATTGTTCCAGGCCGTATGCGAACGCGGCACGATGCCGGTGGAAGCGCTGCTGGCCCAAGCCAGCCAGCATGCGCAGCGCGACCCGCTCGCCATGGTCAGGCAACTCGCACTGATGGCGCTCACCCAGTTGGCCCAGCATGGCGACACCCAGGCGATGTTCGATGTGATCTTCCACAAATGCGAATTCACCGCGGAACTGGCGCCGGTAGTCGCGAAAAACGACGCCGACCGCGCCGCGTGCCTGTCGCAGGTCCAGCGTCTGTTCGACCAGGCCGTCGCCGGCGGCCAGCTGCCGGCGGTCACCGACACCTTCCTGGCCACCCAGGGCCTGCACGCCTACATGGTGGGGCTGATGCACGAATGGGTGCTGAATCCCGGCAGCTACGATCTCGCCGCCTGCGCCGAGCCGCTGATCGACTGCTACCTGGCCGGGCTGGCGGCATGTCCTCCGGTCTGCCGGCCGGACACCGGCTAGGCCTGGGCCACCCGGGTGGCAGCCTTGAACAGCGCGAGCACCTTCGCGCGCTGCGCAGCATGCGCAACGATGGGCGCAGGATAGGTCTGGCCGACGACCACGCCCGCACGCACCTGCTCGTCGACGGGCAACGTCCACGGCGCATGGATGAATTTGTCCGGGACCCGGGCGAGTTCGGGCACATGGCGGCGGATGAACGCGCCCTGCGGATCGAATTTCTCGGATTGCGTCAGCGGATTGAAGATGCGGAACCAGGGCTGGGCATCGCAGCCGACCGAAGCCGCCCATTGCCAGCCGCCGCTGTTTGCGGCGAGATCGAAATCCACGAGCTTGTCGGCAAAGTAGCGCTCGCCGAGCCGCCAGTCGACCAGCAGATCCTTGACCAGGAAACTCGCCGTCACCATGCGCAGCCGGTTGTGCATGAAGCCGGTCTGATTGAGCTGGCGCATCGCAGCGTCGACCAGCGGATACCCTGTACGCGCCTCGCACCAGGCTTCCAGGTGCCCGGGCGGGTTCGGCCACGGCAGGGCGTCGTATTGCGGCTTGAAGGTGTGGCCGCGCGCGATGTCCGGCCTGTGCCAGAGTATCTGGTGATAGAAATCGCGCCAGATCAGTTCGGACAGCCAGGTCTGCGCCCCGCGCCCACCCTGCTGCCAGGCCGCAGCGGCAAGCTGGCGAACGGACACCGTGCCGAAGCGCAAATGCACCGACAGACCGGACGTCCCCTCCTGCGCAGGGAAATCCCGCGCCTCCCGATAGCGGTCGATGCGCTGCAGAAACGCCTCGAACAACCGGGCACCCCCTGACATGCCCGTCGGCAGTTCGAGTTCGCGCAGATTGGTGGGCGCAAATCCCATCTCCCGCAGGGTGGGGACCGGCGTCGACAGCGCGGCCAGCCGGTCGGCACAGGGCTCGACCGGGTAGGCTTTCAGGTCGTTGGGCGTCAGCTTTTTCAGCCAGGCATTCTTGTAGGGCGTGTAGACGCTGTAAGCTGTCCCGCCCCCCGTAAGCACTTCCTCACGTTCAAAGACGACCGCATCCTTGTAGTGGTGGACGGCCGTGCCGCGGGCGCGCAGGGCGGCCTCGACAGCGGCGTCACGTGCCAGGGCGGCGGGGTCGTCATCATGGTTGAAGAAAACGGCATCGACATGGAGTTCCGCGGCCAGCCCGACGATCGCGTCGCGCGCGGCAGCGTATTTGACGATCAGTCCGCCACCCCGGGACGCGAGCGCGCGCTGCAGCTCGACGACGCTGGCGTGGATGAACTCGACCCGCCGGTCGGTCGGATCGGGAAGCGCATCCAGAATGTCGCGATCGAACACGAATGCGCAGACCACCTGCCGGGCGCTTTTGAGTGCGTGATGCAGGGCGGCGTGGTCGAAGTCGCGCACATCGCGGCGGAACCAGACCAGGGCGCGGGCGTATTCAGGCATGAAGCGTTATGGTCGCTATAGTGAGTAGGCAAGCTGAAAAAAGTGGTGCCTGCCTGATTGGAGGCAGATTACAATGGGAATGCAACCATGGATACCGTCAACCTCACCCATAATTTTCTGATCGCCATGCCGGGCATGGTCGACCCCAATTTCAACGGCACGCTGACCTATATCTGCGACCACAGTGACCAGGGTGCCCTGGGCGTGGTGGTCAATCGCCCGATCGACCTCGACCTGTCGACGCTGTTCGAGCAGATCGGGCTGTCGCTGCCGGAACGCCTGCAGCACAATATCGTGTATTTCGGCGGTCCGGTGCAGACCGAACGCGGCTTCGTGCTGCATACGCCGCCGCTCACCTTCAGTTCCACCCTCACCGTCAATGATGCGGTCAGCCTCACCACCTCCAAGGACGTGCTGGAAGCGGTGAGCCAGGGGGCGGGGCCGGAAAAGTTCATGGTGTCGCTGGGCTACGCAGGCTGGTCGGCCGGCCAGCTGGAAGACGAGATCAAGCAGAATGCGTGGCTGTCGGTGGCCGCCGACCCGCAGGTGATTTTTGACCTGGTACCCGAAGAACGCCTGCCGGCCGCGATGAAGCTGCTGGGCATCGACTTCGCCAGCCTGTCCGAAGAAGCCGGACACGCTTGAACCCGGAGCATACCCACGGCACGGTGCTGGCCCTCGACCTGGGGCTGAAGCGCACCGGCGTGGCCTCGGGCGACCTGGCGATCGGGATTGCCCATCCACTCACCGTCATTCAGGCCGATTCGACCGACGCCCGGCTCGCCGCCATCGCACGACTCGTGGCCGAATGGCAGCCGGTCCTGCTGGTGCTGGGCCTGCCCACCCACGCCGACGGAAGCGAGCATGACATGACGCGGGTGGCCAGAAACTTTGCACGCAAATTAGAATCCCGCTTCAATCTCCCGGTTTTTCTGGTGGACGAGCGCCACACCAGCACGGCAGCCGAGTCCGAACTGCATGCGCGCGGCATCCACGGCAAGAAAAACAAGGCGCTGACGGACGCCGTCGCCGCCCAACTCATACTGCAAGGGTTTTTCGATGCACGCCTCACTGCCTGACGCCAACACCCTGATCGCGCGGCTCGCCGACGCCATCGCCCCGACGCTCACGGCCGACACGGTCATTGTCGGCATCCACACCGGCGGCGTCTGGGTGGCCGAGCGCCTGCATGCGCTGCTGCACTGCAGCAAGCCGCTCGGCACGCTCGACATTTCGTTCTACCGCGACGATTTTTCACGCATCGGCCTGCACCCCCAGGTCAAGCCGTCCAACCTGCCCTTCGACCTGGAGGGCCGCGCCATCCTGCTGGTCGACGACGTGCTGCACAGCGGGCGTACGGTGCGCGCGGCGATGAACGAGCTGTTCGACTATGGCCGCCCCGCCTCGATCCGGCTGGCCGTACTGGTCGATCGCGGCGGCCACGAACTGCCGATTCGCCCCGATTTCGCCGGCCTGGCCATCACCGTGCCCGACCACCAGAACATCAATCTTTCCCGCCTCGACGACGGCCATCTGACGCTCTCCCTTGCATGAACCGACAACTCACCCAAGACGGCAGGCTGCGCCACCTGCTCACCCTCGACGGCCTGCCGCGCGGCATCATCACGCAGATCCTCGATACCGCAGAATCCTTCATGGACGTGGGCGAACGCGAGGTGAAGAAAGTGCCGCTGCTGCGCGGAAAGAGCATATTCAACCTGTTCTTCGAACCGTCGACGCGCACCCGCACGACCTTTGAAATCGCCGCCAAGCGGCTGTCCGCCGATGTAGTCAACCTCAATATCGCGACCTCCAGCCAGACCAAGGGCGAGGCGATCCTCGACACCGTCGACAACCTGTCGGCCATGCACGCCGACATGTTCATCGTGCGTCACTCGCAGTCGGGCGCGGCGCACTTCATCGCGCAGCACGTGGCGCCGCACATCTCGGTGGTGAACGCGGGCGACGGCCGCCACGCGCATCCCACCCAGGGCCTGCTCGACATGTTCACCATCCGCCGCTTCAAGGGCGAGTTCCACAATCTGACCGTGGCCATCGTCGGCGACGTGCTGCATTCTCGCGTGGCACGCTCGCAGATCCACGCGCTGACGACGCTGGGCGTGCCGGAAGTCCGCGTCATCGGCCCGAAAACCTTGCTCCCCGCCGGGGTCGAGCAGATGGGCGTCAGGGTGTTCCACGACATGGAAGCAGGCCTGCGTGGCTGCGATGTCGTCATCATGCTGCGCCTGCAGAACGAGCGCATGAAGGGCGCGCGCTTGCCCAGCTCGCAGGAATACTTCAAGTTCTTCGGCCTGACACCGGAAAAGCTCGCTCTCGCCAAGCCGGATGCCATCGTGATGCATCCCGGCCCGATGAACCGCGGCGTGGAAATCGCGTCCGAAGTCGCCGACGGTCCGCAATCGGTGATCCTGCCGCAGGTGACCTACGGCATCGCGGTGCGCATGGCGGTGATGGCAATGCTGGCAGGGACGGGGAACGCATGAAGATCCATATCAAGAACGGGCGCGTGATCGACCCGATGAACGAACGCGACGAAGTGGCCGACGTGTTCGTCACCGCGGGCAAGATCGTCGCCATCGGCCAGATGCCCGCCGACTTCCACGCCAACCGCACGATCGATGCCAGCGGCCTGATCGTCTGCCCGGGACTGATCGACCTGTCGGTGCGCCTGCGCGAGCCCGGCTTCGAATACCGTGCCACGCTCGAGTCTGAAATGCTTGCCGCCGCCGCGGGCGGAATCACCTCGCTCGCCTGTCCGCCCGACACCGACCCGCCGCTGGACGAGCCGGGGCTGGTGGAGATGCTCAAGTTCCGCGCCAAGAACCTGCCTGGCCCGCGCGTGTACCCGATCGGTGCAATGACGCAAAAGCTCGAAGGCCAGATGCTCACCGAGATGGCCGAGCTGACCGAAGCCGGTTGCCGCGCCTTCACCCAGGCCGACGCACCGCTGACCGACACGCTGGTATTGCTGCGCGCCATGGAATACGCCGCCACCTTCGGCTTCAGCCTGTGGCTGCGGCCGCAGGACGTGTCGCTGACCCGCGGCGGCGTCGCACACGACGGTCCGGTCGCCACGCGTCTCGGACTGCAGGGCATTCCGGCGCTGGCTGAAACGGTGGCGCTGGCGACCATCCTGCAGCTGGCGCGCGAAACCGGCGCACGCATCCACCTGGCCCGCCTGTCGACGCGCGAGGGCATTGCGATGGTACGTGCCGCCAAGGCACAAGGGCTCGCAGTGACCTGCGACGTGGCCTGCACCCATGTGCACCTGTCGGAAAACGATCTCATCAGTTTCGATTCGCACCTGCATCTGGTGCCGCCGCTCAGAGGGCTGCGCGACCGCGATGCCATCCGTGAAGCCCTGCGCGACGGCTCCATCGACGCGCTGTGCTCCGACCACACCCCGGTCGACGAGGATGTGAAACAGGTGCCCTTCGGCGAATCGGCGCCAGGCGCCTCGGGCGTCGAACTGCTGCTGCCGCTGACCTTGAAATGGGCACGCGAGATGGGGGTGCCGCTGCTACAGGCGATCGACCTGATATCCTGGAAACCGGCGCAGATACTGGGCGTACCCGGCGGAAACCTGTCGGTCGGCGGCTACGCCGATCTCTGCATATTCGACGAATCCGCCGAATGGGTCGTGACGCCCAAGACCCTGGCCAGCCAGGGCGACAACACGCCCTTCCTCGGCCATCCGATGCAGGGCCGGGTCCGCTACACGCTGATCGACGGCCATATCGATTTTGAAGCGCCCCCCTCGCCGCGATGACATGCATGGCGGATAAGCTATCCGCCATGCCCCGTGCATTCCTCCTGTCGCTGCTGCTCAGCCTGCTTGCCGGCGCGGCGGCCGTCGCCGGCTTTGCGCCGTTCGGGTTCTGGCCGCTGCCCGTGTTGAGTCTGGCCGTGCTGTTCGGGCTGTTGTCGCGCACGACTTCGGTGCGGGCCGGATTTCTGACCGGCCTGGCCTGGGGACTGGGCTTTTTCCTGACCGGGGTGAGCTGGGTGTTCGTCAGCCTGTGGGTGTACGGAAGCATGCCCGCGTGGCTGGCCGGTCTCGCCACGTTCCTGTTTTGCGCATTCCTCGCGCTGTTTCCTGCAATGACCGGCGCGCTGCAGGCACGTTGGCACAACGCGCCTGCGCTGAAGGCCATGCTGCTGCTCCCGCTTGCATGGGGCGTGACGGAATGGATACGCGGCTGGATTTTCACCGGCTTTCCCTGGCTGGTCGTGGGCTATTCGCAGGTACCCGGCAGCCCGCTGACCGGCTATGCGCCACTCGTCGGCGTGTACGGCGTCTCGTTTCTGCTGGCGCTGATCGCAGGTCTGCTGGCCTGGGGCATGACGCCGCGCATATCCCTGGCGGCGCGTGCGTGGACTGCAACGGCCATCGTGGCGCTGGGGGTCGGCGGCCAGGCGTTGCGCGGCATCGAGTGGACCACGCCTGACGGCGCCCCGACTTCGGTTGCGCTGCTGCAGGGCAACATCCCGCAGGACATGAAATGGAAACCCGAAAAGACCCTCGCCACGCTGGAAAGCTACGCGCGCATGGCAGCAGCCTCGCCCGCGCAATTGATCGTATTGCCTGAAACGGCGCTGCCCCTGTTCGAATCCGATCTCCCCGATCGCTATCGCGCCGGCCTGATCGCGCTGGGACGGCAAAACGGCGGCGACGTGCTGGCCGGTCTGCCGACCGGCTCGCTGGATGGCGCCTACTACAACAGTGTCGTCAGTTTCGGCAGCGCGCCGGGCCAGCGCTACAGCAAGGTGCATCTGGTGCCGTTCGGCGAATACATCCCGCTGAAGGCAGTATGGGGATGGGTCATCGAGGTGCTGCACATCCCGCTATCGGATTTCGCGCGCGGTGCCGTCGACCAGCGCCCGCTCGCCATCGGCGGCCAGCGGGTCGCTGCCGACATCTGCTACGAGGACGTGTTCGGCGAAGAAATCATCCGCCAGCTGCCCGAGGCGAGCGTGCTGGTCAACGTCAGCAACCTGGCCTGGTTCGGTGATTCGCTGGCGCCCTGGCAGCACGCGCAGATGTCGCAGATGCGCGCGCTGGAAACCGGACGCATGATGCTGCGTGCGACCAACACCGGCCTCACCGCGATCATTGATCCGAAGGGCCGTGTGCTGGCCAGCCTGCCATTGTTCAAAGCCGGCAGCCTCGCCGGCGAAATCCAGGGCTATGCCGGCAGCACGCCGTATGTGCGCTGGGGCAATGCACCGGTACTGGTGCTGTGGGGAATATTGGGCGTCGTCCTGCTGGCGGCTGCGCTCTATCCGCGAGCACCCTGAAGGGCATAAAGGGCAGGCCGTGGCTGTACAGCCGCTCTAGCGGCAACAGCCACGCTCAGGCGGCGGCCCTGATCCGCGTGGCATTGCGGCCGCCGCGCTTGGCTTCCAGCAGGGCAGCGTCGGCGCGCGCCAGCGCCTCGTTTTCCTCGCGGTCGTCACGACTGAATTCTGACATGCCGCCGCTCCACGACAGCTTCTGCGTCACCCCCGGAATGAGTTCGACGCTTTCAGGCATCTTGGCGCGCAGGCGCTCGGCCAGTTCCTGCGCACGGTCGAGCGGGGTATACGGAAACACCACGCAGAACTCGTCGCCGCCCAGCCGGGCGATGAAATCGCTGTTGCGCAGGCACGATTTCAGCGCGTTGCCGAACTTGATGATGAGCTGGTCGCCCGCCTCGTGGCCGAAGGTATCGTTGACCTGCTTGAAGTTGTCGATGTCCAGAATCAGCAGACTATGGGTCCAGCCGTCCTTCAGCGTGGCAAACAGCTCCTTCTGTTTCTCGTCGAAGCTGCGCCGGTTGTTGACCTGCGAAAGGTGGTCGAGCCGCGCCTGCGACGACACTTCCTTCTGCCGCCCCAGCATGACTTTGCCGAGCTTCAGCATGGTCTCGAGCGGTGTCTGGAACTCCGCCAGGCTGACCGGGTAGTCGGCGCGCAAACGCTGCTGGCGCAGATCGTTGGTAAATTTCACCAGCATGCGCAGGTTGTCGCTGACCCGGTTGCGCACCGCGAGGATGGTGGCCGCCACCAGGATGGCGATAAGCAGGCTGGCCACCAGCCAGCTCAGCAGATAGGGCGCGATGCTCTCGACGACCGGCGTGACCGGACGCCACACGGCAATCTGCCAGGGCGTGCCGGCCAATGCGATCAGGGTGGGCCGGGTGTTGCGCTTGATCGCCTGGTTGCCGCGCCGCATCAGCACCATGGCGGTATCGCCGCCTCCGCTTTGCTGCAATTCGGCATAGGCGGCGGCGTCCGGCAGCGGCAGGGTATCGAACAGCGCCTGCAGCTGCGGCACGCTCTGTTCGACGATGACATAGCCGAGCCGCTTGCCGTCGGTCCCCACCACCGGATGCGACAGGGACAGGTTGAAGGTGGCGGTGGCCGTCGCCCCGCCGCCGTGCCCGGCACTGGTCAGCAGCTGCCGGGTGTCACCCGGCAGGAAACCGGGCAGCAGCTGGCGCTGGCCCTCCGTGACGAACAGCACGGTTGCGTCCTGGTTCAAGGCCTGCAGGTTGGCTGCCTGCGCCTGGCATACATCCGGTGCCGCGCTGGCGAAACACGCGAGCGTCTGCGGATGCGCTGCAATCCGTGCTGCGCTGCGCTTCATGGCATCGGCGAGAAATTCGATCTGTGTCGCCATCACCGGTTTGCCCAGCTCTTCCGGCACCGGCTGCGCCTGGGGACGCGTCAGATAAATCGCAGACGTAACGAGCCCCGCCAACAGCACCAGGGCTGCAGCCAGGATCAGGCCAAATCGCGAAATGGACGTATGGGGCATGACTGCGCCAGCCGGCTCTCCAACCTCTTATATTTGTTTCTCCGCAATGGCGGGCCGCCCAGCTTCTGGCACCCCGCCGACATGGCCTCAACGCAGCAAATTCCATGCCCTGATGCGCATGCACCCGGCAGGCCACCCTGCCGGGTGCACCGATAACTCGAATGTAAAAAAATCCGACACTACTGCCGGCCGGTGCTGCCAAAGCCGCCTTCGCCGCGCTGGCTGCCCGCAAATTCCTCCACCACATTGAATTCGGCCTGCATCACCGGCACGATGACCAGTTGCGCCAGCCGCTCCATCGGCGTCAGCTCGAACGCCTGCTGCCCACGGTTCCAGGCGGAGACCATGAGCTGGCCCTGATAATCCGAGTCGATCAGCCCCACCAGATTGCCCAGTACGATGCCATGCTTGTGACCGAGGCCGGAACGCGGCAGGATCAGCGCGGCATAGCCGGGGTCGGCCAGATGGATCGCCATGCCGGTCGGGATCAGCCGGGTTTCGCCCGGCTCTAGTACGATTGGACCATCGATGCAGGCGCGCAAATCGAGCCCGGCAGAACCCGTCGTGGCGTAGTGCGGCAGCTGGTCGCGCAGGCGGGCGTCGAGAATCTTCACATCCATCTTCATTTTCGTCGGGATTTCGTCAGTTGAGCAAAGCGATAAGGTGGCGGATCAGGTGGCGGGCCTGGGTCAGTTTGTTGGCGCACGGCAGCAGGTGCCGGCCCCGGTCGTCGAACAACACCAGTTCGGCCGCGTCCTGCCCAAGCGTGTCCTGTGCCAGATTGCCGACCAGCAGCGGCAGCTTCTTCTTCAGGCGCTTCGCTTCGGCATGCTCGGCCAGCCGCTCGGTCTCGGCGGCGAAACCCACGCAGAACGGCGCGTCGGGCAAGGCGGCCACTTCGGCCAGGATGTCAGGGTTGGGGAGCAGATTCAGTGTCAGTCCCGCGTCGCTCTTCTTGATCTTCTGCGCGGCCGCGGCGTCCACCCGGTAATCGGCCACCGCCGCCACGGCAATGAACACATCGCTCGGCAGTTCACGCAGCACCGCATCATGCATCTCGGCCGCGCTTTGGACGTCGATGCGACGCACGCCCGCCGGGGCAGCGAGACAGGTCGGCCCCGACACCAGGCAAACGTCGGCGCCCGCCTCGGCTGCTGCCTGCGCGACGGCGTAGCCCATCTTGCCGGAACTCCGGTTGGTCAGCCCGCGCACCGGGTCGATCGCCTCGAAGGTCGGACCGGCGGTAATCAGGATCCGTTTGCCCGCCAGCGCGCCCAGGCCCAGCAGGCCGGGCAAGACAGCCAGGATGTCGGCCGGCTCCAGCATCCGTCCCGGACCGGTTTCGCCGCAGGCCTGCTCGCCCGTCGCCGGCCCCAGCACGCTCACGCCGTCAGCCTGCAACTGTTCAAGATTGCGCCGGGTCGGTGCCGCCGCCCACATTTCACGGTTCATTGCCGGGGCGACGGCAAGCGGGCGGGCGCGCGCCAGACACAGGGTCGACAGCAGATCGTCGGCACGGCCGTGCGCGAGTTTCGCCAGAAAGTCGGCGGAGGCCGGTGCCACCAGCAACAGGTCGGCGTCGCGCGACAGATGAATGTGCGCCATGCCGTCGCCGCTGGCGGCGTCCCACAAGGAGGTCGGCACCGGCTTGCCGGACAGCGCCTGAAAGGTCAGCGGCGTAACGAACTGCTGCGCGGCGGCAGTCATCGCCACGCGCACGTCGGCGCCGGCCTTGACCAGCATGCGACACAGTTCGGCCGCCTTGTAGGCGGCGATCCCGCCGGTCACGCCCAGAATGATTTTTTTGCCTGCCAGCGACACGGTCTCGATTCCCTGCACGCTTTCCATGAAAATGGCACATTCTACGGGAGGGGAAGAGTCATGGCGATTCGGGACTGGCCGGAGGACGCACGTCCGCGCGAGAAGCTCTTGAAACAAGGGGCCGCAGCCCTGACCGACGCCGAACTGGTCGCGGTGTTCCTGCGCACAGGCGTCGTCGGCAAAAGCGCGGTCGACCTCGGGCGCGAGCTGATCGAACGCTTCGGCGGCCTGGGCGGCCTGTGCCGCGCCGGCCGGACAGCCGCCTGCGCAGCCCCCGGCGTCGGCGAAGCCAAGTACGCGCTGCTGCAGGCGGTGATGGAAATGGCACGCCGCACGCTGGCCGAGGATATGCAGGCGGGCGACGCCCTGACCTCGCCCACGGCCGTGCGCGACTACCTGCGGCTGATTCTGCGCGGCAAGGAATATGAGGTCTTCTGCTGCGTGTTTCTCGACGCACAGAACCGGGTGATTGCGGTGGAAGAGCTGTTTCGCGGCACGTTGACGCAAACCAGCGTCTATCCGCGCGAAATCATCAAGCGCGCGTTGACACACAATGCCGCGGCGCTGATCCTGGCGCACAACCACCCCAGCGGGGTGGCCGAGCCCAGCCCGGCCGACCGCACCCTCACCCGGAAACTGGCGGATGCGCTGGCCCTGGTGGACGTGCGCGTGCTCGACCACTTCATCGTGGCGGGCCCGTCCTCGCTGTCTTTCATGGAATCAGGCCATCTTTGATGGCTCGCCGAACTTGCCTCGCGCTTGCAAGCTGTGATATAAATCGCGGTTCTCGGGTTAACCCTTATTGTTAACCCCGCCGGTTAACCCTCAATTCTGGAGCAGCGTCATGGCTCGCGTATGTGTCGTTACGGGCAAGAAGCCCATGGTCGGAAACAACGTTTCCCACGCCAACAATAAAACCAAGCGTCGTTTTCTGCCCAACCTGCAATACCGCCGGTTCTGGGTCGAGAGCGAGAATCGCTGGGTTCGTCTGCGTTTGTCCAACGCCGCCCTGCGCACCATCGACAAGAACGGCATCGAATCCGTTCTGGCCGACCTGCGCGCCCGCGGCGAAGCTGTTTAAGGAGCTGAATCATGGCTAAAGGCGGACGCGAAAAGATCAAGCTGGAGTCCACTGCGGGCACCGGCCACTTCTACACCACCACCAAGAACAAGAAGACCATGCCCGAGAAAATGGAGATCAGCAAGTTCGATCCCAAGGCTCGCAAGCATGTGATGTACAAGGAAACCAAGCTGAAGTAATTCAGCTGGTCGCCAATAAAAAACCCGCCGATCGGCGGGTTTTTTATTGGGTTTCGACGGGATGGCCCGCAGGCCACCCGTTCGACATCAGGCATAACAGCGCAGGCGCACCGAGAAATCCTTCAGCGACTGGATGCCGCTTTCTTCGGCGCGTTTGCACCAGGCCTGCAACTGGTCGAGCAATTGCTCACGGCTGGCAGTGGAACGGCCCCAGATGGCGGCGAGTTCCTGGCGCATGCGATAGACCGTTTGCAGACGCTCGCTCTTGCCCAGCAGCGTATCGAGTTCGGCCTTGTCGGATGCAGCCAGCTCGGCCGGCTCCTTGTGCAACCAGCGGCGGAAGCTGTCGAAGTTCCAGTTCTGCGGCAGGTTCGCGCCAGCCTTCAGCTTGGCGATCTCGGCCATGCTGTCCGCGCGCACGCTTTTCACGAAGCGCGTCATCACGTCGTAGCGATGGGTGATGACGGCCTGCAGGGTATCCAGGTCACACAGCGGCTTGGCGGGCTGCCACTTCACCGTCGGCGCCACCTTGCGGATGGTCGCCAGACCCACGTAGGACATCAGCTTGATATAGAGCCAGCCGATGTCGAACTCATACCACTTGTTCGACAGCCGCGCCGAGGTGCCGTAGGCATGGTGGTTGTTGTGCAGTTCCTCGCCGCCAATCAGGATGCCCCACGGGAAGATGTTGGTGCTGGCGTCCTCGCTGGCGAAGTTGCGGTAGCCCCAGTAGTGGCCGATGCCGTTGATGATGCCGGCGGCGGTGATCGGAATCCACGCCATCTGCACGGCCCAGATGGTCAGGCCGAGCGGACCGAACAACGCCAGGTTGATCGCCATCATCGACCAGATGCCGGCAGCCGAATGGCCGCTGTAGACATTGCGTTCCATCCAGTCGTCGGGCGTGCCGTGGCCGTACTTTTCCAGCGTCTCGGTGACCTTGGCTTCAGCGCGATACAGCTCGGAGCCCTCCCAGAAGACCTTCTTGATGCCGCGCGTCTGCGGGCTGTGGGGATCCTCGGGCGTTTCGCACCTGGCGTGGTGCTTGCGGTGGATGGCGACCCATTCCTTGGTGACCATGCCGGTGGTGAGCCACAGCCAGAAACGGAAGAAGTGGCTGACGATGGGGTGCAGATCGACGGCGCGGTGCGCCTGCGAACGGTGCAGAAATATGGTGACGGCGGCGATGGTGATGTGCGTCAGGCCGAGCGCGACTAGCACATAACCCCACCAGGGTAAATCCAACAAGCCTAATTGCATGGTTTGGCGTTTCCAGAAAAGGACAAAACACCCTTTAATTTACCGTAAAACCCCATAAAAATCAAGGTTTATTCTCGGTCGGAGATGCCTGCGCCAGGTGCACGACGCGCTGCGGAAAGGGAATCTCGATGCCAGCTGCCTTGAAGCGCCGCCAGATCGCCCAGTTGATGTCGGAGCGCAGATTATTCTGCCCCTCGCTGGGGTCGCGTATCCACACGGCCAGTTCCAGCAGGATGCCATTGTCGGCAAACTCTTTCAGAAACACCTTGGGCGGGCTGTCCGGTTCATCATGCACCACCCGGATGTGGCTGTTCGCAGCTTCCAGCATCAGGGCCTCGGCCTGCTCGAGGTCGGTATCGTAGGCCACCTGTACCGGCAATGCGATCCGCACGTTGGGTTTGGACAGCGAGTGGTTGACGACCGTCTGGGTGATCAGCGTCTCGTTGGGGACGATGGTCTCGGTGCCGTCGAGCGCCCGCAACAGCGTGTAGCGCGTGTTGATCTGGCTGACCTGGCCGTATTTGCTGTCGACCGTCACCAGATCGCCGATGCGCACCGAACGGTCGAGCAGGATGATGAAACCGGAAATATAGTTGCTGGCGACCTTTTGCAGGCCGAAGCCAATCCCCACTCCGAGCGCGCCGCCGAACACCGACAGCACCGTGAGATCGATTCCCACTGCCGGCAGGGCAATCAGCACGGCCAGGATCAGCAGCACGGTACGGACGGCTTTCGACAGGGCCATGCGCAGCGACAGGTTCATCTGCGTGATGCCCATCAGGCGGCTTTCGGCGAGACGCGCCAGCATCAGCGCGGCAATGATCGTAACGAGGATGACCGTCGCAGCCTGGAACAGCAGCCACAGCGAGAAGCGATGGCCGCCCGACTGGAACGAGAGCGCTTCCATGGCCGCATGGATGCGCGGCAGCAGGCCCGTGATGTGCAGGGCAAACGCACTCCAGATCAGCCAGGCAGCCGTGCGCTCCCACAACTTGAGCGATTCGCGCGTTTCGAACGCGTAGCGCAGTGCGTAGATCGCCAGGCGCACGCCCGCCAGTGCCAGCAGCAGCGGCACGGCCAGATTCAACAGGTGCGTATTGACCAGCCAGGTGTGGATGATGTCGCGACCCAGCAGGAGCGCCAGCAGCATGGAAAGCGGGAAGCCCACCCTGCGCAGGCCGGCGTGCCAGACAGTATCGGTCTTCTTGAGAAAGGGCACGATCAGGCGCATTACGCCCCAGGCAACGAGTGCGCACACGACCAGCACGCCCACCTGCCAAAACAGATCGGTATTCCTGCTGTCGTTGATCAGACGCGTCAGCAGGTTGTCGAAGGGAAGAGGTTGATCCAAGGGCGTTGCGCGGGAATGAAGTGGACCGATTATAGCGGTCCGGCCCGCCAAAGGAGACGCCCGGTCGGACGCCTGCCTCGCTGCCCGGAAACCTAGAAATTATGGGTGAGCTGGGCCGACAGAATGTCGACGGAGCCTTCGTAGGTGCCGCTGAGCGTGACCCCGTCCACCTTGTTGATGCGCGTATCCCGGATGAAGAGGTGGGCGTACCCGAAGTCGAGCGTGCTCCGGTCAGACAGGCGATACTGCCCGCCGAACGCGACCCAGGTGCGGTCGCCGTCGGGAATGCGCGCCGTGCGGTAGGCATCGGACACGGGCGCCTGATCGTACGCCACGCCGCCGCGCAGGGTAAGCCTGTCGCTGAAGTGGTAATTGGCACCCAGCGAATAGCGATAGGTATCGTCCCAGTTCTCGATGGTGGTCGAGACCGGGCCGCCGCTGGCATTCACGATTCTCAGGGCATCGAAATCGCTCCAGCCGGTCCAGCTGACATCGGCCAGCAGGTCCCACTGTGGGTTCAGTTTATGGAACAGGCTCAGCGAGGCCGAGTCCGGCAGGGTCAAGCCCGCATGGATCGGGTCCACTACCGTGACCCCATTCACCTTGAAGGAGCCTTTTAGCGTGTAGTCGACCTCGGAACGGTATGCGAGCCCCACACGCGTGGCATCGCTCAACTGCCACAGCGCGCCGAGATTGAAACCCCAGCCATAATCGTTGCCCTTGATGGTGCCCACCGGAGGGGGAATCCCTACACCGGTGGCACTGCTCAGCGTTGCCTCGGCATACTGGATGTCGATCCCCGCGCCCAGCGAGAGCGATTCGCTCGCTTTCCAGGCGATCGAGGGATTGAGGTTGATCGTCTTGACTTCGGACTTGATCGCCTGGGTGCGTCCTTTCCAGGTGTTGTCATATTCGGTTTTCAAACCGAACGGCGCATTCACCCCGATTCCGAGATACACGTCCGGCGTCAGCCGATAGGCGAAGTAGGTGTTGGGCACGAGGGTGAGGTCGCCCGCATCGCCGCCGTTGCCGCCACCGATCGCAGGGTTGACGGTGCCGTTGAACTTGAACTGCGGCTTGATGAGATGTCCGGCCAGCACCAACTGCCGGTCAGGCAGCAGCGTCATGCCCGCCGGATTGAAAAATATCGTGCTGGCATCCTGCGCACTGGCGGCCTGGCCGGCATACGCGTTGCCCAGGCCGCTGGCGCTCTGCTCGATCAGCGCGAAGCCGGCGGCCTGGGTCAGGTCGGCAAATCCGGCCAGTGCCAAACCGAGCATCAATTGCTTGCGAGGAAATGAGGACATGAATTACTCCCTGAATCAGTTTTAATAATTAGCGTGCAAGGTCAGCATACATGGCCTCGACTGCCGGACGGTAACGATCGAGCACAAGATTGCGTTTGACCTTGAGGGTGGGGGTCAGGAGACCCTCCTCCAGCGTCCACGGCTCGAGTTCCAGGTGCAGCCGACGGATCTGCGCATAACCCGGGAAATGCTTGAGATGATGCGCCACGCGGTGGGTCAGCGCCTTCATCACCCTGGGATCGCGCAATGCACCGGGATGCCTGGGGTCGACTTTAAGGTGGGCGGCAAATTCCTGCCAGTGTTCCTCGTTGAGCACAGTCAGCGCGGCGAGATAGGGTTTGCCCTCGCCGACGACCATCACCTGCTCGAACAGCGGATCGAGCAGGATGGCGGATTCCATGTCGGTGGGCGGCACCTTCTCGCCGTTGTTCAACACGATGATGTCCTTGATGCGCCCGGTGATGTGATAGTGGCCCCAGGCGTCCATCGTGACCTGATCGCCGCTATGCAGCCAGCCCTCGCTGTCGATCATGGCACGGGTGGCGGCCTCGTCCTGCCAGTAGCCGCGCATGACGCAGCGGCTGCGCGTGAGCAGCTCGTCGTTGTCGCCGATCTTCACCTCGATGCCGGGCAGTGGCGGGCCGATGCTGGAAGGCACGTTGGATTCCGGGCGGTTGACGCATACCACCGGACTGGTTTCGGTCAGTCCGTAGCCCTGGATGATCGGCACGTCCAGGCCGATGAACATGTGCGCGATCTCCGGTGAGAGCGCCGCTCCCCCTGAAATCGCCAGTTTCAGCCGGCCGCCAAGCTTTTCCGTGACGTTGCGCGCCACCTTTCTGTCGAGCAGGGGCCACAGCCAGAGTGACGGGCTCCAGCGCGCGCGTCCCTGGCCGCACTCGAAGCGGCGCCAGCCGACCCGTACCGCCAGCCTGAACACCAGCCTGGCGAGCAGCCCCTTTTTCTCCAGACTGTCCTGGATACGTCCGTACACCCGCTCGTAGATGCGCGGCACCGAAATCAGCACGGTAGGGCGTACGGTCAGCAGATCCTGCGCCAGTTGCGCAATGGAACGCGCGTAGACAACCTCTGCGCCGACCAGCATCGGCAGGTAATACCCGCCGGTGCGCTCCAGCGTGTGCGACATGGGGAGAAAGGACAGAAAAACCTCGTGCGGTCCGAAATCGGCGCACTGCGAGCAATAGAACGCGTTCCACAACAGATTGTCGTGCGACAGCATCACGCCCTTGGGACGCCCGGTGGTGCCCGAAGTGTAGACGATGCTGGCCAGCAGGTCGGGGGTCAGATGGCGTTCCGGCACCGGCGTGCCGACCGCGGCGGCCAGCCAGTCGGCGGCCACCACGAAGCGCGTACTCCAGTTCACGAGGCCGTTTTCCGGCACGGTCAGGCTGACGATGTGCTGCAGGGTCGTCGCCGCGCCGGCAATCTCGGCCAGTTTCTTGTGCTGGAACTTGCCTTCGACCAGCAACAGCCTGGCGCCGGAATGATTGAGGATGTAGGCCGCGCTCTCCGGGCGGTCATCCAGGTATAGAGGCACCGTGATCAAACCCAGCGCCAGTGCGGCCTGGTCGAAAATCACCCACTCGACGCTGTTCTTCAGCATCACCGCCACGCGGTCGCCGGGGGACAAGCCCTCTTTCACCAGCGCGGCCTGCCAGCGGGCCACCTCGGCCGCCACCTCGGCCCAGGTGAAGCTCAGCCAGGTAGCGCGCGCCTCGTCGAACTGGCGGTAGGCGGCCCGATCCGGCGTGGCGGCGACGCGCGCACGGAACAGGCCGCACAGCGTGCCGAGCGTATCGGGATGAAAGGGCGTGGTTGCCATGTCAGGGGTATCGAAGCGGCCGAACGTAACGTCGCATTGATAACTGCTATGCCCGAATGGGTCAAGCCGCGGCCTTGGCCAGGACCGCCGCGAAAAAGCCGTCCGTTCCATGCACGGCGGGTGACAGTTTCAGCATGGCGCCGGTATCGAGGTCGATCTTGTTCTGCGCCAGCAATTCACTGACCGGCAGCAGGGCAAATCCGCTTTCCGCCAGCAGCGCCTCGACGATGGCTTCGTTCTCGTCCGGCAGCAGGCTGCAGGTCGCGTAAACCAGACGACCGCCCGGCTTCAGCAGCTTCGCCGCCGCGCGCAGGATGGACGCCTGCTTCCGCGTCAGCTCGGCCACGCTCTCAAGCGACTGGCGGAATTTCAGGTCGGGATTGCGGCGCAGCGTGCCGAGGCCGGAGCACGGCGCATCGACCAGCACGCGGTCAAGCTTGCCGGCCAGCCGCTTTACCCGGGTGTCGTTCTCCGAAGCGATCAGTTGCGGCATCACGTTGGACAGGCCCGAGCGCGCCAGCCGCGGCTTCAGGTTGGCGAGCCGCTTCTCCGCCACGTCGAACGCGTACAGCCGGCCGGTCGATGCCATCATCGCACCGATGGCGAGCGTCTTGCCGCCCGCACCGGCGCAGAAATCGCACACCATTTCGCCGCGCCGCGCCCCCAGCAGCAGGGCCAGCAACTGGCTGCCCTCGTCCTGCACCTCCAGGCTGCCGTCGAGAAACAGCGGATGACGGTTGATCGCCGGATGATCCCCGAAGCGGATGCCCCAGGGCGAATACGGTGTCGCCTCGACCGCGAGGCCTTCCGCCTGCAACTGCGCCAGCACGGCATCGCGGCCGGCCTTGTGGACGTTGACCCGCACGTCGAGCGGGGCCGGCTGCTGCAGGGCACGCCCCAGCGCGAGGATGTCTGCGTCGTTCATCGATGGCTGCAGCTTCTCCACCACCCAGTCGGGCAGTTCCGCACTCACGGCCAGCGGCAGGTTTTCCGTCCTGGCGTTGCGGATGTGGTCGATCAGTTCGGGCTTCGCGAATTTTTCCAGCGTCGCCCCGCTCATGCCGCGCGCCTTGATCAGCCAGGCGATGATCAGCGTGCGCGGATTGGCGGCCGGCACTACTACCGACAGATAGCGATAACGCCGCAATACGCCGAACACGGCTTCCGCCACGAAGGCGCGGTCGTGCGAACCGAGCTTCTTGTGCTCGCGGAAAAACGCCGACAGCACGGCGTCGGCCGGACGGGTGAAGTCCAGTACCAGATCGAGCGCCTGGGTGGCGAGTTGCAGCAGTGGCGGGGTCAGTTCCATCAGGGAGAGGCAGGCAGGTTGGCAGGCGGCAGGGGCATCCCTGCCAAGGTTTACTCGTCTTCGCCGAGTTCCGGATCCCAGCCCATCTCACGCGCACGCGCCGTGGCCATCTTGTAGAGGGCTTCGTGGCGCTCGCGCAGTTCGGGCGGCAGGCGGCTGGGCAGGTTACCGTATTTGTCCCACTCGGCTTCGATTTTGTCCGTCAAGGCCTGCATCTGCCCCAGTTGCCAGCCGGCGCAATCCTCGGTTTCGGGGATGAAGCCGAACAGCCAGCCGTCGAGCACAACGCGCGCCAGCATCGTCACGCCGTGCTTGTCGTTGTAGAAACCGGCATAGGTCATCTTGGTATTCATGGTTGCGAGTCTCTGTCCTTTGGACTTTCGTCATACGGGAAGCGGATATGGCCATAACGGATCACCAGCACCGAAATGGCCAGCAGCAGCATCGCCGCCGTCACGCCCAGCATGCGCCATGCGTCGAGGCTTTTCATGTCGAGCACCAGGTAACGTGCCAGCGCCACGATGGCGATGTAGATGGGGAAGCGCACCGGCAACTGTCCGGAGCGGAAGTACACCCCCACCATGGCAAAGACTTCCAGGTACAGGAACAGCAGCAGCAGGTCGCCCAGCGCCACCGTTCCGGCCGCGACCATGGCCTTGACTTCAAGTACGCCGGCTACCAGCGTGGCAAGCGTGATGATGATGAGTCCGATGGCCTCGAACACACCCAGCACATTGAGTGCCAGCCGTGCGAACAAGCGGTCGTTGGAAGGAGTCATGAGCATTACCGTCGAGTGACAGGCAAGGATACATCAAGCTCAATCCGGGCGCGCGTGCTCCAGCCATTCACGCCAGATGCCGACCGACACTGCAAGCAGCACGGGCCCCAGAAACAGGCCGATCAGGCCGAAGGCATGGAGGCCCCCCAGAACGCCCAGAAACACCAGCAGGAACGGGATCTGCGTCGGTCCGCTGATGACGAGCGGGCGAATCAGATTGTCGACCCAGCTCACCACCAGCGCGCCCCACAGGAACAGCCCCAGCGCGGCACCGGTTTCGCCGTGTGCCAGAAGGCCCAGCGACAGCCCGATCCACACCACCGGGCCGACGAAGGGAATCAGCGACACCAGGGCGGTGATCACGCCCCACAGTGCCGGCGCATCGAGTCCCGCCACCCAGTACCCAAGGCCGGCGAGCACACCCTGCGCCAGCGCGGTCAGCACGATGCCGAACACCACGGCACGCACGGTTATCCCGACCGCCTGGATGTAGCCGCGCGCCGCGTCCCCCAGCCAGCGCGTGGCCACGCCGCGAATCTGCGCCAGCACGCTGACGCCATGGCGATAGAGAAAGAACAGCGCGAATACCGCGAGGCCGAATTTCGCCACATTGCGGCCGACGCCGCCCGCCAGCATTTTCAGTGCAGTTGAATTGGTGAGGCCCAGCGCATCGAATTGCACGTGCACCCATTCCGGATCGGCCTGAACACGCTGATATTGCTCGACGACCCACGCCCCGCCCGGCCAGCCACGCACCCCGGCAGGCAAGGGCGGAAGCCCGTGAACGGCGAACTGCCTGAGGGCCGCTGAAGCCGCCGCCACATCGGCCGCCACCGTGAACATCACCCACACCAGCGGCAGCAGCAGGGTGGCCGTCACCCCCAGCGTCATCAGCAGCGCGGCGAGACTGTCTCGCCCGGGCAATTGGCGGCACACCCACTGATGCAGCGGCCAGGTGACATACGCGAGTATGCCCGCCCAGGCCAGGGCGGCCAGAAAGGGCGACAGCACCCAGACGGTCAACCCGAAAATCGAGACCAGGAACGCAAACGCCACCACGCGTCGTGCCAGCGGGGAATCGGTGTGAATCGGCATATATGCCCTTTTGCCTTTATGCCCGTAGGCGCCTTCATTGGAAGCTGGCGTCAGCACGACGCCGGCATCCCGGTCTGCGCGCGCCCTGTATCAGGCCGAGGCGGCACGTTTGCGCGTCACCCACAGGCTGGCAAACATGAAGCTGGCAATGATGAGGCCGACGATGCCGAGCGACAGGCCCACCGGGATCTTGTAGACATCCGCGATCAGCATCTTGGTCCCCACGAACACCAGCACCATGGCCAAGCCGTATTTAAGCAGGTGGAAGCGATCCGCCATGCCGGCCAGCATGAAATACATCGCGCGCAAGCCAAGGATAGCGAAAATATTCGAGGTGAACACGATGAAGGGGTCGGTGGTGATGGCGAAAATCGCCGGGATCGAGTCGACCGCGAAAATCACGTCGGAAATCTCGATCATCACCAGCACGAGGAACAGCGGGGTGAACAGCCGCACGCCGTTTTCCCGCACCCAGAATTTCTCGCCGCGATAATCGGGCGTCAGCCGCAGATGCCGCTTGATCCAGTTGAGCAGGGGGTTCCTGGAAAGGTCCGGCTCGGCCTCGGCGAACATCAGCATCTTGATCCCGGTGACGACGAGGAAGGCGCCGAACACATAGAGGATCCAGTGGAACTCCTGCACCAGCCAGGCGCCCGCCAGGATCATCACGGCACGCATTGCGATCGCGCCGACCACGCCGTAGATCAGCACGCGCCGCTGGAACTCCGCAGGCACGGCGAAGAAGCCAAAAATCATCAGGAAGACGAAGATGTTGTCGACCGCGAGCGATTTCTCGATCAGGTAGCCGGTCAGGAACTCCATCGCCTTGGCATCGGCCACTGCACTGCCGTACGCCCCCTTGAGGTACCACCAGAGGCCGAGGTTGAACAGCATGGCGAGCGTCACCCACACGACCGACCACGCCGCCGCTTCGCGGAAGCCGACCTTGTGCGCCCTGTTGCCGCCGACCAGGAACAGGTCGACGGCCAGCATCGCCAGCACGAAGCCGACGAACGCCGCCCACATCCAGGGTTCGCCGATATGCAGGGCAGCGTCCACGGCCGTCCTCGTTTACTGCACCGCGCGCAGTGCGGCGATGCGCTCTTCCAGCGGCGGGTGCGTCATGAACAGTCGCTTCCAGCCCTGCGGGCTGCCGCCGGCGATGCCGAAGGCGGCCATCTTGTCGGGCAGCGGGTGCGGATGCAGGCTATCGAGGCGTTCCAGCGCGGCGATCATCGCACCTTTGCCGGCCAGGCTGGCACCGCCGCGGTCGGCACGAAATTCACGCTGGCGCGAGAACCACATGACGATGATCGAGGCGAGAATACCCAGCACCAGCTCGGCCACGATCATGGTGACGAAGAAGGCCGGGCCGTGGCCTTCCTCGTTCTTGAACACGACGCGGTCGACAGTGTGACCGATCACGCGCGACAGGAACATCACGAAGGTATTCACCACGCCCTGGATCAGCGCCAGCGTCACCATGTCGCCGTTGGCGACGTGCGCGATTTCATGACCCAGCACGGCCTCCGCTTCCTCGCGCGTCATCTGTTGCAAGAGGCCCGAAGACACCGCAACCAGTGAACTGTTCCGGGTCATTCCGGTGGCGAAAGCGTTGACGTCGGGCGCATCGTAGATGCCGACTTCCGGCATCTTGACCCCGGCGTCCGCCGCGTATTTGCGGATGGTCTCCATGAGCCAGAACTCGGTCGAGTTCGACGGCGTCTCGATCACCCGCACGCCCATCGATTTCTTCGCCATCCACTTGGAGATCGCCAGCGAGATGAACGAGCCGCCAAAGCCCATCACGGCGGCAAAGATCAGCAGCGAACCCAGATTCAGGCCCTGTGAAGTGAGATAGGGCTCGACGCCCAGGATGCGCATGGTGAGCGACAGCACCAGCACGATCGCCAGGTTGGTGGCAAGGAACAAGACTATGCGTTTCATGGTGTTCTCCTTTAATCCCGGCCCGGTCGGACCGGGGATCATTGCATGACACCTGAGAGCATAAAGGCACGAGACAAACAATAAAATTCGATTTTTATAGTGCTATTGTTCGTTTTTATCGAACAATTATGGATCATGCTCAATTACAAGCACCTGTACTATTTTCGTACCGTCGCCAAGGCCGGCGCGCTCAACCGGGCGGCCGAAAAGCTGCACCTGACGCCGCAGACCCTGTCGGGGCAGATCAGCGCCTTCGAGGAACGCCTGGGCGTGGCGCTGTTCCGGCGCAGCGGACGCCGCCTGGAACTGACCGATGCCGGACGCACCGCCCTGATCTACGCCGATGACATTTTCCAGGTCGGCGCCGAGCTGGAGGAGGCCCTGCAAAACCGCCTCGCTCCCCGCGTCCATCCGTTCCGGGTCGGTATCGCCGACGTCGTGCCCAAGGCGATCGCCTACCAGCTGCTGGCCCCTGCGCTCACGCTGGCCGAGCCGGTCAAGCTGGTATGCCGGGAAGACCGGCTGGAGCAGCTCGCCGCCGAACTGTCCATCCACCGGCTCGACATGGTGCTGGCCGACCGCCCCCTCCCCTCCACCATGGACATCAAGGGCTACAGCCACCCGCTGGGCGAATGCGGCATCGCCTTTCTGGCCGCGCGGTCGATCGGCCATGCGCTGGCGCCTGACTTTCCCGCCAGTCTGCATGGCGTCCCGTTGCTGATTCCGGGAGTGGACAGCGCGCTGCGCGTGCCGCTGCTGCGCTGGCTCGAACGCAAGGGCGTCCAGCCCGCCATCGTCGGCGAGTTCGACGACAGCGCGCTGATGAGCGCCTTCGGCCAGGCGGGCGCCGGGGTGTTCCCGGTCCCGCTCACGACCGTACAGGACGTGTTGCGGCAGTTTGACGTGATCGAACTGGGACGGACACTGGAGATACGCGAGCGCTTTTTTGCCATTTCGGTGGAACGGCGGCTCAGTCATCCGGCCGTGCTGGCGGTCAGCGAGGCAGCCCGGCAGCGGTTTCAGCCGCAGGTCGATTAAGCAGGTGCGCCCTCCAGCCAGCCTACCGCTTCGGGCGGGGTCAATATACGGAAATACGGGGCGCATCGCCGGCGCAGCTTGAGTACTGCGCGATCCTTGCTGACCAGTCCCTGCGCATGGGCTGTGGCGGCCAGGTCGATGAATTTCTGGTCGTCGGGGTCACTGCAACGCGGCAGGCCCGCCGCCATGGCCGCCGGCTCCAGAAAGGCCAGGGACTGATAGCGCGCATACAGCGCCGCCTGCCTCGCCGGGTCCAGGGCGAACGCCGGATAGGCCAGCACGCGCTGCCATTCGCCGAGAGTGGCGGCCGACACCACGCAGCGCGCGCGCCCGGTTTCGAGCGCCTGCCGCAAAGGCCGGGCTGCCGCGTCGTCGAAATGCAGCAGGTCGAGCACCGCGTTGGTGTCGAGCACCAGCAGTGGTTCACTCAAGTTCGGTATGCTCGGCGATGAACTCGCGTACCCAGTGCTCGGGATGGGCGCTGGAAAAACGCCCGACGATCTCGCCCTTGACGAACAGCAGCACGGTGGGGAAGCCGCGCAAGGCATAGCGCCCGGCCAGCTTCATGTTGGCGCCTTCGTCGACCTCGACCTTGGCCATCTGGATCTTGCCGGCATGATGCGCGATGACGCGCTCCAGCACCGGCGTCAGCGCCCGGCAGGGCGGGCACCAGTCGGCCCAGAAATCGACCAGGATGGGCCGCACATGCGAGGCATCGATCACGTCGTGATCGAATTGCTCTAGATGGGTATCGAAAATAAGGCCCGGCATGCGGGCGGTCGCAGGGTCGTTCATGGCCATGGCGGTCAAAATGTATTCGCCGTTATTTTGCCTCAAGGGCGGACATTTCCCCCAGACCTCCTGCATACCCCTTACACACGCAGGGCCTTGCGCAAAAAAACGCTTAACCAGGCGGGGGCAGGACTGCTACCGTTACGGCATGGAAGAGCGTTTCTATCGTGAACGGGAAATCACGCGGTTGCCGGCATTCCTTCCCGCCGTCACCTACAACCTTGCGCACACTCTGCTGGTGCGGGCGGGTAACTGCCTGTTTGTGCCGATTCGCAGCCTGCAGTACATGGCGGTGCTGGATGCGGAGGAATTCATTTTCGTCGACAGCCAGAACAAGGCCTGGGTCGAACTGGCCTGGCAGCGCTTCCGCCCCCAGGCGCGTGCATCGCTGGACGAGCGCGTGCCGTTCGAGGTGGTGCACTACCTTCCCCAGGCAGTGGAAACCATGAAGCGCCTGCCGGGAGAATTCCATCAGGCCCTGCTGCTGCTCGCCGGGCGCCAGAAGCCGGATGTGACTGCCACCGTTATCGCCCTGCAGCGCGGCCCCCGCAAGCATCCCGACGACGCGTCGCACTGACGCGACGCCGGGTGCTGCGCGTCAGCGTCACTCCTTGAGCTTCGAAATTCCCAATGCGCGCAGCGTGAGGTTTTCATAGAAGGGTCCGACATTGCCCTTCTTGATCTTGCGCAGGAAATACTTCTCGAACGCGATCTTGGCCAGGTGCACCCACTTGCCTTCTGAGAACCAGTTGACGTTGCGCGGCGGGATCTGCGGCAAGGCCACGAACGCAATGCCGGTGTCGCCGAAGTCGGCCAGGCAGACCGCGTTCCAGGTGGCTTTCTCGGCCGGCTCCCTGCCGTCGAGCAGCGCGCGGATGTTGTGCGCGGTGGCGGTCACCATGGATTCGATCATGTAGCCGGTCTTGGGCACGCCGACAGGAAGCGGGGTGGACTCGACCGGCGGGATGGCGACGCACACGCCGACCGAGAAGACGTTCCTGAAGGTTGGGTTGCGCTGGTAGGGGTCGATGACGATGAAACCGCGCGGGTTGGCCAGACCTTCGATACCGAGGACGGCGTCCACACCCTTGAAGGCGGGCAGCATCATGGAGTACTTGAACGGCAGTTCGTGCTGTTTTTTCTCGCTGCCGTCTTCGTTGACTTCGGTAACGAACATCTTGCCAGCCTCGACCTTGGTGACCTTGGCGTTGCAGATCCATTTGACGTGCCTGTCGCGGAAGGCCGATTCGATCATGCCCTTGGAGTCGCCGACGCCGCCGAGGCCGAGGTGGCCGATGTAGGGTTCGGCAGTGACGAAGGTGATGGGCACCTTGTCGCGCAGCTTGCGGCGGCGCAGGTCGGTTTCCATGATCATGGCGAATTCGTAGGCGGGGCCGTAGCACGAGGCGCCCTGTACGGCACCGACGACGATGGGACCGGGGTCCTTGACGAATTCCTGCCATTTGTCGTTGGAGGTGACGGCGTGGTCGACGTGGCAGACGGACTGGGTGTGGCCGCTAGGGCCCAGGCCTTCGATTTCATCGAAGGCCAGTTTGGGACCGGTGGCGATGACCAGGTAGTCGTAGTCGATGCTGCGGCCGTCTTCGAGCTCGATGCGGTTCTCGGCGGGATGGACGCGCTTCGCGGCAACAGGGATGAAATCGATCTTTTTCTTTTTGAGGATGGGTTCGATCGGCAGTTCGATGTCCGCGCGGGTGCGCCAGTTCACCGCCACCCAGGGGTTGGAGGGGACGAAGTGGAAATTGGGCGTGTTGGAGACGACCGTGATGCGGTCTTCTTCGCGCGCATTCTCCCGCATCTCGAACGCCATGGGCATGCCGCCGATACCGGCACCTAGAATCACAATGTGGGCCATTTGGAGTCTCCTGATGGTTGTGATTGCAGTGTTAACTTCTTTTTTATACGCCAACTGCACAAGTTCGCAATCGGAATCGGCCCGCCGCTCAGGTAAGCAGCCTGGCGCGCGCATGCCGAATCGCAGCTTGCATGACTTTCCCGCCACCAGTGTACGGATCGTCAAATTGCATCAGCGCGAGCGCCTCCAAGCCGGAAACATCCAGCTGGCACGGGGCGAACAGCCTGCATGGCCATGCCTCTCCGCCATGCGCCCGCAAGCGGCCTGGTCTGCCTTGCATGCCCTGAAATGCCAAAACCACTGTGTCACGCCCGCCTAATGCTTTAAAATGCGCCCACTATGCAAAAAACTCTCTCAAAATTCTCACTCGTCTGTCCGCTCTGGGTTTACAGGTTGCTTCCCTTTCTGCGCTGGTGGCCATCGGTCAACGCCAGTACCGCCCGCGACGATGCGATGGCGGGGCTTACCGGCGCCCTGATCGTACTGCCCCAGGGCGTGGCCTTCGCCACCATCGCCGGCATGCCGCCCGAATACGGTCTTTACGCGGCGATGATGCCGGCCATCATCGCCGCGCTGTTCGGTTCGTCGTGGCATCTGGTGTCCGGCCCCACCACCGCCATCTCGATCGCCGTATTTGCTTCAGTCAGTCCATTTGCCCATCCCGGCTCGGAGGAATTCATCCGCATGGTGCTGACCCTGACGTTCATGACCGGGGTATTCCAGCTCATCCTGGGCCTGGCGCGCATGGGCGTGCTCGTCAACTTCATTTCCCATACGGTCGTGATCGGTTTTACCGCCGGTGCGGCCATGCTCATCGCAGGCAGCCAGATCAAGAACTTCTTCGGACTGGGCATCCCGCGCGGCACGCCGTTCTTCGAGATACTGTCCCTGTTCGTCCAGCACATCAAGGACGTCAATCCCTACGTCACGGCGGTATCCGTCATCACGCTCGCCTCAGGCATCCTGGTCAAGCGTTTCATGCCCAAATTTCCCTACATGATCGCCGCCATGCTGGTCGGCAGCTTCGCCGCGCTGTTCCTGAATGCGCGCTACGGCGTGGACGTCACCCACATCAAGACGGTCGGGGCGTTGCCGGCCGGCCTGCCCCCGCTCTCTGCGCCTGACTTTTCCTTTGGCGCGCTGAACCAGATGCTGTTCCCGTCCCTGATCATCACCATGCTGGCCTTGACGGAAGCGGTCTCCATCTCGCGCGCCGTCGCCACGAAATCCGGACAGCACATCGACGGCAACCAGGAATTCGTCGGTCAGGGCCTCTCCAACGTGATCGGCAGCTTCTTCTCCAGCTACGCATCCAGCGGATCGTTCAACCGCAGCGGCGTCAACTACGCGGCCGGTGCACGGACCCCCCTGGCTGCCGTGTTCGCGTCGGTATTCCTGCTGATCATCCTGCTGCTGGTTGCACCGCTGGCCGCCTACCTGCCCGATGCGGCGATGGCCGGAATCCTGTTCCTGGTCGCCTGGAGCCTGATCGATTTCCATCACATCAGCCTGCTGCCCAAGGTCAGCCGGCAGGAGACCGTCGTCCTGTGGGTGACGCTCATCGGCACGCTGGTCGACCTGGAAAAGGGCATCTTCTTCGGCATCGCCCTGTCGCTGGTGTTCTACCTGTATCGCACCTCCCGCCCCGCGCTTGAGGCCGTGTTGCCCGACCCCGATCCGGCCAACTACCACTACACCCCCCTCGATGGCCGGCCGGAATGCCCGCAGATGAAAATGATGCGGATCAACGGCTCGATCTTCTTCGGCGCAGTCGCGCATCTGCAGCAGCAAATGCAGGAAATCGAAGAGGCGGAACCCGAGCGCAAGCATCTGGTCATCATGTCCAGCGGCATCAATTTCGTCGACCTGGCCGGGGCCGAGTTCCTTGCAGAAGCGGCGCGTCAACGACGAAAGATGGGCGGAACCCTGTCTTTCTACCGCATGAAGGACAGCCTGATTAACACCCTGAAGCGGGGCCATTTCATGGACGATGTCGGCGAGGAAAACCTGTTTCCCGCCAAAACCCGTCCTGCCGAGATCCTCTACCCAAAACTCGACAACGAGATTTGCCGGAATTGCACCGTGCGCGCCTTCAACATCTGCAACCAGCGCCTGCCCAATGGAGAACCCCGCCAATCATGATCCGCAGAAACCCGTCCGGTCATTTGCCCGTCGTACATGACACCGCGTTCGTCGACCCCACCGCCATTTTGTGCGGCAAGGTCTTCGTCGGGGAAAACGTGTTCATCGGGCCCTATGCAGTGATCCGGGCCGACGAGGTGGACGACAAGGGCGACATGGAACCCATCGTCATCGGCGCCAATTCAAACATCCAGGATGGCGTGGTCATCCACTGCAAGGCGGGCGGCGGCGTCACCATCGGGCGGAGCACCTCCATCGCACACCGCTCCATCGTGCATGGTCCCTGTACCGTGGGTGATAACGTATTCGTCGGCTTCAACTCGGTGCTGTTCAACTGCATCGTGTCCGAAGGCTCGGTCGTCCGCCACAATTCGGTGGTGGAAGGCTGCACCGTGCCGCCGGGTTTCTACATCCCGTCCACCGCCAACATCCACTCCGATGCCGATCTGGCTACGATCGAGCGCGTATCGCCGCAGGCCGCCGACTTTTCGGAAAGCGTGGCTCAGGCCAACCACGAGCTGGTCAAAGGCTACAAGCGCATCCGCAACGAGTTCTAAGGACTGACATGATTGCCGCGCTGGAGTCCTGGCGAGCCGGGCTGTTCCACCGGCGCCATCTCATGCGCAACATCGGCGCCGGCCTCGTGGTCGGCGTGGTGGCCCTGCCGCTGGCCATGGCATTTGCCATCGCCAGCGGCGCGCGCCCGGAACAGGGCATCTACACCGGCATCATCGCTGGCTTCCTCGCCGCGCTGTTCGGCAGTTCGCGCGTCTCGATCAGCGGCCCGACCGGCGCCTTCATCGTCATCCTCGCGGGCATTACCGCGAAGTACGGCATCGACGGCCTGCAGGTCGCCAGTCTCATGGCCGGCCTCATCCTGCTGGCGATGGGCCTGGTCAAGCTGGGCGGCATCATCCGCTTCATCCCCACGCCGGTGATCACCGGTTTCACCGCCGGCATCGCGGTGATCATCTGGGTCGGGCAATGGAAGGATTTCTTCGGCCTGCATCCGGCGGCATCCGGGCCGCATTTCCATGAAAAGCTGGCGGTGCTGGTTTATGCCCTGCCCGGCCTCGATCTGCCGACCACGCTGCTGTCGCTGGCCGCGCTCGCCATCGTCGTGATCGCGCCGCGCCTCACCCGGCGCATCCCCAGTCCGCTCATCGCCATGCTCGCGGTCACGTTCGCCCAGGCTTACTGGCAATTCGACGGCGTCGCCACCATCGGCAGCGCATTCGGCGGCATTCCCGCGGGCCTGCCCGAAATGCATCTGCCGCAGGTCAGCTTCGCGCGCGTGCTGGAACTGCTCGGGCCGGCCTTCACCATCGCCATGCTGGGCGCCATCGAATCGCTGCTGTGCGCCGTGGTCGCCGACGGCATGGCCGACACGCGCCACGATCCCAACCAGGAACTGGTCGGGCTGGGCATCGCCAACATCGTTTCACCCCTGTTCGGCGGATTCGCCGCCACCGGCGCGATCGCGCGCACCGCCACCAACATCCGCAACGGCGGCGACAGCCCGCTCGCCAGCGTCGTGCACGCGCTGACGCTGCTGGCGGTCATCGTCGCGCTGGCGCCGCTGGCCGCGAACATTCCGCTCGCCGCGCTGGCTGCGATCCTGTTTGTGGTGGCGTGGAACATGAGCGAGGCACGCCACTTCATCGACCTGCTGCGCCACGCGCCGGTGAACGACAAGGTGCTGCTGCTCATCACCTTCCTCCTTACGGTGTTCGCCGACCTGGTGATCGCGGTCAACGTCGGCGTGCTGCTCGCCGCGCTGCTCTTCATGAAGCGCATGAGCGAAACCGTCCGCATCGAGGGCGAGAGCGAGGCGGGGCTGGCCGCCCTGTGTCCTGTCGGCGTGCCGCCCGGCGTGCAGATCTACTCCATCGACGGCCCGCTGTTCTTCGGTGCCGCCGCCACCTTCGAGCGTACCCTGGCCGGCCTGCATGACAAGACGCGCGTGATGATCCTGAGGCTGGGGCGGGTGCCGTTCGCGGATGCCACCGCCATGCATGCGCTGGCCGACGTGGTGCGCCACTTTCAGCAGCGCCACATCATCGTGCGCGTATGCGAGGCCAATCCGCGCGTGGCGCACAAGCTGCGAGCGTTCGGCCTGATGGACAAGCTTGGGCAGCAGGATGCGTCGGTCAGCGTGCTGGATGTGTTGGCCGAAGTCACCGATGCAGCTTCCGCTGCGGACCACGCGACCGCTTGATCGCTTGCGCTGCCGCGTGGCGCCCACGCCTGCCCGTGTCGGACAAGCCACTTCAGGGCCCAGGCGTCTGATTCTTCCGTGCATGCTCCGCGATCCCGGCACGCGCCAGGGCATGGGAGGCCAATGGCAGGGTCGTCAGCAGGATGGCCACGAGCACGAGCAAACGCCAGGTCCACGCAGCCTCCCCCACCACCAGCACGAGACCAAGTGCAAACAGCGACACCGCAAGCGTGGCCGCCTTGGTCGCGGCATGCTGACGCGCCAGTGCATCGGGCAGACGCAGGATGCCGATCGCCGCAATCGCCAGGACAATCATCGCCAGCGTGCAAACCCCCCAGCCAATCACGCTCATCATCAAGGGGACGCCCCCTCATCGTCACGGTCTTGGCCCTGAATCAGCCTTGCCCAGGCGATCGTCGCCACAAATCCCACCAGGGCAAGCCCGATCGCCACATCCAGATACGCCGTACGCCCGCTCACCCAGGCAGCGACCAGGCTCAACACGATTGCGACCGAAAAGAGGATGTCCAGGCCGACCACCCGGTCGGTGTCGGTGGGCCCGGTAAGCAGCCTGTACACCCCCATCAGCGCACTCGCGCCGGCAACCAGTACGAACCCCATCAGGAGCGTCATGACTTGCCTCCGAACAATATGCGGACAGGCTGCAGGAAGTCGCGCCGGATCGATGCCAAGGTTGCCTCGGCTTGTTTCGCATCCAGCAGGTGCAGCAGCAACTCCCCCCGCTCCAGATCGATATCCACAGTCGTGGTTCCGGGCGTCAGGGTGACGAGCGCGCCAAGAAAATTGGCGGCTGTGTCGCTCAGGTCACCGTAGGGCATGTGTACGAAACCAGGCTGCAACGCCTCGCCTCCGCGCAGGATGATGAGGGCTGTGGTCCAGCCGGACACGATAACTTCCCTTAGAAAACTCACGCCCAGCCAGCCGAATGCACGCAACCAGTTCATCGCATGCCCCCTGTCCAGAAACCTGCCGTCGCTGCATCCACATAGCGAATAAACGGGTCAGGAAAGATGCCCATGATCAGAATGACCAGAGAGAGCAGCATCACGGTTGCATACGCGGTGACCGGCAACTGCGTTGTCACCTGCTTCACTTGGGCCGGCCCATTATCGGGCTGCTGCATCGGATGGGGCTTCCAGAACCCCTCCACCCATATCTTGCTCATCGAGTAGAGCGTCAGCAGGCCGACCGCCAACGCCACCCCGCCCCAGACATAGCGGCCCTGGGCAAAAGCCTCCCTGAGCAGCAGGAACTTGCCCCAGAAGCCCGTGGTCGGCGGCACCCCCACCAGGGAAAACGCGCTCACCAGGAACAGCGCCGCCAACAAAGGCCTTGCCTGATACAGACCGCCGATGCGGCGCAGGTCATAGTGCCCGGCGGCCGCCCACATCAAGCCCGCGATCAGAAACAGATTGGCCTTGACCAGGATGTTGTGGAACAGGAAAAAGACCGTGCCCGTCGCGCCCGCCGGTGTCGCGAGCGCTATACCGAGCAGCAGGTAGCCAATCTGGCTGACGATGTGGAAGGCGAGGATGCGCCGCACATCCCAGTGATAGGCTGCGCCCAGCACGCCGCTCAGCATGGTGGCCAGCGCAAGCCAGCCGAGCGCCTCGAGCATCACACCGGGCACGGCGACAAAAACATCGCCCAACAACCGCAGCAGTACATAGGCCGCCACCTTGGTCAGCAGCCCGCCCACCAGGGCCAGCACCGGCGCGGGCAAGGTATGGTAGCTGGCCGGCAGCCAGGCGAACAGCGGAAACGCACCGGCCTTGAGCAGGACAGCGAGCAGCAGCAAGCCGATGTATGCCGGCAACGCGCCGTCCAGGCCAGGCTGCGAGCTGGCTGCACGAAGCGCGCTGAAATTGAGATGACCGGTGGCGCCGTAGATCATGCCCACCGCGCCGAGCATGAGCAGCGTGCCCAGCATGCTCACCGCGAAATACTTGAAGGCCGCCTCGCCATGCCGTCGCTTGCCGCCCAGCACCAGCAGGCCGAGCACGCTGATCAGCATGAGCTCGAACCAGACGTAGAGATTGAACAGATCGGCCGCCAGAAACACGGCGGACGTTGCGGCCAGCAAGCCATGCAGCAAGGGCTGCAGGCCCGGCATCTCCATTCCAGCCTCGTTCCAGTGCCGGCCGAACAGCACGGTGATGAGACCAAGCAGCGCAGCAATCATGACCAGGGACGCACTGAGCGCATCGGCTGCGAATTCGATCCCATAGGGAAGTGGCCAGTTTCCCAGTGCCACCGACTGACGACCCTGATGCGCGACTTCGACCAGCAACATCGTGGCGAAGATGAGTTGTGCGGCCGCGCCCAGCACGCTCACGCGCGTTTGCATCGCAGCATGCCGCGCGAGCAGTGCCGTCAGCAAGGCGGTGACCAGCGGAACGAGCAAGGGGCTCAGCACCAGCATCATGGCTCCAGCACCGGCGGCTTGACCGGATCAGTGGCGACGGGCTCGGCGTCATGCAGCCGGTCTGCATCGCCCCCGCCACTTCGGGCAAGCCAGGCTCCCAGCACCAGCGCAAAGCACAGCAGCGCGAAGCCGATCACGATGGCGGTCAGCACCAGCGCCTGCGGCAGGGGATTGGCGGCATCCGTCGACAGTTGCTGCGCACCGGCTTCGACCAACGGCGGAACGAGACTGCCGGGACGCGCCGCCATGAAGACGACCAGGTTGGTCGCACTGCCCAGCACCGCCAGCCCCACAATCAGGCGGAAGACATCCCGTGAAAGCGCAAGCAGCACCCCGGCCGCAACCGTCAGGCTGATGCCGAGCATGAGGATCAGGCTCATGGCGTTGGCCTCCCGTCGTCGAGCAATGCGAAAACATAGCCGGTGAGTGCGCCCCACACGGCCAGAAACACGCCCACATCGAACAGCATCACGGTCGACAGCCCCGTGTCCGTCCATACATGGGTGAGAAAGGGCATCCCCGTGGCGACGCCGCCGAGGCCTGCCAGCAGGGCAAGTCCGACACCCGCCATCGCAAGCGGCAGCGGCGCCAGCGGCTGCAAACGGCGCGCGACGGCCGGGCCAAGCGTGATGGCAAGCAGACTGCTGCCGGCGACCGCCACCAGTCCTCCGATGAATCCGCCGCCAGGCGCGTTGTGGCCGCGCAGCAGAATCCACACGGCGGCGGCAAGCATGAGCCAGTAGAGGGGGCGGGCCGCCTGGGTCAGGAGGGTGGATCGCTGCATCATGATTCCCGCCCCCTTTTTCAGGCCGCCAAGCAGGGGCAAGGCGGCCAGCAGCGAGAAGGCCACCACCACGATTTCACCCAGCGTATCGAGGGCCCGAAAATCCACGATGATCACGTTGACCACGTTGTGTCCATGGGCCTCGGGCAGACTCATGCGGCCGAAGCCGTCGGCCAGTTCGGTATTCACCGGCAGCCCCTGCAGGTGCGCGAGCAGCATGAAGGTGCCGACACCGGCAGCCATCGCCAATACAGCATTCGCCCACCGCCACGGATCGCGCCGGGGCAGCGTCCGGCCATAGCGCGGCAGCACGCTGGCGGCCACCACCACCAGCACCGTTTCCACTGCGAATTGGGTGAAGGCCAGATCCGGCGCACCGGCGAACAGGAACAGCACAGCCGAACCGTATCCCACCAGCCCGCTCGCCATCAGAACACCCAGCCGATCACGCAGCAGCAGCGCTGCGCCCGCACCCGTCACCATCAACAGGCATGCGACGACCCAGGCCCAGGCATGGGTCGACCAATTCCAGTGCAGCACCATGCGGCTGTCGGTGCTGAGCCAGGCAACGCTCCCCATCGCCAGCAATGCCGCAAGTGTCAGCCGCATATAGCCCGTGAGCCGTCCATGCTGCAGATGGCGCGTCTGCCATGCGGCAATGCGCGTCAGGGCGTTCAGCAAAGAGTCGTACAGCGCTGCCGGACCAAAGCGGTCGAGCCATTGCAGGCGATGAAGCGCATGATGCAGACGGTCCCATGACAGAAAGAACAGCAGGCCGACCACCGCCGTGATGCCGGTCGCAGACAACAGGATATCGAGGTCATAGGCCGCGCTCAGATCGGCTGTCCCCAGTTCGGGTGAGATGGTGCGTGCAGCAGCGAGCAGCAGCGGGTCGGCCAGCGCCGGAAAAAAATCGAACTCGATCCCCAGCAGCACAATCGCCAGGGGCGGCACGAACATGCGCCAGGACACTTCGCGAACCTGCCCGCGCGGCGATTCCGGCGGCCCCCAGAACACGCGTATCGCCGCCACCCCGGCGACAGCCACGGCAATGGCGTTGACGAACACGGTGGCATAGCTGACCAGCATCAATACCTCGGCCTCGGCCTTGGCCACGGATATCGCATCCTTGGCGACGAAGCCGAAAGACAGCGGCAATCCCGCCATGGACAGACCCGCGAGCACTGCCGCCGCCGCGGTCAGTGGCATGGCGCGGCGCAAGCCCATCAGGTGGTCGATGTTACGGGTGCCGGTGGCATGATCGATGTTGCCTGCCACCATGAACAGGGGCGCCTTGTAGAGGGCGTGGGCGAACAGGAAAGCCGCCACCGCCAGGCCCGCCCCCGGACTCGGCAGCCCGATCAGCAGGGTGAGCGTGCCGAGTGCGGAAACCGTGCTGCGCGCCAGGATTCGCTTGAGGTCGCGCTCACGCAGCGCCAGCACCGCAGCCCAGACGGCGGTCACCGTGCCGGTGCCGATCAGCATTACTTCCCAGAACAGCAGGTCGTTGAACGCCGGATCCAGACGCGCCATCAAATAGATGCCCAGTTTCACCATGGTCGCCGAGTGCAGATAGGCACTCACAGGCGTCGGCGCCGACATGGCATTGGGCAACCAGAAATGGAACGGGAACTGCGCCGATTTGGTGAATGCGCCGAGCAGCACCAGCGTCAGCGCATAGGGCAGGCGCGGATCGTCGACCAGGATCGGTCCGGCGGCGACAATGCCGGAAAGGGTCCAGGTTCCGGCCATCTGGCCGAGCAGCACCAGACCGCCGAGCAAGGCCAGTCCGCCGCCCATGGTGATCAGCAGCGCCTGGCGCGCGGCGGTGCGCGCAGTGGCCTGCTCGTGGTTGAAGCCGACCAGCAGGAAGGAGGTGATGCTGGTGAGTTCCCAGAACAGGAACAGCACGATCAGGTTGTCAGCGGTGACCGCGCCGATCATGGCCAGCATGAATAGCAGCAGCACGGCGAAGAGCCGGCCGCGCCGGGGCTCATGAGCCAGATAGCCGCTGGCGTATACGAAAATCCAGGTACCGATGCCGGTGATCAATGCCAGCATCTGGGCGCCGAGGCCGTCGATGCGAAACGCCAGCGGGATCCCGAGACTGGGGATCCACGGCGCATCGACTCGCCATGGCAAGGGATACGACGCAAGCCCCCAGGCGAGCAGCAGGAACAGCGCGAAGGGTACGGCGGCCAGCCACAGGTAGGTCGGGCCACCTGCTTCCAAATGGCTCTCGTGGCTCACGTCGGCTTGCCTCCCTGCATACGCTGCCAATGTCGCCAGCTCAGCACCAACAGCGTCAGCGCCGTCAGGGGCAGGACAAAGCCGCCCATCACGGCCGAGAAACCCGCCTGGGCATCATGGCCCGAAGCATCAAGAATCAGGTAGGCGGTATAGGCCACGTAATAGGCCAGAAACAGCGCACCCTCCCAACGCGCGATCAGGTGGCCGGTGAAGAAGATCGGCAGGCACGCCACCGCCACCGCCATCATCACCGGCAGATCGAACGCCAGCATGGCCGGAGCCACGGCGAGATCGCTGGGCGCGACGCTGCTCGAAATGCCCAGCACCGCCAGAATATTGAAGATACAGCTACCCACCACATTGCCGACGGCAATGTCCCGCTCGCCGCGAATGGCAGCTAGGATGGACGTGGCTACCTCGGGCAGCGAGGTGCCGGCGGCGACGATGGTCAGGCCGATGACCAGTTCGCTAACGCCGAGGTATTTGGCAAAGGCCACGGCCGCTTCCACCAGCCAATTCGAGCCCAGCACCAGCAAGGCGAGACCGGCCAGGATCAGCAGAATCTGCATGCCCCAATGCGCATCCCAGCCTTGCGCTCCGCCTTCGAACGCCTCGTCATATTCGGCCCTGACGGCGGCCGTCTCGCGTCGGCTCTGGCGAATGATGACGATCGTATAGCCGACGACCAGGCCCGCCAGCAGCACGCCCTCCCAGCGGCTGATGCCGCCGTCGACGGCCATCGCCCAGAGCAGCAACGAAGCGACGATCATCACCGGCACTTCCTGGCGAATGATCTGCTGATGCACCACCAGCGGCACGATCAGTGCCGATGCGCCGAGGATGAACAGCACGTTGAAAATATTGCTGCCGACCACGTTGCCGAGCGCGATATCGACCTGGCCGGACCAGGCCGATTGCACCGACACCGCCAGTTCCGGCGCGCTGGTGCCGAAGGCGACCACGGTGAGGCCGACCACCAGCGGCGAGATGCCGAAGGACATCGCCAGTTTCGAAGCGCCGCGTACCAGAAGTTCCGCGCCGACAACCAGGGCGATCAGCCCCAGAGCAAACCAAAGCATGGATCGTTTCCTTTATAAAATGGCGCGCAGCATTTCTTCCACCTCGAAGCCGAGTACCAGCAGCCAGGTGAACATGGCAATGCCCACTCCCGCTGCGGCGATGTCCTTGATGATGCCGATTTTTTCGTTGTGCCGGGTTTCGACGAAGTCGCACAGCGCTTCGATGGCACTATTCATGATTTCGGCCACCAGCACCAGCGCCGTGACAACGACGATGAGCAGGGAGTCACCCAGGCGCGCGCAGACAGGGCGGCTACCAGGACACACAGTGAGAAAACGAGTTTCCAGGCGACGCTGAAATCGTAGACGACCGCATAGCGCAAACCCGACCCGATGGTGCGCAGCTTTTTCAAGGGATGATAGCCAGGCTCACCGGTCCCGAGGAATTTGTGTCTCATGCGACATCCTCTCGTCCCTGCCCACGGCCGGACGCCCGGCGAAAGATCAGCGCATGCAACCCGCCCACCCATAATGCAGAGGCGAGCGTCCCGGCAATGACATCGCTTGGAAAATGAACCTGCAGGTAGATGCGCGACAGCCCGACCCCTGCCACGACAAGGCCGAGCGTGGCGGCCCAGATCGCCTGGCGCCGAGTGGACACGAGGAACAAGGCCAATGCCGCAGCCGTGACCTGCATGGCATGCGCACTGGGATAGGACCAGTCTTGCGGCATCGGCAACCAGGCCGCGAAGAGTTCGGGACGCGGGCGGACCACCCAGAGCTTGACGAGATGGCCGTGGGCAGACGCACTCAGCAAGGCCAGCATGATGAACGCCGATTCGCGTCGGCGTTCCGCCCTGAACAGATGCCACGCCTTCAGCCCTGTCAGCGGCACCAGCAGCAGCAGCGAACCGAGCCATGTCATGCCCCCCATCAGGGAGTCAAGCGGCTCGCTGCGTAATGCATGGGCTGCGCTGAGGCCGAGGCGGTCGAATTCGGTCACGGCATATCGGCCATCCCCGCAAACGAGGTGCGCGCCACTTGCCAGAACCATCCAGCTCAACACCCATAAGATGACGACCCGTTGCATGCGTGCCCCCGATCCCCGACAGATGCTGCGCAGGCACTTGAAGTTTCAAGTGCCGTAACGATTTCAGCCAGCCTGATCCAACTCCCCTGATTCGGGAAATGGATTTCGGTCGCCCCACGATGTCACATCAACGTGGATTACGCCAGATCGGCTAGCGAGTGAGCCCGGCGTACAGCATCGGCAACTTCTCGGGCAGACGCTGCACGTGGTCGACCACCATGAAATTATTCTGCCCGAAGATGCGCGACACGTAGTTGTCGGCGCGCGGGTCGAGACTCATGCAGTAGGTCGTCACGCCGTTGCGGGCCACTTCCTCCACTGCCTTCTTGGTGTCGTAACGCAGGTACTGCGGATCACGCACGTCGATGTCGGCCGGTTCGCCATCGGTGATGACGATCAGCAGCTTCTTTGCCGAGCGCTGCAGTTTCAGGTGATGGCCGGCGTGGCGAATCGCGGCGCCCATGCGGGTCGACAGCTGGCCGGTCATGCCTGCGAGCTTGGCCTTCGGAACCTCGTCCCAGTGCTGGTCGAAGTCCTTGAAGCGGTAGTACTCGACGTCGTGGCGGCCGTCCGAGCAGAAGCCGTGGATGGCGAACGGATCGCCCACCTTGTTGATTGCGTCGGCCAGCAGAACGCAGGCCTGCTGGGTGAGTTCGCGCACCGAGTATTCCTGGTCCTGCACCGTTTCATTGGTCGACTCGGACAGGTCCAGCAGCACCAGGATCGAGAAATCGCGCGTCTTCCTGACGGAACGCATCATGATGCGCGGGTCGGGCTGGTTGCCAAGACGGATGTCGATGAAACTGGCGATCGCCGCGTTGATGTCGATCTCGTCGCCGTCCTCCAGCTTGCGGATGCGCTGCACACCCTGCGGCTGCATCGCGTCGAGCAGGAATTTCATGCGATGGATTTCACGCTTGTATTTGCTGGTGATCTCGTCGATGACCGCAAGGTCACCCGACTTGGCGCGCTTCTCCATAACCGTAGCCCAGGCCGGGCGCTCCAGCTGGATCTGGTAGTCCCATTCCGAATAGTGGAAGGGATCGGATACCGGCTCCTTGCCTTCCATCTCATTGAAGCTCTTGCCGTGGCTCTCGTCGCCGATGTTCTCGTAAGGGAACAGCTCGGTGCTCAGCACCCAGATCTCCTCGGCATCGTCACCCGCGGTCTCAACGTCGATTTCGTTGATCATCTCCATCACGCTGACGTTCTTGCGAACCTGCTTGACGCTCTCGTAGCCGGCGCCCGCAGCCTTTTCGAAATCGAATTCCTCGAATTCCCAGAAGTAGCGGTTGTCGTCACGGTAGGGCGCGGTGAGGATGTCGGTGCGCGGGTTGAACGGGATTCTTTTCTCGGTCAGGCTGTGCGCAAGTTGCACGCCGATTTCCCACGAAATCTGGTTGTCACCGAGGCGGTCCTGCACGGCGGCAAACAGCGCGCGGCCCTCGGTGATCCACGGGTCGTTATCCTGGTAGGTTTCGTCCAGCAGCGCGCGGGCCAGGCGGTTGAGATAATCGCCGACGCTCACATTCATTTCCGGCCTGGCGACATGCAGCCGGCTCCAGAGCTGCTTCAGGCCGGGGAAACGGCGGATCGACAGGGCTTCCACCCGCGCGTCCTCGATCACCGAAATCACCGCCATCTGCATCGGGTTCAATGCTTCGGCCGAAATCGGTTCCTTCGTTTCCACCACGTGTGCGGCGCAGTGCGCGGCAGTGGCGCGATAGAGTTCGAGCCCTGACACCGGCTCCTGCCCTTCGACCGACCAGTCGTCGAAGGCATCCGGCATATGCAGCAGGTAGTCCTCGATGTAAGGCCGGTAGCCTTCTCGCGATTCGAAGTCGCCGGAAGTCGGGCGCATGAAGAAGTCGCGCGCCCACAATGCGCGCAGATACATGTTGATGCGACGCTGCACGTCCACAAGCAGCGTGCCCTTGCGCTCCTTCTGCAGCATCGCCAGCGACTCTTTCGACTCCAGGCCGAAGTAGCGGATCTGCTCTTCGTAGTTGGTGCGGTGCGCGTGCGCACCCCACAGCGCCCAGCGCCGCAGGCCACCGAGCGTGAGATGCTGGAACAGCACCTCCAGCTTGTCGAGCATCGGCCGCACACCGCGCGGCGCCTGCGCGATGAGGGTATTGAGAAACTGCAGATACTTGAGGAAGAGGTCGGCGTCCCCGAGCCGGTTGGCGGCGGTGGGGGCACTGGCGAGCAACAGCTCGATCACCGCGCCCGAGGTCTTCGACGCCAGCATCAGCGCGGCAGTGGCGAGATCGGCTACCACGTCTTCGCCCACTTCCTTGGCGACCTGCGGCGCTTTCTCGATCCAGGTTTCCACCAGCGAATCGCCACGGCCCAGACCCCGTATGGCCGACACGCCCTTGAGGTAGTTATCCAGGCCACGCGGGCTGAACACCTTGGTTGCGTCGTGCCACGTCGCGTTCAACGCGCTGCGGGTGTGCTCGGACAGATCTTCCAGCAGTTCAGCGTAGTCTTCGAGTTTGATCGACATGATTTGGTGAGCAGTAAGCGGTTAGCAGTAAGCGGTGAAAGGCGAGGTCAGCGATTTTTCCGCTCGCTGCTCACCGCTTACCGCTCCCCCATCAAAAAAACGTCGACACCGCCGCGTCGAGCGCGTCGCGCATGTCGGGATCGTCGGTGATCGGGCGCACCAGTGCGACGCGGCAGGCGGCCATCGGGTTGACGCCCTTGGCGATCAGTGAGCCTGCGTAGATCAGCATGCGGGTCGACAGGCCTTCGTCGAGGCCGTGGCCCTTGAGGTTGCGGCTGCGCTCGGCGATCGACACCAGCTTGCCGGCGATGTCGGCGTTGACGCCGGACTCGTGCGTGACGATCTCGGACTCGATGGCATGCTCCGGATAGGTGAAATCGAGGCCGCCGAAACGCTGCTTGGTCGACTGCTTGAGATCCTTCATCAGGCTCTGGTAGCCGGGGTTGTAGGAAATCACAATCTGGAAATCGGGATGGGCATGCACCAGCTCGCCCTTCTTCTCCAGCGGCAGCACGCGGCGGTTGTCGGTCAGCGGGTGGATCACCACGGTAGTGTCCTGGCGCGCTTCCACCACTTCATCCAGGTAGCAGATCGCACCATGGCGCGCAGCGATGGCCAGCGGGCCGTCCTGCCACTCAGTGCCGGAAGCCGACAACAGGAAGCGGCCAACCAGGTCGGACGCCGTCATATCCTCGTTGCACGCCACCGTGATCAACGGCTTGCCGAGCTTGTAGGCCATGTATTCGACGAAGCGCGTCTTGCCGCAGCCGGTAGGACCCTTCAGCATCATGGGCATGCGGACCGAATAGGCGGCCTCATACAATTCAACTTCGTCCGCAACCGGGCGGTAATAGGGTTCCTGGGTAACGCGGTACTGGTCGACGATATTGCTCATGACGGCTCCATGTAAGGGGATCGCAAATACGCAGGCCGCTCTAGCGTGCAGCCTGGGGATTTGCGACAGATAAAAAAGCCCCCGGGCGCCGACCCTGCGCCCACTTCAGGGCTTCGGATCGGGCAGCGGGGGCCGGGTGTGACAGCCTTGCCGCCGCTTAAACGGTCTTGCCGCGGAAGATCACCATCGACGCGCCCTGGCTTTGCGAGAAGTTGTCGTAGCCAATCAGACGGACGTGGTTGTTGGGGTTGGCCTTGTGGCAGGCCTCGGCTTCGGCCAGCACGCGGGAGACGTCGGTTTCACCGAACATCGGCAGCTTCCACATGTACCAGTACGAGTCCATCATGTGCTCAGGCTCGGTGTGCTCGATGGCCGGGTTCCAGCCTTTTTTCACCAGGTACTCGACCTGCTTCTTGATGTTGTCCGCAGTCATGGCGGGCAGGTAGGAGAAGGTCTCGAATTTGCGGCTGGCGGGATCGCTCAGGCGGCTTTTGTAATCCATCACTTCAGACATTTGGGTTCCTTTAACGAATAAGTTGAGTGGGGGGCGAACAGGCGGCCCGCCGGGGGTCGCATCCCCGCCGCTCGTGCGGCGGGGGCCCTGCTCCGCCCCTCGAGCCTTTACTTGTGCGCGACGTCCAGCTTGTCGACGGTGTCGAACTCGAACTTGATCTCTTTCCACGTTTCCATGGCGATCTTCAGCTCGGGGCTGTGCGCGGCAGCGGCGGTCAGGATGTCCTTGCCTTCCTTCTCGATGGCACGGCCCTGGTTACGGGCTTCCACACAGGCTTCCAGCGCGACACGGTTGGCGGCGGCGCCAGCGGCGTTGCCCCAGGGGTGGCCGAGCGTACCGCCACCGAACTGCAGCACGGAGTCGTCACCGAAGATGGAGACCAGTGCGGGCATGTGCCACACGTGGATGCCGCCGGACGCAACCGGGATCACGCCGGGCATGGAACCCCAGTCCTGGTCGAAGAACAGGCCGCGCGAACGGTCTTCGGCAATGAAGCCGTCACGCATGGTGTCGATCCAGCCCAGGGTCGCTTCGCGGTCGCCTTCCAGCTTGCCCACGACGGTACCGGAGTGCAGGTGGTCGCCACCCGACAGACGCAGCACCTTGGTCAGCACGCGGAAGTGGATACCGTGGTGCGGGTTGCGGTCGAGCACGGCGTGCATGGCACGGTGGATGTGCAGCAGCATGCCGTTGTTGCGACACCAGTTGGCCAGGCCCGTGTTGGCCGTCAGGCCGCCGGTCAGGTAGTCGTGCATGATGATCGGTGCGCCGATTTCCTTGGCGAACTCGGCACGCTTGTACATTTCTTCCGGGGTCGGAGCGGTCACGTTCAGGTAGTGGCCCTTGCGCTCGCCGGTCTCGCGTTCGGCCTTCAGGGTCGCTTCGTGCACGAAGGCGAAACGGTCACGCCAACGCATGAAGGGCTGGCTGTTGACGTTTTCGTCGTCCTTGGTGAAGTCCAGACCGCCGCGCAGACACTCGTACACGGCGCGACCGTAGTTCTTGGCGGACAGACCCAGCTTCGGCTTGATGGTGCAGCCCAGCAGCGGACGGCCGTACTTGTTCATGCGGTCGCGTTCGACCTGGATGCCGGCGGGCGGGCCACCACAGGTCTTGACGTAGGCGATCGGGAAGCGGATGTCTTCCAGACGCAGGGCGCGCAGGGCCTTGAAGCCGAACACGTTGCCGACCAGCGAGGTCAGCACGTTGACGACCGAGCCTTCTTCGAACAGGTCGATCGGGTAAGCCACGAAGGCATAGAAGCAGGTGTCGTCGCCGGGCACGTCTTCGATGCGGTAGGCGCGGCCCTTGTAGTAATCCAGGTCGGTCAGCAGGTCGGTCCACACCGTGGTCCAGGTGCCGGTCGACGATTCGGCGGCCACGGCAGCGGCGACTTCTTCACGATCAATACCCGGCTGGGGCGTGATCTTGAAGCAAGCCAGAATGTCGGTGTCCAGCGGAGTGTAATCCGGGGTCCAGTAAGTCTGCCGGTATTCCTTCACACCGGCGTTGTAGGTTTTAACAGCCATGATTCCTCCTAGCAAAGGTTAGGTTTACGGACATGCCAGAAGTGGTCATGCACGATGGGGCGCATCATGCAGGAGGCGAACCATAAATAACAGTCGATTTTTTCTATTTGTAGAATAGACTAATGTCTATGCAAGGATTGAAGGGGCCAGTCTAAAGCCATGCGCAGCCATACCACGTTTCGCCAGCTGGAAATTTTCGAGGCCATCGCCCGGCTCGGCAGCTTTACCCGCGCCTCCGAGGAACTTTACCTCACGCAGCCGACGGTATCGATGCAAATGAAGAAGCTCACCGAAGCCGTTGGTGTGCCGCTGATCGAACAGGTCGGCAAGAAACTGCACCTGACCCCCGACGGCCAGCACCTTGCCCAGGCCACCCGCGAGATCTTCAGCACCCTCGACCGTTTCTCCATGTCGGTCGCCGAGCGCAAGGGTTTGAAGCAGGGGCAACTCAGTCTGATGGCCATCACCACGGCATCGTACTTTGCGCCGCGCCTGCTGGGCGAATTCTCCAAGCTCTATCCCGGCATTGATGTCTCGCTGCGCGTCACCAACAAGGAACAGGTGCTTGCCAGCATGGCCGACGGTCTCGACGACCTCTATTTCGTCGGCCAGCCGCCGGAGGACATTGACGTTGTCGCCACGCCCATCATGGACAACCCCATCATCGTGCTGGCCGCACCGGAACATCCGCTGGCGCACAGGAAAAAGATCCCCCTCGACCGGATCGCCGCCGAACCCTGGCTGATGCGGGAGAAGGGTTCGGGCACGCGCAACGCCATCGAGCGCATGTTCAGCGGACACGGCCTCAACATCCATCCACGCCTGGAGTTGGGAAGCAACGAAGCCATCAAGCAGGCAATCCTCGTCGGGCTCGGCATCTCCGCCCTGTCCCGCGACACCCTCGTACTCAACCAGCCCGGACAGTTTGCCGTGCTCGACGTCGAAGGCTTTCCGATCCTGCGCCACTGGTATGCCGTCTACCCGGCCGCTCGCCAGCTGTCAGTCGTGGCGCGCGCGTTTCTCGAGTACTTGCTCGACCGCGCGGAGGCGGCACCGGCGGCGGTTAGCAAGCGATCGCCCGGCGCCAAAGACGTGGGCCGCTGAGGCGCCTAACCTACCACGGCACCACGACGCGCATCGAACGCGACCACTTCGGCAAGCGTGCTGCCCGCCTGCGCGATGCCCGACGGCCTCGATGACCCAAGCACATCATTCCACATACGTTATGGTTCCCATAAAAATTTAAGACTGTTCTGTATGGATCACCGAATTTAGGATTCCGCCTGGTATCTGGTGGATTCAGGACCAATGACCAAGTGCGGCAGAACGCCGCCGCACATGCGCGATAAATGATGCGATCGATGTTCGGGGCGGTGCTTCTACCATAATTTATGGATTGACGCCCACCGCATCGTGGTCACCCAGGCAGCGTTCACGACAGACGCCAACCAAAACGACTCTGAAATCAAGGAGAACTGACGCGGTGGACAAGCTCATCGTCCTGCTTCCGGCCACGCCATTGCTCTCGGCCTTGTTCACCATGCTGCTCGCTGATCGGCCCCGGCATCGTATCGCGCGCCTGAGCGTCGGCTTCAGCGTGCTCACCTTCCTGCTCGCCGCGGCCTCGCTCGCGTTCTATCTGGCCGAGGGTCGGCCGCAATGGGCATCGTTCGCACCGGGCTGGGGCAGCCTGTATCTCGATCCGCTGACCAGCGTGATGTCCCTGATGGTCGCGGGCATCAGCCTGGTCGTGCACGTCTATTCGGTGCGCTACATGGCAGAGGAACCCGGCTACGCGCGCTTCTATGTCCTGCTGGACCTGATGGCCGGGGCCATCCTGCTGATGGTGGCTGCGGGCGATCTCGTCACCCTGCTGGTGGCATGGCATCTGATCGGGGTACTGCTCTATTTCCTGCTCGGCCACGACACCGCACGACCCGCAGCCCAGCGCTATGCCTTCTGGACATTCCTGACCTATCGCCTGGGTGACCTGCCGCTGGTGCTGGCCGCGGTCCTGCTGTACGAAACCTACGGCACCGCGGTCCTGCCGACGCTGTTCGAACGCATCGCCGCCGCGCCGGATGCACACACCGTGGCGGGCATTCCCGTGCTCACCGTGGTGGCCCTGCTGGTCGCCCTGGCGGCGTTTGCCCGCTCGGCGCAATTTCCGCTGCACACCTGGCTCCCCTACACCATGGAGGGCCCGACTCCGGTCTCGGCGCTGATGCACGCCGGCATCGTCAACGCCGGCGGCTTCATCATCAACCGTTTCGCACCTGTGTTCGTGCACGCCGGCGGCGTGCTGCACCTGGTGTTCGCGGTGGGCCTGGTCACGGCCATCCTCGGTTCGATCCTGATGCTCACCCAGAACGACATCAAGAAGTCCCTCGGTTACTCGACCATGGGCCAGATGGGCTTCATGTTCGTCGAGTGTGGCGTCGGCGCATTCTCTCTCGCGATCTACCACCTGATCGCCCATGGCCTGTTCAAGGGCACGCTGTTCCTCGGTGCCGGCAGCGTGATCGGCAACGCGCGCAAGCACGACGGCGTGCCCCACGACGACGTCTACACCTTCGTGGTCGAGCGCAAGCCCCTGGCGCCACGCCTGCCCTGGGTGCTGGCGGCCGTCATCACAGTGGTGGTTCCCCTGCTCGTGCTTGGCGCGTCGCGCTGGCTGATGGGCAGCGACTCGGTCGGGGAACAGGGCGGGATCATCCTGCTGTTCTTCGGCTGGGTGACCGGCGCCCAGCTCCTGTTCGCGACCTATCGCCTGCGCGTGGACAGTCCGTGGCGGCTGATGGCGATGATCATTCTGTCGCTGGTCATCGTGGTGGCCGGCTATACGCTGATCGAGCATGCATTCGATCTCTTCCTCTACCCCGATCGGGAACTGAGCGAGCGTATCTATGCGGCAGCCAGCCTCCCGCTGGCGACCTTTGAAGTGCTTGTGATGATCCTCACCGCCGCCATCGTAGCAGGCTGGATCGCCACCTACTACGCTGCCGCCAACGGCCGTGCGTACCGCGGCAGTGATGCATCGCCGCTGCGGCTCGCCTTCTATTCCCTGATCTCGCGCGAGTTCTACGTGGCCGACGTCTACGCCTGGCTCACCCAGGCAACGCTCGGCCTGTCGCGACGCATCAACGTGTGGTCCAGGTGGGTGTGACATGACGCTGTTGCTGATCGCTTCGCTGTTCCTGCCGCTGTTTCCGCTGAGCATCGTGCTCAATGGCGCCCTGACGAGGGTGCGCCACCCCGCCGCGCGCGCCGCATTGCTGCTCGTGTGGCCCCAGCTGGGGGTCGGGCTGCTGCAGGTCGCGCTGCACGCCGTCCCGGCCTATTTCGTGCCGTGGGCGCTGCTGACGTCCGGTCTCTACGCGCTGCGTCTGCTGACCGTGCGCGACATGGGGCGCTGGGCCGGCTTCCTCGCCACGTCCGGCCTCGCGCTCACCTGGGTACTGGCCGCCGATGGCGGCGACAGCGCTGAGCTGCACCTGTTCGCGTTCTGGTTCAGCCTGCCGTCCGCCCTGATGGCGCTGCTGGTCCACCCGCTGACCAGGCGATTCGGCGCCGCGTACGCGGGCCTGCAGGGCGGCCTGATCGGACACCTGCCGCGCCTGTCCGGCGTGCTGGCGGTGACGGCGCTGGCTGCGGTCGCCACGCCGCCCTTCCCCGGCTTCTTCGGCCTGCTGCGCGTGCTGCACGCGCTCGACTGGGCAGGCGCCGTCGCCGTCCTGGCCATCTGGCTGGTCTGGGGCTGGGCCGCGACGAAGCTGCTGCAGGGTTTCATCTTCGGGGCCGAACGCATGGCATCCGACACCGACATCGGACGCGCCTCGGCGCTAGCATTCGCCGGCATGCTAGGCGTCTTCATTGCAGCCGGCCTCTATTCGACGGGAGGGGGTCTATGAGTCTTGCACTTGGGCGACGCCTCAATATTCGCGCCACGGTTCACGTAGCCGGGGAGCCGATCCCCTACTTCTGGCCCATGCGGACCTTCATCCACCACAACCCGCTCTACGGCCTGGAGCACCTGCCGTTCGAACAGGCGATCGGCGAGGGCGAACGCCTGTTCCATGCGCGCGGCTTCCTGCCGCGTGCGATCCAGCAGGGGTACCTGGCCTCGGGCAAGGTCGATCTCGCCGCGCTGGAGGATCAGGTCGGGCGCTTCCTGGCCGCGCAACCGGACATCGCCGGGCTCGACCAGCGCCGTCTGCTGATGGCACTCCTCACGGAAATCAAGGAACCGATCAGCGCGCCGCCTTCGCTCGCCGACGCCGCCGACGTTCACGCCGCGCTGGCCGGCTTTGCCCTGCCGGCACGCACGATCGACGACGCCGCACTGGCGGCGCAGGTCGGCACCGACATGCCGCCCGGTCGCCCGCTCTACGCCATCGTGGACATGCTCTTCGGCACCGAAATCGGCGCGACGCTGAACGAACTCGTGATCAAGAGCTGCCTCGATTTCTTCGACGAGGGGCAGTCGGTGTGGCAGATGCCGGGGCGCGAGAAAGGCCTGTTCGCCGCCTGGACCGCGGTGGCGCAACGCAACCTGCGTCTGTTCATCCGGGGGCTGCACATCAAGCACATCCTGGCTGCCGACGACACGCCGGAAGGCATCATCAGTCATGTCATGGAAGCGCTGGAGGTCCCAGAGGACGACTGGAAAAACCACTTTGCCTGCGAACTCACCCGCCTGCATGGCTGGGCAGGCTTCATCCGCTGGCGCGCCGGCGCCAAGCACTACCACTGGTCCCGACACTATCCGGCCGACCTGGTCGACTACCTGGCCATTCGGCTTGTGCTGGGGCTTGCGCTGCTGCGCGAGCATGCGCAGCGCAAGGGCTTGCCGGACACCCTCACCGGGCTTGCGCGTTTCGTCGAGGCACATCCGGCAGAAGCCTATTTGCGACGCGAGTTTCACGGCGGCCATGTATTGCCGGAAATGGCGCATGCCGTAGAGGACGCCATCGCTGCGCGGCGTGGATCGCGCATTGCGCGCTTGCTGCCGCAATACCTGGCACGCAAGCGCGAACACGAGGCAAGCAGCATTGCAGCAGCATTGCGCAGGCTGGCGGACAAGGCCGGAATGGCAGATGCCATGCGGCGACTGGGACCGGAGGATCTGGCCAGGCTCACTTCAACGCTCGCCCGATTCGAGCAGGCGGAAGGCCGCATGTGGCTGGGCGCGCTGGAGGCCCGCACCATGGACCGGCTGCTGCAGGGGATGAACCTGTCGCGGCCCGTGAAACGCGAAAAGCGGCCGTTCGCGCAGCTCATGTTCTGCATCGATGTGCGTTCGGAACGCATCCGGCGCCATCTCGAAAAAATCGGGGATTGCCAGACCTTCGGTATCGCCGGCTTCTTCGGCATACCAGTGAGCTTCATCGGCCTGGAGAAAGGCAGCGAAATCCACCTCTGCCCGGTGGTGGCAAGCCCCAAGAACGTGGTGCTGGAACTGGCGATCGCGCGCAGCGTGGACGAACAGGCCTTCGTCTCGTCGCTGGAACAGGTCCTCCACGAACTGAAGGCCTCGGTACTTTCGCCCTTCATCACGGTGGAGGCGATCGGCCTGTTGTTCGGGTTCGACATGTTCGGCAAGAGCCTCGCGCCGCTCGCCTATAGCCGCTGGCGCCGGCGGCTGCACCCGGACAAGTCGGATAGCCGGTTGTTGCTGGACAAGCTCAGCCGGGAACAGGCGGACTCCATCATCCGTTCGCTGCAGCGCGCCCTGATCGTCAAGGCCATTGTGAGGGAACTGGGCCTGCAGCGGGAGGCGATCACCGACGGCATGATTCGTGAACTACGGGAAACCGCCCTGGGCAATCGCGAGAGCTCGACCGAATTCGCACGTCATTTCAATCTGGACGCCCGTACCGAGTCGGCTTTCATCGCGCGTCTGCGTACGGTCTATCGCATCGACCGCGGCTACGCGCAGATGCAGATGGAAAGGCTGGGGCGCATCGGCTTTACGTTGGACGAGCAATTGAACTTCGTCGGCACGGCATTGCGCTCCATCGGCCTGATCGAAGGATTCTCGCGATTCGTGTTGCTGGTGGGCCATGGCAGCACGTCCGAGAACAACCCCTACGAATCCGCACTGGATTGCGGCGCCTGCGGCGGCAACCACGGTATCGTCAATGCACGGGTGCTCGCACAGATCGCCAACAAGCCGGCAGTACGCGAAGGGCTGCGTCGGCAGGGCATCGACATCCCGGACGACACCTGGTTCGTTCCTGCATTCCACAACACCACGACAGACGGTATCCAGCTGCACGACATGGATCTGCTGCCGCCCAGCCATCTGGTCTATGTGGATCGGCTCAGCAACAGCCTGCAATCCGTCTCGCGACTTAGCGCGGCGGAGCGCATGCCGACACTGGAGCCGGAGAACGACGGTGTCGACCCGGCGAAAGCCTACCGCAACGCCCAGAGAAATGCATCGGACTGGTCCCAGGTGCGGCCGGAGTGGGGCCTGTCGCGCAACGTCGGATTCATCATCGGCCGCCGGCATCTCACCGAGCAGATGGACCTGGAAGGGCGGGTCTTCCTGCAGTCGTATGACTACCGTATCGATCCCAGGGGACGTCTTCTCGAAAACATTCTGGCCGGCCCGCTGGTGGTGGGACAGTGGATCAACATGGAGCACTACTTTTCGACGGTCGACAACGCGCATTACGGCAGCGGCAGCAAGGTTTACCACAACGTCGCCGGGCGCTTCGGCGTCATGACCGGCAACCTCAGCGACCTGCGCACCGGACTGCCGGCACAGACCGTCCTCAAGAACGGCCTGCCCTATCACGAGCCCATGCGCCTGCTCACCTTCATCGACGCGCCCTTCGACCTGGCCAGACGCGCCATCGAGGGGGTCGTCAAGGTCAGGAACCTTGTCTACAACGGCTGGGCACGCATGGCCATCGTGGATCCGGAAACTGGCATATGCCACCTGTACGAAGACGGTGGCTGGCGGCAGCAAGTGGCGGGAACAGCCGCCACAAGCGAAGAATTCAAGGAGCTCGCAGCATGAAAAACCTCAACTTCAGCCCCCTCAAGAAACTGGAGATCATTCTCGAGGGCGCCTACCAGGAGTTCGCCACCGATCTGCTGGATCGGGCTGGTGTCAGCGGCTACACGATCGTCAACAATCTGTCGGGCAAGGGACGCCACGGCTTCCACGAAGGCCACCTGATGTTCAACGAGGAGGCCGTGCTGATCATGATCATCGTCGCCGTGCCGGAGGAACTGGTGAAGCCCATTCTGGAGGGCTATGCGCCTTTTTTCAGCGAACACACGGGCGTCGTGTTCATCTCGGACATCCAGGTCACCCGGCTGGTGAAGTTCAAGAGCTAGAAACGCGCGGGACAGGGTCCTGCGAGCGTCATCCTGTGCTGCGCGGATGGGCCGCCATTCCGCGTCGTCGAATAACCTGGGCCGTGCGTGTTGCCTGAGGCCCCGCCCCCCGGCTTCCTAGTTCCTCGGCTTGAGCAATTGCACATGCGCCCGCAGGAATTCCAGAAACGCATTCGCCACCACCGATAGCTGCTTGTCCCGCGGGCGTACCACGTACCAGTAGCGTTTGATCGGGAAACCCTCGACATTGAGAACCGCCACATCCTTCTGGTTGGGATCGAGGCTCAGGGTGCTCTGGGACAAGAGCGCCAGCCCCAGGCCGCCGGCGACCGCCTGCTTGATCGCCTCGTTGCTGCCCAGTTCCATCTTGATTTTCAGCGGCACGTCCCGTTCCTGAAACACGCGCTCGACGGTGAGCCGCGTGCCCGAGCCGCGTTCGCGCACGATGAAGGGTTCGTTGGCCAGATGCGGGAAGGGAATACGCTTGCGTCGCGCCAAAGGGTGCGGCGCCGGCGCCAGCACCACCAGCGGATTTTCCAGGAATGGTTCGCACTCGATGTCCAGCCCATCCGGCGGCACGCCCATGACATAGAGATCGTCCTGATTGCGCGCGAGGCGTTCCAGCAGGCGGTCGCGGTTGACCACCTCCATCGCGATGTCGATACCCGGGTACTGCGCACAGAACGGACCCAGCAGCCGCGGCATGAAGTATTTGGTGGTCGTCACCGCGGTGATTCGCAGCCGGCCCTGCTTGATGCCCTTGAGGTCGGCGACGGTCTGCTCGAAGCGGCCCCAGGTCTCAAGCCAGTCGGCGCAGGTGGCGTAGAGCTGCTCTCCGGCCTCGGTGAGGAAGACCTTCTTGCCGATCTGCTCCAGCAGCGGCAGCCCGACTTCCTCGTGCAGCAGCCGGATCTGCTTCGATACCGTCGGCTGGGTGACGTGCAGTTCCTCCGCCGCACGGGAGAAATTCTTCAGGCGCGCCACGGCCTCGAAGGTCCGCAGCTGGCGCAGGCTGACATGCATCATGGGATGACCCCTCCGCTCATATATTCCCTAAAGGCTATCATTTTCATAACAACTATTCATTAGTGTTTTAGTAGGGCATTCCCTAGACTCGTTGCCAAGGCGTCACCTCACGCCCATCGATCAACCCGCAAGGAGTCCGCGCCATGCCACCGACACTGAGTTCATTCATTCCCGCCCTGGTCCTGTTCGCGCCCGCACTGCTCTGGGTGGTCGGCCTCACCCCGGCCGGCCTCGCCAACGCCCGACCGCGCCTGATGTCGCGGATGAACATCGGCGCCGCCTGGCTCGCGTTCGCCAGCGCCCTGGCGGCGGCGCTCGCACAGCTGTTCGACACGCCCCGCACCTGGACGCTGTTCTCCCTCGCCCTGCCCGGCGACATCGGCGCCTTTTCCCTCAGCACCTACGTCAACAGCGTCACCGTGATCATGCTGCTGCTGGTGTCCTTCGTCGGCGCCATCGTGTCGCGCTATGCGCGCAACTACCTCGACGGCGACGCAAACCAGGGCCGCTTCCACAAGTGGCTCACACTCACCCTGGCCTCGATCCTGACCCTGATCGTGTCCGGCAACCTGCTCATGTTCTCGCTCGCCTGGATCGCCACCAGCCTGTGCCTGCACCAGCTGCTGATGTTCTATCGCGAGCGGCCGGCCGCGGTGCTGTCGGCCCACAAGAAATTCATCGCCAGCCGCATCGGCGATGCGAGCCTGCTGCTGGCGATCTTCCTGATCGGCTCGACGCTGCACACCCTGGAATTCAACGAGATCTTCGAACACATGGCGGCCATGGAGGGCACGCTGCCCGCGGGCCTGCAGGCCGCGAGCCTGCTGATCGTGGTGAGCGCCGCGCTCAAATCGGCACAGTTCCCGCTGCACGGCTGGCTGATCCAGGTGATGGAAGCGCCCACGCCGGTGTCCGCCCTGCTGCACGCCGGCATCGTCAACGCCGGCGCCTTCCTCGTCATCCGCATGAGCCCGATCATGTCCCACTCCGGCACGGCCATGGCCGCGCTCGCGATCATCGGCCTGGTCACCCTGACGCTCGCCTCGCTGGTGATGCTGACGCAGACCAGCATCAAGGTGTCGCTCGCCTGGTCCACCACGGCGCAGATGGGCTTCATGCTGCTGGAGTGCGGCCTCGGCCTGTACAGCCTGGCCATGCTGCACCTCGTCGCGCACTCGCTGTACAAGGCCCATGCCTTCCTCGCCTCGGGCAGCGGCGTCGATGCCTTCCGTGCGCCGGTGATCCGCTACGAGTCGAAGGGCTTCCCTTTCGGCCAGCTGCTGCTCGCGCTGATCATCGCCGGCGCCATGACGGTGGGCGTGGGGGCGGCATTCGGCGTGACCTGGCAGCAGCAGCCCGCCCTCATCGCCGCCGGGACCATCGTGGCCATCGCGGTGAGCCAGCTCATGCTGCAGACCGCGACCCTGCTCGGCAACGCCGCCGCGCTGCTGCGCGCCGTCGGTCTCAGCGCCGTGGTGTCCGTCGCCTACTTCATCCTGCACGAATTGTTCGATCACGCCCTGGCTGGCAGCGTGCTGCCGCTGCGCGACGCGGCCGGTGCATTCCTGTCCGTGCTCGTGCCGCTGACCATCGCCGCCTTCGTCGGCCTGCTGCTGATGCAGCAGTACATCAAGGCCGCGCGCTCGAATCTGCGCGACACGCTGTACCTGCACCTCTACAACGGCCTGTACATCGACGTGTACATCACGCGGCTGCTGCAGCGCGTCTGGCCCGCCCCCCTTCAACCCGCCCACAACCAGGGAGCCTGACCATGAACATGACCGACGCCATTCTCGTGAAGGAAGCCGCTGCCGAGCTTGACCCCCGCATCGACGCCGCCTGCGCGCGCATCGCGCCGCTGTGGCCGCTCAAGCACTTCGTCGCGGTCAACCCGTTCTTCGGCCTCGTCGACCACAGCTTCCAGGATGCCTCCGACACCCTGGCGCGCATCACCGGCAGCAGCCTGTACATGCCGCGCGCCTACTTCCGCGAGCAGCTCGCCAACGGCCGCATCACGCGCGAGGACATCGAACAGGCGATCGCACGCTGCGGCAGCCGGCTCGATGCGGACACGGTGGAGCGGGCGCTGGCCGTCGAGGCGCCGCAGCCGAAGATGGGCATGGCCTCGGTGAGCGAAGTGCTCGACCGGGTGGAAGGCGGCATCTGGACCGCCTTCGTCACCGAGCGCATCAGCCTGCACTGCGCCGCCTATTTCGACCTGGGCCAGGCCATGGTCGGCATGCCGTGGCGCAATCTGTCGCTGTACGCCGCCTGGCGCAAGGCCGCCGCCATCGACCGCAGCCCGGCGATGATGGGCCTGGGCGATTTCCGTGCCGCCGTCGCCGACCTGCCGGAGGCGCCGCGTGCCGCCATTGCCTGGGCCGTGGCCGAACTGGGCGTGCCCGATGCGGCGGTGGAGCGCTATCTGCACGCCGCGCTCCTGAGCATCGGCGGCTGGGCGGCGTGGGCGCGCTATTTGCGCTGGCAGGCGGAGCTGGCCGGACAGCGCGACGATTCGATCGTCGATCTGCTGGCGATCCGCCTGATGTGGGATGTGCTGCTGTTCAAGGCGAAAAGCAGCGCCGCGCTGGTGGCGCGCTGGCGCGAGATGCTGGCGGCCAGCATGCGGCCGCCGTCCGCCAAGCGCCAGGCCGCGGCGGAGATCGACCGCATTCTCCTCAACGCGATGGAGATCGGCTTCCAGCGCAACGTGATCGCCGGACTCGGCAACCCGACCCTGTCCGTCCCCGCGTTGCGACCGACAGTGCAGGCGGCGTTCTGCATCGACGTGCGTTCCGAGGTGTTCCGCCGGTCGCTGGAGACGGTGGCGCCTGCGGTGCAGACCATCGGCTTCGCCGGCTTCTTCGGCATCTTCATCGAGCACGTGCCCCTGGGCGCCAGCGCCGGCCGTACCCACGTGCCGGTGATCTTCAATCCCGGCTATCGCATCCATGACCGGGTCAAGGGCGGCGACGCCGTGACCCTGCTCGAGCAGCGGCGCCAGAGCATCGGCCTGTCCAAGGCGTGGAAGGGCTTCAAGCTGTCGGCCTCGTCCTGCTTCTCCTTCGTCGAGGCTGCCGGCCTGAGCTACGGCCCCAAGCTTCTCAGCGACAGCTTCGGCTGGACCCGGCCGGTGCCCGACCCCAACAGCCAGGGTCTCGCCAGACAGGACATTGAGCGCATCGGCCCGACCCTGGAGGCGGTGTCCCGGACGCAATGCTGCACGCATCATGCCGACTCGGGCATTCCGCAGGACGACCGGCTCGGTCACGCCGAGCGCATCCTGCGCGCCATGGCCATGACCGAGAACTTCGGCCGCCTGGTACTGCTCGCCGGCCACGGCAGCACCACCGTGAACAACCCCCACGCCACCGGCCTGGACTGCGGCGCCTGCGCCGGCCAGACCGGCGAGGCCAGCGCGCGGGTGGTGGCCGCCCTCATGAACGACCCGGCGGTGCGCCGCGGCCTGCACGAGCGAGGCATCGCGATTCCGCAGGACACCTGGTTCGTCGCCGGCCTGCACGACACCACCACGGACGAGGTGCGCCTGTACGACACCGACGACGTCCCCGCCGCCCTCGCCGCCGACCTTGCCCGGTTGCGCCAGTGGCTGGAGCAGGCGGGCGATCTCGCCCGCATGGAGCGCGCCGCCATGCTCGGCATCGGCAATCTGCCCGATGACCGCGTGGCGGCGGATGTGCGCCAGCGCAGCCGCGACTGGTCGCAGGTGCGGCCGGAATGGGCGCTGGCCAACAACGCCGCCTTCATCGCCGCGCCGCGGCCGCGCACCGCCGGCATGGACCTGGGCGGCCGCGCCTTCCTGCACGAATACGTCTGGCAGAAGGACGAGGGTTTCAAGATCCTGGAGCTGATCATGACCGCGCCCATGGTGGTGGCGAACTGGATCAACATGCAGTACTACGGCTCGGTGGTGGACAACCCGCGCTTCGGCAGCGGCAACAAGGTACTGCACAACATCGTTGGCGGCGCCATCGGCGTGCTCGAAGGCAACGGCGGCGACCTGCGCGTGGGCCTGCCGCTGCAGTCCCTGCACGACGGCAAGCGCTGGGTGCACGAACCGCTGCGCCTGTCCGTGTTCATCGAGGCGCCGGAAGCAGCTATGGACGACATCATCGCGCGCCACGACCTGGTGCGGCAGCTGGTGGAGAACGGCTGGCTGCATCTGTTCCGCATCGGCGACGATGGCGTTGCCTTCCGGCGCGTGGCACACGCGGACTGGCAGCGGGCCTGAGGCGGCGCCCATGCAGGTCGCGGAAAAACCGAGATCGGCCGCCATCTACGCCGGCGCGCAGATCGCGCTGCTGACCCAACACGGCAAGCAGCGCGTGATCGCGCCAGCGCTGGAGGACGCGCTGGGCTGCCGCCTGCGTCATGTCGACGGCTACGACACCGACCTACTGGGCACCTTCACGCGCGACATCCCGCGCTTGGGCACCCAGGTGGAAGCGGCGCGGAAAAAGGCGCGCATCGCCATGGAACTGACCGGCCTGCCGTTCGGGCTCGGCAGCGAAGGCGCCTTCGTGCCCGACCCGTTCATCGGCATGGCACCGTGGAACGTGGAAGTGATCGTGTTCATCGATTCCCTGCGCAACCTGGAGATCGCCGGAATCGCGCAGGACCGGGGCAATTTCCGCCATCTGCTCACCCACGAATGGCCGGTGCTCGAGGCCTTCGCGCGGGCGGCCGGCTTTCCGCACCAGCAGCTGGTCGTGCGCCCCCGCGACGAGCACGACCGGCGCATCCGCAAGGGCATCCATACCTGGCCCGACCTGGAAGCGGCGCTGGCCTGGGCGGCGGCGGCTGCGGAAAATGGCCTGGCCTTCGTCGAGACCGACGGCCGCGCCCATGCCAACCCCGCGCGCATGGCGAATATCGGCCTGGCGGCAGAGGATCTGGCGGCAAGGCTCGCGTCGCTGTGCCCCGCCTGCGGCACCCCCGGTTACTGGCAGGTCGACCGCGTGGCCGGGTTGCCGTGCGCGGACTGCGGTGCGCCGACGCGGGAAACACGTGCCTGGATTCATGGCTGCCTGAAGTGCGCGCATCGCGAGACGCGTCCGCTCAGCGGCCCCAGCCATGCCGACCCCGGACGCTGCGATGTCTGCAACCCCTGATTCCGGCACCCGCGCGCCCCCATACAATGAAGAACCCTTTTCCACCAGAATTTGGAGCCCGTGATGGCAAACGACTTGCAAGCGAGCATCGCGCGCCAGCGAAACATCCTGAAGAACTGGCTGTCGTCCTCCCTGGCGCATCTGGCAGAAAGCTGTCGCGCGGTCTGGCCCGATCGCCAGGCCCTGGAGCAGTGCCTGATGGAGGGGCTGAACGAGCTGCCGTACTGCAAGTATCTCTACGTCCTCGACGGCCATGCCCACCAGCTCACGGCCAACGCCTCACGCGGCGGCTTGCTGCCGGAACATTTCGGCCGCGACCGCAGCGACCGGCCGTACATGGCCGAGGCGCTCGCGGGGAGTGCGTTCTCCCTGTCGGAAGCCTACATCAGCCGCAACGCGCGCCGCCCCTCGTTGACGGCCGTGCAGCGCATCGTCACGCCGTCCGGCGAGTTGCACGGTTATCTCGGGGCTGACTTCGACCTGCGCGAGCTGCCCGCGACCCAGGCGCTGTATGAACAGCCCCAGCAGTGGGTGCAGCTCAAGGGCGATCCGGCCATTCGCGCCGGACTGTTTCATCAGGCGCGGGTCGCGAGCCCGATGGACGAACGCATCGACGAGGTCCTGGATCTGCTCACCGAACTGATCACGGTGCACGGCGTGTTCCACGCCAAGCTGCATTTCTCCAGCTCGCGCGCCACCCTGTGGCTGCTGGACGATCCCTACCGCTTCCGCATCCACAACATCGCCGAGCTCACCGATCCCGATCTCTGCCTTGCCTTCCCGCACCGCGACTATCCCGGCGACGCGGTGGTCCCGGCGGAGAAGGTGCGCGCGATCCTCCAGACCTTCCGCGACCTGCGGTTCATGGACGAGACGATTTACCTGCGTTCCGGCACGCTGAACATCTTCAACGGCATCGTCGGCCTCACGTTCTCCTGCGACGGATCGCACTACATGCCGTGGGGCGAGTTCCTCGACAAGCGCGTCGGGTTCTGGCTGGGCACGAGTACAGCGGGGTCGGCCTGAGCGGCTGCCGATCCCGCTTCGTTCGCCTGACTACGACCGCGTGACGCGCCGGCGCGAGCGCGTCACCGGCTTCGGCTGCGGCAGCTTCATGATGCGGTCGGCCTCGTTCAGCACGAATTCGCGGAAGGCCTGCGCGATGGGCGACATGCGCTTGCCGCTGCGGTGGACCATGTACCACTCCTTCATGATCGGGAAGCCCTCGACGCTGAGAATGGCGACGCGGCCCAGCGCCAGTTCGAACTCCAGCGTGTGCAGCGATACGATGCCGAGCCCCAGCCCGGCCATCACCGCATGCTTGATCGCCTCGTTGCGGCTCATCTCCATCGAGGTGTTGAGCTTGACGCCGCGCTGCTGGAAGAAGCGCTCGACCGCGTTGCGCGTGCCGGAACCGCGCTCGCGCAGGATGAAGTTCTCCTCGACCAGGCGGGCGAGCGGCACGCGACTCACGCCGACGAGCGGATGATCCGGCGGCGCGATGATCACCAGCGGGTTCTGCATGAAAGCCTGGGACTGCAGTTCGATGTTGTCGGGCGGCGTCCCCATGATCGCCATGTCTGGCGCGTTGTCCTGCAGTTGCTGCACGACTTCCTCGCGATTGGTGACCTCGAGATGCACCTGGGTGCCGGGGTGGCGCTTGAGGAAGGCCGCCAGCAGGTAGGGCGCGAAATACTTGCCGGTGCTGGTGACGGTGAGCGACAGGGTGCCGCGCTTGACGCCCTTCATGTCGTCGAGCACGGATTCGATGTCGCGGAATTGCTGGGCGAGGGCGCGGCTGAAGGCGTAGACCTCCTTGCCCACCTCGGTGAGAAAGATCTTCTTCCCCATCTGCTCGAACAGCGGCATGCCGATTTCCTCCTCAAGCTGCTTGATCTGGGTCGAGACCGCGGGCTGGGTCAGATGCAGTTCCTCGGAGGCGCGGGTGAAGCTGGAATGGCGTGCCACCGCTTCCAGCAGGCGCAATTGGCGAAATGTGACGTTCATGCCGCTCCCTTTCCTGAAGGCTTATCCATTCACGATAGTGAATGAAAACAATAAAAATTATTCATTTTTTATTATGCAATCAGCTCTTTATAGTTCGCAACAAGGGCAATAGGCACGGTTTGCCCGACGCCACCCCCTAATGATCAACGGCTGAAGCATAAGGAAACCAGATTATGAGTGAAGCGACAGCAACCGCCACGGCCGAACGCCTCAGCGGCCGGGAAGCGGCCATCGCCCGCCGCCAGGCGCTCTCCCTCCACGGGAAGGGTGCGCTCAAGGCCGGCCCGACCGCTGCGCCCAGGAGCGCGACCGAGGCCCGTATGGCTGCGCGCACCCGCGCACCCGCTCCAATCGCCACCGCGACGCCTGCGGCACCTGCTGAAGCACCGAACTGCGGCTGCCAGCACGGCGAGACCTTCTCCGCGCGCGTCGAGGAAGCACGTCCGGCTACGCCCGTGGCGCTGGCACCGATCCCCGCCGTGCGCCAGCGTCGCATCAAGCAGTCGCAGCGCGGCCGCGGCGACGCGCCGCCCTGCCGCCCTTGCGGCCGCGTCAAACCCGAACCGCCGAAGGTGGAAATCGGCACGACGCTCGCCGGCAGCACCGTGACCGGCAACCAGGTCGAGCGTACCGCGCGCGTGACCGGTAACGAGTCGGGCACTTGCCGCACCGTGACCGGCACCGAATACGTCGGCGCCGAGCAGTTCGGCGAATTCTGCGGCACGCTGCCCGAGGCGGCGCCGGCCAAAGTCGGCACGACCAGCACCAGCCGCGGCCGTCGCGTGACCGGCACCGAAGTCGGCCGCAGCACCCGGGTGACCGGCGACGAGAGCGGCACCTGCAAGCGCGTGACCGGCACCGAATACCTCGCCGCCGAGCAGACCGGCGAGTTCTGCGGCACGGCGCCCGAGCCGCGCCCGGAAAAAGCGGTGATGGGCATGACGGCGGCGCGCAATGCCGTGTCCGGCAGCGACCTCGCCCGCACCACGAAAGTGACCGGAGGCGAGTCCGGCGCGGCCCGTCACATCACCGGCAGCGCCTACGCCGACGCGTTGGCGCGCCCCGCCGCGGAGGGCAGCGGCCCAAAAAAGGTGGAAACCCGTCGCACGAGCGCTGGCGCACCGGTGAGCGGCACCCTACCGGGTCGCTCGTCGAAACTTTCCGGCGATGAGCCGGGCGCCTGCGCGCGCGTGACGGGTTCCGACTACGTCAATGCGGAAGAATTCGTTTCCTTCTGCCGCGCCGAACCCTACCAGTCGCCGGCCAAGGTCGGCGTGTCCCGTACCCTGCGGGGACTCGACGTCTCCGGCACCCAGGTCGGCCGCTCTGCGCACGTGACCGGCGACGAGCACGGAGCGTGCAAACCGGTAACCGGCACCGCCTACATCGGTGCCGACCAGTACGCCGAGTTCTGCGCCGCGCGTACCGCGGTGGAAGCGATCAACCGTGCCCGCCTCGGCCACAGCGCCGACCTCACCGGCATCCAGCCGGGACCGGACGACAAGATGACCGGCAACGAGCGCGGCACCTGCCAGCCGGTGAGCGGCACCCCTTATCTGAGTGAAAGCCAGGTCGCCGCCGCGTGTGGTCGCCCGCCGATGGCGCAGGCCTATCGCAGTCGCGGTCCCGAGGGCTCGCAGCCGCCGGCCGCGATCACCGGCAACGCGATGGATGCCGGCCAGGGCGGCAACCGCACGGGCGACTTTTCCGTGGTGTCGCCGGCGCGCGCTGCGCAGTCGAGCGAGGCCCGCCGCATCACCGGCAGCGCCTATGGCGTCGGCGGCCGCATTACCGGTCCGCTGGCGCGCGCCGCCGGCCTGGTCTCGGGTACGCCCGAATTCCGCTACCGTGACGAGAGCGCCGCCGTGGCCGTTCCGGCTGCCCCCCAGCCGGAAGCTGAAGTCGTTCCCGAGCGCATCACCGGCGAAGGGCGCGAGCGCCGCATCACCGGCGACGCCTGGGATCGCGGCGACCGCGTCACCGGCACCGAGGGACGCTCGGCGCAGCGCCGCAATCCGACCCTGCGCGGCGACGCGCGCGGCAACGGAGCGACTGCACGCGACAACCGCGAAATCGAGCGCCCTGCGCCGGCCGCCAGCCGCATCACCGGCAGCAGCGGCAACAGCGGTGCCGGCGCGGCGATCACCGTGTCCGGCGGTGCCCGGGGCTGACCGGCAGTAGCGAGGACGACACGGCATGAACACTCGTCAACGTCTCGAAGCGATGCGCGCGCGCCAACCCGCTCCGGCCGGTATGGCGATGCGTACCGCGCCGGCTGCGAGCAGGCTGCCTAGCTGGCCGGAGCGCCCGAGCTTCTGCCCCCCCGGCATGCAGGAACGCAGCGGCGAGTGCGTGAGCAGTGTGTGTGCGCCGCAGGCCCATCCGCTGATCGACGCCGCCCGCAACGGGGAACTGGCCGAATATGAGCGCACGGTGCGTCAACGCTTCGATGCCATCGTCCCGACGCTCAAGGAAATCGCCGCGCAGCAGCATGAAACCGGCTTCGAGCAACGGGCGCAGCAGATCGCGCGCGAACGGCTCGGCTTCGAACTGCCGGAAGCCGTGCTCGCCAACGCCTGGGTGACCACCCTCGACATGCGCACGCTCTATGGCTACAGCGTGCTGCAGACCTACCATACGCTGGCACAGGGCTTCGCGGCGCGCCGGAACGGGCATGCCGAGGCGGAAGCCATGCAGCGCTTCTTCATCGAGTGCGGGTTCCACGAAGTGGACATCAGCCCCTGTGCCGACGGCCGCCTCAAGGGACTGCTGCAGTTCGTGCTGCGGCTGCCGCATCAAGCGGTACGCCGCCGCAAATCCTACGCCGGCGCGATGTTCGACGTCGAACTGAACGTGCGGCAGTGGACCGAGACCGAGTTGCGTCGCTTCCGCGAAGGCCTGCCCACGCTGTCGGATGCCGGGACGCGCTACCTCAAGATCGCGGTCTATCACTTCAGCAGTTCGGATCCGCATCACGAGGGCTGCGCGGCCCACGGCAGCGACGACAGGAAAGCCGCCCAGGCCGCGCTCGATCGTCTGGCGGCATTCCGCACCGCGATCGAGAACGGTTTCTGCTGCGGCGCCTCGGTCGCCACGTTGCTGATCGGCGTCGACACCGACAACGATGCGATCAAGATCCATATACCGGACGCCAACGGCGAAATGGACACGGAATGCTTCGTCGACAACCTCGCCGTATATCGCCAGACCGCCGGCATGGCGGCCTCGGAAGCACGCTGGCGTCTGGGTACGGCGATCGACGAGGCCGTTCGCGAACGTGGTCGCAGCGCACCCGAGGCGGGCATGCGCCGCCTGATCGAGCACCTGCTCACGAACAATCTGTCGCAGATCGACTACGTGTGCATCCATCACAACGGGCGCTACGCCGACATCGGCCATGCCGAGCGCTTCATCAACATCGGCGATGGCTTCGACGAAGTGCATCTGCGCAATCTTGCTTATTTCGGTCATCTGCACACGATCGAGGAAGGCGCGGCGGACATGGACGTCGGCATCAAGATCTTCAGCGGCCTGAACGTGGCACGCGGCCTGCCGATCCCGATCGCGATCCATTACCGCTACGACGAGCAGGTGCCGGGTTCGCGTGAGCGGGCGGTGGCGCGCTGCCGGCGAATCAAGACCGCGATCGGGGCGCGCTACCCGATCCTGGCCAAGGAAGGCCTGCTGTTCTGCGGCATGACGGTGCAGGGCAAGGCGCCAGACCGTGCGCCTGAAGCCGTGCAGGACATCGATAGCAAACCGCTTGGGCATTGAGGTAATTCATGAAGATCATGCAAGTGGAGAAAACTCTGGTCTCGACCAACCGTGTACGCGAAATGGGGCATCGCCCCCTGCTGGTGGTACGCGAGAAGGCCGGCGGCATGCGCAGCGTGGCAGTGGATGCGGTGGGCTGCATCCCCGGCGACTGGGTGATCTGCGTCGGCAGCTCGGCGGCGCGCGAGGCGGCGGGCGCGAAGGATTTCCCGAGCGACCTGACCATCATCGGCATCATCGACCACTGGCAGCAGGAACACTGACATGGAAATCATGCGCGTGGTGTCGGATCTGGTGTGCACCCGGCGTATTCCCGGCCTCTTCCACGCGTCGCTGCGCGTGCTGGCCGACGAAAAAGGCAAGCTCTCCGTGGCCGTGGACCCGGTAGGCGTGCCGGAAGGGAAATGGGTATTTACCGCCGGCGGCTCGGCCGCCCGCTATGGCGCCGGCGATTACAGGATTCTTACCGATTTGACGATCCTCGGGATCATCGATCAGTGGAATGTGACGGAAGAACGTCGCGAAGAAAGCAAGGCAGTTTCATTAACCGTGTAAAGGAGAAACATCATGGCAAACACAATGACGGGCATCGCCCTGGGAATGATTGAAACGCGCGGTCTGGTGCCGGCGATCGAGGCTGCCGACGCGATGACCAAGGCGGCGGAAGTGCGGCTGATCGGCCGCCAGTTCGTCGGCGGCGGCTACGTGACCGTGCTGGTGCGCGGCGAGACCGGCGCGGTGAACGCCGCAGTGCGTGCCGGCGCAGACGCCTGCGAGCGCGTGGGTGACGGCCTGGTCGCCGCCCACATCATCGCCCGCGTGCACAACGAGGTGGAGAACATCCTCCCCGCCGCCGCTGCCGCCTGATCGGCTTGAATACAACTTTTGATAGGAGTTAGAAAAATGGCTACTGGTATGACTGGCATTGCCCTGGGCATGATCGAAACCCGCGGTCTGGTTCCCGCCATCGAAGCAGCGGATGCGATGACCAAGGCAGCGGAAGTTCGGCTGATTGGTCGTCAGTTCGTCGGCGGCGGCTACGTTACTGTCCTCGTGCGCGGCGAAACCGGCGCGGTGAACGCCGCAGTGCGTGCCGGCGCAGACGCCTGCGAGCGCGTGGGTGACGGCTTGGTCGCCGCACACATCATCGCCCGCGTCCACAACGAAGTGGAGAACATTCTCCCCACCGCTGCGGCTGCCTGATCGGGTTCCCATCATGGACATGATGGTGGATAAGGTCGAGGCAAAAGGAGGCGTCATGGCCGTCACAAGAACCGGCATCGCGCTGGGCATGATCGAAACCCGTGGGCTGGTCCCTGCCATCGAGGCGGCGGACGCGATGACCAAGGCGGCGGAAGTGCGGCTGATCGGCCGCCAGTTCGTCGGCGGCGGTTACGTCACCGTCCTCGTGCGCGGGGAAACCGGTGCAGTCAACGCGGCGGTGCGTGCCGGCGCGGATGCCTGCGAGCGCGTGGGCGACGGTCTGATCGCCGCCCACATCATCGCCCGCGTGCACAGCGAGGTGGAGCACATCCTGCCGACGCAGCCCGGCGCCGGTGGCGCAGGACGTGACGGCGACGTGACCTGCATCGCGGCCTAGCGAAAGGAGGCTGCATGGCAATCGATCCACGGCTATTGGGATATCTGAACCGGGCACTGGGCCATGAAATTGCGGCAGTCCAGCAATACATGGCCCAGTCCAGGCTCTGCGACCTGTGGAACCTGGCAGACTACTGCGCGCATTTCCGCCAGGACGTCACCGAGGAACTCGGCCATGTGCAAAGCCTGATGGACGCCCTGCTCAGGCTCGGTTCCGCACCCAACGCCACCCAGTTGCCGCCGGTACGGCTCGGCCGCAACCTGGTCGAAATGATCGCGATCGATCGCGTACTGGAAGTCGAGGCGATCCGGCTGTACGAGGAAGCCGCCGCCTACTGTACGCGGGTACGCGACTTTTCCCATCACAGCCTGTTTGCAGGCATTCTGCGCGACGAGTTGATGCATCTGGATGAACTCGACAAGATGGAGGCTGACTTGCCCGAAAAGGAACAGCGTTATGCCTGAAGACAACAATCCCATTCCGAACTGGCAGCGGCAGGACCTGCCGCCAATGCTGACCCGGCGTTTCGAATTCGAGACCTATGCGGAGACGCGGCGCTTCCTGGACGGCGTCGCCAAGCTCTCCGAAGAAGCCGGGCTTTATCCGAACCTGAGTTTCGGCAAGACCTATGTCAGCATCACCATCGACGCCGACGGCAAGAAAGTCGGGCCCGACTGTGTTGCGCTGGCCCAGAAGATCGACGGCCTGGTCGCGCCGGCGACCTGATCGCCCATGCCCAGCCTGCGCATCGCGGTCGCGAACCAGAAAGGCGGCACGGGCAAGACGACGCTGGCGCTCAATCTGGCCGCCGGCCTGCAGCGGCGCGGCAGCACGCTGGTGCTGGACGCCGACCCCCAGGCATCGATCAGCCAGTGGGCGGCGATGGGCGACGAGAGTGGACACCTGCCCGCCGTCCAGGCCGTGGCGCAGGACGACGTGTCCGCGCGCATCGCGCAGGGCACGCGTGGACACCGCTATGTCGTCATCGACTGCCCGCCGACGCTGCAGACCTCGACGGTGGGCGACGTGCTGAACAGCGTGGACGTGCTGCTGGTCCCGATCCAGCCCTCGCCCGTGGATCTCTGGGCAAGCGTGGACATCACCGCGGCGGTGCGCCATTCGCGCCGGCACAACCCCCGGCTCAAGGCCTTCGTCGTGCTGAACCAGCTGGACAGCCGCAATGCGCTCTCGCGGGCCATGCACGAAGCGCTGGCCGAGCTGGAATTCCCAACCTTGCGCGCCGGCCTCGCACGGCGCGCCGCCTACCGCAACGCCGCGGTGGAAGGCACCAGTGTGTATGGGCTCGGCCACCGCGGCAAGGCGGCCGCCCACGAAGTTGAAGCCCTGATCGAGGAGTTATTGCAATCATGAACAAGACATCCAGCAAACTCGCTGCCGGCGTGCGCAAGGTGAAGGCACAGCAGGAAAGCGCCGTCACGAAAACCGAGCCACGCAAGGCCGCAGCACCCGCGACCAAGCCTGCCCCGTCTCCGACGCATCCGGACCGCGTCTGGCCGGATTGAGCTGCATGACGGATGGCCAGGCCGGGCCTGCATGCCGCAATCGCAGATTCCTGCAGATGTTCGCACGCCCCTGCTCCGTGTAAGTTCGCGGTCCATCCCGTCTGCAAATGACTGAACCGCCATGCTTGCTCCCCGCTCGCCATCGGCGACAAAAACCGTTCGTCCTGGCGGCCTTGATTACCTGTTGGGGCGGAACGAGGCTGTGCGAACCCCATGAAAGAGCCAGACCCGACCCGACACGTGGCCTGATCCGCGATGGCCCCATTCCCAAAACAGGACCAAGGCTGGTAGCCTTGGTCCTGTTAGTTGAATATAGTGGGCCGTGCGCACCGGGGACGACCCGTGTCCGTCTCTGACCTCAGGGTATAAACCGTTCAAACACTCGATGCGCCCGTGCCCCAGTTCAGCGTTCTCCCCAAGCAGGCTTTGTGCGCAAAGCCCTGATTATGCAAGGTGAGCGATCCGTGCAGCGCGATCCGGCCACGCCGGTTTCACCAAACGCTCAGCGCATCGACATGACCTGGCTGCCAGGCATGCTCATCCTGCTCCTGGCTGTCGCAGCCCTGTTTGGCTGGGCGTTCGACATCCCCACCCTGGCACGAATGAACCCCGACTGGAACCCCATGGTGCCCAGCACGGCGCTCTGCTTCCTGCTGGGCGGCCTGTCGCTGCTGATCCAGCAGGTTGCCCCGCAGCGCCAGGTTGCGGGGGCACGCGGAATTCTCATGTGGCTGATTGTGGTGCTGGCTGGCGCACGGGTGGTCGAACTGGTGTTCAGCCACGGACTCGGAATCGATTTCCTGCTGCCGGACTGGTCTTCCCGATTCGGAGGCGCCGGACACATGTCACCCCAGACCGCGGCCGGCTTCCTGGCATTCGGCATCGGAATGCTGGCCGTCCAACACGCCGGCAGCCGCCGGACCCGCCTGTTTGCCGGCGCTGTGGCAGCGGCATTGCTGATCATGGGCGCGAGCGCCGCCATCGGATACTGGCTCGATTTCCAGCTGGTGTTCGAATCGCTCTATGCCCGCACAGGGCTGATCTGGATGTCCTTCCCCACCGCCGTCGGCATGTTCCTGCTCGGACTCGGCCTGCAATGCCATGTGCTGCAATGCGGGCAGCATTCCGCTGCAAACTCGGTGGAACAACAGGCCGCGCGCATCTATCGCACGACCCTGTGGGTATTGTCCGTGACTGCGGTTGCCACCGGGCTGGCCGGCATATCCTTTCTCCAGCAGACGGTCTTCAACCAGGCCCGTACGGACCTGATGCATTCGCTGAATGCGTTCCGCTCGCATATCGAGACCTCGCTCGACCACAGCATCCAGCATGCGGTGGTCGTGGGCCTGACACCCGCGCTCAACGCGGCGGCGATCCGTTCGATCCGGGGCCCGGATCACGCAAAACCCGACGCACGGTTCTCCAGGATCGCCGAGGACCTGCTCGTCCACGGATTCACCGGGATCGGCGTGGAAAGCGGCAACCGCCGTCAGCTGCTGTCCGGGCACCTGCTTCCCGACACGACGCGTTTCTCCCGGCTTGACGGAAAAACCGACGCTGAGCTGGCCTGGGACAACGGTTATTACCTTCGCGTGCGCTTACCGGTCAGGCTGGCAACCCGCGTGTCCACCGGCAGTTTCCTGGTATTCGAACAGCGGCTGGCCCACATGGACAGGATTTTCGATGAAGCCAACCACTGGGGTGCAACGGGCACGCTTCCGATGTGCATCCGCCTCGACCAGCAGAAACTGCGGTGCTATCCGCAGCGCGAGCAGGCCGCGCCGTATGTGGTACAGGACACCTACGAAGGAAAACCGATCCCGATGGCATATGCCCTGGCCGGCAAAAGCGGCATCGATACGATGGCCGATTATCGTGGCCACCGTGTTCTGGCGGCCTACGGTCCGGTGGCCGATACCGGCCTCGGCCTGGTCTTGAGAAAGGACCTGGCCGAGATTTATGCGCCCATCCGCAAGGAATTGCTGATCGCCTTGCCGCTCATCGTATTCCTGGTCGCCCTGGGGCTGTGGACCATCCGTATGCGCATCAAGCCGCTGGTCGAGGGCATGGCCCGTGCCCATGCTTCCGAAAGCACCGCACGGGCGCGCTTTGATGCATCGATACAAAGCAGCCCTGACGGATTTGTGATCTATGACAGCGTCAGGGACCCGGCCGGTGAAATTGTCGACTTCCGCTTCGCCTACGCGAATCGGCATGCCGAAGCGATCATTGGCCGCTCCGAGGACGTCCTGCTGGGACACGCCTTGCTTGAACTGTTCCCCGCGCAGACGGCCGCGTTTGCTCAATACAGGCGCATTGCGCAGACCGGCGAGCCCCTGTTCGAAGAGTTCTCCATGACTGGCGACAAGGGCGTCAAATGGTATATGCGCCAGGCGGTCGCCATGCCCGGAGGCGTAGCGGTCACGTTCAGGGACATCACCGTGGAAAAAAACCTGATCCGCGAACTGGAACGCTCGAACCGGCTGCGCACCGCGATCGTGGAGAGCGCCGCCTACTCGATCATTTCCACCGATGTCGACGGCACCATCCTCACTTTCAACCAGGCAGCCGAGCGCATGCTGTGGTATCGCGCGGACGAGGTCATCGGCAAGACCACCCCGCAAATATTCCACGATGACGATGAAATGAAGGCGCGCGCAGCATCCCTCAGCCATGAACTCGGCCATGCGGTAGAGCCGGGTTTCGAGGTATTCGTGGCCAAGGCCAAGACTGATTTTCTGGAAGAGCGCGAGTGGACCTATATACGCAGGGACGGCTCGCGTTTCCCGGTGCGGCTGTCGGTGACCGCACTGCGCGACGAGAACAACGATCTGCAGGGATTCCTCGGCATCGCCTATGACATCTCGGAGCAGAAACGGGCCGAGGAGTACATCCGCCACATCGCCCTGCACGATGTGCTGACCGGATTGCCCAACCGCGCACTGCTCGACGACCGGGTTTCGGTGGCGATCGACCGGCAACGCAGAAGCGACACCTCCTTCGCACTGGCCATGGTGGATATCGACCGTTTCAAGCACATCAACGACTCCATGGGCCACCACATAGGCGACAGCCTGCTCAAGGAATTCGTCGAGCGCCTCAAATCCTGCATGCGCCCCACCGATACGCTGGCCCGCATGGGCGGAGACGAATTTGTCCTGCTGCTGCCGGACACGGATGAAGCAGGTGCGACACGCGTGATCGAGCGCATCCTCCAGGCCCTGACCCCGCCGATCAATGTGGGCGTGCAGGAGGTGCACATCTCGTCGAGCATCGGCATCAGCATCTTCCCCCGCGACGGGCTGACCCTGCACGAACTGCTGCGCTGCGCCGATGTGGCCATGTACTGGGTCAAGGAGCACGGCCGCAACGGATACAAGGTGTTTGCGCGCGACATGGATTGTGGCGGCACCAATCGCCTGACCCTGGAAAGAGACCTGCACCTTGCCCTCAAGAACGATGGCTTCTCGCTGTTCTACCAGCCCAAGGTGGACCTGCAGACCACTACCCTGTTCGGTGTCGAGGCCTTGTTGCGCCTGCGCAGGCCCAACGACCAGTTCACCTCGCCCGCCGATTTCATCCCTCTCGCGGAAGACACCGGCCTGATCATTCCGATCGGCAAATGGGTGCTGGAAACCGCCTGCCACGACGCGATCAGGATGCAGCAGGCGCTGGGCGTGCCGCTCAAGGTCGCGGTCAACATCTCGCCGCGCCAATTCATGAACGGCAATCTGGTCGGCACGGTTCAGGATGCACTCCGGAAATCACGCCTCGATGCCGGACAACTTGAACTGGAGATCACCGAAAGCGTGCTGATGGACGAACGCCAGGGCGTCGCCACGGCCCTGGCCGAATTGCACGCGCTTGGCGTCGGGATCGCCATCGACGACTTCGGAACAGGCTATTCGAGCCTGGGTTACCTGAAGCGCTACCCGATCAGCAAACTCAAGATCGACCAGTCCTTCGTCCGCGACATGACGAACGACGCGGAGGATGCCGCCCTGGTCGTGGCGATCATCGCCATGGGGCACAGTCTGAATATCCCCGTCGTCGCGGAAGGCATCGAAACCGACGGGCAACTCGCCATGCTCACCGCAAACAACTGCGACATGGGCCAGGGGTACCTGATCGGCAAGCCGATGCCGCTGGAGAACCTGCTGCAATGGGTATCGAATACGTCCCGCTGGAAACCCGGCGGACGCCAGGACCGGGATGATCAGGCGCGCTGATGCCTTGCCGGGCACAGCGCAAAACGGGGATGCAGCTTCATCTTCTGCCGAAACAACAAGCGGCGACACGGGTTCAGAAGCTGGCTGAGCAACGGGCCGCCCATTGGCGAACAACCAGTTTCAGGCGGCAGACCAACAGCCTTGACCAACCGATCATTGCGCCCCTTGTGATCGGTCACTTTGTCATCATCGACGCGCGAAGCGCTGGATAAATTACGGGGGCCGTGAGAATTGGATGGGGACCGAGAGTGACTATAGCTGTGAACGTCTGCCGCATGTTAGGCCCCTTTACGGCTTCGTGCGGCCGCTTTCTGGCATGATTCCGACGCGTGCAGTCTGGGCTGAAGCTGCCGGTCGTTGTTTCCGCAGAATAGTCATTCAAGGGGCGCTTCACCCAGAAACCTGCCGCACGGGCTCTGCGTGCAACTCGGCCAAAGGCGCCGCCGGCCTCTTAACCTACTGCGTCCGCTGTATTCGCAATACCGGCCGTTGACGTACCTCTCGTTCCTAAACGACTGCTTTACCCGGTTCAGACGTCAGAACCACACCCGAAGCAGCCCAAAATGTGTCGAGTGATGCCACCACAAAGCGGCCATTCAGGGCCAGCGCTTTGCCACGGAGCCTGTCTTGGCCTGAGGCGACGGATACCGACGGTGAGCCTCCACGAGGCCCGGAAGCGGTTCAGAATTGCCCTAAATCGCGCAGGCATGCTTTGGCGTTGGTGTTTCGAGGGTACTTATTCAGCGAAGCCCCCAATGCCTCCCGGCACGGTGGAGGCGCCGAACCGTCCCAGCCCCATTTCCACCAGCCCTTCGGGACGGCGCACCAGAAACAGTGCTTCCAGCCCCATGCGCTGCGCCAGGCCCAAGCCTTCTCCAGGGCCGGCCACCAGCAGTGCGGTGGCCCAGGCGTCCGCGTGCATGCAGGTGCGCGCCAGCACGGTGACCGATGCGACGGCATTGTTCACGGGCGCAGCGCGGCGCGCGTCCATGGTGTGTGCGAGGCGCGCATCACCCACCTGTAGATAGCGCCGGTAGTCGCCTGATGTGGCCACGGCCAGGTCCTGCAGTTCGATCACTCCGTGCACCGCACGAAGCCCAGTCTCGGGCTGCTCCAGCGCCACGGCCCAGGGCGCGCCGCTGGCCTGGGCGCCCACTGCGCGCAGCTCACCATCAAGCGCCACCAGCGCATGCTGCACCCCGTGCTGCTGCAGCACGGCGGCCATGCGGTCTACTGCGTAGCCCTTGGCAATGCCGCACAGGTCGAACTGCAAGGAGGCGCGCTTGCGGGCACGGCCTGCGGGCCGGTCGAGTTCCAGGCATGCGTACGTAGGGCGCGGCGCGAGCTGGCGTGCGGTGCGGATTGCCTCAGCGTCGGGCGCATCGCGCACCGCGCCAAAGCCCCAGGCATCGACCAGCGCGCCGACGCCCGGATCAAACGCGCCGGCACTGAGGCGGTGGATATCGAGCGCGCAGGCCAGCACCTCCAGCATCTCGGCGGGCAGTTCGACCCAGGCGTCCACGGGCGCACGGTTCAGGCGCAGGAGGTCGCTATCAGGCTTCCAGGGAGACATCTGCTCGTCAACCTGCTGCACTGCGGCAGCGATGTCCCGGCGCAGGGCCACCAAGTCCAGGCTGGCGTCGGCGTCCACACTGGCTGACCAGCGCGTTCCCATGGTCGGCCCGTGCAGGGTGGTCCGCTTGCAGGGCACAGCAGGTTCAGAAGACATCTTCGGCATAGCGTTCCTTCGCTTTGAGCTGCGATATGCTCAACTGTAGCGGCGCCAGCACGGCGTCCAACGTCTCGGCCACGTCGCGCGCCATGGCGCGGCTGCCGCAGACACGCACGATGGCGCCCTGGGCCACCAAGTCGCGCAGGCGCTCGGCGTCGCGGCGCAGGGCGTCCTGCACATAGCCGCCCCCCTCCGGTATGCGCGAGAACACCGTCCGCACACTGGCCAGGCGTCCTTCGCCGAGCCAGTGCTGGATCTCGGGGCCGAAGTAAAAATCCCGCGCAGGATCGCGCCCACCAAAGTACAGGTGCATGGGGGTGTGCCGGTCGTTGCGGCGGATGAAGCCTGCCAAGGGTGCCACCCCCGTGCCCGCCCCGATCAGCAGCACGGGCCGCCGCGTGCGCGGCAGCGCAAAGCCGGGGTTGGATCGGATAAACGCGGCGATATGGTCGCCCGGCTGCAGGCCCAGCAGATGCGTAGAGCACAGGCCGCCGGGCATCTGGCGTACGCAGATTTCCAGAAAGCCGTCCTCCCAGCCCGACGCCAGCGAGTAGTAGCGGGGCACGGCCGAGCCCGGCGGCACGATGCCCACAAGATCACCTGCTGCAAAGTGCGCCAGACCGTGCCCGTGCAGGCGCTCCCCACCGCTCTGTGCGGGCCACGCAAAGCGCAGGATTGCCGTGGGCTGGTCGGCGAGCCCCGGGTAGTCCTGGCGCGTCACGAGCGTGAGCGCCGTGGTGGGCGGCATGCGCGGCACATGCTCCAGCACCAGGGGTTCGCCGAGCGCCTGCGCCAGGGCCTGGCCCCAGCGAGCGAACTGCTGGCTCGATTGCTGGTGGATGCATTCCAGCGGCAGCAGCGCGGGGCAGCCCTGTGCACGCAGGGTTTTCTCCAGCGCCTCGGCAAAGGCGCAGAACGCCGGGAACTGTCGGTCGCCAAAGCCCAGTACCGTCACCGGCACGGTGTTGATGCCGAGCTTTGCCATGCGCTCCAGGGCGTGGCTGGCGTGGGCCGGGGCCTGGCCCTCGCCATAGGTTGCGGCGAGCACAAACACCTGCCGCGTGGCGGCCGTGGTCTGGAAAAGCTCCAGTGCGCCGGTGTACACGCGGTGACCATTGTGGCCCAGCGCATCGTGCAACGCTTGGGCAAAGCCCCACGTGCTGCCACCTTCGCTGGCAACGAAGATGAGCACGTCAGCCTGTGCCAGCGGGTTGTTGCCCGTGATGTGCGGCGCCTGGCGGCGTGCCTGCCACCAGATGAAGACGCCCGACAGCCAGAACAACAGCACGCTGGCGCCCACGAGCGCGAGCACCACGGCCCAGGGCCAGGCCCCTTCACCCGTGTGCAGCACCAGAGCCCAGTCGTAGATGCGCTGCGCCAGGGTGACGTCCTGCCAGGCCAGTGTTTTCCCTGAGTTGCGGTCGATCCAGCCTTCGCCCTGACTGGTGGCCACCTTCCAGGTGTCTTCCGGATCGGCAGCGTCCGGGAAATTCAGCTTGCGCAAATCCCGCACGGAGAGGTTTTGCAGCATGGAAAGCTGCCTCACAGGCAGGGCCGTCTGGCCGGTGGCAACGGAGACCACGTCGGGCTCGGTCCCGGCGTCCAGCGCCACCAGTCCCAGGGTCGAGGCGCTCATGGTCAACGCCGTGAGCGACGTCAGGCACAGCACCGCCAGCACCACCCGGCCCGTGACCACGTGGATGCGCTGCGCCAGCGAGCCACGCACCCGTGCCGCCAGCCGCCGCCAGCCGCCCATGCGGCGCAGCAGTAGCACCAGGGCCGAGACACACAGCACCGCCATGGCCAGCGCAATGCCCGACGCCCCCCAACGCCCGGCGTCGCCCAGGAGCAGCGAGCGGTGCAGGTTCTTGACCCAGCGCGGCAGTGCCGAGGGCTGCCAGGCGCCCAGCACGCGACCATCGGCCGGGTCCACGTAGTGCGCCTGCGCCTGGTCGCCGACAAAGCCGAACACCACGATGGCGCCCGAGGGCAGGTGGCGGATTTCCTCAGCACCCGGGACGGTGCGCGTCACGCGCTCCACCAGCGTGGCCACCGACAGGTCGTCCGGCGCGGCGGGTGCCTGCCACGCCTGCTGCACCGGATCGAACGCCAAAATGGCGCCGGTAATTCCCAGTACCACGGCCAGCGCACCAATCGTCAGGCCCAGCCAGCGGTGGATTGCCTTCCATCCCATGTGCGCGTCCTTTACTGCAGTTGGAAGATCAGCGTCTGGATGTACTGCTTGCCGGCCTGCGGTTTGCCGGCGTTGCCGGTGGACAGCGGCACGCGCACTTCCGACGGGCTGTCGCGCATGTCTTCCGCTGCAGCGTCAATGCGAATTTCGTAACCTGCGTCAATCAGCGCAGCGGCCAGGTCGGCCGTGACCTTGAGCGTGCGCCCCGCACCCACGCTGGCGCCGGTCACGCCGGCGAGGCGTTTGGTGTCACCGCTTGAGAGGCGGTTCCAGTCGGATAGGTGCTTGTAGTACTTGGCTTTGCCGCCGGCCACCCACAGCGTGCGCACATAGGCTCCTTTGGCGTTGGTCAGGTATGCGGCCAGGTAGGCACCGTCGCCGCCGTAGTTCTTGAGTTGGGCGGTCAGCGTGAGCTGGCGGCTGTGCGCCAGGGCAGGCATGGCCAGCGCGCAGGCGGCGGCCACAGTGGTCAAAAGTAGTTTGGACATGGTGATACTCCAGTGGGGGATTAATCGATCTGGCCGCGCGGTGCGGTGCCAGGGATGGATGGGGACGATGGTGCGCCGCCGCCGTCTGGTGGCGACGCGGCGCGCTCACGGTCGCGCTCTCGGGAACGCTGGCGGTCCCCTTGCTTCATCTTCAATATCTTCAGGGTTTCCGGATCGATTTTGGCCTTGAAGATGCGGCCCTGTGAGTCTGTGCCACGAATTTCGTAGCAGCCGTCGTCGATTTTCAGCCGCTGGATTTGCCAGCCCTGTCGGGCTGCCATCTGCCGCACAGCCTCGCGTGACTGCCAGCGCTCTACCGGCGCATCGCAATCGTCATCTGCCAATGCGGGCAGGGCGGCCAAGCCCAGTGACAGAGCCAGCAAGCCACGGCGCAGGGAAGGATGCATGACAAACGATTTGCGGTGCTGTTGTCTCATGGAAAATTCCTTTTCAGTACGTTAGCGCTTCTGTCGGCTTACGGGCACCACGTCGAACTCACGCAATCGGCCAGGAACGGCCAGTCGGGTCCGCCCAACCTCCCTTAGCGGTCAACGTTTGACAGCGCGCCCCGGCTTGCCGGAGCATGTCCTCTAGGCGGGTTAGCCGGCACCGGTTGCCTTGAACACCAGGGTGGGACCTTTCCCATGACTGTAGAAATAGTCCCCACTAGGGCTGATCACGACTGCCCTGCCTTTGCGTGCATCGACAAAGTAGTGCCAGCCATAGCCCGGCTGCCCGATGGTTGAGTCATTGGAGACAGCTTGCATGCCTGAGTCAATCCGATGACTGTCTTCTGCCTCCTTGTGAGGATCGTCTGCATGCGAAGGCATGCTCATCATGGTTGCTGCGACGCTCAGCACCACGGCAATAATGCTTGGCTTCATGATTTTTCCTTTCGATCGAGTCCAGTCGACGCTGACTGTTCATGTACTCTGAACTTCAAAACTTAAGACAGCCTGAACGCACTTCTTTGGTCCCATGGGGCGATGTGGTTCTTCCAGAAACCGCCGGTCAAGCGGTAATCCCCCATTTTTAGCAGTCGCCAGAAGTGGGGTTAAGTGGCGCTGATTGTCAGATGGCCGGCTTTATTACATCAACGGACGGTCTATGAGCACGCCATGACCCGCCGCTTCGGGTCGGGAGCCGCCCCCGCCGTCGACGAAAGCGGCCATTCACGCAGTCAACGCTTCAACGCCGGCAACCTGCGCGACACCGGTCATTCAGCTGAGGCGACGTCACCGGCCGCAAAGGCCTGCGGATTCAACCGTTCGACGCGACAGATTGGCCAAACAAGAGGCTGTCAAACTCCGAACCCTGACGGTTCGTTCCCTCCCAAAATCGGTCCGTCCATGTTCTCTCATGCCCGACGGGGAACCATTCCTGATGCTGGATAAGCGATGAATCCTTCTTAAGGTTTCCCTAAGCTGGCGCGCATACAGTCTGCTGCATACCCCCCACAGGAGACTGCCGTGTCACGTGCCACCACTCATCCGCAACGTGTGTTCGATCCCCTGCTGCGCCTGCTGCACTGGGTCATCGCGCTGTCCATCGTATCGCTCATCGTCACCAGCCAGCTGGCCGACTGGTTCGAACACGGGCCGTATGAAAAGGCTCTCTGGAATCTGCATATTCTCATCGGATACACCCTGACGGCGGGCCTGCTGACGCGCCTGCTGTGGGGCCTGGTCGGGCCGGCCAGTGCGCGCTGGCGCGATCTGTGGCATCCCGCCGTGTGGAAGGACAGCCTCCGGAATATGCGCCTTCCCAAGGCGCACCGTGCCGGACACGATCCGCTTGCCAGCCTGGGCTATCTGTTCGCCTACGGCGTGATGGCGCTGATGGTCGTCACCGGGCTGGGGCTTGCCGCCAGCGAATTCCAGGCCGGGCCGTTCGCTGGCTGGCTGGGCGACATGGCGTGGCTGGAAGATGTGCTGGGCGAGCCGCACGAGTTCGGATTCGGCCTGATGCTCGGCTTCATCGGCCTGCATCTGGCCGCGCTGGTGTTCCACCAGTGGCGTGGCGAACGCGTGGCGCAAAGCATGGTCACCGGCAAGCAGTACCTCGGTGCGGAAAGCGGGGTGCTGCATGATTAAGCACATCTTCTATGCGGGCCTGGTGGTGCTGGGAATGACCTCTGCCGTGGCGGGGGCCGCAGATACCCCCGCCAGCCTGACGGCGCAGTATGCGAAACAGGCAGGCGTGCCGGTATCGGCCCTGTCTGCCCCACGCGGCGAGGCGATGTACCGCACCGAACACCCGGGCCGTAATGGCCAGGCGGTGAGCTGCGCGGGCTGCCATACCGCCAATCCGACCCAGCCCGGCCGCACCCGCGTCGGCAAGCGCATCGAGCCGCTGGCACCGGCGGCGAATCCGCAACGCTTCACCGACGCGGCCAAGGTCGAGAAATGGTTTCGGCGCAACTGCCAGGATGTTCTGCAACGTGAATGCAGCGCGCAGGAAAAGGGCGATTTCATCACCTGGCTGAGCCAGGCTAAATAAGGAGCACACCATGAATTATCTTTTGCGTGGGATCGGGGTCGTGGCGACGGTCGGGGTGATCAGCACGCTGGCATTCTCACTGCCATCGGGCGACGCGCGCGGCGACGACGACGGCGGCAATGTCCTGCCGCGGACGACCAACAAGGCCTGGCAGCAGGAATGCGCCAGTTGCCACATCGCCTATTCGCCGGCTTTTTTGCCGAAGGCTTCGTGGCAGCGCCTGATGAGTGGGCTCGACCAGCACTTCGGCGAGAACGCCAGCCTTGATCCGGCAACGCAGGCTGATATCCTGCGATTCCTGGAGGCCAACGCCGCCGACAGCGGCAACAGCCGGACAGGCAGTCGGGTGATGCGCAGCATGGGGGCCAGGGAGGCGCCGCTGCGCATCACCGAAACCCGATGGTTCGTGCGCAAGCACGACGAGGTATCGCGTGCGACGTGGGCGCGCAAATCGGTCGGCTCCGCCGCCAACTGTGCCGCATGCCACCGGCAGGCCGAGAAGGGCGTGTTCGACGAGGACACGGTGAGGATTCCGAAATAGTTGTCCAGGGGGGATGAACCGGAGCGATGCGCATATTGTTGGTGGAAGATGACCGCATGCTGGGCGACGGCCTGCAGGCCGGGCTGAGCCAGGCGGGCTATGCCGTCGACTGGCTGCGCGATGGCGACGCGGCGGTGGCGGCCCTGTCGACCGAGTCGTTTGCAGCCGTGGTGCTCGACCTGGGGCTGCCCAAACGCGATGGCCTGTCGGTGCTGCAGTGGCTGCGCGGGCGCCATGACGCGACGCCGGTGCTGATCCTGACCGCGCGCGACCAGCTGGAAGACAAGGTGCGCGGGCTCGACCTGGGCGCCGACGACTATGTGCTGAAGCCGTTCGACCTGGACGAGATCACCGCCCGCCTGCGCGCGCTGGTGCGTCGTGCCCATGGCCGCCCGGAGCCGGTGCTCGCCGTGGGCGAGATCGAACTCAACCCGGCGGCGCGCAGCGTGACGCGTGCCGGCCAGGCGGTCGAACTGACGCCGCGCGAATTCGACCTGCTGCACCTGCTGCTGGAAAACACCGACCGCGTGCTGACCCGGCGCACGCTGGAAGAACAGCTCTATACCTGGAACGACGCTGTCGACAGCAACGCGCTGGAAGTCCATATCCACCACCTGCGGAAGAAGCTCGGCAACGACCTGATCCGTACCGTGCGCGGCGTCGGCTACATGGTGTCCACAGGCGCCGCCACGCCATGAGCCGCCCGTACTCCCTGCGCCAGCGGCTGGTGTGGCTGCTGACCGGCTCGGTGGCGGCGATCTGGCTGCTGTCGACACTGGTGGTGTACCAGCGCGCGCATCACGAAGCCGACGAATTGCTCGATGCCCAGTTGACCCAGGTGGCCGACACGCTGCTGGCGATCGTGGCTGGCGGCGGCGTCGAGCATATCGTGGAGGAACTCGACGATCATGCCGGACGCCACCCGGTGCCGATCGCATTCGAGGTGTGGCATGGCAAGCACGGGCAGATGCAGCGTCTGGTCACCTCAGCGGGCCACAGCGGATTCGAATCCGGGGTTGCGATGGGGTTCAGCGAACACATTCACCAGGGCGTGCGCTGGCGTTTCTATGCCGTGCAGGATGCCGATGACGAATACCGGGTAGTGGTGGGCCAGGCGCACGCCGCCCGCGAAACCCTGGCTCGCGAGATCGGCCAGTCCTTGCTGCTCCCTGCCGCGCTGGCGCTACCGCTGATGGCGCTGGCGGTCTGGTGGGGGGTCGGCCGCAACCTGCGCCCGGTGGATGCCGTGGCGCGGCAGGTCGGCGCGCTTGATCCGCAGGCGCTGACGCCGCTCAATGAATCGCCCGCCCTGCCGGAAGAGATCGCGCCGCTGCGCACGGCCCTCAACGCACTGATCCGGCGCGTCACCGAAGCCTTTGAAAACGAGCGCCGCTTCAGCGCGGATGCCGCGCACGAACTGCGCACCCCGCTGGCGGCATTGAAGGTGCAGGCGCAGGTCGCGTTGCGTGCCCAAACGGCGGACAGCCAGCAGCATGCGCTGGCGCAGGTGATCGCCGGGGTGGACCGCATGACGCATCTGGTCGAGCAATTGCTGACGCTGGCGCGCGTCGACCCGTCCACGCAGGGCAGTACGCCGCCGCCGCTGGATCCCGCCGAGTCCGTGACCACGGTGTGCGAAGAACTGCTGCCGCTGGCGCAACGCCAGGGACAAACGCTGGTGGTCGATGCGGCATCGGGGTGCAGCATCCCGATCACTGCGGGCTGGTTGCAGGTCGCGGTGCGCAATTTGGTCGACAACGCCGTGCGCTATGCAGGAGAAGGCGCGCGTATCGAGGTAGGCCTCGCACGCAGCGGATCAGGTTGTGCGATCACCGTGGCAGACAACGGTTCCGGCGTGGCGCCCGATTTGCGGTCACAACTCAGTGCCCGCTTTGTGCGCGGCGAGGTCGAGGCAGAAGGCTGCGGCCTCGGCCTGTCCATCGTCGCGCGCATCGCTGCGCTCTCTCATGCCCAGCTTGAACTGGGTGACGGACTGCCGCGCGCCGACGGCAGCCGTGGATTCGCCGCTACGCTACGTTTCAACGCAGCGTAGCGACACGATCGATCAGCGGCGGTTGCCGCCCGACCCCATGCCGGAGCCTGGACCCATCATCCCCGGGCCCATGCCGGAACCGGGTCCCATGCCTGCAGGCGGCATGTCTGGCAGGGTCTTGCCCTGTGCCTTGGCACGTTCCTGCATCAGCAGGTGATGTTCCTGGCGAAAGGTTTCGCGCTCCTGCTGGGTTTTCATCGTGCGCATGCGATTGTGATATTCGATCCGCTCCTGCCGCGTCATCAGTTCAGACCCGTAAATGCGATCCTGATCCTGCGCCTGGGTACGGTCCTGGTCGCGCGCCTGATCGGCGGCATACGCCGGCATGACGCCCGCCATGCCGAGGGAAAGTGCAAGCGCCATCGTTGATATGCGTTTCATTTCAGCCTCCTGGGTGATGATGACAACCTCCACGCACCCAAAGCCGAGTGCGTGTGAAACCTCTTAGTCCAATATAGTACAAAAGACCCACTTGCTCTCATGCATGCAGGCGCTATTGCGCGGGATGAATCGCCGTCACGATGTAGGAACCATTGATTTCCTCGGCATGGAATTTCACCGTGTCGCCGACCTTCACCTTGTTCAGCAGCGAGGGGGGCTGCACCCGGTACACCATGGTCATCGGCGGCATGTTGATATTGGGTATCGGGCCGTGCCTGAGGGTGATCTTGCCGTTGTCCATGTCGATCCTGCGCACCACGCCGTCACTCATCACGCCGGTCTCGGCTGCAGGGGGCGTCACCGGTTCGGCATGCAGCGGGGAAACGATCGTCAGCGCGGCAAGCAGGGGAATCCAGGTTTTCTTCATTTTCAGCTCCGTTTGTATCGATGCAGGTAAGTTTCAATGGCCAGCATGGCCGGCAGGTTTGCGCACGGTCACTTCAACGTCGCCCGCGGTTCCCTGGGGCGAGGCGGCGGGCGGCGCGCGCATCGGTTCGGCCATCACGCCGGCAACTTCATGCGCCTGCGTGCCGGGCGGCTGCCTGTACCAGCCGGGATCGGAATAATCGCCGCGCTTCTGCCCGCGCCGCACCTTCATCACGCTGAACATGCCGCCCATCTCGACCGATCCGAACGGCCCCTGGCCGGTCATCATCGGCAACGTGTTGTCGGGCAGCGGCATGTCCATTTCCGCCATGTCAGCCATGCCGCGCTCGCCCATCACCATGTAGTCGGGTACCAGCTTGTTGATCTTTTTCATGATCCCCGTGTGATCGACGCCGATCATGGTCGGCACGCTGTGGCCCATCGCGTTCATGGTGTGATGACTCTTGTGGCAGTGGAAGGCCCAGTCGCCTTCCTCGTTGGCGATCAATTCGATCTGGCGCATCTGGCCGACCGCGATGTCGGTCGTCACCTCCGGCCAGCGCGCGGACTTCGGCACCGGTCCGCCGTCGGTGCCGGTCACCTCGAATTCCACGCCGTGCAGATGCATCGGGTGGTTGGTCATGGTGAGGTTGCCCATGCGGATGCGCACACGGTCGTCCAGCCGCACGTTGAGGCTGTCGATGCCGGGAAAGGCGCGGCTGTTCCAGGTCCACAGGTTGAAATCGAGCATGGTGTTGACCGACGGCGTGGCGCTGCCCGGATCGATGTCGTAGGCGTTGATCAGGAAGCAGAAATCACGGTCGACCGGCTCGATCAGCGGATGCCTGTCCTTCGGATGCGTCACCCAGAAGCCCATCATGCCCATCGCCATCTGCGTCATCTCGTCGGCATGCGGGTGGTACATGAAGGTGCCGGGGCGACGCGCGACGAATTCGTAGACGAAGGTCCTGCCCGGCTTGATGTGCGGCTGGGTCAATCCGCCGATGCCGTCCATGCCGTTGGGCAGGCGCTGGCCGTGCCAGTGGATGGTGGTGTGTTCGGGCAGGCGGTTGGTGACGAAGATGCGCACGCGATCGCCTTCCACCACTTCTATCGTGGGGCCGGGGCTCTGGCCGTTGTAGCCCCACAGATGCGCCTTCATGCCGGGCGCGATCTCGCGCACCACCGGCTCGGCGACCAGATGGAACTCCTTCACGCCGTCCTTCATGCGCCACGGCAGCGTCCAGCCGTTCAGCGTCACCACCGGATTGTAGGGACGGCCGCTGGGTGGAATCAGCGGCGGCTGGGTATCGGGTTTGTCCATGCTGACAATTTCAGGGAGCGCCGCCAGGGCCGCCGGACTCACCGAGGCGACGGCGGCTGCGCCGCCGAGTTTGAAGAAATCACGTCTTGAGGTCATGCAAAATCCTTTCAGTGTCCGCCCATCGCGCCGGCAGGCACGGACGAGATGGAAGTGGCCGGGATTTTCCCCGGCGTGCCGGCCAGCGCCATCCGCATGTCGGCATCGGCAAGCCAGAAATCGCGCTGCGCCTCGATGGCGGCGTTGACCGACGCGATCTGCGAACGCGCATCGGCCAGCAGCTCGAACACGCCGATCAGCATGCCGTTGTAGCGGTACTGGTTTTCCTCGGAGATGCGCTGCTTCAATGGCACCACCTCGTCGCGCAGATGCCGTGCGATTGCGTACTGGCTCTGCTGCATGGCGTAGGCCTCGCGCACCTCGGAACGCGCGTTGACCGCAGTCTCGCGTGCGCGTTCGAGCGCCTGGCGGTAGCGCGATTCGGCCTGCACCACCCGGGTCTGCCCCCAGTCGAACAGCGGCAGTTCGAAGCTGATTTCGTAGCCGCGCTGCAAGGGCACTTCGTTCGAACTGTTGCTGATGGCGCCCAGCTCCAGCACGTTGATAAAGCGCGTGCGGCGCGTGAGGCCCAGGTTCCTGGCCAGCGCCTCGGTCTGCAGCCGGATGGCCTGCAGATCCAGGCGCGAATCCATGGCCTGCTGCTCAACATCCGGCAGCGCGGGCAGGGTTGCGGGCAGATCGGGCAGGCGCTCGGGCAATTGCAGCGCCTCGCCATTGGGCAGGCCCAGCAGCCGGACCAGGCGTTCGCGCGCCTGCAGCTTCGTCTGTTCGGCGCGCGCCACCGCCAGTGCGGCATCCGCATAGAAGGCCTGTTCGCGCGCCTGCTTCAGTTTGCTCCAGTTGCCCACCTGCGCCATGCGACGCGCCAGTTCCGCACCGGCTTCGGCTGCATCCATCGCCTGCTGCTGGTATTGCGCAGACTGGCTGGCGGAGACCGCAACGACCCAGGCCTTGCGGGTGTCCGCCGCCAGCCGCAGTACGTTCAGAACCAGTTCACGCCGCGTCTGCTCGAACAGCCGCTGCTCGATGTCGATGCGCATCGGCATGGTCAGCAGCCGCATCAGGTTGAGATGCAGGCTGCGTTCCCATTCCACTTCGCTGCCCCGCGTGAGTCGGCCGATGGAAACGCTTGGGTTCGGCAGGCGTTGCGCCGCGACCCAGTCGGCCTCGGCAATGCCGAGCGTGTTGAACGCCGCCTGCAGGCCGGGGTTGTTGAGCAGCGCGATCTGCACCGCATCGTCTGCGGACAGCGGCTTCGCCAGCAGCGCCTCGATGCGTGCCTGCGTTTGCGACCGGGTAGCCTCGTCACGCGTCCACACGACATCCTTCTGGATGCGCGACCGGGTGGCGGACTGGATGGGACCGAAGCCGCCGTCCGCCGAAAAGCCCGCGCAGCCGCCAAGCAGTGTGGCGGCCAGCACGGCAAGGCCTAGCGTGCGCGGCGTGAAGGGATACCGATTCACGGGGATCGCCTCAGTGCGCATAGTGGTCATGCCCGGACTGATCCGGGACCTCGACGGTTTGCTGCGACTCGCGCAGATAGGTGCGCCAGCCGCCGATCTCGCCGACGCGGTCGTTGGCCTTGCGCCAGTCCTGCAGCGGTTCGTCGCGCCAGTGCTGGTAGTGCCCCAAAGGGACAGGCGGTGCAGCCGGCGGAGGGGCGGCGGTGCCGGCTGCCTGCGCGGCTGGTAGCGCTGCCAGCCACACGCCCAGCGCCAGCGCGGAGAGAGGTGCATGCGCCCACGGCGCCGCACGACGTAAGAAAAACTTCAACATGAGATCGTCCTCGCAATGCGCGGCGTGACCGCCGCGTTCAAAATCGGGCTACGCGCTGTCGCCAGCGCGGGCGTCAGGCGAGGAAGGGTCGGGGGGGACGCTCGGGTCCGTCCGGAATGAAGCCGCTGAACGATGCAGCCGGCTGCAAGACGAAACGGTGCTGGAGCGGAACGATCGGCGCACTCTCGGCGAATCCGATCGGCAAGGCCGCGGCCAGCGCGCACGCCGCACAGAACTTGCACTCATGCTGCGCCGGCGGGCTATGCGGTTGCTCGGGTGTATGACAGCCCGCCATGTCCATGCTCATGGCTTCTCCGGGCATGGCCTGCTGTGCCGCAGCGCCTTGATCCAGCACCATGCACGCCTGCATGGCTGAATAGGCCAGCGCCTGCACCGGCAGGGTCAGCATCAGCAGCATCAGCAGGAATCGTCGGAGTCGGGCACGCACGCAGAAAGTGTAGTCAAAAAGCGGAGGCCGGCCAAGGAACACCGACACGTCCGTTCCGGGTTCCCCTCATGGTGGTTTCGGTCACAGGCGACGCTTGCGCGGTTCGAAATGCACCACGTCGCGCATGATCTCGGAATACGGGAAATCGGCGGTGTCGCCGAAGCGCTCCCTGCCCTGCAGCACGGTTCCGGCGACGTCGGTCGACTCGTCGGCGGCGCCGTCCAATGCGACCGACAGCCCCCGCACACCACCGCACTGGGCGCGGATTTCCTTGCCGAACGGCCACGGCGTATCGGGATTGATCCTGAGCGCGAACTGCGCGTTCTCGTGCAGGGCCTGATAGAACGTCAGGCAGTGTTCGCGCACTGCGGGGTCGCTGCAGGCAATCGCCTCGCGCTCTGCGAGGTTGATCTTGCGCGAACGGTCACAGCTCACGCAGCGCGCCAGCAGGGCCCGTTCGAACGGGCAACTGTATTCAATATAGGCCTTGCGGGCCAGCTTGTATGCGTCTTCGTTGTACTCAGCCATCGGCCATGTCCTTCAGCCTTTCAAGCCAATATTCAGGCAATGTCCTTTTACCAGTCGTCGCCCGACAGCCGCTGATCCAGTTCGCGCTCTGCCGTTAGCGTTTCCTGCGCGGCGATCTCGTTCTCGGCGAAGATCATCTTGTACTTGTCGCCGGTTTTGGGATCGAGCGTCTTGCGCAGTTCGTTGGTGTGGGCCTTGGCTTCCTTGAAGCTCGCCCACTCGCCCTGCTTTTCCAGCACCTTGAACATTCCCAGACGGAAAACATAATAAGGCATGATGATTCCTCAGTTCAGCCTGCCGTGGCACTGCTTGTATTTCTTGCCCGAGCCGCACGGGCAGGGATCGTTGCGCCCGACCTTGGGATAGCCTTCCCCCGCAGCCGCGGCCTGGTCGACCTCGGCAAAGTCCTGCGCCTCGTCATAGCCGGCATGCTGGAATTGCATGTTGGACGGCTCCTCGTGCAGATCGACCGCCTGCACGTCCTCGGGCGCGCGGATCTGCACCGTCGTGGTGATCTGCGTGACTTCGGTCTTGATCGCCGTGAGCATGGCGGAGAACAGTTCGAACGCCTCACGCTTGTATTCCTGCTTCGGCTGCTTCTGCGCATACCCGCGCAGGTGGATGCCCTGGCGCAGGTGATCCAGTGCCGACAGGTGCTCGCGCCAGTGGGTATCCATGCTTTGCAGCATCACCGCACGCTCGAACTGGCGCAGGCCGTCGCCGCCGACCTGTGCCTCCTTCTCGCGGTAGATCGCGTCGGCGGCCTCCAGGATCTTCTTGCGCAGGCCCTCTTCGTTCAGGGTCTTGTCGTCATCCAGCCATTGCTGCAGCGGCAGGTCGAGCGTGAACTGCGCGGCCAGGGATTTTTCCAGCCCGGCCACGTCCCATTGCTCGTCCATGCTTCCCGGCGCGATGTGCAGGCTGACGGCCTCGTTCAGCACGTCGTCGCGCATGGCGCGGACGGTGTCGGCGATGTCGGCGCTCGCCAGCAGTTCGTTGCGCTGCTCGTAGATCACCTTGCGCTGGTCGTTCGACACATCGTCGTATTCGAGCAGCTGCTTGCGGATGTCGAAGTTGCGCTGCTCGACCTTGCGCTGCGCGTTCTCGATCGCGCGCGTCACCCACGGGTGCTCGATCGCCTCGCCCTCGGGCATCTTCAGACGGTTCATGATCGCGGCGACGCGATCGGACGCGAAGATGCGCAGCAGCGGATCTTCCAGAGACAGGAAGAATCGGCTGGAGCCGGGGTCGCCCTGGCGTCCGGAACGGCCGCGCAGCTGGTTGTCGACCCGGCGCGATTCGTGGCGCTCGGTGCCGATGATGTGCAGGCCGCCGGCCGCCACCACGGCGTCGTGACGCGGCTGCCAGTCCGCCTTGAGCGCGGCGATGCGCGCGTCCTTTTCCGCGTCGGACAGCGTCTCGTCGGTGCGGATCGCGTCGATCTCCTTCTGGATGCTGCCGCCCAGCACGATGTCGGTGCCGCGGCCCGCCATGTTGGTGGCGATGGTGATGCCGCCCGGCATCCCTGCCTGTGCGATCACCTCGGCCTCGCGGGCATGCTGCTTGGCGTTCAGTACGTTGTGCGGCAGCCCGGCCCTGGTCAGTTCGGCAGACAAGTGCTCGTTGGCCTCGATCGAGGTGGTGCCGACCAGCACCGGCTGGCCGTTGGCGTTGCGCGCGCGGATGTCATTGATCACCGCCTGATCGCGTTCGCGCCCGGTGCGATAGACCTGGTCGTGCTCGTCCTTGCGGATCATCGGACGGTGGGTCGGGATGACCACGGTTTCGAGGCCGTAGATGCTCTGGAATTCGAAGGCCTCGGTGTCCGCCGTGCCGGTCATGCCCGACAGCTTCTGGTACATGCGGAAATAGTTCTGGAAGGTGATCGAGGCGAGCGTCTGGTTCTCCTTCTGGATCGCCACGCCTTCCTTGGCCTCCACCGCCTGGTGCAGGCCTTCCGACCAGCGACGGCCGCTCATCAGGCGGCCGGTGAATTCATCGACGATGATGACTTCGCCGTTCTGCACCACATAGTGCTGGTCGCGGAAATACAGTGCATGGGCACGCAGCGCGGCGTATACATGGTGCATCAGCATGATGTTGGACGCGTCGTAGAGGCTGCCGCCGGGCTGCAGCAAACCCATTTCGGTAAGGATGTCCTCGACCTTTTCGTGCCCGGCTTCGGACAACAGCACCTGACGCGCCTTCTCGTCGACGGAGTAGTCGCCCTCGGATTCCTCGTCCTTCTGCCGCGTCAGACGCGGCGGCACCAGATCGACCTGCTGGTACAAGGCGGTGTTCTCTTCCGACTGCCCGGAAATGATCAGCGGGGTGCGCGCCTCGTCGATCAGGATCGAGTCGACTTCGTCGATGATGCTGAAGGCCAGCGGGCGCTGTACCTTCTCGCTCATCTGGTAGACCATGTTGTCGCGCAGATAGTCAAAGCCGTATTCGTTGTTGGTGCCGTAGGTGATGTCGGCGGCGTACGCGGCCTGTTTTTCGTCGTGCGGCATCTGCGACAGGTTGACGCCGGTGGTCAGGCCGAGGAAACCGTACAGCCGGCCCATCGATTCGGCATCGCGGCTGGCCAGGTAGTCGTTCACGGTCACCACGTGCACGCCCTTGCCCGCCAGCGCGTTCAGGTAGGCGGGCAAGGTCGCCATCAGCGTCTTGCCCTCGCCGGTGCGCATCTCGGCGATCTTGCCGTCGTGCAGCACCATGCCGCCCACCATCTGCACGTCGAAATGGCGCATGCCGAGCACGCGACGGGAGGCTTCGCGCACCACGGCGAACGCTTCCGGCAGCAGTTTGTCGAGCGTCTCGCCATTTTCCAGCCGCGACCGGAACTCGGCCGTCTTGCCGGCCAGTTCGGCGTCGGACAGTTTTTCCATGGCCGGTTCCAGCGCATTGATCGCTTTCACCTTTTGCAGGTATTGTTTGACCAGCCGGTCGTTGCGGCTGCCGAAGACTTTTTTGAATAGGGATTGCAGCATGAGGAATCCGAAATGTCCGCAGGACGCGGTAAACCGTTGAATCTTAACATAGCGGGAACGTCTTCCCGTGACGTCGGCGTGTCAGCCGCATGAGCGCCTCGAGCCTGGCGGACCTGCTCGCCAGCCAGCTGCCGAACGGTCTCGCCGTGCGCGCACGTGCCCTGCTCAAGACCCAGGCTGCGCTCGATCGTTCCCTGCCCGCCCCGCTGGCCGGGCACGTCCGCGTCATGCAGCTGGAAAACGGCGTCTTGAGCCTCGCCTGCGACAGCGGCGCCGTCGCCAGCCGCCTGCGCCACCAGACCGATGCGCTGATGGCCAGCCTCGGCAAGCGCGAGATCGCACTGACCGCCGTGCGCATCAGCGTCAATCCGGAACTGCTGGCGCGCTATGTCCACCCCGTCGAGAAAACCGGCCTGCCGCCCGCCGCTCTGGATGGACTGGCGCATCTTAATGCGGAAATCGAAGACGGCCCGCTGAAGGACGCGCTGGGCAATCTGTTGCGCCACCACAGGAAAACCTGATCAATGGCCTGGCCCGCAGCCGCGCCCGTTCTATTGCACCTTGAACAAAATATTGCACGCTCGCCGAAAACCGCCCGGCCGATGTCATACTGCCCGCATTGACCCCATGCCATGCATGGGTGTTTGCTAGAATCGCACGCTCCCTGTCTCCCTCCCATATGTACTCAGCACATCGTATTTTCAAGCGCCAGCGCCTGCTCCTGTGGCTGAGCATCCTGCTGGCAACCGGCTTCTTCGCCACCACGCTCAGCAGCTACTACGTGTCGAAGCAGGCGATCCTGAATGCCATCGTCGCCCAGGAACTGCCGCTCACATCGAGCAATATCTATTCGGAGATCCAGAAGGATCTGGTCCGGCCCGTGCTGATATCGTCGACCATGGCGCACGACACCTTCCTGCGCGACTGGGTCGTGGGCGGGGAACAGGACGTCGGCGCCATGGCCCGCTATCTGCGGGAGATCAAAACCCGCTACGGCGCATTCAGCAGCTTCTTCGTCTCCGAGCGTAGCGCCAACTACTACACCGGCGACGGCATCCTGAAACAGGTGTCGCCGAAGGCATCCCGCGACGTCTGGTACTACCGGGTACGCGCCATGTCGGAACCCTACGAGATCAATGTCGATCCCGACCTGGCCAACCGGGATGCCCTGACCATCTTCGTCAACTACCGCGTCTTCGACTTCGACGGCCGCTTTCTCGGCGCCACCGGCGTCGGGCTCACCGTGGATGCCGTGCGCCACCTCATCTCGAATTACCAGCAGCGCTTCCAGCGCACCATCTATTTCGTGGATGCCCATGGCAAGACCGTCCTGTTCGGCAACCAGTCCGGGCGTCAGGAAACCGACCTGCGCGCAACCCCGGGCCTGCGCGACATCGTCGACCGCATCCTGCGTGAAAAATCCGGCTCCTATCAGTTCCGGGACAGCCACGGCCTGCACCTGCTCAACGTGAACTACATTCCCGAACTCAAGTGGTATCTGTTCGTGGAAAAGGGCGTGGATGCCGCGCTGGCCGACATTCGCCACGCGCTCTACATCAACCTTGCGGTATGTCTGGGCATCACCCTGCTGGTGCTGCTCCTCACCCACGTCGTGCTCTCGCGTTACCAGCGCCGCATCGAGGACATGGCCGCCACGGACAAGCTCACCGGCCTGCTCAACCGCCAGGCCTTCAGCATCCTCATCGACAAGGCCTTCGCCGAATACCGGCGCGACCCGCGTCCGATTTCCATTCTGCTGGTCGATGTCGACCATTTCAAATCGGTCAACGACCGGTTCGGCCACGTCGGTGGCGACCACATCCTGAGCCAGATCGCAGCGCACCTCCAGAAAGGGCTGCGGGCCTCGGATATCGCCATCCGCTGGGGCGGGGAAGAATTTCTCATCGTGCTCAAGGGCAGCGCGCTCGACCAGGCACGGCACGTTGCCGAGCAGTTGCGTTTGAAAATCGAACTGACGCAGTTCACCACCGGCACGCAACCCGTCTCTGTCACCGTCAGTATCGGCGTCAGCCAATACGATGGCGCGGAGTCCTACGAACAGGCCATCAGCCGCGCCGACGCCGGCCTGTATGCGGCGAAACATGGCGGGCGCAACCGCGTCTGCGTGCAATCCCGCTCCTGAGCGGGCCTCATTCAACCCAACGCGTCGCGGCCGCACCCGTTTCTACCCGAAACAAAAAGGCCGCTCCCGTGGGAGCGGCCTTTTTCCTGCAGCGATGATGCGTGCTTACTTGACGACCAGTTCCACTCGGCGGTTCTTGGCGCGGCCTTCGCGCGTCGCGTTGCTGGCGATGGGCCTGGTCTCGCCGTAGCCCTTGGTGGTCAGACGGTCGGCGGCGATCCCTTTGCTGACGAAGTAGTCATACACGGACTTGGCGCGGCGCTCGGACAGGCCCTGGTTGTACTGCTTGGTACCCGTGCTGTCGGTGTGACCGACCACGTCCACACTGATGTCCTTGCGGCGGTTCAGCACCGTCACGGCCTCGTCGAGGATGGTGATCGCATCCGGACGCAGGTGGGCGGAATCAAACTCGAAGTTCACGCCTTCCAGGATCACCACCACGTCGCCGGACTTGGCTTGATCGAGTTGCTGTGCCTGCGGGGTCTTGAGTGCCGGCGCAGCGGGTTCCTGCTGCACAACGGGCGCAGGTGCGGGTTCCGGCATGGGGGCAGGTGCGGGTGCCGGCTCAGCAACAGGCGCCGGCATGGGCTCCGGCTTGGACATGGGCTGGGCCTTCTGGCCGAGGGCGATGTTCAGGCCAACGCTGACGATGGCGTCTCCGAAATCATTTGCCCCAAAAGCCTTGGTGGAGTTTCCGTCCATGCGGTAGCGGGCGTCGGCGCGCAGGGAAATATTGTCGGTCAGGCGCTTCATGATGCCGAGGCCGATATTGCCCATCATGCCCGTGTCATGCTTGCCCGGGATGTCGGTATACATGGCACCTATGCCCAGAACACCGTAGGGCGTGAAATCGGCGTCGCGGTTCAGGAGGTAGAGCGCATCGACGCCCAGGCCCCATATGTCGTAACTCCCGCTCCCGGTCTTGTAGTCGAGCGAGCTGCCGGTCAACGACAATTCCATGTTCAAGTGCTGCGTGATCGGCTTGCCGAGCGCAAATCCGCCCCCCCAGCCGTCGTCGGCGCGGCGGTCGTTATCGGAGAACGTGTAGTTCACCGTGGGCGCGACGTAGAGACGGTCATCCGCAGCCTGCGCCTGCAGGGCCGTGCCGGCAAGGATAACGAAAATGGGCAGGGTCTTGATGCGCATAGATTTACTCCTTATGTATTTACGTTAATGATTTCAGAATGTTGTGCGCCCAAAAAAATCAGGCGGGTTCACCATACGATATGTCGAACTGTCCGGCGCAATGGTACTCCTTCCATATTTTATGGATAGCATCATTTACCCCCGACCCGCAACAACCGTGACACAGCAACCGGCGGCTTCGCCACCCCTCTGTAGAAAAATGGCCGTTTTTTCTATATAGCATCAATCCAGGCGTAAGGATGGCACCGGCCTGGCTCCGCCGCCATCGTTTACCTCAGCACCAGCCGCTCCACCACGAACAGCAGGGCCGCAACGAAACCGAAGACGATGGCGAAGCGCAATACCCGGCCGATATAACCGAGATATTTGCCATTGCCGGTGAACAGCCACGCCAGCCCAAGCGACGCCACCGCGATGAGCAGGGCGACGATCAGCAGGCGGATGACGATCATCAGACAGTGAGGGGATGCAGATTCAGGAATGCAGCCGGGACGTCTTCCTCGTGTGCGAAGCTGACGAATTCCCAGGATTCCCGGTGCTGCAGCAGTTCGCGCAGCAGCGCGTTGTTGAGTGCGTGGCCGGATTTATAGGCCTCGAAGGCCCCGATGACGGGATGGCCCAGCAAATACAGATCGCCGATGGCGTCGAGCACCTTGTGTTTGACGAATTCGTCGTCGTAGCGCAGGCCATCCTGGTTCAGCACGCGGTATTCGTCCATGACGATGGCGTTGTCGAGCGAACCGCCCAGCGCGAGGCCGCTGTTGCGCAGGGCCTCGACCTCGTGCATGAAGCCGAAGGTGCGGGCGCGCGCGACTTCCTTCGTGTAGGCCGTATCGGCGAAGTCGATGCTGACGGTCTTGCCGCTCTTGTCGAACACGGGATGCTTGAAGTCGATGGTGAATTCGATCCTGAAACCGTTGTGCGGAATGAAGCGTGCCCACTTGTCGCCTTGCTTCACCTCGATCGGCTGCTTGATGCGCACATACTGCTTCGCCGCATCCTGCTCGACGATTCCGGCGGACTGCAGCAGAAACACGAACGGCCCCGCTGAACCGTCCATGATCGGAATTTCAGGGCCGGTGAGGTCGACCAGCAGGTTGTCGATGCCCAGACCGGCGAGCGCCGACATCAGATGTTCGACGGTCGCCACCTTGGCGGGGCCGGACTCGAGCATCGAACACAGCCGGGTGTCGGTGACCAGGTACGGATCGGCCTTGAGCTCGGCCGGTGGGTCGAGGTCCATCCGCCGGAACACGATGCCGGTATCGGGGCCGGCCGGGCGCAGGGTCATCTCGACCTTGACGCCGGAATGCAGGCCGACGCCGGTCGCCTTGACCGGCGTTTTGAGGGTACGTTGCTTGATCATTCCGTCATTTTAACCGGTCGCGAGAGCGCGCAGCGATTTGCCGGGACCGGGCTATGACCCGGTCCCGCCCATACTGTTCATCCACTGCCGGCGTTCAGTCCGCCTGGCGACGCAGGAAGGCCGGGATATCCAGGGTGTCGATGCCGGAATCGGTCATCGCCTGGATGGTGCGGCTGCGACGGCTGGTCATCACGCTGGGCAGTTCCTCATTGTTGCCGTTCACCATCATCGGCGCATCGTCGGTGCCGGTGCGGATGATCTGCATCGGCTTCTGGTTCTGGCGGGAAACGGGATTGCCGAGGCCGGTGGCGACCATGGTGACGCGCAGGGCATCCTCCATCGTGTCGTCGAGCACCTGGCCGACGATGACGGTGGCCTCTTCCGCGGTGAAGCCCTTGATGGTGTTCATCACCTCGTGGATCTCCTTCATCTTGACGGTGGAGGAGGCGGTGATGTTGACCAGCACGCCGCGCGCGCCGGCCAGGTTGACGTCTTCCAGCAGCGGGCTGGCAACGGCCTGTTCGGCGGCGATGCGGGCGCGGTTTTCGCCGCTGGCCTGCGCCGAGCCCATCATCGCCATGCCCATTTCGCTCATCACGGTGCGCACGTCGGCAAAGTCGACGTTGACCAGGCCGGGGCAGTTGATGACTTCGGCGATGCCGCCGACGGCGCCATGCAGGACATTGTTGGCGGCCTTGAAGGCGTCCAGCATCGACACGTCGTCGCCCAGTACCTGCATCAGCTTCTCGTTGGGGATGATGATCAGCGAGTCGACGTGGCGTGCCAGCGCCTCGATTCCGGCGTTGGCGGCGCGCACGCGCTTGCCCTCGAACATGAAGGGCTTGGTGACGACCGCCACCGTGAGGATGCCGAGTTCCTTGGCGACTTCGGCCACCACCGGTGCGGCGCCGGTTCCGGTGCCGCCGCCCATGCCTGCGGTGATGAACAGCATGTCGGCACCGTCGATCAGTTCGGCGATGCGCTCGCGGTCTTCCAGTGCGGCTTCGCGGCCGACATCCGGGTTGGCGCCTGCGCCCAGCCCCTTGGTCACGCCATTGCCGAGCTGCAGCTGCATCTTGGCCTGGTTGCGCTTCAGTGCCTGCGCGTCGGTGTTGATGGCGATGAATTCCACGCCGTTCAATCCCGAACTGATCATATGGTCGACCGCGTTGCCGCCGCAGCCGCCAACGCCGATGACCTTGATCACTGCATCCTGGGTATCTACATCCATCAGTTCAAACATGTTGCTCTCCTCTTTTTGCCCTATCAAAAACCACACTCAAAAATCCTTTGACGTGTTTGCCGAGATGGATTGATGCATCCGGCACCACCGCCAAATTCCGTTTCAACGCTGCTTCACAGCGTCAGAAATTTCCCTTGAACCAGCTCTTCATGCGTTCAAATATGTCCTTGAAGTTGCCGCTCGACAGCTTCGGCGCATCGCGCCCGCGCGCTTCCAGCCCGGCCATCAGCAGACCCATGCAGGTCGCATAGCGCGGGTTCCGCATGACGTCCGACAACCCGCCTTCGTAGCGCGGCCAGCCCATCCGCACCGGCATGTGGAAGACCTCCTCGCCAAGCTCGACCATGCCCTGCATCGCAGCCGAACCGCCGGTAATGACGATGCCGGACGACAGCAGTTCCTCGAACCCGCTGCGACGCAGCTCGGCCTGCACCAGCGAATACAGCTCCTCCATGCGCGGCTCGATGAACTCGGCCAGCGTTTGCCGCGACAGCGTGCGCGGCGGACGGTCGCCGATGCCGGGAACCTCGATCATGTCGCGCGCATCGGCCAGCTGGCGCAGCGCGCAGCCGTACTGCACCTTGATGTCCTCGGCCTCTTTCGGCGGCGTGCGCAGCGCCACCGCGATGTCGTTGTTGACCTGGTCGCCCGCAACCGGAATCACCGCGGTATGGCGGATCGCGCCATTGGTGAACACGGCGATGTCGGTGGTGCCGCCGCCTATGTCGACCAGGCACACGCCGAGTTCCTTCTCGTCCTCGGTCAGCACCGCCATCGCCGAAGCGAGCGGCTGCAGCACAAGATCGGCGACTTCGAGCCCGCAGCGGCGCACGCACTTGATGATGTTCTGTGCCGCCGACACCGCGCCGGTGACGATGTGCACCTTCACCTCGAGGCGCACCGCGCTCATGCCGAGCGGGTCGCGCACGTCTTCCTGCCCATCGACGATGAATTCCTGCGGGATGGTGTGCAGGATCTGCTGGTCGGTCGGGATGTTGACCGCACGCGCGGTATCCACCACGCGGTCGACATCCATCTGGCTGATTTCCTTGTCCTTGATGGCGAACATGCCGTGCGAGTTGAAGCTCTTGATGTGGCTGCCGGCGATGCCTGTGTAGACCTCGCGGATCTTGCAGTCGGCCATCAATTCGGCTTCTTCCAGCGCGCGCTGGATGGCGTTGACGGTGGCCTCGATGTTGACCACCACGCCACGGCGCAGGCCACGTGACGGATGCGTGCCCATGCCGATGACCTCCAGCATGCCCTCGTCGTTGATTTCCGCGACGATGCAGACGATCTTGGACGTGCCGATGTCGAGCCCGACAACGAGGTTCTTGGGGTCTCTTGGCTTACTCATGTTGCTTAGCACTCATGTTTCACTCGATTTGAAAGGGTTGACGCCGTTCGGCATGCGCAAGGCAAAGCCGTCGCTGTAGCGCAGGTCGACCATCAGCGGTGTTGGGGTGCCGGCTGCAGCCTGCCTATCCTTTGCAGGCTGCGGAAACAGTCGCGGATACAGATTGACGAAGCGTGCCAGCCGCGCGTCGGTCTGCGCACGCCCAAGCGCCAGCTGCATGCCGGTGTCGAGTCGGATGCGCCAGGCGCGCCGTGGCGTCAGCCGCAGTTCGTCGATCGTCATGCCGAGCGGGGCGAGTGCCGCCTGGTAGCGGCGATAGGCCGCCACCACCTCGGCGCTGCTGCCTTCGGGGCCGACGAGCCGCGGCAGCCTGGTGGACACCGCCGCGCCGAACACTTCGCCCGTCTCGCTCACCAGCGCATCGTCGTTCCAGCGGGCAAACGGCACATGCTCGGTGAGCGAGACCACCAGTGTGTCGGGCCAGCGGCGCTCCACGCGCGCTTCGCGCACCCAGGGCAGTTTTTCCAGGCTGTTGCGCACGTGTTCGAGATCGACGGTGAAGAAGGTGCCGCGCACCTGACGCTCGGCCACCAGCCGGATCTGCGCCTCGGTGACATGCGCCACCGGCGTCTTCACCTCGATGCTGTGCAGGGCGAACCAGGGTTGCGCACTCACCCAGCTGGCCGCGCCATAGGCCATGAGCCCGAGCGCGCCCCAGGTCAGCACGCGGGCGACCTGCGACAGGGGGTGGGCGGCGAGTTCCGGAGACGTCACAGCGTCTGCTCCAGTATCTTCATGCACAGGGCGTCGAAATCCAGGCCGGCGACACGCGCCGCCATCGGCACCAGGCTGTGGTCGGTCATGCCGGGCGAGGTATTCACTTCCAGCAGGTAGGGGTTGCCGAGACTGTCCAGCATCACGTCGACCCTTCCCCAGCCGCGTCCGCCGACCAGGCGGAACGCTTCCAGGGCCAGATGACGCAGCGCCATCTCCTGCGCGTCCGGCAGGCCGGCGGGGCAGCGGTACTGGGTGTCGTTGCGTAGGTATTTGGCCTCGAAATCGTAGAAGGCCTTGTCCTTGGCGGGCTCCAGGCGGATCAGCGGCAGCGCGGTGTCGCCGAGGATACCGACGGTGAATTCGGCGCCGTCGATGAATTTTTCCGCCAGCACCAGCGCATCGTGCTCTGCAGCCGTTTCATAGGCGGCCTTCAGCGTACCCGGCTCGGTCACCTTGCTCATGCCGATGCTCGATCCCTCGTGTGCAGGCTTCACGAAAATCGGCAGGCCGAGTTTCTTTTCCGCCGCCACGAAATCGCTGGAAGCGCTAAGAATGTCCCAGTCGGCCGTCGGCAGGCCGGCTGCGCGCCACAAGAGTTTGGTACGCCACTTGTCCATGCCGACGGCCGAGGCCATCACGCCGCTGCCGGTGTAAGGGATGTCCAGCAATTCGAGTGCGCCCTGCATGCAACCGTCCTCGCCGTAACGTCCATGCAGCGCAATGAAAACGCGGTCGAACGCGGCTGAGATGAGATCGCCGAGGTTGCGTGTGGCCGGATCGAAGGCGTGCGCATCGACCCCCTGCCGGCTCAGCGCAGCCAGCACTGCCGCCCCGCTATTGAGCGACACCGGCCGTTCGGCCGATGTGCCGCCCAGCATCACGGCGACTTTCCCGAATTTCTTCGCCGATTCAATTGCACTCACTGACGCTCTCCAATAATTCTCACTTCGCGGATCAGTCGCACGTTGGTACGCGCTTCCACGGTGTCTTCCACATGTTCGATCAGGCGTTCGATATCGGTCGCCGTGGCATTGCCCACGTTGACGATGAAGTTGGCATGCTTGGTCGATATCTGCGCGCCGCCGATCCTGTAGCCCTTGAGGCCGCAGATCTCGACCAGCCGGGCGGCATAGTCGCCCGGGGGATTGCGGAACACCGAACCGGCGTTGGGCAGGTTCAGCGGCTGCGAGGCGATGCGTTTTTTCAGCATGTCCTTGATCGTTTCGCGCGAGGCCGCGCCATCGCCGCGCGCCAGACGGAACCAGCCGCCGATGAACCATTCCTGGTGGGCAAGCTTCAGCGCGACATGCCGGTAGCCCGTCACATACGCATCAGGCCGTCGCTCGTTCAACTGGCCCTCGCGATCCAGGGTCTGCACCTGCACCAGCCTGTCCCAGGTCTCGCTGCCGTAGCAGCCGGCATTCATGGCGATGGCGCCGCCGACGGTGCCCGGAATGCCGGCCCAGAACTCGCCGCCGACCAGATCGTGGTTGGCGGCAAAACGGGCGAGCTTGGGCGCGGCGACGCCCGCCTGGGCGTAGACCAGCGCAGTGTCGATATCCTCCGGCGCGGGCGGCAGCCCGTGCGTGCGGCTCTCGATCGCCAGTTTCTTCAGCACGCCATGCAACAGGATCACCACACCGGAGACGCCGCCATCGCGCACCAGCAGATTGCTGCCCAGGCCCACCATGTGGACATCCTCGTGAGCCGGAATCGAGCGGATCAGCCAGGTCAGGTCCTCGAGGTCGGCCGGGATATAGATGCGCTGTGCCGCCCCGCCCGCACGCCACGACACATGCTTTTTCATCGATTCGTTGTAGAGGAAATGCCCGCGCAATACGGGTGCACCACCGCCTGCCATGTCGATTTCGCTCATGCGATAGTCATGCCGCATGGTTCGTCCTCCCTGAGGGCTCCGGGCCGCCAGGCGCGGGAGTGCCCGTGGTATCGGATGCCACCAGCGCCGGCGCCACCTGGCCGATGCTGCCGGCGCCCATCACCAGCACGACATCGCCCGCCTGAGCGAGATCGTGCACCGCAGCCAGCACATCGGCGACGTTTTCCACGAACACCGGCTCGACCTTGCCGGCCACCCGCACCGCGCGCGCCAGCGCGCGCCCGTCGGCCGCCACGATGGGCGCCTCGCCTGCGGGATAGACCTCGGTCAGCACCAGCACGTCGGGTTCCGACAGCACCTTCACGAAATCCTCGAAACAGTCGCGGGTGCGCGTGTAGCGATGTGGCTGGAACACCAGCACCAGCCGGCGCCCGGGAAAGGCACCGCGCGCCGCAGCGAGCGTGGCCGCCATTTCAACCGGGTGGTGGCCGTAGTCATCGACCAGGCAATACTGCCCGCCATCCTTCGCGGGCAGTTCGCCATAGCGCTGGAAGCGCCGGCCGACACCGTGGAATTCGGCGAGTGCCTTGACGATGGCGGCATCGCTTGCGCTGACCTCGGTCGCCACGGCAATCGCCGCCAGCGCGTTCAGCACGTTGTGCATGCCGGGATGGTTCAGCACCACGTCCAGATTGGCCATACCCTCGCGCTCGACCGTGAAATGCATCTGGCCGTGCTCGAAGCGCGGATTGACCGCACGCACCTGCGCGGCCTCGTCGAAGCCGTAGGTGATGATCGGCTTGGTGATGCGCGGCAGGATTTCGCGCACGTGCGGATCGTCGATGCACAGTACGGCCATGCCATAGAAGGGCAGGCGCTGGCAGAAATCGACGAAGGCGGATTTCAGGCGTTCGAAATCATGGCCATAGGTGTCCATGTGATCGGCGTCGATGTTGGTGACGATGGCGATCACCGGCGTGAGATAGAGGAAGGAGGCGTCGGACTCATCGGCCTCGGCCACCAGGAAATCGCCCTTGCCGAGCCGCGCGTTGGTACCGGCGGCGGTGAGCTTGCCGCCGATCACATAGGTCGGGTCCATGCCCGCCTCGCCGAGGATGCTGGCGACCAGGCTTGTGGTGGTGGTCTTGCCGTGGGTACCGGCGATCGCAATGCCCCGCTGCAGCCGCATCAGTTCGGCCAGCATCAGTGCACGCGGCACAATGGGGATTTTCTTCTCGCGCGCGGCGACGACCTCGGGATTGTCTTCCTGTACCGCGGTCGAGGTGACAACGGCGTCGGCGTCGGCAATGTTCTCCGCAGCATGGCCGCGATGGATGCGTGCGCCCAGGCCGGCCAGCCTCTGCGTCACCGCGTTGTCGGCCAGGTCCGAGCCCGACACGCTATAACCCAGGTTCAGCAGCACTTCGGCGATGCCGCTCATGCCGACGCCGCCGATGCCGACAAAATGGATGTGTTTGACGGCGTGCTTCATTGCTGCCCCCTCCACCCCGGCAACCAGCAGATCGGCATCTGGCTCCGCTCGCGGCCGGTCGCATCCCGCAAGCGGGAGCCCTGCTCCCTGCTCGCAGCGACCATGCCGACAAAATGGATGTGTTTGACGGCGTGCTTCATTGCTGCCCCCTCCACCC
>CAZHKS010000002.1:0-21703 GCA_964533095.1 uncultured Thiobacillus sp. | reverse complement strand
ACCAGCAGATCGGCATCTGGCTCCGCTCGCGGCCGGTCGCATCCCGCAAGCGGGAACCCTGCTCCCTGCTCGCAGCGACCATGCCTACAAAATGGATGTGTTTGACGGCGTGCTTCATTTGGCCAGCGCCTCACAAATATCTGCGACACGCGCAGTGGCATCAGGTTTCGCCAGCGCACGCGCCTTGTCCGACATGGCAGCCAGCGTGGCACGATCGAGCCCGCCGATCAGTGCCGCCAGTGCGTCTGCGGTCAGGTCCTTCTGCTGGATCAGCCAGGCCGCACCGGCGTCTGCGAGAAATTCGGCATTGCCCGTCTGGTGGTCGTCCACCGCGAAGGGGAAGGGCACCAGCACCGCGGGCACGCCGGCGCAGGCCAGTTCGGCCACCGTCATCGCGCCGGCGCGGCAGATGGCGAAATCGCAGTCCCGGTAGGCGGCGGCCATGTCCTCGATGTAGTCGCGCACCTCGGCCTCGACGCCGGCGGCGGCATAGTTCGCGCGCAGGACATCGAGATGCTGGCGGCCCGATTGATGGACGACCTGCGGGCGCTTGTCCGCGGGCAGCAGGGCGAGTGCCTGTGGTATCCGCTCGTTCAGGGCCTGTGCGCCGAGGCTGCCGCCGACCACCAGCAGGCGCAGCGGTCCGCTGTGCGCCATGGGGCTGGCAGTGGCGATGTCGGTCCGTACCGGGTTGCCCACCCATTCGGTCGCCACCCGGCGACACGGAATGGGCCTGTCGTTCGGATGGGTGAACACCCTGGGGAAGGCCGTCAGTACGCGGTCGGCCACACAGGCCAGCACCCGGTTGGTGAGGCCGCCAACCGAATTCTGCTCATGGATGACCAGCGGCCTGTTGAGCAGGCTCGCCATCATGCCGCCGGGAAAGGCGGTATAGCCGCCCATGCCCAATACGACGTCCGGCCTGCGCTGCAGGATGGCGCGCAGGCTTTGCCAGAAGGCGACCAGCAGCGTCAGCGGCAGCAGCAGTTTCTTCAGCATGCCCTTGCCGCGCACGCCGCCCATGCTCACCCACACCATGTCGATCCCGGCCGCGGGCACCACGCGCGCCTCCAGCCCGGCGCGCGTCCCCAGCCAGAACACCTCCCAGCCGCGCGCGCGCAGCGCGTCGGCCACCGCCAGCGCCGGATAGACGTGGCCGCCGGTGCCGCCGGCCATCACCATGAGCGTGCGGTTGGCCATGGTCATCAGAAGGTTTTCCCCCGCATCATCTGCCGGTGTTCCCAGTCGATGCGCAACAGGATGGCGACCGCCAGGCAGTTGGCGATGATGCCGCTGCCGCCGAACGACAGGAAGGGCAGGGTGAGACCCTTGGTCGGCAGCAGGCCGACGTTCACCCCCATGTTGATGAGCGACTGCACGCCAATCCAGATGCCGATGCCCTGCGCCACCAGCGCACAGAAATTGCGCTCGAGCTGGGCCGCGCGGTGGCCGATGAGGAAGGCCTTGACGATCAGCCAGCCGAACAGGCAGATCACCACGGCGACGCCGACGAAGCCGAACTCCTCGGCGATCACCGCCATCAGGAAATCGGTATGCGCCTCCGGCAGGTAGAACAGTTTTTCGATGCTGCCGCCCAGCCCCAGCCCCAGCCATTCGCCACGCCCGAAGGCGATCAGCGCATGCGACAACTGGTAGCCCTTTCCATACGGGTCGGCGAACGGGTCCATGAAGCCGAGTACCCGCTGCAGGCGGTAGGGCGAAGTCAGGATCAGGAGCGCAAACCCGACCAGCAGCACCACCACCAGTCCGGCGAACACTTTCCAGTTGAGTCCGCCCAGGAAAAGGATGCCCATGGCGATCGACACGATGACGACGAAGGCGCCGAAGTCAGGCTCGCGCAGCAGCAGTGCCCCGGCCAGCATCATTACCGCCGCCATCGGCAGAAAGCCCTTCTTGAAATCGTGCATGAAGGCTGCCTTGCGCGTGGTGTAGTCCGCGGCATACAGCACGGCAAGAAACTTCATCAGCTCGGACGGCTGCAGGTTGGCGAAGCCGAGTGGAATCCAGCGGCGGCTGCCGTTGACCTCGCGTCCGATATGCGGGATCAGCACCACCACCAGCAACAGCAGACCGACGAGGAAAAGATAGGGTGCTGCCTGCTGCCATACCCGCATCGGTACCCGGAACGCGGCCATGCCGACGCCGACGCCCATGGCGATGAAAATGCCCTGCCGCATCAGGTAGTACTCGCCGTTGTGATTTGTGTAGCGGGCGGCTTCGGCAATCGCGATCGACGCGGAATAGACCATCACCAGACCAATCGCGAGCAGGCCCATGGCCAGCCACAGCAGGCTGAAGTCGAGTTCGGCACTGGGTTTGGGCGCGCGCGCGGCGTACAGCATCAGTTCGCCGTCCTTTCCGCCGCGAGTTTCTTCACTGCCTCGACGAATACTTCGGCGCGGTGAACGTAGTTGCGGAACATGTCGAAGCTGGCGCAGGCCGGCGACAGCAGCACCGCATCGCCGGAATGCGCCAGGCGCTGAGCCTGTTCGACCGCATCGGGCAGGCTGGCGGCCGCGTGTGTGTCAACCCCGCTGCCGGCCAGGGCGGCCGCGATCAACGAGGCGTCGCGCCCGATCAGCACCACGGCGCGGGCATTGGCTTCCACCGCCGCCTTGAGCGGGCCGAAATCCTGTCCCTTGCCGTCGCCGCCCAGGATCACCACCGCGCGGCGATTGCCCATGCCATACAGTGCGGCTTCGGTAGCGCCGACGTTGGTGCCTTTCGAATCGTCGTAGTAGGTCACGCCCTCGATTTCGGCGACTTTTTCCACCCGGTGCGGCAGTCCCTTGAAGTGCAGCAGCCCGCGCAGCAAAGCCTCCATCGGCAAATCCAGTGCGCGGGTCAGCGCCAGCGCCGCCAATGCATTGGCGGCGTTGTGCAACCCGGCCACCGGCAGCACGGACAGGGGCATCAGCATGTCGCCCCCCAGGCAGAGCTCGTCCTCGCACAAGCCGAAATTCACGCCCTTCGGACAGCGATCCAGACCGAAACTGACGACACGGCGGCCGGGCCGCGCCATGGCCAGACTACGCGCATCGTCGCGGTTCACCACCTGTACGCCGTCGCCGCCATAGATGCGCGCCTTGGCTGCGGCGTAGGCATCCATGTCCGAATAACGATCCATGTGGTCCTCCGACACGTTGAGCACCGCGGCGGCATCGGCGTCGAGGCTGGAGGTCGTTTCGAGCTGGAAGCTGGAAAGCTCCAGCACCCACACCTGCGGCGCAGGCGCCATGCCCTGCTCGATTTCGACCAGTGCATCCAGCACAGGCAGGCCGATGTTGCCGGCGACGCAGGTGGTCAGTCCGGCCATGCGGCACATGTCGCCGCACATCGCGGTGACGGTGCTCTTGCCGTTGCTGCCGGTGATCGCAATCACCCGCATCGGACCGCTCGAATGCGCCGACATGGCGCGTTCGGCGTTGATCGCCCGGAGGGCGCGGGCAAACAATTCGACGTCGCCGACCGTCTCGATCCCCGCTGCCATGGCGCGTGCAACGGCCGGCTCGGCCAGCGGCACGCCCGGGCTCACCACCAGCATGTCGGCCGTCTGCAGCAGCGCTGCGTCAAACGGTCCCGTATGCAATGCAACCTGGGGCAGCCATTCAGCCAGACGTCCGGCATGAGGCGGCGCCGCACGGCTGTCCGCCACGCTCACCTGTGCGCCGCGAGCCACCAGCCAGCGAACGCACGACAACCCGGTGTCGCCGAGGCCGAGCACCAGGACTTGCTTGCCGGAAAGGTTCAGGCTGTCGTAGTTCATCGCAGCTTCAGGCTCGACAGCCCGATCAGGACCAGCATCATTGAAACGATCCAGAATCGCACCACCACCTGGTTCTCCTTCCATCCCTTGAGTTCGTAGTGATGATGGATCGGCGCCATTCGGAACACGCGCTTCCCGGTGAGCTTGAACGAGGCGACCTGCACCATCACCGACAGGGTTTCCACCACGAACACGCCGCACATGATGAAGAGGACGATTTCCTGGCGCACGATGATGGCGACCACGCCGAGTGCGGCGCCCAGCGCCAGCGCGCCGACGTCGCCCATGAACACTTCGGCGGGATAGGCGTTGAACCACAGGAAGGCCAGCCCCGCACCCGCCATCGCGGAACAGAACACGGCAAGTTCGCCCGAGCCGGGAACGTGTGGCAGGCCGAGGTATTTCGAGAACACTGCGTTGCCGGCCACGTAGGCAAAGATCGCCAGGGCGGAGGCCACCATTACGGTCGGCAGGATGGCCAGTCCGTCGAGGCCGTCGGTGAGGTTGACCGCATTGCTCGAGCCGACGATGACGAAATAGCTCAGCGCGATGAAGCCTGCTGCCGACAGCGGGAGGGTGGCATGCTTGAGGAAGGGGATGATGAGTTCAGTGTGTGCAGGCAGGCTGGCGGTGTACCACAGGTAGGCGGCTACCGCGAGGCCAATCACCGACTGCCAGAAATACTTCCAGCGCGAGGGCAGTCCGCGCGAGTTCTTCTCGACCACCTTGCGCCAGTCGTCAACCCAGCCGATGACGCCGAAGCCCAGCAAGGTGAGCAGCGCCACCCAGACATAATCGTTCGACAGGTCCGCCCACAGCAGCGTGGTGACGGCAACCGACACCAGGATCAGCGCGCCACCCATGGTGGGCGTGCCGGCCTTGACCAGATGGGTCTGCGGGCCGTCGCTGCGGACCGACTGGCCGATTTTCAGCGCGGTGAGCTTGCGGATCACGGCCGGACCGACGATGAAGGAAATCGTCAGCGCGGTGAGCGTTGCCAGCACCGCGCGCAGCGTCAGGTAATTGAAGACATTGAATGCCCGGACGTCCTGGCCAAGATATTGAAACAGCCACAGGAGCATGTCAGGATCCCTCATGCCCAGGCCGCGTGGCGGCCGGGTCTTCCATAAAACTGTCGACCACGCGCTCCATCTGCATGAAGCGCGAGCCTTTCACCAGCACGGTGGTGTCAGCTGCGAGCGCATTCTCCAGCTCGGCGAGCAATTCCTGGATGCGCTCGAAATGCATCGCGCCGGCGCCGAAGGCCCCGACGGTTTCCTTCGTCAGATCACCCAGCGCCAGCAGCCTGTCCACGCCCGCCGCACGGGCCGCCAGCCCGATCTGCGCATGCATCGCCGCGGCATCGGCGCCCAGCTCGCCCATATCGCCCAGCACCAGGATTTTCGTGCCGGCCTGCTGTGCCAGTACGGCAAGTGCAGCTTTCACCGAATCGGGATTGGCGTTGTAGGTGTCGTCGATGAAGGTGCTTCCGTATAGCGCAGCCTTTCGTTGCAGGCGGCCCTTGACGCCAGTAAAGCCGGCCAGGCCTGCGACGATGCTGCGGGAACTGACGTCGAGCGCGAATGCGCTCGCCGCGGCGGCGAGCGCATTCATTGCGTTATGCTCGCCCGGCACCTGCAGGGTGATGTCCAGGGTCGCATTGGGCAGCGTGAGGCTCAGCACCGAACCGAAACCGCCAGGCTGGTAGCGCCCGCGTATCGCCGCCGGCTGCCTGAGACCGAAGTCGATCACGCAGCGGCGCGCATTGATTCCACGCCACAGCCCGGCATGCGGATCGTCTGCGTTGAACACAGCGATGCCGGCATCCGACAGGCCGTTGAAGATTTCACCCTTGGCGCGCGCGATGTTCTCAACCGATCCGAGAAAACCGATATGCGCGGTCAGCGCATTGTTGACCAGGGCCACATCAGGGCTGGCCAGACGGGTCAGGTAATCGATTTCTCCCGCATGGTTCATCCCCATTTCGAGTACGGCATATTGGTGCGTGTCGCGCAAACGCAGCAGCATCAGCGGCAGACCGATGTCGTTGTTGAGGTTGCCTTCGGTATGGAGCACAGAATCCTCCACACCGGTCTCCATCCGCAGGATCGCCGCCAGCATTTCCTTGACGGTGGTCTTGCCGTTGCTGCCGGTAATGGCAACCACCGGAACGGCGAAGCGCCGGCGCCAGGCGGCGGCCAGTTTTCCCAGTGCCAGACGGGTGTCGTCGACGCGGATGGCCGCAGCCATGTCGGGCGCCTGCGCGCGGTCCAGCACCACGCCGGCTGCGCCCTGCTGCAGGGCCTGGGCGGCGAACCTGCCGCCATCGAATTTCTCGCCGCGCAGCGCGATGAAGAGATCGCCCGGCTGGATGCTGCGGCTGTCGGTGGAGACGCGCATCACCCCGGCATCGCTTCCGCTGAACGGCACGCCCAGCATGGCGGCGGCCTCGGAAAGTCGCATCATCGGCACATTCATGTCCACGCCTCCAGCGCCTTCTTCGCCACGGCCACGTCGGAGAACGGCAGGCGTTCGCCCGCAACTTCCTGGTAGTCCTCGTGGCCCTTGCCGGCGATCAGCACGACGTCGCCCTGGTGAGCACTGCCGATGGCCTCGAAGATGGCGCGGGCACGGTCAGGCTCGACATGCCCCCTGCCGTCCATCCCGGCCCCACCGGTTCCGGCGAGAATGTCATCGATGATGCGGAGCGGATCCTCGTTGCGCGGGTTGTCGCTGGTCACCCAGACTTCATCCGCATCTTTTGCCACAGCCTGCCCCATCAGCGGGCGTTTGCCCTTGTCGCGATTGCCGCCGCAGCCGAAGACGCAGATCAGACGCCCGCCACTGGCGATTTCTCGCAGCGTCGCGAGCACCTTTTCCAATGCATCGGGCGTGTGCGCGTAATCCACCACCACCAGCGGGTGCGCCGCGCCGCCCAGCGTCTGCATGCGCCCGGGCGGGGGCACGATGCGGGCGAGCGCCTGGCAGGCCTCGTCCAGCTTCACGCCCGAGACCAGCAAGGTAGTCAGAACGGCCAGCACGTTGGAGGCATTGAAACGCCCGAGGAGCGGCACGTCGAACCCGGCATTCCCCCAGTCGGTGCGAACCTGGAGATGCAGTCCCGTCCGCGACAGGCGCAGCGCCTCGCCCACCACGGCACCGCGCTGGAAACCGTAGCCGGCGACGCGCGCGGAACGGGTCTCGCTCTCCAGCCGCCGACCAAACTCGTCGTCGACATTGGTCACCACCCATTCCAGCCCGGGCCAGCTGAACAGCCGGGCCTTGGCCTCGGCGTAGCTTTCCATGCTGCCGTGGTAATCGAGATGGTCGCGCGACAGATTGGTCAGCACCGCGACATTGAACCGGGTGCCGTTGACACGTCCCTGTGCGAGGCCGTGCGACGACACTTCCATCGCACAGGCGGCGGCGCCCTGCTGCCGGTAGGACGCAAGACGCTGCTGCAATTCGATGGCGTCGGGCGTGGTGTTGAGCGTGGGCACGAGTGCGTCGGCAAAGCCGTTGCCGACGGTGCCGATGACGGCCGTCTTCCGCCCCAGTTGCGTGAGGGCCTGCGCCACCCAGTGCGCCACCGAGGTCTTGCCGTTGGTGCCGGTGACGCCGACCATGTGCAGCGCGCGCGAAGGTTCGCCGTAGACGTGTGCGGCGATCTCGCCGATACGGGTCTTCAGATCGGCCACACCGGCGTTGGGGACGGCGAGCGCCGGATCCCACTGATAGTGATCCGCGTCCCACAGCACGCCGTCGACACGCCGGGCCACGGCCTGCGCGATAAAGTCGCGCCCGTCGCGCATCTCGCCGGGATAGGCGGCGAACACGGTGCCCGGCATGGCCTTGCGGCTATCGCTGGTCAGATCGCCGACGGCGATCCCGAGCCGTTCCAGGATATGCGACACCGTCTCGTGGATAGCCCGGGATGCGGCCAGGCCGGAAACGGGATGCGAGCCGGCCGTCGCCATCACGCGCCCCCCCTGGCCGATACGGCATTCTCGGTCATCTTCGTCTCGGTTTCGGGCGCATCGGGCGGCAGTCCGAGCAGGCGCAGGCTCGCAGCCATCACCTGTGCGAAAACGGGGCCCGCCACGCTACCGCCGTAGTACACGCCATCCGAGGGTTCGTCGATCGTCACGCCGATGATCAGGCGCGGATTCGACGCCGGAGCCATGCCGACGAAAGAGGCCAGATAGCGATCCGGCGCGTAACGGCCGTTGACGAGCTTATGTGCGGTGCCGGTCTTGCCAGCCACGCGATAGCCCGGCACCCGGGTCAGCGTCCCGGTACCGCCTTCCTGGGTCACCGCTTCCATCATGGCGCGCACTTCACGCGCGACGTTCGACGAAAACACCCGTTCGCCGGTGATCTCCTGCGGCTCGCGCTTGAGAAACGACAGCGGCATGACTTCGCCGTCGTTGGCAAATGCCATGTAGGCGCGACACAGTTGCAGGAGGCTGACCGACAGGCCATAGCCGTACGCCATGGTGGCCTGCTCGACCGGCTTCCAGGTCGACGGATCGCGCAGCCGGCCGGCGGTCTCGCCAGGGAAACCCGATCCCGGCAGCTGACCGAAACCGGCGCGGTGCAGCACTTCCCAGTGTTGCTGCGGCGTCAGCGTCATCGCCATTTTGGCGGCGCCGACATTGCTCGACTTCTGGATGATTTCTGTCACCGTCAATTCCGGATGGTGATGTTCGTCGTGCACCAGCTTGTTTCCCACGCGGAAATTGTCCGGCGTCTCGATCACGCTGTCCGGGCGGAACAGTCCCCGCTCCAGCACCGCAGCCGCAACGAAGGGCTTGACGGTGGAACCGGGTTCGAAGGTATCGATCACCGCGCGGTTGCGCATCAGATCCGGCTTGTAGTTCTGGCGATTGTTGGGATTGAAGACCGGCTGATTCGCCAGCGCGAGAATCTCGCCGGTCTTGGCATCGAGCACCACGATGCTGCCACCCTTGGCCTTGTGCTTCTCGATCGCCGCCGCCAGTTCCCGGTAGGCCAGATACTGGATCCTGAGGTCGAGCGACAGGGTCAGGTTGCCGCCCATCTGCGCGGTCTTGATCGGCGCCAGATCGCGAATGGTGTTGCCGTGCCGGTCGCGCAGGATCTGCCGCTCGCCCGCCCGGCCGGCGAGCCAATCCTGATAGGCGCGCTCGACGCCCTCCTGGCCCTTGTCGTCCACATTGGTAAAGCCCACCACCTGTGCGGTGACGGCGCCCGCCGGGTAGTATCGGCGGAATTCGCGCCGCAGCGTCAGGCCCGGCAACCCCATGGTGGCAATCTTGACGGCCTGTTCCGGGGTCACCGGGCGCCGCACGCTGAATTCGCCACGCGTCTTGCGCGCCAGAATCCTTGAAAGCTCTGCCGGCGGCATGTCGAGCACCCTGGCCAGATGCGCGCGCTGATCCGCCGACAGATCGAGTTCTGGTGAACGCGCCCACAGGGATTCGACCGGCGTACTGATCGCCAGCAGCTGGCCGTGACGGTCGGTCACCTGTCCTCGGTGTGCAGGCAGGGTGAGGTTGCGATTGGCCACCGCATCGCCCTTGCCCTGCAGATAATCGGTATTGAGTCCCTGCAGATAGAAGGCCCGCCCCGCCACCACGGTCAGCCCGGCAAGCAGCAACCCGCCGACCGTCGCCATGCGCCAGGGGGCAAGATTCAGCTTGAGCAGTTTGCGCGAGTGGTAATTCATGGCGCGTTCGTCAGCGTTTCGTTGCGCACACGGTCATGCGGCGGCGCAATCAGCCCCAGCCGGGTCCTTGCGAGCGTGTCGACCCGCGCCGGGTTGGCCCATGTGCCTTGCTCCAGTTGCAATTGCCCCCATTGTTCGTCCAGTACACGCGCCTCTTTCTTAAGGCGTTCCAGCTCCACAAAATACGTGCGTGCACGATGCTGTGCCTGGATCACCGCCAACGCGCACACCACCAGAACCAAAGCCAGGATGACATTGAGGCGACTCACGACGTCCCATCCATGCGCTCGGCCACCCTCAGCACCGCGCTGCGCGCCCGCGGGTTGACGGCCACCTCGGCGTCGCTCGCATGACGGGCTCGCCCCATCCGCTTCAAACGTCCCGGTTTCAGCATGGCGGCCGGGATCGGCAGCCGGCGCGGTGCCTGCTCCCCCTGTGACTCGTCGCGCATGAAGCGCTTGACGATGCGGTCTTCCAGAGAATGAAAGCTGATGACCGCAAGCCGCCCGCCGGGTAGCAGCCTGTCCACGCATTGCGGCAGCACGGCACTCAGCTCTTCCAGTTCGCGGTTGAGATAAATCCGTATAGCCTGGAAGCTGCGGGTCGCCGGGTGTTGCCCCGGCTCGCGCTTCTTGACCGCGGCGGCGATGAGGTTCGCCAGCTGCCCGGTGCTGCGGATGGTTTCTTTTTGTCGTGCCGCAGCAATCGCGCGCGCAATCGATTTAGCAAACCGCTCTTCCCCGTAGGTGCGGATGACTTCACTGATCTCCCCCTCGTCCGCCGTCGCCAGCCAGTCCGCTGCCGACAGCCCACTTCCCGGATCCATGCGCATATCGAGCGGGGCATCGAAGCGAAAACTGAATCCGCGCGTCGCGTCGTCAAGCTGCGGCGACGACACCCCGATATCCAGCAAAATCCCGTCCACCTGCCCCACACCCAATTCATCCAGCACCGCGGCCAGGCGCGAAAACGTGCGCTGAACCAGCGTCAGCCGCGCATCCCGCAGGGCGCTTCCGGCACGGATCGCGTCGGGGTCGCGATCCAGCGCGATCAGGCGTCCCTGCGCGCCCAGCTGCGCCAGGATCAGCCGGCTGTGCCCGCCGCGCCCGAATGTGGCGTCGACGTACACGCCTTCGGGCTTGATCGCCAGCGCCGCCACCGCCTCCTGTGCCAGCACCGGCACATGGGCGGCTTCCATCACAACGTAAACCCCTCCAGCTCGGGCGGCAGCACGTCATCGCTAAACGTCAGCGCCTGCGATACCTGCGCTTCCCAACGCGCCTCGTTCCACAGCTCGATCTTGCTGCCCTGGCCAACCATCACCACGTTTTTATCCAGTTCGGCAAACTTGCGCAGCATCGGCGGCAGCAGCACGCGGCCGGCGCTGTCCATGTCCATGTCATGCGCATAGCCCACCAGCAATTGCTTGAGGCTGCGGGTACGGGGATTGAAATCGGACAGGCCGTTGAGCTTTTTCTCGATCGGCTCCCATTCGGGCAGGGGATAGAGGAGCAGGCACTGGCTCGGGTCGGCCGTGACCACCACGCGACCGCCGCCATTCACCAGGAGGGCGTCGCGATAACGTGCCGGCACCACGAGCCGGCTCTTGCTATCCAGACTGACCGTTGCGACCCCCCGAAACATGCGCTCCCCCGTATTGAATTAGATTGTGCTTGGACGGGCGCATTCTCCCACAACTTCCCACCAATCACCACTTGCACCCACTATAGGGGATAGTTTTGGGGGGGTCAAGCTGACAGACACAAAAAAACCCCTACGCCTCAAGGACTTAGGGGTGGTTTCAGGTTGTGGATAAGTTTCTGGAAAAACCGACGCTTAGCCGCTTTTTCTACCCATAATTTTAGGAAAAAAAGCTAAGTATTTGAATTAAATGAAAAGTGGAAAAGCAAGCCGATAAGCCGGGTTCTGTCGTGGGCAACCATTCCTCTAGGCCGGCCATTGCTGACCGGCTCAAGCCACCTACCCGCAGACTCAGCGAGCCGCTTCATCGCCTGCCTATTTGGTGTTGCTCCGGATGGAGGTTACCGCGTTTCACCGTAACTTAATACGCTCGTCTCTGTGGCCCTATTCCTCGCCTCGCGGCGTCCGGCCGTTAGCCGGCATCCTGCTCTGTGGAGCCCGGACTTTCCTCTCCCGCCTGGCCCCGGGGAACCTGACGGCAGCGGTTGCCTGACCTGCTTTTCCACTCGCGATTATAGAACTTTAGCTTGACTGCATCCGCTAATTTGCTAATCCAAGGTATCCGGGCCACCCCGGGCCCGACCTGGAGAGTCATCATGAGAAGACGATTGTATTTCATGGTGCCGGACGTGGTGAGCGCCCGACAGATCCGCGATGAACTTCTGCTGGCCCGCATCGAGGACGGCCATATTCACGTCCTGGCGCGGGACGACGTGCCGCTGCCAGGCCTGCACGAAGCCTCGATCCTGCAGAAAACCGATTTTGTCCACGGCGCCGAAACCGGCCTGGCGGTCGGCGGCGGCATCGGCATTGTGGCCGGTCTGGTGGCGGTGGTGTTTCCGCCCGCGGGCGTGGATCTGCAACTGGTCACCATTCTGCTCACCGCGCTGATCGGTGCAGCGTTCGGCGCCTGGGTGGCCAGCATGGTCGCCAGCGCCATTCCCAATTCACGGCTGAAAGCCTTCGAAGCGGCCATCGCCGCCGGCCGCATTCTGATGATGGTGGATGCCCCGTCCGGACGGGTCGACGAAATCAAGAAGCGGGTCGCCGCACACCATCCCGAGGCAATGAACTCGGGCATCGAGCCCACCATACCGGCATTTCCGTAACACCCAACCTCCCCGTGCAGCGCAATGCTGCACGACACCTGGAAGCACCCAGAGGGCATTAGCGCTGGCTGACTTCCATCACGGCAGACATCCCCCCTGGTCTGCCGTTTTTTTTTGTCAGACCACGCGCCAGCGGATCGTCTCGCCGGCGCGCAGCGGGATCAGCACCTCGTCGCCCAGAGCGAGACGCGCTGGCGCTATCCAGCTTTCGCGACGCAAGGTGATCGTATCGGCGCGGCGCGGCAGGCCGTAGAAATCGGCGCCGTAGAAACTGGCAAAGGCTTCCAGCCGGTCGAGCGCGCCGGCGTCCTCGAACGCTTCGGCATACAGTTCGATCGCGGCATGCGCGGAATAGATGCCGGCGCAGCCGCACGCGGTCTCCTTGGCGCCGACCGCGTGCGGCGCCGAATCGGTGCCAAGAAAGAATTTCGGATTGCCCGAGATGGCCGCCGCGACCAGCGCCTGCCGGTGCTGTTCGCGCTTCAGCACCGGCAGGCAATACATGTGCGGGCGCATGCCGCCGCGGAACATGGCGTTGCGGTTGTACAGCAGGTGATGCACGGTGACCGTTGCGGCAACATTGGCCGGCGCCGCGGCCACGAACTCGGCGGCCTGGCGCGTGGTGATGTGCTCCAGCACGATTTTCAGTTCGGGGAAATCGCGCAGCAGGCGCGTGAGATGGCGTTCGATGAACACCGCTTCGCGGTCGAACACGTCGACCTCGGCATCGACCACTTCGCCATGCAGCAGCAGCGGCATGCCGACTTCCTCCATCACGGCGATGGCCTTGTAGGCCTTCGCCAGATCGGCGACGCCGGAATCGGAGTTCGTCGTCGCCCCCGCCGGATAGTACTTTACCGCGTGAACGAAGCCGCTCGTCCGCGCACGGCGAATTTCGTCGGGCTGCGTATTGTCGGTGAGATAGAGCGTCATCAGGGGTTCGAAGCCGGTACCGCCTGCCGCCGCCCGCAAGCGGTCGCGGTAGGCCGCCGCGTCGGCCACGTTCACCACCGGCGGCTTCAGGTTGGGCATGGCGATCGCTCGGCCGAACACGCGCGCGGTATCGGGCAGCACGCTCTGCATGGCGGCGCCGTCGCGGAAGTGGATATGCCAGTCGTCGGGGCGGGTGATCGTGAGGGTGTCGGTCATTCTGCGTCCTGCGGGTGCGGCTTGAGTGCCAGCGACATTTTATAGAGTTCGGCCTTGCTGCGCCCGGTGATCTGCGACGCCAGCTTGGCAGCGAGCGTCGGCGGCAACGCACCCTGCAGGATGTCGAGCACACGCATCGCTTCCGCATCGACTGCCACTTCGGTCGCGGGGGGATGCACGATGACGACGAATTCGCCGCGCACGTTATTGGCGTCGGCGGCAAGCCAGGCGGGCGCCTCGGCGAGCGGCAGCGTGACGATGGTCTCGAAGCGCTTGGTCAGTTCGCGCGCCAGCGTCACCTGGCGGGCACTGTCGAACACCACGGCCATGTCGGCGAGCGCCTCCTCGATGCGATGCGGGGCCTCGTAGAACACCAGCGCCACCGGCAGCGCCGCCAGAGATTGCAGTTGCGCCCGCCGCGCACCAGGCTTGGGCGGCAGGAAGCCGTGGAACAGCCACGTTCCCGATTCCACCCCGGCGGCCGACAGTGCCGTCGTCAGCGCCGATGCACCCGGAATCGGTACCACCCGCAGTCCGGCCGCGCGTACCGCCGCCACCAGCCGCGCCCCTGGATCCGACACCGCGGGCGTGCCAGCATCCGATACATAGGCCACCGCATCGCCCGCGACGATGCAGGCAATCACCCCGTCGGCGGCTGCGCGTTCGTTGTGTTCGCGGATCGACATCAGCGGCTTGGAAATATTGAAATGCGCCAGCAACTGGCCGGACACGCGGGTATCCTCGGCCGCCACGCGATCCACGCGCTGCAGGATGTCGAGCGCGCGCAGCGTGATGTCGCCGAGGTTGCCGATCGGCGTGGCGACGACATAGAGCGCGGGAAACAGGGGCGTATGATGCAGACTTTCACTCATCCCCGCATTGTCGCAGATGTTGAAATCCCTGCTCGGGCGATCTGCCGAATCGCGCGCCGAAGCCTACCTGAAAGCACGCGGGCTGAAGCTCGTGACACGCAACTGGCGCTGCCGCTTCGGCGAGATCGACCTCATCATGCAGGACAATTCGACGCTGGTGTTCATCGAGGTACGGCTGCGCAGCCGCAACGACTTTGGCGGCGCCGCCGCCAGCGTCACCCCGGCCAAGCAGAAAAAGCTGCTGGCCGCCGCGCGCCAGTATCTGTCCACGCTTGGAATATTGCCGCCGTGCCGCTTCGACGTGGTCGCCCTGTCCGGCGACACCCCGCCGGAGTGGATCAGGAACGCCTTCGACGATATGGGATAATCGCGGCCACCATGCCTTTACACGACAGAATTCTCGGCCATTTCAGAGCCTCGGCGCAGACCAAGCTGGATGCCGCCGAAGCGCTTGCCCCGGCGATCGAGTGTGCAGCGCGCCTGATGGTGCACTGTCTCGCCCAGGGCGGCAGGATCCTCGCCTGCGGCAACGGCGGCTCGGCGGCGGATGCCCAGCATTTCGCGTCGGAAATGATCAACCGCTTCGAGCAGGAACGCCCCGGACTGGCTGCGATCGCGCTCACGACCGACACCTCGATCCTCACCTCGATCGCCAACGACTATGCCTATGATCAGGTATTTGCACGGCAGGTGAAGGCCCTCGGCCATCCGGGCGACATCCTGCTGGCGATTTCGACCAGCGGCAATTCACCCAGCGTGTTGCAGGGCGTGGCCGCCGCCCACGCGCGCAGCATGCATGTCATCGTGCTGACCGGGCGCAGCGGAGGAGGGCTGGTGGAACAAATGCAGGAGGACGACGTCTTTCTATGCGTGCCCGCCGAATCCACGGCGCGCATTCAGGAAGTTCATCTGCTGGCCATCCATTGCCTGTGCGATGCGGTGGACAGCGTCTTATTAGGAGTCGAAGAATGAACAAGCTCATCTATGTCGTACTGGCCGGGACAGTCCTGTCGCAATTGGGCGGGTGTGCCGCCGCCGTCGTGGGCGGTGCCGCCGTCGGCACCTCGGTCGCTTTGGACCGCCGCACCGCCGGCGTGTACGTGAGCGACCAGGAAATCGAACTGCGGGCAATGGCGCGCCTGCGCGAGGCCTTCCCGCAAAAGACCGACAACATGTCCGCCACCAGCTATAACCGCCAGGTGCTGCTCACCGGCCAGGTGCCGGACGAGGCCACGCGCGCGCGCGCAACCGAGGTGGTCAAGGGCATCCCCGACGTGCGCACGGTCTTCAACGAGCTGACCATATCCGGCGTCACCTCGCTGACCTCGGATGCCAACGACGTCGCCCTCACCAGCCAGGTCAAGGCCCGCATGCTGCGCGACGAGCGCGTGCCCGGAACCAAGATCAAGGTGGTCACCGAAGCCGGCGTGGTCTATCTGATGGGACTGGTGACGAAAGCCGAGGCCGAAGCCGCCACGGATATCGCACGCACCACATCGGGCGTCGCCAAGGTCGTCACCCTGTTCGAATACCTGAACTGAAAACCCGCTTGTAATCGATGCCTCCACCCGCCTTCGAACGCAAGCTGTGCGACCCGGCCGATCTGGCGGCACGGGTCGCACAGCTGCCGCACCCCCGGGTGTTCACCAACGGCTGCTTCGACATCCTGCATCGCGGCCATGTGACCTATCTGGCCGCGGCACGCGCGCTCGGCGCCTCGCTCATCGTCGCGGTGAATTCGGATGCATCGGTGAAGCGGCAGGAGAAGGGCGACGACCGCCCGATCAACACGCTGGAAAACCGCATGGCCCTGCTGGCTGCACTGGAATCCGTGTCGCTGGTGACCTGGTTCGACGAGGACACCCCGCTCGACCTCATCCTCGCCGTTCGCCCCGATGTGCTGGTGAAAGGCGGCGACTGGACGCCGGACAGGATCGTCGGCGCGGCGGAAGTAAGCGGCTGGGGCGGCAGCGTGCATTCGATCCCGTTCCGGCACCACACCTCGACTACCGCGCTCCTCCAGCGTATCCGCTCCTGATCGGCCATCCATGATCTATCACGACCTGCGCGACTTCATCGCACAACTCGAAAAAATGGGCGAGCTCAAGCGCATCGCCGTCGAAGTCGACCCCAGGCTGGAGATGACCGAAATCGCCGACCGCGTGCTGCGTGCCGGCGGCCCGGCGCTGCTGTTCGAAAACCCCAAGGGTCATTCGATGCCGGTGCTGGCGAACCTGTTCGGCACGGTCAAGCGCGTGGCGCTGGGGATGGGCGAGGACGATCCGGCGCGCCTGCGCGAAGTCGGCAAGCTGCTGGCCTACCTGAAGGAGCCTGAGCCGCCCAAGGGCCTGCGCGACGCCTGGGACAAATGGCCGGTATTGAAGCAGGTGCTCAACATGGCGCCTAAGGAAGCGAGAAGTGCGCCGTGCCAGGAAGTGGTGTGGGAAGGCGCGGAAGTGGATTTGTCGCGCCTGCCGATCCAGCACTGCTGGCCGGGCGACGTCGCGCCATTGATCACCTGGGGGCTGACCGTCACCCGCGGCCCGCACAAGAAGCGGCAGAACCTCGGCATCTACCGCCAGCAGGTGATCGGGCCGAACAAGCTCATCATGCGCTGGCTGGCGCACCGTGGCGGCGCACTCGATTTCCGCGAGCATCAGCAGGCGCATCCGGGCCAGCCGTTTCCGGTTGCGGTGGCATTGGGTGCCGACCCGGCGACGATACTGGGCGCCGTGACGCCGGTGCCGGATTCGCTGTCGGAATACCAGTTCGCCGGCCTGCTGCGCGGCGCCAAGACCGAAGTCGTGAAGTGCCTCGGCAGCGAGCTGCAGGTGCCGGCCTCGGCCGAGATCGTGCTCGAAGGCGTGATCCATCCGGGGGAAACCGCACTCGAAGGCCCGTACGGCGACCACACCGGTTACTACAACGAACAGGAAACCTTCCCGGTGTTCACCATCGAGCGCATCACGATGCGGCGCGACCCGATCTACCACAGCACCTACACCGGCAAGCCGCCGGACGAGCCGGCCATCCTCGGGGTGGCACTCAACGAAGTGTTCGTGCCGCTGCTGCAGAAGCAGTTTCCCGAGATCACCGATTTCTACCTGCCGCCCGAGGGCTGCTCGTATCGCATGGCGGTGGTCAGCATGAAGAAAAGCTACCCCGGCCACGCCAAGCGCGTGATGTTTGGCATCTGGAGCTTCCTGCGCCAGTTCATGTACACCAAGTTCATCCTCGTGACCGACGACGACGTCGACGTGCGCGACTGGAAGGAAGTGATGTGGGCACTCACCACGCGCGTCGATCCGGCACGCGACACGCTGCTGGTGGAGAACACACCGATCGACTATCTCGACTTTGCCAGCCCGGTGTCAGGATTGGGCAGCAAGATGGGCATCGATGCCACCAACAAGTGGCCAGGCGAGACCGCCCGCGAATGGGGCACCCCGATCGTCATGGATGCCGACGTCAAGGCACGCGTCGACACGCTGTGGAAAGATCTGGGCCTGTAGTCTTGGCGACACAGGATATTTTCCTCGCCCGCCAGCCGATTCTCGATCGCGAGCAGCGCATCGTCGCCTATGAATTGCTGTTCCGCGCCGGCCATACCGCTGGCGCCGCCGTGACGGACGACATGCAAGCGACCGCCTGCGTCATTCATCATGCGTTCAGCGAGATGGGCGTGCAGATGGTGCTGGGTTCGCAACTGGGGTTCATCAACGTCAGCACCGACATGCTGCTGTCCGACATGATCGAACTGCTGCCCCGGACCCAGGTGGTGCTAGAACTGCTCGAAACCATCCGCGTCGACGATGCCGTCATCGAGCGCTGCCGCGCCCTGAAGCAGCAGGGCTTCACGCTGGCGCTGGATGATTTCGTCTTCGACGACAGCTATCGTCCGCTGCTGGGACTGGTCGATATCGTCAAGGTCGATCTGCAGCTGCACGACCAGGCGCAGCTGCGTGCGATCGTCAATCAGCTCAGGCAATGGCCGGTGAAGCTGCTGGCCGAAAAAGTCGACAGCGCCGAGCAGGCGGCCTATTGCCATTCCCTCGGCTTTGACCTGTTCCAGGGCTACTATTTTGCGCGGCCACTGGTCCTCTCCGCCAAGCGTGCGGACTCGAGCCAGATGGCGCTCATCCAGTTGCTGGGATTGGTGCTGAGCGACGCCGACACCGTGCAGATCGAGCAGATCTTCAAGCAGCATCCCAACCTTACCTATAACCTGATGCGGCTGGTGAACTCGGTGGCAAGCGGTGTCCACCGCAGTGTCGCCTCGGTCTCGCAGGCCATCATGGTGCTGGGGCGCAAGCAGCTGCAGCGCTGGCTGCAACTGCTGATGTTCACCCTGCAAAGCGGCTCGATCTACCCCAGCCCCTTGCTGCTTCTGGCCGCAACGCGCGGCAAGATGATGGAATTGCTGGCCGTCAGGCAGCAGCGCGATACCGATTATCGTGATGAGGCGTTCATGGCCGGCATTCTGTCCCTGATCGAAAATCTCATCGACAAGCCGCTGGCCGACATCGTCAGCGAACTCAATCTGAGCGAGCGCCTGGCCTCAGGCCTGCTGCGTCGCGAAGGCGAGATGGGCGTGCTGCTGCAGCTGGTCGAAAGCGTCGAGCACCTGGACCTGGACTACACGAATGCCTTGCTGGCGCAGACAGGCGGTCTGACGCTTTCGGATCTGACGAACGCAGAGATCGAAGCCATGGCATGGGCCAACCAGGTAGCCGAAAGCACGGCCTGACCCTTGCATCCGGCACACAGCGCCATGACCAGACGGACAAGCCCCAAGGCCAACGCACCTGCCTCTGCACGACCGGGGGGCTCGTCGGACGACATGGCGCGCCAGGCTGCAGGCCTGCTGACGGGACGAATGCAGCGTGCCGCCGTACGAGGCCAGTTCCAGGATCGATCTGCTGCAGCTGGATTGATGAATCGGACACGGTAAACGTGCCAGACGCCGGGCCACACATTGAGTGAAATTTTTGCAAACCACCAGGAACAATCATGAATAAATCCCTGCTGACAGGTGTCGTACTGGGTGCCATCGCCGTCACGGCGATTGGCGGCGTAGCGGGATACAAGGTTCTGAACCCGAAACCTGAATTTGCCGAGGTGCTGGCTGCCGAGCCGGTGACCAAAACCACCAAGACCCCGAAACAGGTATGCCACGACGTGGTCGTCGACGAGCAGGCACCGGTCAAGGACCCCAACCGCATTGCCGGCACCGCGATCGGCGCACTGGCAGGCGGCCTGCTCGGCCACCAGATCGGCGGCGGCACCGGACGCACCCTGGCCACCGTCGGCGGCGCGGCGGCGGGCGGCTACGCGGGCAACCAGGTGCAGAAGAACCTGCAGGAAAAGGACACCGTCCAACGCACCGAAACGCGCTGCAAGACCGTCTATGAAACCCACACCAAGACGATCGGCTACGACGTGCGCTACCGCCTGGGCAAGAAAGAAGGCCACGTACGGATGGACCATCAGCCCGGCCCGCGCATTCCGGTGAAGGACGGACAATTGCAGCTGGACGCGCCCGCCGCCCCCTGATCCAGTCAGGCGGGAGAGGCCGCCGTCAGGTCCTGGGCGGCCAGGCTGTCAAGGTCGTCTCCCAGTCCGCCGGCGGCGCGGTCTGGCCCAGCCGCACGATGCGCCCGACCTCGTTCTCGTACCAGCCTTTATCCTGTTTGTTGGGTTCGGCCTCGTAGGCCCACCAGGCGCCGTCCGCGTCCTGCGCCAGCCATCTCGCCCACGCGGGTACCCTATCGAACGTCATCGGTGCGCCCAGGGACCGGATGCGCCATCGTCTGCACCCACTCCAGCAGCGCACGCTGCGCCGCCTCGCTGCGGTTTGCGTTGGGGTGGTTCACCAGCATGACGAAACTGACGCGCTGTCCGCTGGCTCCGTCCACATAGCCGGCCAGTGCACTGACATCGCGCAGGGTGCCGGTCTTGAGATGCGCGTTGCCGGCAAGCGTGCTGCCCCTGAAACGGCGCTTGAGGGTGCCGTCGGTGGCGGCGATGGGCAGGGTCGACTCGAATTCGGCGAACAGCGGACTGCGCCAGGCTGCACGCAACAGCTGATTCAGCGCGTCCGCGCTGATGCGCGCGATGCGCGACAGGCCGGCGCCGTTTTCCAGCACCAGCTTCCGCGTCGGGATTCCCTGCTGCACCAGCACCTCGCGTACCGCGCGGGCGCCCTTTTCCGGCGTCGCCGGCACGCCATAGGCTTCCGCGCCCAGCGTCAGGAACAGGTTGCGTGCCATCAGGTTGTTGGAATACTTGTTGAGGCGGGTGAGCGCATCGGTCAGCGGTTCCGAGGCGAATCTCAGGAGCGGCTCGGTGGCCGGTGCGGCTCCCGTCACGGTGGCCCCGGTGAGGGTTCCGCCGCCCTCCGCCCACAAGCCGCGGAAAACGAAATCGAACGTGGCGACCGGTCCGAACAGGTTGAGCGAGACGGCCTGTTCGCCGCAGCTGCGCGGGTAGCGTCCCCTCATCGCGACGGCCTGGCTGCCGCCCTCAGGAACGAAGGGCGTGACCGCATCCTGCCAGCCATTGCAATCCTTGCCGTCATCGAACACCAGCTGCGAGACCAGCGCCACGCCCGGCAGCGCGATGTCCGGCACGATCGCCACCCGTTGCCCGTCCGGCTTCAGGTGCAGCGTCGTCGCATTGAAATTGGCGACCAGTGCGCCTGGCATAGCGTTGTACAAGGCCAGCGGCTCGCCGTCGAATGCACCGGGATCGATGGGCGGCACGTCGAAATCGCCGGGATCGAGCACCAGATCGCCATGGATTTGACGTATCCCGCGTGCGCGCAATTCGCGCTGCAGCAGCCACATCCGCTCCAGCGTCAGGCCGGGGTCGCCGTGCCCCTTGATGACGAGATTCCCGTTCAGCACGCCGTCCGCGACCGTGCCGTCCGCCCAGACATCGGTCGTCCACACATACCCCGGACCCAGCCGGTTCAGCGCCGCAAAGCTCGTCACCAGCTTCATGACGGACGCCGGGTTGAGCGCGGCCTCGGCATTGTGGCTGAGCAGCGGCACATCCGCATCGAGCGGCTGCACCACCACGGCCACATGATCGAGCGGAATGCCGGCCCGCTTCAATGCGGCGGTGAATGCACCGGGAAGTGCCGCGGCGTGTGCCGACGCGAAGAGGCCCGCGATCAGCAGGCTGGTCAGAATATGAAAGGCGGTTCGTGCAGACAGCATGCCGCCATTATGCCGGACGCCTGGCGCGCAACCAGCTGCCCGGCGCGGCACGCCTCAGCTCAGGTCCTGCACGTACCAGTCCATCGCCTCGGCCAGGCCTTCGCCGATGCGGTGCGTCGGTTCGTAGCCCAGACGCGTGCGCGCCTTGGAAATGTCGG
>CAZHKS010000001.1:0-532640 GCA_964533095.1 uncultured Thiobacillus sp. | reverse complement strand
TTGCCCGGACGCATCCGGCGGCTGGGCGTTGCATGGGCGAGCAAGCGGCATACCACAATGCAACCTAAGATTTGATTACAGGTGAACTGGCGGTACGGGGTCTGACACGCGGCTCACTCGCATTGTCTGATATTGCCGGCATGTTGTTCGACATAAAATAAAGACAGTCCTCATTAGCGTCGATACGTTCAGCCCCACTTTTAGCCCGCGCGATGTCGAGCTTGGTCGTAAACGGGATAGGTAGGCTCCCGCTGACTTTTGAGCAGATTCAAACTGGATTTTGCTTCACCAGCACGATGCCATCACGTGGCGGAATGGTGATATGTTCGGCTGACGCGCCCGAATTCACACCCGCATCCTGCGTGCCGCTGAATCGTTTATACCCTGTCCCAACATTCACACTGACCGCATGCACGCCTGGATTCAACAGCACCATGCCACGCTCGAACACCCGGCGATACACCCCGTTCTGCCAGGGCGCTGTCTGAGGGGCATCGATCGCATGTCCCAGGTTGATATCGTATTCATCAAACCATGGAACCGAGCCGGCTCCGACCCGTTCATCCGTGAACGAAAAGTATCCATCATCCATCAGGCACGACGCGTAGGCATAACGGAAAAAACGGTAATCATCCGGCTTGCCCGAAACATTGAACCCCACAATGGCTGGCGCCGCCAGATTGGGAAATACGCTGTGGTACAGGGCCATCATCTTGCCCCAGCCAGCCCATTTTTCGATGGACCAGGAATAACCCATCATGCCTTCCATAAATGCGCCGTTAAGCTTGCCCCGGTATTCCGGCTCGCTCAGGTCATGTCCCACGCTGATATTGCCCATCAGCAGCACATTCGGTGCTAGCTGATGTGCTTTGTTCCATTCTGCAGCATGGCCACGCCGATAGGCAGCAGCGATGGGTGCAGCATCAGCAGCATCATCCTGCCCATCCCGATTCCAGTCGGACAGCCTGACTTCAGGACGCTTGCCCACATTGTCGAAATACCAGATGTCGATATCGGGTGCATCATGGAAATAGGCTTGGTAATCGCGCTTGGCGAGCCACTCCGGGTAGCGGTCGCCGTTGAAATCGGGCTGGGTCCAATCCGAGATATTGGTCTGCCAGGCAAGGTATCTGTCCGTCCACTGCACCTTGCTACCATCCGCCTTGCGCAGCCACCAGTTTTCCCTGTCGAGCTTGAAAACCTTGTCGTAATCCGGCAGGTGCTTGCCATCCTTCTCGTAGGCTTCACCCAGGATGGTATATTGGCCGACCAGAATATCGGGGTGAAGCACTTTCAGCGATTTCACCACGCTGTCGATCGTTGCCCCGCCTGCCGTCCAGCCTTTGTAAAATCCCAAGATGACCACATCCAGCCGTGCCAGCGCCTTCTGGTATGAAGCATCCTGATAATTCTTTGCACCAATATTCATCCCGAGCAGGCGCGGAAAAGTCTTGTCCGAGTTCACTGCGCGCGGGGTTGAGGTGGGAAGTGATGCTGCAGGAATGCGTTGTGTCTGGACTGCTTGGGTCAGGGGTTGTGGCTGAACCTGTGATACTGGCAGGGCTATATTTGAGGATGACTGTCTAGGTACAGCCGATGTCGCCCCAGTCCCCGTTCCGATCCGGGAACTGCCCTGGTCAATTTTGACCTCGCTGGACTGTGCTACCGGGCGATCGCCGAAATTCACCCGCCCGCTCGCGTCCTTCCACTTGTATACGGCCGCATCCGCAGCGAATGCCGTAAAACACAACAGAATCGAAAATACGCAAGCAAACCTTTTCATGGTGCAACCGCCCAGGGCTTCTAACCTACTGAATACGGATTTGATGCACGAAACTTAAGGACCCACGGAAATACCGGACGACTCCGGTGTACGAAAAAAGCCTGAGGAAGCCAGGAATGGTGTCCCCCTTATGACCTCAAATCGCCCTGCCAGGGCTGACGGCATAAACAGCACGGGTATGAAATGCACTAACCATTCTGGGAAAAATCCCAAAAGGCATACTGCAAAATACACGGTACCTGCCATCCGCCAGTTGTTGCGCCAATTCCTCTTCACAAAACCGTACCTTGCTGAATTGTCGTTCAAAAGCATTACGGATATCGGACTTGGGCAGATAGTTCGTGCTGGATGTCAAATACTGGTAATTGCTGCGCGCAACCTCGCGAGCAGCAATCCCACGCTGGTTCTCCTTGCGTATGCCCAGCAGAGCCCAGGCGAACAACCATGGATAGCTTTGCCAAAACGTGGCAAGTGGCACGTGCACGTGCGGTTCAATTGGCTTATAACGAGGCGGGAATACATGAAGCGTAGCGCCACCGGGTTTTAATACGCGCACGATTTCTGAAATCGCCGAATCGTAATTCTGCACGTGTTCGAATACCTGGTCGCTGACTACCAGATCAAACGTATTGTCTTCAAAGGGCAGCTGATAGTTTTTTGGATCAATTTTACGAATTTTGCCCAATGAGGAAAGTCGTTCGACATGTGGCCCCTCCTTGAACGCGAGATCACAACCATAGGCATTCAATCCGGCATGTTGAAATGCCTCGACCAGATTACCCGCACCGCAGCCGAAATCAAGTATGGTCTGCCCACTATCACAGCGCTCTCCAATGGCATGGAGTGTGCCCATATATTGTTTGGCACGTCGATGGTATTCGTCCATTATCTCGATTCCTTCTATTTTCGTCAGCGTCTTGCAAATTTACGAAAAGAAAATCATCTGACGGAATTATTTGTATCTGTTACTCGCATTTTCAGTCGATGTAAGGAATCGAGCGAGCGATTAAGAGCATTCTTCATCGGCAAAGCAAGCCTTCTCTCTACAAGAATATTTACGGCGTATGCCGCGCCGAGCATAAAAATTATCGTGCCCCATAGAAGCAAATATTTATTGATTGCAGAATTGGCGACGTTAAACACCATGAACCCGACATATTGGTGAAGAAGATACAGAGGGTAAGTTAGCACTCCAGCCATCAGCCAACGATTGCGCCCAATAAAACCTGTTCGCTGTATAGAAACCAAGAACATAACCAAAAAAATACTGGTAATGATCCCGACGACTACATAGTGGCTCATGGTTGTACTGTAAAACTCCTCAAGCCGTGGTAAATTTTTAACAGATTGGTATATCGCAAGTCCCCATGACGAAACAATTACGCCGACTCTGGTTAGAGAAAGGCCTTTCGACCAGACCAAGAAATACATCGCGCCTGCGATGAAATAAGAAGAGTAATCAACCAGTAAAAAATAACGCAGCTTATCAACAGGTAGCATTTCGAGAACAATTGAACTAACTAGCCAAATAATTAGAAAAATCTGCGTTTGGTGAATTCGCCTAATAGCGAGCACCACAGAGACTAATGCATAAAATTTCAACTCCACAAATAATGACCAATACGATCCATCAATTGAAGGCACACCAACGAATCCACTCAGCATCGACATGTTAGTCAAATACTGATCCATAGATGCCGTGAATCTTGGCTCACCGAACACGAGAATTGCAGCAAAGGTAATTGTGCAACATGCCCAAAACGCAGGGTAAAGACGTACGAGTCTGGAAACAACAAAGCTCCTAAGGCTTCCGCCAGAAGCTGTCATTAGAATGACAAATCCACTAATCATGAAAAATAGTTGGACACCTAGATATCCATACTTTGTGAAGGGCGCAAATGACGGGTATGAAACGAGGCTCATGCCACCTTCAGCATAACCCCTAAATGTGTAATGAAAAAACAAAACCGATAGTGCAGCAAGGAACCTCAGTAGATCGATTTCATTAACTCGCTTTCTAGCAGCCTGTCGGATTTGAAGAGTAGTCTCGCTCATGTTTTCTTTCTGATTCAACATTCAATTGAAAACAAACTGTTGTTCCAACCTGGCAAAGACGACACATCGATGAAACCACGTTTGATGAGCATTGGGGCTGCGGGGAAATCAGCCTTCATCATGTTCCAGTGCTCGCCTTGGGGGTGCCCGTCCCGGTCAGGCGGGAAAACAATCTCGCATAACGCGGCAGGATGCTTTCGGTGCTGTGGTATTGTTTCTGGTAAGTCCGGCACTTGGTCGACAGGGCATCGCGCTCAGGCGATGGTTTGGTGAGAGAGTCCACGGCATCGGCCGCACCCTCGATACTCTGTACCTGGCGGTAAATCCCTTCTTCTCTTAACACCGGATCGAAGAATGAGACGGTGGGGACACCGCGCGCCCAGGCTTGCAGAAAGGTATTGGGAAAGCCTTCTACATCAGAGGTGTTAACGAACACGCTGGCGTGATCAAAATGTGGCTCTGTCTCGGCATAGGGGATGAAACCCAAGAATTCAAGATTAGCTATGCGCGCCGCTTCTACCTTGATCCGCTCGAAATAGGTGCGGGCAGCTTCGTCAGAACCCACCGGGCCGCCGATCATGCGAAAACGGATATGCGGCAACGCCCGCGCCATGTCGAGAAAGCGATCCGGTCGCTTGACGGATCGGATGCCGCCCACCCACAACACATATTCCCGCCGCGAATCCGGTAGGGTATAAGGTGCGTCGTAAGCATTGGGAATCAGATCGGCGCCTCGGCCCAATCGTTCCAGGCACAGTAAGCGCTGTCGTTCGGTCTGCACCGTAATGGCATCGACGTTACGCAGTCCTCGTAGATACAGCCAGCGGTCGCGCGCAAATTGAATACGTAACTTGTCGGGCGTGAAATCAGTATCGCTGGCTCCTGCGAAAACGGATTTTTTGCCATGCCGCCGACAAAATTCAGCCACCACACCTGTCAGATAGCCCGCGCAAGGCTGATAGTAGATATCTGCATCGGCGCGCTTGAGCGCGCGCCACATGCCTGTCAGACGAGGATAAATAAACCGCAGCATGGGCAGGCCACCGTTAGGCGTATGCGCCTTGATAATACGGATGCCATCAATCGACTCGCCCTCGGGCTGACTGTGATCCAGACAGACGACCGACACCCGATAACCCATGCGCACCCAAAGACGCGCCGCGATACTGTGACGAAGCTCCGCCCCGCCGACAAACTTGAGCCCGCCCCGGTTGGCCAGTACCGGGTAGATATTCGGCAACACAAGGCAAATATGGGGCGGCGGCATCATTTCAGAAAATAGTCGAACGAATACCAAACTTGCGTTTCACAAATAAAAACATCCAGCCTTGCCAAATAATGGCGGATACGGCCAGCGCAATCGCCGCGCCTTCGATACCCATGCTCGGTATCAATGCGAAACTCAATCCCAGGTTCACAAGCATCGCCACCGCCTGAATCATCACAAGTCTTTTCTGCTGGCCTGTCATGCTCATCAGGTAACCCACTGGCCCCACAAGCCCTTGCAAAATATAAGCGAACATCACGATAGTTATTACTCTATGGCCGATTTTGAACTCTGCTCCATATAGTCCCAATATCCAGTCTCCCCCCAAATAAAGTGCAAGCGATGCTATAACGGCAAGCGCGAAAGTCACGCGCGTGGCGAAGCGTACAAAACGCTGTAATTCTTGCATCCGGCCTGCATGAAAAAGTTCAGCTATCATCGGTGCAGCCATCGCATCCACCAGGCTGACACCAAAGAGGACCAGTTCCGCCAGACGCAAACTCACCCCATACACACCGACCTGATCGGCTGGCAGGAAACTGCCAGTGATAATCAGGCCGGCTTGCAGCGTCACGATGCGCATGAGCGCCACCGAATAAAGTGGCAACGCGGTTTCCAGCCATGAACGCGTTTCGTAAATCGGATTCGCCATGCGCGTGCCTGTTGGCAACTGCTTCCGTACCAGATATATCCCTATCATTAGTATCAAAATCGTGGCCGCTATCTGGATCATCAGGGCACGCTCTGCAGTTAGTGCGAGATGGGTATACAAAGGCCAGGCTAGTAGAGCAGCGATAATCAAAACAGGACGCAAAATCATATCCAGCGACTGAAACTGGAATATTTTCTTCATCCCGCGCAATACCGCCTGACGTAACGCATTTAGCGTAAATAGAGGGATCAGAAATGCCGCAATTAGTAACGCGATTCTCCTGTCATCCGCCGAAGAGAGATTGATCGAGATCCACCACCACATCACCACCACACAAATCAGACCCGCCATAAACCCGAACTGATTTGAGCGGATCAGAATGCCGCGCAGGCTCGCATATTTTTCCTGGGCCAGATAAACAGAAACATAACGAACCAATGCCATATCGAAGCCCAAACTACTCACGGCTACAAGAATGGTGATCCAGCTAAGCGCATAATAATAAATGCCAAGCTCATGGGCGCCGAGTATGCGTGCCAGCAATAATTGCAAGAGGAAGCCAACCCCAAGCGCGAGCACTTTGGCGATTAATGAATACACAGTGCCGCGAGCCAGATGCGCATTGACATGTTGTCCGTGCCGGAATTGATCCACCCAGCGCGCAATAGACGAGGTGGCTGCAGGTTGGTTCATTCGCGACCAGCCTCCCGATCTCCCAAATACATGCCATAAGTTTTCAGCAAATTTTGCGCTGAGACAGCCAAGGTAGCGTGCGTTTCCACCCATTGCCGTTGCGTCGACGCGACTTCCGCTCGCTCACAGTCGGCGCGAACAATGACCCGCACTATTTTCTCGGCATCCCTGTCGGGTATCACCTGCCAGGAAAAGGGAAGAATCTGCTCGATGTCCGAATAGGCCGTGCTCACGACAGGCGTGCCTACGCTCATTGCCTCGAGCACCACATTCGGGAAGCCTTCGTAAAGCGACGTGGAAAAAACCACGTCGCACTGTGACATGATTTCCGCCACGTCCTTGCGCAATCCGGCAAAGTGGACGTGCGCTTTGGAGCGCAATCCCTGGTAAGCTGCCATGACACTGGATTTGTATTCGCCTGTGTTCGTCAACTGATCGCCAATAAACAGTACACGCCAATTGTGATGGGCCTGCAGCAAAACCTCCGCCACCTGCATGGCCAGGAAATAATCCTTTTGCGGCTTGATGCTGCCAACAAGGCAGGCCACTTTAACTGAGGCATCCCCAAAAAACTCGTCGCGGTAATTCTGCACGCAGCCTTTCACATGCTGATCGATTCTGGCCAGATCGACGCCGTTCCAGACGCAATGCACACGGTCGGCGGTAAAGCCGAACAATCCTTGGGCAAAACGCGCGCCGGACTGCGAATTGGCAATGACTGCCCTCGCCAGCTTACGGGTAGGTCGATGTATCAGGCGTTGCAGGAAATTGAGTTGGTAGTCGTCATTCCGCTCCGAATTGAATACAGGAATGCCCAAACCCATTCCAGCGATACGTGCATAGACATCGGCATCGAACAGAAAGCTGTGCACCACGTCTGCCTGGTAGTCACGAACAAACCTGCGCAGCCGCATGATTACGGCAGGGTCAAGTTTCATCCGCTTCTGGTCGGCCACCACTTGCACACCGCTGCCCGCCAATTCGCTCATGCGCGGATTTTCCCGGTTGAGAGTGTAAATAACCACGGCGTGCCCCATCCGTGCGAGTTCGCGCGACAAGCCAATCATCTGGGTTTCTGCGCCGCCATAGATCAGGTGGCTGATGACAAAAACAATGCGCATGCGCTAGGCCCACTGCTCGCGCCACATCTGGAATGCCAGCAGGCTCCAGATTCTGTTCACCGCACGATCGTCGCCGTTGCGGAATTGCCGTACGGTGCGCGCAACCAATTTGTCGTCCAGCAGTCCCTGGTTCCTGCCTTCCAACGGATGCAGGTAATCATCGATGAGATGGCCCAGATCACCGCGCAGCCACTCCCCCAACGGAATCCCGAAGCCCATTTTCGGCCGCTCAACCATTTCGCACGGGACATGCTTGTATAAAATTTTGCGCAGCAGGTGCTTGCTGCCGAGCGAACCTCGCCGCAGATGCAGCGGCAAGCGGTAAGCAAATTCGACGACGCGGTGGTCGATGAGCGGCTCGCGGCCTTCGATGCTGACCGCCATGGTTGCTCTGTCCACCTTGGCCAGGATGTCGCCCGGCATGTAATTGTGCACATCCCACAGACACATCTGCTCGGCGAAGTTGCCTGGGTAAATGTCGGTCAGTTCCCGGCCGGGAGGGGTTCCAGCCCCTGCCAGCCGCCTGGCATCTTGTTTGGCCCAGGTGGAAAAAGCCTGTTCATACATGTCGCCAGGTGTTGTGCAACCCAGCAAATCCCTGTAGTACGCGGCACGCGACCCCGGCGTGGGTGACGGCAAGTGTGAAACAGCTCGGCGCAGGCCGCGCGGGATGCGCTGCAATTTTTTCCAGCGATCCAGGCAACCGCTGTACATTGTGTAGCCCGAAAACAACTCGTCACCGCCGTCTGCAGACAGGACAACCTTGACCTGCTCACTCGCCATTTTTGAAACGAGGTAAGTCGGGATACCGGAACTGTCCGCAAATGGCTCATCGTAGAGTACCCCCCATTTCGGCAATATCTGCCTGGCTTCGGCGGTTTCGAGGATGCGCTCCGTGTGGTGCGTACCCAGATGCTCGGCTATGCGCCGTGCATGAGGCGCCTCATTGCGGCTGGCTTCGTTGAAGCCGATGGTGAAAGTGTGGATGTTGCCGTGATGCTTCTGCAGCAAGGCCGTGACCAGCGAGGAGTCGATTCCCCCGGAGAGGAACATCCCCACCGGAACGTCCGACACCATTCTGAGTTTGAACGCATCGATCATCAGTGCTTCGAGTTGCTCTGCCAATTCGTCTTCGCTGCCAGTGAGCGGATTGCCGACGACATCCAGCACCGACCAGTAGGATCGAATAACAGGCTCGCCCGTGCCGGACAGTTCCAGCCAGTGACCCGGCGGCAATTTGAAGACGTGACGATAGATGCTGCGCGGGGCATTGATATAGCCGAACTGGAAATAATCCGCGAGGCCGGCCGTGTCGATCTCTGGCTGCCAATGCTCGAAACCGCGCAAGGCCTTGAGTTCGGAACCGAACCAGCAGGTTTTGCCATCCCATCCATAGTAAAGCGGCTTCACCCCCAGACGATCACGAATCAGGGTGAGCTTGTTCTCAAGGGTGTCCCAGAGGGCAATGGCAAACATGCCGATGAATTTGCTGACGGCAATCTGTACGCCCCATTGCTGGAGCGCGGCCAGAATGACTTCCGAGTCGCCTGTACCCGCAAACTGATGCCCCAAAGGCACGAGCTCGCTGCGGATGGCGGCGAAATTGTAGACTTCGCCATTGAACACCATGACCAGGCGGCCATTGGCGGACACCATGGGCTGATGACCATGGGTGGAAAGATCGAGGATGGAGAGACGGGCATGGCCCAGACCGGCGCGGCTATCCGGGCTGAACCACGAGCCCTGGTCATCCGGCCCGCGGTGATGCAGGGCCATGATCGAGGCAGGCATCTGCTGTCGCAAGTGTACAGTGCTGCCAGGGTCGCGACTAACATAACCCACTACGCCGCACATGGCTGCTGCATTTCAGGCCGGGCCTGCAAACCAAATAGCATGCCCATGGCTAACCACAAAAAGATCTGATCCGGCTCGGGCAGCACGCCCGAGGATGTAAAGGCAAAAACCATGTAGCCGACGAAACTGGCACTCACTCCATGAAAAAAACCGCGCATCAGCGGCGACAGCCGTCGATCGCGGCGCGCAGCACGCCAGCCCTTGAACAGCCGGCGGAAAAAAAGCAGCAGCAAGGCGCTCCCCAGCAACCCGAAATCGAGCAGCGTACGTAGATAGGTATTGTGCGGGTGCCCCATGAACCGGACGGCACCGCTGCGGATCGCGTCGGACCACATGAACGACCCGACTCCATTGCCTGTCGCCAGCGCACCGGGAATATCCCACACCGCCTTGCTCCAGATGTAGAAGCGCCCTGCGGATAATTCGTCGTTTTTCGCTCTACTGAGGGTCGAGCCGGCCTCGGTCCCCAACGATATGCGTTCATAAAATTCAGGGGGTGCCAGCAGAGCTGCCAACAGCAGCAAAACCAGGCTCACCGTGATTGTTTTCAGGCTGCGATGTGAGACGAGATAGATAAGGGTGACGATGGCAAAAATGACGAGCCCTCCTCGCGAGAAGGTCAGCATCCCCGCCACAACGCTGATTCCGATCGCCAGCGTGGCGAGCATGCGCGGCCACCAGCCCGTCGCCTCCGCCCGCAGAAACAACGCGATGCCAAATGCCACGGCAAAGAAAGGCCCCATCTGGTTGGCATGCATGCCGGAGATGCTCAATAAAGATCTATATTGGACCTGTGACAATGCAAACATCCCATAGCCCCGCCAGATCAGAATGCCAACCTCGATCATGGCAAGCACAATCACGGCGAAAAGTCCCAGACCCAGATACCGCTCAGGCACCTTGCTGTCACGGACCGCTGCGGCAAGCAGAAAAGCAACGATCAGCATGAGCAGCGGACGAATCACCAGGTCGCGCATGTAGCCGAATGCATTATCAAAATTCAAGGACTGAGTAATATCCAGGAAAAACGGGATCTGGCTGACGTGGGTGGTGCCTATCAGCCCCGCCACGAGTACCGGCAACAGATACAGTCCATAAAAATAGGGAGGGAAAAGCGTGTACGTTTCACGCCGCATGAACCGCGGCAGGAAATAGGATATCAGGGTAAGCAACAGCAGGAGATTAAAGGGGTTGAGGCCGGTGACGCCTGCCAATTCATGCGGAAACAGGCTGGTGTTGGCAATCGGCATGAGCAGCACCAGCAGAACGACGCCGATGCGGTAATTGAACAGCGCCAGGGCCGAGAACAATAGCGTCACGGCAACAATGACTGCGAATATGCTGGCAACGGAACTCAGCAAGCCCAGGATCAAGGCCAGCAGTGCGGCCAGCAGCCAGGCACCCACAAAAACCGGCCATTTGAGCCGGGCCGATCCCAGTTGCGATGTTGATGTGGTCGAAAGCATCCGGGTCCCGATCAGCCGGGTGAGAATCCGACCAGCCTTCTGGAATCCTGTTCGCGCATATGGGATATCAGGTCGCGTACGAAAGCAATGTGCGCTTCATAGGCGCGCGCTGGATCGGTGGATAAATTTGAGACGCGCACCAGCATGCCGTCCGGGATCTCGCCTGTGAGCCCGTATTTAAGCTGTACCATCAGACGTTCAAATGAAGACAGAACGACGCGGTCACCCATGGTGAACCAGTAGGTGACGGGCTCGCTGCGTGAGCCCTGTACGGCAAGCATCCGGGTGACGGGTATGGTGGACTGGCCAATTTTTACCGCTTGGCTCATTAATTCCTTGATCTGGAATCCCTGTGCGGAATAGCAGACTTCCTGTCGATGCGCCTTGAGCTTGTCGGTTTGCGAACCGCCATAGGTGATGGTGAGCATCATGCGGTCACCGTTAGTGTTGACATAGGTCCGCGAAAGGATCTGGTCATAAATGGAGTCAAGAGTTTGCTGCACGTCAGGTGAGGGCTGGATCTGGACGACAGTGGGGTCGACCTTCCAATCATCAAACTGAACTGGAATCATGGACTCCAGGTTGACCTTAGGTCCGCTGTCCGCAACTTTAATAGTGGGCTTCATTGCGATTGACAGCCCCGCAGCTGCCAGCATGGCCAAACCAACAAAGAGATGTTTCACACTAAATAATTTCATGCATTCTCTCTCTTGTTAAACAGCCTTGGGACGAGAGCTGATTTTATCTTTGAGAAACAGGCCAAGAAAAGCATCCACCAAAAACAGGAAAAGCAATCCGATGACAAAAAGCAAGATACCTGCAAATCCGTGTAAAAAGCCCTGTCCTGCTTCATCGCCCAGGTAATAGGTGATGAGCACAAGCAACATCACACGCATCACATTGGAAATAAATGCAATGGGCAGGATGCTGGCAATCAACAAAAGATTACGTGTGGTGCTGGTGTGCCGCATCAGATAGAGATAGAGCAGTCCCATCGCCGACAGGCTGAACATGGAGTGCAAGCCGGAACAGGCATCCGCCACCAGTAACTGATATTGCCCAATAGTCAACGTGACACCACTGCGAGCGATTGGGTAATTGAAAAAATACAGAATCTGCTCGGCAAGCATGGATACATATTGCTTGAGGGGGCCAGTTGCCACATTCACAATAAAGCCGGGTAACGGCAAAACGAACAGCAGGAAAAACAGCGGGAACCAGAATTCGGTGGCACCCCGGCGACCCAGCAGAATCAGCAATACCCCCAGCAGAACCGGGATTTGCGAGCCAACCTCGAACAACAGAATGCCTTGTGAGCGACCCACAACATAAACAAGCAAGCCGAAAATAAATAATATCCAGCCCAGTGCCCTGGTTATGCCAGAGGGTTCACTGCTCACCATCCCACTTCTGGTAAGCACGTCTCGTTTTTGCCAAATCAAAAACAAGGCCACCACGAGCACGATGGGGCCATGCGCATAATCATCCGAGTGCCACAGGTCATGTGCCAGATCCCAGTAGGTCGGCAGGTACAGGATGACCAGCCCAATCAATACTGGCCACCAGGGTATAAAAGCACCCAAGCCACTCATGCGGGACGTCAGTGTGGAATTTTGCATTTTTTCTGGCATCCAGCTCATCTCATGACAATGGCGCCAACAACGCTGGCACCTGCTGCCACGGTCATGTCCTTGAGTGCCGCTACGGGCCCCAGCTTGCTCATGTTACGACGTGTGGCTATCAACACGCCACGTGTTTGGGCCGCAACGATCTGATAGTCCGCCAGAGGAATCGCGGGGGTAGTGTCGAGCAGGATGATGTCGTACTGTTTCCTGAAGGCATCCAGTAGCTGGCCGAATGTAGGGCGTGCCAGTAATTCTGTCGGGTTTGGTGCTTGAGTACCTGCCGTAAGAAAAGAGAGGGAAGGAAAGGCGCTGACTTGGTGGATAGCCGATATATCAGCGCGACTGGCGATCATATCGGAGAGCCCGATCCCGTTCTCCAGCCTGAATAATGTATGCTGTCTGGGCTGACGCAAATCGGCATCGATCAGCAGGGTGCGTTTGCCTTGCTGGGAAAACACGATTGCGAGATTGGCAGCCAACCAGCTTGCCCCCTCGCCCCCTACCGCACCCGCAACTGCCAAGGCCTGGTTGCCTTGACCAAACCACCGCAACAAAAGCTGGGTGCGCAATGCCCGCAATGACTCGACTTCCTGACTGAATGGCGCGCAGGCTGCGACCAACTCTTCACTAAAGGCCGACTTGTCGCTACCCACCATAGGGTAGTCAAACTGGAGCGACAGGGCATCCTGAATATCGGAATCAGTTACTAATCCGAGCTTGACGGCTGCCTCGCCAAATCGGAGGCCTTTCTGGGTTTGCAGCTCAAGGATGCGTTCCACATCATGCGGCTTGATTTTGCCTGCCTGTATCAGTAGCCCCCCCACCGAAGAATCAGCTGGTTCAGGTATCTGACGGGAAGGGGAATTACTCATGGATGCTGTATGGAGTGAGTTCATGACGTTTTCCTTGATCGGTATCCGAAACTCAAGTACGCAGCAGGTGCGTACGGATGAATATGCGGCGCAGGAAAGTGGTCCATGTGCCACCTGCGCCGCCCAATTCTGCAAGTACCGGAATTTCCAGCTCGCTAGCAATATCAAACCCCGAACGAACCCGACGATCCAGCATTTCCAGCACAAATGCCAAGGCCACGCCTAATATGATTCCAATGAATGCAGACAGCAAAATGTTCAGGAGCGTCTTGGGCTTCGATTTCTCGGTCGGGGGAATGGCCGGATTGAGTACCGCCACATCCGTTTGTGTTGACTGAGCCTCCATCCGGGTCTGCCCGTAACGCTGCAATGCCGCGTCATAAATTTGCTGAGCGTTCGCCAGATCACGTCCCAGCAACATCGCTTCCTCGCGCTGTTGTTTTAAAGACAGCACTTTCGCCTTTTGCCGATCGAACGCGGTGCTCAGTTCGTTGAAGCGCTGGCGAGCCGCGCCCGCCGTCGCACCAACGCCACTCGATGCAGTGCTGAGTTCGGTAGCGAGTTTGACCTTGTACGTATTTACCTCTGCCTGTAGGCGCAGAAACTCGGGGTGGTTGGTGCCCAGGCGGCCAGCCATCTCGGCCAGCTTGCCTTCGCCTTGCGCCACTTGTGCTTTCAGACCTTGCACTACAGGATTACTGATGACTTCGGGCAGACTGCTGCTGGCGCGCGCGCGCGAACTGGCATCAAATAACGCTGATTGTGCACTTACCATCTGCCCGGCCAGATCAACCATGCGACGGGTTTCCACATCCATGTTACGGTCGTCTGATTCCACAATGCCTTTTTCGCGCTGGTACGCAGTGAGTTTCTGCTGCGCCTTGTCGACATTCTCGCGTAGCTGGACAATCTGCTGATCAAACCAGGCGGCGCTCTGTTTTGCTGGAGCCAGACGCAGATCCAGGCTGGTCTCGATATAAGCCGTTGCAAATGCATTGGCAACAAGAGCGGCGAACTTGGGGTCAGTCCCCGTGAAGCTAACCTTGATCACACTTGATTCAAGTGAAGGCTGAACGTTTAATTTCAGAAGCAACAGGTCTGCAAGCCAGTCGCGGATATTGCCCTTGCCTTCGGTCGCTTCCATGAATTGTTCGTGCGTTCCTGGACTTTCGGTCAGTTTGAGGTTGTCGACCACTGTTAGTGCGACTTTCCGACTGAGCAAGATGTCTGTTTGTGTAGCCATATACCCTGGCAGCAGTTGGATAGGCATCAGTTGGCCCGTGAATTGATCTTTTGCCTTGGAATCAACCACAAGCGACGTGGTGGCGGTGTATTCGTTTGGTAATAAGAAAATCGTCACCAACGTTGTTGTTGCCACAGCCACCAGAAAGATGCTGAGAACGACCCAAATCCGTGCACGTAAAATAATAAGAAACTGAATAAGATTCATATGATTTTGCCTAGAACAGGCTCTCCTTGACGTAGATCACGTCGTCTTTTTTGACCGGGTCGCCCAGCTTGGCATCCAGTTCCAGCATCGTCCCCTTGTCGTCACGGCGCAGGATCTTGATACCACGCTGGGTACCGCGCGGTGTGAGCCCGCCGCCCAGCGACAGGGCCTGCACCACGCTCATGTTCTGCTCCAGACGGAAGGCACCGGGGCGCTGCACTTCGCCGTAGATGTAGAACATCGGCTGGCGCGCCACGTTGATAATGTCACCATCCTGGATCAGTTCATTACTGGCTTCGCCGCCCGGCTTGAACAGGGCGATCACGTCGATGTCGTGGTAGGTGGTCTTGCCGTCACGCGTGCGCACCAGCGTCACGGTGTCGGCACCGTCGATGATGATGCCGCCCGCCAGCGCCAGCGCATCGGTCACCCGGCTGATTTTTTCCAGCGTGTACTGCCCCGGCCGGTTGACGCGTCCCAGCACCGAAATATGCTGACTGCGGTATTGCACAACATTGAGGGTGACGAAGGGTTTGATGATGAAGCCGCCCTGGCTCAGACGCTGTGCGATTTCGCTTTCGCCCTGCGCCGGGGTGATGCCCGCCATCTTGACGTCGCCGATCAGCGGAAAGGTGATGGTCCCGCCCTCGCTCACGCGCGCATCGGTCGTAAGGTCGGGCTGACCGTACACGGTGATGTGCAGTACATCGCCCGTCCCCATGAGGTAATCGCTATCCGCGCTCCACGCCGGCGCCGCCAGCAGCAACGCGAACACCATCAACACACTACGCCACAACCTGATCATTGCTCTCTCCAATCGGCGGCAGCCCGATGACTGCCACCCTCCTGTTTTATTTTTCCAGATTCCCGTTGCAAGACTCAAATGGCAAGGCAAAAACCGTTGTCAAGCCTAGCCCTGAAATCCCGGTTCCCGAATCTTGTAGCCCAGACTTGCAGCAAAACGCATACCAGCCGCCCTGCCCCGCTTCCGCCTAGAAATCCGCACGGATATTCACGAAAGCGGAATGAAACGTGTATTCATAGACACTTATGTTGGAATCCCGCCGGCCGGAACTCACACCGAGATCGATCGAAACCGCCTGGATGGGCGCATAGTTGACGGACAGCGAGGACCCCCAGGTATCGTCGGTCCGATGCGGCAAGCCCGTCCCCATGTCACCACGGAAATCGCGGTTCTCGAACGTCACGCCTGCGTTGAGCCGCCATTTTTCACGAACCAGCCAGACTCCATTCAGGCTCGCACCTTTCTTCAGTACGGATGTGGCATTGATGTCCTGCGCCCCTGCCAGTTCCTGGTACAGCGACACGCTCATGAGGGTTTTCCCGGTAGCGTACCAGTCCGCCGTGACGCGTCCGTTAAAACCGCTGAAATCGGATCGTGGCGCGAGGGCCGCATAGTATCCGCCGATAATGTTGCTTTGCAAAATATTGTCGTATCGACGATCCACCCACCCTGCCGTGCCATGAAGGGTCACCTTGCCGGACAACGACCAGTCACCCAGCAAGTTGTATTCCGTCTGCTCATAGCTGTTGTCCGCGACCTGTGCCACCGGCACCCCGAAAAACAGGCCAGCCTGCAGGATCTGCTGGTTGGGAAAGCTTGCGTTGATCCGGCGCACCTGGGTGCGCAGCCTGCTGCCCTTCGGGGTCAGGTAAGCCAGCGTGACATCTTCTGCCGTTTGATGGTAATCCCATACGAATTGCGAGGGTGCGCTGTTGGAATTGTCGGTCTCCTCGACGCCGGCACCGATCTGCCAGCGCGGATGGAAACTCCAGTCGGCGCGCCCGAAGCGACGCTTGCGCGTGAACTTGTTGTTGACCACCCCGATGTCACCGAAGCTGCTCTGGCCGGTCGCCTCCGAGGCCCCGAGGTTGCCGGAAAAGCGGTTGCCCAGACGCCAATTCCAGGTCGCCTTCAAATCATTGCCCTGATAATCCAGAAACGTGTTCTGGTCATAACGCACGAAGGTCTTCATTGCGCTCGCGACAAGTTGCTGACGTCCTGGTTTCCAGTCAACGTTCACTCCTCCGCTCAGGACCTGGTAATGGTCGCTGCGCTGAATGCCAGAAGGATTCGCACTGTCCGAGAGGCGGAAAAGGTTGCTGTCATAGAATTGCCCCAGGGAGATGGAAGGCCGGAACGTGTCGCCCTCCCACGCCAGTGCTGACCGGGTCAGCAGCGCCCACAGTGCAATCCCCGCGACTGCAAATGCCCGCCTCACCAGAAACCCCAATGACCCGTGGCCACCACATACGCTCCCAAGCCACCATTCGTCACCGCATGCGCCGCGATTGGCGCCCACAGGTTACGGGTGCGTATATACAGCCAGCCGTATGCCAGCCCGGCGACCAGACCGGCCAGCCATTGCACGTGCTCGACGGCAAACAGCGCGCTCGCGATCAGCAACGCCTTGAAGCCGATTCGCGCCGGATCCAGCGCCAGGAAATCGGACTGCTGCACCCAGCGCTGCAGGAACGAGCGCCAGAACAGTTCTTCCATGACTGGCACCACCAGCGCCGCACCGGCGATGCGGAACGCCACCAACAGCCAGTCGATGTTACCTGACGTGTCGGTGGGGTCGTAGCCCTTCCCCATTTCGCCCACCAGCATCCAGGCAGCGTCGAGATTGACCCACAGCACCAGCACGCCGACACCAACTGCCAGTGCAAGCAGCAGATGCTTGAAGGGCAACCCAAATGATCGGAGTTCGGCGTAGTGACGCCACAGGACGGCCAGCGCCAGCGCCACTAAACCGGCCTTCACCGGATACAGCCAGCGCACGTCGAAGCCCGGCGCCCAGCCGGGCAACAGGCCTTCGAGCGCAAGCAACGCGATATACAGCCCGAACGGCAGGCTGCGGACGAATATGAGAGACATATCGAAGCAGGGGCAGCTTGTCGCCGCCCCTGTCAGACCATCACTTCAGACCGGATACGCCCTTGCTGATCGCTTCGGCGTCAGCGGCGGGTGCGGCATCCTTGGCCGGCGTAGCGGCAGGCGCAGTAGGTTCTGCGGCCGATTCAGCAGGCGCGGTTGCCTCCTCCTTGCCTGCATCGGCAAATTCACCCACATATTCGATCTTCGCTTCGGCTTTCACCTTGTCGAGCTCAGCCTTGGCGGCTTTCTGGCGTGCTTCGTTTTGCAGGAGGCGAGAGATGGCCGGCTTGGCCTGTTCCAGCGTCACCGGCTGAACCTGCGAATCTGCCAGAACGATCACCGTCAAGCCTTCGGGGGCATTCACAACCATCGCCTGGCCATCCGGCATGTCCGCCAATTTGGGCAGAAGCGCCTGCGGGATTTGCTCCGCGGGCTTCACACCCTGATTGACCTTCACAGGCAGATTTTCCGCCTTCAGCCAGGCGGCAAATTCATCCAGCGTTTTGGAGGCAGCCAGCTGTTTGCGAATCTCCTCCTGCTTCTCCTTGGGCGCCTTGATCGAGACTTCCTGCAAGCGATAAATCTTGCGCTTGGAGAAGAGCTCAGGATGCTTGCTGAAGTAATCCGACACTTCGGCGTCGGTAGGCTCGGCCGGGGCGCCCAGTTTGCGCGACATATAGGCCTCGGCCATGATCTGGCGGCGCGCCGCATCAAGCGCCTGCACCACCATGGGATCGCGATCCAGTTTCTCGGACTGCGCCTTCTGCGCGAGGACTTCCTGGCCCACCAGATTGCGTACCACCTGCAGCGAAGCAGCCTTGGATTGTTCCTTGTCGAGATTGGGAATGCGCTGCAGGGCAAAGTTCACTTGCGACACTGTCAGTTCAGTGCCATTGACCTTGGCAGCCACCTGAGTCGTTTTCTTCTCTTCCGTCGCCCCATCCTTTTTGTCTCCGCAGCCCGCCATCAGCGCAACGACCAGCAACGGCAAATACAGCTTCTTCAAACCTTGCATGTTTGTCTTCCTCTTGATCCAGATTATTGGAAATTATGTGGTACGAATGTTACACCAAGCACACCAGCGGATTGCAAAGACCGGAACGCGTCGGACGCCTGAATGACTGAAAAATTTTTGAATGCAAACTGTATGCCACTTTATAGTAGTGGGCTTGCCAGGGAAACGCTAAACAAGTTGATTCCGTTCGTAGTTTGAGCGGGATCAGCAACTTGCCGTTCATCCTGAGGTCGAGATGGCGAACTACGCCCTTTCGTCGTTTAGGCACAATGGCAAAAGCTGGAGTACGCCGTGGACCGAAGACCTGCAGCCCATGGATGTGACCCCCCTCAACTGCACGCATAAAGCCCAGGCGGCCGAACGCATCTGACCGAGGCCCATCACCAATGGCAAGGCGGAGCGCTCCATCCAGGCGCTGCTGCGGGAATTGGCTCTAGGCCTATTCCCCGTTCAGATGCCAGGACGGCTGAACTGCCATGCTGGATTTAGCCTTACAATTTCTTCTGCCCTCATTCGGCTACCGTCAGCAAACCTTCAGCTCCACTCGGCTTTATGCTGAACAACGGGGTGAGAAACTACATTTACAGATTAGGAGTTAAAAATGAGCGCCTGGCAATGAAGAACCCCAGCATTATCTGGCTTGCTTCCTACCCCCGTAGTGGCAATACTTTCCTGCGCACTGTTTTATGGCATTGCTTCGGACTACGCTCCGCAAGCGTTTACACCAATGATTTGGGCGGGAAACAAGAGCTAGCGAATTATGTTGGCCACATCGAGCACAGGCCGGGTCAGGCGATCAAGTTTCAACCGGGTGGTTTACCCCTGCTTAAAACGCACGAATATCCAGCTGACAATAATCCCGCAATCTACGTGGTTCGCGATGCACGACCGGCAATTGTGAGCCTGTGGCAGTTCTATCAAAAAAAGGTACCGCTGCAGACAATTATTGACGGGCAACACCGATTCGGTACTTGGTCCAATCATCTGTCTGCCTGGAAGCCGTGGGAGCGAACCAATACTTTACTGCTTAAGTACGAGGACATGATCGGCGACCTACCCTTGGTTTTATCGAAAGTCAGCACTTTTCTGGATCGCAAGATCTTGTCAGAACGGATTCCCGACCGGAGCACGGTGGCCGGAATTGATGGCAAATGGGTCAGGACTCAAAGCGACTGGCGGTCGCATATTTCGGATGCGCAACTGGCACAATGCAATGAAATCAATCTAGCCATGCTACAAAAGCTTGGATATATGCCACCACAATGAGCGAGAATAATTTACTGACGCGCCCGAAACACAAACAGGCTGGGGAAGAGGCTCAATGCAAACATTTGCAATAAACAAAAAAGCTCTACCAGCAAATATGCTGGAAAGACAGGTCGATTTCCATGCCTGGGTGATGTCATATCTCCGGACGTAAATTTGCCGCGAACAGGTCATGTAGTCGAATTTCCCACCGAGCAGTGACGCGCCCAGCGGACATACCGGGAATGGCAGCCCGCCTCATACATTCGCTATGTCATGCCCGGCATAAACCCGGCACATGGCACTCTCCAGACGACGCACAAAACTTGTCGCATCGCACAAGGAAGAGCCTGAAAGCTGGCCACGTAACGATCCTCGCAAACGGGAAAGCCCGGCCAGATCGGATGCAACGGCCTGGGCAATTGCCACGAACGACTCGGGCGTATCGGCCAGCCAGCCAGTGAGACCCGCCGCGGTCAACAACGAGGCGCCAACCCTCCCGGCATGATGTTTTCCCTCCAGCGACAACACTGGAACCCCCATCCACAACGCCTCACAAGTCGTCGTCGTGCCATTGTAAGGAAAGGTATCGAGAGCAATATCAACCTTGGCATACAGGGCAAGGTGTTCCTGGCGCGTGCGGGTGTGTCCCAGCAGATCCAGACGTTCGCTACCAATGCCCAAGGACTGCAAGGCCGCGCTCACACGGGCCCTGACATCAGCATCCGTCAGTGCCGGGCATTTCAGCAGCAGGCGCGAGCCAGGTACCTGCTTGAGCACTTCGGCCCACAGGTGCAGCACAGCCGGGTTGATCTTGCTGAAATTATTGAACGAGCCGAAGGTGACATGGCCGCTGCTCAGGGCGGGCAGCGGCGCCACCTCCGGCGAGCCCGGATGGGGCTGATAGCACAGGAAACAGCCATCTAGGCGTAGTAGTTTCTCGCTGTAATACGCATCTTCGCTCTCTGGATCAGCGATCCAATCGGTGATCCGGTAATCGATCGTGCACAGCCCGGTGGTATTCGGATAACCCAGCCACGTCATCTGGGCCAGTGCCGGCCTGGCCGCAAAGATAGCCAGCCGGCTGTTGCCGGTGTGTCCGGCCAGATCGATCAGGATATCGATACCATCCTCCTGGATCAGGCGCGCTGTATCCGCATCTGACAACTTGTCGATATCCCGCCACATGTCAACAGCCTCCCTGATCCGCAGCGTCGTCTCGTCCGGCGTGGGCAGATCGGAATAACAACAGACCTCGAATCGACTACGGTCGTGGTGCTTCAGCACCGGCTCGATGAAGGAGGCCACCGAATGCTCCCTAAAGTCCGACGACAGATATCCCACCCTGATTCGTCGCTGCGGGTCTGGCGCAGACACGACTGGTTCCAGCCGGGGAATTCTGGCCTCGGCGACCCGCCCCCACTCGAGATGCTCCTCAAACACCCTGGCCGCATCGGCATCCGGCAGATAATTCAGAAGCATCAGCAAATTGGAACGGGCGCGCAGATCCGCAGGACTGGCTGCAAGGCATTGCCGGTAGCAGCGCTCGGCCTGTTCGAAAGCGCCCTGACCGAGGTAGGCACTGCCGAGATTGTTCAGTGTGCCCGTCAGACGCGGGCTGATCTTCAGCGCGCCCTCGTAGGCCGCGATGGCATCCTGCATGCGGCCCATCGCCTGATAGACCATTCCCAGGTCGCTGTGCATTTCCGGCTTTTGCGGCCAGATCGAGATAATCTCGTTCATCACCTTCGCGGCAGCTGGCCAGTCGCAAAGTGAGATATAGGCATGCGCCAGGGCGTCCATGGCATCGCTGTAATTCACCTGCAACTCGGTCGCACGCTTGAACGACTGGCAGGCTTCCGCATATTTGCCCTGGCTCCGCAGCGCAGTCCCCAGGTTGTAGTAGCCCGCCGCCAGCTTCTGGTCGAGCGCCAACGCCTGCCGACAGTAGGCTTCAGCGCTTTCGTTGTCGCCTCGCAGCCCTGCGATCACGCCGCACATCAGCCGTGCATCGGCGTCCAGCCGGTCGGCTTGGCAAATCGCCTGGCTAAGGGCCCACGCCTCGTCATACTGCCCGGCTTGAAAATGTGCCAATGCCTTCTTTTTCTTGGTGCGCAACAGGATGTTCTGCTTGCCCATACCCGTCATCTGCCTTCCGAGAGCCTAGTGTGCCGTCAGCCCGCACGATCCAACTTGGATGTCGAGCCAACGAAAAAGCCGGGGACGCAGCCCCGGCCTTGTAAAACGTCGACTTCGACGGTCAGAATTTCACGGCCATCCCTGCGCTCAGCAGGTCGATGTTCATGTTGCTGCGGTCGAAGCGCTCCCACTCCGCACGCAGGTCCAGGTTGTCCAGCAAGGCATAGCGAACGCCGACACCGTAGTTGGGCTCGTAGCCGTCATCACCCGTACGGACCGTGAGACCGGCACCGGTCTTCTTCTTGACGTCGGCAAGGAGATAGGCGCCACCGATCTTGCCCGTGACCGCGAACTTGTCGGTGATCGGATAGCTCAACAGGGCGCCCAGCGTCCAGCCATCGGTGGAGATGTTCGTGCGCGTCGATCCAGTGAAGGCCGTCATGTCGTTCAGGTTGACATAACCACCTTCGAGTGCCACGTACTTGTTGATCTGGTAGCCAGCATAGGCCTTCCATGCTTCGCTGTGCGGGCTCACGGACGTCGCGCTGTAGTCACGGTAGTCGGACTGGCCGATGCCGATGCCGCCGTACCAGTGGTCGAAGTTGATGCCCGCCCAGTTGCCCTCGCCATACTCCTCAGCCGCCTTCTCGCCCGGATCCAGCACCCAGCCCATGGTCAGGCCGAACACGTTCTGGTGCATATCGAACTCAACACAGTTGAGGATGCTCTGGCTGCAGTTAGATTGGCTGTGGGATGCAGCATACATATAGGTTCCGGACACTTCGAGATTCTCGTTGGCCTTGTAGGTAAAGCCAAACGAGTAATGTCTTTCGACCGTGGCTGGCGCCAGCAAATTGAAGGTCAGCTGATCATTTGGAATCGGACTTTTGCCATAGTTATAGCCAGCGCGCAACTGGAGGCGGTTGTTCACGCCATACTGGACGCCCAGTTTATAAACCGTCTGATCCTTCCAGCCGAACCCCATGCCCGCATCGTTGCCGGTCTCCTTGTTCTTATCCCCGATAGATAGGATGCCAAACGGAAAATCAGGGAGCCAGCCGGTAGGTTGGCCAGGCACAGGTGTTGAAGCCACGGTTTCCGGGCCGCGATTTCCAATCGAAGCAACATTGCTGTAATTGATACGCAGCACGTCAGCAGCTATGACCAAGTTTTTCATCGGTTTGACCGCGATGCCGATGCCATAGTTTTCCGGGATATCGAACCCCCCCTGCTCGGCAAACAATCCCCTGTACTTGTCGAATTTGGTCATATAGGTCTTGGACGCGTAGGTCAAGCCAACGGTCAACCGGTCGTCCATGAATTCACCCAGCCATCCCAACCGTATACCGGCACCATAGCTGTAGTCGAAACCGTTGTTCGTAATATGGGCAGGATCAGAAGTTATGTTATACGCGGCGTTCAATGTTTCGAAATAAGGGAACGCCTCTAGTCCATAGGCGCGAAAGCGGGTTTCGGCCAGCACCAGCGAGGCACCAAACGAGTGCTGATCGTTGAGCTTGTAGGCCACGGTGATCGGGACCAGCAACTGCATCATGTCGATCCCCACTTTATGGTCTGGGGGAGGAACATTGGTTCCCCTATAGGTGAAAAAGTTTTCCGGGTAATTGGTGTTCATGCCCCCGTTGCCCACTACCGCCAGTGCGATATGCAGCCTGTCATCCAGCGGCATGCTGAAACCCATTTCAGGCACGATGAAATATTTTGAATCGCTCTCGGTATTGCCCTCAAAATCGAAAAACGTGCTGCCACCCGCAGGGGTGCCAACAGTAGCATGCCGCTCCGGATTGAACACCGCAGCACCCATGTCGCCCCGCATGCCCGTGTTTACGGCATTGGCAGGGTTCGCAGCCGTGGACAGGGAGTCGCGGCCAAAGGCAATGCCGACCCCCCCCATGCCCTGAGAGCGGATGCCGAATCCCGGCAGGAAGTAACCGTTAGTAGCGTGAGCAGGGAATGCTGCCGCGAAGGCAGCGACCATGGCCGCATGTTTCAGTGTAAAACGCATAAACTCCTCCATTTGAATCGTTATGAACTTTGATTTTTAAAATTATTATTGGCAGGGTCTTAAGCTGCGAAATTTGTCAGAATTATTTAGTAAAATTCTACCTTCCCGACAAGCAAACGCGCCATAACTAAAAATACAATTTCGGGGCCGGTTGCATAAATCCAACAAATCCAAAATCGCACACCCTTGAAGCCGTGAAAGCGGTCATTCGTAGGTGTGGGGCAACCCAGACACTGATTGCGGACCAAGAGTCTGTTCACCACACATCAGGACGCGCTCACGCGTTTCGATGGGAAGCAAACAACCATACCACCGGAAAACGCTGGCAACACCAATCAATAGCGCACAGGCAATCAACAGCAAGCCATCACCCATCGCAGAATACAATCTCATTGACCAGAACAGTGCCGCCGCACTACCTGCGGCCATAGCAAACCACCACCAAGCCACCAACTCAGTACCCGATTCACGTTCCGATTCACGCTCCAAAGCGGATTGCATGGCGGACAACGCGCTCCCCAGCAAAACAAACAGTATTCCAGCAATCACCATATAAGACTTACCGCCACCTTCGATGATTTGCGTAAAGTCAGATAGCAGATATAGGCCGAGCACCAACGCAGATCCCAAACCAAGCAACAATGCCGGTCGGTTTGTGATAGCGACGAGCCACTTGAAACGATAAGCAAACGTGGCGATCAACATCAAAATTGCTAGACAACATACCCTAAGTTCTTGCGGGACCGTTGACGGGTAAGCCACAAGAAACGCCAAGGCAATGACAAGCAAAACCCCAGTCATACCCCCTGAAACCATCCATATTGCAACACCCGGCCCCTTTTTGGCCTGAACGTATTCAGGCCGACGCAAATTTTGCAATGGCAACAGGATAATCCCGACCAGTGCGCCCACCGACAAGACAAGCAAATTTTTGTATTGTGGATATACGTCTTCGACAAATTGATAGGGAATGGACCTGTGTGAATCGGGCGCATCCAGATTCATCTGTTTCCCAAACATCCCGGATATTCCCCGGGCAAAGATAGTACGAACTTTATTGATGTCATTCTGATAAAAGTAATCGTATGGCCTGCTAGGCGGAATGTTGTAACCAAACAAATATTTGACAGGCAACTTTAGAACCTGTCCTCTGATGGCTCGTGCGAACTTTTCATCCCTGGGCTTTCTGGTTAAAACAAGCGCATATCGATAAGGGCTATCTGTGGACGCGGTATCGGGCACCACACCCCACGCATGTTCCATAAACTCAGCATCTGACATACCGGTATTTTTCAGAGCAGACCAGACACTGAAAATTTGCCGAAAAAACACCGATTGTTGCCTTGAGAGCAATACCAGAACCCCGTCTTCATCCAAATCCTGCCAATATCGCAGAAGGTTTACCCGGTCAAAAAAGCGTTGCTCCCCGGCACTGGAACTGGTCCATCCTTGTTCCCCTTCATGCGCCGAGGAGAGAACGATCATATCAACCGGAAATTTAACGTTCTGTTGAGCCGAGAAAACCGGCTGCTTCAGCAGCACGATTGATTGTTTGATTGACTCAAGGCCGGGTGCCTTCACGAGAGTCCAATCGCGCGATCCGTATAACCCATAAATATTTCGCGTACCGCGGCTGGTTGCACGCCAGGCCATATCACTTGGAACGGAGCCAATATCGACGACACTTTTTGGCTGCACAGCATCGTAAATGGCCATAGCCAATGGGGCTTTCTGTGCCCACCAGGCCTCATCGTATGCCGCCAACCCGTCCAGAAGCACAAGACCGGGTGAAGCGCCGTTCGTATACATCCATGCATCGCGCCCATCCGAAGTCAACGCATACATTTCCGTCAATCCAACCGGCCCCCAGACGCTTTTCTTCGGGTCACCTATATTTGTCGGCCCTGCCTTACCGTAATCCAATAGCCATCCTGCTGAGCCCGGCATAAGGGCATATTGCCTCGCTTGAAACACGCCAAACGCAACGAGACAGATGACCAAGACATATACGACGTTTTCCATCGCCTTGCTCAGAAACTGGGCAGCGTAGAGCACAGTTATGGAAACGAAGGCCATTAATAGAATAGCCAGCGGATCCAGGTTGAGGTAGGCAATCAGCAGTAACCCCAGCGTCAGGCCAGCAATGAACCCCACTGAAGAAGAAATAAACCGTCCGCCCTGCACAATGGCCGACCAGAAGGATAGATATGTGATTAATTGAACAATAACGAACAACAGGAAGAATAAGGATACGCCTAGCGAAGCCCCGTAAACAGACAAGGCAACACATGCCAGCATGGCAAATGCACCGCATAGCGGAAGGCCTCGCAGTACGCTCGGACGGATTGACTGAAAAAAAGAAGAACGCGTTAGTCCCACAGCAACGAATAAGGACATCAGCGCCAACCCAAATGGCAACAAATAAAAATAGAAATCAAAAATTGAGATCTGAATGAAAGATAGGGAAATCGTAAATATTCCCGCTACGCATGCCAAAGCGAAGAAAATATTCATCGGATCAGAGACTTCTAATAAACACCATCATGGTCACATTCAGCATTACGTGCGCGATCGCCAGTCCTACGATGTTTCTTGTTTTGAGGGCAACAACGTCACCAAGAATACCCAGAGTAAGCGTCAATCCGATCGCACCCCAAAGTGTCAAACACCCGGACAACTGGGCAATTTCTCTCAGATGGCCCAAGTACCAAAGTGCGTTCTGAACAATAACGGCAAAAATCAGGGGGCTGAAGCGCGCAAGCCCCAGCAAGATGAAGCCACGCGTAGTTAGATCGGTGCCCGCCGCAGTCAAGCTCATGCTGAACAGAAGCAGCATTGCATCATGCCCGCTTGCGCTTCGTAGCGCGTGGTGGGCGATGAACGGGTCATTGCTGCAACTGACAAACGCAACCAGGGCCAGGCTGTAAAGCATGCAGCCGAGAAGCGTTGTCTTGAACAAATTCTTGGTTGTGATGCCCAGCTCACTTAGTGGCAAACGCAATCTTTTATTTGCCCACCAGTACAAAACAATTACAGTGGTAGAGACTTGCCACAAGGCTCCGACCAAGGACGAACGTATCGGGTCAATCGGCAACGGAATCAAATGCATGGCCGTACCAAACCATGCCATAAATATTCCAAGGCTACTGATACCCAGAATGCCGAGCGAATAATTTATGTTCGCATCGATAGACAGATTTTGGTAGAGGCTATTTTTCATCATTATCAAACCAGGAAACTTTTGTTTTTTCGTTATTGAAACAAACCGAGATGTGTCCCTGGAAATTCAGATTAAACGTAACAAATGGCCACAAGTCCATGCTATTGACGATGCCCCCTCCTGGACGGGTGCTGGCACCAACCGGGCTGCCAACAAGGTCGCCTGCTTTATTTGCCGCCCTTGTCGAACTATAAAGACGAAGAAAAAAATACGGCGGGGTAGCCCGCCGTATTTTCATCTCTGTTCCGGCCAAACTGTAGCCAGACCGCGATCAGCCCGGGGATCCCCCGGACTCCTCACGCTCAGGCCATCAGCTTGCGGCGACGCACCGCGAAGCCAACCAGACCCAGACCAGCCAGCATCATGCCGTAGGTGGAGGCCTCCGGCACGGCGGCGGCCGTGAGATTGAACTGGGCGTTGTAGCCCGGGAAGGGACCGTTTTCCATGCCAGGGACCGCAGCAGCCGTATAGAGCGTAGTACCACCGGCGCCGGCGGAAACGTTCCACACATCGATAACCTTAATACCTGTGGTGACGCCCCAGGCGAAATCGATGATACCCACCACCTGTCCTGCACCCACGGTGAAGTGCATGCTGCCGTCGGCAGTACCGACGGTATCGGGCGCGGCTGCAGTGATTGCGCCCGTGGCCACGTTCAGGGCATAGTTACCGGCCGTGGTGAACAGCGTGCCGTTGGAAGCGGTCCAGTTCCCGCCGAAGAACGTGGCTGAGGACGAAACACCCCAAGTGCCGGCTGCGGTATCGATGAAGCCGGTAACGGTGTTATCGACGTTGATCGGGCCGGTCATGCTTGTGTTACCGACGTTCTGGTCCAGCCCCTTCTTCGCAAACATGTTGAAATCAGCGGTCGTGGCCACAGGAGCAGCCATGGCAGATGAAGTAACAAATGCCAGTGCAGCAGCGGCGGCAATTTTTGTCATCGTGAATTTCATTTTGTAAATCTCCTCATGTAGATAGATATCGATCGAACTACAACTACATCCTCCTGCCACACGGTGTAATACTCTTCACCGAATAATTCCCTAAGCGGCGCTTTACCCATAGCAATGCCTGTTCCAGCTTTGCACAACAATTACTTATTGGCTTAACAATCAAGTATTTAAAGTTTAAATTTGTTTGCCTTTGACAGGCTGGCTAGTAGGTTCGAACTAGTGATGTAAAAAATCCCGACAAATTCTTTGGACAGGGATAACAGAATACGGATAGCGTCTAGCCGATTCTAGGAGTGAAATTAATGCATACACATTTTTTTTGTTTTAAATCAACTTGTTATATATCACAAGCCCCCCCCCGGTGAATGTGTAAAATTTATCGACAAAACAGATAGTGATCAGTATTTTTAATAGAAACATAAGCCTAGTTTCTATGCGATACCTGTACCCAGACAAGGTTACATCGCCTCAATACCCTTAGCAGTTGGGAGAACGGCGGCAGATCCTGTCCGACAGGCCAATTCAAGACGCAACTCCGCCCACCCAAGGTGAGCGCGGGTTAAGCGCAGCAAACTCGACAGTGGACAGGATGATCTGTAGCAGTAGCAGACCTGTTCAGTTTGAGGGGGTCAATACGCGTTTTGATCGCGCCAGACGACGGCAAGGGTCTTGCCGATGATCATGAGGTCGAACCCCAGCGACCAGTTGCGCATGTAGTCGATGTCGTACTGGACGCGGGCGCGCATCTTGTCGAGGGTTTCGGTTTCGCCGCGCAGGCCGTTGACCTGGGCCCAGCCGGTGATGCCGGGCTTGACCTTGTGGCGCAGCATGTAGCCCTTGATGAGCTTGCGGTACTGCTCGTTGTGGGCAACGGCGTGGGGACGCGGGCCAACGACGCTCATGCGGCCCTGCAGGACGTTGACGAACTGCGGCAGTTCGTCGAGCGAGGTGCGACGGATGAAGGATCCGAAGGGGGTGATGCGGGGGTCGCTGCGGCCAGCCTGCTTGATGGTATCGCCATCGTCGCAGACACGCATGGAGCGGAATTTGTAGACCAGGATTTCCTGGCCGTCGAGGCCGTAGCGGCGCTGCTTGAAGATGATGGGGCCGGGCGAGGACAGTTTTACGCCGATGGCCAGCGCCAGCAGGACAGGCCAGATCAGTAGCAGGATGAGGGTGGCGATGATGACGTCGCTGATGCGCTTGCCGATGCCGCTGACTCCCAGGGTGGGCGATTCGGTCAGCGCTACCACGGGCATGCCGTGGATGTGATCGACCCGTGCCTGGATCAGGTCCGAGACAAAAATATCCGGCACGAAATAGACCGAAGCGGTGGTGTCTCGCAGGGCATCGAGCAGGCTCAGGGTGCGCGGCTGCGAGGCCATGGGCAGGGTGATGTAGACGAGATCGATGCCGTTGCGGTTGACGTATTCGGGGATGTCGGCCAGTTTGCCGAGCATTTTCTTCGGGTCGGTCAGTTCGGTGCGCTCGATCGCACGGTCATCGAAAAAGCCGACCACGTCCACCCCCAGGGCGCTGTCATTGGCAAAGCGCCCGCGCAGCTCGGTTCCCAGATGGCCGGCCCCCACGACGAGCGCACGACGGCGCCCGCCTTCCAGCAGCAGCAGGCGCGGCAGGAGCTTGCGCACGACACGGTGCGCCACCCACATGGCAACCGGGGTGACGAGCATCCATGCCATCACCAGGTCGGGCGGGAAAAAATCGAGATAGCCTGTGGAATAGCCGAACAGCAGGATCAGCCCGGACAGGAAGAACCAGGGCATCACGACCTCGTTCCAGAAGGCACGCAGAGTGACTTCGGGCCATTTCCCGGGGAAGGTCAGCGTGAAGACGATCAGGGCCAGGATGGGATACGGCCCGTTGAAGGTTTCACCGAAATAGAACGCGCAGCCGATCAGCACCAGCACGGCCACAAAGGGGTCGAGCAGGATCTTGGTCAGCGATACGACCGAAAGCTGCTGCCGGAACAGCCACTGGTTATGGTTTGTCATCACTCCAAACGCATCGCGTGGATGCGCTTTTTTCTGGGGCCCAGGGGCCGGCGCATTATATTGATGGAGCCTCCCGCCTGAATTCGGGAGGTACGAATGTATTATCCATCAAATCTAACGGGCCAAGATTGCCGGAACTTGAAACAGACGTGAAAGTTAGACCCTGAACTCCGCATATAGCCGCTCACGGGACTTCACCAATGAATCACCAATGAAAACGGCTTCCTCGCGGAAGCCGCACTCCAGAAACTTCCCGGAAATCAAACGGACAGGCGTGTTCTGCGCCGCGCCATGAAACCGACGAATGCAAGGCCGGCCAGCATCATGGCATAGGTATTTGCCTCGGGAACAGCCAGCGCGGTGTAGCCATCGGCGGCGAACAGGTAATTTGGGAGAGCAGCTGTCCCGACTACGCTATTTCCCTGAACACTCGTGACCTGGGACAGGAAAGGCGCGTCAAAGGGGTTGCCCAGCCGCAAGGTGAAGATACCCCCGCCGTTCGTGATGGTAGCCGGACTATAGACATTCGCATCGAAGCTTGTGACCGAGATAGAAATATCGGTTACACCAAAAATCATGCTTCCCGCGCTGATCGAGGTCCCGACTCCGCCGGTGATGGTGCCACCGAGGATCAGGTTCCCGTTACTAAACCCGCTATCGCCGGAAAAGCTGCGATCCTTCGTACCGAGATAGAGGCCGAAGGTGCCGCCCGGGTTGACGTTGATCGCGCCGGTAACGGTATCTGCGCTTTCCGTGAAACTCGCTACCACTGTCAGCTCGTAGGTGTTATCCAGGTTGGGGGCCGACACTGGAGACCCGGCCAGCTGATGCTGGCTGATGTAAGACTGATAGAAGCCATCGAGGTTGGCCGTCGTTCCGGAAACCGAGGTGGTTTTGAGCAGCACAACCCCGGCCCCTTCATCGTAAGTGTCGAACGGGCCTACCGTATCCGCACCCGGGACGAGACTGGCGTAATTGGCCGTTCCCACCCAGTTCGCAGCCGCATGAGCAGACTGGCCAGCAAAACCGGACAGGGCAAGCAGCGAAGCCAGAAAAACTTTCTTGTGCTTCATAAACTCCTCCTTCAACAACAAGCTTACAGGGCCATCTCGGTTATGCCTGAAATGGATCAAGACACGGTTCTTATCACCACTATATTGCGTCGTCGCTCCACTCACGCAAGATATGTACCAGACCAACAAATAATTTGTATCCCACCTGTTATTGAAACATCTTTTATTCGAATGGCGGACATGAATAAATTGCCCTGATATGAAATGTAAAGAAATCCGACACCGATTTCCCTATTGATAGTGGTCCGCAAATGGCCGAACCGGCCCGACTATATATATCCAGCCGATCGATTGCTGGCGAGTAACGTTGCGCCGGGACAAAAAAAGACTCGCCAAGAGGCGAGCCAAAGTTGCGCGTGAACGCAACTGGTCTGCGCATCCCCAGCGGCCTCGGCCGCCCGGGATGCACACGATGCTTATAGCTAATCAGCCATGATCTGAATGTGTATTTTTATAGTGCAAATTTCATGGCAGTCCATCACGCCTTGACGCGGCTGCGCACGGCGAATCCAACCAGCCCCAACCCCACCAGCATCAGGGCGTAGGCTGCAGGTTCAGGTACGGGCGCCGTGACCACACTCAAGCCAACGAATTTTTTCTCGATAAAGGCGGCACTGCCAAGCGACAGGCTGTTGGCCAACAGGATGTTTTCGATGGTGACGTTGACACCGCTGACGATGCCGTCCGCCCCCCCCCAGCCCGCCGGCGTCGCGACGCCGGCAAGGGATCGCCAGTCGGTAGTTTCAAAATCCGCCAGGCTGGTCACGTCGGTGAGCGGCTGGGTTGCCTTGATTTTGCTGATAGCGGCGGCCGCAAGCGGCGTCTCGAGGTCGCGCACGTAGAGCTTTCCGCCTACGGCCACGCTGGCGCCGGCGCCGATATTGTAATAATCGCCGTCTTCGGTCAGGTTGACGGCCGCCACGGAATAGCCGGGATTCGTATTGACCGTGATGTTGAAGGTCTGGCTCGCCGAGGCGAACCCGGTACCGTTGAAGGACTGTGCCTTATAGGTCGTGGGGGTGAAAAACAGCGCATCGCCCGACACCATGGGGGTGCCGAACAGCCCGCTGAGGGCGCTGTCGAAGGTGAAGCTGACCGAGGTGCCGGCCAGGGTGACGGGAACCGCGAAAGCAGCTCCCGATAGGGCCTGGCCCAGCAGCAAGATGCCAACAGCCAGTTTATTCATGCGTTTCATAGGTTACTCCTCGATTCTGTTTTGGGTTGAGACCGCCCGGGCAATCATTCGGGCGGCCTCCACAAATCTTCGCCATCCACTAAACAGCTCAGTTCTTCGCGGCCATATGCCGTCTTTATTCTTGGTCAGGCGGAACACGCCCGGACAACACGACTCAGCGCACGCTTGCGGGATCTGCAAAAAAAAGCGCAGCGCCGGCAGGCGTGCGCATGAGACATCGCTGGGCCAACGCCCAACGAAACAGAATCAGAAAGGACCTGGAAGAGGTCCTTTCCTGGCGCCTAAAACCCCGACGCCAACTGCCATTCACGCGCACTGCTTGAACCTTTATTGTTCAGCCCCCGGTGGTGTGGCGCACAAGCATGCGCGCCACACCCCGATGCTGTTTCTCACCACTTTTTATAACCACTTGTTATTCGCCTTGCGGCTCATCTACCCCCCATCCACCTCCCCGGACAACAAAAGAGAGGCCGCCCCAGGCACACGACGACACGGAATCCGCAAACAGGAATGCGGCGCAGCACCGTTTCGGCGTGCGCATGAGATATTGTTGAACGCAAGTCCAACAATCACAGGATGGTGCAAGCCCCTGGATCAGGCCTGCCCGGGCATCAAAACGGCCGATGCCCCACTGCTATTCACGCGCACTGCTTGTTGCTTTATTTTTAAGCTGATCATCAATGAGGTGCACCAAGCCGCACCGCATTCCGCCGCTCTTTTTAAAGTACTACCCGTTCACCCTGACCGAACCTTATAAACCCGGCCAGCCACGATAAGAAATTATTATTGACAACAGACAAGCAAGACGCAGACCAGGCGAAAGGGATCCAAAAATACCATTGTTTTTAAAAGTCTTTTTAAAACCGGCCTGGGTTTGCGCGCGCCGATTGATTCAAGGTGTAAAAAAAATCGACATTCCTCAGGCAGCACACGCCCACTCCGCAGAGCATCCACCAACGCAACCCAATGCGCGACGGACATCGCGCCAGAAGCCATCCGACGCCCTGCCATGCTATGCTAATTTCCATTTTGTAGGGGCTAGCGTGCTCAAGATCCTGCTGCTGATCGTGATTGGTTTTGTGGTGCTGGCGGTGTTCCGCGCCTATCAGCGGTCGCTCGGCCACCCCCCCTCATCCGCACGGGAAAACGTGGTGGAGGATATGGTGAAATGCGCGCACTGCGGCGTGAACCTGCCCCGTAGCGAGGCTATTTATTCCGGCGGCAACTTCTTCTGTACCCCCGAGCACCGGCAACTCGGCAAGAAATGAACGCAGCGGCGACGTCGATGCCGCGCCCGACCACAGCGGGCTATTTCCCGTCCCACTGGCGCAGTCTCGATTACTTCAATCTGTATCGCCTGACGCTGGCAGCCGCGCTGGTGTTCAGCGGCCTGCTGTTCAGTTCGTCGGACTTGTTCCACCAGGGCACGAGCGAACGCTTTCAGGGCTATGCCTTTGCCTATCTGGTGATCGCGGCGCTGTTCGTGCTGGGTATCCGTGCACGCTGGCCGGGATTCCAGATCCAGCTCACCGCCCATATCACCGCCGACATCGTGCTTTTCATGCTGATGATGTCGACCAGCGAGCAACTCGCGAGCGGCCTGGGCCTGCTCTTGGCGATTTCCGTCGCCTCCGGTGGCCTGGTCGGGAGCGGACGACTGGCCCTGCTGTATGCCGCCATGGCGTCGATCGCCGTGCTGCTGCAGCATACCTTCAACATTCTGGGCGGAAACCAGGGACTTGACAGCTTTTTCCAGGTTGGCCTGCTCTGCACGGGATATTTCGCCATCGGCCTGCTGGCGCATGCGCTGACGCTGCGCGCGCTGCGCTCGGAAAGGCTGGCCCAGCAGCAGGCGAATGAACTGGCGCTGTTGAACCGCATCAACGCCCTGGCCATCGAGAATTCGCCCGACGGGCTGCTGGCGGTACGCGGCGATGGCGTCGTGCGGCACGCCAGTCCGCGTGCGCTGACGCTGCTCGGTGTTCCCGCGGCGGTGACGCCGGGCATCACCCGCCTGGCAGACTGCTCGCCCGAACTGGCACGCCTGTCGCAGCAGATGGCCCCCGGCACAACGCTGACCCTGAACACCGCGGCCGCACGGTTGCGGGTGCGCTGCATCCCGCTGACGACACCGGACAACAGCCGCGTGCTGGTGCTGGAAGACCAGAGCCAGGCCGAGCAGGCAGCCCAGCGGCTCAAGCTGGCGGCGCTCGGGCGGCTCACCGCCAATATCGCACACGAAATCCGCAATCCGCTGTCGGCGATCAGCCATGCCGCGCAGCTGCTGGGCGAGGACGCGCACGACGACGCCCAGGCCCGGCTGGCCGGGATCATCGAAAACAATGCGCGCCGGCTCGACCGCCTGGTGGAAGAAGTCCTGACGCTCAACCGGCGCGACCGCCTCAATCCGGTCAGCTTCGATGCCGCGACGCTCGGTGCGCTGATCGATGAGTTGCGCCAGACTGAAGAAATCCCGGCGGACGCCGTCATAGTCAGCATGCCCGACAGCCTGCATTTTCAGTTCGACCCCGACCATCTGCGCCAGATCGTGTGGAATCTCATGCGCAACGCCTGGCGTTTCAGCCGCAGGCAGACGGGCAGCATCCAGTTCAGCGCGCAGGTGCAGGGCAATGGCATACATCTCGAGATCATGGACGACGGCCCGGGGCTGTCACCGGAACACCAGGGCAAGCTGTTCGAGCCCTTCTTCACCACCGACGCGCAGGGCACCGGGCTGGGCCTGTTCCTCGCGCGTGAACTGGCCGAAGCCAACCATGCAGTGCTGACCCATGTTCCCGGTGCCGGCGGCGCGCGTTTTCGCCTGAGCCTGCGCGGAGGGGAATGAACATGGCCGCTTCCCCACGCATCCTGCTGGTAGACGACGAGCCTGACCTGCTCGACCTGATGGAACTGACCCTGGTCAGGATGGGCCTCGAAACCGATCGCGCCGTCAGCGTCGCCGAAGCACAGACCCGGCTCAAACAGACACACTACGATCTCTGCCTCACCGATATGCGGCTGACCGACGGCGAGGGACTGGAAGTCATCGCCTGCGCCAGCGCCCTGACCCTGCCTGTGCCGGTCGCGGTCATCACCGCCTACGGCAATGCCGGCAACGCGGTGGCCGCGCTGAAAGCGGGCGCATTCGACTACCTGGCCAAACCGGTGGCGCTCGACCAGCTGCGCGCCCTGGTCAAATCGGCGCTGACAGTCCCCGAATCCGCCCGGGCCGAAGATCCGGCGCGCGAGCTGACCGGCCAGTCTGCCGTCATGCAGGACATCCGCGCACGCATCGCCAAGCTCGCGCGCACCCAGGCACCCGTGCATATCGCCGGCGAATCGGGCAGCGGCAAGGAACTCGCGGCGCGGCTGATCCACCGCCTCGGCAGCCGCGCCGACAAGCCTTTCGTCGCGGTCAACTGCGGAGCGATTCCCGAAACGCTGATGGAAAGCGAATTTTTCGGCTATCGCAAAGGCGCCTTCACCGGCGCCGATGCCGACCGCGGCGGATTTTTCCAGGCGGCCGACGGCGGCACCCTGTTCCTCGACGAAGTGGCCGACCTGCCGTTGTCGATGCAGGTGAAGCTGCTGCGCGTGCTGCAGGAAAAGAAGGTGCGCAAGGTCGGCGCCACCGCAGAAGAGCCGGTCGACGTGCGCATCGTCAGCGCCACGCATCAGGATTTGTCGGCACTGGTGGAATCGGGGCGCTTCCGCCAGGACCTGTATTACCGGCTGAACGTGATCGAACTCGTCATGCCGAGCCTGCGCGAACGCGCCGAAGATATCCCGGAGATGGCGCGTTTCCTGCTCGACAAGCTGGGGGGCGCCGACGTCAAGCTGGAGCGCGACGCCGAGAAGGCGCTCTGCGCCTATGCCTTCCCCGGCAATGTGCGTGAACTGGAAAATACGCTGGAGCGCGCACTGGCGCTGTGCGAAGGGCAGTGCATCAGCGCTGCGGACCTCAACCTGACCCCGGCCTTCCCCGCCGCCGCAGCACCGGGAAGCAAATACCCGCTGCAGGACTATCTCGATCAGGCTGAACGCACCGCCATTCTCGAAGCGCTCGAACAGACGCGCCACAACAAGACCGCCGCCGCCCGCGTGCTCGGCGTCACCTTCCGCAGCCTGCGCTACCGGCTTGAGCGGCTGGGTATCGAATAGAGACGCATTTCCCGCATCCCGGTCGTACTCGATAAAAAACCCGCACCTGGCGGGTTTTTTATCGAGTACGTGGTGCCGCTTGTCGGATTCGAACTGACGACCTACCGCTTACAAGGCGGTTGCTCTACCAACTGAGCTAAAGCGGCGACGGGCGACATTATAGCGATGTCGCGCGTTTGATCGAGTGCTTACTTGACGACCTTGAGCGACGGTTTGCCCCGGGGTGGCGTGGGCACATCGTCCGGCTCGGGGGGAGGCGGCTGATCCGGCGGCCCGGGCTCGTCGGTCGGCTCGAAATGCAGGCCCTGGCCATTTTCGCGCGCGAAGATCGCCGCGACCCGGTCGACCGGGATGGATATCTCGTGCGAGACGCCGCCGAAGCGCGCGGAAAACTGGATCCAGTCGTTGTCCAGCGTGAGATTGCGGGTAGCGCCCGCGCTGACGTTCAGGACGATCTGGCCGTCCTTGACGAAGCCGGGCGGCACGCGCGTGCGCGCATCAACGGAAACCAGCAGCTGCGGGGTGTAGCCCGAGTCCGTGCACCATTCATACAGTGCACGGATCAGATACGGCTTGGTTGAAATCTCGGCCACCTGCCTGTCCCCATTCCCTTCGCTGCTTACTTGCGCAACGCCTTTTCGGTGGGCGTCAGGGCATTGATGAAGGCGGGCCGGCTGAACAGACGCTCACGATACTTGAGCACCGGCGCGGCCACTTTCGGCAGCTCGATGCCGTAATGCTCGAGGCGCCAGAGCAACGGGGCGATTGCCACATCCAGCATGGAGAACTCGTCGTTCATCAGGTATTTCTGCTTGGTGAGGATGGGCGTGAGCTGCGACAGGCTGTCACGGATTTCCTGACGCGCCTTGTCCGAGGTCTTGCCGAGGCTGTGCTCCAGCGAATTGACGTGGGTGAAGAGGTCATGCTCGAAATTGAACAGAACCAGACGAGCGCGGGCGCGCATGACCGGATCCGGCGGCATCAGCTGCGGATGCGGGAAGCGCTCGTCGATGTACTCGTTGATGATGTTGGATTCGGTCAGGATCAGGTCGCGCTCGACCAGCACCGGCATCTTGCCGCTGGGGCTGATGCTGGCGATTTCTTCCGGCTTGTTGTGCATGTCCACATCGATGATCTCGAAATCCATGTCCTTTTCGAACAGGACGATGCGGCAGCGATGGCTATATGGATCGGTACTGCCGGAATACAGGGTCATCATGGCGGGGGCTCCCTATCGTGTTGCACGTATTGCGTGTGTTTAAGTCTTAAAACGCCAACAGCCGGACACAGTCCGGCTGTTGGCGAACGGCTAGGCCGGGTTCAGTGAACGTCTTTCCAGAACTCTTTCTTCAGGTAATAGGCCACCACGAAGAAGAACGCCAGGAAAGCCAGGACGATCAGTCCGAGCTGCTTGCGCTGGAGCTGTGCGGGTTCGCCCATCCATGTCAGGTAGTTGACCAGGTCGCCCACCATGGCGTCGTACTCGGCCAGGGTCACGCTGCCAGGTTTGGCCAGTTCGAGGCGCTCGATAACTTCGTGCTCGCCTTCCTTCTTCTTGACGGGAACCATCTCGCCCTGCAGGCTCCACAGCACGTGCGGCATCGCGACCTTGTCGAACACGACGTTGTTCCAGCCGGTGGGACGCGAGTCGTCACGATAGAAACTGCGCAGGTAGGTGTACAGCCAGTCGGAGCCGCGTGCACGGGCAATCACGCTGAGGTCGGGCGGGGCGGAACCAAACCAGAGCTTGGCCTCCTTCTTGTCCATACCGACCGTCATGGTCTCGCCCGGTTTCTCGGCCGCGAACATCAGGTTCTCTTTGATCTGCTCTTCGGTCAGCCCCAGATCCTGCATGCGCGAATAACGCATGGAGGCTGCGCTGTGGCAGTTGAGGCAGTAGTTTACGAAGATGCGTGCGCCGCGTTGCAGGGACGCCTGGTCGGACAGGTTGACCGGCGCCTTGTCCAGCCTCGGTCCTTCCTCGGAGGCGAAAGCGACGACGGGCACCGCCATCAGCAGGAAAATAAAGTTTTTCAAGCGTTTCATTTAGCCAGTCACCCTTTCCGGTTCCGGTTTGGTTTTGTCAATCGAGGTATACCAGGGCATCAACAGGAAAAACAGGAAGTAGATCACCGAGAATGTCTGGGCAATAAACGTCGCCACCGGTGAGGGCGGCAACAGGCCAAGGTAGCCAAGGCCGACGAAGGACACGACAAACAGCGCCAGCATGATCTTGTAGATCGGGCCACGGTAGCGGATCGACTTGACCTTGCCGCGATCCAGCCAGGGCAGGAAGAAGATCAGCACAATCGACATGCCCATTGCCACCACGCCGGGGAATTGCGAGCCGAACATCGGCGGCACTGCGCGCAGGATGGCGTAGAACGGGGTGAAGTACCACAGCGGCGCGATGTGGGGCGGCGTCTTCAGCGGGTCGGCCGGAATGAAGTTGTTGGCTTCGAGGAAATAGCCACCCATCGTGGGACCGAAGAACACGATCGCCGAGAAGACCATCAGGAAGACGATCACGCCAACGATGTCCTTCACCGTGTAGTAGGGGTGGAAGGGAATGCCGTCGAGCGGGATGTGCGTCACGGGATCTTTCTTCTTCTTGATCTCGATGCCATCGGGGTTGTTGGAGCCGACTTCATGCAGTGCCACCAGGTGCACCGCAACCAGCGCGATCAGCACCAGCGGCAGGGCGATGACGTGGAAGGCGAAGAAGCGGTTCAGCGTGGCATCCGAAATGACGTAGTCGCCGCGAATCCAGAGCGACAGGTCGTCGCCGATGAATGGCACGGCGGCGAACAGGTTGACGATCACCTGCGCCCCCCAGTACGACATCTGGCCCCACGGCAGCAGGTAGCCGAGGAAGGCTTCCGCCATCAGCGCCAGATAGATCAGCACGCCGAAGATCCAGATCAGTTCGCGTGGCTTGCGGTAGGAGCCGTACATCAGGCCGCGGAACATGTGCAGGTAGACGACCACGAAGAACATCGAGGCGCCGGTGGAATGCATGTAGCGGATCAGCCAGCCCCAGTCGACATCGCGCATGATGTACTCGACGGATGCGAAGGCAAGCATCGAATCCGGCTTGTAGTTCATGGTCAGGAAAATGCCGGTGACGATCTGCATCACCAGCACCAGCAGCGCCAGCGAGCCGAAGAAGTACCAGAAGTTGAAGTTCTTGGGCGCGTAGTATTCGGACAGGTGCGCCTTATACGTTGCAGTGAGTGGGAAACGGTCATCGACCCAACCCATCATTTTTTGCAGGGCAGACATTCTTTTAGGCTCCTTTTGCGTCTACACCGATCAGCAGCTTGCCTGCGCTGAGGTATTGATGGGGCGGTATCACCAGGTTGGTCGGGGCCGGGACGTTCTTGTACACCCGTGCGGCCAGATCGAAACGCGAACCATGGCAGGGGCAGAGGAAACCGCCCGGCCAGTCTGCGCCCAGATCCGCCGCGCCAACTTCCTTGCGGTAGGTGGGCGAGCACCCGAGGTGGGTGCAGATGCCGACCGCCACCAGATACTCGGGCTTGATCGAGCGGGTAGCGTTCTTGCAGTACGGAGGTTGCTGGGGCTGCTCGCTATTCGGGTCGACCAGCTTGTCGTCGTGCTTGCCCAGAAGATCGAGCATTTCCTTGGAGCGGTTGACGACCCACACCGGCTTGCCGCGCCATTCAGCCGTCAGCAGCATGCCCGACTCGATCTTGCTGATATCCACCTCGACCGGCGCGCCTGCTGCCTTGGCGCGTGCGCTCGGCAGCATGCTCATCACCAGCGGCACAGCCACACCTGCCACGGCGACCCCTCCAACGGCGCTGGTCGCGGCGATCAGGAATTTTCGTTTACGTGTGTCCACTTTTTGCCCATCGGCTTCCTGGCTCATGTTTCCCTAACCTGAACGTGTTGCGATAAAACCGGCATTCTAACCAAATTGCACCCCGTACCGGAAGCCTGTCGTAAGAATGACGCCATCGCCATCCGCGCTGGGCTATAATCGACCCGTTGAAAAATAACGCCAAGTCCCTGAATTTAATCGAAATGCAAATGCGCAAACTCTGGTTGCTCTTCGCCCAAACCACTACTGTGGCGCTTGGCGTGTTGTTCATCATTGCCCTGTTCAAACCCGACCTCCTGCGCTGGCAGACGCAGGCGCCGAGCCTGACCATCCGGCAGGCCGCGCAGCCTGCCGGCCGCACGCTCACCCCGGTCGAATCGTTCGCCCCCGCGGCACAAAAGGTAATACCCGCGGTGGTCAACGTTTTCACCCAGCAGAAAGTCAGCAGCCCGGCCCACCCTGCCCTGCAGGATCCGATTTTTCGGTACTTTTTTGGCGACCGGCTGGATTCGCGCCCGCGTGAAGTGTCCAACCTGGGTTCGGGGGTGATCGTCAGCCCGAACGGCTACATCCTCACCAACCAGCACGTGGTCGAGGCTGCCGACGAAATCCAGGTGGCCCTGGCAAACGGCAAGACGGTGCCCGCCCGCGTGGTCGGCGCTGATCCCGAAACCGATCTGGCGGTTCTGAAAATCGATGCCAGCGATCTTCCGGCGATCACCTTTGCCGAGCCGGACAGCCTCAAGGTGGGCGACTGGGTGCTGGCGGTCGGCAATCCGTTCGGCGTCGGCCAGACCGTCACCGCCGGCATCGTCAGCGCACTCGGACGAACGCATCTGGGCATCAACACATTCGAGAATTTCATCCAGACGGACGCCGCCATCAACCCCGGCAACTCGGGTGGCGCGCTGGTCGATGCGACGGGCAATCTGGTGGGGATCAACAGCGCCATCTACTCGCGCACCGGCGGCTCGCAAGGCATCGGCTTTGCCATTCCAGTCAGTATCGCGCGCAAGGTGATGGAACAGATCATCAAATCCGGCAGCGTGACACGCGGCTGGGTCGGCGTCGAGGTACAGGACCTGAGCCCCGAACTGGCCGAGTCGTTCAGCCTGAAAAGCGCGGAAGGTGCATTGATTGCCGGGGTTCTGAAAGGTGGGCCGGCCGACGTCGGCGGCGTGCGTCCGGGCGACATCCTGCTGGCCGTCAACGGGCAGGCAGTGACCGATTCGGCGTCGCTGCTCAATCTGATCGCTGCCCTGAAGCCGGGTGAAGACGCGCGCCTGACCGTGGCGCGCAAACAGCAGTCGCTGAATCTGAAAATCCAGGTCGGTCGGCGCCCCCTTCAGCGTACGGCTGAGCCGACACAGGAGCCCGAACTCAACTAATCCCGCTGGCCTGCGTCAGTACGCGTACGCGCGTGGGATAGACATAAGGATCCCGCTCCATGGCCGGCAGTCGCCAGCGTGCCGCCTTGCGTGCCAGGCGCGTCAATGCCGGATCCTGCAGGCGCAGAGTGGCCAGAATGAGCACGTCGGATGGCGAATACAACGCGCCGTCGTCCAGCGCCGGCTGGGCCTGCAGCGTTGCCAGCAAGGGCTGCGCCTCACGTTTCCAGCCTTGTGCATTCCAGAACAGCTTCCACGCGGTTCGTGCGAATTGCCGGGCGCGTTCGCGCGATTGCGCGTTGCCGGTCGCATCGGCATGGTCGAGCAGGCCCTGTACCACGTAAGCGTAATCCTCCAGTTCGGCCTGCGGCAGGATCCGGCCGCGAGCCATCGCCTTCATGAGGTGCCCTCCCCTGGCCAGCCGCGTCAGCAGAAACCGTTGCACCCGATCGGCGTCCTGGCGGCAGGCCGGATCAAGCTGAATGGCCTGGCTGAACGCCGACAGCGCGAGACCGTTCAGGCCGGCATTCAGCTTGTCGTCCTTGGGCAGGCTGCGCATCCGCCTCAAGGGATACAGGACGCGCGCGGCTTCGGCCAGCAACGGGCGCTCGTCCGCCGTGGGCGTAACGTATTCCGCAGGCAGATAGCCCGCGTCGAAATTGCGCGGCGCATCGAGTCGCCACACCCGGCGCACTGCAGTGTAGACCTCCGGTGGCAGGCGTCGTTTCAGTTCGTCGGCGTCCCACAGATAGGTGGCACCTTCCCGCCCGGTCGCGTCCACGGCTGACGTGCTGCTATAGAAACCGCCGCTCGCGTCCTGTAATTCATCCCGCATGAAACCGAGCGTGCTGCGGGCGATCTCGCGATAACGGGGCTGTCCCAACACCACTGCAGCGCGCAGATAAAGCATGGCCAGGTGCGCATTGTCGTAGAGCATTTTTTCAAAATGCGGCGTGTCCCAGTCCGGATCGACGGTATAGCGAAAGAATCCGCCGCCAATGGGGTCCCGCAGGCCGCGCGCCGCCATCTGGTCAAACGTCAGTCGCAGAAACCCGGCCAGCCTGGCATCGGGCTGTCGCACCTGGCGATCCAGCAAGGCGCTCAATTGCGGGGCCATGGGGAATTTGCTGACCTCGCCAAAGCCGCCATGCAGGCTGTCGGCTTCCTGCCAGACGCCGGCCATGAACCGCGCCCAGGCCCCTGTACTGCGCGCCACAGTCAGCGGCGCATCCGCAGGCAGCCCGCCCGGCGGTGGCGCGGCCCGCACAGCCAGGAGACGAATGGCAGCCCGGTCCGATATCCAGCGCGCGTAGAGCCGAGTCAGCAGCGTGCTGAACGCGTCGGGAGGCACATACAAGACGACAAACGCGGGATAGCCTTCCGGCGTCACAAAGGCATTCAGGGGCCAGCCCGCCGCGCCCTGCAGGCGCGCGGAAAAAGCCTGCAGGGCGTCGTCGAGCCCGGTGTTGAGTTCGCGATCGACCTTGACGGGAATGAAATCACGGTTGAGCAAGGCCGCAATCTGCGGGTTCCCGTAGCTTTCGCGCTGCATGACGTGACACCAGTGGCAGGCGAAATAGCCGACTGAAACGAATAACAGCTTGTTTTCGCGCCGCGCACGCGCGATCGTGGCGGCATTCCACTCCTGCCAGGCCACCGGGTCGTGGCCATGCAGGGCAAGGTAGGGGGAGGGATGATCGGCGAGCTGGTTGACCAGCGGGGACGCGCCCGCCGGGGCCGGCAACAGCAGAAACAGCAGCAGGGTGAAAAAAGCCGCCCTGCGCTCAAACCCGAACATAGGTCCAGCCTTGCTGGAGCCGGGTGACGATTTCCTTGATGGCGGTCTGTGCAGTCTGGGTGGTGGGCAGCAGGACGACCTTTTCGCCATCGCTCTGTAACCGGGCGATGGACTGGCCGCACGCTACCCAATGCAGGTTGTTCGCGTGGCGCTGCTTCATGCGTGCCATGCGTTCAGCAAACGGGCTATGGTCCGCACGCAGCAGATCAAGTCCGCGACTGTTGGCCAGGACCTCCAGTTGCACGACGCGCCCTTGCCGATCCGCGGCGTCAAGCAAACGTTCGGCCTGGTCCAGCACCGCCTGCATCTTGTCGGGCTCGGAACTGTCGATATGCAGGAGGACCCGGCTCGGGTCGGCCGCATGTGACAGGCTGACCACCTGATAGCCGCCCTGGAGAGCAGCAGGCGCATGGGCCACCGCTTGCGATTCGGTGCCACGCAAAGACCAGCCGCCAATCAAGCCCACGAACACAGCCAGACACGCCAAGGCACAGCGCTGCACGAACTGGCGCCGCGGCGCAGCGCGCAACGCCCGCCCATCCGCAACAGGCGGCTCGAGATAGGCCAGGCGCACCATGGTTTGCAGGCTGCGCAGGGCACATACGCGTTGCGCCAGCTCCTTGTCGTCGCGCATCCGTGCAATCAGTCTTTCGCTTTCAGCCACATCGAGTTCGCCATCGACAAAGGCATGCAGGGTTTCGTCCGAAACGACGGGATTCATTTCACTCTCCTCAACAGCGGCTTCGTCGTGGGCTGTTGCATCGCAGTATCCAGCAAGCTCTTCAGGTTTGCGCGCGCGCGCGACAGCCGGCTCATCACGGTGCCGACCGGAATATCCAGAATTTCCGCCACTTCGGCATAGCCGAATTCCTCCAGATCCACCAGCGTCAATACCTGGCGCTGTCCCATGGGCAGGCAGGCCACCGCCGACCGCACCGAAGCGATCACCTGCTCGCGGTTGCAACTGGCTTCGGGTGTATCTGCAGCGGATTCGAGCTCGTCCTGCCAGTCCTCCACATCCTCAAAGTCACGTCGGCGGCGCAGGTGGTCGAACCAGCAATGGCTCATGATCGATACCAGCCAAGCCTTCAGTGCCGCCTCGTCGCGCAATTGTGCACGACGCCTCCACGCCTTGGACAGGGTTTCCTGCACCAGATCGTCGGCCAGTGACGTGTCGTGACACCAGGCATAGGCAATCCTGTAGAGCACCTGACGCTGCGCCTCGATGCCGGGACGCAAGGGGCCAAACAACAAGCGGCTGATCATAAACATATAGGGAAGACGTTGAAGGTAGTTCATTTATTCCATAAATAAACACCTGCTGGAATGGAATAAGCGTGCCACTCCACGCGTCTTCTTAATACCGGAGCTGATAAAGCCGGCTTATCAAGAGGAGACACAACATGACGCGCACCTTAACCCCGCTGCTGACTGCCCTGCTGCTTGCAGCCGCCCCCATGGCCCATGCCGCCCAGGTGGGGAACCCCCTGGCAGAAGCCGCTGCGCCTGCTGCCCCTGACGCAATCAAAGTGGTGTACCACGTCAACGACAGCGACAACGCAATGGCCGCATTGCGCAACATCAAAAACGAGCTCAATGCCGAGCCGAATACACATATCGTCGTCGTCACCCACAGCAAGGGCATCGATTTTCTGCTCAAGGACGCGCAGGACAAGAACGGGAACCCCTATGAGCCGATTGTGCAGGGCCTGAAAGACAGTGGCGTCGAATTCCGCGTCTGCAACAACACCCTGAAGGGCCGCAAGCTGGATGCCAGCGCCGTCATCCCGGAAGCCAGCATCGTGCCGTCCGGCGTGGCTGAAATCGCTCGCCTGCAGGCGAAGGAGGGCTATGTGTACCTGAAGCCCTGATCGACCAGCCAACAAATAGACAACCGCCCCAGCTGGGGGGTTGATAAAAACCAAGGGAGGAATAGTGCATGTTTCAACACATGCATGGCTACCTATTGTCTCCGCTTGGGCCACGAACCCTGAACACCCTGCACGGAGACAGACAATGCTTAATTTCCTTCGAACACTCTTATTCACCTTTTCGTCGCTGCTGATCGTCACGGCCGCGTCTCCTGCCCTGTCGGCAGACCTCAGCATGGCGGATTACAAATATGTCCTCCACATCGACGACATGGATCCCTCCAAGCAGGAACTCATCCTGAACAACGCCCGCAATCTGCTGGACGCCTATCCGCCAGGCGGTGTTGAGATCGAAATCGTTGCCTATGGACCAGGCCTGCGCCTGCTGTTCGCCGACAACGTCAATGCCAAGCGCATCGATTCGCTCGCCATGAGCGGCGTGAAGTTCTCCGCTTGCGGCAACACCCTCAAGGGCATGGCAAAACAGCTCGGCGAAGCACCAAAGCTCAATCCCGTCGCCACGGTGGTGCCGGGCGGAATCGTACGTATCGGCGAATTGGTCAAGCAGGGCTACATCTACGTCAAACCCTGACCGGCTCTGCCATGCGGCCCGGCCGCAGCAAAGACTAGAAACTCAAATTCAGACAACGCTCAAGGAGGCAACACACTATGGGACACCCCACCAACTTCAAACGCACCCTGCTCGGCGCAGCCTGCGCCCTGGCGCTTGCCGGAACAGGCACCGCCCACGCAACCAACTGGCTGTTGCTGCAGGGAACCGAAGACCCGGGCGCCAGCGCGCGCGCCAATGTCTGGGGCTTCGTTCAGGCGGATTACCAGAAGGATTACAGCGATCCCAGTGCAACCAACCAGTATGTTCCGCCCAAGATGCTCGGCCCCGACCTGGATTCCCAGTCCGGTTTCAACATCAGCCGGGCACGCATCGGTGTGCGCGGCACGGGTTTTCCGATCGACAATCACATCAATTATTTTCTCCTGCTGGAGATGGGCAACAACGGCATCACGTCGGGGAACGGCGCATTCGCCAAGCTGACCGATGCGAGCGTCACCCTGAATTACATCCCCGGCGCCCGCATCCGCGCCGGCCTGTTCAAGACTCCGGGATCCGAGGAAGCCCTGCAGGGGATACAGACCTTCGATTACATCAATTTTTCCGAACCGGCCAACCAGCTATTGCTTGAGCGTTTCCCACCGCGTGGCTATACCGCCAACGTCGGTCCCTACACGGAAACCCAACTGCAAAGCGGCTCCAGCCTGAACGGTTTCAAAGGCCCGGTCGGCGCCTTCCGCGATGTTGGTGCGCAAGTATTTGATGCCTTCGATGTCGGCAATGACTGGGAAGTGTCCTATGCCGCCATGGTCGGCAACGGCAACGGTATCGAGTTCAGCAATTATGACGGCGAATACGACAAGTACCTCTACCTATCGGCCGAGAAGAAATATGGCGGGAAAGGGCCGAGGGCGGAAGGCCTGAAGTTCTTCACCTGGGGGCAGTGGGGCAAGCGGCTGCTGGACAACACGAACGACAGCGTAGCCAACCCGAAGCTGTTTGACCGGAATCGTGCCGGCCTGGGCCTGAAGTATCTGAAGCAGCCGTTCCGCGTTACGGCCGAATACATCACGGCAGACGGCATGATTTTCGAAGGCCCGGACAAACCCAGCTTTTATTTCGCGAACCCTGCAAATACCACGGGTGCCAACAATGGCGCGGATGGCAAGGCCAGCGGCTGGTATGTGGAAGGCGGCTGGTATATCCCGAAAACCAAGTTCGAACTGGATGCCCGCTATGACACGGTAGACCTGTTAAAAGGCCGCAACGACGAACATACATTCTCGAAATGGACCTTGGGTGCGCAGTACCACTTCAACGCGAAAACCCGCCTGACGCTCAACTACGAAATCCGCAACTTCGAGTGTACGGCCAGCACGACGCAATGCACCAACGCCAACAAAAACCTGGATGGCGTGGGCAACAAGATCGGCCTGCAGGTGACAGCCATATTCTAAGCGGGCATCGCTTTGCGCAGTACGATGGGTCTCCTCTACCCCCACCCGGACTTGGGTGGGGGATTTTTTTCGACCCTTTCGAATGCAGCGGCCGGTAGCATGCGCCGCATTCGTCATCCGCAATTTTGATTCTGGATCGGCCCCCACCAGTCCAATCCTTCACCCCCTCTGAAAGGAACACCATGCACGTATTCCGTTTTCCATGCATTCAATGGATCGCCCCATTGGCGGCCGCCACCCTGCTTGCGGGCTGTGCCGGCATGGGTGCGGGCAGCGAGGCGCAGCCCGGACGCATCAAGATCACATCCGACCCTGCCGGCGCGGTCGCCTATGCTGACGGCACCGAACTCGGCGCCACGCCGATCGAGATTGTGCCGGGCAATGTCTTCCGTTCAGGCTTTGTGGGATTTTCCTATCGATATTTCGGCAAGCTCATCATCAAGAAACCGGGCTGTGAAACCTGGTCGACCGAAGTGAATGACAATATTTTGTCCAGGAATGTCCACGCCAAGCTGAAATGCGACCCTGGCTACCAGCCTGCCGCGGCCACGGTCCCCGGCGCACCGGCCAACGACCCGGTCATGGAGCGGCTGGAACGCATAGACGCGCTGCATAAAAAAGGCCTGATCAGCGATGAAGAATACAAGCAGCTGCGTGCCCGGATCATCGACAAGCTGTAATGCCGGCACCTGCGCGCAGGCGTAGCCGAATGCCGTAAATGGCATTTTCTGAGCGGCGTGCAGGCATGCGGTGCCGGGGGGCGGCCATAGGCCGCTCCTTTTCAGGCGCTACGGATGAAATGCTCGCGGTAGTATTTCATCTCGTCGATGGATTCGTAGATATCGGCCAGCGCTTCATGCCTGTTGGATTTCTTGAACGCTTCGGAGAGTCCCGGGCGCCAGCGCTTGGCCAGTTCCTTCAGCGTGCTGACATCCAGATTGCGGTAATGGAAGTACGCTTCAAGTTGCGGCATGTAGCGTGCCATGAAGCGGCGGTCCTGGCAGATCGAGTTGCCGCACATCGGCGAGGTCCGGGCAGGCACGTGCTGCTTCACGAATTCCAGCATCTGCGCCTCGACCTCGGCCTCGTTCAGTTGCGAGGCCTTGACGCGGTCAATCAAGCCTGATTTGCCGTGTGTCCCCTTGTTCCAGTTGTCCATGGCGTCCATCACCTCGTCGGGCTGGTGCACGACCAGGACCGGGCCTTCGGCCACGGTATTGAGATCGGCATCGGTGACGACGATGGCAAGTTCGATGATGCGGTCGGTGTCGGGCGACAGGCCGGTCATTTCCATGTCGAGCCAGAGCAGATTCGTGGGGTTCAGGGCCATATCAGCATTCCTTCGAAAAACAGACGGCCATTTTCGCATACGATGCGTCCGGCGCTGGCGCAATTGCAAGCCAGTGACGATAATGGACAGTCTTCCCCCGAAAGGAGAACCGCATGAAAACCCTGACCGCACTCCTCTGTGGCGCCCTGCTGGCCAGCGGTGCCCACGCCGCGCCTTTCGCCAAGGGTGACCCCAAGATCGGCAAGGCCCTGCACGACAAGGCCTGCATCAGTTGCCACGTCAGCATGTACGGCGGCGACGGCAGCAAGATGTACACGCGCGCCGACCACAAGGTCAAGAACGCCCAGCAGCTCGCCGCCCGCATTTCCGGCTGCAACGCCAACACCGGCGCCGGCTGGTTCCCTGAGGACGAGGCGCATGTCGGTGCCTACCTCAACCAGCAATATTACAAATTCAAATAAGGATTTCCCGTCATGACCACCGTTATCGAAGAACTCGTCCGCAAGAAATGCGCGCCCTGCGAGGGTGGGGTCGCTCCGCTGACCGATACGCAGATTGCGCCGCTGTTGAAAGGCCTGTCCGGCTGGCAGCGAGATGGCGTCAAGATCGCCAAGGAATACAAGTTCAAGGATCACTATCAGGCCCAGGCCTTCACCAACGCGGTGATGTGGGTGTCGCACCGCGAAGACCACCATCCCTACCTGATCGTCGGCTACAACACCGTCAGGGTCGAGTACTGGACCCATGCCATCGGCGGTTTGTCGGAGAACGACTTCATCTGTGCGGCCAAGGTCGATAGTCTGCTTGAATTGTAAATTTCAAGAAGCCGGGCATTTCATCCGTTTAGCATTCTGCTTCTGGTGAACGGAGAATCGGCACGATCATGAACTGGATGGAAATCATCGGCGCCCACGTCATGTGGAAACAGCGCCTGACCGCGTTTCTGGCGGGCAACAGCACGGAACCGCTCGATCCCGACACGATCAGGCTGGACAATCGTTGCGCCCTGGGACAGTGGATATACGGCGCGGGCAAAACCATGTCCGAATTGCCCCGCTACGAGGAGGTACGCGGCTTGCATGCCCAGTTCCACCAGTACGCAGCGGATGTGGTGAGCCTGCATCTGAGCGGCAATACGGTTGAGGCCGAAAAGCTGCTGCAGGGCGACTATTCCAGGCTTTCCGAAAAGCTCAAACACCGGCTGATCGGCCTGTCCAGCCAGGTCAAGGCAGCCAGCGAGGGAATTCCCCGATTCTGAATACCCTGACTGGCCAGGTCGTCGCCGCGTTCAGCCGCCGCTTCATTGTCGCGACGGCCGACGGCGATCTGCCCTGCCAGGTAAAAGGCCGCCACCTGCGCGTGGTGTGCGGCGACCATGTCGAAGTCCGGCGTGACGGCGATGCCGGCGTAATCGAGGCAGTGCTCCCGCGCGCCAGCCTGCTGTATCGTTCCGATGCCTTCAAATCCAAGGCCATTGCAGCCAACGTCACGCAACTGGCCGTGGTGGTCGCGGCGCGCCCGAGTTTCTCGATGGAACTGGTACAACGCTGCGTCCTCGCCGCGGAAGACCAGGGCATCTCCAGCCTGCTGATCCTCAACAAGGCCGACCTGCCCGAAACCCCGGCTGCGCACGAACGCCTGAACCTGCTCACCCGGCTCGGCTATCCGCTGGTCACTTTGTCGGCACTGGCCGACATAGCGCCGCTGCGGCCGGTCCTGCACGGCCACACCACCCTGCTGATCGGCCAGTCGGGCATGGGCAAGTCGACTCTCATCAATGCACTGTTTCCCGACGCTGAAGCGGTCACCGCCGAGTATTCGGAAGCACTCGACAGCGGACGCCATACCACCACCCACACACGCCTGCACCGTCTGGACGCCGATTCGGCAGTGATCGATTCGCCCGGCCTGCAGGAATTTGCCCTTCAGCACCTGGACGCCGCCGCCCTGGCGCACGCCTTCATCGAGTTTCGTCCGTTTCTGGGACTATGCCGTTTTCGCGATTGCAGGCACGAGACCGAGCCGGGCTGCCGGCTGCAGGAAGCGGCGGCCGCAGGCGAGATCGAGCCTGCGCGGCTCAAGCTGTTCCAGATGCTGCGCCGCCTGCAGAAAAGCGCCGCCCAACGCCTATAAAGCAAGCTCCTTCGATACACAAGGAGAGCGGCCATGAAATCATTTCTGGTTGCGCTGGCTGTGCTATTCCAGGGCTTGATCTCACCGGTGCAGGCTGCGGGAATATGGGTGGCCACACCCTATGCACCTGCCAGGGTCGTGTTCGAGTTCTACCTGGACCATCCGCAGAAAATCGGCAGTGCACTGTACTGGGTGCGCTCGCTGATGAATCCCCTGCTGGAATCACCCTACGACTACTCGCCCGAAGACTTGAGCATCGTCGTGGTGATCCACGGCAACGAGATCGTGACGGTAGCGGAGAAGAATGAAGCGAAATACCAGGATGCGGTCGATCGCATGCGCTACTACGCCAGCCTGGGAGTAAAGTTCAAGGTGTGCGGGCAGGCTGCCGCGGATTTCGGCTACCGGGTGGAGGATTTCCAGGATTTCATCGAGGTCGTGCCCAACGCCATCACTGAACTGGCACACTGGCAGCAACAGGGCTATGCCCTGATCGTGCCGAAGATCATGGAAAAGACGGTCGACGTCGAATCGATCCGCTAGCCCGGGCGGAGCGGATAACGCCTTATTCCGGCCAGTGCTTGATGTAGCGCTTCAGCAGGCTGTTCTCGAAATTGGCTTCCTTGAGGCAGGCGCGCGCCACATCATGAAATGAAATGATGCCGAGCAGCTTGTTGCCGTCGAGAATCGGCAGGTGGCCGATGTGCGACTTGGTCATAACGTCGCGGGCATAGTCGACCGAGTCGTCTGCATTGGCCACCACCGGCTCGGAAACCATGATGGTGCTGACTTCGGAATCCTTGAGATCGCAGCCCTGCTTGACCATTCCGTGCACCACATCGCGCTCGGTCAGCAGTCCGACCATCTCGCCATTCTTGAGCACGACCAGCGAACCGACTCCCAGGCTGACCAGTTTGTCGACGGCGCTTGCAACTGAATCCGTCGGCGCGATGCTGTGGATGGCATCGCTCTTGAGGGTAAGGATTTCACGAATCTGCATGGCGGTCTCCGGATCGGCTTGGTACTTTGTATGTATGAATGATAGCAACGACAACGCTGCGCGGGCTACGGCCTGACCAGGGCGGCCTCGACCTGCTGGCGTGTGTCTGCGCCCGCCAGCGTCTCCACCAGTGTCAGCGCAAAATCCATCGCCGTGCCCGGTCCGCGCGAGGTCAGCACCTTGCCGTCCTGAACCACGGCCGCCGTGCTGACCGTGACACCGGGCAAGCCGTCCAGAAAACCGGGATAACTGGTGGCCTGCCTGCCGTCCAGCACGCCTGCCTCGGCGAGCACCATGGGCGCGGCGCAAATGGCCGCAGTGTATTTGCCGGCAGCCGCCATTTTTTTCAGCAGTTCGAGAATGCGGACATCTTCCTTCAGGTTCGATGCGCCCGGCATGCCGCCTGGCAGCACCACCATGTCGTACTCATCCTGCAGGGCGATGTCGAGCAAGAGATCGGGTACCAGCTGCACGCCGCGGCTGGCCTTGACGATGCCGGGCTTGAGTCCGGCTGTCACCACCTCGACGCCGGCGCGGCGCAACAGGTCGATGATGGTGACGGCTTCGAGTTCTTCGCAACCATCGGCAAGCGGAACGAGTACTTTGGGCATCCCGGTCTCCTGGTGTCAGTCGCGGAAATTCTGGTACTGCAGCGGGAAATCGGTGATGCTCTTGCGCACCAGCGCGATGGTGTCCTGCAACACGTCGCGCTTGGCGCCCGACACCCGCACGCTGTCGCCCTGGATGCTGGCCTGCACCTTGAGCTTGCTGTCCTTGATGCATTTGACGATCTTCTTCGCCAGTTCGGTCTCGACGCCGGTTTTCACCGTCACGCTGCGCTTGACCTTGTTGCCCGAGACCTTCTCGACGCTGCCGACGTCCAGGCATTTCACGTCGACGCTGCGCTTGGCCAGTTTCTGCGCGAGGATGTCCTGCACCTGGTCGAGCTGGAACTCGGTGTCGGCATGGACCGTCAGCACGTAGTCGGCCTGTTCGACACGGGCGTCGGACCCCTTGAAGTCGAAGCGGGTGGTGACTTCCTTGTTGACCTGATCGACCGCGTTGCGCACTTCCTGCTTGTCGACCTCGGATACGATATCAAAACTCGGCATCCCTGTTACTCCTCCATATCCATCACAAACGACTGCACCGGCAGACCCGTCTCGTCGTGGAACTCGGCCGCCGCCATCACCCCCAGCCGCGCCACCGCCTCGGCGTCCAGGGAAGGTGCGCGCCAGGCCGCATACATCGCCCCCAGCGCATACGAACTGCCGCTACCGTAGGCATAGAACCTCGAGAATTCCTGTACCGTACGGTGCGCCGCCACGCCGAAAATCCCCCGCGGATTGGCGATCAGCACGTCCATGCGGCTGGATTCCAGATCTTCTTCCTTGTCGTCGCCTGTCTGCAGATAGTAATGCTCCTTGAGCGCTCCGTGCAGGGTGTTCCAGGTGCCGAATATGCCGGCCACCGAATCCAGCTGCGGCGGCGTTTCCAGCGAAGAAAAATAATCCGCCAGGATCAGCTTGAAGGTGGCCGATCCGGTGATCGCGACATAACTGTCGCCCACGCGAATGATCTTCTCGTGGTTCGTCACATAGGCAGCCGACTCCTTGCCGCCGCCCCACTTCGTCAGCGTGTCCGCCGCAATCGCGATGCGGCCCCCTTTCCTGACTACGGTGACGGTGGTCATGGCCTATTGCACATGAATCAGCCGAAGTGGCAGACGTAGTGGTATGGTTCGCCCGCCACTTCGATGTCGAAGCTGGAATTGCCCGGCACATGGAACGACTGCCCGGCGCCGTAGGTTTTCCACTCGCCTTCGCCCGCCAGCTTGACGCGGCAGGCGCCCGCCACGGTCTCCATGATTTCCGGCGCACCGGTGTTGAAGGTGAGCGCGGACGGCAGGATCACGCCGACCGATTTTTTGGTGCCGTCGGCGAACTGCAAGGTGTGGGACACACACTTGCCATCGAAATAGACGTTGGCCTGCTTGGTGACGGCGACATTGTCGAATTGGGACATGCTTATTTTCTCCGTGCGTCGAGTTTCGCTGCGATGCGCATGCGCAGCGCATTGAGCTTGATGAAGCCGCCCGCGTCCTTCTGGTCGTAGGCGCCGGCATCATCCTCGAAGGTTGCGATGGTCGAGTCGAACAGCGAATCGGTCTTCGAGTCGCGTCCGGCGACGATGACGTTGCCCTTGTAGAGCTTCAGCCGCACGCTGCCGTTGACATGCTGCTGGGTATGGTCGAACAGCACCTGCAGTGCCTTGCGCTCGGGGCTCCACCAGTAGCCGTTGTAGATCAGGCTGGCGTAGCGCGGCATCAGGTCGTCCTTGAGATGGGCGACTTCACGGTCGAGCGTGATCGATTCGATTGCACGGTGCGCTTTCAAGAGGATCGTGCCGCCGGGCGTTTCGTAGCAGCCACGCGACTTCATGCCGACGTAGCGGTTCTCCACCAGGTCCAGCCGGCCGACGCCGTGCTTGCCGCCGAGCTGGTTAAGCCTGGCCAGCACCTCGTGAGCCTTCATTGCCTGGCCGTCGATGGCCACCACGTCGCCCTGCCTGTAGTCGAGCGTGATGTACTCGGCCTGGTCGGGCGCCTTCTCGGGCGACACGGTCCAGCGCCACATGTCTTCTTCGGCCTCGGCGTTGGGGTCTTCCAGATGGCGGCCCTCGTAGGAAATGTGCAGCAGGTTGGCGTCCATCGAGTATGGCGAACCACCCTGGCGGTGCTTCATGTCAATGGGAATGCCGTGGGTCTCGGCATAGGCCAGCAGCTTCTCGCGCGACAGCAGGTCCCACTCGCGCCAAGGCGCGATCACCTTGACGTCGGGTTTGAGCGCGTAGGCCCCAAGTTCGAAGCGCACCTGATCGTTGCCCTTTCCGGTAGCGCCATGGCAGATGGCGTCGGCGCCGGTTTCGTTGACGATCTCGATCAGGCGCTTGGCGATCAGCGGTCGTGCGATCGAGGTGCCGAGCAGGTACTCGCCCTCATACACGGTGTTGGCGCGGAACATCGGGAAGACGAAGTCGCGCACGAATTCCTCGCGCAGGTCGTCGATGTAGATCTGCTCCGGCTTGATGCCGAACTGCAGCGCCTTGGCGCGTGCGGGTTCGAGTTCCTCGCCCTGCCCGAGGTCGGCGGTGAACGTCACCACCTCGCATTGGTAGGTGTCCTGCAGCCATTTCAGAATGACCGAGGTGTCGAGGCCGCCGGAATAGGCCAGTACTACTTTCTTGATGTCGCTCATGGTGGTGTGTGTCAGTGGGTGGAGCCGGATTGGTTCTTGTCGATGATCTCGACCTGGCCTGGGAAGCCGCCGATCTTCAGGATGTCGAGGTTGGTGGCAAGGCTGGCCTTTTCAATTTCGATGCCGACCACACGCCCGTCTTCCGACAGATTGAGCACGATGCCCTCGTGAGCTTCCCACGCCTGCGCGGGATTTTCAGGGCTGATTTCGACATAGAGCGAATCCATGTCCTTGAAATAGGCGATGTTCATAATTCGATTTTCCCCAGCAATAGATATTCCATCAGTGCCTTCTGCACATGGAGGCGGTTTTCGGCTTCGTCCCACACCACCGACTGCGGCCCGTCGATCACCCCGGCGGTGACTTCCTCGCCACGGTGGGCGGGCAGGCAGTGCATGAAGATGGCCTCGGATTTCGCCACCTGCATCATCTCGTCATCGACCTGCCAGTCGGCGAAGGCCTTCAGGCGCTCGTCGTTTTCCGCTTCCCAGCCCATGCTGGTCCACACGTCGGTGGTCACCAGATCGGCGCCTCGGCAGGCGTCCATCGGGTCGGCGAAGCTTTCGTAATTGTCGGTCCCGTACAGGTTGGCCCGCTCGGGCTCGACCTCGTAACCCGGCGGAGTCGACACGTGCACGTTGAAATCGAGCACCTCGGCCGCCTGCAGCCAGGTGTTGCACATGTTGTTCGAGTCGCCGATCCACGCCACCGTCTTGCCCTGGATCGAGCCGCGATGCTCGATGAAGGTGAAGATGTCGGCCAGTATCTGGCACGGGTGGTATTCGTTGGTCAGTCCGTTGATCACCGGCACGCGCGAGTGCGAGGCAAAGCGCTCGATGATCTCCTGCTCGAAGGTGCGGATCATCACGATGTCGACCATGCGCGAGATGACCTCGCCCGCGTCCTCCACCGGTTCGCCGCGCCCCAGCTGGGTGTCGCGCGTATTGAGGTAGATCGCCGAACCGCCGAGCTGGTGCATGCCGGCCTCGAAGCTCAGTCGGGTGCGGGTCGAGCTTTTCTCGAAGATCATCGCCAGCGTGCGGTCGACCAGCGGGTGATACGGCTGGTAGCGCTTGAAGCGCGACTTGATCAGCCGCGTGCGTTCGAACAGGTAGTTCAACTCGTCACGCGACAGATCCTTGAATTGCAGGAAGTGTCTGAGCATCATGCCGCCTGCTGCAGATAGTTTCTGACGATGCCGGACACCGCTGCGACCAGTGCGTCGACCTCGGCTTCGCCGTAAATCAGCGGCGGCACCAGGCGGATGACCGTGTCGGCAGTGACATTGATCAGCACCCCGGCGTCGCGCGCCACCGCCACCAGTTCGCCGCAGGGGCGATCAAGCTCGATGCCGATCATCATGCCCTCGCCGCGAATATCGACCACGCCATGCACGCCGGCCAGCGCGCCGCGCAAGCCGGTACGGATCGCTTCGCCGCGCACCCGCGCGTTGTCGAGCAGCTTCTCCTCTTCGATGGTCTCGAGCGTCGCCAGAGCCGCCGCGCAGGCCAGCGGATTGCCCCCGAAGGTGGAACCGTGACTGCCCGGGACGAACACCTCGGCTGCTGCGCCGCGTGCCAGACACGCACCGATCGGCACACCCGAACCGAGACCCTTGGCCAGCGCCATCACGTCCGGCATCACGCCGGAATGCTGGAAACCGAACCAGGTGCCGGTACGTCCGATACCGGTCTGCACCTCGTCCAGCATCAGCAGCCAGCCGTGGGTATCGCAAATCTGGCGCAACGCGACGAGATATTCCGATGGCAACACATTGATGCCGCCTTCGCCCTGCACCACCTCGACCAGCACGGCGACCACGCTCTTGTTGTGCTCGGCCACGTGGCGGATCGCCTCCAGATCGTTGAACGGCACCCGTGCAAAGCCGGACAGCAGCGGCTCGAAGCCGGCCTGGATCTTGCGGCTGCCGGTCGCGGTCAGCGTCGCCATGGTGCGGCCGTGGAACGCCTTCTCCATCACGATGATGGTCGGCACCTCGATGCCCTTGTTGTGGCCATACAGGCGCGCCAGCTTGATCGCCGCCTCGTTGGCCTCGCAACCGGAGTTGCAGAAGAAGGCCTTGTCCATGCCCGACAGCGCACACAGCTTGTCGGCCAGTTCCTCCTGGCGCAACACGCGATAGAGGTTGGACGAATGGATCAGCGACGCGGCCTGGTCGCTGACGGCTTTCACCAGTTTGGGGTGAGCATGGCCCAGGCCGTTCACTGCCACGCCGGCGACCGCATCGAGATAGCGCTTGCCGGCCTCGTCCCACAAATAGGCGCCCTCGCCGCGCACAAAGGCAACGGGCTGGCGATTATAGGTATTCATCAAATGTGTTGTCATGGCAGTACCCAACCAGGCTGTCCTGAAATAGCTGCGCTACTTGAATGAAACAGCAAAATAGAAAACGGCGGCAAAAGCCGCCGTGCTTGTCATGCAGCCCCTTGATTATAGGCCGAAAAGCGCCCGGTGAGACCATCCGCCCGCCATGAAGAACAGCATCGGAATCGACAGCATGGTATTGGTGCGGGATGCCAGGAAGGCCACCCGGCGCGCCATGTTCTTCTCGCCGTCGGACGCCGTGACCATCCCCAGAACCTTTTTCTGGTTTGGCCAGATCAGCACCCAGACGTTGAACAACATGATGGTGCCCAGCCACGCGCCGATGCCAATCCCTCCCATGCCGTTGCGCAACAGGAAGGCATCGACGAACAGTGGTCCCAGCAGGGCGGCACCGGCAAGCCAGGTCAAAACGGCCGCCCAGCGGAAAAACAGCAGCGCGCGCGGGGCAACATGCTTGGTGATGCCGCCAGCGGTACCATCGGCGGCGGCATTCTTGAGTGCCTGCACCTGCACGAAATTGAAGTAATACAAGAGGCCGATCCACATCACCCCGGACATGAAATGAATCCAGCGGGCCAGCACAGCAACGATATTGACGTTTTCCATTGCCTGTCCCTTAAGCCAGAAAGTTTCTGGCAAAGACATACAGGACCGCTGTCAGCACAAAACCGGCAATGACGGTGCCCCACAAAGAGTCCAGCGGGTTTTTCATGATTTTCTCCTCCTGATGATTAGTTGACCATTTTGGTCAGGTAAAGCTGGCGCCAGTATCTGCAAAATGCCGCAATCATGCAAGCAACGCCGCCGCTACGCGGTTTCCCTGCATGCTAAAATCCGACTACTCCTTAAGCTGCCCGCCCACCTCATGGATGACGCTACGACCAACACCCCTTTCATCATTCGCGGCATCACCAGCAAGGGTTCGCGGTTCCGGCCGAGCGACTGGGCCGATCGTCTGGCAGGCGCATTCGCCATCATCGACCCCAACCACCGCACCAACTACTCGCCCTACGTACAGCCCACCACGCTGGATGGCATCCGCTGCGTGGTGGTGGACAAGAAACTCAAAACGACCGACCCCAACGCCTACCGTTTTTTGCAGGCGTTTGCCGAGAGCAACGAACTGCTGACCGAGAATGGCAACTGATCCATGCAGAACCGGAAATAAAAAACGCCGCTGACCGCGGCGTTTTTTATTAGCGTGGTGTGGGTTCTATACCCGGGGAGCGTCAGACGCTCAGGCCATGCTCTTGACCGCCAGCGACAGGCGGCTCTTGTGGCGCGCTGCCTTGTTCTTGTGCACGATCTGCTTGTCGGCAATGCTGTCGATCACGCTCATGGACGCCTGGAACACCTGCTGCGCGGCGGCCTTGTCGCCTGCCTCGATGGCCTTGCGCACCTTCTTGATCGCGGTGCGCAGCTCGGAACGCTGGCTCATGTTGCTGTCGCGCTGGGCGCTGGCTTGACGTGCGCGCTTGCGCGCCTGGGCGGAGTTCGCCATGTGTAGCTCCTGTAATCCCTGCATTACCGGCAGGGCAAATAAAATCTGAATCCGAAGCGCCCGGTTTACACGGGCAGATTCACCAAAGCCCGCGATTGTACGGGACAACCCGACAAAAGATCAAGTCCGCAGCCGCCGGAGTTGCGGCGCGGCCGCGCGACCCGCACAATGCGCGCAAAACCCGGTCCATCCATGAACCTACTCAAAGCCCTCGCTGCGGTCAGCAGCATGACCCTGCTCTCCCGCATCCTGGGATTCGTGCGCGACACCATCATCGCGCGCGTATTCGGCGCCGGAATGCTCACGGACGCGTTCTTCGTCGCCTTCAAGATCCCCAACCTGCTGCGTCGGCTGTTTGCCGAGGGCGCTTTCTCGCAGGCCTTCGTACCCATTCTCGCCGAATACAAGTCCCGCAAGGGCCATGACGCCACCCATGTCCTGGTCAACCAGGTCGGCACCGCGCTGACGCTGACGCTGGTCGTCGTCGCGCTGCTGGGCATTGTCGGTGCACCATGGGTAGCGTATGTCAGCGCGCCGGGATTTCGCGCCGATCCGGAAAAATTCGCGCTCACCGTCACGCTGCTGCGCATCACCTTCCCCTACATCGTGTTCATTTCGCTGGTCGCGCTGGCGGCCGGCGTGCTCAACACCTACAGCAAGTTTTCGGTGCCGGCGTTCGCGCCGGTGCTGCTGAACGTGGCCATGATCGGCGCGGCGCTGTGGCTGGCGCCCTATTTCGACCCACCGGTGCTGGCGCTGGGCTGGGGCGTGGCGCTGGGCGGCGTGCTGCAGCTGGCCTGGATGCTGCCGCACCTGATGAAGATCGGCATGCTGCCGCGCCCCACGCGGCACATCAACGATCCCGGCGTGCACCGGATCCTGCAACTGATGGCACCCGCCACGCTGGGCGTGTCGGTGGCGCAGATCAGCCTCCTGATCAACACCATCTTCGCGTCCTTCCTCGCCACCGGCAGCGTGTCGTGGCTATATTACGCCGACCGCCTGATGGAATTCCCCACCGGCATGCTGGGCGTGGCGCTGGGCACCATCCTGCTTCCGAGCCTGGCCAAGCATTACGCCGACGATTCCCCGGCCGAATATTCCAGGCTGCTCGACTGGGGCCTGCGGCTCACCCTGCTGCTCGCGCTGCCCTCCGCAGCCGCGCTGGCGGTGCTGGCGGTGCCTTTGATCACCACGCTGTTTCGCTACGGCGCGTTCGACGCGCACGACGTCGCCATGACCCAGCAGGCACTGGTGGCCTACAGCCTCGGCCTGGTCGGGCTGATTCTGGTCAAGGTGCTGGCGCCCGGCTTCTACGCGCGGCAGAACATCCGCACGCCGGTCAAGGTCGCCATCACCACGCTCATCGCCACCCAGTTGATGAACCTGGTCTTCATCGGGCCGCTGGGCCACGCCGGTCTGGCACTGTCGATCGGCCTGGCTGCCTGCCTCAACGCCGGGATGCTGCTGCATCTGCTGAAGAAGCAGCAGGTCTACCAGCCGCAACCGGGCTGGACCGCCTACTTCCTGCGCGTGCTGCTGGCGGTGTCGCTGATGGCGGCCACGCTCTACTTCTTCATGGGCGAAACGCAATGGTGGCTGACCGCCCGCTCCTACGAGCGACTGGCACGGCTGTCGCTGCTGGTCGGCGGCGGCATCGCGCTGTATTTTGCGGCACTCGGGCTCATGGGCTTCCGTCCGCGGCAGTTCGTCCGGCGCGCTGCGGAATAACGTCCTCCCCGTAGGGCGCCTGCGGCCGGCAAAGGCCTGAATCGGCTAGAATAAGTCCTTTTTGGCGTCCCGCCCGCAATGCGCATCACCCACGGTTTTCGTCCCCTCGGCTCGCCCCACGCAGTCACCATCGGCAACTTCGACGGCCTGCACCTCGGGCACCAGGCCATGCTCGCCCGCTTGCAGAACGTGGCGCGGACGCGCGGGCTGCCAACCTGCGTGCTGAGCTTCGAACCGCATCCGCGCGAGTTTTTTGCGCCCGACCAGGCCCCCGCACGCCTGTCCAGCCTGCGCGAAAAGGCCGAGCACCTGCAACGGCTGGGGATCGACCGGCTGCACGTATTCCGTTTCGACCGCGCCTTTTCGGCCCTGACGGCCGATGCCTTCATCGAACAGGTGCTGGGACATACGCTGCAGGCGCGTTACGTGCTGGTCGGCGACGACTTCCGATATGGCGCCAAGCGCGCAGGCGATTTTGCCCTGCTTCAATCCGTCGGCCGGTCGCTCGGTTTCGACGCCGAATTCCTGCCCACGGTCGAAGTGGCGGGAGAACGCTCTTCGTCCACGGCGGTTCGCGGTGCGCTCGCTGCAGGCGAACTCGATCATGCCGTGCGCCTGCTTGGCCGGCCCTACAGCATCTCGGGGCGCGTGGTGCACGGCGACAAGCTGGGACGCGACATCGGCTTCCCTACCGCCAACATCCAGCTCAAGCACAACCGGCCGCCGCTGATGGGGATCTTTGCAGTCGAACTCTGCGGCCTCAACGGCGCCCCGCTGCCCGGCGTGGCCAGCCTGGGCAAGCGCCCGACCGTCAAGGGCGCGGACGCCGTGCCCGTGCTCGAAGTGCACCTGTTCGATTTCGCCGCCGACATTTACGGTCGCCGCGTACGCGTGGATTTCCTCCACAAGCTGCGCGACGAAGCAAAATACCCCGACCTCGACAGCCTCGTTGCGCAAATCCGCCGCGACGTCGACAACGCCAGACACTTCCTGGCCAAGCTTAAATAAACCCAGACGCCATGCCTGATTACAAGAACACGCTCAACCTGCCCGACACCCCCTTTCCCATGCGTGGCGACCTCGCCAAGCGCGAACCCGGCTGGGTCAAGAGCTGGCAGGAGAAGAAACGCTACGAGGCCATCCGCAAGGCCGCAGCCGGACGCCCGAAATTCATCCTGCACGACGGCCCGCCCTACGCCAACGGCGACATCCACATCGGTCACGCGGTCAACAAGATCCTCAAGGACATCATCGTCAAGGCCAAGACGCTGTCCGGCTTCGATGCGCCCTATGTGCCGGGCTGGGACTGTCACGGCCTGCCGATCGAACTGCAGGTGGAGAAGACCCACGGAAAGAATATTGACCCCGCGAAGTTCCGCGAGCTATGCCGCGCCTACGCCACCGAACAGATCGAGCGGCAGAAGGCCGATTTCATCCGCCTGGGTGTGCTGGGCGACTGGGACCATCCCTACCGCACCATGGACTTCCAGTTCGAGGCCGACACCCTGCGCGTGCTGGGCCAGATCCAGCAGGCGGGTTATCTCTACCAGGGCGCCAAGCCGGTGCACTGGTGCGTCGACTGCGGCTCGGCGCTGGCCGAAGCCGAGGTCGAGTACGAGGACAAGACCTCGCCGGCGATCGACGTCGGCTTCGCCGTGGCCGACCACGCCGATCTTGCGCGCCGCTTCGACATTGCGACGATCGACGAACCGGTCCAGATCGTCATCTGGACCACCACGCCATGGACGCTGCCGGCCAACCAGGCGGTGGCGCTGCACCCCGATTTCCAGTACGCGCTGGTACGTACGGCCAAAGGCCTTCTGATCCTGGCCGATAGCCTGCGCGAAGCCGCGCTGACGCGTTACGGCCTGGCCGAAGGCGCCGCAGTCATCGCGCGCACGACCGGCCAGGCACTCGAGGGCGTGCTGCTGTGGCATCCGTTCCAGCAGCGTGAAGTGCCGGTGATCGTGGGCGACCATGTCACCGCCGACGCGGGCACCGGCGCCGTGCACACCGCGCCCGGCCACGGTCTCGACGACTATGTGGTCGGCAGCCGCTATGGCCTTAAAGTCGACAACCCGGTGGGCGACGACGGCCGCTTCTACGCCAGCGTGCCGCTGGTCGGCGGCATGAGCATCTGGCAGGCCAACCCGCTGATCGTCGAGACGCTCGAAGCAAGCGGCAACCTGCTGGCGCACGAGAAACTGCTGCACAGCTACCCGCACTGCTGGCGCCACAAGACGCCGATCATCTTCCGCGCCACGCGGCAATGGTTCATCGGCATGGATGCCAGTGAGCGGGGAGCGGGGAGCGGGGAGCGGAAGACCTTGCGCGAGCAGGCGATGAAAGCGGTCGATGCGACCCAGTTCTTCCCGGCCTGGGGCCGCGCACGGCTGGAGGCGATGATCAAAAACCGCCCCGACTGGTGCGTCTCGCGCCAGCGCAACTGGGGCGTGCCCATGCCCTTCTTCACCCACAAGGAAACCGGCGAACTGCACCCGCGCACGCCTGAACTGCTGGAAATCGTCGCCCAGCGCGTCGAGGCGGCCGGCATCGAGGCCTGGTTCGCGCTCGACCCGGCCGAACTGCTGGGCGAGGACGCCGCGCACTACGACAAGACCGGCCACACGCTCGACGTCTGGTTCGATTCGGGCGTGACGCATGCCTGCGTGCTGAAACGCCGTCCCGAACTCGCGCATCCGGCCAATATGTACCTGGAAGGCTCCGACCAGCACCGCGGCTGGTTCCAGTCGAGTCTGCTGACCGGCTGCGCCACCGACGGTCGCGCCCCTTATGACGCCCTGCTCACGCATGGCTTCGTGGTCGACGGCAAGGGCCACAAGATGAGCAAGTCGAAGGGCAACGTGGTGTCGCCGCAGAAGGTGATGGACCAGTTCGGCGCCGACATCCTGCGGCTGTGGGTGGCGACCACCGACTATTCGGGCGAGCTCACGATCTCGGACGAAATCCTCAAGCGCGTGGTGGAAAGCTACCGGCGGATCCGCAATACGCTGAAATTCCTGCTCGCCAACCTGTCGGACTTCGACCCCAAGGCGCATGCGCTGCCGGTATCCGACTGGCTGGAGATCGACCGCTACGCACTGGCGATGACGCGCCGACTGCAGGGCGAACTGCAGGCGCACTATGACGCCTACGAGTTCCACTTCATCGTGCAGAAGCTGCAGAGCTTCTGCTCCGAGGATCTCGGCGGCTTCTACCTCGACATCCTCAAGGACCGGCTCTATACAAGCGGTGCCGACAGCCGCGCGCGCCGTGCTGCGCAGAACGCGCTGCACCACCTGACGCACGCGCTGACGCGCTGGATGGCGCCGATCCTCTCGTTCACCGGCGAAGAGGTGTGGACGCAGCTGGCGGGCGAAAACGATTCGGTATTCCTCCACACCTGGCATGACCTGCCGGCGCAGGCCGATGAGGCGGACCTGCTCGACCGCTGGAGCCGCATCCGCGCAGTCCGTGCCGAAGTGCAGAAGGAACTCGAAACCGTGCGCGTCGCCGGTGGCATCGGTTCCTCGCTGCAGGCCGAAGTCACCTTGCACGCCAGCCCTGCCACCCAGGCCCTGCTGGCGCCGCTGGGCGACGACCTGTGCTTCGTCCTGATCACTTCGCAGGCACGCGTCGTCGCGGCTGAGGCCGACCGCGTGGACGTCACGCCGAGCACGGCGAAGAAATGCGAACGCTGCTGGCATTACCGCGACGATGTCGATGCTGATACCGGCCAGCCCGGCCTGTGCGGACGCTGCGTCGCCAATCTGAGCGGCGAGGGCGAGGTGCGCAACCATGCGTGATCTTGTGAATCCGGCCATGCGCAAATGGCTGGGGATCGCCCTGGCAGTGATCGTGCTCGACCACCTGACGAAATTCTGGGTGACATCCACGCTCGACTATCAGGAGGCCATCCCGGTGTTGCCCTTCTTTTCGCTGGTGCTGGTGCACAACACCGGCGCAGCGTTCAGCTTCCTCGCCGACGCAGGCGGCTGGCAGCGCTGGTTCTTCATTACGGTGGGCGTCATCGCAACCGTGGTCATCGTGCGCCTGCTGAAGCGCCATGCCCATGACCCGAGTCTGGCATTCGCGCTGGCGCTGGTGCTCGGCGGAGCGCTCGGCAACGTGATCGACCGCGTGGTGCTCGGCCATGTGGTGGATTTCCTGTATTTCCACTACCAGAGCTTCGCCTGGCCGGCCTTCAACGTCGCGGACTCCGCCATCACCGTCGGCGCCGCCCTGCTGATCTGGGACAGCCTGCGCTGCAAGCACGTCTCGGCTGGAAAGCCATGAGCGCACGCACCGTTGCCGCAGGCGACACGCTCGAACTCCGCTATGCGCTGCGCCCGCGCGGCGGCGAAGACATCGTTTCGAACTTCGACGACGCCGAAGCGGAAACCGTGACACTCGGCACCGGCACCCTGGCGCCGATGCTGGAGCAATGGCTGATCGACCTCGTTCCCGGCGAACGTCATGTCTTTCTTCTCGACCCCTGGCAGGCCTTCGGCACCAGCCAGCCCGAACTGATCCAGACGATGCCCAAAAGCGATCTGACCGATAACATGGAATTCATGGTCGACCAGCTGGTCGAATTCGCCATGCCCAACGGCCAGACGCTGGCCGGACGCATCCTGGAAATCGGCGACGACGCGGTGAAGGTCGACTTCAACCATCCGCTCGCCGATCTGTCCATCGAATTCGAAGTGGAAATCGCCCGCATCCTGTGACCCTGGAACCTCCCATGACGCCCACCATCCTGCTTGCCAACCCGCGCGGCTTTTGTGCCGGCGTCGATCGCGCCATCGCCATCGTCGAACGCGCGCTGGAAAAGTTCGGCGCACCGATCTACGTACGCCACGAAGTCGTCCACAACACCTTTGTCGTCAACGACCTCAAATCCAAGGGCGCGATTTTCGTCGAGGAACTGTCCGAAGTGCCCACCGGGGCCACGGTCATCTTCAGCGCACACGGCGTGTCGCAGGCCGTGCGCGCTGAAGCCGAGGCACGCGGCCTGAACGTGTTCGACGCCACCTGCCCGCTGGTGACCAAGGTCCACGTCGAAGTCAGCAAGATGCGCGACAAGGGCTTCGAGATCGTGATGATCGGCCACAAGGGTCATCCCGAGGTCGAGGGCACGCTAGGCCAGTCGAACGGCGGCATGTACCTGGTCGAAACACCGGAAGACGTCGCCAGCCTGCACGTCAGCGACCCCGACAAGCTCGCCTACGTCACCCAGACCACGCTGTCGGTGGACGACGCCGCGCGCGTGGTCGATGCCCTGCGCGCGCGCTTCCCGAACATCACCGGACCGAAGAAGGACGATATCTGCTACGCCACGCAGAACCGGCAAGACGCGGTCAAGGCCCTGGCGCCACAATGCGATGTAGTGATCGTGGTGGGGTCGCCGACCAGTTCGAATTCGAACCGGCTGCGGGAAGTTGCACAGAACCTGGGCGTGCCCGCGTACATGGTCGACAACGCAAGCGAAATCGATCCGCAGTGGGTAAGCTCCAAACAACATGTCGGCGTGACTGCCGGCGCATCGGCGCCGGAAGTCCTGGTCCAGGACGTCATCGCGCTCCTGATCCAGTCCGGAGCAGGACAGGTCACCCATCTGAAGGGCGCAGAAGAAAATGTAGGATTCCCACTGCCTAAGGGCCTGGGCTAATCCATAAGGGCCAAGCAAAAAAATCGCTGAGGCATGTATGCCCGGTGCGTTTTGTCGGGTTTTTTTACATCCGGGGCCACATGAATCATGTGGCCCCTGTGAAAACAATGCAGTAGGTTGTTATATAAGGGTTTTCCAGAAACAACGCCAAGCAGGCCTGAAGCTTGCTTGATGTTAACGGCACGCCTAATGGAATTACGTTGATTCGCATCATGGCAGCCTATCAAAAAGTGTTTAGTTCAATCAGGAGAACAAGCCATCATGCGCAAACTATTAGCGGGACTCATTCTGGGCACGACAGCATTTCCGGTTTTTGCCATTACTGTCGGCGCTGCCGCAACCGTCCCGGAACCGGGCGCTCTCTGGCTGCTGGGGATTGGCGCCGTTGCAGGGCTTCTGGTCAAGGTCAAAAACCGCGACAACAAAAAGAAGTAATCGACGTCTGGCGCATCTGTCAGACGCCGAAAACGGGACGGGACAGGTCAGTTCTTCCAGCAGTCCGCCAGACTGCCTGTGCCTGTACTGGTTCGTGCTCCTGTTTGATCCACAGTCAGCGTCCCGCATTGTGGATCGGCAAACGACCCGGTGGGCGCAGCCGTTAGTGTATAACCCACTCCCCCGCCATTGATTACCACTGCAATGTTGTAGGCAGGTGTTCCGCTCTTGGGCGCCTGAGATTGCGACGTGGACAGCGTTGCGCCTGTATACGTGCCTTTTGTCGTGAAGTAACGTTCAAGAAACTGCGCATCTTCCGTCATGATCGCCTGGGCGTCGGCACGTTTACTGCGTATCACATAGTCTTGATAGCTTGGGTAACCAATGGCTGCCAGGATACCGATGATCGCCACTACAACCATCAACTCGATCAGGGTGACCCCAGCATGGGATTTGGGATTGATGTTTGGTATCAGCATGGAATGCTCCCAAGTGGTCATCTTTGCACACTGATCGATGTCAGCAAGGCAGGCTTGTGAACTCCTTGTGACACAGATTGAAACTGCACTGTCTCGCCACTGCGCAAATCGCTGATCGTACTTCGCTTCCCATTAATCGAAACGACAGTATTCAGGGGATTGTACGCATAGGTAGTGCCGCCAATCACAAGTTTGCTTGCACCGGAATAAATCGTCTCTAGCTTGCCGTTTTGCAACGACTGAGTCCGGGTCGCTGACACAGCACCATTTGACGTGTCGGGCGCGTCAGCCCGGGTCATTGCATATGCCTGACCCGTGGAGACAACGGCCGACAAGAATATTGTTGCAATTAGTTTCATCATCGCCCCTTATTAGAAAATCTGACGCCAACTCGAACGGTTCTGTATAGGCGGCAGGGTGTTCAATTGGCTTTCGAGCGAGGTATTGGTGGTTGTGTTTTTCTTGCTCATACTGGTCCACTTGATCATGGATGGAACACCGCCGCCACCGCCGCCACCGCCGCCGTTTTTCTGCATACGTACCGCGCTGGGGATGGAGGACGTCTGGACTCCAGTCGCATACGCGCCTGGACTGCCCAGGTTATCGGACGCGTCAACCTTTCCATCCCCATTTACGTCGTATGTAGGCCCACTCAAAGCCGAGCCCGTCACCGCATCAAGTTCCATCAGCCATCCATAGCCGCCAGCCGAACACGCCGCGGCATCGGGAATCAGGGTGGTAAACAGAATTCGATTGGCATACAAGGAGGAATCGCTCACCACCCGCTCGCCGGAGGAGGGCAGGTCTATATACCATCCACGCATCGTTCCACCTGATACCAGACCATCCCATGCGACGGCATTGCTGCTTGTCTGACGATAGTTCTGCCCTGACACGGTCGGGGTCGTGGTAATTGTCTGCTGCTGCAATACACTACGCCCGGCTATGGTTGAGGGTGACAATGACTTGTCCCACAAGGAATAGAAGGTTTGCGTGCCGGTCGTGGAGATATCGCCGTTTTCGAGATATTTTCCCGTCCCGAAATACAATTGGTAACCGTCACCACTGAAATGACGGGTCAGCTCGACAGCACTGGTGATCGGCTGCCGGTTGTTACTGGAATCCTTCGCGACGAACAACGGTTGCGGCGAAGCCGTCGTGCCGAAAGCCACGCCCCAGCCGTTTGCATTTGAAGCGCACACGCCCTGATTGTTCGCATCGCACAAGTCAAATTTCCACATATTGCCCTGCAAATCACCGGCATATGCATAATCCACCTTTCCATCGCCGTCGACATCGATGAGCGTGGGCGTGGCAAGCGCGTTGGGCGTCGTGGTCGATCCAGCCTTGGTGGAAATCTTCTTGATTAGAGATCCGGTTTCGATATCCACGATATACAGGTACGCATAGCCCGTAGTACTGGCGCTGCCGTCCGCCTCGCTGTTGTTGTAGCCGTTGCTGAAAACCGCGGCCCATTGCCCTGTATTGAGCTTGACGATGCTCGGCTGTCCATAGACATACCCAAGATCGGCATCCGAGTATTCCCACTTCACGAGGGAAGCTGCATTGGCTTCGCTAAACGTGCTCGGATCGGTCACATCCAGCGCATACAGTCCCTGGGCACCCGCGCCCATGCTGGCAACCAGCGTGGTGTGCCAGGCTCCCGAATAAAAGGAATCAACCACCGTGGGAGAACCGTCAACGTAGTAACGATGGCTATAGCCGGGTAATGTCAGTTGGGGCAGATTGGGAAAAACCTTGCTGGGCACATAGGCCAGTTTTTCCTGCCCGGTCGCCGCATCGAAGCCATGCATCATTCCGTCGTTGGCACCTATGTAAAGCATGGGGGTGCGCGTGGAATAGGTGGAACGGAAGGCATAGTAGCTTGCCGCTTCAAGATTATCCGAATAGTTGAATGCCGGCGCCCCTACGTAAGCCGGCGCCGAATTGACCACATCACCGAGCACACTGGTAATGCGCGAACGGAACCCGCTTATGCCTGTTTGTCCGCGCAGGTAATTCAGCCGGTTCGCACCGGTGTCGCTGGGATTGGTCGCGCTCAGGCTGGGATTGCTTGTCAACGCGCTCACCTGACTGGTATCCAGCTCATTCGCGCCAGGACTGCTCGGGTTGGCAGGCCAGCGGAAGGGAATGCCTATGGCTGTGCTGGGCTTGTAGGTGATGATTTTCCGGCCGGTATCATAGTTCTGGCCATTGAGTACCGTTCCTGCCTGCCACGCAGCAGTGGTAATCGCACCTGTGCTGGCGTTGGTGTTGTAAGCGATCAGGTCGCCCGACCAGTCGGACGAGTTGAACTGGCCCTGATAGATTTTTCCGCCTGCCACGACCGACCCGGACGTCATGGCCACGGCCGCTGCTGCACCAGACTGCGCAATAATGCTGCTGAAAATGGAATTGAACGTTGAGTTCAGGGTGGACAAGTTATTGGCGTATGAAGCGGATGTGGTTCCGCCAGCAGCCGCCATCTGGTCCAGGGGGTTGGGCGGATTGGTGACAAAGTAATTATTGGTGAACTCCGGCAGCGCGAAACCGATGACATAGGTTTTGACGGGACGCGTTCCGCTATTCAGGTTTGTCACAGCGGTCACTGCGTTCGCCACCTCGGAAGCCGAGTAGGGCTGGCCAGGTTGATATGTGGATGCGACAGACGTGCCTGTTGCGGTCACACTGGGCAGGCCGTTCGACAGGAACACCACGAAATCCTTGTTGCACGAATTGGGGGGGGCTGGCTGTGCCCCGCCTTGGGCCGTTCCAAAATTCGTCGTGGCGCCGTTGAAGTAATCCTTGGCGGTCATGAATGTGCCCGTAATGGGCGTCAGGCCTGCGTTGATCAACGGTGCGTTGGGGTTGTTCCAGGTATTGCCGCCCGAAATGCCGGTCGGATTGTCTGTCCAAGTGCCTGAACTGCTACGGGTAGGTACGACCTCGGTTGCCAGCTTGAGGTTGAGTTTAGCGGCCTGCGTCGTATCCAGGTTCGCGATCGGCACATGTAGATAGCCTTTTCCTGGACTGCCACTGGCGAACCAGGTCGGCCCGGAATCGGTCGAGGCCAGTCTCTGGCCAAAATCGTCGATGGCTTGTGCATAATCGCTATCGGTCGGCACAAAATTGTAGGGGCCAGCGGTCGTTCCATATCCCGCACCCGACGTGCCTGGCGCTGCATCCGACGTGCCCGTCTTGGTGCTGCTACATACATATCGCGTATGGTCTCCGGGAAAGGTGACATAACTGCTCGTGCCATTGGTGGCGGAATAACAGAAGGTGTTGCCTGCCGGGGTTCCCGAGTAATAGGGAAGATTGACGTTGTAATAAATACAGTCGACCTTAGTTCCGCCCGACGTTGTGCATGCCCCCGAGGTATTCGGACTGGTCGGATTCGGAATCTTGTATTTTTTATGAGTCGCGCTGTCTCGTGCCCCAGTCCATGTCGGATCATAGTTGGCCGGATCGTAACTGGCATCGTAGGGGCTCTGGTTCAGCCAGTTATGCGCCACACCGCTTTGCTGATACGCCATCAGCCCCATGTTGATCTGGCCGGTGTAGTTCGAAACCAGGCTGCGGGCGGCCGTGCGGGCGATCTCCGATCTGCTGGTCGGGTCGGCACTTCCCACTGCCAGGCCGGTAGGATCTTCATCCATGGCGTTGGAATTGCTGAAGATCAGCAATACGTTTGCTTTTGATCCAGCCGAGATGAACAGAGGAATCTGGCTCAGGTTCAACAATGCGCCACTTGCGATGCCGGAACTTCCCGCAGAAAAAATGGCCATGAGCGCCAGAGGTAAAGCCTTTCGATTGAAAGTCATCATGAAAATGCTCCCTGCGTATCAATAGATAACGGTGGCCTGAACGGTGGCCTGGGTTTGGCCCGTCATGCCCCAGCCGCGTGCGGTAATACGGAATGGAATCAACTGTGCGCCCGAGGTGTTTCCTTTTCCCGTCGACGCACTGGATCCCATCGGCGGAATAGTGTTGGGGACCAGCTCGATGATGTAGCGCGGCTGCGTGGGAATCTGGGTCGTTCCGTCGAAGGTGAGCGGCGTGCCGGTGTAGGCCTTGGTCTTGGCCGATTGCCACTGATTGTTGTTGGTGAGCGTCGTCCAGACCGGCGTAGCCGGATCATTCAGGCACAAGCCCGCGGAACACCCCGCAGCAAAAGCCGATGCGGGGGACAGGCCTGTTGCGGCAATATATTTCAAGGCATCGCGCATCCCGGCCTCGGCCGCCTCAAACGCGACATCCTGGTCGCGCACATTCCCGGACATCCGTTCTTCAAGCGAGGTAGCCTTGATTGCCGACAGGGAAATGAGGGTTAGCACGACAAGAAAAATCAGTCCGGTAAACAGTGCAGCGCCGGTCTGTTTGGAAATTGGGGTCTTATGCATGGCGATGATCATTACTCACATGGCCGGCAGGCGGTTGCGCACGCCCACAGTGGCGGAATATGCCTGATACAGCCTGCGGTCAGGCGCGTTAAAGGTCCCGTAGTCGAACGTAACGGCCTGTTGCGCGGTCGAGATGTTGTTGTCAGGGCCTCGCACCAGAAGGTTCACCGTCACGCTCACGACCTGGGTCCAGTTTCCCGGCGTTGCGCTATAGCTGTCTACGGCGCCGTCGCCATTGGTATCCAGGCCATAACGGAATTGCAAGTCCTGCACGTTTTCCACCAGTTCCTCGGCGCTTCCACTCAAGCCCACTCGATAAAGGGCCGGATTGCCAGCGGGATTGGTCCCGATGAAATATGAGTACTGGTCCATCTTCATGACGAACGCATCAGGCCCATAGACGCCAATACGATTGCCAGTGTTGCTGCTGTTCGCATGGGCGATGGTAACGGTGCCTGAACCAGTGGATACCGAGGTTGCCCTGACCACATCAGCCATCGAGCAATCGGTGATCACCAGCACATCGCCAGCCTTGAAACCGTCGGGGTTTCCGTTGATCTGCACATTGGCATTCTGGGGGGCAAGATTGCCCGTCAGGTTGACACCATTGCTGAATGCACCCATGACCGACAGAACATCGGGACCGGACACCCGCGTTATCGTACTCGGATTGGTCCAGCCCGCGCCCCCGCTATAACCGATCAGCGCATTGGCCGGGGTCATAGGCGGAACCGGAGCATTGGCAATGGTATTCACTTTTGTGGACGCCATGTTCCCGCACCCCACATAGCCGGCCATGCGAATGTCACGGCTCATCATATCCAGGGCATAGCGTGCGTTTTCCTGCATGCGTGACAGGTTGTCGGTGGTGCGGAATGCGCCACGGCTGCCGATATATAGGTAGCCAATTCCCCCCAGCAGAACGAGGCCGAGCGTCATGGCGATCATTAATTCGACCAGGCCGAATCCCGATTGCTCACTCGGCTCTATCAAGACTGGTTTCATAATTGTGTTTCCACCTTGAACGTCTGGTTAGCCAGACCCTGATTGCCACGGCTGTCATTCCACTGAATCTGGATAGTGGCCACCTGGGTAGCCGTGTTAACCGCTATTGAACCGTTACCGGCCGGAAGCGCGCAGGCAAGCTGGTTTTTCCACGCCGCGACATCCTGTGCCGGGATCGTTCCGCTTGGCACGGCCGTGGTGCAGTTGGCAGCTGTACCCATCGCTGTGGCGTAGCCACCGGCCACCGCGCTAGCGCGGTTGGCGCGCATACGGTCGATAATGTCATAAGCCATCCAGGTAGCCTGGGTGCGGTGACTGGCGCTGAGATTGTTGCGCATGCTGGAAGTCATCAACCCGGCCAGCCCGAGCAGGCCGATGGACATCACCAGCATGGCCACCAATATTTCAAGAAGGGTGAATCCTGACTGTTTCATGGATATCCTCATGGGCAGGCGACGGCAGAAACGCGCGTGCGTCCGGTTCGTTCAATCTGGATGGCCCGCCCCTGGACGATGGCAGGACTGGGAGGGCAAAGTGTGAGCGTGGTACTCGCCGCAGTGGCCGTAGTGGGTATGGTCGTGCGGCCATCGGATGTAAAGGTGATCGTGTTGGCCACGTCGGCCCCGGCTGTCACCGTGCTACCCCCTCCCATAGCCTGTTGAGTCCGAATGGCGTTGCCGGCTGCGTCTGCGACGACCCATCCCTGCGGCCAACTGACGGTGCCGGGGCAACTGGTGCCGGCGCACACACTCACGTTCGCCGCACGCCTGACCGCTTCGCTACGGGCCATGTTGAGTGCAGTAATCAGGTCGTTCGCCTGCGTCGCCATACGGTTGTTCATCACGAACATCTGAAAATTCGGGACGGCAATGGTCAGCAAAATCGCCGCCACCGCCAGCGTGACCAGCAATTCGATCAGGGTAAAGCCGCGCTTCGAGACGTCTGTCATGGTCTGTTCAAGTTCTCGTTTCACACTGCCACCTTAAAAAGTGGAGGCAATGAAGTCCAGTTCCGCAAGATGAAAGGCGGAATTGGGTTTACGAACGGCCAAGCCCACCGACACCTTGCTTCAGATATCCACAATGCTTAACGTCATGGACAGGGCCAACTTGAGGCATGTTGGGCTCAACAACTGCCCGAAACGAGTCGTGGACGCCCGGCATTATTGATGACAATGTCGCGGCGCAAGCCCGCCGAGCAGATCTCGATTTTTCCGTTGGAGAGCCCGCCCGAGCCTTGGCTGCCCCCGTTTGGCAAATAGCTGATAAAGCTACTATAAGTAACGCCGGGCGTGATCCTTACTGAATGATGAGCCTGTGCTTGTACCCATAGAAGCGGATCTGCTGCGTCAACCACGCCGCGCGTTCCGCCATCGACAAACACCAGCCATCCCTCATGCCAGTCAGCTACGGCATCGCAGGCAGGCAAGATGGCTCCTGCATTGCTGGTCTTGCATACCGTGACACGCATGCCCCGCTTGATCGCCTCCGATCGTGCCAACTGTATGGCCCCTACCAGATCGTTGGTCACTGCCGCCAGCCTGTTGGCGTTCACCAGAAATCCATAGCCTGGAACCGCAATCGCCAATAAAATCGACCCCACCGCCAGTACAACCAGCAGTTCCACCAGTGTGAATCCACGCCGTTCCATTTCCCCCTCCCTCGCTTTTTTTTATGGGAATCCCAGCTTGCCATGCTGTGGGAGGCGCTTCCATACAACTTTAGTCGTAGGTCCGGCCCATGCGTGAGCCGGGCAATTCGGGGACGAAACCGTCTGTCATCGTCCTGGGCGCGGGGATTTCCGGCCTCAGCGTGGCGCTGATCTTGTTGCAGCGCGGCCATGTGGTCACGCTGCTGGAACGTGGCGACGTAGGCGCCGAATCGTCGTGGGCGGGGGGCGGGATTCTGTCGCCGCTGCTGCCGTGGGAATACGGCGAAACGCTCTCCGCCCTGGCGCTGCGCTCGATGGCCGGCTATGCCGGCTGGGTGGCGGACGTCGAGGCAGTTTGCGGTTGCAGCGCCGAATACTGGCGCTGCGGGATGCATGTGATGGGCGTAACCGAGCCCGATCGCGCGGTCGCCTGGTGCGGGGCGCACGGCCTGGCGGTCCAGCACAGGCCCATGCCGGCAGGCGAGGGCCTCTGGCTGCCCGGCATCGCCCAGGTGCGCAACCCGCGCCTGGTGGCGGCCTTGCGCGAAGCGGTCGTGCGGCTGGGCGGGATCATTCGCGCACACAGCCCGGTGGAAACGGTCATCACCCGTGCGGGCCATCTGGCGGCGGTGCGCACCGCACAGGCCACCTACACCGCCGACCGGTTCGTCCTGGCGACCGGGGCATGGTCAGGGATCGCGCTGCCCGGTCTGGCCGGCGTCCCGAACATCCGCCCGATCCGCGGCCAGATGCTGCTGTTCAAACAGGCGCCCGGCACGCTCGATACGATCCTGTACCGCACAGGCCTGTACCTGATCCCGCGCCGCGACGGCCATGTGCTGGCCGGAAGCACGCTGGAAGACGCCGGCTTCGACAAGACGACCGACGATGCCACGCGCCGGCGCCTGCACGGTGAGGCGGCCGAACTGCTGCCCGCGCTGGCCGGCCTGGAACCGGTACGGCACTGGGCCGGCCTGCGCCCCGGCTCGCCCGACAACATACCGGTCATCGACCGCCACCCCGATTTCGACAACGTGTTCGTCAACGCCGGGCATTACCGCTATGGCGTCACCATGGCACCTGCCTCGGCGGAACTGCTGGTCGACCTGATGGAGGGCAACACGCCGGCGCTCGATCCCGCTCCGTATCGCTGGCAGGCCGCGCTCGAACGCCGGTGGGCCGAGGTCCCCTAGCCCACATGCCGACGCGCCCGCCCCCGGCGCGTCGTGACAAGATGGTTTACACTTTGCGCCACTCAGGCCACACCGCGTTCGCCATGTCCCACACGTTTTTGTCACGCACTCAAATCTATGCCAGGTTCATGCCGGGCCGTACGTTTGGCGGCCCGATAGCGATAGGGGGCGCCATGTGCGAGGCCACGGGGCTGCCCGTTGCCTGAAGCGGGCAAGATGGCGCCGCCGCTGGTTGTCTGGATCGTCAGCGACGGCAAACCGGGACATGTGAACCAGTCGCAGGGATTGGCCGAGGCGCTGGCCCGTGCCACAGCCACCGGTGTTCACACCCTCCCGGCCCTGCCCGCCTGGCGCGCCGGGCTGTCACTGCTGTTCGGGCGCTTCCCCGGCAAAACCCTCCCCCCGCCAACGCTGATCGTCGGCGCGGGACACGCCACGCACCTGACGCTGCTGGCAGCGCGCCGGGCGCGTGGCGGACATACAGTGGTGCTGATGAAACCGAGCCTGCCGCGTCGCTGGTTCGATCTGTGCATTCTTCCCCGGCATGACGGCATAGCCGCTGACGACCATACCCTGGCGACGGACGGCGCGTTGAACCGCATCCGCCCATCGACTGACCGCGATGCGCAACAAGGCCTGCTGCTGATCGGCGGCCCATCGTCGCATTTCGAGTGGGACGACGACGCCATCCAGGTCCAGATCAGGAGCATCCTCACGCGCACGCCCGACATGTGCTGGACGCTCACCACCTCGCGCCGCACGCCCGCTGAGTTTCTGGCCGGATTGCCCGCCTTCCCCAATCTGACCGTTGTTCCGCACACCGCCACGCCGCCCGACTGGCTGCCTGCACAGCTGGCGCGATGCGGCGTCGTGTGGGTCACGCCCGACAGTGCCTCGATGGTGTTCGAAGCGCTGTCGGCGGGCGCCGCTGTCGGCGTGTTCGATCTGCCGGTCAATCCGAAAAGCCGCGTCGGCCGGGCGATCGCACAGCTCGCCGACAGCCAGCGCATCACCCGCTTCGTGAAGTGGTGCGCGAGCGGCAACCTTTATCCCAACCTGCATCCGCTCGCCGAAGCGGACCGCTGTGCCACCTGGATTCTCACATGGCTGAAGAACAAGAAAAAACCAGACTGACCGTCCTGCAAATGCTGCCCGCGCTCGAATCCGGCGGCGTGGAACGCGGCACGCTCGAAGTCGCCCGTGCGCTGATCGGGCAAGGCCACCGGGCACTGGTCATGTCGGCGGGCGGACGGCTGGTCGCGCCGCTGACTGCGAGCGGTGCCGAACACTTTGCCTGGCCGATCGGCCTGAAATCATTCAAGACGCTGCGGCTCGTCGGCAAGCTGCGGAAGTTCCTGCTGGAACAGAACGTGGACATCGTTCATGCGCGGTCGCGCGTGCCCGCCTGGATCGCCTGGCTGGCCTGGCGCGGCATGAACCCGGCCACCCGCCCGCGCTTCGTCACCACCGTGCACGGCCTGTACGGCGTCAACCGCTACAGCCGCATCATGACGCAGGGCGAACGGGTCATCGCGGTCTCGAACACCGTGCGCGATTACATCCTGCGCGAATATCCCGACACGCTGCCATGGCGCATCCAGGTCATCCATCGCGGCGTCGAGGGCAAGGCCTATCCACATGGCTGGAAACCGGACGCTGCCTGGCAGCAGGCATTCTTCGCCCAGTTTCCGAACACGACAGGCAAACTCCTGCTTACCCTGCCGGGCCGCATCACCCGGCTCAAGGGCCACGAATGTTTTATCGAACTGATTGCGCGGATGAAGCGGCGCGGCCTGCCCGTGCATGGCCTGATCGTCGGCGGTGCATCGGAATCCAAGCAGCGCTATCTGCAGAAGCTGTATTACCGCGTCCGCAGCATGGGACTGGAGGCCGACATCAGCCTGACCGGCCAGCGCGACGACCTTAAAAATATCCTGGCGATTTCGAGCCTGGTGCTATCGCTGTCCACCCAGCCCGAATCGTTCGGGCGCACGACGCTGGAGGCGCTGCGTCTGGGCGTGCCGACGGCCGGCTACGATCACGGCGGCGTTGGTGAAATCCTGCGGGTCATCTACCCTGCCGGCCTGCTTCCGCTCGACCGCATCGACGAGGCCTGCCAGCGCCTCACCCAGTTGCTGCAGCATCCCGAACCGGTTCCGGCTGGTGACTTCTTTCCGCTGCAGGCCATGCTGGACCAGACCCTGGCCTTGTACGAGCAACTGGCGCGCACCCCGCGCCGTTAGGATTTTCCGCTGATTGCCCCGGGCAGGTGCAGCAGGCGCCCGCGCAGCTTGCCGTACAGGTCGCGCAGCGCCACTGCCGGGCTGGACAGCCGCAGCGCACGGCGCGACAGCATCAGCGCCCCCGGCTCGGCCTGCGAATCGGTCCGGTGCAGACGCGTGATTTCGCGCGCCGCCACCGCGAACAGGTTGTACTCGAACATCACGCGCCGCCGCGCCTCGGTCAATGCGGGCAGACGCTTCACGTATTCGTTGCCGGCAATGGCCGAACGGATGATTTCGAGCGCGCCTTCCGGGTCGCGAATGTCGATGCGAATGAAGCTGTCTGCCGGGAAATAGTCCTCGGCATTCGGGCAGCCGTAATAGAAAGGCAGCGACAGCCCGAGGAAGGGATCGGCGAGCTTTTCGGTCCAATGGTGTTCGCCGATGAAGTTTTCGATCGCAATGTGGTAGCGGTAGTCGCGCAGGCAGTCGGCCTTGTCGTCGAGCGGACGCGCCGTCTGGCGGCCGAAGGTCTCCAGTTCGGGCATGTGCTCGACCAGCCAGCGCATGAAGCGGGCGCGATGGTGATGCAGCGTGTGGCGCATCGCCTTGGGCGAATACACCATCGATGCGTCGCGGTGCTTGTCGACAGGCGGCTCTTCGAGCATGCGGTCGAACGGCAGGAGCTCGCTGCTGCCCATCCCGTAAAACCAGTGCAGTGCCGGCTGCGAGAATATCCGCTGCGGGTGCGGCAGCGCCCATTCGGGCTGGCTCGTCAGCACCGCGCCGAACTGGCGGGTATAGCTGTCGCCATAGATCTTCACCGATGACGGCTCGCTGGTCACCAGCAGGGTATGCGCGCGCGGACAGGCTAGGTCCTCGCGCGTGGTCTTCTTCGGTTCGCCGGGGCGCTCGGGCAGGTCGTCGTACACCAGCAGCCAGTCGTAGTCGCGCGCGTCACGCTCGAACGTAAATTCGCAATCGCCCCACACCGGCTCGCTATGCGGAAACTGGTGCATCCAGATGGCGGCCGGCAGGCTGCTGAGCACCTTGACGCGCAGGCGGGGGCGATCCATTCCGCTCATCAGAAGCTGCGCAGGCCGCCCGGCCAGTCCTGCCCCGGCTTGAGCGCACCGGCTGACAGCTCAGGAAACTCTGCCGCCACCCATTCCGGCGTGATCGCCTTCATGCAGGCCTGGGTATCGGGGTTGGCGCAGACCTTGGCATAACAGTTGCGGCACGGCAATTGCGCCTGCACGGCAACGGCCGTATCGCCGATGGGCTTGACGCGACGTGGGTCAGTCGGTCCGCACAACACCAGCAGCGGACGCCCGGCGGCGGAAGCAAAATGCGCGGTGCCGGTATCGTTGCCGATGATCGCGGACGCCCCGGCACACAGCGGCGCGATGTCGAGCAGCTGCAGTTGCCCGTTCAGGTTCACCACAAAATCCCCGATGGTGGCGATTTCAGCGCATTCCTCCACTTCGTCCGGCCCGCCGACGATGACGATCTTCCGGACGCCCTGCTCATGCAGGCGTCGCGCGAGCTCGGCAAAGCGTGCCGCGCCCCAGCGCTTGAGCGGATGGGCGGTGGCAGCACCGGGCAGCAGCACGACGTAGTGGCCGTCTTCCAGACCATGTTGCTGCCGCAGTGCGCTCACTACGGCCAGGCGCTCCGGTGCCGGATACAGCACCGGATGCGCGGTCGGCGTGGGAATGCCGATCGCCTGCAGCACCGACTGCATCATCGGAAACGCATGCGCCTCGGGATCGCGGACTGCCGGCTGATGCGTGTAGGGAAAGCCGCCCCGGTTGCCGACACGGATGTGCGGCGCTCCGCCGGTGAGAAGGAGCAGCGAAAGCAGGAACCGGGAATGGTCCGAGCGCTGCAGATCGATCACCAGGTCATAGCGGCCAGCGCGAACTTTCTTCAGCCAGGCCAGACTGTTGGCCCAGCGGCGGGTCTTGCTGCGCACGTCGATCGCCCACACCTCGGCGAAACGCGGATCGTGGGCAAACAGCGCCGTACAGTTGGGCTGCGTGTTGAGATGGATTTCGGCGTGCGGAAACGCACGCGCGATGTCCTCCATCAGGGCGCTGGCGATCACCACATCGCCCAGCGCGCTCCACTTGATGACGAGAACGCGCCGGATCGTGTCGAGTCGCACGGGTGTCATGCCGGCGCGGACTCCGGCTGGTATTCCGGCACCCAGTTCTTCAGCTGCTTTTTGACCGTCGCTTCATCGCAGGTATCGGAATGCGCCAGCCAGGCGAGGCATTCGGCATACCAGTCTGCATTGGCCGCGCGTGCTTTCGCCACCCGCAGTTTGGGATGCGGCGTCGGCAGCGTGGATTCGTCGTCGGCGAGCAGTTCCTCGTACAGCTTTTCACCGGGGCGCAGTCCGGTGAATTCGATGCGGATCCGGTCTTCGTCCGCGCCCGACAAGCGGATCATGAGCCGGGCCAACTCGGTAATCTTGACCGGCTCACCCATGTCCAGCACGAAAATCTCGCCGCCCTCGCCCATCAGGCCCGCCTGCAAAACCAGCTGCGCCGCCTCGGGAATCGACATGAAGAAGCGCGTGATCTCGGGATGCGTCACGGTGACCGGGCCGCCCGCCTCGATCTGCTTCTGGAACTTGGGAATCACGCTGCCGGACGAGCCGAGCACATTGCCGAAGCGCACCGACACAAAGCGCGTGCCCGTCGGTTGCTGCATCGCCTGGCAGGCCATCTCGGCCAGCCGCTTGGTCGCCCCCATGACATTGGTCGGGTTGACGGCCTTGTCGGTGGAAATCATCACGAACTTGCCGACCCCGTTCGCCTGCGCAGCGGCGGCCACGACCTGCGTGCCCAGCACGTTGTTGCGAACCGCCTCCCAGGCGTTGGCGTTTTCCATCAGCGGCACATGTTTGTAGGCCGCGGCATGAAACACCACGGCAGGCCGATGCTCGGCCATCACGCGGTTCACCCATACCGTGTTCTTCACGTCGCCTATCACCGGCGCAATCGACAGATCGGGGAAACGCTGCGGCAGCTCCTGCTCCATCGCGTACAGCGCCAGTTCGGATTGTTCGAACAGCACCAGCTTCGCCGGTTTGAAGCGCGCAATCTGGCGGCACAGTTCGGAACCGATTGAGCCGCCCGCACCGGTCACCATCACCACATGGCCGGTCAGCAAGCGGTGCAGGCCGCTGTCATCGAGCTGTACCGGATCGCGCCCAAGCAGGTCGTCGAGCTCGACGCGGCGCAGGCTGGAGACCGACACCCTGCCCGCTACCAGGTCTTCCAGCGACGGGATCGTCATCACGTTCAGCCCGGCCTCGGTGCAGATATGGGTAATGCGCTTGCGCACCTCGTGCGCGGCCGAAGGCAACGCCAGCACGATGTCGTCCACGTCCATTTTCTTTGCCCACACAGCGACGTCGGCCAGTCCACCCAGCACCGGGATGCCCTGTACCAGGCGCCCCTGCTTGTCGCGACTGTCGTCCAGCAGGCCCACCACATGAAACCCTGCTGGATTGCGTGCCAGTTCACGCAACAGGAAATCCGCCGCCGAACCCGCCCCCGCAACCAGCACCGGCTTGCTATCCGGACGCAATACACTGGCGAGACGATGTTCCTTCCAGGCACGGTAAGCCAGGCGATTGCCGCCCATCACGATCACCAGCAGCAACGGATCGAGAATCAGCACCGAGCGTGGTACTACCGCATGGACTCGGAACAGGATCAGCATGACGGGAACCAGCAGCGCCGCGATCCCCACCGCCAGCACGATGCGCTTGAGATCGGGCAGGCTGGCAAACCGCCAGATCCCGCGATACAAGCCGAAGCGCCAGAACACCAGGGCCTGCAGCGGCACTACCCAGAGCAGCGTGGACAGGGCTGCCGCCTGAAACTCGGGTGGCACCTCCAGATTGAAGCGCAGCCAGTAGGCGCCGAGCCAGGCGAATGCAGCCACCAGAATGTCGTGCAAGATTATGGCGAGGGTACGCAGACTCAGGTTCATGGTTTGCAATCAGACGGCTCTGGCTCGCCAGCGCCGGTCGATGGCGAGAAAAATCTGCAGGTACATTGAGGCCGACAGTATAAGCACCCCTGCCGAATACTGTGGCAGTAGCAGCAACGCGAATGCCAGCACAGCCGCCAGCAGCATCAGTGCGTACGCCGCCAGCGCGAGCTGGCGATGCGTGGCGCCGAGCAGCACCACGCGCTGATAATAATGCGAACGGTGCGCCTGCCAGATTTTCTCCCCACGCAATCCGCGCCGAGCGAGCGTCACGCTGGCATCAACGATGAAGGGCGAGAACACCAGCAGCGGAAACAGCCACGGCCACACCCCGTGCATAGTACCGGCGATACCGAGCGCAGCCGCCAGGAAACCCAGCGGAATCGATCCGGCATCACCCATGAACACCCGCGCCGGTGGAAAGTTGAAACGCAGGAAGGCCAGGGCCGCCGCCGCCATGGCCACGCAGAAAGCCGCCATCTCCGACGCACCGCCCAGCCAAGCAGCCAGTGCCAGCGCACCGAAACCGATAGCAGCCATGCCGCCTGCCAGCCCATCCGAGCCGTCCATGAAGTTGTACAGATTGGTCATCCACACCACCGCCAGCGTGGCCGGCAGCAGCGCCCAACCACCAAGTCCAAGTGCCAGCAGGCAGCTGACCGCCGCGACAAAATGCGCCAGAAAACGCAGCGCCACTGGCAGGCCGCGCACATCGTCAAGCACTGACAGGGCCGCCAAGGCAAACGCTGCCAGAATGATCGGCAGCACGGCCGCGTCAGCCAACCAGACGCTGGCCACCCCCGCTCCGGCCATGATGCCCAGTCCGCCGATGCGCGGCGTCGGCACTGCGTGCAGCGAACGTTCGTTGGGCTGATCCATCGGCAGACGGCCACGGCGCAGCAGCCGGGAAAGCGTCAGCCAGCAGATGATGAAAGCCAATAAAGGCGCGAGCCACATCATGCCGTGGCCGCCACAGTTGCCGCCAATCCTGATTTCATCGAGAAAGGCGGGGTCCAGCCAAGGCGCGCACGAATCGCTGAGCTATCCACGTACAGCGAACCCGTCAGGCGCGCCACCGCTGCACGCTTTCCCAGCAAGGCTCCCACCCATTCGAGCACACCAACCGGCACCGCCAGAAGGCGCGCCGGACGCCCCATGGCGTGCGCCACTGCGCGGATCAGCTCGGGCGTCGATACCGCCTGGCCGTCGTCCAGCAGGAAAGTCTGCCCGGCGGCGGCGGGGTGTTCCAGGCACAGCCGGATCGCATCGACAAAATTCTCCAGATACAGCAGGCTGCGCCTGTTGTGAATCGCTCCCAGCGGCAACGGCCAGCCCCGCTCAACCGTGCGCATGAGCCGCAAGAAATTCGCTTTCACGCCCGGCCCATACACAAGCGGTGGACGCAGGATGACGACTTCGAGCCCGGTTTCCTGCGCAATCTGCAACAGCCCCTGTTCGGCCTCCCATTTGGAAATCGCGTAGGCATCCTCGGGCGCTGCCACATCGGTTTCCCGATACGCTGTGTCACGCCCCTCGCCGTTGACCTTGATAGTGCTGACAAAAACGAAACGCCTCACCCCGGATCGAGTCGCCTGACGGGCGAGATTGAGCGTGGCCTCGGTGTTGGTTGCGCGGTACAGGGCCAGCGGATCCTGCGCCGTGTCGTTCATCACGTGGACCCGCGCGGCCAGATGCACCACTGCGTCACAGCCACTCAGTACAGACGTCCAGTCCGGCGTGCCCTCGACATCTCCCACTACTATCTCGCCCGCGATGCCAGACGCACGTCGCACTGCAGGCACCACCGAATATCCGGAAGCGTGGAGACAACCGCACAATGCACGGCCGACAAAGCCATTGGCGCCCGTTACCAGAACCTTCATCTGTGCAAGAACTCGAGCAGCTTGGCTGGATATTTTGAAAGAATCTTCGGCAGGTTGGTCCGAATGCCATTCTCCCTGCAGGCCCGCAATACCTCCCGATTGAGCAGCAGCGTATTGCGCCAGCCCCCGGTGCTGATTCCACCGGTCCGCATCCGCACCAGGACTTCCGGAACATGGCGATAACGCAATGTCCCGCCATGAAACATTCGCGCCACCAGTTCGAAGTCTCCGGCAATCCGGTAATCCGTCCGGAACTGGCCGAAGCGTTCATATACCTGGCGTCTCAGGAAAAGTGTCGGATGCGCCGGCATCCATCCCCAGGCGATGCGGTCGGGACGAAAACGTTCCGAACGGTAGCGGCGCAAGGGGCGATCAGGCTGGGCAGGGCTGACAAACTCGGCGTCGCCGAACAGCGCGTCGAGAGTTTCCTTTTCCATGGTCGCAGATACACGTTCCAGCACGCCCATGTCGGCATAGACGTCATCGGCATTGAGAAAGCCGATGACGTCCCCCGTCGCCAGACGCAGGCCCTTGTTCATTGCGTCGTAAATCCCACGATCCGGCTCGGAAATCATCCGGGCGACATGTTTTCCATGGCGCTCGACAATTGCCTGCGTACCATCCGTCGACGCCCCGTCCACCACGATGTGCTCGATGTGAGGGTACGTTTGCGAGGCCACCGATTCGAGCGTGTCAGCGATGGTCGCAGCAGCATTGAATGCCACGGTGATGACGCTGATTCTCATGGCCACGTTCCGTGCTGGCAGTACCCGGCGATATCGACAAAATCCCGGGCGAACTGCTCGACGCGCTGCAGGGCTGCGTCCCGTGCAGCATCGGCCCGCTGCATGCGCTGCGACTCGTCCAGCGGGACGAATCCGCCCAGGGCATCTGCAAGGGATTGTGCGGAATGCCGAGCGAAATAGAGCGCGTCCTGACCCATCTGCTCACGGTGCACATCCAGGTCCGACAGCACCATGGGTGTCCCCTGCGAACGGGCTTCTTCGACCGTCGTACTCCATCCTTCGAACAGGGATGGATTGAGCAGGGCGGTACTTGCCCGCATCAATGACGCCAAGTGCGGATAGGGAATCATCCCGAGCATCCTGAACATGTCTTGCAAGCCAAGCTGCTCCAGCCTGTCACGAAAAGCGGGGAAGTAGCCAGGAGCGCGCGGATCAGACTGCTTGCCGGAAGCGGCCACTACGACCGGCTTGCCGCGCTGCCGCAAGATGCTCAGCGCATCCAGCACCAGGCCGTGATTCTTGTGCCGCCAGAACTGGTTCGGCATGAAGAAAAACTGCCTGGGCAAGCCGTACGAATCCGCGATAGCGCGTGCTTCCGCATACGGGATTTCAGGGGCCGGCGGCACCGCAAAATGGACAGTCCGCGTCCTTCCACGGGTCGACAGATAATAACGCTCGCACGCATGCCGTGCATCCTCGCTGCTCAACATGATGGTGCGCTCACCCAGCACCTGTGCACGAAACCCGATTTCGCGCTTCCACCACGCGCCGCGGGAGAAGAGGTGCGGCAGCACTTTGTGCTGAAAATCCGGAATCCATGCGATGGCAGGAATCCCCAGTCGCCAGCCGAAAAACTGTGCGGATTCGAACACCACGTCGATGCGGTGCGCCCGGAACAAGCGCTGAAACCGAATATCCCGTCCCAGCAGCATGGCCTGTATCAGCGAGCCCGTGCGTCGGGATGCGTTCAAGAGGGGCGTCCATACAATTTCCACGCCGGGGATGGCCGTAAAAGGCGCAGCATCGTCGGCGCTGAACGACTCCCCAACGAACAGAACCGGGGTCAGTCGATCCTGCTGGTGCTGTCCCAGGACTGCCAACAGGTTCATGAGGTAGTTGTAGCCACCAGTCCAGTCCTTGCCCCCAATGAGGGTAAACGCCACGCGCATCAGGCAGTAGCCCCTGCCTGAGAACGATACCAGGCAACGTATTCGGCCACGCCCTGTGCCACCGGAATGTGGATTTCGATACCATATGCACGCATTTGTGCGACATCGGCAACCAGGCTGAAAGGATCCCCCGGCCTGGATCGGCCGCTGAATGTCACCTTCCGTGAGGACGTACCGGCATCCGCCCAGTGTGCAGCCACCATGGCTGCGATTTCCGACACCGCGGTGGCCACGCCTGAAGCGAGATTGATCACCGGTGCCTGCACGCTGGCAAGCTGGCCAACCCGCTCGAGACTGCGCGCCACGTCACGCACGTCGACCCAATCCCTCAACTCGCGGCCGCTGCCGCCGAGTTCGACCTCGCCCCCTGCTGATATTTTTCCGCACAAATCCCATAGCAACTGCTTTTTAAGCCCTGGGCCATAAACCGAAAAGAGGCGCGGCAGGACGACCTGCAAACCAAAATTGGCTGCATAGGAACGGCACAATTCTTCCATCATGAGCTTGTGGGCACCATACGGAGAAAACGGCGACAAGTCCGCATCTTCCGAAATCGGGCCGTTGTGGGCCGAACCATAGACGGCAGCACTTGATACGGCAACCAGACGCGTGCCAGGAGAATGCTGGCGCAACCACTCCAGCAATTCCGCAGTGGAAACGACGGTACGGGTGAAATCCTCATACGGATGGGCGATCGCCGCGCCGACAGACGACCCGCCTGCCAGGTGAAACACCACGTCCGGCGGGCCGAGTGCCTGCCGCATCTGGCCAAGGTTGCTGGCCGAGATGTCGCCATTCAGCCAGAACGAAAGCCCCCACTGTGCCGCCTCGGCCTCGGGCCATGCACCGTGGCCAATGCCCGCGACCTGATAGCCTTCCGCCTTCAGACTGCGCGCAAGATAGCGACCGATGAAACCATGCGCGCCGGTAATCCATGCGAGGGCCATGCTCACCCCCGCTCCGCCACGAATGAATAGAGACGCCCAGGGCGTTGGTCAACCCGTTTCAATATTTCCCGGATCAGCGGCCACATGCCCGGCACGCCGAGCAGGGCACGCACCATCCGGCTGACCGCAGGAATCCTCAAGCCAGCCCGCTGTGCCAGCTCGTCCTTGAGCGAATCCAGCGTGTAGGGCGCATAGTTGATCGGGCTGCGCCACGGCGATATCACTTCGAGTTTTGCAAAGCCGGCCTGCTTCAGGGCGCCAACATACTGCTTGAGTTGGAAGGCATGCTCGCCGCCATATAGCCGATGCAACGGGTGTTGCTCGAGGAAACGGGGCAAGTCCTGCGGATTAGAAATGACATGCTCGCGTACCGCCACGAACAGCCCACCTGGCTTGAGGACGCGGACAAATTCCCGGCAAGCCGCTTCCAGATCACGGGTGTGATGCAGCACAGCACGGGCAAATACCACGTCGAACGTGCCATCCGCAAAAGGCAGGCGCTCGGAAAATTCCTCGACAGCCTGAATCGGCAGATTCGATTCGTCCGCCAGCGTGCGGATTGCGGCCGCACCGACGAGAGCACTCGGATCAGGCTCCAGCGCCGTCACCGAAAAACCCTCACGGGCCAAGGCATAGCTGGCAATGCCGCGCCCCGCGCCCACATCCAGCGCCTTGCCAGAACGGCCGGCCAGCAGCACCCTCACTGCCTGCCACTCCTCGCCATGCCAATACCGGTCTGCCGCCCCGAGGAGCGGATCGTCGTAATAACAGTCGGCAACCAGCTGGGCTTGTCCAGGCTGAAGCCGCAGCCAGGCTACAGCCTCTTCCCAACTGGTGAATGGATTGTCAGCGTTCATCGGAACCCAGCTCACGAATCACCCGCGCCGGATTGCCGGCGACAATGGTATAGGGCGGCACATCCTTGGTCACCACCGAACCTGTGGCGACAACCGCTCCTTCGCCGATGGCCACCCCCTTGGTAATGATCGCTCGCGCGCCGATCCAGGCTCTGGAGCGGATCACGACAGGGGCGCTGTTGACGCGCGACCAGTCGTATTCCTGATTGCGCCAGCGCTTGAGATCACCGACGCGTTCTGATGCCCGCAAACTATGATTATCGGAATCCATGATGATGACCTGATACGAAATCAGCACATCATCTTCGATGGTGATCTGGTTGAGACAATCGACCAACGCGCCACCGCCGATGAAAACATTGTTTCCGATCACGATGCGGCTCGTCGCCGCTTCCACGACAAGCGTCCCTGCGATGAGGCTGTCGTTGCCGATGCGTATGGCTGCAGACGGGTGTCGTCGTTCGATGCGGCCACGGACCCGGGTATTGCGCCCCACTTCCGCCACCAGCCACGGCGCGAACTTGCCGATTAATTGAGAAAGCAAACGCATGACAATACCGGGCAGCAGGTCTACCCGAGAAGCTCCTGGAACATCTTCCACTGTACAGCCTTGCTATATCGGCTTCGTACCATCTCACGCCCGTGCAGGGCGATGTCCCCACCCCGCTCCCAATCCTCCAGGATCTGTCTCGCCAGTGCGGCTGCCTCCTCCGCACTGCGATACGTCAGCATAGTTTGTCCGTTCACAAATCCTTCCGGATAGCGGCCGTCGTCCGAAAGCATCAGGGCACCGCAACCCAGCGCCTCGAAGCAGCGCATGTTGCCACGATCCTCGCCAGCCATGTCAATGGCGCCGTTCAGCACAATTTTCGCACTCGACATCAGCCCGTATAGCTCACGCCCGAATACCGGCGCAGTCGATACGCGCCTGATCGCTGGCGGTCGCCGATGGCGGGCGAGTCCGGGCAGCAATCCCAGTGGCGAATCCGCGAGGCGGGTCACACGGGACTCGTCCAGACAATACGACACCTGATAGCGGGGCGCCAGCTGAGCCACTGCCTCCAGCACCTTGGCGCGGCGGGTATGATGGCGACTGTATCCACCAATAAATAGAATATCCAGAGGGCGCTCTGTATTTTCCGAATACGCATCCATTTCCGGGTCGTGAGCCGGCGTCAGATAGCCTGCCCGCCAGCCAAGACGGCGCCAGGATTCGATGATGGACGGGAAATTGCAGACAACCCGATCATAGGCGGAGAAATCCGCTCCGGGTGACGGTGCCGCCCGCCAGCAGACCGATTTCCGGACACAGCCAGGCAGGCGCCGCACAAACCTGCTGCCATAACGCATCGGGTCAAGATTGTAGAAAACCTCCGTCCGGTGCATCTCGATCTGGGCCAACAGGATCTCGTCCAGAGGCAGGCCGCGCCTCAGGCCATTTTCCCGTGCCCACATTTCCTGGAGAACAGGGTCGTCACCGTTGGTGAAAAAGGCCGTTTCGTCTCCATTCAGCATCGGTTTCAATAGGTGAGGAGCACCAAAACGGTCTGTCAAGTATGCTTTGCGGCGTGCTGTAAAGCTGGTGATTACCCTGTTCAAATTATTGAAACGGAGCGCATAAGCCGGGTATATGCCGGCGTTCTGGAATATCCTCATCAGTCGCTCTTTATTCTTGCTTAATTTCGCGCGACCGCCTCAAGCCGTCAACACAGACGAAAGCACATCCACAATTCGATCTTGCTGCGCCCCCTTCAAACCTATCCACAGCGGCAATCTTATTAGGCGACCGGATTGCCTATTCGTCACATCCAGTACCCCATGCGCTCGCCCGAAACGTTGCCCCGCAGGCGACGAATGAAGTGGCACATAGTGAAACACGGCGCCAATTTCATTTCGTTTCAGCTCAGCGAGTACCGCTTGGCGGTCTACCCCAGGCGCAAGGAGCACATAGTACATATGGGCATTATGTTGACATCCATCAGGGATCACAGGGCGGCGCAGCACACCACGTTCCTCTAGAGGTGAAAGTGCGGCGTGATAGTGCTTCCAGCTAGCCAAACGTCGTTCGGTTATGGCTTGAGCTTCTTCCATTTGAGACCAAAGGAAGGCGGCTATAAGTTCGCCTGGCAAATAGGATGAGCCCACTTCTTGCCATGTGTATTTGTCCACTTCACCCCGGAAGAAGCGACTACGATCCGTACCTTTCTCCCGGATGATCTCAGCCCGCAATACCTGAGCGGAATCATTGACCAACAAAGCCCCCCCCTCACCGGAGATCACGTTCTTGGTCTCGTGAAAGCTATAGGCTCCCAAGTCCCCTATACTGCCCAATGCTCGACCTTTGTAACTCGCCATGACGCCTTGGGCGGCATCTTCCACCACCATCAGACCGTGACGACGGGCAATATCCATGATGGAGTCCATCTCACAAGCAACACCGGCATAATGGACGGGCACAATTGCCTTGGTGCGACTCGTGATGGCCGCTTCAATAAGGCGCTCATCCAAATTAAGCGTATCTTCGCGAATATCCACAAACACAGGCACACCACCGCGCAAGACAAAAGCATTTGCCGTGGACACAAATGTGTAGGAAGGCATTATGATTTCGTCGCCGGGCTGGATATCCAGCAACAAAGCCGCCATTTCAAGGGCCGCTGTACATGAATGTGTGAGCAGGGCTTTGGCACAACCTGTTTTATCTTCAAGCCAGCCGTGGCAACGCTTCGTGAAGGGACCATCGCCAGCCAGCATATTGCCAAACTTGGCTTCGGCAATATAGAACAACTCCTTACCCGTCATGTAAGGTCGGTTGAATGGGATTGCCCCTTCACTCACTCCATACCTCCCAGTACCCACAACACATTATCTTCAGAGACAAAATCATTGATTTTTAGAACACCATCTGGTTCTGTTTATTAAGTATATGAGTTAAGTGATAGCGCCGAGTGCCGCTGCCGTCTTTGAGGATGGTGGGTTTCATACAATCACTGCATAACCAGGTACATTTGCAACTTCATACTATCTTCTTTGCAACCACGAGAAGTGAACCGCCCACAGGGAAGCGCACACCTAATTTCAAAAGAGTCAACTCGATGTACATCATCGCCTCCAAACCACTATTCATCCAACGTGGTATCCGAAACTCACTCATCGGATCATGGGCCACCTTGCTAGTATGGCGTCGAGAAAGCCACATCAATGGAACCAATAGACTAACAAATGATGTTACATAGCAGATGTTAAGGCCGGCACGATTTAATTTTCCCACGAGTTCATTGCGCGTATAGCGACGCACGTGACACGCATACTCATCAACAGTCGACCACAACCAGCGGTGCTGGGGTACTGTAATCATCAACGCGCCCCCAGGCTTAATCGCATGCGCCATATTCTCCAGTACCTTTTCGTCACTTTCGATGTGCTCCAGTACATCGAATGCTCCAATCACGTCATAGCAGTCTATTTCAGCCATGGCCGTAGCATCAAGCTGTCGAAAAGAGGCTGTTGGAATACGCTTGCGCGCAAAGACAAGTCCTTCTTCAAAGTACTCTGCGCCAAAAAGTTTAGCCGAAGGATAGGCATTGTGAACCCCTTCCAAGACATAGCCCGTGCCACAGCCAATCTCCAAGAAACTTTTGAAAGGCTTAATCTTTGTAGACAGCGCCCACAGCAGAACGCGATTGCGGGCACGGAACCACCAATGACCAGACTCAGCTTCAGCAAGCTGCGAAAATGAGGAAGAAGGGAATGGTGAGCGATATGATGACATTACGTGTCAATTCTAAATACAAAAAACTTCAAGCCCACGAATAGAAATGCTGCCACAACAAAAATGGCGATTGCCTGAACTATTTGGTGAGCATACCCCAGTCTATTAACGAATATGAGCAGAATTGAAAGATTGATGAGGTAGCCGGCGAAATAGGTGAGAATGAATCGAACACCAGAGCCAAGCGCCCCCCCTTTATATGAAAAAGTGAGCGTACGATTCCCTAAATAACCAATCGTCGCCCCTATGCCGTACACGCATGTCATTGTGACAATCGGAGCAAATCCGAAATACGTTAGTAATAGATAAATGACGTAAGCAGACGTGTTAGTAATAAACCCTATGATTGCGTATCGTACAAGTTGAGTTGTTGAGGCGCTGCTACGTGTGTGAATAGGAGCGCAATCCATTTGATAAAGTCCCCGCCAAATTCCTGATTCGTCAATAATCGTCAATTCTGCAATGCTTATACGATACGAGTAGTCATTCGGGCCATATTCATTAGGTATTTGACCCCGACGCCTGAAGGACAATTACATTCTCAGTTTTTTCGTAATCTGCTTCCAGAATATCTCGTCCTCAAATTCCTGAAGGCGTGGCACCCCTCCAGTGAAGTGGCACAGCCTTCCCATTATTTCTAACTGAGTTAGTTTATCGCGCGACATGAAGATCTCCCCATGTAAATGCAAATCGATTGCCCTCATCAAGGTGATACAACCATTTCTGAAAACGATATTCATCAAATGCTCAATTCCAGTTTCATTAGAATGCAAAGGTATTACGGTCTGCAAAATGGGGCTGCCCCCATCAACGGATTCATCAACAAAATGAACCGTAACCCCAGTGAATCTGGCGCCATATGCAACTGCTGCACGAATGGGGCCATCGCCGATCAGTCCACCAAACGCTGGCAATAATGAATAATGTAAATTGATAAGCCTGCCTTTGTAAGCCTCCACTATATTCTTGCGCAATACCTTGTTGACTGTTGTAATTACAAGGTCGGGCTTGATTCGACGAAGTTCCTCTAACAATGATACCTGCTCGCTCCCGCCAAAATCCAAACATTGATTTTCCAGACCAACGGCATCTGCGTACAAATTTGCTTTACATACGCGATCAGTCAGCACTGCAACTATTTCTGCATCCCTAATCCAATTACGCTCAATCGCATGATGGATGAAACAAAGATTCCCCCCCCCCCCGGAACACAGAAATACCAATCGTTTTTTTTTAGTCTCGGCCATAAATATTCCTGACTATTACATAGGGACGTTTCTTCGACTCAGAAAAAACCTTGGAGAGGTATATTCCGATGATTCCCATAAATGAAACAACCAGACCACCTAGCAACCATATTGAAGCCATTACCGATGTCCAACCTGCCAATGGAGCATAGAAAAAAAGCCAATTAATAACTAGATATAGCGTGTATAAGCAGGCTAAGATAAAGATAGAGGACCCCACGTAGAAAATTCCTATCAATGGCAAATTGCTGAAAGATGTAACCGAATTCACTAATAGAGACAATTTCCTGCGCAATGTGTAAGTGGTCTTGCTGGTAGCAAGCTTGCGAACAGTGTGGGCCCTCTGCTCAAATCCCGTAATAAACCAAAGTCCTGCAATAAACACCTCACGCTCACCATGTAACAATAGTGCATCGACATAACGACGTGTCATAAGCCTTGCCGTAACAACGTCATGGGGGATAGGCAGGCCTGAAAGACCATTGATAATTTTCCAGAACAGCTTTCCGCTCCACCGCTCGAAAAATCCGCCTTTACGTTGCATCTGCACACCGTAAACCACATCACAAGAATCCCTCCGAAGTTGTATAGCAAAATCCAGCAGCCATTCCGGCTCTTCTTCCAAGTCGCTATCAATCAGAAATACCTGCTCCCCCATTGCATGTGCAAGTCCAGTCATCATTGCTTTGTGATGACCGAAATTACGCGAGAGATCGACGACCACAACATGGTTGTCGCTTTCAGTGAGTTGCACCGCAAGATCGAGACTGTTGTCAGGTGACCCGTCATTCACCAATACTATTTCATAGTCCTCACCCACAAGTTGTCTGGCGGCAACGCTTGTCCGTTGATGAAATTCGGCGATGTAAGGCGCAGATTGATAAAGGGTTGCAACAATGGAAAGCTTCATCAGCGTACAGTCCTCATGAAGCGGCGTGCGTCTTTTCCGCAGTTGAAAAGCAAGTCGAGAATACTTACACCATGAGTGAACTCGCCCCAAAGCTGCGGATACTCGGGATAGCCAGAGTAGTCAAACCATGTGAGTTTGATCCCCTGCTCAGCGAACACGCGCTCGTCGATATAATCCTTTGCCGCAGGACCTGAAATGTATTCCGTACCACCCGCTTGCGCGCAGACATCAGCCAAGCGTTCTGTCTTTCCATCGACCAGCGTGTAGTCCCATGAATTAGTAATGGCTGTCTTGATGTCCAAGTAATCACACACAGCTTCAATGAAAAGACGATTTAATGGAGAAAGGTGCGTTAAGTTAGGTGCCAGATAAATTGGCTCCAGCCACTCTGCAATTTCAGCAAAACAAGGGGCACGTCGGTAGTTCTGAGCGAGCGCCTTCCAGTGCCCAGATGCCCAACTAGTACCATCGATTTCGGTATCTCTTATTTTTTGATCGTACTTCCCCTTGACAAGCACCGGGACCGTTAACCACTGGACGCCCTGAGGAGTCTTGATCAGGTTACGGTTACGCCAGTCACGTCGTGTGTACTGCATATCATCGTAGAGGATGAATTCATCCACGGCCGCGATCATATCGAAATACCCTTTCCAAGGGATGTAGTTAGACTGAACGATTGCCACCTTTTTCATTGCTTGTACATCCTGTTAGCAGCACATGCAGCCATAGCGACATCAATTCGGCGAATTGGCTTCAACAATTGTTGCACCCGAATTTCTTTATGGCCACCGGCACCTTCAGCAGATTTGATCGTTCCAACTAGTGCAAAATCGGTTTTCATATTCGCACCAAAACTAGCGAGGATTTCAGATGAAATTTTCATAGTAGAATCCGGTTCTGTGAGCAGCCACGCTCTTGAAAGTTGTTCACAAGAGACCTTTTTAAGCATATCCATTGCAAGCTTGTCGCTGCCAGGATAGCCGCCCATAGTCCAAGCCTGCCCAATGCTGTTAGCTCCTAAAGCGTAGAGTATGCCGGGCGACCGACCGCTTAGATCAATCATCGGAGTCCCCTTCATAAACTGCGATAGATTTGCGAGATTAATTGCGTCAGTAATGTAATGTCCAAATCCTTGGGAAAGGACCAATTCCGATCGGGATTTTCCAATTGCAATCTTGTAATCATTCTGATGCAATGGCTGAGGTTGCCTATATGGCGTGTCGGTAGCAGCGTAAACGAGTGCCATGGTTATCATCTGAACCACAAGCCCTATTGTCAGCAACAAATAATAAGGCTTCCGACCCGCCCCGATTGGGCGCAGAAAAATAAGTCCGGCCAGAACGCAAAATATTCCCGCGCCGGCCATAAGCGACCAATAGCTATTATTTGTTCCAAACGCATAGGCATAAGGGAGCATCAGAAGAGTAAAAGCCAAAGCCCATTTAGAACGCGGTGCTCGATAATTCTCGCCAATCCGAAAAACAGGCAGTCTTGCCAAGATGACTGCAAGCGGAACAAGCCAAAGCAAAATACTTTGAAACTGGCCACCATTAATCGTTTTTTGAACGAAGCCCAGAACTATGATAAAAATTATTAAAATGAAGCCAACTAGAAGAAGAGGCAAAAATTGGACCGACTCCCATATCTTTTTTCGTGAAAGATAGAAAAGAAAAACAATAGTTGCCGTCGCCGATAGGAAGGCAATTTTTGCTTTTTTCCCAACTTGAAACGCATCCAATTGAAACAACTTATCCAATGTATGGCCGCTGCCAAGCTCCCTGCCGACCTCCAGGCCCCCTTTTAGCCGATCTAAGAATGCTACGACAGACTCATCAATAGCGACTGCTGCGAGAATGACAATTCCTATGGCGGTAGTAACTGAAATGCTTAACAGGCGGGCACGGAACTTACTTGCCAATAGCAGATAAAAGACCGTGCAGAACCCCAACGCAGCAGCAGTCGTCGGCTTTGCCATGAAAGCCAGAGAGCCGCCAATACCAATTAAAATCCAACCAATCACGCTAACACGAGTGGCATGCTTATCTGCCAGAATCAACCCAGATACAGCAACCAATAATGATTGAAAGGCCAAGCTGTTGTAGCCTGGCGTAGGCAGCCACATACCCGCAAAGACAAGGGACGCTGTGGCAGTTGTTGCAATACCTGCAGAAATTATGAGCCGTGGTGCTCTTTGAAGAAACTCGCCGCCATAAACACTTTTCAGGAAAATGTCACTCAATATCCAAGCCAAGCCAAACGTGATAAGGATATTGGCCTGCCTAAGAGCGGCGATATTCCCATCAAGAAAAATATATAAAGGATGATAAACAAATCCGAACTGAGAAACAGATACGCTGTAATTAAATGGATTGGACATCCAAACGAGGTAGTAACTCTCGTCAGTAAAATCAAATCCATAATGGCTACACCACAGCATCCAGCCAAGCACCAACAAGGTGGTGGTCACTGAAGCGCCTAAAGCCAACATTTCAACAATGGCACTTGTATTGGTTGCGTTATCGTTGATAAACATTTCGGTTACACGGGATACTTTATTTCTGAATAACGATGCAATTTAAATCTGCTGGGGGGCAAATTTCTCTCCGCCAACCGTCTCATCATAAGGGTATCGATCAAAAAATCTGACTATTGAACTGCTTTAATAAACGGCATCAAGCTATTCAGCTCATCTTCACTCATGTTATGGTTATCGATGGCCTTTGGCCTACCTAATCTCTTGCAAGCCTCCACTTGAGGTGTAGATAGGGCCATATCCTGCCGATGCTTTCCCAATCCCATGCCCTATTCCGGCCCAGTACCCGGACCGTATTTCGTAAGCTCACCTCATCGACCAACTCGGAAAAAGCAGGCACAGCTTGACGTGAGAGTGAATCCACCCAACCCGCCAGGGGGCCGTTCAGCCATTCCGGCATAGGGGAATTGAAGCCCACCTTGCGCGAACCCATGCGTATCGATTCCGGCATATGTCCGGCCATGGCACGGCGCGCCACCAATTTCGAATAGCCGGCCGAGCTCTTGCTGGCGTCAGGCAGGGCCATGGCATAGGTGACCAGGCGCCAGTCCATGAAAGGCATGCGCACCTCAACACCGTGCGCCATCGACAGACGATCGAAATTTCTCAGAATCGTGGGCAGCACCGTGCCATGGAACATGCGATACAGACGTCGGTTCAGCCCCCCCCAATTGCCTGGCAACGCATCGCCATCGCCGACCACGGGCAATATGGGCGGCAAATCGGTCAGGCCGCCACGCAAGAAGAACTGGCCTCTGCGCTTGAGCGTAGCGGCCCGCATCATGTCCACACCCTGCGCAAACAGCGGCTGGCCTGATGTCATGCCCGCGACGAAATTGCGCAGGTGGAAGGCCCACGATTGCCCACCCTGCCGATACCCACCCATCAGTTCATCAGCGCCATGCCCGTCCAGCGAAACCAGCACCTTGTGCTGGCGCAATTGCCGGTATAACAGCCAGACCGCGGTGGGCAGACTGATGTACACGTCATCCAGATCGTCCAGAATGCGATCGATATCCTCCAGAGCATCATTGCGGCCGATCTCGATAATGGTGGGGCTCACGCCGGCCCAGGCGGCTGCAGCCTCAGCCTCCGGCCGTTCGTCGTTGGCCATGCCCGGAAAGCTGGCCACGAAGGCATGGCGCCACGCCTTCGCAGTACGCGGCCCCACGCCCGCCTGTTCCAGCGAAGCCATCGTGCACAGCACGGCAGAGGAATCGAAGCCGCCGGACAAACACGTGCCGATCGGCACGTCACTGCGCATGCGCAGGGCAACAGCCTCGCGAAACAGGACGCCGAACGCCTCGGTACGCTCCTGCTCGGTCACGGGAACCACGGGCAGATGCTCGACGGTATTCCACCAACGCTTGATCTGGGCCTGTCCGTTCCTGAGCCACATGCAGTGGCCGGCCTGCAATCTTTGCACTTGGCTGAAGAGCGTGCGCGGACTTCCCTCCACACCGAAGGGGTCCAGCAGCAGACGGCGGGCCACTTCACCATCCAAGGTCTTGGGAACAAGGCCGCTGCGCATGAGCGCACGCATTTCGGAGGCAAAGACGAAGTGCTCCGGCGTAGCCGCATATAACAGCGGCTTGATGCCGAACCGATCCCGAGCCAGAAAGAGTTCACGCGTCTGGGTATCGTAGATCGCCAGCGCCCACATGCCGTTGAACCGCAGCAGCATGGACTCACCCCACGCGCGCCACGCCGCGAGAATCACCTCGCTATCGGATTCGGTACGGAAATGCCCCCCTGCCGCCTCCAGTTCGCGCCGCAACTCGAGGAAGTTATAGACCTCGCCGTTGTAGACCATCACATGACGTCCGTCGGCAGACATCATGGGTTGATGCCCCCCCTCCCCCGGATCGATGATGGCCAGACGACGGTGACCGAACGCGACGGAATGGTCGGCGCTGAACCATGTTCCGGCGCCATCCGGCCCACGATGGGCAATCAGATCCATCAGGCGATGGAGCGACTCGGGTTTCACCTGGGTGTCCCGCTGGGCGGCAATTCCGGCGATGCCGCACATTGATCAGCCCCTCCTCGCTGGCAGGAAATGGGCCGCGATGCGCCACAGGTCGCGCCGGCAGATGGTGCCGTGCGGCCCCAAACTGGCAGCGGCAACAACCGCGCTGCTGACCAAACCTGCAGAGACACAATACCAGGCCACCACCTTCCACCAGGCTACCGCATGTCCTGCCATGACGTCTGCCAGCCCTGCCCTAAGCACTAGTGCAGCAAAAGCACCGACGCCCAAAGGCATGAGCACAAAATGCACGATGCGGGAGGATGCATCCTTGAGACTAAAGCTGCGCCGCATCAGCCACACAATCACGATCATCTGCGAAGCCATGCCAGCGCACGAACTCCACCCTGCCGCCCGCCAGCCAAAAACGGGGAGCACGAGCGCACTGGTTGCGAGGATGGTCACAGCCGTAACCAGGGAGATCAGCGCATTGGCCCGCGTCTTGCCGCTCCCTAGCAGATAAAACGCGAAGACGTTGGAACCGCTACCCAGAATGCCCGCCAGTGCCAACACCACGAGTACCTGTTCGCCTTGGGCCGCCACCTCCGAATTGGTCCAGAGATTCAGGATGTTGCCTGCGACGGGGATCAATCCGCCAAGTACGCTCACTGCCAGAAGATTCAGCAGCCAGGAGGTACGGAACAGCACATCTGCCTGCCGTTCCTCGGACTCCTTCAGCATGGAACTGAACAAGGGAAACAGGACTTCACCAATCTTGAAAACACCGATATAGATTGCTTCCTCAAGGCGCTGAGCAACATTGTAGAAACCTACATGGCGGGTCTGCAGAAAGGCGCCCAGAAGGTAGCGATCTGCCTGGCTGGAGACAACCCCACCTCCCTGCGCTACAAGTTGCCAAGATCCCACGTGAGCCAGGCGATGTAGCGCGTCCTCATGCAGCGCTGGCATGGACAACCATTCAGGCAGTGCACGTCGACTCAACCAGAACGCACCCGTCAGGCTGGTTGCGAAGCCAGCTGCCTGACAGGCAAGAAAAGTGGGGGCAATTGGCCACACCGGAATCAATAGCAACATCAGCAGCGTGCTTAGCACGGTCGCCCCGATGCTCACCCTGGCCAAGCGTACATAATCCTGCCGTGCCGTAAACAAAGCCAGAAAGATGCCGGACAGACATTGGCACAGCCACGCAAGCCCCCCAAAGGCGAACCCCTGCAACAGGTGATCTGCGCGACCCTCCTCCAGATTGAACACATGGCGCGCCACCCACGGCCCGGCCAGCAACAGCAGCAGAACGATCGACACGCCTACCGCCAGTCCCAGGAAGAGCGCGGTAGAAAATACCTGCCGCGCATCATTGCGAAGTTCCGGCAACAGGTATTGCGCCAGTTCGCGTGCCGTCATCTGTGCCAAGGAATTGCTGAAGATCATCGCCGGCGCCACACACGCCGCAATCAGGCCCGCGAGTCCGAATTCCGAAATTCCGAGGTGAAGAATGACGAAGGGCAGGATGAGCAGATTGAGGCCAACCCCCACCAGGAACGCCAGACCGTTCCACGATGAGTTGCTGACCAGGCGCGCACCATGCCCCATATCTTTGCCTTGCCGACAGCGTGTCGGCGCTCAGCCGCCGAAGCGCCGGAGCGCCTCGGCCACCTGGGCCTGCTGTGATGCGGTCATCTCCGGAAAGATGGGAAGCGACAGGATACGACTCTGGTTCGCCCAGGCATTCGGAAAATCCTGGGGCACATGGCCGAACCGCTGGTAAGCCGGCAGGAAAGGGAGCGCGACCGGATAATTGACCACGGTCTGTATGCCGGCTGCCGCGAGATGGCCGGCCAGTTCATCGCGCCGGTCATGACGCACCACATAGAGATGGTAGACGTGCTCGCGACCTTCGCCTTCCCGTGGCGTCTCCAGTCCGGTGATTCCGGCCAGACCTGCGTTGTAGGTCGCCGCCTTTTCGCGACGTGCCCGGGTCCAGTCATCGAGATGACGCAGTTTCACCGACAGGATGGCGGCCTGCATTCCATCAAGACGGCTGTTGACACCCTCGATCCGGTGCTCTCCTTTGGTCAACCCGCCATGACGAGCGAACATGGCCATTCGTTGTGCCAGATCGTGATCGCCCGTTACCACGGCACCTGCATCGCCCATGGCGCCAAGATTCTTGCCTGGATAAAAAGAGAAGGTAGCGGCCTGCCCGAAGGTGCCGACCAAGCGTCCCTTGTATCGTGCCAGGTGAGCCTGGGCGCAATCTTCGATCACCCACAACCCGTGTTTCTTGGCGATGGCCATGATCGCATCCATGTCTGCCGCCTGTCCGTACAGATGAACTGGAATGATGCCCACAGTGCGTGGGGTGATTTTGGCCTCGATCTGGGCGGCGTCGATATTGAAGCTGTCGCGCTCGGTATCGCAGAACACCACCCGTCCACCCGCCTGGGTGATCGTTTCAGATGTGGCGATCCAGGAATGTGCAGTGGTGATGACCTCGTCTCCCGGTTGGACACCCAAGGCATGCATGGCGATGTATAGGGCATCCGTGCCGTTGGCACAGGATACGCAATGGGAAACGCCCAGAACTTGAGCGAACTCCGTCTCGAAGCGCTCCACATATGGTCCACGGATGAAGGCGGAATCACGGATCACAGACCCAATTGCATCGTCGATTTCCGGCTTGATGCTCAGGTATTGTGAATACAGGTCGGCAAAGGGAATCTTGTTCATTGCTCAAATAGACTAATCAGGGCACGCAACAATGGGCTGTAAAACGTACGGCGGCCACGTGCCTACCTCAGGTTCTTTCCCGCCGAAGCAGTCGGGCCGGATTGCCGGCGTAGCTCCCCGGCTCGGTGATGGACCGGGTCACCACAGCCCCCGCACCAATCACCACGTCGTCGCAAATTTCCACCGGCAGAATGGTGGCATTGGAACCGATTGAGACCCGATTGCCGATGCGCGTACCACGCCAAAGGTCCTTGCGCCCCCGGGCTGGACCACCCGATGCAAATGTATCGTTGATGAACATGACGCCATGACCGACAAAGCAATCCTCGCCGATGCTCACCAACTCGCAGATAAAACTGTGGGACTGCACCCGCGTCCGCGCGCCGATACACACGTCTTTCTGTATCTCTACAAACGGTCCGATGAAACAGCCGTCACCAATCTGACAGCCGTACAGATTCGCTGGCTGTACCACCTTGACGTCCTCGCCAAATACGACGTCACGGATTCCGCACTCCAACAGCTGTGGCATGTGTTCAGACACTACGTATCCCCAGCCTGCAACGCTTCGGAATAAAGCGCAGCGACACTTCACGACCGGTCTCGATGGATTCATAGATAGCGCTGATGAGCTCAATACTGCGCCGCCCTTCCAGTCCATCCACCAGCTGTTGCTTGCCGCTCTGCAAGCAATCCAGCACATGCTCGTAATAAGCCTGATGCCCGAAACCATAGACGTTAGGCGGGTTCACCGAGTATTTCTGCATGACGTCCGTATCGTCGGGCTCCTGCTCGGAAAACGACCAGGTCTTCATCTGGTTGACAGCGAATCCGCCGATTTCCACGGTACCCTTCTCGCCCAGGATTGAAATGGAGCCCTCCAGATCCTTGGGGCGGGTCGCGGTTGTAGCCTCAATACAGCCAAGCGCACCATTGCGGAACTTGAGCACTGCAATCGCCGTGTCTTCGGACTCGATGTTCACCAAGGCCGTCGTGCTCCTGGCAAATACGGACTCGACGTCGCCCATCATCCATTCCAGTAAATCGACATGGTGGCTAGCCTGATTGGTCAGGACACCGCCATCCAGCGCCCAGGTTCCTCTCCACGCATCCATATCGTAGTAAGCCTGGGTTCGACACCACCGCACCCGTACCGTACCCATGACCAGCTTGCCGAAGCGTTTCTGCTCCATGGCTTCGCGCAATTTCACGACTGGAACATTGAAGCGATTCTGCTTGACCACGAACAGTCGACAGTTGTATTCGTCGCAAGCGGCTATCATGGCGTCGGCATCATCCAGAGTGAGTGCCATCGGTTTCTCAACCACGATATGTTTGCCATAGGGCGCCAACTGAAGAACATGCTCACGATGCAGCCCACTGGGGGTCAGCACTGAAACGACATCTGGCTGAGCATGGGACATCATTTCATCCATGCTTTGATACCAATCGACGCCATACCGCTCGCCAAAGGTACGAGCCTTCTCCGCATCCACGTCGCATACAGCCACCAGCTTCGCATCTGCCACAACGCCGCTCAATAATTCCGCATGCCGTTTGGCGATACGCCCACATCCCACCAGGGCAAATTTGTACATATTCAAATCACCTCGTTACATGTGACAGAGAGTCATCAGTCCAGCCATGTAAGTTTAAAGAACTGTTTTTGTAATCACGCATTAGTTGGCGTCTGCTACTGAATATCGTACTGATGAAACGGCAACCAGCCATCCAATCAACAACGACCAGTACGCCGAATAAAGCGCGGTATGCGTGTTAATCGGGAACAGCCACGCAAGCGCACCCACCCATGCAGCCCATGCCAAGGGATGTTGGGATAAGCCCCGCCCCGCGCGGATGAAAATCACAAAAAACACTGCCAACCCCGCCAATCCGATGAAACCGGTCTCCGATCCCACCTCCAGCAACAGCTGATGCGCATAAATTGCGCCCGTTCCATCGGGGCTGAGGAAAATATCCCCTGGCTTGGCGAATTGGGGGTAGGCGTAGCGATATGCGCGCACTCCTGCACCGTTGACCGGATGCTGCTCCAGCACGGCCAGCGCATTGACCCACAGGTGCATCCGCTCGGAACTGGCGGTTTCCAGACCTGCGTAGCTGAAATCCAGCGCGGCAGCGGACTGGTCCACCCGCTGGGCAAATTTCGGGTTGATCTGATACGCACCCACTCCCGCCATCACGGCCACGACGACGATGGGAACAAGCAGCTTAAGCGGGTTGAAGCCCAGCCGCCGCGCGTAAACCCAACCCCACATCACGTTGGCGACGGCATAGACGATCCAGCTTTCGCGGTTGCTCGCCAGCAGGACGACCGCCGAGGTGCCAAGCCAGGCCAGTATCAGCTGCCATTTGGCGCCATGGCGCGAGAAGTATTCCCACACCATGGGCGACAGCATGGCCAGCGTAAGACCGAGCTTCCAGTTCCCCACGCCAAACAGGCCGTTCAGGCGCTCGGGGTAAGGATAGCCGAGCAGGTCATAGCCGACGACGGCCTGGATCAGGGCGTCAAAAACCCAGAACAGCATCAGCCAGGCCGACAGCTTGAGCAAACGCTCGCGTGCAAGGCCTTCGCGCAACATCCAGATCAGATAGATGCCGGCCAGATAAATGCGCGGATGGGTAAGCGCGGTGCTGAGCGACTTCGTGAACCACAGCGAGTCTGGCACAGACAGCACGACCGGAATCCAGATGCACAGGGACAGCAGGCTGAAGGTTTTGGCACCGCCTTCCCACACGACGGACTTGCCCTGCTTCCAGATCAGGATGCCGCCCAGGATCGCCATGATGAACATGGGCAGTTCGGACGAGCGGCCAAACGGCAGCAGCAGCAGAAAAGACCAGGCAAGGATGGCCGGGGTCCAGGTTTTGGGAAGGAACAAGGATTTCATGGATACGCTTAAACTTTCGGATGCCCCTGCATCCGGCAGGGTGGATAGTACCGCACGCACTCCTTGAACAGGTCGCGCGGCGTCAATTTCCCCTAAAATCGCCCTTCTCTACGATCGGAAATCCAGCCCTGTATTCGCAGGCGCCCACGTCCCAAACCGGGGAAGAAAAAATTGAAGCCGCGAATATTACTCATAGGCAAGTCGGGCAGCATCGTGCAATGGCTGGAAGACGCCCGGGATGGGTTCGAGGATGCCGGCACCCTGCCCGGAATCTTTTCCCTGAACGGCAATACATCCCTCGCCGCCATGCGCATACGCCTGTCCAAGTTGCGCGGGTCGGCTGCGCTCGAGCAGCATCTCGTGCGCCTACTCGACGCAGTACTAGTGACCCGCAAGCCAGACCTGGTCGTGTTCGTGCAGGCCTACTGGGCCCCCGCCGCGCTGCTGGACGTGGTCAGGGGTCACGGCATCCCGGCAGCCGGCTGGATCGGTGACAAATTCGGGCCGCAGGCGCGGGACCTGGCCTGTCGGCTGGACCGCGCGTATTACACGGACAGCGGATTTCTAGCCGAGGCGGCGGCATTCGGCTTCCCCGACAACGGCAGCTACCTGCCGCATGCCGCCAACACGCGTCGATACTTCCCGGGCACGGCGCCGCGCGCCAACCGCATTACCTTCGTTGCGGTTCCGACCCAGCACCGGCTGGCCCTGCTGCGGCAACTGGACACGCCGATCGTCGTGTATGGCCGCCGCTGGAGCGCGTTGGGCCCTACCCCTCACGAGATTCACGACCGCTGGCTGTCGCGCAAGCATGTGCCGTCACTCTATCGGGAAAGCCTGGCCGTGCTCAATGTCCGCAACGAGCTCAACGTATTCGAGGGTCTGAACCAGCGCAGCTTCGAACCCGCCGCCTGCGGGACGGCGGTGATCCACGACGATCTGGCGGACCTCGGTCGATGCTTTGAGCCGCGCAAGGAGGTGCTGGTGTTCCGCGACGGAGGCGAACTGAAGGAAATCTGCGAACGCGTCCACCGCGATCCGGCACTCGCCCGCCGCGTTGGCGAAGCCGCCCTGGCGCGCGTACAGGCCGAGCACACCTGCGTCCATCGCGCGCAAGCCATCCTGCACGACTTCGGGCTCGATGCCTGAAGTCCCCGGCCCTTCGCCTTACGCGATGAATGCCAGCGGATCCGCCTGATCGGCGGGCCTGACACCGCCCCCTTCGATAAAGATGCGATGCCACAGGGCGAAGTTGAGCAGCGTCCACAAGGCGCTGCTGTGCTTTGCACCCTGCTGTTGCGCGCGCAGCAGCTTGCGCACCTCGGATGGATCGAACCAGGCACGGATGCCAGCCGATTCCGGCAACACCTTGAGCAGCGCCTGCAAACGTTCGCCACGCAGCCAATCATCGACCGGGACGGTGAAGCCCTTCTTGCGCGCCCACAAATGCTCGCGCGGGAGGTAGCGCTCGCCCCACAGCCGCAGGAAGCGCTTGCCGGTGCGCCCTTCGATCTTGTAGTCATCCGGCAGCGCCAGTCCGAACTCGACCACCCGATGATCGAGGAAGGGCACGCGACCTTCGATGCCCCAGGCCATCAGCATGCGGTCGGCCTTGACCAGCAGGTCGTCCGGCAGCCAGGTCTCGATGTCGACGTATTGCATACGCTGCAGACGCGTCCAGTGCTTCGGGGTGTGCTGCCACGCCCGCTGGAACGGCTGCCGCCAGCCGTTCATAGCTTCGGCCAGTTGCGGACCAAACAGCGTGGATGGCGTGCCTGTGAATATCCCCTTGCTGCGAAAGCCGCCGCTGCCGGGCGCGCGTAGCGCCGCAAGTGCCCGCCGGATCCACGGCGCACGGTAGCGGCCATAGCCGGCGAACACCTCGTCGCCGCCCTCGCCCGAGAACACCACTTTCAGTTCCGCGCCGGCATGTTCGGCCAGCATGGAAACCGGCAGGTTCGCGTAGTCCGCGGTGAGGTCGTCGGCTGCCCAAACGCTGCGCGGCAGGCAGTTCAGCATATCGTCGGCGCTGACTTCGAACACGCTGTGGCGGGTGTGGAACTGCTCGGCGACGCGCTGTGCCGCATCGAGTTCGTTGTGCACCGAACTGCCGGGAAACCCCACCGAGAACGTGCGCAGGGGTTCGTTCACCCGCTGTGCCAGCAGGGCCGCCAGCAGGGAGGAATCGACGCCGCCCGAAAGGAACAGCCCGAGCGGCACGTCGGCGCGCATGTGAATGTCCATGACGTCCTGCATCAGGGTGTCGAATCGATCGAGCGCCTCGTCGAGACCGACGTCGAGCGGCGTAATCTGCAACGGCGACCAGTACGCATGCAGGTCAAGTTGCAGGGTGCGGGGATCGATTCGCGCCACATGGCCGGGAGGCAGTTTCTCCACGCCTTGCAGCAGCGTCGTCGGTGCGCAGGTGAAGTTGCTTTGCAGAAACTGCGCCAGGCCGTCCGGATTGACTTGGGGCTTGCCCAGCCAGGGCAGCAAGGCCTTGATCTCGGACGCGAAAGCCAGCCCCCGGCTGTCGCGGGCATAGTAAAGCGGTTTGATGCCGAGCCGGTCCCGCGCCAGAATCAGTTCGCCGCGCCGCGTATCGTGGAGCGCGAAGGCAAACATGCCCTGCAGGCGATCGAGGCAGCCGATGCCCCACGCCTCGTAGCCGTGCAGGATGGTCTCGCAGTCGGAATGCGTGGCGAAGCGGTGGCCAAGCGTTTCCAGCTCGGCGCGCAGTTCGCGGTAGTTGTAGATTTCGCCGTTTGCAACCAGCGCGAGGCTGCGGTCTTCGTTGTAGAGCGGCTGCGCGCCCCCTTCCAGATCGATGATGGCGAGCCGCGTATGCAGCAGGCCGACATTGCCCGCCACATGCCTGCCCTGCCCGTCCGGCCCCCGATGGGCGAGGCGCCGTGCCATGTCGTCGAGCAGGGTCGCTTCGACCGGACTGGCTGAAACGACGCCTGCGATCCCGCACATGCTAACTCCCTGCCGCGCGCCGGTGTTCGGTCGTCACGGCGTCGCGGAATGTCTTAACGCGCGCTGCCGGCAGCGACCGCCGAGGCGAATGCATCGATCACTGGCTGGATCAGGGCCCGCTTGAGCTTGAGCGCAGCCTGGTTCACGACCAGACGCGAGCTGATGTCGCTGATGTGCTCGACCGCGACAAGGCCGTTGGCCTTGAGCGTGCCGCCGGTGGAGACGAGGTCGACGATAACGTCGGACAGCCCGACCAGCGGCGCCAGTTCCATCGAGCCATACAGCTTGATGAGGTCGATATGCACGCCCTTGGACGCGAAGTGGTCGCGCGCCGCATTGACGTATTTGGTGGCGACGCGGATGCGCGCGCCCTGCTTCACCGTCCCGGCGTAGTCGTAGCCTTCGCGCACCGCCACCATCATGCGGCAGCGCGCAATCTGCAGGTCGAGCGGCTGGTAGAGGCCGTTGCCGCCGTGTTCGTTGAGCACGTCCTTGCCGGCGATGCCGAGGTCGGCGGCGCCGTACTGGACGTAGGTCGGCACGTCGCTGGCGCGCACGATGATGAGCCGCACGTCGTCACGGTTGGTGCCGATGATGAGCTTGCGCGAGGACTCGGGGTTCTCGGTCGGCGTGATGCCAGCGGCCGCCAGCAGCGGCAGCGTTTCTTCGAAGATGCGGCCCTTGGACAGGGCCAGCGTGATGCCGGAGTTGCTCATGTTCACTATCTGTCTTCAGTGCACGCGCTTGATGCGCGCGCCCAGTTGGGTGAGCTTTTCCTCGATGCGCTCGTAGCCGCGATCGAGGTGGTAGATGCGTTCGATGGTGGTCTCGCCCGCCGCGACCAGGCCGGCCAGCACGAGGCAGGCCGAAGCGCGCAGATCGGTGGCCATGACGATGGCGCCGTCGAGCCTCGGCACGCCGCGCACCAGCGCCGTGTGCCCCGACACTTCGATGTTGGCGCCGAGACGCCGCAGTTCCTGCACGTGCATGAAGCGGTTTTCGAAAATGGTTTCGGTGACGCTGGCCGCGCCTTCGGCAATGCAATTCATCGCCATGAACTGCGCCTGCATGTCGGTGGGAAATGCCGGATGCGGCGCGGTGCGCACGTCCACCGATTGCAGTGTGCCGTCGGACTCGACCTCGATCCAGTCGCTGCCCACTTCGACCCTGGCCCCCGCCTCGCGCAGCTTGCTCATCACCGCGTCCAGCGTATCGGGCTGGGCGTGGGTGGTGCGCACGCGCCCGCCGGTCATGGCGGCGGCCACCAGGAAGGTGCCCGTCTCGATGCGGTCGGCCATGACCGAATAGTCGGCGCCGTGCAGCCGGTCGACACCGTGAACGGTGATGACATCGCTGCCGGCCCCCTCGATTCTGGCGCCCATCGCGGTCAGGCAACGCGCCAGGTCGACCACCTCGGGTTCGCGCGCGGCATTCTCCAGCACGGTGGTGCCCTCGGCCAGCGCGGCGGCCATCATCAGATTCTCGGTGCCGGTCACGGTGACCACGTCCATCAGGATGCGCGCGCCCTGCAGGCGCTTGCAGCGGGCATGGATGTAGCCGTGCTCGATGTTGATGTCGGCCCCCATCGCCTGCAGGCCCTTGATGTGCAGGTCGACCGGGCGCGAACCGATGGCACAGCCGCCGGGCAGGGACACGCGCGCCTCGCCGAAGCGCGCCAGCGTCGGCCCCAGCACCAGGATCGCGGCACGCATGGTCTTCACCATTTCGTAGGGTGCTTCCTTGTGCGGGATCGACTCGCCGCACAGGGTGACGTGGTTCTTGTCGTCCAGCGTGACGCGCACGCCCATGTGACCCAGCAGGGCCAGCATGGTGCTGATGTCCTTGAGATGCGGCACGTTGCCGAGCGTCAGCGAGTCGGCAGTCAGCAGGCTGGCGGTCAGGATCGGCAGCGCGGCATTCTTGGCGCCGGAAATGCGAACCTCACCGGCAAGCGGATTGCCGCCATGGATCAGCAGTGCATCCATTCAGCGCGCGGCCCAGTCTTCGGGGGTGTAGGTCTTCATCGACAGCGCGTGGATCTGCGCATGCATGCGCGTACCGAGCGCGTCATAGACCAGCCGGTGTTGCTGGATCATGTTCTTGCCGGTGAAGGCCGGGCTGACGATCACCGCCTGGAAATGCTGGCCGTCGCCGTCCAGTTCGATGTGGTCGCACGGCAGCTTCTCGGTGATCCAGCCTTTGATGTCGTCGGGAGTAACCATGCTTCTCTTGCCTCGTTCGTCTTGCGCTATCTAGTGCCTGAGTTTGTAGCCGCTACGCAGCAGCACCAGGGTGAGCGCGGATATTGCCACAAAGCAGGCACCGGCGACCAGCAGGCCGAGCCCGGGATCGGTGTCGGACTGGCCGACAAACGCATAGCGGAAACCGTCGATCAGGTAGAACACCGGGTTGCCGCGCGACACGGTCTGCCAGAAAGGTGGCAGCGAATGAATCGAGTAGAAGACGCCTGACAGGAAGGTCAGCGGCAGGATGAGGAAATTCTGGAACGCCGCCAGCTGGTCGTATTTTTCCGCCCAGATACCCGCCACGATGCCGACCGCGCCCATGATGGCGCAGGCCAGCAGCGCATACGCCAGCAGCCAGACCGGATGCGCCACATGGAACGGGGCATACCACAGGGTCACCGCCCACACGCCGAGTCCGACGATCAGCCCGCGCAGGATGGCCGCGCCCAGATAGGCCAGAAAGAACTCCATGTAGGACAGCGGCGGCAGCAGCACGAACACGATGTTGCCCTGCATCTTCGACTGGATGAGGCTGGACGAGCTGTTGGAGAACGCGTTCTGCAGCATGCTCATCATCACCAGCCCCGGCACCAGGAAACTGGTGTACGAGACGCCTGGATAGACCTGGACGTGGTCCTCCAGCACGTGCGAGAAGATCAGCAGATACAGCAACGCGGTCACCACCGGGGCGACCACGGTCTGCACCACCACTTTCCAGAAGCGCAGGAGCTCTTTGTATAACAGCGACGAAAACCCGCTCATGTACGTTTCATGATGTCGGTGAAGACATCTTCCAGGTCGGGCTCCTGCAGGTGCATCTCGAGTACGCACACCCCTTCGCCGCGCAGATCGGCCAGCAGGGTTTCCAGTTCGAGGTACTGGCTGAAATTGACGCGCCAGCTGCCGTCCGCATCGTGCAGCAGGCGGTCCTGCCAGGCGGTCGGCACGGTTTCCTTGTCCAGCCGCAGTTGCGCACAATGCTCGTTGGTCAGCTGCAGCAGGTTGCGCGTGGTGTCGCAGGCGACCACCCGGCCGCTTTTCAGCATGGCGATGCGGCCGCACAGCGCCTCGGCCTCTTCCAGATAATGCGTGGTCAGAAGAATGGTGTGGCCCTCGCGGTTGAGGCGGCTGATGAATTCCCACAGCGAGCGGCGCAGATCGACGTCGACGCCGGCGGTCGGCTCGTCGAGCACGATGACCGGCGGTTTGTGCACCAGCGCCTGCGCCACCAGCAGCCGGCGCTTCATGCCGCCCGACAGGCTCTGCGTGTTCTTGTCGGCGTGCCGGGCGAGATCGAGATGGTGCATGATCTCGTCGATCCAGCCGTCGTTGTGCTTCAGCCCGAAGTAGCCGGACTGGATGCGCAGGGTTTCGCGCACGTTGAAGAAGGGATCGTAGACGAGTTCCTGCGGCACCACGCCCAGCGCGCGGCGTGCCTGGCGATAGTCGCGCACCACGTCGTGCCCCATGACGGCGGCCTGGCCGGAATCGGAACGGGTGAGTCCGGCGAGGATGGAAATCAGCGTGGTCTTGCCGGCGCCGTTGGGGCCCAGCAAACCGAAAAACTCGCCCGGCTGGATATCCAGCGAGACGCCATCGAGCGCCTGGGTGGCGTGAAAACGCTTGCGCAGGTCGCTGACCCGGATGGCAGGTGTCGCCTGGCTCATGCCGTCAGCAGGTCGGATACGCCGTAGAGTTCGGCCAGCGTGCCAAAGCTCGACGGCAGGCCGGTGCAGGTCAGCGTGCGGCCAGCCTGGCGGACCTGCCGCATGGCGCTGAACATGAGCGCGAGCGCTGACGAATCGGCGCTCTCAACCCCTCTGAAATCCAGCGTATCGACGCCTTTTTCAAGATGCGGCCGCAATTCGCGCAGCAGGCTGCCGACGCTGTCGACGGTCACCCCCCCGGTGATGCGACAGCATGTGTCATCGCACGTGATCACAAGCCTGAGCGCTGCGCCGGCAGGGGCGCGCTGCGCGCCGATTTTTCTTCCAGGGTCTTGATCAGTCCATCGATGCCGCTCTGGCGGATGGTGCTGGCGAAAGAGGCACGGTAATTGGTGACCAGGCTGACTCCATCGATCGACACGTCGTAAACCTTCCAGCCGAAATTGGTTTTGTACATGCTGTAGTCGATGGGGATGGATTGCCCGCTGGGCTGGCGAATTTCGGAGCGCACGGTCACGTCGGTGTCATCCGGTTTCATCAACAGCGGCTTGAACTCGACCGTCTGGTTGGTAAAGGCCGTGAGCGAGCTGGAGTAGGTCCGAACCAGCAGATTGCGGAACTCGGTCACCAGCGCCTGCTTCTGGTTGGCGGTGGCGCGCGGCCAGTACCTGCCGACGGCCAGCTGGGTCATGCGATTGAAGTCGAAATTGGGCAGGACCTTGGCTTCGACCAGCTGATATACCTTGTTCAGGTTGCCGGTCTGGATCTCCTTGTCCTGCTTCAGGATGGCGAGAACTTCCTGCGTGGTGCTGCGTGCCAGCACGTCAGGCGGCGTATCCGCAGCCAACCCAGGGCGGGTGCCGAATCCCGACGCAAGCGCCAGAAGCAGAAGAAGCGTGCGCAACATAACTTATGTCCTATTCGAAAAAGGGTTATATGGAAAATTGGTTATCAGGTAGACGCGGTCATGTCACTTGAGTTCACCCGTCAGGCGAGCCAGCTGCGCCACATTCATGTTGTAGTCGTTCACCGTACGGAAATATTCCGTCTGCACCAGAACGTAATTCCTGATCGCATCGGCCACCTTGGCGGCGCTTTCCAGCCCGGCCGACAAATCGGCCAGCGATGCCACCATCCAGCGTCGCGCCGCTGCGGCGCCCTCGCTCAGCTCGCGCTGCGCATCGAAATTGGCCTGGGCGTTGGCATAGGCCTCGCCCACTTCGAACGGAATGCCCGCCACCGCAAACGCCTTCTTGTGGTTGAGCGCTTCCAGTTCGGCCTGTGCCTGGTTGACGCGCGCACTGGAGGCATCGAAGACCGTATCCCACTTCACTCCCACCACCGGGGTGAGGCCGCCGCCATTGAAGGGATCGTTGATGTAGGGGTTATCCAGCCGGTCGCGCTGCGAGGCATAGTTGAACTGCCCGATCACGCCCGCATACACATCCGGCATGCGATCCGCTTTTTTGGCCGCCACCAGCGCACGGCGCGCGCGCAATCCGGCTTCGAGCTGCTGCATTTCCGGGCGATCCTGCAAGGCGCGCGCCTGGAGCCCGGCCAGATCGATCTGCGGAAAAGGGACCGGCGCGATACGCTCGTCCGCCACGGACAGATCCTCCTTCAGGCCGATGCCGGTCAGCACTTTCAGGCCATCCAGGCTGATCTTCTCGACCGCACGCGCCTGGCTCACATACTTGGCAAGCAGGCCTTTGGCGGTTTGCAGCGCATACAGGTCGGACTGCCTGGACTCGCCGTTTTCTTTCCGGAGATTGCGCTCGACCGAACCGATGGACTGGTTCAGCCGATCCTGCATGTCCTCGAGGAAAACCCGGGTGTCGCGCGCGGTCAGGTAGCCGAAATAGGCACGCTTGGTGTCGTACACCGTATCGGTGCGCGTCTGCCGGAGTTCACCCTGCTTCAGGTCGACGTTGCCACTTGCAGCCTCGCCGTAATGCTCGATCTTGCCGAAGGTGAAAAGCGGCTTGATCAGCGCGAAGTCAAGGTGGGTCCAGTCGGAAATTCCGTCGATCCTGTCGCCATCACTGCGAGGCGTGCCCCCGGAATACGCGCCATTCTGGTAGAACCCGCCCTCGACTTTCGGTGCCAGCCCGATGAACGCATTGGCGCTGAGCCGCCAGCCCGCATTTCCCTGGACTTCCTGCACCATGCTGCGCGCAGCTTCGACCACCTGTTCGCGTTCCTTGATGCGGGGATCGGCTGCCAGGCTCATTTCCACGGCCTGCTGCAGATTGATGGTCTCGGCTTCGGCCGGGAAGGCGGCCAACAACATGCCCGCTGCCAGGAGTGTGCGGGTCAGTGTGTGAGGTGTCATTTTGGCGCTCCTTCTTGAGCCTTTCCGTATAGGAACTGACCGATCAGGTTTTCCAGCACCACGGCATCCTGTGTGATCAGGATCCGGCCCCCGTTCTTCAGCATCACGCTGTCGCCACCTGGCTCCAGCCCGATATATTGCTCGCCCAGCAGGCCCGAGGTCATGATCGAGGCGGAGGTGTCCTTGGGAAAAGCATAGCGTTTGTCCAGGCGAAGCGTGACGACCGCCTCGTATTTTTCATTGTCGAAACGGATGTCCGCCACTCTGCCTACGACCACTCCCGCGCTTTTGACCGGCGCACGAGGCTTGAGGCCGCCGATATTCTGGAAATCGGCCACGACTTCATAGCTGTCAGAAGCGTTTACTGTGCTCATGCTGCCGACCTTGAGCGCCAGAAACAGCAATGCGCCAATGCCCGCGATGACGAATAATCCCACCCAGAGATCGAGTACGGTCCTGTTCATTTTTAATTGAGTCCCCGGAACATGAATGCGGTCAATACAAAATCCAATGCCAGCACAGCCAGGCTGGAGGTCACCACGGTGCGGGTGGTGGCACCCGACACGCCTTCGGCGGTGGGCGGCGCATCGTAGCCCTCGAACAGCGCAATGGTGGTGACGGCCACGCCGAACACAACACTCTTGATGACGCCGTTCATGATGTCCTGCTCGAAATCGACAGCACCCTGCATCTGCGACCAGAACGACCCTTCGTCAACACCGATCAGCTGTACGCCGACCAGATAACCGCCGAAAACGCCCATGGCCGAAAACAGGGCAGCCAGTAGCGGCATCGAGATCACCCCGGCCCAGAATCGCGGCGCCACCACGCGCGCAATCGGGTCGACCGCCATCATCTCCATCGCCGACAACTGCTCGGTCGCCTTCATGAGGCCGATTTCCGCAGTGATGGCCGATCCCGCGCGGCTGGCGAACAGGAGCCCGGCCAGAACCGGCCCCAGTTCACGTACCAGGGAAAGCGCCACCAGCGTGCCCAGCGCAGATTCCGAACCGTAGCGCTGCAGGGTTTCATAGCCCTGCAGGCCGAGTACCATGCCGACGAACAGCCCCGACACCAGGATGATGATGAGCGAGAGCACGCCGGTGAAATACATCTCGCGGATGGTCAGGCCGAAGCGGCGGAACGCGGTTCCCGAATGCAGCAGCATCGCCAGGAAGAAACGAATGGCGAAACCGATGCGCCAGATGCCCTGGATGGTGTGATTCCCCAGATTTTCGATCGCCTGCCTAAGCACCCTGCTCTCCCAGCCTAAGGTCGTCGGCGTAGGGCGGCGCCGGATAGTGGAACGGCACCGGTCCGTCGGACTCGCCATGCACGAACTGGTGCACATAGGGCAGTCCGGACGCCCGGATCTCCGTTGCCGTGCCCTCGGCGACGATCACGCCTTCGGAGACGAAATAGACGTAGTCGACGATTTTCAGCGATTCCTGCACGTCGTGCGTGACCACCAGGGAGGTCAGTCCCAGCGTGTCGGTCAGGCGTCGGATCAGGTTGCCGGTCACCCCCAGGGAAATGGGGTCCAGCCCGGCAAACGGCTCGTCGTACATCACCAGCATGGGTTCCAGCGCAATCGCACGCGCCAGCGCCACCCGTCGCGCCATCCCGCCCGACAGCTCCGCGGGCATCAGTTGCGCTGCGCCGCGCAAACCCACGGCATGCAGCTTCATCAGCACCAGGTCGCGGATGGCGTCTTCCGGCAGGTCGGTATGCTCGCGCAACTGGAAGGCCACGTTGTCGAACACCGACATGTCGGTGAACAAAGCGCCGAACTGGAACAGCATGCCCATCTTGCGGCGCAGCCGGTAGAGGCCGGCGCGGTCGAGCTCGCCCAGCGACTCGCCCGCCACGCGCACCGTGCCCTGGCCGGGCTTGACCTGCCCGCCGATCAGTCGCAGGAGCGTGGTCTTGCCGCATCCGCTGCTGCCCATGATGGCCACGACCTGCCCCCGTTTGGCGGTCAGGTTGATGCCCTTTAGAACCGGCCGGGCGCCGTAGCCAAATACAGCATTTTCGATCTCGACCAGAGTGTCGTTTTGCAAGAAATCGGGCCTGTTTGAGTTGAGGGCAGCTATTCTACCGAAGCCGGCCGCTCCGCCGCCATCGACAGCTGTTTTCCCGCACAATCAATAGCCCATGACCTGCCTCAGGTTATTCACCCGTTCCAGTTGCGCAAGGCTGCCGTTCAGGCTGAATACGAACAGGGGTTCGCACTTGGCCGCCTGCGCTGCAATGCGCTGCGCCAGCGCGCGCAGATCGGGCGCATCGTCCAGCCACCAGATGTGCGTCGCCGCCCATGCAGGCAGCGCCAGCAGGGCACGGGGAGATACGGGCGGAGCGGCCGGCGCATCGCCGGGCTCCAGCACGAAACAGAATCCGTCCTGGGTATCGTCCAGCCATTGCGCCCAGACCGCATCCGATGCGGCCTGCCACACCGCCGCCGGCAGGTAGACCGCCTGGAATTGCGTGTTGTAATAAGACAACAGCCAGTCGTCCGGCAGGTCTTCTGGATAGAAGCTGCCGCGCCAATCGGGCCGATCCCAGTTGATGGCGCCCACCAGGACGAGTGCGCTGGATGTCATGCCGCCATTATCGCGCCGCAATGGTGCGGCACGCCACACCGACCCTGGACGAGCGCATGCAGGGTCGCTCAGGCCCGGCGCCAGGTCGTCCCGTCCGCCCCGTCTTCCAGCACGATGCCCGCCGCCGTCAACAACTCGCGGATGCGGTCGGACTCGGCAAAATCCCTTGCCTTGCGCGCCGCCTGACGCGCAGCGATCAAGTCCTCGATCCCGGCTTCGGACAGGCCGCCGGCAGTGTTCCCGGCCTGCAGGAAATCCGCCGCTTCACGCTGCAACAGGCCCAGCACCGCGCCCAGGCGGCGCAGCGTCGTCGCGGCCGCCGCATCGCCCCGGTTGGCCTCGCCCGCCAGCTCGAACAGCACCGCGAGTGCTTCCGGGGTATTGAAGTCGTCGTCCATCGCCGCGCGGAAGCGCTGCGCGGCCGGCTGGTTCCAGTCGGGTTCGGATGCCGCCGGGGGGGTATTCTTCAGCGCGGTATACAGCCGTGTCAGTGCGCCCTTCGCATCGTCGAGGTGTGCATCCGAATAATTCAGCGGGCTGCGGTAATGGGCGCGCAGGATGAAGAAGCGCACCACTTCGGCGTCGTATTTCGCCAGCACTTCGCGGATGGTGAAGAAATTGCCCAGCGACTTGGACATTTTTTCGTTGTCGACCCGCACGAAGCCGTTGTGCAGCCAGTAGTTCACGAAGGTGCAGCCATGCGCGCCCTCGGACTGGGCGATCTCGTTTTCGTGGTGGGGAAACTGCAGGTCCTGCCCGCCGCCGTGGATGTCGAAATGCTTGCCAAGCAGTTCTGCGCTCATCGCGGAACATTCGATATGCCAGCCGGGACGGCCCGCCCCCCACGGCGACTCCCACGCCGGCTCGCCTGGCTTGGCGGCTTTCCACAGCACGAAATCCATGGGATCGCGCTTGTTCGGGTCGATGTCCACGCGCTCGCCCGCACGCAGCTCGTCGAGGCTTTTTCCCGACAGGCGGCCGTAGGCGGGAAAGGCCCGCACGCTGTAGTACACATCGCCATTAGGCGCCGGGTAGGCGAGGCCGTTGGCGATCAACTGTCCGATCAGCGCCAGCATCTGCGCCACGTATTCGGTGGCGCGCGGCTCGTGATCGGGCGGCAGCACGCCGAGCGCACGCTCGTCCTCGTGCATCGCGGCGATGAAGCGGCCGGTCAGCTCGGCCGGCGTTTCGTGGTTTTCATGCGCCCGCTTGATGATCTTGTCGTCGATGTCGGTGATGTTGCGGACGTATTCGACCCGGTAGCCGCTGGCGCGCAGCCAGCGCGTCGCCATGTCGAACACCACGAACACCCGCGCATGCCCCAGATGGCAGAGGTCGTATACCGTCATGCCGCATACGTACATGCGGACGACGCCGGGGGTGAGCGGGACGAATTCTTCCTTGGTGCGCGTGAGTGAATTGGTGATGTGCAGCATGGTGCGAGCGGGTCTGGGGCGAAATGTCAGAAGTCGGACTGAAGCGGCGCACCGACTGTCTTAGCGGGGTCGATGTTGTTAGAATGCCGGCTTCCCAAGATGATCCGAGCATATCACATGGCCCTGTCACGTTTCCTTGCCGCCGTCATTGCCAGCGTCATGTTCACCAGCCTCGCGGCGCAGGCCGATGAAATCCAGGACATCAACCTTCAGTTCCGCAAGGGTGAACTGACTGCCGCGCTCGACCATGCCAACCGTTATCTGGCCGGCAAGCCGAAGGACGCACAGGCCAGGTTCCTCAAGGGCCTGATCCTCGGCGACCTGGGCAAGACCAACGATGCCATCGAAGTTCTCAAGGGGCTGACCGAGGATTTCCCGGAACTGCCCGAACCCTACAACAACCTGGCCGTGCTCTATGCCTCGCAGGGCCGCTACGAAGCCGCCCGGAACGCCCTCGAAATGGCCATCCGCACCCATCCCGACTATGCCACCGCGCACGAGAATCTCGGCGACATCTATGCCAAAATGGCGGCGATCGAGTATGGCAAGGTTCTGGCGCTGGACAGCGGCAACCAGACGGCGCAAACCCGGCTCAGGCTGATCAGGAACATGCTTGGAGGCCAGGCAAGCATGCCGGCAGCGGCCAAACCCGCGTCAGGCCCGAACCCGGGCAAATAACAAAAGCCATGCGCGCGTCCCCGTACCGCGAACACGGTCCGGGGCAATCATTCACATAAACCATCCTTAGGACTCTACATGGTCAAGCTGCATACGAATCACGGCATCATCACCCTCGAACTCGACGCCGAAAAGGCCCCGAAAACGGTGGAAAACTTCCTGCAATACGTGCGTGACGGCTTTTTCGACGGCACGATCTTCCATCGCGTGATCGACGGCTTCATGATCCAGGGCGGCGGCTTCGAGCCCGGCATGACGCAGAAGCCCACCCGCGACGCGATCGAGAACGAAGCCGTCAACGGCCTCAAGAACGAGGCCTACACCATCGCCATGGCGCGCACCCCCAATCCCAATTCGGCCACGGCGCAGTTCTTCATCAACGTCGCCAACAACAGCTTCCTCAACTTCACCGCCCCCACCCCGCAAGGCTACGGCTATGCCGTGTTCGGCAAGGTGGTCGAGGGCATGGACGTGGTCGACGCGATCAGGAAGGTGAAGACCGGCAACCGTGCCGGGCACCAGGACGTGCCGTTGGAAGACGTGGTGATCACCAAGGCGGAAATCGTCTGACCGGCCCGGTGAGCCTGACTTCAAAACCAGGCGCGGGTCGCACCTACTTCGTTGCCGACCTGCACCTCACCGACGAACGCCCGGCTGCCACCGGGCGTTTTTTTCGCTTCCTGCAGGACACGGCCGCCGGTGCGGACGCGCTCTACATCCTGGGCGACCTGTTCGAAGCCTGGACCGGCGACGACCACGGCGAGCAGGTTGCCGGCGACACGGCACAGCGGCTCGCGGCCCTGGCTGCAGCAGGCACCCGGGTGTACTTCATGCACGGCAACCGTGACTTCATGCTGGCCGAACGCTACGCCGCGCGTTCCGGCATGACGCTGATCGCCGATCCGGTCCGGATCGACCTGTACGGGGTGCCGACGCTGCTGATGCACGGCGATACCCTGTGTACGGACGACACGGCCTATCAGGATTTTCGCCGCCGCGTCCGCCATCCACTGACGCGCGCACTGTTGCGCCGCCTGCCCCGGGCGCTGCGCCGGCGCCTGGCCCGTCAGGCGCGGACAGGCAGCGAAGCGGCCAAGGCACACAAGGCCGCGGAGATCATGGATGTGAATGCGGATGAAGTGGTGCGCGTGCTGCGCGAACATCAGGCCGGCCGCCTGATTCACGGCCATACCCATCGCCCCGCGCAGCAGATCCTGCAGGTCGACGGCCGCGCGTGCGAGCGCTGGGTGGTGCCAGACTGGTATACCCGCTGGGGTTATGTCATGTGCGACGCCACAGGTTGCACACTCCGGGTGGATGCGCTATGACGGCGCGTTGATCTCCGTCATGCCCTCCGGCACACGGAACAGCCCGGGATTCAGCGGCTGCCGGGATTCGCTTTCGAGTTTGCGCGACCGCCCGGTGAACTCGCGTTCCTCGAGCGGCAGGCCAAGCGAGAGCGTATCCCCCGAATTCCATACCTGATTCGCCAGATCGCAGTCGTGCTGCATGTCGGACGGCGACTCCTTCCACACCCGGTATTGGGTCGCGGCCAGAATGGCCTTCTGCTCGGCCATCGCGCGCGCCGCATCCATGGCATGTCTGGCGGCGAGGCCTTCGCTGCAGACCACGCCCTTGACGGTCAGGGTGAAATGACGCCCGCCGCGCTCGGCCTTGCCCGCTTCGAGCCGGGAGGCCCAGCCGGCGGGTTTCGGCGGCAGGGTGCCGGGGGCAAACACCATCGCCAGCCGGCTGTCGCGCATGACATTGATGACCACACGCCGCTGCCGGTCCAGCAGGGTGAAATCGCCCCCGTCCTCGCCGCTATCCATGCGCATGAAATCAGGTGTGACCAGGATGCGCGTCAGATAAGGCGGATCGCCCGGATCCTGGTCGGCATAACGCAGCACCGTCATGTCGGCTGCCTGGGCAAGCCCGGCACACAGCGCAAGGAGACCAAGCAGCGCTTTCATCACGCCAGCCCGCGTGCCAGGTCGGCCTGGATGTCAGCCACCGATTCGAGGCCTGCGGCGACACGGACCAGGCCGTCGCTGATGCCGGCTGCCGCACGCTGCTCAGCCGTCATGCGGCTATGCGTGGTCGACGCGGGATGCGTGATCGTGGACTTGGTATCGCCGAGGTTGGCGGTGATCGACAATAGCTTCGTCGCATCGATCAGTTTCCAGGCGGCGTCCTTGCCACCCTTGAGCTCGAACGCGACGATGCCGCCGCCGGTTTTCTGCTGGCGCATCGCGAGTTCGTGCTGCGGGTGCGACGGCAGGCCCGGATACAGCACGCGCGCGACCTGCGGCTGGGCTTCCAGCCATTGCGCCAGCGCCAGCGCGTTCCTCGAATGCGCCTCCATGCGCAGCGAAAGCGTCTCCATGCCTTTCAGGATCACCCAGGCATTGAATGCCGACAACGTCGGGCCGGCCGTGCGCAGGAAGGTAAAGACTCCTTCCATCAATTCCTTGCTGCCCAGCACGGCGCCGCCGAGCACCCTGCCCTGCCCGTCGAGGTACTTGGTGGCGGAATGGATGATGATGTCGGCACCGAATTCCAGCGGCTTCTGCAGCGCAGGCGAGCAGAAGCAGTTGTCGACCGCGAGCCACGCCCCGACATCGTGCGCGATGTCTGCGAGCGCACGGATGTCGCTGACCTCGGTGAGCGGATTGGACGGTGACTCGACGAAGAACAGTTTGGTGTTCGGCTTCACCGCCGCACGCCACTCCGCCGGATCGGTCGGCGACACATAGGTCGTCTCGACGCCGAAACGGCCCAGGATGTTGGAAAACAGCTGCACCGTCGAACCGAAGATCGAGCGCGACGCGACGACATGCTCACCCGCCTTCATCAGGCCCATCACCGTCGCCAGGATCGCCGCCATGCCTGAGGAAAAGGCCACGCAACGCTCGGCGCCTTCCAGTGCGGCAAGCCGCGCTTCCATCATGCTGACGGTGGGGTTGGCGAAACGCGCGTAGATCGGGCCGGGCTGCTCGCCCTTGAAGCGCGCCGCGGCTTCTGCCGCGCTGCCGAACATGAAACTCGAAGTGAGGAATATCGCCTCCGAGTGTTCGTTGAACTGGCTGCGTACCGTGCCGGCGCGCACCGCAAGCGTATCGATGTCGTAATCGTATTCGTCGTTCATGTTCGCGTCCAAAATAAAAAAACCCCGAACGGCAGAGCAGTCCGGGGTTTCCCTCGCGACGCTTTAGCCGGATTTATCAAGCGCCCGCAAGCTGTGGTTCAAATCGGCGCAGGGACAATTTACGCCCGGCGCCGGACCCGGTCAACCCTTATTCGTCGCCAGATTGAGATCGAGCTGCTGGGTCGACAGGGCCGATGGCGGCGGGTTTTCTCCATTGCGAACAGCCTCGACGTAATTCAGGTATTCCGGCGTGACGTCGCCCGTGATGTAGCGTCCGTCGAAGCACGAGGTATCGAAATCGGGAATCTCCGGATTGCCGCGCCTGACCGCCTCGATCATGGCGTCGATGTCCTGGTAGATCAGGGCATCGCAGCCGATCTCGCGCGCGATCTCGTCGTCACTGCGGCCGTTGGCGATCAGTTCGTTGCGCGTCGGCATGTCGATACCGTAGACGTTGGGAAAGCGCACCGGCGGCGAGGCCGAAGCGAAGTACACCTTGGTGGCGCCGGCATCGCGCGCCATCTGCACGATTTCGCGGCTGGTGGTGCCGCGCACGATGGAATCATCGACCAGCAGCACGTTGCGGTCCTTGAATTCCTCACCGATGGCGTTGAGCTTCTGCCGCACGGATTTCTTGCGCAATGCCTGTCCCGGCATGATGAAGGTACGACCGATGTAGCGGTTCTTGATGAAGCCTTCGCGGTACGGCACGTTGAGGTGGTTGGCCAGCTGCAGTGCAGAGGGGCGGCTGGTGTCGGGAATCGGGATCACCACGTCGATTTTCAGGTGGGCGAATTCGCGCTTGATCTTTTCGGCCAGCGACTCGCCCATGGCCAGGCGCGTGCTGTAGACCGAAACGTCATCCATCACCGAGTCGGGGCGGGCAAGATACACATACTCGAAAATGCAGGGGTTGAGCACCGCCTTGTCGCTGCACTGGCGGCTGTGCAGCCTGCGCTGGTAATCGATGAAAACCGCCTCGCCCGGCGCCACGTCGCGCAGCATCCGGAAGCCCAGCGTATCGATCGCCACGCTTTCCGACGCAACGATATATTCGTGCGGGACGACCTGATCGTTGATGCCGATCACCAGTGGCCGGATGCCGTACGGGTCACGGAAAGCCAGCAGGCCGTAGCCGGCGATGAAGGCCGTCACGGCATAGGCGCCCTTGCAGCGTGCGTGCACGCCCGACACTGCTCCGAAAATCGTGTCCGCATTCAGCTGGCCCCCCGAGGCGCGCACCTGCAGCTCATGCGCCAGAACGTTCAGCAGCACCTCGGAATCCGAGTTGGTGTTGACATGGCGCAGATCGGCACGGAACAGCGACTCCTTGAGTTCGTGGGTGTTGGTGAGGTTGCCGTTATGCCCGAGAACGATGCCATAGGGCGAGTTCACATAAAACGGCTGCGACTCGGCCGATGACGACGCGCTGCCCGCGGTGGGATAGCGCACGTGCGCCACCCCCATGTCGCCCAGCAGGTTGCGCATGTCGCGGGTGCGGAACACGTCGCGCGCCAGCCCCTGCCCCTTGTGCATATGGAAACGGCTTTCTTCCGCCGTGACGATGCCGGCAGCATCCTGGCCGCGATGCTGCAGCACCATCAGACCGTCGTACAAAAGCTGATTGGCCGCCGAATTGGAAACGACTCCGATTACCCCGCACATGATGTGCACCCGTCCATAAAGTTATTCAAAGCGAATGTTTTTCGCCACGTCGGCCGGCACCAGCGGCATGGCGCGTTGCGCCATCGCCTGCAGGCTGCCGGACACCCTGGCCTGCTTCCAGAAATCGGTACGCGGCAGCGAGGTCAGTCCTGCTGCAAGCGTCAGGCCGGTCAGGATCGCCAGACCCTTGGCCAGTCCCAGCACGCCGCCCAGCACCCTGTCGGCACTGCCCAGACCTACTGCCTTGACCAGCGAAGCCAGGACATGTCCGAGCAACAGCACACCGATCAGGACCACCAGGAAAACCACTGCAAAGCCGGCGAAATAGCGAATGCCCGGGTTTTCGATGACGTTCGGCAGAAGCGGCGCCACGACCAAAGCTCCCCATTTGCCCAGCACGAACGCCAGGACCCAGGCTGCCAGCGAGAACAGTGTGTCGACCATGCCGCGCATCAGTCCGCGCACCACGGTCAGGACCAGCACCAGCAGCACGATGAGATCGAGCATGCTCATTTGGCGAGCACCTGCCCTGTCATGCCGTTCTCGGCCAGCTTCGCCGCAGCCGCCACCGCAGCTTCGCGTGTCGGATACGGCCCTATGCGCACGCGCGTCAGATTGCCGACCGTGTCAGTGTAGGCCGGCAAGCCGGCCAGTGCCGCGCGCGCCTTGAGTTCACGCGCCTTGGCACCATCGGACAGGGCGGCAAGCTGCACCACAAACATCTCGCTTGCCGCCTCGGGCTTGGCGTGCGGGGCGGGTGTGGCAGGCGGCTTGGGAGGCTTCGGCGCGGGGACGACCGGTTCGGCCTTGGCCGGCTCGACAGGTTTTGGTTTGGCCGCTTCGTGTGCCGGTGCCGGTTTCGATACGGGTTGGGCAGGCTCGGAAAGCGGCACAGGCTGCGGCTCGGGCGGCGCAGGAGATGCCATCGGTGCGGGTTCGCCCGCCGCGGCGGGCGTCTCGTTCCGTTCGGGCGCGGACACCGGCGCCGCGGCCATATGGACCGATAGCGCGCTGGTCGGCGGGGGTTCGTCTTCCAGCAGCAGCGGCAGCAGGATCACCGCCAGCAGGGTCAGCGCCACCGCACCGATCAGGCGGCGCCGGGCTAGGCGTTTGAGGTCATTTTCACTGCTGGGTGGCGGCATGGTCGAGCACGGCGGCAACGGTATAGAACGAACCGAAGACGAGAATTCTATCATCTTCACGCGCCGTACTTCGCGCCTCGGCCAGCGCCAGATTCACATCCGCCTGCACCCTCACCGGCGCTGCGCCCCCCTGCGCGCGCAGCACGGCGGCCAGTGCCGCGGCGTCCTGCGCGCGCGGCGAAGCGGGCGTGCACGTCCACCACGCGTCGATTTCGCCGTGCAAGGCCGCGAACACCCCTGCCGCATCCTTGTCGGCCAGCATGCCGACCACCGCCAGCGTGCGCCCGCGCGCAGGCTGCCCGCGCAGGGTGGCCGCCAGTGCCCGTGCCGCTTCCGGGTTGTGTGCCACGTCCAGTATGACCTCCGGTGCCTGCGCGATACGCTGGAACCGGCCCGGCACGCATGCCGCCGCCAGCCCCTGGCGTATCGCCGTCTCGCTTACCGGCAAACAGCCGTACACGGACTCCAGCGCCGCCAGCGCGCCGGATGCGTTACGCAGCTGGCAGGCGCCCGCCATCGCGGGCAGCGGCAAAGCGGACCAGTTCTTTTCCACGCCCTGATAGCGCCACTGGCCATTCTCGCGATGTGCGGAAAAATCCCGGTCCACGCGCCGCAGGTCGGCGCCGATGTGGCGGGCCTGGCCAAGCAGGCTGTCCGGCGGAGCGGGATCGACGCAGATGGCAGGACGCCCGGTGCGGTATATGCCTGCCTTCTCGAAGCCGATCTTTTCACGGCTGTCGCCCAGGTAATCCATATGGTCGAGATCGACGCCGGTGACGACCGCGACATCGGCATCGAACACGTTCACTGCATCGAGCCGCCCGCCCAGGCCCACTTCGAGGATGGCCACCTCGACGCCGGCCTCGATAAACCACACCATCGCGCCCAGCGTGCCGAATTCAAAGTAGGTCAGTGAAACGTCGCCGCGTGCCGCCTCGACCCGCTCAAACGCAGCAATCAGTTCGGCATCGCCCGCCTCCCTGCCGGCAATGCGAACGCGCTCGTTGTAGCGCAGCAGGTGCGGTGAAGTGTAGAGGCCCGTCCGGTAGCCGGCCGCACCGAGAATGGCTTCCAGATAGGCGCAGGTGGAGCCCTTGCCGTTGGTCCCGCCGACGACGACGAGGGGAAATGCCGGCGCAAGCCCGAGTACATCCTTGACGCGTCTTACCCGCTCCAGTCCCAGTTCGATCGTGCGGGGGTGCAGCCTTTCAAGCCGCGCCAGCCATTCGTCCAAAGACAGGCTAGGCGGCAAGCGCAGGCCGCCCCATCATGATCGACAGCGTGGCCGCCAGTTCATTGCGCATCTGGCGACGGTCGATGATACGGTCTACGGCCCCCTTCTCCTGCAGGAATTCGGCGCGCTGGAAGCCTTCCGGCAGCGTTTCGCGCACGGTCTGCTCGATCACGCGCGGGCCGGCAAAGCCGATCAGCGCATTGGGCTCGGCGACGATCAGGTCGCCCAGCATCGCAAAGCTGGCCGACACGCCGCCCATGGTCGGGTCGGTCAGCACCGAAATGAAAGGCAGCCGATGGCGCGACAACTGCGTCAGCGCCGCCGAGGTCTTCGCCATCTGCATCAGCGAGAACAGGCCTTCCTGCATGCGCGCGCCGCCACTGGCGGAAAAGCAGACGAAGGCCGAGTTGGACTCGATCGCCGCTTCCACGCCCTGGACGAAGCGCTCGCCGACGACCGAACCCATCGAACCGCCCATGAACTTGAATTCGAACGCCGCCGCCACCACCGGCACCGCCTTGACGCTGCCGCCGATCACCACCAGGGCGTCGGTCTCGGAGGTGCCGGTTTGCGCCTCTTTCAGACGATCGGGATATTTCTTGCTGTCCTTGAATTTCAGCGGATCGAGCGGCGTGATGTGGGCGCCGATTTCATGCTGTCCGTCCGCATCCAGCAGCATGGCCAGCCGCTGCCGAGCGCCGATGCGATGATGGTGACCGCACTTCGGGCACACCTCCAGATTGCTTTCCAGGTCGGCGCGATAGAGCACCTCGTTGCAGGCCGGGCACTTGGACCACAGGCCTTCGGGCATCGACTTCTTCGATGCCTGCGCGCGACGCTTGATCTTCGGCGGCAGGATTTTCTGGAACCAGCTCATGTGTCTTCTCCGTTTATTTCGATGCCGCGTCGACGCCGCGGCGCAGTTCGGCCACCAGATGCTTGACGCGCTTGGTGCACTCGCCTTCAGGCGCAGTCTCGATCTCGTTCACGATGCGGCTGCCCACCACCACGGCGTCGGCGATGCGGGCCACCGCTTCGGCGGTCGCCGCATCGCGGATACCGAAGCCCACACCCACCGGCAGGCTGCAATGCTTGCGCACCATGGCCAGTTTCTGCGCGACTTCCTCGGTATCGAGGTTGGCCGAGCCTGTCACGCCCTTGAGCGAGACGTAATAGATGAAACCGCCGGCGACCGCCGCCACCTGCTCCACGCGCGATTCCGGGGTGGTCGGAGACAGCAGGAAAATCGGGTCGATGCCGTGCGCCTTGAACACGTCCGACACGCCGGCCGATTCCTCCGGCGGAATGTCCACCGTCAGCACGCCATCCACGCCGGCCGCCTGCGCTGCCCGGGCAAAGGTTTCGTAGCCCATGTGTTCGACCGGGTTGGCATAGCCCATCAGCACCACCGGCGTCGTCGTGTTGGTCTTGCGGAATTCCGCCACCATCGCCAACACGTCCTTCAGCCCGACCTTGTTCGCCAGCGCCCGCTCGGAAGCCCGCTGGATCACCGGTCCGTCGGCCATCGGGTCGGAGAACGGCACGCCCAGTTCGATGATGTCCGCGCCGGCCTCCACCAGCGTATGCATCAGCGGCACCGTCAGTCCCTTGCCGGGGTCACCTGCGGTGATGAAGGGAATCAGGGCTTTTTTGTTGTGCGCTTTCAGCGCGGTAAAAAACTGGCCGATGCGGCTCATGGTTCGATCTTCTGAAAAGTGCGGTTCGATTGGGTGGCGGCAGGCTTACAGCGTGATACCTGATGCCTTGGCCACGGTGTTGATGTCCTTGTCGCCACGCCCGGACAGGTTGACCAGGATGATCTTGTCCTTGCCCAGGGTCGGCGCGAGTTTCTTGGCGTGGGCAACGGCATGGCTGGATTCGAGCGCGGGAATGATACCCTCGAACCGGCACAGGTCATGGAAGGCGGCGAGCGCTTCGTCGTCGTCGACCGCGACGTATTCGGCGCGGCCGGCATCCTTGAGATAGCTGTGCTCGGGTCCGACGCCCGGGTAGTCGAGGCCGGCTGAGACCGAGTGCGTTTCGATGATCTGGCCGTTCTCGTCCTGCATCAGATAACTGCGGAAGCCGTGCAGCACCCCGGGCGTGCCGGCCGACAGCGGCGCGGCATGCTTGCCGCTGGCAATGCCGGAGCCGCCCGCCTCGACGCCGATCAGGCGCACGCCCTCATGCGGAATGTAGGGATGGAAGATCCCGATGGCGTTGGAGCCGCCGCCGACGCAGGCGATCACCGCATCGGGCTGGCGCCCTGCCAGTTCAGGCATCTGAACGATGCATTCGCGCCCGATCACGCACTGGAAGTCGCGCACCAGCATCGGATACGGGTGCGGGCCGGCGGCGGTGCCGAGGATGTAGAAGGTCGTTTCGACATTGGTCACCCAGTCGCGCATCGCCTCGTTCAGCGCATCCTTCAACGTCTTCGAGCCCGACGACACGGGCACCACGGTCGCGCCGAGCAGCTTCATGCGGAAGACGTTGGGCGACTGCCGCGCGACGTCCTCGGCACCCATGTAGACCACGCATTCCATGCCGTAGCGTGCAGCGACGGTGGCCGAGGCGACGCCATGCTGGCCGGCACCGGTCTCGGCGATGACGCGCTTCTTGCCCATGCGCCGGGCCAGCAGCGCCTGGCCGATGGTGTTGTTGATCTTGTGGGCGCCGGTGTGGTTGAGGTCTTCGCGCTTGAGGTAGATCTGCGCGCCGCCGTATTGCTCGGTCAGTCGTTTGGCGTGATACACAGGGCTGGGGCGCCCGACGTAATGCTTGAGCTCATACTCGAATTCGGCCATGAAGGCGGGATCCTGGCGCGCCTTCTCGTACTCGATGCGCAGTTCGTCCAGCGCTTCCATCAGGGTTTCGGCGACGAAGATGCCGCCATAGGGGCCGAAGTGGCCGCGGGAATCGGGAAGATCGGTGAGATTCATGATGCTTCTTTCGCTTTCGCAATGAATTGCGCAATCTTGTGCGCGTCCTTGATGCCTTTCGAGAGTTCCACGCCGGACGACACGTCCACCGCCCAGGGGCGCACGCGCCGGACAGCCTCGGCGACGTTGTCGGGTGTCAGCCCGCCCGACAGGATGACCGGCCTGGGCAGGTCCGGCGGGATCAGCCCCCAGTCGAAGCGTTCTCCGGTGCCGCCCGGCACACCCGGCACGAAGGCATCGAGCAGCAAACCGCGCGCTGCATCAAAGTCAGCAGAGCATTTTAGCAAATCCGTGTCCCGATTGACGCGCACCGCCTTGATGAAGGGGCGGCCGAAGCGCGCACAATCGGCCGGCGTCTCGTCGCCATGAAATTGCAGCAGGTCGAGCGGAGCGGCCTGCAGCACCTGTTCGATGTAGGCCGGCGCGGCATCGACGAACAGTCCCACGCTCTGGACGAAGGGCGGCAAGGCGCGCACCAGCCCGGCAGCCGCCGCGACCGACACGTGGCGCGGGCTTTTTTCGTAGAACACGAACCCCACGGCATCCGCTCCCGCGTCACAGGCGGCCCGCAGGTCCTGCATCCGGGTGATGCCGCAGATTTTTACGCGAACTGCCATCGTTCAGAGCTTTCCGGCAAGGCAAAGTGCGCAGGATACCGGATGTGGGTGAGATACAGCCCGGCGGCGTCGAAAGTGGGCGCTGCCAGTGTGCGGTCGCGGCTTTGCAGGATCTCATGCGCCCATCCGGGCGGCTGGGCGCCAGCGCCGGCCTGGATAAGGCAGCCCATGAGATTGCGCACCATGTGATGCAGGAAGCCGTCGGCGCGAAAATCGCACAGCAGGTAATCGCCGCGCCGCTCGATGTGCGCCAGCCGCAATTCCTTGACCGGCGACTTCGCCTGGCACTCGGCGGCCCGGAAGGCGGAAAAGTCATGCTGCCCGATCAGGTGCGCCGCCGCCCGGTTCATCGCGTCGGCATCGAGCGGACGGTGATGCCAGCCGATCAGCCCGTGATTGAGGCCCGGCCGCACCGGATGATTCAGCAGCACATAGCGGTAGCCCCGCTGCGTGGCGGCAAAACGCGCATGGAATTCCTCGCTCACCTCGCGTGCCCACAATACCGCCACGCCGGGCGGCAGGTGGCTGTTGACGCCACGCACCCAGGCGGTGAGCGGACGCCGGGCCGTGGTGTCGAAATGCGCGACCTGGAACGCCGCATGCACGCCGGTGTCGGTGCGTCCGGCCGCCGTGACGACGGTTTTTTCTCCGGCGATCGCCGATACCGCCGTTTCCAGCGCATCCTGCACGCCACACCCCTGCGGCTGCGACTGCCAGCCGCAGAAGCCGGCGCCGCAATATTCCAGAGCCAATACGATTCTCATATCAAGACGGCCTCATTCCACCCGGCCTCACGCCAGCACGATCCACACCCCAAGCAGGCCCGCCAGTATGACGGCGCTGTCGCAGGCTTGCCAGCGTTCGGTGTGCAGGGTGTAGGTGGCGGGTCCGGCGTCATCCGGCAGCGGTGCGCGCAGCGCATCCAGCCAGCGGGCCGGCCTGGGCGCATGCTCGACATAGTCCAGGGTCAGCCCCAGACGCACCGCGAAGCCACGGCGGTCGAAACCGAGCCAGACCAGCGGCCGGGCCAGCCCGTACAAGCCGTAAATCAGGCGGGGCCGCGAAGTGGTGGAGAGAAGCACCGCCAGTCCGGCGATCATCAGCGCCAGCCGAGCCACCCGCAATGTGCCTTGCCGGAGTCCCTCCAGGGTCGGGCTGGCCCAATCCAGCGGTGGCCACAGCGGCGTGCCCGGCAAGGTATAGGCGTAGGTGAGCAGCAGCACCGCCATCAGCCAGCGGGTGCGGCGCAGCAGACGCCAGGCTTCAGGGCGAACAGGCGCAAACAGAAAGGCCGTCGCGAGGGCGACGGCCAGGAAAGGAAGCTGGGGCAAGGCGGCGCGTTCCACCGCCACTGCCCACCCGCACCACAGCAGGATGCGGGCAGCCGGGTGGGGACATCTAGCCAAGCGAACTCAACATGCCTTGCGCATCGGATTTCTGTCTCTCGCTGCCTTCGGCCAGCACTTCGTTGAGGATCTCGCGCGCGCCTTCCTTGTCGCCCATTTCCACATAGGCGCGGGCGAGATCGAGCTTGGTGCCGACCTCGTCGAGTTCGAGCTCGTTGTCGCCCGACTCGCCAAGGTCGAGGTCGAGGCCGCTGAAATCGAACTTGCTGTCCGGGCCATTATCGTCCTCCAGACCGAGATCCAGCTTCAATGAGTCGTCCTCTTCCGCTGGCAGGTCGAGATCCGGCAGGTCGAAGTTCAGGCTCTGGGTGTCCGCCTCAACATACCCTGCCTCGGACGATACAGCCGGCTCGGAGGGTGCATCGAAATTGAGGACGTGCCCGGCGGACTCGAATTCGAGCGGCGCGCTTTCAGTCACCCGTTCTGCCTGGGCTTCAGCCACGGACTCATGCTCGGTTTCGGTGTGGATGGCCGGCGCCGGTTCGGCGGCAGCCTGGTCGCCTGCGAAGGCCACAGCCCCGCCCGCGATCGCCGACGTGGCGGCCACCGTTTCCGCAGCCGCAGCGGGAACCGCACTCGACTGCACGCCGCCATACAGCGGGTTGGTCGGGTCGATGCTGCGGCCCATTTCGCAGGCCTTGTCCCACAGCGGGCTCTGCTGGCTGCCCAAGGCAGCGTAAAGCTCGCCGGCGACCGCTTCGAACGCCGTGGCATTGCGGCGCGCCGCATAGATTTCCAGCAGCTTGACGCGGATTTCGTGACGGTCAGGATTCTTGTTGATGGCTTCCTTGAGGATCTCCTCGGCCTGGGCGTCGCGGCCATAGGCCATGTACACCTCCGCCTCGGCAATCGGGTCGACGTCGTGGGTATCGATGGTGCCCAGACCCGCCTGGCTGAAATCGGTCAGGAAAGACGTGTCGCCGGTATTGACGCTGCCGCCCGATGCAGCCCCGATAACCGTATTCGGACGCACGTCGCCGCCGCTCATGATGCTGTCGTCGAGAACGGCGCTGCCGGTTTTGCGACGGCGACCGCCACCCGCCATCATCCACCACAGGATGCCGCCCAGGCCCAGCGCTGCGAGGCCGCCACCCCAGTACAGCGGATCGGCGAGCAGAGGGTCGTACCAGTTCTGGCTTGGTTCAGGGCTGGCGGGCGGTGCCTTGACGGCCGGGGCGATCGGAGCCGGAGCTGGAGCCGGCTTGGCTGCCTGCGGAGCAGGGGCAGGCGCAGGGGCCGCCGCTGCAGGCGCTTCCTTCTGCGCCTGCTCCTTCATCTCGACCAGTTTCTGCATGTCCTGGATCTGCTTTTCCAGCGTGGCCACGCGCTGACCCGACTCATGCAGTGCCTTTTCGCGCGCAGTCGCGTCTTCCTCCTGGGCGCGCAGCTTTTCCTGCAGGGCACGTGTTTCGTCAGTCTTGCCCGCGGCAGCGGCGGGCGCAGCCTTGGACAGCTTCAGCACGTCCTTCTGGCCCTCCGGCGCCGGCTTCGCCTTGTCTTCCACCTTGGGCGTGATCTTGCCGCTGCTGGTCTGACCCGGTGCGGCCTTGGCCGCGGGGGCAGCACTTACGGCCCCGGCCAGTTTCTGCCGATAGGCGCGCCAGTCTTCCGCCTGCAGCCGGAGTTCGCGCACCGCATCTTTTTGCGGGATGGCCGCCACTTTTTCGGCTGACGGAACCTCGAGTGTCTTGCCCGCCTTCAGGCGGTTCATGTTGCCATCGAAAGCGCCGGTGTTCTCGTTGTAAAGGCCCACCAGGGTCTGCTCCAGGCTCACGCCCTCAGGCCGCACCCGGTTGGCAATACCGATCAGGGTGTCCCCCCGCTTAACCTTGACGCGGTCCGCCGCCGCAGCCTGGGGTGCAGGTTGGGCCTTGCCCGCAACGGGACGGGCGGCCGTTTTGGATACAGCCGGCGCTGCCGCCGCCTGTGGCTGCGAAACGGCCGCCGGCGCAGGCCTGGCTGCGGGACCTTGCGCCGGCGTCACGGCCGTCATGGGGGCCACCGTCTGTTTCGCCGCAAGGCCCGGGGGATCAAGCAGCATGGTGTATTCACGCACCAGTCGTCCCGAACCCCAGTTCAGCTCGATCAGCATATCAATGAAAGGATCGTTCACCGGACGACTGGAGGTGACTTTCAGGACCGCCTTGCCATTCGGCTTCTTCTCGACCGTGAAGCGCAGGGAAGACAGGACCGGGGAAAACTCGACATGCGCGTCGCGAAACGCCTGGTCGGAAGCCAGGTTGGCCGACAGGCTGTCAAGCTCGGCCTTGTCCGCCGCGTACAGCTCGATTTCGGCCGCAAGCGGCTGACCGAGTGCCGAAGTGATCGACAGCTTGCCCAACCCGGCTGCATTCGCCATCAGCGGCACGGCGATCAGACCGGCAGCCACCAGTTGGGTGGTGAAGCGCTTCAATTTCATCCGTATCTCCCTGTTCGCCCCGCAAGGCAGGGCTGTTGAATCCTTGACGCCACTATTGACGGCTCGGCAGGCGCAATCTTTAGTGCAACAATCGCACCAGCCCTGAACTTGCCGTCCCCACCCCTTGCCAGGTCAGGCTTCCAGCAGGATCCGCAGCATGCGGCGCAAGGGTTCCGCAGCGCCCCACAGCAACTGGTCGCCGACCGTGAAGGCCGTCAGATACTGTGGCCCCATGTTGAGCTTGCGCATGCGGCCGATGGGCACGGTCAGGGTGCCGGTCACCGCAGCCGGGGTGAGTTCGCGCATGCTGATCTCGCGGTCGTTCGGCACCACTTTCACCCACTGGTTGTGGGCGGCGATCAGGCTGTGGATGTCGGCCAGCGGCACGTCCTTCGTCAGCTTGATGGTGAGCGCCTGCGAGTGGCAGCGCATCGCGCCGACGCGCACGCACAAGCCGTCGATGGGAATCGGCTTGTCGCTGCGGCGCATGATCTTGTTGGCCTCGACCTGAGCCTTCCATTCTTCCTTCGACTGGCCGGATTCGAGCGCCACATCGATCCAGGGAATCAGGTTGCCGGCCAGCGGTACCGGCCAGGCCTCGACCGGATAGCGGTCGGAGCGGATGAAATCGGCCACCTTGCGGTCGATTTCGAGAATGGCCGAAGCCGGATCGTCGAGCAGGCTTTTGACCTCGCCATGCACCGCCCCCATCTGCTGGATCAGTTCGCGCATGTTGCGCGCACCGGCGCCCGAGGCAGCCTGGTAGGTCATCGGCGACACCCATTCGACCAGTCCGGCGTCGAACAACCCGCCCATCGCCATCAGCATCAGCGACACCGTGCAGTTGCCGCCGACATAGGTCCTGACGCCGCTGGCGATACCGTCCTGGATGACGTTCTTGTTGACCGGGTCGAGGATGATGATGGCCTCGTCCTTCATCCTGAGCGTCGAAGCGGCGTCGATCCAGTAGCCGTTCCAGCCCGCTGCGCGCAGCTGCGGGTAGATTTCCTTGGTGTAGTCACCACCCTGGCAGGTGATGATGGTGTCGCATGCCTTCAGCGCGTCGATGCTGCCGGCATCCTTCAGCGGCGGCACCTCGCGTCCGATGTCGGGGCCCTTGCCGCCGACGTTCGAGGTGGTGAAGAACACCGGCTCGATGTGGTCGAAATCGCGCTCTTCCTTCATGCGCCCCATCAGCACGGAGCCCACCATGCCGCGCCAGCCGATCAGCCCTACCTTCATCATGTTCGTCTCCAGAGAATCTGTCCGCGCATCCCTTGCAAGGCATGTGCGGGAAAAATCACAGCGCCTTCAGCACCGCGTCGCCCATTTCGCTGCACGACACCTTCTGCGTGCCCTCGGTCCAGATGTCGCCGGTGCGCAAACCCTGCGCGATCACCTGCTTCACCGCGTTCTCGATGCGGTCGGCGGTGGTCAGGTCGGCGAAGGTGTAGCGGTACATCATCGCCACCGACAGAATGGTCGCCAGCGGATTCGCCAGGTTTTTGCCGGCGATGTCCGGCGCGGAACCGTGAATCGGTTCGTACATGCCCTTGTTGCGCTCGTCGAGCGAGGCCGACGGCAGCATGCCGATCGAGCCCGACAGCATCGACGCGGCATCGGACAGGATATCGCCGAAGATGTTGCCGGTCACGATAGTGTCGAACTGCTTGGGTGCGCGAATCAGCTGCATCGCCGCGTTGTCGACGTACATATGTGAGAGTTCGACCTCGGGGTAATCTTTCGACACCTCGATCATCACTTCCTTCCACAGTTCGGAGCACTCCAGCACGTTGGCCTTTTCCACCGAACACAGCTTCCTGCCGCGCTTCATCGCGATGCCGAAGGCGACATGCGCGACGCGGCGCACCTCGGATTCGGAATACAGCATGGTATTGAAGCCGACGCGCTCGCCATTCCTGACTTCAATTCCGCGCGGCTGGCCAAAATAGACGTCGCCAGTGAGTTCGCGCACGATCATGATGTCGAGGCCGGACACCACTTCGGGTTTCAGCGAGGACGCTCCTGCCAGTTCCGGGTACAGCAGCGCCGGACGCAGGTTGGCGAACAGGTTGAGTTCCTTGCGGATGCGCAACAGGCCGCGCTCGGGGCGCAGCGGGCGATCCAGCGTGTCGTACTGCGGCCCGCCGACGGCACCGAGCAGCACCGCATCGGCCGCGCGTGCGAGCTTCAGCGTCGCCTCCGGCAGCGGGTCGCCCGCAGCGTCATAGCCGGCCCCGCCGATGGACGCGGTCTCCATTTCGATTTTCGCGCCTTCGGCCTTCAAGCCATCCAGCACCTTCACCGCCTGCGCGACGATTTCCGGGCCGATGCCGTCACCCGGCAATACTGCAATTTTCATGTTCTAAGAAACCTTTTGACCGCAAATACCCCGAAGGGCCAGCGGGAATAAATAATCACTCAAGCAAACAGCCACGGTGCATCCTGCCTGCGCCGCTCTTCATACGCCTTGATCCTGTCGGCCTGCAACAGGGTCAGGCCGATATCGTCCAGCCCATTGAAGAGCCGGTGCTTGCGCCCCGCATCCACCTCGAAGCAGATCGATTCGCCCGTCGGCGTCATGACCGTCTGCTTGTCCAGATCCACGGTCAGGGCGTAGCCCTCATTCGTGTCGCACTCGCGAAACAGGCGGTCAACGACTGCGGCGTCGAGCACGATGGGCAGGATGCCGTTCTTGAAGCAGTTGTTGTAGAAAATGTCCGCAAAACTGGGGGCGATGATGGCGCGAAACCCGTAGTCTTCCAGCGCCCACGGCGCGTGCTCACGGCTGGATCCGCAACCAAAGTTCTCGCGCGCCAGCAGCACCGATGCGCCCTGGTAGCGCGGCTGGTTCAGGACGAATTCCTGGTTCAGCGGACGGTCGTGATTCGGCTTGCCCGGCTCGCCGTGGTCGAGATACCGCCATTCGTCGAACAGGTTGGGGCCGAAGCCGGAACGCTTGATCGACTTCAGGAACTGCTTGGGAATAATGGCGTCGGTGTCGACGTTGGCGCGGTCGAGCGGCACCACCAGCCCATCGAGAACAGTGAAGGCCTGCATTAATGGGTCGCCTTCTGGATCGATTCACCGGCCTTTTCGATATCCTTGCCGACCCCCTGGACGGTGTTGCACCCAGCCAAGGTCAGGACTGCGGCAATCAAGACCACGATCATCGGTTTCATGTTGTTCTCCTTAAAAATCACGTACATCGACAAAGTGTCCGGCACACGCGGCAGCGGCAGCCATCGCCGGACTGAGCAGATGCGTCCTGCCACCCTGCCCCTGCCGCCCCTCGAAATTGCGGTTGGACGTCGACGCGCAGCGCTCGCCCGGCTCCAGCCGGTCGGCGTTCATCGCGAGGCACATCGAGCAGCCCGGTTCGCGCCACTCGAAGCCGGCTTCCTCGAAAATCTTGTCGAGTCCCTCGGCCTCGGCCTGCTGCTTGACCAGCCCGGAACCCGGTACCACCATCGCCAGCTTGACGTTGGACGCGACCTTGCGGCCCTTCGCCACGCTGGCGGCCTCGCGCAGGTCCTCGATGCGTGAGTTGGTGCACGAGCCGATGAACACCTTGTCCACCGCAACCTCGGCAAGCGGGGTGCCGGCCTGGAGCCCCATGTATTCCAGGGCGCGGATCCAGTCGTGCCGCTTGACCTCGCTCGGCGCATCGGCCGGGTTGGGCACACGGCCGCCGATGGTGGTGACCATTTCGGGCGAGGTGCCCCAGGTGACCTGCGGTTCGATCCTGGCGGCATCGAGTTCGACCACGCGGTCGAACTCGGCGCCGGCGTCCGAATGCAGCGTGTTCCACCACGCCACTGCCTGGTCCCATGCAGCGCCCCTGGGCGAATAGGGACGTCCCTTGACGTAATCGATCGTGGTCTGGTCGACCGCCACCATGCCGGCGCGCGCGCCGGCCTCGATGGCCATGTTGCACAGCGTCATGCGGCCTTCCATCGACAGCGCACGAATGGCCGAACCGCCGAATTCCAGCGCATAACCGGTGCCGCCGGCGGTGCCGATCTCTCCGATGACCGCGAGCGCGATGTCCTTCGCGGTCACGCCGCGGCCCAACTGGCCTTCGACCTTCACCAACATGGTTTTCGAGGGCTTCTGCCACAGGCATTGCGTCGCCAGCACGTGCTCGACCTCGGAGGTGCCGATGCCGAAGGCCAGCGCACCGAACGCGCCATGGGTCGAGGTGTGCGAGTCGCCGCAGACCACGGTCATGCCGGGCAGGGTCAGGCCCTCTTCGGGGCCGATGACGTGGACGATGCCCTGGCGGATGTCGTCCATCCTGAACTCGGTGATGCCGAATTCGGCGCAGTTGGCGTCGAGCGTTTCGACCTGCAGGCGCGACACCGGGTCGGCGATGCCCTGCGAACGGTCGGTGGTCGGCACGTTGTGGTCGGGCACAGCGATGGCCGCATCCGCGCGTCGGGGGGTGCGGTGGGCGAGCTTCAGCCCTTCGAACGCCTGCGGACTGGTGACTTCGTGCACCAGATGACGGTCGATATACAACAGCGTGGTACCGTCGGCCTCGACGTGAACCACGTGGGCGTCCCACAATTTCTTGAACAAGGTTTGACCGGGCATGCGGAATAAGGCCATACAGCGCGTAAAACGCTGATTATTTCATAGCTTGGGGCCCGCTGGCACGGGTTTTGTTCCGCCCCAGGCCGCGTAGACCAGCCAGGCCAGTGCAGCGCTCGCGGCGGCCAGGGTGAAGGTCCAGGCCGACCCCAGCGACTCCCAGGTCAGTCCGCTGGCCAGGCCGCCGATGGTGCCGCCGATGCCGTAGGACAGGCTGGTGTAAAGCGCCTGGCCGCGCGCCTGGTGACGGCCGCGGAAATGCTGGTGGATCAGCGCCACGGCGGAGGCATGGAAGGTGCCGAAGGTAAAGGCGTGCAGCGTCTGCGCCCCCCACACCAGCCAGGCCGACTCCACGCCCCAGGCGATCAGCAGGAAGCGCAGCACCGCCAGCGCGAAACTGGCCAGGATCAGCCGGCGCGGCGTCACCCGCGCAAAGATGCGCGGAATGATCAGGAAAACCCCGATTTCGCACAGCACGCCCAGCGCCCACAGCCAGCCCACCGTGGACTTGTCGTAGCCGTGGTCGACCAGATAGATCGAATAGAAGGTGTAGTACGGGCCGTGCGTCACCGCCATCAGCAGGCAGGCGCCCAGCAGCGACGCCACCTCGGGCCGCTTCACGATGTCCCACACCGAATGATGGTCGGTGGCGTGCGGCAGGATCTCGGCCTCGGGAATCACCCGCGCGAACGCCAGGATACCCAGCATCACCGCCAGCACCGCCCAGGGCAGCCAGCTGATCGCCACATGGTCGAAGGCGTAGCCCAGCCCCACCACCATCAGGATGAAGCCGACCGACCCCCACAGGCGGATGCGCCCGTAGGCATCGGTACGCTCGCCCAGATGCGACAGGGTCATCGCCTCGACCAGCGGCAGCGACGCGCTCCAGAAAAAGCTCAGCGCGGCCATCACTGCGAACATCCACCAGAAACTGCTGCCGAAAAACACGCCGCTGAACACCAGCACGCTGCCAAACGCCGCGACCTGCACGATCGCCGTCCGGCGCCCGGTGCGATCGGCGATATGCCCCCAGATGTTGGGCGCGAAGATCCGCATCACCTGCAGCAGCGACATCAGCACGCCGATCTCGAAGGCATTGAATGCCAGCGAGCGCAGATAGAGCCCCCAGAATGGCGACATCGCGCCGACGAAGGCGAAATAAAAGAAATAGAAACCGGACAGGCGCCAGTAAGGAAGATTGGGCATGAACTCAGACTGCCGCACGCGCGGCCACAATGCAGCGCGCATTATGCGGCCTGAGGAAAGCCGCCGAAAGACGCAGATGCAAGCCATCACCGCATGGCGACGACAGTCCGGCGCATGATCGCGGCACCTCCGGTTATTTCATCGCCGAACGCAGCCTGATCGTCTCGCCGGCCACCGCGAACACACCCTTGCCCCGATGGTGCAGTGTCTGCGGGTTCCTGACTGCGGTATCGACCCAGGCCCGCACCACCTCGAGCACGAAGAAGTTGTAGCGGTTCACCAGCCGGGTATCGGCGACCCGGCACTCCAGGCTGGCATAGCATTCGGCGATCAGCGGCGCCTGCACCTCGGAGCCTTCGACCGGTGTCAGGCCGAATCTGGCGAACTTGTCGACCGTGCGCCCGGAGCAGTTGCCGACCCCCACCACCTGCTTCGCCAGGTCCAGCGTCGGGATGTTGATCGCGCATTCCCTGGTCGAGCGCAGCGTGTCAAAGGATGCGTTGCGGCCGCTGATCACGCAGCCGATCAAGGGCGGCTCGAATTCCATCATGGTATGCCACGACATTGTCATGATGTTGGTGTGCCCCTTGCGTGCGGTCGTCACCAGAACCACCGGCCCAGGTTCCAGCAGGGTGTAGACCTTGGACAGCGGACAGGATCGTTTCGACATGGCAGAACTCCTTGCACGCATCAATCACTTTCAGCTTAGTCGCAGGGATGCGTCTGTCACAGACCGTCACATTCTGGAACGGTCGCGACACACCCCGGCTACACGCCCCTCCTACCATGCACTCGCTCCCTGCAATCCATCACCTGCAGAGGGACTTTTCAAACTTAACAGGAGAGATTCATGAAGCACACTGCACATGCCCTGGCATTCGGCTCCCTCGCCGCCCTTTTCTCGGTTTCGGCGCTGGCCGACCACAACAGCCCCATGGGAGCTGGCTGGGCCAACATGCCGAATGACATCCACAACACCCGGATCGAGGATGACCTCAGCGGCACCGAGTTCAGCGACTTCGTGCGCCAGGGCGCCGGCGCCGACACGGTGAACCGCTACGTGGACACCACCCCCCTGCAATCGGGCTCTGGCGGCGGCGGCAACGCAAGCGGCGGCAGCCGTCGCTGACCAGTTCTTCGGGTCGGGGCGCTGATGCGCCGCAGCATGCCAGCAAGACCGTGCCCGGGCACGGTCTTGCTATTCGGCCTTCCGTGCCGGGGGAAGATCCATCACATAGCCTCCACCATGGCTTGTCGAAGCCTTTCACCCGAAACACGGCTTGTATCCGGGAGTGAGCTGGCCTAGCTTTAAAGGACACCTGCAAGCGCAGAAGGAGAAGACCATGCTGCACGAATCAGTCGACATCAACCATTTGATCCGGGAGTCTGGGACCAATCCCGATTTCCCCGATGCCCCGACGGAGTGGACACGGGACGATGCAATGAAGATCGCCCGCGAAGAGAGCCTGAAACTCACCGATGAGCACTGGAACGTGGTGCGCGCGCTGCAGCATTACTACGCCCAGCATGCGGACGACACCGTCATCAACCTGCGCGACCTGCACGACGCGCTGGACGAGCGCTTCCACCAGCAAGGCGGCGTGAAATACCTCTACACCTTGTTCCCGAGCGGGCCCATTGCGCAAAGCTGCCGCATAGCCGGCCTCAAGGCGCCGTACATCGCCACGGATCCCGGCTTTGGCAGCGTGGCCTGAGGCCTCGCTGCAGCGCACCATCATTTCAAGTACCTGACGGGAAAAGATCCTCCGTCAGGCGGTTTGCACGCCCACCCCGGCCCAGACGTCCCCTTTCAGCCCCGTCCATTTTCTGCCCGGTGCGGCTTCGGCCATGCCCTGCCGGTTCTCCTGGGCCCACCCGCCCGGACAAACTCCCGGATCGATATTCCACCATCCCGGTATCGAATCGTGCCTGCGAAATCTTGCCCCAAGTGCTTGATAAAATTTACAAATCCTCACATACTCGCGACACGGGCGCGCAGGGGTTCCCCTTGTAACCCTGATCCTTCCCACGATTTGACGACAGGTATAGAACCCTTTCTGTGGCTTCCACCTCCGCACCTTCGCTGATCGACCTGCAGGATTTGCAACTGGATGACGCACGTGCTTTGCTGGAGCACGCCCGGCATGACAGCAGCCAGGACCCGGGAGAATCGCCGCTCGCCTATCTGCAGCGGGTAATCGACGGGTTGTGCGAGCTCTCGCTCAAGGATCCCCTGACTGGCCTGGGCAACCGCAGGCATTTCATTACGACGCTCGAACGTGCGATCGAAGTGGTGGCGCGGTCCGGTGAATCCATCCTGCTGCTGCTGCTCGACATCGATCATTTCAAGACCATCAACGACACCCACGGCCACCTGGCCGGCGACCAGGTCCTGCAGGCCGTCGCTGCCTGCCTGGCCCACTGCATACGGCCAATGGACACGGTCGTGCGCTACGGCGGCGAGGAATTCGCCATGGTATTGCCCAACTGCCGTCCCAACTGCGGGCGCGCCGTGGCCGAACGCGTGCGCCGTGCCATCGAATCGCTGTCCATCGCCGTGTCACCGCTGGTCAACCTGCATGTCACGATAAGCATCGGCGGCGCCTATGCGCCGGAATGGGTGCGCTCCACCACCGACCTGTGGATCGAACGCGCCGACCTGCAGCTTTATCGCGCCAAGGCCGACGGACGCAATCAGGTCTTTCTCGATCTGCCCCATGAAATTTCGGTCAGCGCCGAGGAAAAAGGCCTGCTGTTCGGACATTTCGTCATGGACCAGGCTGCAACAGCATCCGACAATACGCCCGATGGCGACGGCACAATGGGCAGTTCCACCCACCGAGTCAACGCATGAACGACCTTCTCACCCCCATCTCCGACAAACTCGACACGTCCCGGCTGCCCCTCAAACCACTGGGCAAGGTCATCGCCGTCACCAGCGGCAAAGGGGGCGTCGGCAAGACCTTCGTTTCTGCCAACCTCGCCGCCGCGCTGGCCAAGCGCGGGCACAAGGTTCTGGTACTCGACGCCGATCTCGGACTCGCCAACCTTGACGTGGTGCTCAACCTCTACCCCAAGATCACGCTGCACGACGTGTTTACCGGCAAGGCCAAACTGGAAGAGGCCATCCTGCAGGCGCCGGGCGGGTTTTCGGTACTGCTGGCAGGTTCCGGCTTGGTCGAATATTCGCGGCTCACGCCCGAGGTGCGCAACGAATTCCTGCGCATCATGGACGGCATGGTGCCGGATTACGACATCGTGCTGCTGGATACCGGTGCCGGAATTTCGGATGTGGTGCTGTTCGCCGTCTCGCTGGCCTCCGAGGTCCTGATGGTCGCGACGCCCGAGCCGACCTCGCTCACCGACGCCTACGCCACCATCAAGGTGCTGGTGGGCCAGCAACAGCGGCAGACCGTGCGCATCGTCGTCAACCAGACCTCGCGCGCCGGGGCGGGGTTGCCGATCACCCATCAGCTACAGCACGTCCTCGACCGCTTCGTCACGACCGAAACCGGCCAACCCATTCGTCTGGTTCACATGGGCGATATCCCGGTCGACCCTGAAGTTCGCCAAGCCGTGATGCGGCGCCAGCTGCTGATGCAAAATTCGCCAGGATGCCCGGCCGGCCAGGCCATCGCCCAGCTTGCCACCCGGCTGGAAAACACCGTCATGCCCAAGCTGGCGTAACCGCGACACCGTCCTGCCGCAAAGCGGCCTGCCTCAGGCGACCGAGGGGCCGGCCTTCACCAGCGTCATCACCTTGTTCGAATCCATGCGCAGCAGCGCGGCGATCTCCTGGTAATCGTCCGGCAGGGCGGCATCGTGCCAGCCCTGGGCCGAATGCCGCGCCAGATTGACCGCCAGCATGACGTTGCGCACACGGGTCGACCGCGCCTGTGCCGGGTCCATCAGGTTTCTCAGCAATTCCGGCAGATGCCAGGCAATGGTCAACTGGCGTTGCAGCTCCAGGCCGGCAAACCCCAGCACCAGCGTCTGCGCGTCGGCGCTGCGCATGGTGTGGTCAACCGCCTGCAGGCGCTGGATTTCTATCATCCGCGCGGGGCTGAAGCACCACATCAGCATTTCTGAAACATGGGTAAGCAGCGCGGACACCTGCACTTCTTCGGCATGCAGGTCGTGCAGGCGCAAAGCCCAGTCGAAGGCGTAGTATGCCGAACGCTGCGCACGCCGGACCGTGCGCAGCAGATAAACCAGCGCGGCCTGGTGTTCCTGCAGCATTTCTTCCGCAATCGGTGTCGGCGGGACCTCGCGGAAGAACGTATCCAGCCCCATCATGAGCAGCGCCTGCTTCACGTCGACCAGTTCGTGGGTCTGGTTGCGATGCTTGTGCGTCTGCAGATAGCGCAGCAGCTTGACCGTCATCAGTGGATCGTCGGTGACCACGTCGGCGACCGTGCGCGCATTGAGCTGCGCCTCGTCTTCGCGCAGGCGTTCCAGTTCGCGCGCGGTGCGCTTCAGCACGGGGATATCAGCCCGCCCCAGAAAAGCGAGCCAGTCAGCCAGGCTTGCGGGTTGCTGCGACATCATTTTCTTCCCTGTGCTCCGACACGGATCATTGCAGTGAGGCCCAGACGATAAACCCGACGGGTCAACAGTGGAAACGCGCCCGTTTGCCCTGCGCAAACAATTCGAGGCGTCTCTTATTGTCTATCGGCGCCGTTTGCCATCCCTTGAGCGCCTTCGCCCCTGCAGTTTCCCGCTCGCAGCAGGGGCCTGAAGTAATCCACCGAAAAAGCCAGCGCCTGCTCCAGCGTGTATACGCTGTGGTTCTGCAGATCGCCTGCGTGCCATTGGATGGCGGCATCATCGTCTTCCAGGAAGACCATTTCCATGCACAGGCTGTGCGCCGCGCCCTCACCCGAAGGCGCCTGCCAGCGCACGCCCACCCGGATCGCGGCCGGGCTGGTTTCAAGGATATGCTCCCCGCTCTGCCTGATCGCGATCGTTGCGCCCGTCATCCGGCAATGCGAACGGATGTTCACCGCACACGCGAACAAGGGCGCGACCGAAAGTGCGTCAAGCGCACACATGGCATGAATCGAGTGCCCGTTGACCTCGAGTGCGTGCGGCGTACGTTCCGAGGTGACGGGATAGGCCCCGAGTATGTCCCGTCGGTCAGCGGTGAGCACAATGAGGTCGTCGTTTCCCAGCAGGGCAAGCGCAGCATCGACCTGCTGTTCGCCCACCCGGGCGGCGACCTCCGCCCGGGTGGGCGGCCGCCCGCACATGACCAGGGAAGCGATCACCGCCCGATGCAACGCCTGCAACACCGGCGGTTGCCTGTCCTGGCGCGCCTTCAGTGGCAGCAGTTCATTCAGCCGCAGGACGGATGATTTGATCGGATCGTTCATTTCCATTGTGCAGCGAAGTGGGTTCATGCGGCGATCCTGTTCCGGATCACACGGGCGGCCGTTGGCATATCCGCATCGGCAGGCGGCTTCGCCCGGCCGGTGCACGCTATTTCAGATTGCTGGACGAGAACAGCAGCACCTGGCCCGCAAGGAAGTTCACATGGACGGAACGTTTTTCATCGCCCCACGAACAGCTGCGCACGCCCATCACGTCGTCGCATTGGTCGGGCGGCCCGATCAACCGGGTGACTTCGTCGTAAGGCATACCCACGGTGATCTTGCCGTAGTTCTCCAGCGTGAGCTTGCTGCAGCCAAGCATCGTCAGCACCAGGCCCAGCAAAACAATGGTCGGGGTTTTCATCGGAACGCGCTCCACGCAGGACAGGATGAGGGCCGGCAATGCGTGCGGTCCGGCCCAAGCTCGCCTGCCCACTACGCAGGAGGCCGCACGCGCGCCAGGTAGTTGTTCGCCAGCGTCTTGTACAGCGGCCGCGGGCACACGACACGGGATACGGCGGTGGCCAGCAGCGTGGCCAGCATCAGGGGCACCACCATGTCATGGTTGTCGGTCATTTCCATCACGATGACGAAAGCAGTGATGGGCGCCTGGACCACACCGGCAAAATAGGCCGCCATGCCGATCACGATCAGCGCCCCCGCGTCAGCCTGGCCGAGCAGGTCCGCCACGGTCTGGCCGATCCCGGCGCCGGCCGAGAGACTGGGCGCGAACAGCCCCCCGGGAATGCCGCTGACGAAGGACACGAGGGTCGCCAGGATTTTCCATAGGCCGTAGCCCCCGGAAACCATCTCCGTGCCTGTGAGCAGATGCTTGGCTTCCGCATAACCGCTGCCGTATACGACGTTCCCGGAAGCGAGGCCGATCAGCGCAAGCGCCAGGCCGCACAAACCCGCGAACTTGATCGGGTGGGTGCGCACGAACACGCCCGCGCGCCCAGGCAGGCCGTACGTCGAGAAGGCCAGCACCAGGCGGCTGAAGCCGCCGCCCAGCAAACCGCCGGCCAGACCGCACAGCAACACGCCGCCCCAGCCCGATGTGCCATTGAGTGTGGAACTGGTCGCACCGAAATAGGTGTAGTTGCCCTGCACATAGACCGCGGCCAGGCCGGCGATGATGACTGCCGTGATCAGGGTGCCGCTGGAGCGCTCCTCGAACGAGCGGGCCATTTCCTCGATGGCAAACACGATCCCGGCGAGCGGGGTATTGAAGGCTGCGGCCACGCCCGCGCCGCCGCCGGCAACGATCAGCCCCCGCTCCATCAGATGCCGTGGGAAACGGACCAGCCAGCGCAGGTTGTACAGCAGCGCAGCGCCCACCTGGACGGTGGGGCCCTCGCGGCCCACGCTGGCGCCGCCGACTAGGCTGACGCAGGTCAACAGCATCTTGGCGGCGGCCAGGCGCAGGGACAGTACGGCGTCGCGGCTGCCATCATCGGCCATGCGGAGGGCGGCAATCGTCTGCGGAATGCCGCTGCCCTCTGCGCCCTTGAAGTAACGCCGGGTCAATGCCGCCACCCCTGCAAAGGACAGGGGCGTGACCAGCAGGGGCAGCCAGGGGGAAACTGCCAGGATCCGCCTGAACAGCTCATGGGCATAGTCGCTGCTCAGGGCAAAGGCCGTGGCCGCCAGCCCGACCCCGACGGCGCCGCCCCAGAACAACATGTGGCGCAACCACAGTCGCAACGAGAGCAGGCCGACGCGGTGACGCTTCTGGACGTAGGGAAAACGGTGACGGGAAAAAGCCATAAGCCTCAATGGTACCCTCCCGGACCCGAGCGTGTCTTGCGAAAACACCTGACCCGATACGACAGATACACCCGGGATCACCTACGGATGCCCCATGAATGACGCTGTGAGGCCGCAACTGCAGGCGGCCTGGCATGCATTCAGACAGCCAGGAATCGCCTCGCGCGCCGGCGTGCCTCAGGATGGTCGAGCCAGTGCGAATGCACTTTCGGTTCTGGATATTGGCCGGCCGGGAACGTTCGTCAGCCGGGTTCCCGCCACCAGGGATCAGCGGCAGTGGATCGACTTGCGGGTGACGTACCCGATCGAAAGTCCCTGCGCGAGAATCGAGAACACCACGACGCCATACGTAAGCGCAACGACGATATTGCGCTCGGGACCTGGCGGCAGCGACAGCGCGAGGGCCACGGAAATGCCGCCGCGCAGGCCGCCCCAGGTGAGCACTTTCCAGGAGCCTCTCGGCAGGTTGAAGGCACGCGGGAGCAGGCGCACCGGCAGGCCGACCGTCAGCAGACGGGCAGCCAGCGTCACCATCACGGCGACTGCGGCGGCGACCAGTTCATGGAGCGAAAACGCCACCAGCAGCACCTCCATGCCCATCAGGACGAACAGGGCCGCATTCAGGATCTCGTCGAGCAGTTCCCAGAACATGTCCAGGTAGCCGCGCGTCGTATCCGACATGGCCAGCGCGCGTCCATGATTGCCGATCATCAGCCCCGCCACCACCATGGCCAGCGGGCCGGACACATGCAACTCACTTGCCAGCGCATAGCCGCCCGTCACGGCCGCCAGTGTCAGCAGCACCTCGACCTGGTAGTTGTCCACGCTCTTCAGCAGGCGGAACGTCACGTAGCCCAGCACCAGCCCGAACAGCAGGCCGCCGCCCGCTTCGTGCAGCAGCAGCTCCAGCCCCTGCCCAGGCGTCGGCGCGACGCCGCTCGCCAGCATGCCCAGCAGCAGCGAGAAGATCACCACGCCCACGCCGTCGTTGAACAGCGACTCGCCCGCGATCACCAGTTCCAGTTCCTTCGGCGCGCCAGCCGATTTGAGGATGCCCATCACCGCGATCGGGTCGGTCGGAGAGATCAGCGCGCCGAAAAGCAGGCAGTACATCAGCGGCAGGCCCAGGTCGACCAGCGGCAGCACCAGCCACATCCCGACGCCGACTGCCAGCGTCGACAGCAGGGTGCCCAGCACGGCCAGCACACCAACCTGCCAGCGATACGCCCTGAGTTCGCTCAGGTCGACATGCAGCGCACCGGCAAACAGCAGCAGCGACAGCATGCCCTGCATGAGAACGTCCGAAAAATCGATCGAACGCAGCAGCGACTCTTCGTACACGCGCAATCCATGCGCCACGCCCATCGCATCCAGGCCGATGAGCATCAGGGACAGCGCCAGCGAGGCCGCCATCACGCCGATGGTCGTGGGCATGCCGACAAAGCGATGGTTCAGGTACGCCAACAACGCGGTGATGACGAGACAGATGACGGCGATATCAAGCATGCGTTAAGTCGGTTTCCTGGTTGTACAAGACAGCGCGTTCAGAAGCCGCCGATGTAGGCGTAGCCGTCGTTCTGCAGTTTGACGATGCGCGTATAGCCGTCATGCACGATCGTGACGCCCGGCAGGACATCGTCGGCCGTCCAGCCCTTCGATTTCATCACGCTGTGGCAGATTTCAACGCTCACGCCCAGGTTCAGCAAGTCCTGCGTGATCTTCGCGTTGAGGTTGACCGCGAAGGGATCGCGGACGACATCGCGATAGGTGCCGTCGACGAGCAGATACTGCGCGGCCTCGCCATGCAGGACCAGATGGAGATCGAGCTGATTCGGCGCCACGCCCTGCTTGCGGTAGGCCTCGATCAGGCCGCGCGCATAGAACAGCCCCTTGCTGATGCCGGCTGCCGTCTCCGCGGAATGGATGTCGTACACGGCCTTGTAATGCGCGCGCGGATCGACATTCACCAGCGTCCGCTCCGACAGTGCGGGCTCCATCTCCTGCGCCATCACGGACCCCGCCAGCCCCAGCACGCAGCCCATTGCCCAGATGAATTTCATATAGTTCATGATCGCCCTCCCGAATGCATTGAAGATCCGGGCCCGGTTCCCGTTCGAAGCGGGATTATCGCGCGCGGCGCAATGTTGCGCAGCCTTTCATGCGGAAATCAGAACCAGAACGACGTGTCCTTCAGAAGAAACTCGACATGCGACATGTAGTGGGAACCGTCGCATGAAAACGTCACGCTCACCATGCCGTTGAAAATATTGATCGAGGCCATGCGCAGATAAAACGTCGGGTCGCTGAGGCGCAAGGCCCGCATCGTGGCGAGTATCCGGTTGATGTCGCCCGCTGGAATCGCGGCGTCTACGGGATAGGGGCGTGGAGGATAGACCAGGCAGATGTCCGGATCGCTCAGGGCCTCGGCATCCAGGATGCGATAGCGGTAGGGATCGTCCACGGTCCAGATCGTCGCCTGGCTGCTGGAAAAATGGATCTGGCATTGATATACGCCGCGCAAGGTCAGGAGCTCCTCGAGGATGGACAGGGCCTATTCCAGATTGCCGTCCATCGGACTTTCCACCCGGCACTGCTGGAACACGCTGCCCCGGATCGCCGGATCGCCTTTCACCTGGCGCCAATAGCCGGGCTCCTCGTAGAGGGCGGACGTCACCGGCAGGTTGCGCAGATCGAAGGCGGCGCCGAGATAGCCGAGTCTCTGTCCATCCCGGGACACGACCTGGAGTGCCGTCAGCGAAGGGCGGTGCTCGGTCAGCCCGATGTAGGCATCGGAAAGCAGAAATCCCCATATCGGCACGGATTCCTTCATGTAGGGACGCTGCGATCGGTCGCGCCCGACATGGCCGGGGACGATACCCGCCGCACCCACGTTGTTGCAGAGCTGGAGCCCGTCCATCGACATGCAGTACAGGACCGAGCAATGCGGAATGCCGGAAAAATGCGCCATGAGTGCCGCATCCATGGCGTCGCATTGCCCCCATGCCGGCACACAGTGCTCGGCCAGCTGCGCCAGCGGCGCGCGCAGTATTTCCGCCAGCGCCTCCCGTTGCTGGTAGATGCTGTCTTTCCATGAATTGTTCACGAAGCTTCCATCATCCTGCAGAAACCAAACGTCCGCCCTGCGAAGCATACGGCGTTCTGAGTGCCGACGGCGCAACGGATTGGATGGAGGCGAAACCGAATGGTTCAGGACTCGGCGATGCGCTTCGCGATATGGGCCAGCGCCTCCTCCACCTGGTCGATCAGGATCAGACACAGGTCGCCGGGCTGCAGGTGCGACAGGGCGATATCGATGGCGAGGAATTCGCCGGTGACCGCTTCGATGACACGCGTGCGCGGCGCGTTGTCGAGCCCCTCCCGCAGCAGGGCCAGCACCTCGCCCTCGGCACGGCCACGCTGGCACTGGTCCTGATAGAGGACGGCCTCGTCGAACGCCGCCCCCAGGATCCGGGTCTGATCGCGCAGGTCTTCGTCCCGCCGGTCGCCGGCGCCGCTGATCACTACGATCCGGCGTTGCGCCGGCAGCGCATCCACCGCCTTGACGAGAGCGAGGATGGCATCCGGATTGTGGCCGTAGTCGGCGATGAGGGTGGCACCGCGATAGTCGAACAGGTTGAAGCGCCCCGGGATGCTCCGCGCGGTGCTGTCGAAGCTGCCCAGGCCGCGCCGGATGATGTCCCAGTCCAGTTCCAGCGCCCAGGCGGCGGCCGTGGCCGCCAACGCATTCTCGACCTGGAAACGGAGCGTGCCGCCGCGCGTGAGCGGCATCTCCGCCAGCGGCAGGCGCTGCTCGGCCTCGCCTTGGGCCGCCACGAGGCAGTCACCGTCCAGATAGATCACCCGATGACCCTGGGCACGATGGGCGGCAACGACGGGATGGTGGGGCTCGCTGGCGAAGAAGATCACCGATCCCGGGCAATGGGTCGCCATCTCGACGGTTTTGGGATCGCAGGCGTTGAGAACCGCCACGCCGTCCGGCGCGACGTTCTGCACCACCACCTGCTTGAGTACGGCGAGGTCCTCCACCGTGGTGATGAAGTTGAGGCCGAGGTGGTCGCCCATCCCGATGTTCGTCACCACCGCGACCTTGCAGCGGTCGAACGCCAGGCCTTCGCGCAGCAGGCCTCCGCGCGCTGTCTCCAGCACGGCCGCGTCCACATCCGGGTGCATGAGGATGCTGCGCGCGCTTTTCGGGCCGCTGCAGTCGCCGGTATCGATGCGCCGGCCCTGCACATACACGCCATCCGTCGCGGTCATGCCGACGCGCTTTCCGCTCGATGTCAGTAAATGGGCGATGAGGCGCACGGTCGTGGTCTTGCCGTTGGTGCCGGTCACCGCCACCACGGGGATACGCCCATCCTCGCCCGGCGGGAACAGGGCCGAAACGATGGCTTCGCCCACCGGCTGTCCCTTGCCGTAGGAAGGCATGAGATGCATGCGCAGGCCCGGCGCCGCATTGACCTCGACGATCCCGCCCCCCTGCTCTTCGAGCGGCTTGTGCACGGTCTGGCAGACGACATCGACGCCGCAGATGTCCAGCCCGATCATCTGCGCCGCCTCCACTGCGCGAGCCGCCACATCCGGATGGACATCGTCGGTCACGTCAGTCGCGGTGCCGCCCGTGCTCAGGTTGGCATTGTTTCGCAGCAAGATCCGCTCGCCCATGGCGGGAACCGACTCCGCGTTCAGGCCCTGCACCGCCAGACGGGCCATGGCGATGTCGTCGAGACGTATCCTGGTCAGGGACGTGGAATGGCCCTCGCCACGGCGCGGGTCGCTGTTCACCTGCGCGACGAGTTCGCGCACGCTATGCACGGCGTCGCCGATCACATGCGGGGGCTCGCGGCGGGCCGCCGCGACCAGGCGATTGCCGACCACCAGCAGGCGGTAATCGTGGCCCGGGATGAAGCGCTCGACCAGCACCTCCTCGCTGATCGCCGCCGCGGCGCCATAGACCGCCATGAAATGCTCCTGCGTCAGGATGTTGACCGTCACGCCCTTGCCCTGATTGCCGTCGCGCGGCTTGACCACCACCGGCAGCCCGATCTCGCAGGCGGCCGCCCAGCCCTCCTCGGCACGGGTCACGATCCGTCCGAGCGGCACCGGCACGCCGGCGGCCTCGAGAAGCTGCTTGGTGAGATCCTTGTCCTGGGCGATCGCCTCGGAAATGGCGCAGGTCGTGTCCGTCTCGGCGGCCTGGATGCGGCGCTGACGGCTCCCCCAACCCAACTGCACGAGACTGCTCGAAGTCAGCCGCCGGCAGGGAATGCCGCGCGCGACGGCAGCCTGGACAATGGCGCCGGTACTGGGACCGAGACGGACATCTTCATCCAGGTCCCGCAGGCGCGTCAGGGCATCCTCCAGATCGAACGGGCTGTCGTCGAGTGCGGCACGGCAGAGCGATTCGGCCAGTTCGAGCGCCAGTCGCCCGACCGCTTCCTCGGTATATTCGAAGACAAGCTGATAGGTTCCCGTCTCCACCGTGGGCGAGGTGACGCAGAAGCTGACCGGGCACCCTGCCATCGCCTGCAGGCCGAGGGCGGCAAATGCCAGCGCATGTGCCACGGAAATGTCGTCCTCATGTCCGCTGGGGCGCATCGGGCCTATTTCCGGCATGCGCGCGCGCAAACGCGTTTCGAACCCGCTGATCGAATCGATCATCGTCTCTGCGGGCGTGCAGTTCACCAGGGCTTCGATGGCGGTGTGACGGCTCCAGAGGTTGGGGCCGCGCAGTGCCCGGATACGTGATATTTCCATGAACGCCTGTTCCTATGCGGGATCCGGTGGCAGGCCCGTCCTGCCCGGCATATTTACCTGATTGTTAGGCCTGACTCGCGGGCACGGAATGCGACACGCAGGTCTCGAGCGCGGCCCGGATCAGCTCCGGCGAGATATCCAGCGCCAGCGCCACCCCGACCGCAGCCAGCACATCCAGCGGTTGCAGAAGCAGGTTCCCGCTGGTGGCCGGCAGCGCAGCCAGATTGAAGAGCGGCGTCTCGCCGGCGCCGCCCGCGACGATCATCTGGTTTTCGCGGACGAACAGTGACCGCCCGCCCCGCGCACGATGCTCGGCGATCACCGGCAGATCCGGTTCAAGCGAATAGAACAGGACCGCCCCGTCGCACAGCGAGGCCAGTTCGGCAACCGCAGAGTCGGCGGCATTCAGCACCGCCACCCCGCCGGACAGGACCACGTCCACCTGGGTACGCATCACCGTGTACATGTAGCCAGGTTCGCGTACGTAATACTCTTCAAGCGCCGGGTCCATCCGCATGTCGGTCACCACGCCGACCTGACAGCGGTCGTAGGCATAGCCCTCGCCGAGGATTGATCGGGCATCGTGTTCGAAGATGGCGGTGTCGACACCGCGGTTCATCAACAGCTGCCGTCCCATCCGCCAGCTTGCGCAGTTTCCCGGCTTGACTTGCCGCTGCCCCAGATACAGGCCGTCGCGGCAGGCCAGGCCGGTGCGCTTGCCGGTGCATGCCACCAGCTGGGCGACCAGATGCGCAACGGCGGTGGTCCCCAGCGAGCCGCTGATGCCGACAATGGGAATGCGTCCGCTCTCCCCATCGGGAAACAGGTGATCGACGATGGCACGGCCCACCGGACGGGGCGCGCCTTCTGCGGGTTTGAGGTGCATGAGCAGGCCCGGGCCTGCGTTCACCTCGACGATGGCGCCGCCCTGTTCCGCCAGCGGCCGGGAGACGTCTTCCGCCACCAGATCGATGCCGGCGACGTCGAGCCCGATCACCCGCGCGGCGAGGACGGCGGTTTCCACGACATCGGGATGGAGCGTGTCGGTGACATCGAAGGCGACGTTGCCGTTGCGCTGGATCAGTACGGCCTGGCCCGCCTCCGGAACGGCATCCGGCGTCAGGCCCTGGCGCTCGAGTTCGAGGCCGATAGCCGGGTCCTGTTCGATCAGGATGCGGTTGAGCGGATAGTCTTCGGTGGTGCCGCGGCGCGGGTCGGTATTGAGCTGGCTGTCGATCAGTCCGGTGACGGTCGAGCGGCCGTCGCCCCTTACCCAGGCGGCCTCGCCGCGCGCCGCCGCGACGACACGCGCACCGACCACCAGCAAGCGGTGCTCGTTGCCCGGCACATAGCGCTCGACGATGACCTCGCTCCCCTCCGGCAAGGCCAGCTGATAGGCGCGCTCGACATCTTCGCGGGTGGCGAGGTCGAGCGAGACACCCCGGCCATGGTTGCCGTCGACCGGCTTGATCGCAACCGGCAGGCCGATTTCTTCCGCGGCATCCCAGGCGTCTTCCGGACTTTCGGCAATGCGGCCGTCCGGCACCGGCACCCCGCAGGATTTCAGTAGCTGCTTGGTCAGGTCCTTGTCGCTCGCGATGCCTTCGGCGATCGCGCCGGTCAGGTCCGTCTCCGCCGTCCAGATGCGGCGCTGGCGGGCACCATAGCCGAGCTGGACCAGGTTGCCTTCGGTCAGGCGAATGAACGGAATGTGGCGCTCGGTCGCCCCGTCGACGATGCAGGCCGTGCTCGGCCCCAGGCAGCGCCGGTCTGCCAGGTCGTGCAGGCGCGTCACGGTGCCCTGAACGTCGAACGGACGGTCCTCGATGGCGGCCATCAGCAGGTCGCGTGCAGCCTGCAGGCAGGCACGCCCGACCGCCTCGTTGCGCGTGCGTACCGCCACCTTGTAGATGCCGCGCTCGCCCGTCTCGCGCGCCTTGCCGAAACCGACTTTCATGCCGGCCAGGTTCTGCAGTTCGATCGTGATGTGCTCGAGTATGTGCGCCGACCAGGTTCCCTCGCGCAAACGCAGCAAAAAGCCGCCGCGCTCGCCGACGCCGCAGCGGTGCTCGACCAGGCCGGGCAGCCAGCCGGCGAGCCGCTCATACAGGCCGGGAAGGGTGTTGGAGGGCGAATCCTCGAGGTCGCCGATGTCGACCCAGGCTTCGAGCACTGGCCGGTAGGTCCAGATGTTCGGACCGTCCAGATGGGTGACGCGCAGGAATTCGATGGTTTTCCTGCTCACGGCGTGCGGCGTCCGGTCCGGACGATAAGGTGAAATTCGGCAGGCATGGCAGGGCGGATCAGGATGCGTGGGCTTCGCGGAAAAGATTGATATTCGCTATGTTCAGGTTACACGGAATCACGGCGCGCAGCATACAATAAACGGCCGCTTTTCCGGGGGCGGCCGGATATTGCCATACAGGGATCCATGAAAAATATTAATTGCAGCGCCTGCGGGCATCCCGCTCCCCCGGGTGACGTCATCCAGGCCCATGCCTGACCGCCCACTCACTCATGACGCGTACGCCACATCCCCTGCCCGGCGCCTCCGAAAACGTCGTTACCCGGCAACCCGGGCCGGACCTGCCGCTCGCGCCCAGCGAGCAGGTCGTCGCCACGCTGGAACCCGATCTCGACACCCGCCTGGCCTTTGCCGCGGGGCGCATCGTCCTGACCGATCAGCGCCTGCTGGCCCGCTCGGCCGGAGACGCGGACTGGACAGCGTGGCCCTTGGGGGCGAATCTGTCCCTGCAGCATCACGACCATGCCGGCGTAGGCACGCTGGAACTGCACGATGCGACATCACGCCTGGCCTGCTGGCGCTTCACCCTGGCCCACGATGGCGCGGCCCTGCGGCTGGCCGACCGCTTCGCGGCGCAATTGGCGGCCCGCCTCTCCGGCCAGCCGGTGCCCCCTCCGGATGAAGCGCTCTGCCCCACCTGCAAGGCGCCGCTGCCGCCCGGCGAGGAGGAATGCCCCCTGTGCAGCCGCGAACTGCACGAAGCGCCGTCGACCTGGACCCTGTTCCGCCTCTGGCGGTTTGCCGGCCCCTACCGCGGCCAGTTGCTGGCCGGATTCCTGCTGACGCTGGCCGCCACCGGCGCCACGCTGGTGCCGCCCTACCTGACCATGCCGCTGATGGACAAGGTATTGATCCCCTACCAGAACGGGCAGCCGATCGATACCGGGATCGTGGCCCTGCTGCTCGCCGGCCTGCTCGCATCGGCCCTGCTGGCCTGGAGCCTCGGCTGGGCGCGCACCTACATCCTCGCCCGGGTCAGCGAACGCATCGGCGCCGACCTGCGCACCACCACCTACGAGCACCTGTTGCAGCTCTCGCTGGAATACTTCGGCGGCAAGCGCACCGGCGACCTGATGGCGCGCATCGGATCGGAGACCGACCGCATCTGCGTCTTCCTGTCGCTGCACCTGCTCGATTTCGCCACCGATGTGCTGATGATCGGCATGACCGCGGCCATCCTGTTCTCGATCAACCCGGCGCTCGCCCTGGTCACTCTGCTGCCCCTGCCCTTCATCGCCTGGATGATCCATCTGGTACGCGACCGGCTGCGCACCGGCTTCGAGAAGATCGACCGTGTCTGGTCCGAGGTCACCAACGTCCTGGCCGACACCATTCCCGGCATCCGCGTGGTGAAGGCCTTCGCCCAGGAAAAGCGCGAGGCGCAGCGCTTCCGCGAGGCCAACCGCCACAACCTGACGGTCAACGACCGTCTCAACAAGACCTGGTCGCTGTTCTCCCCGACCGTCACCCTGCTCACCGAGGTCGGCCTGCTGGTGGTGTGGGCCTTCGGCATCTGGCAGGTCGCCCACAACAACATCACGGTCGGCGTGCTCACCGCCTTCCTCGCCTACATCAGCCGCTTCTACAGCCGTCTCGACTCGATGAGCCGCATCGTCTCGGTGACCCAGAAGGCCGCGGCCGGCACCAAGCGCATCTTCGACATCCTCGACCACGTCTCCAGCGTCCCCGAGCCGGCCAAACCCGTGCATCTGCCCCAGGTGCAGGGCCGCATCGAGATCCGCGACGCATCCTTCCGCTACGGCAACCGCGGCGTGATCCGCGGCCTCAACCTCGCCATCCAGCCGGGCGAGATGATCGGCCTGGTGGGACATAGCGGCTCGGGCAAGAGCACCCTGGTCAACCTCATCTGCCGCTTCTACGACTTGTCGGAAGGCACGATCCGCCTCGACGGCGTGGATATCCGGTCCCTGCCGGTCGCGGAGTATCGGCGCCACATCGGGCTCGTGCTGCAGGAACCCTTCCTGTTCTTCGGCACCATTGCCGAGAACATCGCCTACGGCAAGCCCGATGCCAGCCGCGCGGAGATCGTCGCCGCCGCCCGCGCCGCCCATGCCCACGAGTTCATCCTGCGCCTGCCGCAGGGCTACGACTCGCTGGTCGGCGAACGCGGCCAGGGCCTGTCCGGCGGCGAGCGCCAGCGCATCTCCATTGCCCGCGCGCTGCTGATCGACCCGCCCATTCTCATCCTCGACGAGGCCACCTCCTCGGTGGATACCGAGACCGAGAAGGAAATCCAGAAGGCGCTCGACAACCTGGTGCGCGGCCGCACCACGATCGCCATCGCGCACCGCCTGTCCACCCTGCGCCAGGCCGACCGGCTGGTCGTCATGGACCGCGGCCAGATCGTCGAGGTCGGCAACCACGACGACCTGATGGCACGCGAAGGCCACTATTACCGCCTCTACCAGGCCCAGGCCCGCAACGTCGACACCGACCTGGACGAACTGCCGGCGGCCAGCGCCGAGGCAAAACCGCCATTGAAGAACACGCCATGACACCTGCCCCGATCCAGCTTACCCGTGACCCGCATGGCCGGCTCCGGCTGACCGCCGCCGATGGCGGCGTGCACGAAGGCGTGGTCCCCGTGCGCGCCTTCCCCCTCGCCGCACCGCTGGAGGGAATTGCCCTGGTGGGCATGGACGGTCATGAACTGGCCTGGATCGATCGCCTGGCTGACCTGCCCGAGGCGACACGAACACTGATCGAAGACGAACTGGCCAGCCGGGAATTCATGCCGGAGATCCGCCGCCTGCGTCAGGTCTCCACGTTCGCCCTCCCGAGCACCTGGGACGTCGAAACCGACCGCGGCGAAACGCACTTCATTCTCAAGGGCGAGGAAGACATCCGCCGCCTCGGCGCAGCCACCCTGCTCATCAGCGACAGCCTCGGCGTACAGTATCTGATCCGCGACCTCTCCAGCCTGGACAAGACCAGCCGCCGTCTGCTCGACCGCTTCATGTAACCTTCCGACAATCCTGAAATTTTCCATGACCCGCGCCCACGCTTCCGACTGCGGCGGCATCCTGATCCATGCACAGGATGAAGCAAGCCTTGCCTCCGCACGCCACGATTTTCAAACCTACCTCGCCTCACTCGGACTTGACCATCAGGTGGATGCCCGCCGGGAAGGCCTTGCCCTCAGCTTCCGGCTGCAGCCGGATCTCGCACGGGCGTGCGCACCCGATTTCGACACTGCCCGGATAAGCCAGCGGCTCCGCCTCGATCCCTCGGCAAACGTCTCCGATCTCGAGCGCGAAATCCTGGTAGCCATGCTGCTGGGGCCGGTGACCTTCGCATTTCCCAGCTTCACCGAGGCCCTGTCGGCTGTCCACATCCGGCGCAATATCGTCCAGGCCGCACGCCGCACCGCTCTCGACTTCCACACCACCGAAGCCGAGCGCCCAGCGGATTACTGGACCTACGTCGAAGGCAAGGGTTTCACCCTCCTGCCGGAACGTCCGCTGATAGACGGGCTCGTAAAGGCCACCCAGCCCGACGTGTCCGGCCAGCTCTATGCCTTTTCCTGCTACCGGGCAACCGAGTACGTCATCCTGCTCGCCCTGGCCCAGGAACTGGCCGTCCACAACCCCGCATTGCTGCAGCGCCTGCAGCGCCAGTGGGAACGCCGGCCCATCATGTCCGGCCGGTTCCACGACGTCTTCCTGCATGAATACGGCGCCATGGAAGCGCCGTTGCCGCCGAAATACTATGTCCCCGGCGACCGCCTCTGGTTTCGCAATCCCGACGCGCGCTCCGCCGACGTCACCGGCTATGAAGGCTCCTGGGTGTTCTATCTCGGCGGCGGCCTGTTCAGCAATTTCTGGAAACGCGACCAGCCCTTCAGCCTGACGACGAAGTGCCTGGAGATCTATCACTGGCGGCACGGCGCCTATGTCGATGACAAGGGCGAAATGCAGATGGACGAGGGCATCGTCGAGGCAAGGGTCCGCGCCTCGCAGAACGATCCGGCGGAGGTGGCGCACATCATGCAGCGCATGATGCGGATGCGAGACCCCAAAGGGATCTATCGGGAAGGAGGCTGCATCGATACCTCCCGGGAATACCCCCGCTGCATCCATCCCGCTACCGCCGACATCCGCTTGCCCGAACAGCCATTCGAATTCTGGGGAAGGTGGTTGCGCAGGCTGCGCATTCGCACCCGCCTCAGGGTCGCCATCTGTGTCAGCGTGCCGCTCCTTGCGCCCAGTCACCATGCTGCGGCCGCCCACTCCATTTCCGAGGAAATTCGCGAGGCCTGCCACGTGGAACAGCTCGCCAGAATCGAGTCCGACATGGCGGCCTACCTGGAAGGGGCCATCCGCCGCAAGTGATTGCCGATGCGGCTGCCGCCCCTACTGGTAGGTCTGCCCGTCGTGCTCGAGCCAGCCGGCGGGATGGCGGCCCTGCGGATCGTGGTGCGTCCAGTGGATCACGCCGCCTTTCGGGTTCCACTCATATTCGCCGTAAAACGTCACCGTGTCCCCGACGCGCAGCGCGTCGATGCGCCTGGCCAGATCGATGTTGTGGGAAACCAGCAGCGTCCGTCCCGAACCCAGCCGGAGTATGAAACGCTGGTGCCGGCTGCCCTGGAGATCGTCCGGCAGCAGCTTCACCACCGTTCCCTGCCCGGTCACCTGCAGGTTGCCGAGGCGATGCGCGAATGCGTGTTCGAGGACGGCATCGCTGTCGACCCGCCCTGCCTGCGACACCGCGTGCGAAGCCGTGGCCTCCCGGCCGCCAGGCGCCTGGAAACCCGGGGCAAGCGCGAAATAAGCAGCGACTGCGAGCGCGGCAATCAACAGGAGTCGGTTCATTGCTACTCGACCCGATTGCGGCCGTTGCGCTTCGCGCGATACAGCGCGTCGTCGGCACGCCCAAGCAGCGCCGCGGTGGATTCGCCCGTCTGATACATGGCGACACCGAAGCTGGCGGTCACGCAGCCCGTATGCTCGAACACGTTTGCCGCCAGCGACCGGCATATCCTGTTTGCCACCAGGCGGGCCGCTTCGAGATCCGTCTGCGGCAGCAGCACCGCGAACTCCTCCCCGCCCCATCTCGCCAGGGTATCGATATGGCGCAGCTGTCCCTGGATATGCTGCGCCACGCCTCGCAGCACGATGTCGCCCTGGTTGTGTCCCCACGTGTCGTTGACCCGCTTGAAGTGGTCGATATCGATGATGAGCACCGAAAATGGCACCTCGGGCAAGCGGCAATGCCGTTCCTGCTCGTTGCGAAGCAGTTCCTCGAAGCGCGTGCGGTTGGCCATCCCGGTCAGGGGATCGGTCGATGCGATCTTCTCCAGTCGCGCCGTCTTGTTTTCCAGGACGTGGATGATTTCGCGCAGCTCCAGCGCATGGTGGTGCATCAGCTCGGCCCAGCGGCTGTAGGCCACGCCGATCAGATCCCGCTGGGTGATGATGCCGATCAGTTCAGCGCTTCGCGGATCCTCCACCACCAGCCGCTTGAAATTCAGGTCGCGCATGGCTGCCACCGCCTCGCCCACGGTCAGGTCGCTGGCCACGGTGCGGAGCGGGACCGACATGTGCGCGTGCACCGGGTCGGTCAGTGCCACCTCGTCCTGCAGCAGGCGGATGGCGTCGCGGGTCGTCACGATGCCCACGCCTGCGCCCTGGTCGGTCACGACCACCGCGTCGTCCTGATCCACCAGGGACGCCAGCACCTCGCCCAGCGGCGTGTCGCGCGGCATCTTCTTGACCTCGTGGCGGCGCAGCAGATCGCGCAACTGCTGGCGTTGCAGCATCGACTGCGGGTCGAGGCTGGCGAGAATATCGGTGTTCGACACGATGCCAAACAGACTGTTCGATTCGTCGATCACCGCCGCATAGCCGTGCGAGTCGTCGAACAACTCGATCACGTCCAGCAGATTGCTTCCCTTGGCGATGTAGGGAAGCGGGTGGTAGCCCGCCTCGCTGATCGCGGCGTCAAGGCCCGGCTGCGAGAACCGGAGCCGGACCACATCGGATGCGGTCAGCAGCCCGTAGCCGCCCGACTCCTCTTCCACCACCACATTGCGCACCTTGTGCTGCGACATCTTCTGCAGCGCGTGGCGCACCGCAACACGTGGTTGCACGCTCACGATGTCGGTCGTGGCCAGCTCGTCGATCAACGGAAAAAGCATGTGTGTACCTGCTCCGAACCCGCCCCCGCTCGCAGTGCCCGTCGGTCGGGCCGTTGCTTTCGGGATGGCTTAACGATCGTCAAAAATCAATCCCGCCGTAGCTTAGCGTTATTCGTTTCGGTGGTGGGATCGGGATGCACGGCAGTATGTCATGACCGCGAGGCAGGCAGGCTGACGATGACGGCCCCGCCTTCTTTCTTGTCCACCACCAGTGCGCCTTTTTTATGCGCATCGTCCAGGATCTTGCCGAACGCACTGTAGCCGTATTCCGACTCGCTGAATCCCGGACGGATCCGCTTGATGGTGCTCTTGATCAGCGACGCCGAAATGGAGCCTTCGCCGCCGCGCTCGGCCACCAGTTGCTCCACCGTGCTCACCACGAGTTCGATCGCGTGGTCTTTTTTGTCTTCTGCGCTCGGCTCGGCCACCGCCGCGGTCCGGGCTTCGTCGGCTGCGACCGGCTTCTCCGTCGTCGGCCGCGCGCGCCGTCGGGTCGGGCTTGCCGCCTTGGGCGCGTTGCCGGCCGTCTCTTTCGCGGGTGCGGGCGGGGCTGCAGGCGCGGGCTTTCCGGCAGGCGCTTTGTGCGGCGCCTTGGCCTGCGTTGCCTTGATCTGCACCAGATCCTCATAAAAAATGAACTCGTCACAGTTTCCGATCAGAAGCGACGACGCCGAGCCGCGCACACCGATGCCGATCACGCTCTTGCCGTTCTCCTTCAGCTTGGAGATCAGCGGGGAAAAGTCCGAGTCGCCGCTGATGATCACGAAGGCGTCGATATGCGTCTTGGTGTAGCAGAGGTCGAGCGCGTCCACCACCATGCGGATGTCCGCCGAATTCTTGCCCGACTGCCGTACATGCGGAATCTCGATCAGCTCGAACGCCGCCTCGTGCATGTCGCGCTTGTATTCCTTGTAGCGGTCCCAGTCGCAGTAGGCCTTCTTCACCACGATGCTGCCCTTGAGCAGCAGGCGCTCGAGTACCGGGCGAATCCTGAAGTCGGGGTAGCCGGTTTCCCTGATGCCGATCGCCACGTTCTCGAAATCGCAGAACACGGCGATGTTGCGGATATCCGGTGTGGCCATCGTTCTTCCTTTCCAGGCAATTCAATCGTGTGCAGGGCCCATCCTCTCACTTCGGATTGGCCACCCGGTAATCCGGGTCGTCCAGCAGTTTTCCAACCAGCGTGTGATACAGGGCCCCGTACTGGTTGATGCCGGCCGGAATCGCTTCCATGCCGACAAACGAGGACGGCCAGCTCGCACTGGCTTCCAGCGTCTTGTCGTATACCGTTTTACCCGACCGGACCACGACAAAGCGGGCGCCGAGGCTTGCCCGGCCCGTATCGAGCGGTACGTCCAGCGTCGAATCCGTCAGGAATCCGCTCATCAGGGTGCTCGAAGCGGGATCATACAGCCCGGCCGCCTGCAGGTCGGTGATCAGCGTCTGCCTCAGGTATTGCGCGAACGATCCCTCGACGGGCGACACGACCGTATTGGAACGGACGCTCAGTCCCTTGTCGAGCGCGGGAGTGGCGCCCGGATCAAGCAGGAAAGCTCCGACGGCGACCGGTGCCGTCCCCGAGCGGCCGGCCTTCTCGATATTGTCGAAACTGGCAGCCGGCTCGCCCAGCGGAATCCGGGCGCAGCCCGCCAGCCAGACGAGCGCCATGCCTGCCAGCAAACCCCGCCGGCCCGCACAGGCCCGTATGCCTGCGACGATCATTTGAATTCCGGATCGTGTGACAACGCGTCGAGCGCCGTACTCACGATCTGCCGTGTCATGGTCTTGACGGCCGTCTCCAGGTTATCCATCCTGGCCCCGTTGGCAGGCGCCCCTTTCGCCCCCATCACGGTGTGGATGGCATGGCGAGCGGTGCTGCTGATGGCAGGCGCTTGCGGCTGGGCGAGATACTTCATGGTGCAGACATAGCCATCGGAAACCTGCGAGCCCGCCAGTCCGAATGTCAGTCCCGTCACGAATCCCTTGCCGAACGCATCGTCGGTCAGGGGAACGTTGTTCAGCACGATGCTGAGCAGGGCCCCGCCCGCGACCGGCGTCGTCTTCAATTCCGAAAACAGGCCGCTGCCCTTGATCTGCTCCATCACCAGCGGCGCCAGATACTGGCTTGCCCGGGCGTTCGCCACCCCCTTCGTCTGGAACTCGAAAACGACCTGGACAGGGTGGGGCGAAGCAGGCTTCCCGTAGGCTTCCGCCGGAACCTCCCTGGTAGCCGTATCCACATAGAAACTGGCGCACCCCGTCAGGAACAGCAGCCCGAGCATGGGAAGCAGCCATGCGAAATTCCACAGGGTTTGAAAGCGGTGTACGAACCTGCTCATGAACGACTCCTGATAGCGATTAAAGCGTTGGGAAAAACGGACCTGTTATGGCTTCACGGGCCGGCGGGGCGGTGCATTCAGTTTCTGCTGATTGCGGGCGATCCGGTAGGCATCGACGATCCCGATCGCCCAGCAGACGGCCAGCACCAGCGAGGCCGCCGTGACGGCGGGACTGCCCGGACTGTTCGATGCCTGCGCGATCAGGTCCGCAAGCTGGGCGGGATCGGCCGCGGCGTCTCCCGACGTCAGCCGCCCGAGCAGGGTCGACGCCTGCTGCAGCGCGCGGTCCGCCAGGACCCCGAGGCAGGCGAGGCTGATCGCGACCAGGGCTATGCCGCGCGAAAAATGTTTCAGATAGAGATGGCCGGCACCAGGCACAACGAGGGCGGACAGCAGGGCGGCATTCGTCGGCCGGCTCACCGTTCGGTCACTCCGGGCTTGCGCAGCACGTCACGAACCGGGTCCGGTGTCTCGCGGGTCCGCACGTCATGGGCACTGCGCATATGAAGACACCAGGCAGACGCAGCCTGGTCGATTCGAGAACGTTCCGATGAACATCGCCCCCCTCCCTCATTGTTTTTATGCCATGAATAGTATTTGAAGCGCGATCTTTTCACCATTCTTTATTGCCGGGCGGTCACTCCACAAAAAAAAGCGTAGGCGGTCACCCGCCTACGCCTGCACGACATTTCCCTGCTATTCAGGACTGGGCATGACGGCGCCCATGCTCCGGCCGCGACATGAACTCGGCGTCGAACACCTTTTGCTGCTCGGTGTTCAGCTGGGCGTAGAAAGCCTTGACCGCCTGGCTGCGCTCGAGCATGCGGGCACGACGCGCCTCCGACATGGCCATCATTTTGTCCAGACGTTGCGGCGTGTTCAGTTTCTCGAACTCGCCCCGCATGGCCTGCCTGTCGCCCCCCGCGGGATGCATTGCGGGCTGGGTGGCACGGGTGAAGGTGTTCCATGCGGCTTCCTGTTCTGGACTCAGCCTGAGTTTTTCCTTCAACTCGGACAGGTGTTCGGCTCGCCGCGCTTCCCACTTGGCGTGGATCTTTTGGCCCTGCCGGGCATCGCACCCGTCCTTGCCGGCAGGCCCGCCGGCCGTCATCGCGAAAGACGATGCCGCCAGTATGCCGCTGCCGGCGACCAGGCCCGCCATCAGGGCGCGTTTGGTAAAGGAACCCGGGATCAGTTTCATTGCGATCTCCTTCAGAAAGATTGTCAAAAAGCCGGCCAGAAGCAGGTCGGCATGAAACGAATTCTGGGACGGCGATGTATCCCCGGGATGTCGGAGCACCGTGACTATGTAACGTGTTGTAACCGAATGTAACCAAGGCCTGCCCGGCGCTTGAAGTTCAATCGGCATGCGCTAGGTTTCAAGCGCGAACACACGCATACCCGGCATGTACGTTCTTGTCGGCAGGCTGGGTGGCAGGCACACGAATTCACGATGCTGATCAGGAGAATCACATGCACAGGACGTTTTCCATCGCGCTGATTGGCGCGCTTCTACTCTCCGGATGCGTCGTGGCGCCCGCACACCGGGGGCCTGAATGGGTCGTGGCGCCCGCACTGCCGCTGGTGGTCGAACTGGGCGTCGAGCCCTACTACTACCACAATGGTTTTTTCTATTACTACCACGACCGGCACTGGAGCTATTCACACGAGAGAACGGGTCCCTGGAGAGAACTGCCGAGGGACCGTTATCCCCGGGAGATCCGATACAAAGGCCGCGACGGTGAAGGCGAGCGGGACCGCGATCATGACGACCGCAGACGGGATTAGCGCCGCCGCCTGCCCGGCTCTCGCCGGGAGACATGCCTGGCGTCAGCGCTTGCGCCGGTTCCTGAGCATCGCCCACAAGGTCCGCTCTCCCAATGGCCGGTCGCCGTGATCGATTTTCAGGCTGGCGCGCAGATCGCTGCCGAAAGCCGGATCGTAATGCCAGCGGACCAGCGCCACGGTCAGCAGGCTCGCCGCCGCACCGACAGCCGCCACCGCCATGTCCTTCTGCGCATCCCAAACATCCCCCTGCGCACCCGGGAAGGCGAGGCCTGCCGACGGATCGACCCGGACGGCCACCCACCAATCGATGATCTCGTAGGCACCCGACAAAGCCAGCACCAGTTCGAACGGAAACCAGTACGACCACAGCCCGCGCACCTTTGCCACGCGCATGCAGACCTCGCGTAGCGGATAGGCCAGCAGCAGGCCGAAGCTGAAGTGCGCCAGCCGGCCTATATGTTGCGACTCGCCCCGACCCACTGCTGGAGCGTATAGCCGAACGGCACCTCGGCATGGGTGTGGTGCGATCCCACCACATGCATCAGCATGAAGACGGTAATCAGCGTGTAGGAGAGATCGGACAGTCTGAAATAACGCGCAGTCAGCAGGATGAGCGGCACGAAGACGAATACCAGGTAATTCTCCAGCAACCAGTCGTGCGGATATGCTGGCTCGGTTGCAGCCCATCCCCATACGAGTGCAAACCAACCCGGCAACAGGACGTGGTAGCGTGTCATGACGCGAGCCGCCGGACGAGGCTGCCTACGACGCTCCACAGAGTGCGCGACACGGGTTTTCGTATCATTAGCAGGGAACCCCCGGCTGCGCGGCGCCGATGGCGCCCCGCGGCTTCTGCAACAGGAAGTTCTGAATCCTCCATGAAAGCTGCCCGATGTTCAACCGCCCCCCGGAGGTCATGCAGGTCACAGGTATCGTCGAAATTCAGGATGCCTGTGCAGGAGACAAGCTGTCCTGTTGTCATGACATTTTCCTGACAATTGTGTCACAGGCGTACACACACGAGACAATATCCAATTGAAAATCATATAGATACAATCCAGCACGAAATATGCTTGACGGATACGCATAGGCCTGCCTGATCAAGGCGGATATACAATCGATTCCATCCATGGAGGACACCCTATGACAAGCATGACCGGCCTGTTCCGCATCGTAGCGACCATACTCTGCCTGACGCTAGGCAACGCCAATGCTGCCGGTGACGATCAGCCTCCTCCCTCGCCTGAAGCAGCCAGCGATCAACCCAGCCAACCCAGCACGAAGAAGGAGGATGCCCACAACGCCTCGTCTACATTCAAGAAGCGCAGTGCAACCCACGAAGAACCGGAATGCGAATAGCGTGATCCCTCGCATATCCCGCATAACTTAAGGAGACAACATGAAGATTCGCTCGTTAATCGCCACTTCTACCCTTTTCGCCGCGCTTGCGGTGCCCATGGCAGCCAGCGCGCTGGACGTGAACATCACTGCCGACCTGCCCTCCGTCGACGTCATGCACGGTGACCAGAAGGTCACAATCATGCGCAACCAGGATCAGAAGAACACCATCAATCCCGATTTCGCCAAGACCTCGCGCAAGTGCCCCCCCTTCTGCATTCAGCCGGGCGAACTGGCGCCTGGGGTCGAGACCATCGGCGAGCTTGAGATCATTCATTACCTGAAGAAAATGAGCGATGGCGACAAGTCCATTCTTGTGGTCGACTCGCGTACGCCGGACTGGGTGGAGAAGGGCACGATACCGGGCTCGGTCAACATCCCCTGGGACAAGCTAAACATCGGCAAGTCCGACCCCATCACCGTGCAGGACATCCTTGAAAAGCAGCTCGGCGTGAAAAACCAGGATGGCTTCTACATGTTCGACAACGCCAAGACGGTCGTCATGTTCTGCAACGGCCCGTGGTGCGGACAGTCCCCCACCAACATCAAGGGCCTGCTGAAAATCGGTTACCCCGCGCACAAGATCAAGTGGTATCGCGGCGGCATGCAGGACTGGGAAGTGATGGGCCTGACCACCGTCAAACCCGTGAAATAAGGGGACGGACAGGTCAAATAGAAACGGGGCATATGCCCCGTTTCTATTGGCCGCTCCGCAGCCAGACGATCCCGCCGGGATTCACCGTTCGAATACCAGGCTTTCCGAACTCGCCCCCAGATTCGCCAGCGCATCGTTGATCGCATCCATGAAGGGCGGTGGACCGCAAACGTAGAAACGCTGTGTGAAATCACTGACCATTTCTTCCAGGAACGCACGGTCGACGCGCCGGTTTTCATACCCCGGCGCCGTGGCACCGGTACAGGTCAGGATGCAGCGCTCACCCAGCACATGGCGCAATTCCCTTTCGCAGATCACGTCGCGTGGGGTCTTGTTGGAAAAGATCAGGGTCTGCCCGTCCAACTCCCCCTTGCCCGCCAGATCTCGCAGGATGGCGAGAAAAGGCGTGATGCCGGCACCGCCTGCAATGAATACGCCGGGTCCCTGGTAACGGATGGTACCGAACGTATCGGACATCAGCAGTTCGGCGCCCGGCGCCAGCCGGTGGAGCGCCTGGGTCACGCCCGCATGGTCGGGATACGCCTTGATGGTGAATTCCAGCACCCGCTCGTCGGCCAGCCCGGTGGGCGTGAAGGGCCGGCCCTGTTCGCGCAGGCCGGGCAGGTTGATCGCCAGTTCCACCCCCTGGCCGGGAACGAAGGAAAATCCCTCCGGCCTGCTGACGATGAAATGCTTCACGTCGTGGGTGACGAACCGGCTCATCAGCAAGGTGACGGTATGGCTCATTGGCCTGTTTCTCCTCTCACATGCACGCCTGGCCCTGCCTCAGTACTGGTCGGCCATCCAGCCATCCAGCAGGGTGCACGCCTCTTGCCGCGGCACCGACGAGTCCATGCCCTGCAGGGGCGTAAAGCAAAGATACTGATTGCCGTCGCGGTCCGTCAGGTTGCGCAACGGCATGTCGCCCACGGTCTCGAAGCCGCGCGTATCCATCATGATGAACTGGTAATCATCCCCCACGTCGACCTCCAGCCTGCCGCCGTTGCCCTCGCCGTATTTCTCCCACCAGGTTTCGGGATCGGCGCCGTCATAGAAGGGGAGCGTCTCCCCCAGCCGGCCGCTGCGATGCCACGCGATGATGGTCGGGTCCTTCATCTGGTTATCTTTTGCCGCCTCTTTCGCGAGCAGGCTGGCGGCCTGGAAGCCCTGGTCCGGGCCCTGATAGTCAATATGCACGTTTCTCATGGTGAACGTCTCCTGGGTATGTGTGAAGTCGGGATGGACTGCGCTGGAACTGATACATGATCTGTACTCTTTGTAGGTCAATACCTGACAAAATCAATCAGGAATTTCCTTGCGGCGATGGCCTGGCCCGCCTTCGCTTCAGGACAGACAGGGCCTGGCGGCCCGTTGACGCCACCGGACGATTGACCGATGATTCCTCGACCGACCTGCTTGTCCGAAATACGGTCGCCATCCGATAACAAGGGAGAATGCCATGCCGCAGACCAAGTTCCTGCTCGACGAATCCGAGATTCCCACCCACTGGTACAACGTCGTCGCCGACATGCCCAACCGGCCGGCGCCGCCGCTGGGTCCGGACGGCAAGCCGATCGGACCCGAGGCGCTGACGGCGATCTTTCCGATGAGCCTGATCGAGCAGGAAATGTCGGCGGAACGCTGGATCCCGATCCCGGAAAAAGTGCGCGAAATCTATCAGCTGTGGCGCCCCTCGCCGCTGTTCCGTGCCCACCGCCTGGAGGCGGCGCTCGGCACCCCGGCGAAGATCTACTACAAGTACGAAGGTGTCTCCCCGGCCGGCTCGCACAAGGTCAACACCTCGGTCGCCCAAGCCTATTACAACGCCGAAGCAGGCATCAAGCGCATCGCCACCGAGACCGGTGCCGGGCAGTGGGGCTGCTCGATGGCGCTGGCCGGCCAGATGTTCGGGCTGGACGTGCGGGTCTACATGGTCAAGGTGAGCTACGGGCAGAAGCCCTACCGCCGCTCCATGATGCAGACCTGGGGCGCGGAAGTGTTCGCCAGCCCCAGCATGGAAACCCATTCCGGCCGCGCCGCCCTGGAGCAGGATCCGAATAATCCGGGCTCGCTCGGCCTGGCGATTTCCGAGGCGGTGGAAGACGCCGCCTCGCGTGCCGATACCAATTACGCGCTCGGCTCGGTGCTGAATCACGTCCTGCTGCACCAGACCGTGATCGGGCTGGAAGCGAAGAAGCAGTTCGAAAAGGCCGGCGACTACCCCGACATGATCTTCGCCCCCTGCGGCGGCGGCTCCAACTTCGGCGGCGCGGCCTTCCCCTTTTTCGCCGACAAGGCCGCCGGCAAGGACGTGCGCCTGGTCGCGGTCGAGCCCGCTTCCTGCCCGACGCTGACGCGCGGCCACTACGCCTACGACTTCGGCGACACCGCCAAGCTCACGCCGATGATGCTGATGTACACCCTCGGCCACGACTTCATGCCGCCCGGCATCCACGCCGGCGGCCTGCGCTATCACGGCGACTCGGCACTGGTGTCGCAGCTCTATCACGAGAAGCTGCTCGAGGCGGTGGCCGTGCACCAGCTTGCCACCTTCAAGGCCGGCGTCACCTTCGCCCGCGCCGAAGGCATCATCCCGGCGCCCGAATCCAACCACGCCATCGCCGCCTGCATCGACGAAGCCCTGCGCTGCAAGGAAAGCGGCGAGCCGAAGACGCTGTTCTTCAACCTGTCCGGCCACGGCCACTTCGACATGGCCGCCTACGACAGCTACTTCAGCGGCAAGCTGGAAGACTTCGCCTACCCGGACGAGGCGATCGAGGCTGCGCTCGCGCGCCTGCCGAAAGTGGGGTGAGGTTCCGGCGCAGGCCGGGACCTTCGATGCGCTGCTTCAGGAATGGCCAGCCCGTGCTGGCCATTTTTTTATTCCGCTGCGCATCCGCCCCCAACCAAGCCATTGTTTCCTCACTCGGATAAAATCCTCCCGCCTTGATTGGCAAGGCATCCATAGGGAGGAGTCATTTTGAAAAAGATAAATCTAGTCGTATTGATGTCCGCAACGATGCTGGGCTCGGGTTGCGCCTCGATCGTTTCCGGCCAGAACCAGAGCGTTTCGGTCGAAACGCGCGGCAAGCAGGGCGAGGCGGTCATGAGCGCGAACTGCAAACTGTCCAACAACAAGGGAACCTGGTTCGTCACAAGCCCGGGCTCGGTGACGGTCAGGCGCAGCTACGAAGATCTCCTGATCGACTGCGAGAAGGAAAACCAGGCACCGGGGCTGGCCAGCGTGAAGTCGTCGACCAAGGCCATGGCATTCGGCAACATCATTTTTGGCGGCGTGATCGGTGCGGGCGTCGACGTGGCAAGCGGTGCGGCGTATGACTATCCCACCATGATCACCGTGTTGATGGGCGACAAGATCACGATCAACAATCCGCCTGCGGACAAGGCCAAGGAAACCCAACCTCAAGCAACGACCGGGACAGATTCCACCGTGACAGCTAGCGCCGTCCCCTCTGCCGAAGTCCATCCTTGATGCACGCGGGCAGGGTGCCGGTCATCCTGCCCGCCAAACATTGCACGTCCCCTCAGCACTCCGACAAACGCCATTTGTTCGGCGGCTAATTTCACAAACCCGCTGCTTCAAGTACTTTCAAGTCCAATCCGCAGAAGGCGCGCCTCCGGCTTTTCAATCGCCATGTTCTGCATGTCCTGCGGACATCGCGCCACCGAAATACCCGGGCCGGTTCAAAATGTCCCGGTTTTCGCTATTGTTGTTTGGCCTGACTCCCATTATTGTTCAGTCATGAAACCAAACTATCAGTACGAAAAGCGGCAGCGGGAACTTGAAAAGAAGAAAAAGAAGGCTGAAAAAGAGCACAAGAAAGCCGTAGCGGCCGAAACGCCTCCGGCGCCCGCGCCTGCGCCCGACGTTCCGCAAGACAAGAGCTGACAATCAAGGTCGCAAATACCACCGGGGACAGCGCGTTCACGGTGATGTCATGCGTTCAGGCACGCGCGGGACACGGTGACTGCGCCCTCCCTCTCCCTGCCAATTGGCCGATTGCCTAATGCCGCCCGGCCTGCCACTGGGCAAACCGGGTGCGGATTTCCGACATCGTCTTGGCATCGTCAAGCAGTTGATGAATTGCCGACAGCCCGCAGCGGGCTTCGATAAGCGTCTGCAGCATCTGCAACAGCTCAGATTCCACGATATCGCTTTGCGTAGCGGGCGGTGGCGTGTGTCTGTCCGTCATCATTGCCATAGCTCCAGAGTGATCCGACACCCGGACAGGTGCGAATTGCATGCCAGGAAAGCTGGCAGGTTTCGACGCCCGGCGATGGCGGGACAGGACGCACTCGGATTTCACCAGGCAGGACCGGCCTGAACCGTTGCATTCAGTGCCCCGCGGGGAAAACCGGGACCCTCCCTTTCCGTTCGCGGTGAGCGGACGGGAGAAACGTCTATAAAGAGTGAATCCCCATTCCTGAAGGGCACGACATGGCCAACCCTTTCGTTCACGTCGAATTGCAAACCAAGGATCTGGCCAAGGCCAAGGATTTTTATTCCAGGCTGTTCGACTGGAGGCTCGAAGACATTCCCGCCCCCGGCGGCGACCTGCCCTACACCCTCATCAACGTCGGCGAGGGCACAGGCGGCGGCATGTTCGAGAATCCGGACCCCGGGGTTCCGCCGCACTGGCTGGCATACGTCGGCGTAGACGACATCGAGGCCTACACCCTGAAGGCACGCGAACTGGGCGCCACCGTGCTGCAGGACGTGATGCAGGCCGGCGACTACGGCTGGCTGAGCGTGATCCGGGATCCCACGGGCGCTGTCATCGCCCTGTGGAAGCCCAACAAGCGCACCTAGGATCCCACCGCGACCTGTCTCCGCCTCGGTTTGACGTTCAGGGAGCCGGATTGGGAAACCGCAGATGGATACGCTCGATGTCCGCGAGGAGGTCGGGCGCAAGCGTCATCGCGGACGCGGCCAGGTTCTCCTGCAGCTGTTCCAGCGTGGTGGCACCGATGATCGTGCTGCCGACGCACCAGCGGCCACAGACAAAACCCAGCGCCAGCTGGGTGGGCGTGAGGCCATGCCGCCGGGCGAGTTCCGCATACGCGGCCACGGCCGGCGCCGTATTGGGCTTGCCGTAACGGCCGGCGAATCCCGCGAACAGGTTCACCCGGCCCGGCGCTGCGGCATCCTGCAGATATTTGCCGCTCAACACGCCGAAGCCGAGCGGCGAGTAGGCCAGCAGGCTGATCCGTTCGCGGAAGCCGATTTCGGACAGGCCGTCTTCCCATGTCCGGTTCAGCAGGCTGTAGGCATTCTGGACCGAAACCGGGCGGGGAATTCCCAGTTCGTCGGCCAGACGCAGCACGGTCATCACGCCCCATGGCGTTTCGTTGGACAGCCCCCAGTGGCGGACCTTGCCCGCCCGGATCAGCTCCGCCAGGCCGGCCAGGGTTTCCTGCAGCGGCACCGTCTCGCGCTCCTGCTCCGGGTGGAAATGGTAGTGGCCGAAGGTGGGCACATTGCGATCCGGCCAGTGCAGCTGGTATAGGTCGACGTAGTCGGTCTGCAGCCGCCGCAGCGACCCGTCGAGCGCCTGCTGCAGGCTGGCCGGGCTGAAATTGAGCCGGCCTTCCCTGATCCACTCCATCGCACGCCCGGGGCCGGTGGCCTTGGTCGCCAGCACGATGCGGTCGCGGGCCTGGCGCTTCAGCCAGGTCCCCACATAACGCTCGGTCAGCCCCGTCGTCCCGGCGCGGGCCGGGACCGGATACATTTCGGCGGTATCGATGAAATTGACGCCCTGGCCCAGGGCATGGTCCAGCTGGGCATGTGCATCGGCCTCGCTGTTCTGCTCGCCAAAGGTCATGGTGCCCAGGCAGACATGCGGGACGGACAGGTCGCTGGTACCGAGAAGGATTTGTTTCATCTTGATGAACGGGCCTCAAGTTCTGTGAAGTTGCGCCGCTACCGGACATGCAAAGCTCGCGGGGGTGAGGCGCCGGCGTCTTCGGCCGCCCCGCCCCCGTAGCGGTCAATGAACCGGATGCTCTGCCAAGAACGATATCAACACAAGTCTTGTGAGGAGACTGGATGGGCAAGGAAAGCTTTCTGGCACGACAACCCATCGTGGATGCCGAGCATCGTCTGTTCGCCTACGAACTCCTGTTCAGGAAATCGATGGCGTCGGTCTCGGCCCAGATCACCAGCCAGCTGCAGGCCGGTGTCGAGGTCATCAGCAACACCCTCTGCATCGGCCCCGACTGGTTGCTGCAGGGCAGGCTCGCCTTCATCAACCTGGACGAAGCCACCCTGATGAGCGACTTCGTCTGCCTGCTGCCGCCCCGCCACGTGGTCTACGAAATCCTCGAAACCGTCCCGGTGACGACGGTGCTGGTCGCCCGCATCCACGAACTCAAGCAGCTCGGCTACCGCTTTGCCCTGGATGATTTCGTCGCCCTGGACGAGTACCGCCCGCTGCTGCCGATGGTTGACTTCGTGAAGCTCGACGTGCTCGAGCAGCATCCCGAAAAAACCGTCGAAATCATCGCCCACATCCGGCGCAGCTTCACCGGCCAGTTCATCGCCGAGAAGGTCGAATCCCTCGAGATGTTCGAGCTCTGCCGCGCCAGCGGCATCCAGTATTTCCAGGGCTATTACTTCGCCCGTCCGGAGAATCTTGCCAGCAAGGCCATCCAGCCAGGCCAGCTGGCGGTGCTCGACCTGATGAACAAGGTGCGTGGCTGCGAAGATCTCGCCGAGATCGAGGAGCCCCTGCGCCGCAATGCCGCCCTCACCCTGCGCCTGCTGCGCTACGCCAATTCCGCCGCCGCGGGCCTGCCGCAGCAGGTCCACACGGTGCGCCAGGCCCTCTCCCTGATCGGACTGCAGACACTGTATCGCTGGCTGGCGCTGCTGCTGGTCACCGCCAGGCCGACTCCCACCAACGCCCTGGCGGCGCGCACTGCCGTGACGCGCGGTCGCCTGTGCGAACTGCTCGGCCAGTCCCGGTTCGACCGCGATGCCCGCGACGAGCTGTTCCTCACCGGGCTGCTCTCCCTGGCCGAACCGCTGATGGAAATTCCGCTCGTCCGCCTGCTCGAACTTCTGCCCATGCCCGACTCCATCGTCTCGGCCTTGATCCATCGCACGGGCCCCTATGCATCCTTCCTGAAGCTCGCCGAAGCCTCGGAGCGCAGCGACTTCGAACAGATCGCCCGCTACGCCGGCGAGATCGGCTCCAGTTCCGAGGAGGTCAACCTCGCCCAGCTGCAATCGCTCGCCTGGACCGAGGAACTGGCCGGCGAAGTGGCGCCGGCAGCGGGCGAGTCCGCCCACGCCTGACCGCGACCGGGGCGGCCCTGCCGTCCCGCTGCCGCACGAACGGGGGGCATCCGCGAATTCCGCTCTGCGATTTCGCCAGACTATGCAACACTCCTGCCGCCATCCCTCAACGACCCGACCATGCTGAGCTACCGTCACGCCTTTCATGCCGGCAATCATGCCGATGTGCTGAAGCATTTTGTGCTCATCCAGCTGGGCCGCTATATGGGGCAGAAAGACAAGCCGTTCTGGATCATCGACACCCATGCCGGCGCGGGACTCTACGAGCTGGACACCGGCTATGCGACCAAGCTGAAGGAATACGAAAGCGGCATCGGCAGGCTGTGGACACGCCAGGACATGCCCGCCGCGCTGACCGACTACGTCGACCTGGTGCGCGCCTGCAACCCCGACGCCTCCCAGGCCGGCGGAGCCCCGCGTTTCTATCCCGGTTCACCCTGGCTGGCCCTGCAAACCCTCCGCCCGCAGGACCGCCTGCGCCTGTTCGAACTCCACAGCAGCGACAGCAAGATCCTGCAGGACAACTTCAGCGACCAGGGCCGGCGCGTCAGCGTCACCACGGGCAACGGCTTCGACGCCCTCAAGGCGCTGCTGCCGCCACCGCCGCGCCGCGCGCTGGTACTGATCGACCCGCCCTACGAAACGCGCGACGACTACACCCACGTCATCGCGGCGCTGACAGAAGGCTTGACGCGCTTCGCCACCGGCACCTATGCGGTCTGGTATCCGCAGCTCGCCCGCCCCGAGGCACAGCAACTGCCCGACAGGCTCAAACGCCTGCCGATCAGGAACTGGCTGCATGTCACGCTCAGCGTGCACGCCCCGTCGGCGGACGGCTACGGCATGCACGGCAGCGGCATGTTCATCATCAACCCGCCGTGGACCCTGCACGCAAGCCTCGAAGCCGTCATGCCCTATCTGGCCGACGTGCTCGGGCAGGATGCCGGGGCAGGCTACACGCTGGACCAGCAGGGCGACTGAGCCCTCCCGCCCTCGCCATTCAGCGAACCGTCAGGTCTTTCACCCACACCAGTTCGCAGGCGCCGTTGCCCGAGTCGCTGCGCGTCATCGAACTGTTCCAGCGCCAGCCGTCCGGCGCCTGCACGCGCACCAGATAACCGCTCAGTGCGACGAGCTGGCCCGCCCGCACCGTTTCCAGCCGCCGCCTGATGTTGTCGCTGGCGGGAATCATGTGCATGTTCGCGCTGTGCTCGACGATGTCCGAAAGCGGAATCGGCGGTCGATCCGACCAGCGGTAGAAATAGAAACGGTTGCCCTGGCTGATCTGCAGACGGTCCAGCACGCCGCTGTCCGACATCGGCCCCCAGCCGAGCGCGAGATCGACAGGCGACAGATCGGCCTCGCGCCCCATGCGGTAGCGTTCCGCCGAAAGCACGCGGGCCTGCAGCGAAAATTCCGCCGCCGGCGTGATCCGGTAGCCCGCCACCGAGAACGCCGGCAGGCCGGGCCGCTCGACCTGCAGCGGTTCGCCCGGCACCAGGATGCCCGCGGAATGGCTGACGGGACGCGAGGAGAAATGATTCCACGCGCCGGCGATCATGGCGACAAACAACAGGGTGGGGACGAGTCTCATCGGCCGGGCTCGGGAAGCGGAATGCTTCTGCTAACGGACAGAATGGGCCGGCGGTTCAATGTTCCCGGCGGCCCTGCAGTTCAGGCTGGCGCGATCAGGCTTCGCGGGCGGCCGTCAGCGGCAAATGCCCCGTCTTGACGTAGATCGTGCAACCCGGGCGGCTGAAGGGCCGATGGCGGCTCATGTGCGGACTGCGAAGCCAGGTGCCCGCCGGGTAGCTGCCGTATTCGTCCTCGAACACGCCGGACAGGACCAGAATCTCCTCGCCGCCGAAGTGCGCGTGCTGCTGGAAATAGGTTTCGGGCTGCCAGCGAACCAGTGCGGCATGCGCGTGTTCGTGCTGATGCAGGGGCATGACGCTGAGGCCGGGTACCAGCCCGGGCAGCCAGGGTGTCTTCGCCGTATCGATCCGCACCACGGCGGCATCCTCCGCCCCGAACGGATAACGCTTGAGGAACAGCACGCAACCTCCATCGGTGCGCAGCGTACAGGTCGAGCCCGGCGGGTTGCGCAGATACATCCCCGCCGGATACGCGTCCCGCCCGTCCGTCAGCGTGCCATCGAGCACCAGGATTTCCTCGCCCAGCCCCGCAGCGGGCGGAGCGAACACACGCCCCGGCACTCCCTTCACCATGCCGGTCGTGCTGACCGCGTCACCGTCGACACGCTCCAGCGGCCTGACCGCCTCCTCCGCGTCGGCGGCCAGCCATTCCATCGATTCCGTGTCGAGCACGACACGCGCATTCAAATCAGAATTCATCACGCTCTCGCCTTCCGGATAATCCGGTTGTTTCTTCAACTACGGGAAAGCAGGCATTTCATCATCCCGAATGAAAACCGTCCATCCCATTCCCGGCGGCCCGCCCCCGAACATGGGCTTGAGTTCCCGCCCGAAGCAGGCGATGCACCTGTCCGCGGCATGGCCAGGCATTGCGACGGCATGCAGATGATATGCTGGCATTTCAGTTACCTGGCGGAATACCGATACCAAACTGACACCGCCCATTTTTGCCGGTCTGGCTTACCGATCCGGCCCAAGGTAGTTGCAACATGACAGAGACACAGCCACTCGGCCTGTTCCGGCGCTGGCCCTTGATGGGGGTGGCCCCCGGCGACTCGGAAGACCTCCGCCTGAAAAAAGCGGTGATGACGATCGTCTCCACCAGCATCGCCTTCCTGGCCATATTCTGGGGCAGTCTCTATCTGTACAACGGCTACATGCTATCCGGCGTCATCCCGCTAGGCTATTCCGTCATTTCCTTCAGCAGTACCCTGCACTTTTTCAGGACCAGGCGCTTTGCCTTCTTCTGCTTCAGCCAGCAACTGCTGATCCTGCTGCTCCCGTTCCTGCTGATGTGGAGCCTGGGCGGCTTCGCCAACGGCAGCGTAGTGATGATCTGGGCTTTCTTCGCGCCGCTGGCCGCCCTGTTCTTCGTCGATCTGAAGGCGGCAACATACTGGATGCTGGCCTTTCTCGGCCTGCTCGTCATCTCAGCGGCCTTCGACCAGAGCTTCGCCGTCCATGCGCCGCCGATGCCGGCCCGGCTCAATACCTTTTTCTTCCTCATCAACCTCGGTTGCGGCTTCATCCTGATCGCAACCATGTTGTATCACTTCGTCAGGGATCGCGAATCCGCCTATGCAAAACTGCAGCAGAACGGGGAGCACATCCGCGAACTGATGCTCACCGACCCGCTCACCGGCGTGGCAAACCGGCGGCATCTCGACAGCAGGCTGGCCATGGAGCTGAGCCGCCAGATACGCTATGGCCAGCCCCTGTCGGTCATTCTGACCGACATCGACTGGTTCAAGCGCGTCAACGACACGTATGGGCATGCGGTAGGCGATGCCGTGCTCAAGGCATTCTCCGACCATCTCAGGCAAAGCCTGCGCACCAGTGACTTCGTCGCGCGCTATGGCGGAGAGGAATTCGTGCTGCTGCTGCCCAACACCACGATCGAGGAAGCGATCGCCCTCGCGGAACGGATACGCGAAACGACCAAGCGCATCCCGTTTGAGCAGCCCGGGCTGCACCTGACGGCCAGCTTCGGGGTGACGGCCGCCCGGCTCGGGGAGGGCATGGCGGAAGTCCTGTCGCGCGCAGACGAAGCCATGTACCAATCCAAGTCCCATGGCAGGGACCGGGTCAGCATGCTGGCGGAATGACTCGGGCATCCGGCCCGCCCGACACCGCTCCGGTTCATCATCCCACGTGAAAAGGCACGGTGGCGGGCCAGGCGAAAAAGCGTGGCGCGCCGTGCAGCGGACGGATGTCATGCGTGAAGGCGTGCACCCACCCATCCTCCCGTCCTGCACTACACTGCAGTACATCAAACCCGAGCGAAGGAGCCCATCCATGAATCCCAGCGTTGCGACATACCGGAAGTCCATTGCTGTCCTGGTGTTGACCGCCCTGGCTGCCCTGTTCCTGTCGGCCCCTCCGGCGCACGCAGCCAGTGCGGCCGAAATTAATCGCGAGGTCGACACGACCCTGAAAGCCTTCCAGAAAATCGAGGGCGCAAAGGCCTACCTCGGGATCGCCAAGGGAGTGCTGGTATTTCCCAAAGTGTACAAGGCGGGGATCGGGATCGGCGGCGAATACGGCGAAGGCGCGCTGCGGGTGGGCGGTAAATCCGTCGCCTACTACAGCACCGCTGCTGCCTCCATCGGTTTCCAGCTGGGCGCGCAGGCCAAGAGCATCGTCGTCCTCTTCACCAACGAATCCGCCCTCGACAAGTTCCGCGCAAGCGAGGGTTGGAAAGTGGGGGTGGATGGCTCGGTCGCCCTGGTGGACCTCGGCGTCGGCAAGGCGGTCGACACCAACAACATCAAGGACCCGATCGTCGGCTTCATCTTCGGCCAGAAAGGGCTGATGTACAACCTGACGCTGGAAGGCTCGAAGTTCACCAGGCTGGACAAGAAATGACCTCCCGTCCATAGCGATCGGTCCGCCCGGCTAGCGCGATGCATCCGGGCGGACCCGCGCGTGTTCGGTGCCGCCTGCCCGGTACGGTACACGGCCGGAAGGGCCGCTTTCGGGTCGGGCGCCGCATCCCGGTCGCACGCGCCCGCGATTCCCGCGGCACCCGCCCTGACGGCCTGCCAGTCGCATTCCACGTCCCGCGCCTGCTCGAACCGCATCCAGTCGGAACGGCCGTCGCGGCAGTGCCGCACCGCCGCCCCCGTGGCCTCCGAAAACCCGGTCCCGTGCGACGCCAGCACTTCATACAGAGCGGAATAGCGATCGATTTCGGCCACCCGGGCCAGGCATTGATGGAAATCGGGCGCCTCGCCCGGTTTGCCCATGCAGTCCTTCGGGTCGATGACGGTATCGAGTTCGCAGGCCTCGCCCTTGAACGAGAAGACCGCGCGGGCGCGTACAGTTCGGCACTCATTGGGCCAAGTTGATCGCCTTCATGCAAACCGGCCTTGTATGGGAAATCCGTTTCAAATCACATCGGTCGCGCCGCAAGCGCGTCGCTGCGGTACGGCGTTCAGCGTGTATGCCCCGGCGCCCTTGCCCTGCGGCATAATTCGCATCCGTAAAACCTCATCCCCGGCCTCGCGACACGCAGGCCGATTCATTCTGTAGGTCGAACCATGCTGCCTTCCATCGAACACCGACTCGCCGCCGAGATCGCGGCCAAACCTGCACAGGTTGCCGCTGCCATCGCCCTGCTCGACGAGGGGGCGACGGTTCCGTTCATCTCGCGCTATCGCAAGGAGGCGACGGGCGGCCTCGACGACACGCAGCTGCGCCTGCTGGAAGACCGGCTGCGCTATCTGCGCGAACTGGAAGCCCGCCGCGCCGCCATCATCGAATCGATCACCGGGCAGGGCAAGATGACGCCGGACCTGCTGAAGGCCATCGCGCTGGCCCCGGACAAGACGCAGCTGGAAGATCTCTATCTGCCCTACAAGCCGAAGCGGCGCACCAAGGTGCAGATCGCGCAGGAGGCCGGCCTGGAGCCGCTGGCCGACGCCCTGCTGGCCGACCCGCTGCTGAACCCCGAAGACGAAGCGGCTAACTATCTGCGCGAACCTTTCACCAACGAGCAGGGCGACAACCCCGGCGTGACGGATGCGAAAGCTGCGCTCGACGGCGCGCGGCAGATCCTGATGGAGCGCTTTTCCGAAGACGCGGGCCTGCTGCAATGGCTGCGCGAATACGTGCAGGAACACGGCATCGTCGAATCGAAGGTGCGCGAAGGCAAGGAGGCGGCGGCGGAAAAATACGCCGACTACTTCGACTATTCCGAATCCATCGTCACGATTCCCTCGCACCGCGCCCTGGCGCTGTTCCGCGGGCGGCGCGAGGACATGCTCGACGTGCGGCTGCGGCTCGACAGCGAGGAGGAGCGGCCGGCCTGGAGCGCGCCGCACAACCCGTGCGAGGCGCGCATCGCCGGCCGCTTCGGCATTCAGGACCAGAACCGCCCGGCCGACCGCTGGCTGATGGACACGGTGCGCTTCACCTGGCGCGTGAAAAGCTTCATGCATCTGGAGCTGGAGCTGATGGGCGCGCTGCGCGACCGTGCCGAGACCGAGGCCATCAACGTGTTCGCGCGCAACCTCAAGGACCTGCTGCTGGCCGCTCCGGCCGGGCCGCGTGTGACCATGGGTCTGGACCCCGGCATCCGCACCGGGGTGAAAGTGGCGATCACCGACGAGACCGGCAAGGTGCTCGACACCGCGACCATCTATCCGCACCAGCCGAAGAACGACTGGGACGGCTCGCTGCACACGCTGGCCAAACTGGCCGAGACCCATCGCGTGACGGTGATCGCCATCGGCAACGGCACCGCGTCGCGCGAGACCGACAAGCTGGCGCGCGACCTCATCAAGCTGCGTCCCGAACTGAAGATGACCAGCGTGGTGGTGTCCGAGGCGGGCGCGTCGGTGTATTCGGCATCCGAATTCGCCTCGCGCGAACTGCCCGACCTCGACGTCTCGCTGCGCGGCGCGGTCTCGATCGCACGCCGCCTGCAGGACCCGCTGGCCGAGCTGGTGAAGATCGATCCCAAGTCGATCGGCGTCGGCCAGTACCAGCACGACGTCAGCCAGCTCCAGCTGGCGCGTTCGCTCGATGCGGTGGTGGAAGACTGCGTCAACGCCGTCGGCGTCGACGTCAACACGGCGTCGGTGCCGCTGCTCGCGCGCGTCTCCGGCCTCTCCAACAGCGTGGCGCAGGCCATCGTCGCGCACCGCGAATCCAGGGGCCGCTTCGCCCGCCGCGCGCAGCTGCTCGAGGTGCCGCGCCTGGGCGAGAAGACCTTCGAGCAGGCGGCGGGCTTCCTGCGCATCATGGACGGCGACGATCCGCTCGACGCTTCCGCCGTCCATCCCGAATCGTATCCGCTGGTGCAGGCGATCCTCGCCGACATCAGGCAGGACCTCAAGGGCGTGATCGGCAACAGCCGCCTGCTGAAGTCGCTCGACCCGTCCAGATACCAGAACGAAAAATTCGGCATCCCCACGATCAGCGACATCCTCGGGGAACTCGAAAAACCCGGCCGCGACCCGCGCCCCGAATTCACCACGGCGAGCTTCCGCGACGGCGTGGAAACGCTATCCGACCTGAAGCCCGACATGATCCTGGAAGGCGTCGTCACCAACGTGGCGGCGTTCGGCGCCTTCGTCGACGTCGGCGTGCACCAGGACGGCCTGGTCCACATCTCCGCCCTCTCGAACACCTTCGTCAAGGACCCGCACAGCGTGGTCAAGGCCGGGCAGATCGTGAAGGTCAAGGTGCTGGAAGTGGACGGGAAGCGCAAACGCATCGCGCTGACGATGCGGCTGGCCGATGCGGCGGAGAAGAAAATTGATCAGCCGCACACGCCTCAGCGGCCGCAGCGTGACCCGCGCGGCCAGGGCAAACCGGCGGGCGGAAAACCGAGTCGGGCGGCGACCCCGGCACCGATGGATGGCGCCATGGCGGCGGCGTTTTCCAGGCTGAAGAAATGAGGCCGCCCGTGAGCCTCCAACCGGGTCAGTGGGTGATTGACGGCCTGAAGGTGTCAGCCTGCGACTGGCGCCGCTCGACTCGTGAGCGGCGTTCGTGCGCAAACGCAGCGGGGAGGTTCGCCCACTGTCCGTAAGGATTGCGGCGATCGTCTTCCCTGCGGTCATCGTGATGGATATAGCTGCATGCGCATCGCGGCTCGCTGCAACCGGGCATGGGCAGACGCGGCGCCTCGCCGGACAGGAAACGGGCCAGCCCGAGACTTTTGGCGGCCTCGCATGCGGGGACGCCGGGACGCACCTCGACGCAGTGATAGCGGCCGCGCGCGTCCCGTTTCGCAGCGGCCGCCGCCGGAGGCTTCTTCTTCCCGGCGGCATAGCGCCACCCGATTGCGGCAGTTGCCGCCAACAATGCAAGCGCAAGCATCTGCAGCATTTCCGGTCCCCTTTTCGGCTCCTCTCCGAAAAACCAATATAGGCAATCGTGGCCAATTGGCCAGACCATGCGCCGCGCCCTTCATCCTCGATGGAATTCCGCCAGGCGGCCACCCTTGACGCGGGCACGCCGGCGTCTTCGAGACGGGTGAGGCCGGCTTTTCGGACGCCAAGACCGCTCCGGTTGCCCCCGTTATTCGAGGAAAACCGTGCCTTGAACCGCGCATTGGCGGGTCTGCCCGGGCCATGTGACGGAAAGGCCGCGAAATCGTGTATAATCAGTGACTTGTAAAAGCCGCCTGAACGACAGGTGGCTTTTTTGTTTTTGGGCTTTCATATCGGCGACAGGATCCTGTCGCCGATGTGGACTTTCCTTTCTTTTTACCCAGGAGGAAATCAAGATGCATGCCGACACCACCATCATCAACTGCCTGAAAAAGCACGGTCAATTGCTGGACCACGAAATCTCGGAGGAAACGGGCCTCCCGCTTCCGACGGTTCGCCACTCCTTGTCCGGCCTGTCGGAACGCGGCGAAATCTCCAGTTGCAGCGTGACACGCTTCAAGGGCGGCAAGCCCGTCAAGGCCTCGCTGTGCAGAATTGCCGGCTATGCGCCGACCTGGTCCACCCACAGGAAACCGGCCACGAGAACCGGCAACTAGTCGCGCGCCGGCCTGAACGCATGCCGACGAACCGAAGGGCAGACTGGGCTACCCTATTTGTTCCCGCCCGTCCGATCCCGTTCACTCGTCCGCACGCACCGGTTTCCCCTTGAATCCTTTACTGCTCCCGGTCGGTCGCGGCCGCCAGCTTGCCGCGCAGCGACTCGATCACCGGTTCGGCGTATTCCTGCATCTCCGGTGGAAGCACCTCGAACAGATACTCCAGTTCGTCCAGGGCCGCCTCGATTTCCACGCGTCCCGTCAGTCCAGGCAGGGCGCGCGCGATATCGTGAAGGGTGCGGTAGGGGGTGATGCCTGACATCGAAGTCTCTCCATATCCCTGTGCAATCATTATGAAGAGTAGGACTGTTTAAAGCTTTCCGGAAGCCGGCTCGAAGCCGGCCGGTGTGGCGGGCGCGTCCGGTTTCCGAACGGCGTGTTCATCTTCTTCGTGCGGCGCCCATGCCCAGCAATCCAATGCCGAGCAGTGCAAGGGTTGCCGGTTCGGGAACGGCATTTGCAAAAGCTGACGCAATCAGCGCATCGGCCCGGGTGGTCGGATGAAATCCATCCCAGAAAACGTGGCTGTCGGGGTCTGCGCAAGGTGCCGTCAGGAGCGAGGCCAGGCACGCATCCTGCGAATTGCTGAACCCGTATTGGCCCGGATTCGCCACCACGTCGTTCAGGAATGAAAAGGTGTCGTACCCGACGATGTCCGTACCGGGAAAAAGCAGGCTCAGGTTCCCGAGCTGCATGGCCAGTTCCGTATTGAAGTCGACAGAAAAGGCCCGTGCCCCGCCGGTCAGTCCCGCGCCTGTCACGAAAGGGGTCAGGCCCAGGTCCGGAAGATTGGGAACGAGAATGTGCCCGGCACCTGCTGCAGCCAGCGCGCTCACATATCCCGCAACATTCTGCGCCGCCGCCACGGGGGAATCGAACGTAAGGAAGTCATTCGCACCGCCCCAAACGAAATACAGGGCGTTGGGATCCGCCGTTCCGCCCGACATCGACAGGTAGAGTCCGATTTCCTGGGCCATGCCCGGTAATCCATACACGCCCGGACTGGAGGCACTGCCGCCGTCGCCGTAGTTTCCAAAACCCGTCGTCGCGCCCGACACGGCAAAGTCGTGGAAATTCGTGCTGCCGGCGCCACCTGGCAGGACAGAACCGGCCAGATATTCCGCAGAGACGGGGCCGTTGGAATAGCGGCCATTGAAATAGGGCGGGCACGGATGAAACGGGTCGCACCCACCAATCAGCCCGGAAATGCTCAACACGGCAGACGGACTGCTCCCCGCGTCAGACAGGCTGTCGCCAAACGCATACAGTCCCGTGAAAGGTATGGCCCAGGCGTTAGCGCCCGCAAGCAGCAAAACCAGGCATGTGACCAATGCAGCCAGCCTATCCCTCATGATCCTCTCCTTTCGCGCAATCGATACATGCACCGCAAGACACCCGCCCCTCGTGCGTTGCACACGAGCACCCGTGATCATTGAGGATCATGGCCCTCATTGCAATACCCGGACGCTCGCCTCGCGGGAGGCTTGCACAGGTCCCGCATCGATCGCCCTATGACATGGCCGGCGCCGCGCTCCTGCCGGATCTCGTTCACGCCTGCAGCGCCCGCGCCCGCAACTGTCCGCACCCGCCCTCCACATCCTGCCCCGCGGAGTGGCGCAGCTTGGCGAGCACGCCGCGCCGGTGCAGGCTGCGCGCCATCTCGGCGGCGCGCGCCCAGCTCGGACGGCGGAAGCCGTCGCCCTCGGTCGGGTTGTAGGGAATCAGGTTCATCACCGCATACTTGCCGGCCAGCAGGCGGACGATCCCGTCCAGTTCGGCCTCGCTGTCGTTGATCCCTTCGAGCAGCGTCCACTGGTACTGGATCGGGTAGCCCGTGCGGCGGGCATAGGCCTCGCCCAGCTCGACCAGTTCGTCCGGCGCGATGTCGGGCGCCCTGGGCAGCAGGCGGCGGCGCAGCGCGGCATCGGCGGTGTGCAGGGAGAGCGCCAGCGCAGGCTTCACTGTCGACTGCGGCAGGCGCTCGAACACGCGGCGGTCGCCGACGGTCGAAAACACCAGGTTCTTGTGGCCGATGCCGCCTTCCATGCCCAGAAGCTCGATGGCCTCCAGCACGTTGTCGAGATTGTGGGCCGGCTCGCCCATGCCCATGAACACCACCTTCTTCACCGGGCGGCGGCTGCGCGCCAGCACCACCTGTGCGACGATCTCCGCGCCGGAGAGCTGGCGCAGCAGGCCGGCGCGGCCGGTCATGCAGAACACGCAGCCGACCGCACAGCCGACCTGGGTCGACACGCACACGCCCTCGCGCGGCAACAGCACGCTTTCCACCGTCTGGCCGTCTGCCAGTTGCACCAGCAGGCGGGCCGAACCGTCCTCGCCGGGATGCGCGGAATACACCCGCGCCAGGCCGTTCAGTTCATCGAACAGGCCCGGCAGCTCGTTGCGCAGCGCCAGCGGCAGAAAGTCCTCGGCGCGCCGCCGCCTGGTGTCGAGCGAGCGCCCCTGCGCCCAGGCACGCAGCACGCGCCCCTCGTGACAGGGCGCAGCGCCCAGGTCGCGGAGACGGTGTCGGAGTTGAGCGAGTCGCATGGCGGCCGGATGGTAGCATGGAGGTGGGGGACGGCTGCGGGACGGACTGGCCGCCACAGGGCTTGTCGACCCGTCAGTTCTCAACCCTGTTGCGGCCTTTGTGTTTCGCGCGGTACAGCGCATCATCGGCGCGGCCGAGTAATTCCGTGCTCGACTCGCCCGCCCGGGCCAACGCCACACCGAAGCTTGCGGTAATCGTGCTCACCGGGCCGAACGCCGCATCCGTCAGGGAGTCGCATATTTTCTCCGCCACCCGGCGCGCCTCCGCCAGGCCGGCCTGGGGCAGCAGCACGGCGAACTCCTCGCCCCCCCATCTCGCCAGCGTGTCGATGACGCGCAGCTGGTCCTGAACATGCTTCGCCAGACCTTTCAGCACAAGGTCACCCTGATTGTGGCCCCAGGTGTCGTTAATCTTCTTGAAATAATCGACATCGAACAGAATGACCGAGAAAGGAATCTCGGCAGCGCGGTCCTGCCGCTGCTGCTCAGCGCGAAGCAGCGTCTCGAAACGAGTACGGTTGGCGACTCCGGTCAGGGGGTCCGTCGTGGCGAGCTGCTCCAGATGCGCCGTCTTGCGCTCGAGGACACTGATGATTTCCCGCAGCTCCAGCGCATGGTGGCGCATCAAATCTGCCCAGCGGGTGTAAGCCACTCCGATCAGTTCCTTTTGGGTGATGATCCCGGCGATCTCCCCGTTCCGGGGATCCTTCACCACCAGCCGCTTGAAATGCCTCGCGCGCAAGGTCGCCACCGCCTCGCCCACCGACAAATCATCGGTCACCGTGTGAAGCGGGGTAGACATATGCAGGTGCACCGGATCCGCGAGCGGCACCGCACTTTGCAGCAGCCGAATTGCGTCATGGGTGGTGACGATGCCCACGCCCCGGTCCGCCCTCATCACGATGACCGCGTCGCTGTCCGGGGCAAGCAGGGCCAGCACCTCGCCCAATGGCGTATCGTCCTTTGCCTTCCTCACCTCATGCCGATGAAGCAGATCCCGCAGATGCTGGCGCTGGAGCATCATCTGCGGATCCAGGCTGCCGAGAATGTCCGTGTTGGACACGATGCCGTACAGGCCACCCGACTCGTCGACCACCGCGGCGTATCCGTGCGAATCACCGAGTTGATCGATCACGTCCAGGATATTGCTCCGCTTCGGAATCTGGGGAAGAGACCGACAGTTCACCTTGCCCACCGCAATTTCGAGGCTCGGCAGGGAAAAACGCAGCCGGACCACATCCGTTGCGGTCAGCAGGCCAAAGGCACCGGAAACCTCCCTGATCACCACGCTGCGCACCTTGCACTGCGCCATCTGTCGGAGAACCTCGCTCACGGATACATCCTCCGGAACACTGATGACGTCGGTCGTTGCCAGCTCTCCGATCATGGGAAAGAACATGCCCCCCTCTCCTCCTGTCAGATCATTCAAAGAAAATCACGTGCGGCCCAGTAGTCAAAAGAATCCCTTTCCCTCACTTTCATGATACGAATTCCCCGGCCTTTCTGGGGTGCCTTGCACAGTTTTTGTCTGGCGCCCATTCACGGCCCCGGACCCCCTGCATGCAGAACCGTGGTCCACCCCTGCTGGTGCGCGCGCCACCTCCGCGCAACAAAAACCCGGCACGCGGCCGGGTCGGTGCTGAGAGGCCGGCGGATCAGCCAGCGGCCTGCCGGGCGGCCTTCACGCGCGCCCGCTCTTCCTTCAGGCGCACCTGCGTGTCGGCGTTGATCCTGACGAATTCCTGACTCACCATTTTGCCTTCTGCCACGCTGATCTCATTGTTGCGGCCGGCCAGGATGGATTTGACCATCACATCGCGCTGCGCCTCGGGAGTTGATGCCTCACGCAGCTGATGGAGCAGGTCGGTCACCAGGGTATTCCCGGAAACGGGGACAGCGTCTTTTTTGGCCATGGTCGTGTCTTCCTGTAGCTCGATTGCGGTTAGGGGCGACCGATGATGATGCGCGTGCCGTCCTGCTTCATCGGAACCCCCATCCTACGCCTATCCATGCGAATGCGTGCGATCAAGGGCCATCGAAGGGAACTCGTCCGGGCTGGTCCGTCATGAGCGGATTCAACGCCATCCGAGTCAGACACGCTTCGAAGCTGGCCTCTTTGATACCTGCGATGAGTGCGAAGGGTGCCTTGCCGTGATGCAGAAACCGCATGGGGCTATGCTGTTGAACATCTGCTTCCGAAGACAGGGCGAACCATGGCAACCCGTTACTTCACACAGGACACGTTCGACTTTCTCACCGCGCTGGCCGCCAACAACCGGCGCGAGTGGTTCGACGAACACAAACCGGACTATGAAGCGATGGTACGCACGCCGGCCCTGAATTTCATCCGCGACATCGCCACCGACCTTGCCATGATCTCACCGCATTTTCTGGCCCTGCCGCGCAAGGCGGGCGGTGCACTGATGCGGGTCAACCGCGACATCCGCTTCGGCCACGACAAGCGCCCGTTCAAGACCAATATCGGCATTCAGTTCCGGCATGAGGCCGGCAAGGACGTGCATGCCCCCGGTTTCTACGTGCACATCGAACCCGGCAACTGTTTTGTCGGCGTTGGCCTGTGGCGGCCGGACATGCATGCGCTGGGCAGGATCCGCGATGCGATCGTCGACCAGGGCGATGCCTGGCTCGCCGTTCGCGACGACAAAACGTTCGGCCAGGCTTTCGCGCTCGTCGGTGATTCCCTGGCGAATGCACCGCGCGGCTACGCCAGGGACCATCCCCTGCTGGCGGACCTGAAGCGCAAGGATTTTCTTGCCCTGTCCCGCCTGGCCGACGCTGCGGTGCGCTCCAGGGGGTTCTATCCGAATGTCGTCGAACGGTTTGCGCAGTCCGCGCCCTTCATGCGCTATCTGTGCACGGCGCTTGAACTGCCTTTTTGACGGTGCGGCGCACCACGCATGGTTCAGTTGACCCGGCATCCGCAGCTCGGCAGAACGGAAAACGCCCGCGCTACGGCAGATAGTGCGCCGCCGCCCGCTCGACCAGGCCGCCGGCATCGAAGAACAGCACTTCGATCACCGGGCCACGCACGCCGTTGTAGTGGATCGCCACGCTGTCCGCCCCGGCAAACGTCGCCAGCAGTTCGAAGCGCAGCCCGGGGAAACGCGACAGGGCCCGCCTCCAGTAGTCCCCCACCGCGCGTTTTCCCTTGAGCACGCCGCTCGGTTCGCCCGCGATCACGGCGATATGCGGGGAAGACATCACGAAGTCCTCGCTGTAGTGCGACAGGACCCGGTCCAGGTCATGGCTGTTCCAGGCTTCGATCCACTCCTTGCCGAATCTGTCGGCTTGCGCTTTCGTGATCACGTGTCCTCCTGTTCCAGATGTACGTTCCCAATCGTCGTGCCGAAACCAGCAACCGGCGCAGTGCGCCCGCCCGGCTTTCCCTTCGGCCATAGCGGACCGCGTACATGATGCCGCCCCGATCAACGCCCAGGTCATGCAGTGCCCGGTCGCTCAGCGCACCGAGTTCGGACTCGGCCCGCCGGCAGGCCACGGCAACGGTCAGGCGCCGCAGGATTCTGCCTGCAACCCTCCGCATGTAGCGCCGGCGCAAGGCTTCCGCCCGGCGCACAAGCTGCCGGACATCCGCGCGCCCCTCCTGTCGTATGTTGCCATCCATGCCCGGAATACTAGGCAGGCGCGGCGTCTCGATACAGATGCAGAAAAACCGATTTTATTAGGTTACAGTTGCATCCGGAGGCCAACTGTAACCATCGGGATCGGCTTCGCGTGTACTGCATCCGGGCACGGCGCTGGCCCTACACTGGCGAGACAGGAGGCTGCCATGAACTTGTACGAAAACCTCGCGACGCACGTGAAGAACGCCATCCGCCAGGGCGTGTACCAGTCCGGCGACCGCCTGCCCTCCGTCAGACGGCTGTCCGAACAGCACCGGGTCAGCCAGAACACGGCGGTGTCGGCCTACCGGCTGCTGGAAAGCCACGGCTGGCTGGAAGCGCGACCGCAATCCGGGTTCTTCGCGCGCCACCCCGAATCCTCGCCGCCCCCCGCAACAGGCAACGACAGCGCCGAAGGCCCCTGCACGGTCAGCGTCACCGAGGTCGCCCTGCGCCTGTGCCGCAACGCGCTTCGGCCCGACCTCGTGTCGCTGGGAGCGGCCACCCCCCACCCCGGCTATCTTCCGCTGGCCGACCTGCGCGCCGCGTTCAACCGATGCCTGCGCGACAGCAACGATGTCGCCAGCCGCTACAGCTTTCCCCCCGGCGAAGAACCCCTGCGGATACGGATCGCGCAGCGCGCCGCCGAACGCGGCTGCGCCTTCGGTCCGGACGACGTGGTCATCACCGACGGGTGCCAGGAAGCCCTGAACCTCGCCCTGCGCGCCGTGGCCCGCGCCGGCGACATCATCGCCATCGAGAGTCCCGCCTTCTTCGGCACCCTGCAGGCGATCGAGTCGCTGGGCATGCAGGCGCTGGAAATCCCCAGCGACCCGGTCGAAGGCATCAGCCTCGACGCCCTGGCCCTGGCTTTGGAGCGCTGGCCGGTCAAGGCCGTGGCCGTCGTGAGCAATTTCAGCAACCCCACCGGCAGCCTCATGCCCGACGCCCACAAGACCCGGCTGGTGAAGATGCTCGCCGCACGCGGCATACCGCTCATCGAGGACGACATCTACGGCGACCTCGCGCATGGCCGCACGCGGCCGCGCCCGGCCAAGGCCTACGACCGCACGGACAACGTGCTGCTGTGCGCCTCGTTCTCCAAGACCATCGCGCCCGGCTACCGGGTCGGCTGGATCGTGCCGGGCCGCTGGCGCCAGGCCGTCGAACACCTCAAGTACGTCAGCACCCTGTCCAGCGCCACCCTGCCGCAGCTGGCCGTGGCCCGCTACCTTGCGGACGGCCGCTACGAACGCCACCTCAACAAGGTGCGCCGCACCTACGCCGACAACCTGGCGCGCATGCAGGCGCACATCGCCCGGCATTTTCCGGCCGGCACCCGGACCTCGCGCCCCGACGGCGGCTTCGTGCTCTGGGTCGAACTGCCGGAGCACATCGATACGCTCGCCCTCCACGACAAGGCGCTGCGGCATGGCATCAGCTTCACCCCGGGCAATCTCTTCTCGCCGCAAGGCCGCTATCGCAACTGCCTGCGGCTGGCCGCCGCCCTGCCCTGGGACGCACGGGTCGAGCAGGCACTGGAAGCGCTGGGCAAGCTCACACGGCGCGCCTGACCCGCATCACATACACCCATCAACGGGAGAAAACCGCATGACGCCCACCCCCCCCGCCGCCCTCGACGCCCTCGACATTCCGCCGCGCGGCCGGCCCTCCACCTACCCGCAAGCGATCCAGGCCTTGCTGGGCGAACGCCTGGCCGGACGCGAGAAGCGCGCCCTGGGCGACGCCTTCGGCCTGACCAACTTCGGCGTCAACCTCACGCGCCTGGCGCCCGGTGCGGTCTCGGCCTTGCGCCATGCGCATTCCCGGCAGGACAAACTGGTCTACATCCTCGCCGGATCGCCCACCCTGCGCACCAACGAAGGCAGCGTGCGCCTGGCGCCCGGCATGTGCGCCGGCTTCAAGGCAGGCACCGGCAATGCCAGCCAGCTGCTGAACGAAACCGGCGAAGACGTGCTGTATCTGGAAATAGGCGACCGCTCGTCGGGCGACGAAGTCACCTACCCCGACGACGATCTGTTCGCCACCTTCGCCGACGGCCAGTGGCGCTTCTTCCACCAGGACGGCACGCCGTATTGAACCGGCACGCCGTATTGAACCGGCACGCCGTCCGCAGCGGTCACGCCGTGCCGGCGCACCAAGTGCACAAAAGATCGCGGAAGCTGCTTTTTTTTTTCATGCGGCTGCCACCTTGGTGCACGACGCGATCGATCGAACGGTCAGTGGTAATGTAAGCACTCCCGTCCATCCCGGAAGCCCATCGCATGACAGATGCCGATCTACCTATTCCGGTCCACCGTCTCCCGGCTGGGCGGACGCAGCCCGCTCACCCCCTATGACAGGGCGGCCATCCGTTTTGTCGTCTCGGGAATGGCGTTCCTTCCATTTATCTTGACCCGATGGAACCGCCTCAAGTGGCCGCGGCTGGCCGTGCTGGCCGCGACTGGCGGCATGAGCTACGGCTTTTTCGTCTACTCGGGCTTTGCCCTTGCGCCCACCGCGCATGCGGGCATCCTGGTCAACGGCGGCATTCCGTTTGCGACCGCCTTGCTCGCCTGGCCCGTACTCGGTCACCGCGATCTCCGCTCCGAATTCGCCCTGCTGGTCGCGGAGCGGGGATCGTGCTGACCGGCCTCCACAGCCCGGGGCAGCTTTCCAGTGCCCCGCCCATCAATTCAACGGGTGCGGGATGTGTCCTGTCTCCTTGCGCAATCAGCTTCGCAAGCTTCATCTTGTTGCTCAAGCATTGGCATGTCCCACCCATCGAAGCAACGGTCGGGGTCTCCGTGATTTCAATGGTTTTCTACACGCCGGTTCATCTCCTGTACCTGCCCCAAGGCCGTGGGTAACATGAATCCAAAGGACCTGGAATTACTTGTCACCCGGGAGATGCCTTTTGGCATGCACAAGGGCCGGATCATTGCGGACCTGCCGGGCAATTACCTCAACTGGTTCGCGCGCAACGGATTCCCTCCGGGTGAAATTGGCCATTTGCTGGCCCTGATGCAGGAAATCGATCACAACGGCCTGGCGGACATCCTCACGCCACTCAGGCAGCGAGCAGGCAAGCTTCCTGGGCGGCCTGATTAGGCGTTATTTAAGGCGAATGAAGCGACGCCCCGTTAGACTGCTCATCGACCTTTGCCGTCCTGCCAGGCGGGGCGAAGAATTCGAGGGCGCGCTTCGAGCGATCCGGCCGCATTCAACAGTCGTACTTAACATGGCATCGCCAACCTTGATCCGGGAGAACGCATGATCCTTGCCGCAATCGTTCTGTTTTGCCTGGCGGTGGCGCTGGGCCTTTGGCTCGTGGTGCTGGGCGTGCGCTTTCGACGGGGTTCCCGGGCCCTGGCGGCGGCGCACGCCGGCGTCGCCCTGCTGGGCCTGGTCCTGCTGGGCAGGCATATCTTCAGCAGTCCCGTTCACATGCTCTACAACGATGCGGCGCTGCTGTTCGTCCTGGCGCTGTCCGGCGGGCTGGTTCTGCTGGCCCTGCGCCTGGGCAATCGGGAACATCGCTCGCCGCCGCCGATGATGGGCGTCAGCCTGCACGCGGCCATGGCCATCACGGCGCTGCTGCTGCTGGTGCTGGGGTACGCGCATCGCTGACCCCTTTGGCAATCGGTCATGCAAGACCGTGGGCTGTCCCCTGTTGTTCGCTGGCAGAAAACCTAGGGCTCGATGACGAAAGAATCTTCTTCGGTGATTCTGCCGACAAAATAATTCAAAAGCAGCTTGTGCTCCCAGGACAGATTCTCGAAGGACAAGCCGATCCTGCCCCCCTCATTGTCCGTGCTGGTCCTGTGGCGAAGCTTGGCCACGATATGGAGGTTGGTGTGTACGTCATCAAACTTGATCGGGAAAACCAGGTCGAACAGACTGCCAACGCCCCCCAGGAAGCTTGGCGATGAAATCATGGCGCCCTCGGCGCTTAGATCGACGATCGAGACCTGAAGCGGATTTTCCTGGCCGCGGGGAGAGATGGTCGCGGGCAGGGACGTTTTCATGCGCATCGATTTGCGCACCTGTTTTGCCTTTACCGCAGCCGGGTAAGCGAAGAGCGCATGGGCAAAGGGCGCCTTGAAGACATTCAGGACCGGCGCAATGAAGGAGAAATCGGTCTGGCCCGTGAAGCCCTGAATCAGGTATTCCTCGCCAATGATGATGTCCGTCCTGTGGCTGTCCATTCCGCTGGGCGTCAACATCACGCCCTTTCCTTCGATGGCCGCGATGAATTTCGCCGCGATCGCCGGCGCGCCCGCGCGCATACCCTGAATGTTCAGAACGATACCCGGGCGCAACCGCAATGTTTTTAAGCTCACTTCCAACAACTCACCGCCGTTTGAATCTTCAGGCATCAGACATCTCTTTCCATCAACGTATATCCGCAAAATCAGGGGTCCGTTCAGTCTGGCCCCTATAGCCCTGGCCCCGTTAGCCAATGCCGAATGCTTTTTTCAACACTTCGCCGGCCGGCACCCACAGCAGCAGGGCATCTTCGTCGCCGGACAAGCGATCATTGGTGGTAACGAATCCAGTGGGGCGCACCCATCCGACGATGCTGTTGCCAAACGCATCGGTATGCCCCCCGAACTTGCGCGCAGGCCCATATCGATTTTCCATCAGCGAAAACATTGCTGGTTGATGTTCTGCCGCAAAGGACACCCGCACGGCAGACAGCCGGTCACCGCGGAAAAAGAAGGCAATGACCCGCGCATCAATGCCATTGAATTCAGAGACGGTTGCCCAGCAGACATGGTCGCCGAGCGGGCTGGTTTCGGACGGGCACGTATGGTGGAGATAATGGTAGGTTTGCCTGATCTCCGACTGGGTTTCACGGCCGCTCAGCGAATCCATATCCAGCACGACGGGCTTGGCACGCATCCGGTCAACCAGGCTCGAACCGGGGATGCTCATGTTGTAATCCACGGCAACGCCCAAACCCGCCAGAAGCAAGAGCAGGATCACAAACTTCACGGACACACTTCCCCTGATGGAACGGCCTGTCTTGATGGTACGCATTACTCCCCCTTTATCGTTCTGACGAATGGATTTTTAGTTTTCCGAGCCAAGCCCGGGTAAATTTTGGCTGCTTAAACAGCGGTAATCCGTGGCCTGTTTCCTATTGTTCCGGGGCATTAATCCAAGACCTGACCCCGGCGTTCCGGCGTTTCCAAAGGAGTCGGGCTCGAGCTGCGCGAGTTTTATAAGGGGAAAGACAAGGGTCGTCTATACGACTTTAATTGTAGTACGTTAGTGCAAATCCGGCCCCGATGGGGCTTCCCGTATGGCCTTGTTTCACGACGCGATGGATCGGGCTCTCAGTGGTAATGTGAGCGGTACCGCTTATCCCGGAAGCCCAACGCATGACAGATGAAGCCCTCCCTGTTCCGGTCCACCGTGTCCACCTGCTCAAAGGCTTTGCGGCTGCGGCGGCGGTCGTCATGGTCTGGTCCGGGTTCAACATCGTCTCCCGGATGGGCGGGCGCAGCCCGCTTACCCCCTACGACATGGCGGCCATCCGCTTTGTCTTTTCGGGCATCGTGTGCCTGCCGTTCGTGCTGGCCCGATGGCGGCGCCTGAGGTGGCCGCGGCTGGCCGTGCTGGCCGCGTTTGGCGGCATGAGCTACGGCTTGTTCGTCTACTCGGGCTTTGCCCTTGCGCCCACCGCGCATGCGGGCATCCTGGTCAACGGCGGCATTCCGTTTGCGACCGCCTTGCTCGCCTGGCTCGTACTCGGGCACCGCCCCGGCCTCCGCTCCGAATTCGCCCTGCTGGTCGCCGGCCTGGGGATCGTGCTGATCGGCCTCCACAGCTTCGGCCAGTTTTCCGGGGCGCCCGCCCATCAATGGATAGGGGATGTGTTCTTTCTCCTGGCCGCCCTCTGCTACGCCAGCTTTGGCCTGCTGCTCAGGCACTGGCACGTCTCGCCCCTCGACGCGACGATCGGCATCGCCGTGATTTCGATGGCCTGCTACACGCCCGTCTATCTGCTGTTCCTGCCCAAGGCCGTCACCACCGTTTCCCTGTCCTTCGTCCTGCTGCAGGGCGTGTACCAGGGCATCCTGGCCGCCTCGATCGCCGGCCTGCTCTTCGCCTACGCCATCCACAACATCGGGCCGCAGCGCGCCACCCTCATGCTGGCCATGGTCCCGGGCATCTCGGCCGTCGCCGCCGTGCCCCTGCTGAAGGAATCCCTCGATGCCGTGACCCTTGCCGGCGTCGTGCTGGTGACGATCGGCGCGGTGCTGGGCGCGACGCATCAAGTGGCAAAATGAGGACGAAGGGCGAATGTTCTTCAGTCTCCAATTCGCCCATGATCAAAAGTGCAGAATGCACCAAGACTCAGACGCTGCGGCGACTCGTCTCGGCAAGGCGTCTACGGGGTTGATTCAAGACCGTCGTTGACCGGCAACCTGGATGGAGAACACATGACTTCACGTTCGATGCACTGGCCTCATTCCCTCAAGTGGTTCGCATGCATCCTGCTCCTGTTTTCCAGCCTTGCCGACGCCGCGGAAAAAAAAGAGGGCGCGTTCCATGGCGCGGTCCAGACCGAATACCCGAGCTGGTTCAAGTCGAGCTTCCTCAACCTGCGGGACGACATTGCAGAAGCCAAATCCAGGAACAAGCGCGTGATGATCCTGTTCACGCAGGACGGCTGCCCCTACTGCCATGCCCTGGTCGAACGCAATCTTTCGCAGAAGAACATCGAAACCTATCTGCGGAAGCATTTCGACGTGATCGCCATCAACATGTGGGGCGACCGCGAGGTCGAGGGACTCGACGACCGCTCCATGACCGAGAAGCAGTTTGCCGCCTGCCTCAAGGTGCAATTCACCCCCTCCATCCTGTTTCTCGACGAGGCCGGGCAAACCGTACTGCGGCTCAACGGCTACATTCCGCCGAACCGATTCATGACTGCGCTGGAATATGCCGCGCCCGGCCAGAACAGTGGAGCCAGCTACCTTGATTACGTCGCGGCGCACCAGCCGCCTGCCACAGGCAGCGAATTGATCGACGAATCCTTCTTCAGGAAGCCGCCCTTCAATCTCGTGCGCAAGGGCGGCAAGGCCAGGCCGATCGCGGTGTTCATCGAGCAACGCGATTGCCCCGCCTGCGCCGAACTGCACCAGAGGATCCTGTCGGACAAGCAGACGCGCAGCATCATTGCCGGGTTCGATGCGATCCAGCTCAACATGTGGTCGGACACGCCCCTGATCACCCCGCAGGGCAAGGCCACCACGGCGCGCGCATGGGCCCGGGCGCTCGACATCAAATATGCACCTGCCATCGTGCTGTTCGATGCCAAGGGCAAGGAGATCATCCGCTCCGAGGCCTATTTCAAGCTGTTCCATACCCAGGGCATCCTGACCTATGTGCTGAGCGGCGCGTATGAAACAGAGCCGAGCTTCCAGCGCTATCTGTCCGCCAAGGCGGAACACCTGCGCGAGCAGGGTGAGGATGTGGACATATGGCGCATGGGCGATGAACCTGCAGGGAAAAAATAGGCGCGTGCGAATTCACGTGAACGGCCCATCCGGGCCGTTTTTTATGGGTTATGCGCTCAGGGCAAGGCCGCTACGGGAAACCCGTCACTGACGTCAGGGGCCCCCACTGCCTGCTTGATTATCCGAGCCTGGGTCCTTTGGTTCGTCATTGGTGCAGGAACCGTGGCCTGTCCCCTATTGCTTTGGGTTTACTGTTGTCTTGAAGAGGATTCACCGTCCAGCAGACCGGCCAGATATCGGGAAACAGCGCCCCACCAGATACTCCCAAATACGCCATGAATGAGTATCGGCCATGCCCCATAGGAAAACCTCCTCCATGGTTCATTCCATACGACATCGCCCCAGACATACAGCATTGTCTTGTATCCGCCGAACGTTAAGAGTGATATTGGAAAATCAATCACCGCGAAGATCACCCAGACCCACGGCATGCTGTTGTGCTCAATAACAAAAGCAAGCCAAGAAACAACGATCAAGAGGATTCCCCCCACGCTCAGCGCCACGAGAGTCGCCCGCTTCATTGTTTGCGCCGACATTGTTAAACCTTCGGATTGCTCGTCTGCATATGGCATTTAATCCGTGTCTTGAAGATCAGGGCCCTTTAAAAATTAATTGAGCCTGGCCCCATTTGTTACTGCTCCGCCGCTGCCGCGCTGCGCGCTTCCATGAACCGGGTCAGGATCGGACCGCAAATCATGCCCAGAGCCAGCCGCAGGTCATTGTTGGGAACCACCATGGTGGACGGACGCGACATGTAGGCGCCGGGAATGCGCCTGAGCAAATCGGGAAAATCATGGCGCTCGCGGTCGCGGAAATGGATGACGCAGAGCGATTCGTCGGCCAGCGGCACGTCGCGCGCAATGAACGGATCGGAGGTGTCCACCAGCGGCATGCGCTGGATATTGATATCGGTCAGGCCGAACTGGGGCACGATGTAATGGATATAGTCGTCCATGCGGCGCAGGATGGTTTCCACCGATTCCTCGGGCGTGCACGTGCCCTTCTTGCAGTCGCGGTGGATCTTCTGTATCCACTCCAGGTTGATGGCAGGCGCCACGCCGATCAGGAGGTCCACATGCTGGGCCACGTCGATGCCCGGGCGCCCCGCGCGACGGTCTATTTCCGGCGGAAAGTCGCGCGAATCGACCTTGCGACGGGTCCAGGTGTTGGCCACCAGGCCGCCATGCTGGCCCTCGTAGAACAGAAGATCGCTGCCCGGCTGCAGCGGCGCCCAGGGCGTGAACTCGCCCGCCGGCACGCCCAGTTCCATGCCGCGCTCGGCCGTGTGCGCATACTGGCGAACCACCCCGCTGCCACATTCGCCATAGGTCCGGAAAAACGATTCCAGTTCCGGGAAGTGGTTGTAATCGGGCCCGAACCTGGAAATGTTGCGGCCGCTGCCCCGTGCCTCCTCGAGCAGGGCGGCGAACTGCCGCTCGGTATAGCGCTGGAAACCGTCGCCGTGAACGATCGCGGGCTTGATGTTCAGGCGCTCGAAAATGAACTTGAACGCGTGGCGTATCGTGGACAGGCCGGCACCGGACGAGCCGGTCACGGCGACGATGGGATGCTGTCGGGACATGGTTGTTTTTTCTCCCCAGACTGGCCACAAGGCCGCTGGGGATAAAGTGTACCCCGGCGCCGGTCACGGAGAACAAAATCCGCTCGTCGCGAGACCCGGCACCTGTCAAGCCCGTGGCGTCCATTCGAGCACGATCCTGCCCACTCACCCGATTCAGGGGGAAACCGCGGTCTGTCCCCTATTGTTTATCACGACGGCGGAGGCCCGGAGAAAGTCTCGATGCGTCATCTCATGACGGCTAACATGGTTTCAACCGGGAGCGGTGTGGCGGCAAGGCCTGGCGTCCGGTTGACCGATGAAGTGGATGGCTGGCCGAGCGCTCGAATTCATCCATGTGCTTAGCGTTTTTCCGGCGGTACCGTCTTGAGTGCGGCCGCGAACCGTGCATGCGCTTCGGGGTCGACAGGCCGGTGCCTGATGGCCGTGCTCGCCGGGTCTTTGCCAAGATAATTGCCGCCTTTCCAGTTCCTCGATGGCCGGATTGGCCTGGGCACAAAGCCGCCGCCGCAATTCGGGCAGACGTTATGCAGGAGGGTCTCGACGCACGCTGCGCAGAACGTGCACTCGTATGTGCAGATGCGGGTTTCGAGTGAATCGGGCGGCAAGGGTTGGTTGCAGTTCTCGCAGGTGGGTCTGAGTTCCAGCATAGGGTCACCTTTTGCTGTCGGCTGATGAAATTGCCCGGCCCCCCGGATCGTGCCGCCGGCACGATCCGGGCGTCGCCGCGCCGGCGTGCCTGTTGCGACTACCGGTTGCCGATGTGGGCCGCGTAAGTCTGCTGGACGATCTTGCCGTCCTTGACCAGAAACGTGTCTGTGCCCAGCGGGATCAGCTCGCCGACACTCCATACGATATAGCCTACCTCGCCATGGGCCTCCTGGGTGCGCATGCGAAAGATCTCAAGCGCCTGTTCGGGCAGATTGCCCAGGAAGCCTTCGAAAAAGCGCCGGATTTCGCCGACGCCGCGGTAAACGCCATCCGGCGCGTGCAGAACGGCGTGCTCGTCGTAGTCATCAACGATGGTTTCCACGCCCTGCCTGGCCATGAATGCATGGAGGTGGCGGTTCATCACGTTCAGGGTCTGTTCGGTGCTGGTATTCATGGTGTTCTCCTTCAGGTTGGTTGGCGATGTATCCGTTCAGTCGTCAAGAAGCGCCAGGATGCTGCGCGCCTTGGACCGGCCGAATGGAATCAGCTTGGGCGTACTGCGCTGGTACGTGCGGTAGCGTTCGCCGAACTGCCGCACCAGATCCCGCTCTTCGTACATGAGCCCAATGAGCACGTAGGCGGTCATCCCGCCGGCAAGCAGCAGGTGACTGCCGGTCATCGAGGGGGTGGACCACATTCCGATCAGCACGCCGAGCTGCATGGGATGGCGGACCCACCGGTAAAGCGACGGCGCCTTGAATGCAACCGGTGTGTAGGGCAGGCCCCTGGCGTGCAGGTAGATCTGGCGCAGTCCGAACAGATCGGTATGACTGATGAGGAACGTGGTCAGCAGCACGAGCCCCCACCCGCCGAGCGCGATGCCGGTCAGCGTGCCTGCAAGCACTCCGTCCTCGACCTTCCAGAGGTGCCCGGGCACGGGCTGCCAGAAAGCGACGAGCATGCACAAGGCCCCCGTGGTGGCCACGAGATAGCTGCTGCGCTCCAGATGGGCGGGAACGTGGCGCGTCATCCAGGCCTTGAACCCCGGGCGCGCCATGATGCTGTGCTGCAGGCCGAAGCCGGCGATGAGGGCGAGGTCGACGAGCCAGGCCCATCCAGGCAAAACCGTGCCGGCACTGTCGACGTTGATCGGAGTCAACACGCCCACGCTGAATCCGACGAAATAGAGCAAGGTGACGAAGCTCGCCAGATAGGCACCCAGCCCATAGATCCAGTTCAATAGCGTTTTCACGATGGTTCTCCTGTTCGGTGTTGAAGGAGTGTTCAATTTAGGTGGCGCGGCCTAGACTCTCCAGTGCGCAACCTGTAGTAAACCGCTACGCAATGCGTAGCGACCTGGAGACGACATGTTGAAATACGGCCAGTTCTGCCCCATCGCCAAGGCAAGCGAGGTGCTCGGTGAAAAATGGACGGTATTGATCGTGCGCGAGCTGCTGCTGGGCACGAAGCGCTTCAACGACTTTCAGCGCGCGTTGTCACTGATCTCGCCGACGGTTCTCGCCAAGCGGCTCAAAACGCTGGAGGAACACGGTCTGGTGTTTCGAAAAGCCATGGGCGGAGGACGTTCGAGCGAATATCACCTCACGCCTGCCGGAAAGGAGCTCTACCCGGTGATCGAAGAGCTGGCCGTGTGGGGCATGCGCTGGGCGCGCAAGCACATGGAAGATTCGGAACTCGACGTCGAACTGCTGATGTGGGATATCCAGCGCCGCATCGACCGCGACGCCCTGCCGGGCGGACAGGCGGTGATTCGCTTCAGCTTTCCCGAGTTGAATCACTATCGCGACTGGTGGGTGGTCGTCGATAAAGAAGGAGCCGATTTGTGCACCAACGACCCCGGCAAGGATGTCGACCTCTACGTGGTGAGCGACCCACGCACCCTGATCGAGGTGTGGATGGGCGATACCACGCTCGGCCATGCCAAATCGTCGGGCAAGCTTCGGCTGGTGGGCTCTGCACTGTACGCACGCACAATGAAGGCCTGGTTCATGCTGAGCAACACGCGGGACATCATGACGGCACCCCATATAGCCAACCGGAAATACGATTGAAGCGTGTGTCCGGCGTGGTGGCTGGGCCCTGTGCCGGCGAACGGGTTCCGCCACGCGTCATCCGTTTTCTGGCGTCACCAGGATTGGGGCAGTTCAGCCCGACCCCATTTATTTGTTCACAGAAACCAATCGTGTCTGAGCTTGTCAATTTCACGGTTAAACAATTCGTTCCTGGTTCCTTTTATTTTGCTTAGCATTTGCCACCAGGCCGACCAGCGCCAACCCGACGAGCAGCAGTGCAGACTGTGATGGTTCCGGCACGCTGCTGATTACCAGCTGTGGAACGCGAGGCCCCACGCTCGACAAATATCCAGAAACAAACAGACTCTCAGGGTTGACCACGCTGTCCAGCGTGGTGATCGAACCGCCGATGGAAAACAGACCGCCACCCGCATTCAGGGCGGCCAGCCCTGCAGCGTTGAGGCTGATGTTCACATAGTGTCCATTGTCCGCCAGGCTGACCGTGGTGGCCCCGAAGCTCTGCCCCGATCCAAGGTCGGCAAAAATGGCCTGCCCCATCAACGAGCCCACCCCATAGCCAAGTTCGACCCCCAGATCTGTGGCCGGCGTGGATACATCAAACAAGCCGTAGGTTTCTGTCGGATCCGCGCTCGTGTATCCAAATGGATACCCGGGCGAACCCGGAGCCGATGGGTTGAATATGCGCAGCGTCGCAGCCGTAATCGGGCCGGCCACGCCCGAAAGGTCGAACACAAAATAATTGTTTCGCGTATAGCCATCGGCGCCGCCGCCGACCGAGTAGTTATCGTTATATTGCAAATGTTCGCCCGCATTGGTAAACCAGCCACCCCCTACCGCAGTGAGCGTCGTATCTGCCAGTACACTCATCGAAAATGCCAGTGAGATGGCGCCCACCAGAAACTGGGCCAAGCGTTGTGCGGTTTTTTTCATTTCTAGAATCTCTGGTTATATTTTGACTAATGTGAACCAAAAGCATTATCCGTTCCAAACGTGATGATCGCTCACCAACCCTTGTCGCAGCATGAACTGCCGAAACCGGAACAGGGTCCAGCCGAACGCGTATGCATAATATTTCGACACAAAGATGACCCCTATTGTTGTGGCTGTGCATGTTCTATGGTGATAGGCCGGCAAGACTGTCGAACAGCCCGGCTTTCCGGAAATGTTTCAGGAGGAGCCGACATGCGAGCACTTCTAAACAACTGCCTGTTTTCTTCTGTTGTTGCCGTTATCGGCATGGCGGCCGCAGCACTAGCAAGCGACGCCGAGGCCCCAATGGATAGCGATGCGAAGGAGTCAGCGACCAAGGACCGTGATCAACCGCGTGCCCCGAATTGCCAGGGTTCGGCATCGCCCATCTTGAAAAAAATCCTCAGAGACAATGATTGCGAGCCGCAGTATCCTCAACGCCAGCCCAACAGGGGAAAGGTGTTCAGCAACAAGCGCTGAGCGGTTTTCGGTAAGCGGCAGCGCAATAGCGAACAAAAGAATCAGATCGAGCCTGGCCTCTTTATTCGGATCCGGACAAGCCGGTCACGGCAACGACGGGATGCTGCCGGGACATGGTTGTTATTCCCCCGGATGGGCCGGAAGGCGGCGGAGGTCGCGAAGAACAGAATCCGCTCATCGCGAATCCGGGACATGAAAGGGTCAGCTTCCCCTCCTGTTCGCATACCCCGGAAGAGCGCCACATTTCCGGACATCCCCCCATCTATTTCACGTCGCGCTTCAACAAGCCGCCCAGCAAGACCTGGGCAACCGACTCGCCCAGCTTCCTCACTTGAGCCCGGCCCTTAGTCTGCGTGCGCATCAGCCCGCCAGTTATCATCAACGACAGGCCATACACAGTCGACCAGGCGGTCAGCGTCAGCGCTGCCCCATCTGTTTCCTGGTAGATGCCGGCCTTCTGCCCATTGGCGACGATCTGCCCCAAACTCCCATATGCCGCGTCGGCGGCCTGCCTCAGGGAATTGCCGCAGTCATCCAGGGAGACGATGCCGCCGAACATCAGATGCACGATGGCCGGCTGTTCGATCGCGAAGAACAGGTACCTGCCGCCGGCGTCGACCGCAACAGCAATGGAACTGGCTGTTGAATCGCTATCGATACTGACCCTGGCGACCAAGACGCTGACTGGCCCCGGAGGCCGGCTCAGCAGAGCCCTGGTTCACTGGGGCAATTCTCCGGACACCATTAAGCTCATTCCGACGCCGTGGTAGCCGCCCAGTGGGCTGCGCTCAAAGGCGAAAAAAGACCCGCAAAGCCTTGTGGCTTGCGGGTCTCCTAATCGTGGCCCCTAAGGGCTCATTATCAACAGTTTAACGTAACGGCTAGCAGTTCCCTGCGCCTTTTTGTCATTCCAGCCGGTCAATCCCAGCTCAACGCCCCGCCCGTCTGATACTCCGTGACGCGCGTCTCGAAGAAGTTCTTCTCCTTCTTCAGGTCGATCATCTCGGCCATCCAGGGGAAGGGGTTGGTGACGCCGGGGAACATCTCGTCGAGGCCGATCTGCTGGCAGCGGCGGTTGGCGATGAAGCGCAGGTATTCCTTGAACTGGGCGGAGTTGAGGCCCAGCACGCCGCGCGGCATGGTGTCTTCGGCGTAGCGGTATTCGAGCTCGACGCCCTTCTGGATCAGGCCGCGGATTTCGGCCTTGAACTCGCTGGTCCAGAGGTGCGGGTTTTCCAGCTTGATGGTGTTGATGAGGTCGATGCCGAAGTTGCAGTGCATGGACTCGTCGCGCAGGATGTACTGGTACTGCTCGGCGGCGCCGGTCATCTTGTTCTGGCGGCCCAGCGCGAGAATCTGCACGAAGCCGACGTAGAAGAAGATGCCTTCCATGATGCAGGCGAAGACGATCAGCGACTTCAGCAGGGCCTGGTCGGCCTCGGGGGTGCCGGTCTTGAATTCGGGGTTGGTGAGCGTGTCGATGAAGGGGATGAGGAAGTCATCCTTGTCGCGGATGCTGGCGACTTCGTGATAGGCGTTGAAGATCTCGCCTTCGTCCAGGCCCAGGCTTTCCACGATGTACTGGTAGGCGTGGGTGTGGATGGCCTCTTCGAACGCCTGGCGCAGCAGGTACTGGCGGCACTCGGGCGCGGTGATGTGGCGATAGGTGCCGAGCACGATGTTGTTGGCGGCGAGCGAATCGGCGGTGACGAAGAAGCCGAGGTTGCGCTTGACGAGACGGCGCTCGTCCTCGGACAGCGCGGTGGGGTCCTTCCACTGCGCGATGTCGCGGCTCATGTTCACTTCCTGCGGCATCCAGTGGTTGGCGCAGCCGGCGAGGTATTTTTCCCACGCCCATTTGTACTTGAAGGGGACGAGCTGGTTCACGTCCGTCGCGCCGTTGATGACGCGCTTGTCGGCGGCCTGCACGCGGCGGGCCTGCGGCGCGGCGGGGGCATCGACAACGTCAGCCCCGATCGGCGCGGCGGATTCCTTGCGCAGGAAGGACGGCACGTCGACGGCACGGGCGGCGGGGGTGAAGTCTTCTTCAAAGTTCAGCATCGTTCTAAATCTCCTTTGGTTGTCCCAAAGTGGGCTGGGCCCACACTACTTTTAATCTGTTGGCGGGTAATTCCCGCCCTGGTTTCTAACCGGCCTTTGGCCGGCTCCCTTCGACAAGCTCAGGGCGAACGGCTAACCTAAAACCAGCTTCGTCACCTCAGCACCCCGGTTTCCCCCTTCTGCGCCACCTCGACTGGATCGAGTCAGCGGGGAAGAAGGCGAGCACTGTTCGAGCTCCGCAGTGAGGCGCGTTGTGTGCGCCTCGCCAGGGCGAGTTGCGCAGCCGCCCCGATGGCTCGGTTCAGTCGAGGCCCGCCCCGAAGGGGTGGCGCAGCGGGGTCGTCTTTCTTGGGTTACTTTCTTTGACGAGACAAAGAAAGTGACTAGCCGCCGGGCTACCCCCGGCCAACAGACACTTGCTCACTACCAAGTCATCCATTGGCCAGGTCTGCCTCTTCTTTTGGTGCTGCCCCTCCTCCTGTTGCTCCTTTACTGGCACGCCTCGCATTCCTCGAACCCGGGATCGCCCGGGCGCATGGTGCAGGCCTTGCCTTCGATTTCCGGCTCCGGCAGCCTGGCCGCTGCCTTGTTGATCGCGCTGCTGCCGCTGCCCATCGCCCCCGCGCCGCCGCTCGACGACACGGCATTGAGCTCGCCGCCCTTGCCGGTGGATTTCTCCGCCGAGGTGGCGCCCAGGGTGCGCAGGTAGTACGTGGTCTTGAGGCCGCGGATCCACGCCAGCTTGTAGGTCTCGTCGAGCTTCTTGCCGCTGGCGCCGGCCATGTAGATGTTGAGGCTCTGCGCCTGGTCGATCCACTTCTGGCGGCGGCTGGCGCACTCGACCAGCCAGTGGGTCTCCATCTCGAACGCGGTGGCATAGAGCGTGCGGATGTCGGCCGGGATGCGGTCGATCTTGGCCAAGCTTCCATCAAAGTACTTGATGTCGGCGACCATGACTTCGTCCCACAGGCCGAGCTTCTTCAGGTCGTTGACCAGGTACTTGTTGGCGACGGTGAATTCGCCCGACAGGTTCGACTTGACGTAGATGTTCTGGTAGGTCGGCTCGATCGACGCGGAGACGCCGACGATGTTGGCGATGGTCGCGGTCGGCGCGATCGCCAGGCAGTTGGAGTTGCGCATGCCGTACTGGCCGATGCGCGCACGCAGGCTGTCCCAGTCGAGCGTGCTGCTGGTATCCACTTCCAGGTAGCCGCCGCGCTCCTCGGCCAGCAGCTTCAGCGAATCCTGCGGCAGGATGCCACGGCTCCACAGGCTGCCTTCGTAGCTGGAATAGCGGCCGCGCTCTTCGGCGAGTTCGGTCGAGGCCCAGTAGGCGTAGTAGGCGACGGCTTCCATCGAGCGGTCGGCGAATTCGACGGCGGCATCCGACGCGTAGGCCATGCGCAGTTCCTGCAGCGCGTCCTGGAAGCCCATGATGCCCAAGCCGACCGGACGGTGCTTGAGGTTGGAATTGCGCGCCTTGCCGACGGCGTAGTAGTTCACGTCCACCACGTTGTCGAGCATGCGCATAGCGGTGTGGATGGTGGTCTTGAGCTTGTCGAGGTCGAGCCTGCCGTCCTTGAGGTGGTTCACCAGGTTGACCGAGCCGAGGTTGCACACGGCGACTTCGTGGTCGTTGGTGTTGAGCGTGATCTCGGTGCACAGGTTGGACGAGTGGACGACGCCGACGTGCTGCTGCGGGCTGCGGATGTTGCACGGGTCCTTGAACGTGATCCAGGGATGGCCGGTCTCGAACAGCATCGACAGCATCTTGCGCCACATCTGCACGGCGGGGATGCGCTTGAACAGCTTGATCTCGCCGCGGTCGGCGCGGCGCTCGTATTCGGTGTAGGCCTCGGCGAACTTGCGGCCGTAGAGGTCGTGCAGGTCGGGCACGTCGTTGGGCGAGAACAGGGTCCAGTCGCCGCCTTCCATCACGCGCTGCATGAACAGGTCCGGAATCCAGTTCGCGGTGTTCATGTCGTGGGTGCGGCGGCGGTCGTCGCCGGTGTTCTTGCGCAGGTCGAGGAATTCCTCGATGTCCATGTGCCAGGTTTCGAGATAGGCGCACACCGCGCCCTTGCGCTTGCCGCCCTGGTTGACGGCGACGGCGGTGTCGTTGACGACCTTGAGGAAAGGCACGACGCCCTGCGACTTGCCGTTGGTGCCCTTGATGCGCGAGCCCATGGCGCGGATCGGGGTCCAGTCGTTGCCCAGCCCGCCTGCGTACTTCTGCAGCATGGCGTTTTCCTTGATGGCCTGGTAGATGCCGTCGAGGTCGTCGGTGACGGTGGTGAGATAGCACGACGACAGCTGGCTGTGGCGGGTGCCGGCGTTGAACAGGGTCGGCGTCGAGCTCATGAAGTCGAACGAGGACAGCACCTGGTAGAACTCGATGGCGCGCGCCTCGCGGTCGATCTCGTTGATCGCCAGGCCCATCGCCACGCGCATGAAGAAGGCCTGCGGCAGTTCGATGCGCGACTCCTCGATGTGCAGGAAATAGCGGTCGTACAGGGTCTGCAGGCCGAGGTAGCCGAACTGGTAGTCGCGGCCGGCGTCGAGCACCTTGGCCAGGCGCGCGAGGTCGAACTGGCCGAGCTTCTCGTCGAGCAGCTCGGCGGCGATGCCCTTCTTGATAAAGGCAGGGAAATACTCGGCGTAGCGCTGGCCCATCTGCGCCTGGGTGACGGCCTCGCCCAGCACTTCGTGGCGGATGGAATTGAGCAGCAGGCGCGCGGTGACGAAGGAGTACGCCGGGTCCTGTTCGATCATCGAACGCGCGGCGAGCACCAGCGCCTTCTCGACTTCGGCCATCGGCACGCCGTCGTAGAGGTCGCGCAGCACGGTGTGCATGATGGGCTCGGCCTTGACGTTGTCGCCCAGCCCGGTGCAGGCGTCGGCCAGCAGCCCGGCGAGGCGCGCGGTGTCGAGCGGCTTCTTCTGGCCGTCTTCCAGCACGTGCAGGGTGGCTTCGGGAACGCCGGCGGCCTTTTGCGCGGCGCGTTCCTGCGCGCGTTTCTCGCGGTAGAGCACGTAGGCGCGCGCGACTTCGTGTTCGCCCGAGCGCATCAGCGCCAGTTCGACCTGGTCCTGGATGTCCTCGATGTGGAAGGTGCCGCCGTTGGGGGTGCGCCGCAGCAGGGCCGCCGTCACCTGGCTGGTGATCGACTCGACCAGCTCGCGGATGCGCGCCGATGCCGCCGCCTGCCCGCCCTGCACCGCGATGAAGGCCTTGGTCACGGCGATGGCGATCTTGTTGGGCGCAAAGCCGACCACCGCGCCGTTGCGGCGGATGATCTTGTAGTCGGCGTAGCGCGTGTCGACCACCACCGGTTCGGCGGTTTCGAGCGGGGGGATGGGCGCAGATGCGGCGGATTCGGTGGCGACGTTCAGCATCGAGGGGGGCTCCTTGGTGGTGGTATAACGAAAAGCGGGCCGGCCGCGGCGCGAAACATCCACACCTTATGCACAGCTTGCCCGACCCTCGCCAACAGTTTTATTCACAACATATTGTGGTGCCGGCGAAGGCTGGATACAAATTCTAGGTATCCAGCCTGGCATGTCAACCCGGATCCGGCCCGGCCGCGCGACATTTTTTGCGGGCGCGAAAATCCCAAAGCAAATCAAAGTTTTTGCCGAACGGTGTGCCTAATATTTGAACAGCATGCCGCTGGGGCAGGCCTGGCGCCCTGAAACGCCCGGGCAGGCCGATGAATGCGTCGAACTTCAGTTTATTAGCAGGCACCCATATTTCCCGCCCTGCGCAAAGACTGCTGAATCTTTGCGCGCCCCGGCAGGAAACGGGCGCCGCATCGCTCGGGCGACGGCCATCCGGCCGCCGTCCTCAGGAGAAGCAGGGGAATTTTGGTTATGATGGCGAAAAAACCACAGCCTCCCCCGATCCGCCCATGCGTCATACCGCCGTCCTGCTGATTTCCTGCCCCGACCAGAAGGGGCTGGTCTCCGCCATCGCCGATTTTCTGCTGTCGCACGACGCCAACATCCTGCATGCCGACCAGCATCAGGACGCCGAGCTGAAGCTGTTCCTGATGCGGGTGGAATGGGACCTGGCCGGCTTCGATCTCGACCTGGCCGACTTCGGCACCGCCTTCGGGCCCATCGCCGAACGCTTCGGGATGGCCTGGCGCCTCGCCGAATCGAGCCGCAAGCCTCGCCTGGCGGTGTTCGTGTCGAAGTTCGACCATTGCCTGGCCGACCTGCTCTACCGCTACCAGAGCGGCGAGCTGCACTGCGAGCTGCCGATCATCCTCAGCAACCACGAGGACACGCGCTGGCTGGCCGATGCCTACCACGTGCCCTTCCAGCACCTGGCGGTGCAGAAGGACGCCAAGCACGAGGCCGAACAGGTGCAGCTGGCGATCCTGCGCGACCAGAAGATCGATTTCATCGTGCTGGCGCGCTACATGCAGGTGCTGTCGGCGGATTTCATCCGCCACTTTCCCAACCGCATCATCAACATCCACCATTCCTTCCTGCCGGCCTTCCACGGCGCCAAGCCCTATCACCGCGCGTTCGAGCGCGGGGTCAAGCTGATCGGCGCGACCGCGCACTACGTCACCGAGACGCTCGACGACGGTCCCATCATCGAGCAGGACGTGGCGCGCATCTCGCACCGCGACAGCCTCGAGGACCTGATCAACAAGGGTGCCGACCTGGAGAAGGTGGTGCTGTCGCGCGCGGTGAAGTGGCATCTCGACAACCGCGTGCTGGTGTACGCCAACAAGACCGTCGTGTTCGATTGAACGGCATGCTGGCTTTCAGTCTTCCCCCGGCCGATCCGGCCGTGCAGGACACGGTCGAAACCCGGCCGAAAGCGGTGACCGGGTGGCTGGAGCGCCTTCCCTTCGCCAGTCCGGTGGACGCGGCCCAGCTGCTGGTCGCCGCCCTGCATGCACTCAATCGCCATCCCCTGGGGGCCGACGACCGCCACGCGCTGCTGGCGCTGTACCAGCCCGTGATCGTGCGCGTGGCCGCCGGCCTGGAAGCGCTGCTCGCCGAATCGGGGGTGCCGCCCCATGCGCAGCAGCGCCAGGCCGGCACGCTGCTGCGCGACCTGCAGACCGAGCGCAGCCTCGGCTACAAGCATCTGCTGACTGCCCTGACCGACCAGCGCTTCGGCCGCCCCAGCCCGCGCCGCCTGGCCGAATTCGCCGCCCATCTGGCGGCCGCGCTGCGCGACCTGCAGGTCGCCTGTCACCTGACCTACATGCCGCCGCCCGCCGGCCTGTGGCAGGACATGCATCGGCTGCAGGCGTATGTCGAGGCGTCGGACGCAGCCGGACTGCCGCCGAACGGGGTGCCGTCGGCCGGCCTGAGCTATCGCCAGGCCTTGCTGATCGCGCTGGCCGATCCGCCGCACATGAGCGCCGCGGAACTCACCCAGACCCGGCGCTACCTGGACCATTTCGCCGCCCTCGCCGAACTGGCCGGAAAGCCGGTTGCCGGCCACCTCGGCTTTGCGGTCCCTACCGAAGGCGACCTGCCGCCGACGCATGTCGTGGCCCACGGCAGCCCGGGCGGCCGCTGGCTGGATACCGACGTGCTGTGCCGCCACGTGCACGAAACCGCGGTGCGGCTGCGCAAGGGCGAGACGCCGCAGCAGATCGGCCTGCCGCCGGAGCTGGGCAATGCACTCAGCCTGACGCTGTGCAAACGGCTGCTGAGGGAATGGGGCGCACCGGCGCCGCGCGCATACAAGCGCCGCGCGGCACCCGACAGCACGGTGCAGGTGGTCGCCGGGGTGTGCGCCATCCACCGGCTGCTGGAGCAGCTGCCCGCGGATCCGGCCGGGCCGGACGCGACGGACAGCCTGCCGATCCATGATGTCGACACGGGATTTTCCGCGCCGGTCGTGGTCAACGCCAGCGTGTGGTCGGTCAGCAACGACAGCGCGACCGGCTTTGCCCTCCGCGGCGCGCCGGATGCGCCGCTGAACCTGAAGGTGGGCGATCCGCTGGCGCTGCAGACCGATCATGCGATGGGCTGGTCGCTGGGGGCGATCCGCTGGATCCGCATGCGCGATGCGCGCCAGGTCGAACTCGGCGTCGAACGGCTGTCGCCGCAGATCCAGCCGGTGTGGGTGCGCCCGCTGCGCGGCCGCAGCAGGACGAGCCCGGAGCCGGCGCTGTTCCTGCCCGGTCTGGCTGCGCTGAAGCAGGAGGACCGCCTGCTGCTGCCGCGCCAGCTGTACCAGACCGGCATGGATGCCGAGGTCCTGCATGCGCCGCACCAGTACACGCTCAGCTTCGGCCGGCTGCTGGAGCACACGCCGGGCTTCGACCTGATCGATTTCACCCTGATTGCAGACGAACCGCTATGACCGAGATTCTTGTCCTCTACTACAGCGCCGGCGGCAGCGTGCGCGACATGGCTCACCTGGTTGCGCGCGGCGTCAACCAGGTGAGCGGCGCCTCCGCCCGGCTGCGCACCGTGCCGCCGGTGGCGCCGCGCACCCAGGTCGCCGAGCCGCCGGTGCCCGACGCGGGCGCGCCCTATGTGGAACTGGCCGACCTCGAGCAGTGCGGTGGCCTCGCGCTCGGGTCGCCCACCCGATTCGGCAACATGGCGGCGCCGCTGAAGTATTTTCTCGACACCACCGGCGCGCTGTGGGCCAAGGGCACGCTGGCCGGCAAGCCCGCCGCCGTGTTCACCTCCACCGCCAGCCTGCACGGCGGCCAGGAAACCACGCTGACCAGCATGATGCTGCCGCTGCTGCACCACGGCATGCTGATCGTCGGCCTGCCCTACACCCTGCCCGAGGTGAACGACACCGCCAGCGGCGGCACGCCCTACGGCGCCAGCCACTGGGCCGGCACGGCCGACGACCGGCCGCTCAGCGACGACGAGCGCACGCTGTGCCTCGCGCTGGGCAGGCGGCTGGCCGAAGCGGCCGTGAAGCTGGCGGCATGAGACGGCCGCATCCGAGCCGCAGCATGGCGGCAACGCGCACATGAAGATCCTGCAAGCCGTATCCGCCGTCAGCCTGATCGCGCTGATCTTTCTCTGCCTGGCATGGGAACTGTGGCTGGCGCCGCTCCGCCTGGGCGGCTCCCTGCTGGTGCTGAAGACCCTGCCGCTGCTGCTGCCGCTGATGGGCATCCTGAAAGGCCGCCGCTATACCTATCAATGGGCGCCGATGCTGGTGCTGGCCTACTTCACCGAAGGCGTGGCGCGCGCATGGTCGGACCGCGGCCTGTCGGCCTGGCTGGCCGGCGGCGAAGTGGCGCTGTCGGTGGTGTTCTTCCTCGCCGCGATCTATTACGCGAAATTCAGCGCGCCATCACGGCTGGCTGGCCGCTGATCGAGCGGGACGGCCGCCTGGATTCAAGCCGGCCTGGCCCGCGCGTGGCAGCAAACCGCCGCGCGCGGGATACGTCGAAGGCCGGTTATGGTGCCGGCGGCAACGCCTGGACCATGCGTGTCCAGCTGAAAGGCCCGAAGCTGTTTGCGCTGCTGCGGCCATCGCCGTCGCCCGGCTTGACCATGAGCTTGACCCACTCCATCGGGGCGACGCTGCCGTGGACCACGATGCGGTGGAAATTCTTCACGTCGTAACCGTTGGGATGGCTGTCATAGGCGTCATCGCTGCACGCGGCTTCCGTGGCGCCATTCTCGGCGGCACAGGGCGCACCCTTGGCCAGCGGGTTGTCCGAACGATAGCCGTGGGAGTCGCCGTTCAAAAGCAGAACCGGCTTGCCGAATGCGGTCGTGTGCAGCGCGATGCTGTCGATGAACTGCCGGTAGTTGGCGATGTGAAGGTCCTTCGGATCATGCCCGTCGAGATCCCACATGTCGGCCTGGATCTGGATCACCACGGCCCGGGCGTGATGTGTCCTGGCGAGGGCGAAGGCCTTGTCGAGCCAGCGCAGGTCGGCGCTGGTGCGCTTGAGGATCTCGTCGGTCTGCGCTTGCGTGCGGTCGAGGCCGAACCAGTTGTCTTCGTCGTTGTTCGAGCCGCCCGGAACGTTCAGGGTCACGAACACGACGCCAGCCTGTTCCCACATCACGTTCTCGACATATTCGGCGTCGGTCGGATAGCTCGCATCGTAGGCCTGGGCCTGCGAGATCAGCGGCTTGTCGACGGCGATGGCGTTGCCGGGTGTGGCAAAGAAGATGTCGCGGACATATCCGAGATTCGCGATCGGATCGAGGCCGCCTTCCTTGCTCTTGTGGCAGTCGGTCCATTCGTTGTCGCCCGGGGTGTACACCACGGGCGACTTGAAGGCGGTCCAGAGGTCGTAGATCGACTGATCGTAGGCCTGGGAGCAGGTCTGCTTGCCGGAGTGGATATCGCCGACGTTGAGGACCAGCGAAACGTCACGATCGTCATTGATCGTCTTGATGAACGCCGGGGTGGCATCGAACTGGGCCGTATCGGCGTCCTTGAGTCCGTAAGGCGAATCGCCGAATACGGCGATGCCGAGCGCACCATGCGCATCATGGGATGCCTTGTCGTGGAACGAATGGGCCTGGGCTGTGGTGACGGCAAACACGCTGGCGCCCAGCATCAGGGGAAGAATGAGTTTTCGCACGGTTTGGTTCTCCAGTAGTTGGGAAGACCGGCATCCCAACCGCCACGACGGCATGGTCTGAAGACACCGGGCGGCAATCGACAATGCCGCCCTGGATTGTTGGGTTTTCAAATGACAGCGCCATGACAAAGAATCATCGCCGCGAAGAAATGCGCAGCGCCGTTCCCGAACCGGATGCCTGCGCGCGGACCATGGATTGCCGGACCGCCCGGCCCGGAGACGCGGCCGGGACGCGTGCTCAGAAGTTGTAGGCGACGCCGAGCGAAACCATGTCGGCATCCATCCTGCCGGTCTTGTCGGATTTGCCCAGGCCGCTCACGTGATCGTAGTCGGCCCGCAGGTCGACGTGGTCGGTGAGCTTGTATAGCGCACCCACGCCCAGCAGGGGCCGGACGACATGGGTCGACACGTCGCCGCCGGCCAGCGCAGCCGGGCCGGTCGCCGCCAGCCTGGACTCGACCTTCGCCGCCACCACGCCCGCCTTGGCGAAGACCGAAAAGCTGTCGTTCAGCGGCAGGCCAACCAGCCCCACCACATCCACGCCGCCGGCCTTGAGTGAGCCCTGTGCGCTGCCGCCGCTGTAGGTGGCCGAGTACTTGGCCTTGCCGAAGTCGATGTAGCCGGCTTCCACCGCTACATTCGGATTGAAGCGATAGCCGCCCTGCAGGCGCCACTTGTTGTCGCTGCCCGAGTCGCTGGCGGACAGGCCGGTTGCGCCGTTGGCGGTCAGCGCGCTGTCGAAGTGCGCGTGGTCGAGCGAGAGGTTCGAATGGGTGACCTCGCCCATGCCGTAGAAGCCGTCGGCGAATGCCGGGGTGGACAGGGCGAGCAGGGCGAACGATGCCAGATGCTGAAGTTTCATTGGATCTTCCTGAAGTGAAGGGAGGGGTCGCGGACATGCCGGCGACCTACTCCAAACAGCAAGCACAATGCCTGCCGCACGGCTTCGCTTCAAGGCATTGTTTTCATGGGGAAAGCGGCGAACCCGCCGCCGCCCGCAGCATGGGCAGGCGTGGTACGCATGCAAGAAACGTCGACAAGACTTGCAGGGGACGGCGATCAGGACGGCGTCTGGTCGGGGCGGTATTTCTTCAGCTTGTACCAGAGCGTGCGTTCGCTGATGTCGAGCAGCGCGGCGGCGCGGGCCTTGTTGCCGTCGGCCTGCGCCAGGGCGTCATCGATGAGCCGCGCCTCGAGGTCCTCGACCGCCTGGTTCAAGGGCGGCGGGGTTTTCTGGCTTTCGACCGGCGCTGCGGCCGGCCTCGGTTTGTTGTCGGCGGCACGCGGGTTGAGCAGGAAATGCGACTCGTCGAGCGGCCCGCCGCCGCTCAGGATCAGCGCCCGCTCCACCATGTTTTCCAGCTCGCGGACGTTGCCGGGCCAGTCGTAGGCACGCAGGCGTTCGAGCGCCTGCGGGGTGAGGCGGGTATCCGCCGTCGAATGGCCGTGCTTGGCGATGAAGTGCTCGACCAGGCCGGCGATGTCCTCCACCCGCGCGCGCAGGGGCGGCAGTTCGATCGAGAACACGTTGACGCGGTAGTAGAGGTCTTCGCGCAGCTTGCCGTCCCGCACGCTCGCCAGCGGATCGCGGTTGGTGGCGGCGATGACGCGGAGGTCGAGCTCGATGACGCGGTTGCCGCCGAGGCGCTCGATGGTGTTCTCCTGCAGCACGCGCAGCAGCTTGGCCTGCAGCGCCATCGGCATTTCGGTCAGCTCGTCGAGGAAGATGGTGCCGCCGTCGGCCAGTTCGAACTTGCCCACGCGCTCCTTGGTTGCCCCGGTGAAGGCGCCCTTCTCGTAGCCAAACAGTTCGCTTTCGAGGATGTCGGCCGGGATCGCCGCGCAATTGATCGGCACGAACAGCTTGTCACGGCGCGGCGAGGCGTTGTGCAGCGCGCGCGCGGCGAGTTCCTTGCCGGTGCCGGTTTCGCCGGTGATCAGCACCGAGGCCTTGCTCGGCCCGACGCGCCGGATCAGGTCGTACACCGCCTGCATCGGCTTGCTGGTGCCGACGAAGGCATCCCAGCCGCGATCGATCTCCTGCCGCAGGAAGGCGTTCTGCTGCGCCACCTCGGCGCTGTTCAGCACGCGCGCAACGGCGAGCTCCACCACGTCGATGTCGAACGGGCGCAGGATGTAGTCGCAGGCACCGTGCTTCATCGCGGCCACCGCGGTCTCGATGGTGCCGTGCGCGGTGATCACCATCACCGGGACCTCCGAGCCCTGCGCCCGCAGCGCGGCGAGCAGCTCGATGCCGTCCATTTCGGGCATGCGCAGGTCGGTGATGACGAGATCGGCGCCCTCGGTGCCGAACAGGGCGAGCGCCTCGACGCCATTGCCGGCGCCGAGCACGCGGTGGCCCATCTTCTGCAACATGATTTCGAGGACGCGCCGCATCTTGGGCTCGTCGTCCACGACCAGGATCTGTCTGCCTTTCATGTGTCTCCCGATTGTCTGCGCGGCAGGCGGATGCGGAACAGCGCCCCGCCCAGTTTGCTTTCGGCCGCCTCGATGTCGCCGCCGTGGGCGCCCACGATCTGCTGCACGATGGCCAGCCCCAGTCCGATCCCGCCTTCACGCTTGAAGAAGAAGGCCTCGAACACGCGGGTCCGCTCGGCCGGGTCGATGCCGGGCCCGTCGTCGGCCATCTCGATGGTCAGGAAGAGATCGTCGTCGCAGGTGGCCAGCTCGATCTGCCCGCCATGATCGAGGATCTGCAGGCCGTTCATCAACAGGTTGAGCAGGACCTGGGTGATCTGTTCCGCGTCGCACTCGATCACCGGCTTGGCCGCCCGCAGATGGGTGGTCACGCTGACCTGCTTCTTCGCGGCCTGCGCCCCCAGCAGGGCGATGCTCTTTTCGATCAGCGCGTGCATGTCCACCGCCGCGTACGACGGCGCACGCGGCCGGGCGGTGTCGAGCATGGCCGACACCAGGCGGTTGAGCCGTTCGGTCTCGCTCTCGATGAAGCCGACCAGTTCGCGGCCCTCGTCGCTGATGCCGGATTCGCGCTGCAGCATCTGCGCCGAGGAGCGCAGGATGCCGAGCGGCGTGCGCACTTCGTGCGCGATCACCGAGGACATCTCGCCGACCACCGCCAGCTTCGAGGCGCGCACCAGGTTCTGCTGCGACTGGTCGATGTCGCGCACCATCTGCACGAAGGCCTCGGTCAGCTCGCCCACCTCGCCGCCGCGCGCGACCGGCGGCGCCTGCAGGACCTTGTTGCGCATGTAGCCGCGGGCAAATCCCGTCAGCGCGGTGACGGGCCGCGCGATCTCGCGGCTGACCCAGCTGGCCATGGAATAGGTCAGCAGCACGATGAGGCCGAGCAGGCCGAGGAAGATGAGCGCCATCCGATGCACCGGCGCGAGCGCCTGGTCGACCGGCTGGATGATCAGCGTGGTCCAGCCGAAGCCGGCGAAGTTGGCGTAGCCGGGCGCGCGGGCGGTGCCGACGATGACGTCGGAATCCGCCACCGGCGCCCCCGGCCGCACCGACACGGTCGGGCCTGCCGCCGTCCCCGTGCGCCACGCGGCGAGCGCCTTGCCCAGCAGCATGCCGCGCGTGCGCAGCGCGCTGGATGCCGCGATCAGCCGGCCCTCGCGGTCGAGCACGGCCAGCATGCGGCCGCTGCCGCTGGTGGCCTGGTCCAGCACGTCGTCGATCTCGGTCCAGTCGAGCTTGAGCCGCAGCTGGCCGAGCGTGCCGCCCGCAAATGCCGAGGCCACCGGCACCCGCATCACCAGGGCGCCGTCCCCGGTTCCGCTGGGCGATTCGAGTTCCACTTCCGCGCCGGACAGAAAGGTGCCGAGCCAGGCGGGTCGTGGCGCAACCCGCTGGCCGACCTCGGCCGCATCGCTGCTGCTGACGACCAAACCGTCACGGTCGACGCAGGCGAGATCGAGGTAGACGTCCTTGTAGCCGGCATGCAGATCGGACAGGAAAAGCGAGAGCCGCTTGTCCACGTCGCGGACCTGCAGGTCCTGCATGATGTCGAGGTGGCTCCAGATGGCGGCGTTCTGCAGACGCTCGAACATCATCTTGTCGATGTCCGCGGCGACCCCGGTCGCCTGGATGGCGAGGTTGCGTTCGATCTCCGCCTGCACGGCCTCGCGCGCCTTGACAAATGCCAGGCTCGCCAGAAGTATGGCGGGCAGAAGGCCGACGCTGAGGAAGGCGACGAGTAGCGTCTTGCGTATGGTCACACAGAGGATGGTAGCCGAATGAAAGTCTGGAATGCGGGCAAAGCACGGGAACAACACGAAAATTCCGGCCCGCCCCCGCCGGCTTCACGGCCTTCCTTTCGTGCGCTCGTGCGGTGGGTCGCCACGCTTGCCCTGGCGCTCGCGTGCATGCACGCCGTCGCCGGGGACAGCGCCCTGTCCGACATCAATTACCGGCTGGGCGACGGCCTTCCGCTGGGTAACACCGGCTTCACGCTGGGCGGCTATGCCACGGCCAGCTACGCAAACCTGCGCCGCGCGCCCGCCCGCACCGCCCTCGACAACCTGAGCCTGTTCGTCTGGTGGCAGGGCGAGAGCCGCTGGAAATTCTTCTCCGAACTCGATTACGAAAACGTGCTGGCGCACCCTTCTTCCGACGTCGAAGGGGAAACCCGCTACCTGGCGCTGGAACGGCTGTACGTCGACTACGCGATCACCGACACCACCACGATCCGCGCCGGCAAATTCCTCACGCCGATCGGCCGCTGGAACCTCATCCACGCGACGCCGCTGGTGTGGACGACGTCGCGCCCCCTCGTCACCACCGAGAGCTTCCCCACCAACGCGACCGGCCTGATGCTCAACGGCACGCTGCCCGACGTGGCGAACGGCATCGAGTATTCGCTCTACGCGTCGAAGATGGGCGAGCTCCGCCCCAATCCGGTTCTGGACCCGTTCTACGAAGCCGTCGGCGCCCACGTCAACGTCTCCGTGCTGACGGACGGGCAGATCGGCTTTTCCTACGCCGCCTTCGAGCAGAAGAAGACGCGCGACGAGAAGAAACAGCTGGTCGGCGTCGATTTCGTGTGGACGCGCAATCGCTACGAGCTCAGTGGCGAAGGCATCTACCGGTTCTCGGACAACGGCAGCGACTGGGACGAAAAGGGCGCCTTCGGCCAGCTGGTCGTTCCGCTGACGGAAAAACTCTACGCGGTCGGCCGCTACGAACTCTACCGCAAGGCGCGCGAACCACTGGCGACCCGGCTGTGGGTGGCCGGCCTGAATTACCGGGTCACGCCGGCGATCGTGCTGAAGGCGGAATGGAACGGCGCCACGCACAACACCATCGACGCACCCGAAGGCTTCATGTCATCGCTCAGCCTCCTGTTCTGACACGCCGCATGCCGACGATCCTGTCCCTGCTGGCGCTCTGCCTTGCCCTGTTGCTGCCGCCCGCCGCGGCGGCCGAACTGCCGTTCGCCGTCATCGCCGCGCCGGGCGCCACCGGCCACCCCCTGACGCGCGAAGCCGTCGCGCTGATTTTCCAGCGCAAGCTGAACTACTGGGAGAATGGCACCCGCATCCAGCCGGTCAACCTGCCGCCGGCCTCTCCGCTGCGCCGAACGTTCTCCCGGGTCATACTGGGCCATGCGCCGGAGGCGCTGGAAGACTACTGGCGCGAGATGTACTTCCACGGCGTGCTGCCGCCGCACGTCCTCGCCTCGGAGGAAGCGGTCATCCTGTTCGTGGGTTCCACGCCGGGCGCGATCGGCTATGTCTCGACCTGCGTGCCGGAACACGGCGTCGAGGTCGTCCTCACCGTCGGCGAACTGCCCGCCTGTTCCAGATAGCCGCTGACTGCAAGCTTGGTCGACAAGACTTGCAGGCGCTGCGGAAAATCCTGGGTCGCCGCGCCGCCCGAATCCTGCGAACCTGGTTGATTTACCCAGTCGGATCAATCGCTTGAGCGGTTTTTTCCGGTGCGATGCACAAGCTGGCACCGGGTTTGCAATGCCCTGGCTGTCGTGTGGCCTCTGCCGCACATCATCCCAGGAATCCGATGCCGCCGCTCCCCGCATTGCAGCCCCAGCCTCACCCCGTGGACAGCACGCCGTCCGACGGGCCGCTTTTCGAACTGGTCGAGCATGTCGGGAGCAGCCGTGCAGCCGCCGAGACCTTCATCAGCCAGCGTTTCGCGGAAAGCTACGGCTCCCGCATCGAGGCCTTCATGCCGCGCCTGTTCAGCGTGCGCAACCGCGAGGGCGAGCTCTGCGGCGCGTTCGGCCTGCGCTCGGCCAGCCGCAACCTGTTTCTCGAGCAGTATCTCGACACGCCGATCGAATACGTCATCGCGGCGCACGCCGGCAGTCGCATCGAACGCCGCGTCATCGTCGAGGTCGGCCATTTCTCCGGTGCCTTTCCGGGCGCGGTCCGCGCCATGATCGGCCTGCTGACGGAGCACCTCCACCGCGAAGGCTACGAGTGGGTGGTGTTCACCGGCACCGCCGGCCTGCGCAACGCCTTCTGCCGCCTGGGCCTGTTTCCGCTCGACATCCAGGCGGCCACGCCCGATCGCATCCCGCCGGAGGAACGCGCCGCCTGGGGAAGCTATTACGACCATGCGCCACGCGTGCTGGCCGGCAACGTCCAGGCCGGCTACCGGGCCATGCGCCTGCCCGCCCCGCCCCGCTGCTGCCCGTCGGGAGCACTCGCATGAGTCTGATCCTCGCGGCCCTGCAGCGCCATGCAGCAAGCCATCCGGGCAAGGTAGCCCTGCAGGACGAACACGGTGCACTCACCTATGGCGAACTGCCGGACACCATCGCAAGGCTGGCCGACCAACTGCGCGCGGCCGCGCCCCGCGCGATCGCGATCCTCGCCGACAACGGCAAGGCCTGGGCACTGGCCGACCTGGCCGCGCATGCGGCGGGCATTCCGTGCATTCCCTTGCCGCTGTTCTTTTCGCCGTCGCAGATGGCCCACGTGCTCAGGACCGCTGCGATCGACCACGTGCTGACCGACCAGCCCCAGCGGCTGCTGGCCGCCCTGCCGCATCCTGGCCTGTCCATCGAGGTGTTTAACGGCACCTTGCTGCGGGTGCAGTTGAAGCCGGAGAATTCAGTCGCCGCGCTGCCCGCCGGCACGCGCAAGATCACCTTCACGTCGGGGACGACGGGCGAACCGAAAGGGGCCTGCCTGGGGCAGGACACGATGGAAACCGTCGCCGAATCGCTGCGCATCGCCAGCGCGGCGAGCCGCGGCGACCGCCATCTTTGCCTGCTCCCGCTCTCCACGCTGCTGGAGAATGTCGGCGGGCTCTACACCCCGCTGCTGGCGGGGGCCACGGTCTGCCTGCCCGGGCTCGCCGCGGTCGGGCTGTCCGGCAGTTCCGGGCTGGATGCCCGGCGTCTCCTGGCCGCGCTGGGCGACTGGCACGCGAGCACCGCGATCATGGTGCCGCAGATGCTGCAGGAAGTCGTGGCGACCGCCCAGGCCGGCACGCCGCTGCCGCGCGGCCTGCGCTACCTGGCGGTCGGCGGCGCACCGGTCGCGTCGCGCCTGATGGAGGACGCCTGCGCACTGGGCCTGCCCGTCCATGAAGGTTACGGCCTGTCGGAATGCGCCTCGGTCGTCGCCGTCAACCAGCCCGGCGCAAGCCGGGGCGGCAGCGTCGGCAAGCCGCTGCCGCATCTGGCTATCGGCTTCGCCGACGACGGCGAAATCCTGATTCGCGGCCTGCGCTGGCTCGGCTACCTGGGCGAGGCCGATGCCCCCCCCGAGCCGGACGTCATCGCCACGGGTGACCTCGGCCACCTGGACGCCGACGGCTTTCTGTTCCTGACCGGACGCAAGAAGAACCTGTTCGTCACCTCGTTCGGGCGCAACGTCGCCCCCGAGTGGGTGGAAGGCGAACTGGCGGCCGACCCGGCGATTGCCCAGGCCGCGATCTTCGGTGAAGCCCGGCCGTTCAACTGCGCGGTGATCGTGCGCCGTCCGGGCACGCCGCAGGAAGCGATCGAGGCGGCGCTGGAGGCGGCCAATCGCCGGCTGCCCGACTATGCCCGGGTACGTGCCTGGATCCCCGCTGCGGAACCCTTCACCGCGCGCAACGGGCTGTCGACACCGAACGGCCGCCTGCGCCGCGCCGCCATCCTCGGGCAATACGCCGCCCAGATCGACGCCCTGTATCAACCCTGACCCCGAACCGGAGCCCCATGGATTTCTACCCGCAGCTTCAGCAAGCCACCGCCGCCGAACGCGCCGCCCTGCTTTCGACCCCGTTGATCACGGCGGCATTGTCCGGCCAGGTGAACCGGCAGCACTACCTCGCCTTCCTCACCCGCGCCTTCCATCACGTCAAGCACACCGTTCCGCTGCTCATGGCCTGCGGCACGCGTTTGACCGACCGCCAGGAATGGCTGCGCAGTGCGGTGGCCCACTACATCGAGGAAGAGCTCGGCCATCACGAGTGGATCCTCAACGACATCGCAGCCGCCGGCGGCGACGCGGAGGCCGTCCGCGACAGCGAGCCCGATTTCGATACCGGCGTGATGGTCGCCTATGCCTACGACACGGTGACGCGGCGCAATCCGGTCGGCCTGTTCGGCATGGTGTACGTGCTCGAAGGCACCAGCGTCAGCCTCGCCTCGGATGCGGCCCGCGCGTTGCAGATGTCCCTCGACCTGCCCCCGTCGGCCTTCACCTACCTGAGCAGCCACGGCACACTCGACCAGGAACACATCGGCGATTTCGAGCAGCTGGTCAACAGGCTCGAGACAGCGGGTGAGCGCGACAGCGTCGTGCAGAACGCCCGCGCTTTCTATCGCCTCTACGGCAATGTTTTTCGCAGCATCGACCTCCAGGAGAACACATGAACATATCCGGCAGCACGGTATTGATCACGGGCGCCAGCGGCGGCATCGGCGGCGCCATCGCCCGCGAACTCGCCTGGCGCGGCGCATCGCTGATCCTGGTCAACCGCGACGGCGACAAGCTGGAACGCCTCGCCACGGAACTGCGCGGTTCCGGCGGCAAGGTGCTGACCCTGATCGGCGATATCGCGCAGCCCGGGATGCCGGCCCAGCTGATCGAGAAGGCGCTGGAACAGGCGGGCAGCATCGACATCCTGATCAATTGCGCGGGCGTGCAGAACTTCGGATTCTTTGCCCAGGAGCGCGCCGCCGACACGGCCACGCTGTTCCAGGTCAACACCATCGCGCCGATCGCCCTGGTCAATGCCGTTCTGCCCCACATGCTGGCGCGCGGCACGGGGAAGATCGTCAACGTCGGCTCGATTTTCGGTTCCATCGGATTTCCCTGCTTCGCGTCCTATTCGGCCAGCAAGTTCGCGCTGCGCGGCTTTTCCGAAGCGCTGCGTCGCGAACTGGCGGGAACCGGCGTCGGCGTGACCTACGTCGCCCCGCGTTTCACCAGGACCGCCTTCAATCGCAACGTGGTCGCGCGCATGGCGAATGCCCTGAAGATGAACCAGGACGAGCCGGAGAGCGTCGCCGCCAGCGTCATCGCCACCATCGAGCGCGATGATCGCGAGCGTTATCTCGGCTGGCCCGAGAAGCTTTTCGTACGGCTCAATTCGATCCTCCCGCGTCTGGTCGACCCGAGCCTGATCAGGCAGGTCGACCTGATGCGTCCGTTTGCCACCGAATCCACCCGTTAACGCCTGTTGTCCGGAGAACTGCCATGTGCCGCACGTCCATCGCCACCCTCGTTCTGTTCGCCAGCCTGACTACGGCAAGCTTCGCCGCCCAGCCCACGCTGGACGACGCCATCGCCGACATCGGCCATCGCTGGGCGAAGGTGTCCTACCAGACCCCCGAGGCCGCCAGGGAGGCCGCCTTCGGCCCCCTGATCGCGCACGCCCGGCAGGTGGCCCAGTCCTTCCCCGGCCGCGCCGAGCCGATGATCTGGGAGGCCATCGTGCTGTCCAGCGCAGCCAAGGCCGAAGGCGGGCTGGGAGCCCTCAGCAAGGTCAAGCAGGCGCGCGACCTGCTGCTGGCGGCCGAGAAGATCGATCCGGCCGCGCTGCATGGCTCCATCTACAACTCGCTGGGCAGTCTCTACGCCAAGGTTCCGGGATGGCCGATCGGATTCGGCGACAAGAAGAAGGCAAAGGACTATTTCGAAAAGGCGCTCGCCATCAATCCCGACGGGATCGATCCCAATTACTTCTACGCGGACCTGCTCGCCGATGAGGGCGAGTATGCCCAGGCCGCCGACCATCTGAAGCGCGCCCTGGCCGCGCCCGCCCGCCCCGGTCGCGAGGACGCCGACGCCGGACGCCGGCAGGAAGCGATGCGACTGCTGGACAGCATCCGGCAGAAGCACGGTGACCAGCTCGCCGGCCGATGAAGCGGCGCACCGCGATGGACAAGACCGCCGACTGGCTCGATGCCTTCTGGTGTCTGACCTTCACCCTCGCCAGCCTGGGCGGATGGCTGTGGCTGTACTGGGACATGGTCTCTCTCGCGCAGCTGCTCCTGTGACCCGTCCGCTGCAGAACTTCCTTCTCCCTATGCGCCCGCGCGCCGGCTGTGCAGGCTGACGATGAGCACGCCGGCCAGCACCAGCGCCGAGCCGGCGATCTGCAAGGCCGACAGGCCCTCCTGAAGGAACACGTAGGCCATGAGGAGGGTGCTGACCGGCCCGACGGAGCCTGCCAGCGACGCGCTCCCGGAGCCGATGCGGCGGATGGCGTGCGACAGCAGGAACACCGGCAGCAGCGTGGAGAAGATCGCCATGGCCAGCGCAAGCTCGTAGACCCGCAGCGGCACGTCGAGCGCATGCAGCGGATGCGTGACCGCGAACTGCAGCAGGCTGGCCGCGGTCGCCACGATCATCGCGTAGGCGGTGAAGCGCGCCGTGCCGATGCGCGCGATGGCATGGCCCGCGCCCACCAGGTAGATCGAATAGGACAAGGTGCTGGCGAACACCAGCGACGCCCCCAGCACGATCCCGCCCTGCATCGTTCCCACGTCGTGGAAGAACACCAGCGCGATCCCCGCGTAGCACACCGCCATCGCCGCCATCACCGGCCTGACGATGGCGCGCCGGGTGAGCAGTGCCGACAGGATCACCGTCATGGTCGGGTACAGGAACAGGATCAGCCGTTCCAGCCCGGCGGAGATGAATTGCAGCCCGAGGAAATCCAGATAGCTGGACAGGTAATAGCCGACCAGGCCCAGCGCCAGCACGAGGAGCCGGTCCTGCCGGCTGAGCGGCTCGGCATGCCGGCGGCGAGCCCACAGCGCGACACCGATGAAGAACGGCACCGAGAACGCCATGCGCAAGGCCAGCAGCGTGACCGCATCGACGCGGTCGAGGTAGGCCAGCTTGACGAGTATGGCCTTGGCCGAGAAGCCGACCGCAGCGAGCAGCGCGAAGAACACGCCGACCAGCGCATCCTGATTGATCACATTGTCATGAATTTGGTTTGCCATGTTTATCGACCCTCGGGGCACGGCGGGTCGTCGGCAAACATGGAGCAAGGCGGTCGGACCCGCAGTGCCCCGTGAATGAAAATTAGATTAGTAGTGGAGCGGACTGCGACAAAGGGAAGGCGTTCCCAGCCACAGTCGTTTGGGAAGGAATGTTGCGGAAGCAATGACGTGCTGCATGTTCATGGGAGGAGAGCCTAACCGGGACGGGTGCATCGGGTCAATCCACGCACACGGTGGCGCGGCAGACATGCCGACATGTCTGCCTGCCCGCCTGCCTCACACCTGGGGATGCGCGCGCTCGCGCTTGCTGTGCAGCTTGTTGAGCGCATGCAGATAGGCCTTGGCCGAGGCCACCACGATGTCGGTGTCGGCGCCCTGCCCGTTGACCACGCGGCCGTCCTGCGCCAGCCGCACGGTCACCTCGCCCTGCGCATCGGTGCCGCTGGTGATGTTGTTGACCGAGTAAAGCAGCAGGTCCGCGCCGCTGTGGACCACCGATTCCAGCGCCTTGAAGGTCGCGTCGACCGGACCCGATCCCTCGCCCCTGGCCTGCCATTCTGCACCGTCGTCGGTGAACACCAGTTGCGCGAGCGGCGTCTCGCCGGTTTCCGAGCACACCTTCATCGACACCAGCTTGAAGCGTTCGTGCTCGGCGGCATAGCCTTCGTCGGAGACCAGCGCCTGCAGGTCCTCGTCAAAGATCTCGCGTTTCTTGTCGGCCAGGTCCTTGAAGCGGGCGAACGCGGTATTGAGCGCCTCCTCGGTCTCCAGAACAATGCCCAGCTCGGCGAGCTTGCTCTTGAACGCAGCACGGCCGGAGAGCTTGCCCAGCGTCAGGCGGTTGGCGTTCCAGCCCACGTCCTCGGCTCGCATGATTTCGTAGGTCTCGCGGTGCTTGAGGACGCCGTCCTGGTGGATGCCGGATTCGTGGGCGAAGGCGTTGGCGCCGACGATGGCCTTGTTCGGCTGGACCGGATAGCCGGTGATGGTGGAGACGAGCTTGGACGCCGGCACGATCTGCGTGGCGTCGATGCGCGTGTCGCAGTTGAACACGTCCTTGCGGGTGCGCACCGCCATCACGATCTCCTCCAGCGAGGCATTGCCGGCGCGTTCGCCGAGGCCGTTGATGGTGCACTCGACCTGGCGCGCGCCGTTCATAACCGCGGCGAGCGAGTTGGCGACCGCCATGCCGAGGTCGTTGTGGCAGTGGGTCGACCAGACGACCTTGTCCGAACCGGGCACGCGCTCGATCAGCTGCTTCATGCGCTCGCCCCACAGGGCCGGAATGCTGTAGCCGACGGTGTCGGGCACGTTGAGCGTTCTGGCGCCAGCCTTGATCACCTCGTCGAAGATGCGCACGAGGAAATCCATGTCGGAACGCACCGCGTCCTCGGCCGAGAACTCGACGTCGTCGGTGTATTCGAGTGCGAGCTTCACGGCCTTGACCGCCGCCTCGACCACCTGGTCCGGCTGCATGCGCAGCTTCTTCTCCATGTGGATCGGGCTGGTGGCGATGAAGGTGTGGATGCGCCCGGACTTCGCCGGCTTGATCGCGCCGCCCGCCGCGTGGATGTCGCGTTCGTTGGCACGCGCCAGCGAACACACGGTCGAGTTGTGGATCGTTTCGGCGATCGTGCGGATCGCCTCGGCATCGCCCGGGCTGGCGGCGGCAAACCCCGCCTCGATCACGTCGACGCCGAGCTTTTCCAGCTGGCGCGCGATGCGGACTTTCTCGTCCTTGGTCATCGACGCGCCGGGGCTTTGCTCGCCGTCGCGCAAGGTGGTATCGAAAATAAACAAACGGTCATTCATGGCAGGCTCCATGGAGGGTCGGGGCCGATTTCGATGTTGTCTCGGGCCGACGCATTATATAAGGGTTGCCGCGAGAAGCAGGCGGCGCGGGGTACTGCAGGGGGAGGGGGTTCAGTATGTGCGCGCGACGCGCAGCAGCAGGCTGCCGAACAGGACGTTCGACAGGCAGAGAAGATAGGACGGGTGCGACTGGTTTGACATGGCCCAGATTCTATCTATTTTTCGCCGCCCTGCAAGGGGGCGGCCGTCTCGGCCGTTTTTTTGTGGCGAATCCGCTGCAGCAGCGCGTCGACATACCCCGACAGTCCGTACAGCAGGAACACGACGAACAGCACTTCGGGCGGACTGGTCGACACCAGGATGAAGGCCAGCACGATCAGCAGGATGGCGAAGAACGGAACGCTCCGCCTGAGGTTGATTTCCTTGCCGCTGTAATAGCGGAAGTTGCTGACCATGGTGAGCCCGCCGAACAGCGCGATCACGGCCGCCAGCCAGCGCACGTCGTGGCCCGCGATACCGTATTCGACCATCACCCAGACGAAGCCCGCCACCAGGGCGGCAGCCGCAGGGCTGGGCAGCCCCTGGAAGAAGCGCTTGTCGGTGACGGTGTCGATCTGGGTATTGAAACGCGCCAGCCGCAGCGCCGCGCCCGAGCAGTAGACGAAGGCGGCGATCCAGCCGAACTTGCCCATGCCCTGCAGGGCAAACTCGTAGATCACCAGTGCCGGCGCCACGCCAAACGACACCATGTCGGACAGGCTGTCGTATTCGGCACCGAAGGCGCTTTGCGTGTGCGTCATGCGCGCCACGCGGCCGTCGAGGCCGTCGAGCACCATGGCGATGAAGATGGCCACGGCAGCATGCTCGAAGCGCCCGTTCATGGCCTGCACCACGGCATAGAACCCGGCGAACAGCGCGCCGGTGGTGAACAGGTTGGGGAGCAGGTAGATGCCGCGGTCGCGCATCCGCGGGCGTTTCGTTTCGGACTTGCGGTGATGGAACTCGAGCATGAAGAACCCTGGCTACCAGCGAGCCAGTATGGTACGCCCACCCGTGACTTTTTGCCCGATCGAGACTTCGGCGCGCGCCGTCGTCGGCAGGTAGACGTCGACCCGCGAACCGAAGCGGATGAAGCCGTAGCGCTGGCCGCGCGCCAGCGTGTCGCCGGTGCGCACATAGCACAGGATGCGCCGCGCGATCAGGCCGGCGATCTGCACCGAGGTGACGTCGCCGCGTGCGGTCTGGATCCAGATCGCGTTGCGTTCGTTTTCGGTGGACGCCTTGTCGAGGTCGGCGTTGACGAAGCTGCCGGGCATGTACCAGAGCCCCTTGATCTCGCCGTCGACCGGACTCTTGTTGGAATGCACGTTGAACACGTTCATGAACACGCTGATCTTCAGCGCCTCGCGCTCCAGATATTCGTCGCGCACCTTCTCCACCGAGACGATGCGGCCATCCGCGGGCGCGATCACCGCGTCGGCGTCGGCCGGCGGCACGCGTGCCGGATCGCGGAAGAACTGCAGCGCGAACACCGCCCAGATCCAGAACGGAATCGACCACCAGCCGATGAGCCAGGTCGCAATGAGGGCGGCCGCAAACGCAGCCAGCAGAACCAGCCAGCCTTCACGAGCGATGAGGGGATGTGTCATAAATAAATTCGGTGAGGCTGAGGAGAAAGGGGTGAGGCGCGCGGGCCAGCCAGCCCGCACGCCTCACCCCCGGCCTTACACGCGCATCAGTTCCTGGACTGGTCGACCAGCTTGTTCTTGCTGATCCAGGGCATCATCGCGCGCAGCTTGGCGCCGACGACCTCGATCGGATGCTCGGCGTTGAGGCGGCGACGGGCGGTCATCTCGGGGTAGTTGGTGCGGCCTTCGAGGATGAACTGCTTGGCGTAGTTGCCGTTCTGGATGTTGTCGAGGCACTCCTTCATCGCGGCCTTGGACTGCGCGTTGATGACCTTGGGACCGGTCACGTATTCGCCGTATTCCGCGTTGTTGGAGATCGAGTAGTTCATGTTGGCGATGCCGCCTTCGTACATCAGGTCGACGATCAGCTTCAGTTCGTGCAGGCACTCGAAGTAGGCCATTTCCGGTGCATAGCCCGCTTCGGTCAGGGTCTCGAAGCCGGCCTTCACCAGGTCGACGCAGCCGCCGCACAGCACGGCCTGCTCGCCGAACAGGTCGGTTTCGGTTTCTTCGCGGAAGGTGGTCTCGATCACGCCGCCCTTGGTGCCGCCGTTGGCGCAGGAATACGACAGGGCGAGGTCACGCGCCTTGCCGGACTTGTCCTGGTATACGGCGATCAGCGACGGCACACCGCCGCCCTGGGTGTACGTGGAGCGCACCAGGTGGCCGGGGCCCTTGGGCGCGATCATCACGACGTCGAGGTCGGCGCGCGGGGTGATCTGGTTGTAATGCACGTTGAAGCCGTGGGCGAAGGCCAGCGTCGCACCCTTCTTCAGGTTGGGCTCGATGTCGTTGTAGTAGGTGGCCGCCATCAATTCGTCGGGGATCAGGATCATCACGAAGTCGGCAGCCTTCACGGCGTCGGCGATTTCCTTGACGTCAAGCTTGGCCTTCTTGGCCTTGTCCCACGAGGCGCCGCCCTTGCGCAGGCCGACCGTGACCTTGACGCCGGAATCCTTCAGGTTGTTGGCATGGGCATGGCCCTGCGAGCCGTAGCCGATGATGGCGACCTTGCGCTTCTTGATGAGGGAGAGGTCGGCGTCCTTGTCGTAAAAAACTTTCATGATGAATTCCCAGGCAGAAAATTGAAAATGGCTAATTGATAATCAGTTGAAAATCAGACTTTGAGACTGCGCTCGCCGCGTCCGATGCCGGACGCGCCGGTGCGCACGGTTTCGAGGATGAAGCCCGAATCGATCGCCTCGAGGAAGGCGTCGAGCTTGGAGCCGGCGCCCGTCAGTTCGATGGTATAGGTCGATTCGGTCACATCGATGATGTTGCCGCGGAAAATGTCGGCAGTGCGCTTGATCTCTTCGCGGTCCGCTCCCACCGCGCGGAGCTTGACCAGCATCAGTTCGCGCTCGATGTGGCTGCCCTCGGTCAGGTCCATCACCTTGATGACGTCGACCAGCTTGTTGAGCTGCTTGGTGATCTGCTCGATGATGTCTTCGGACCCCACGGTGACGATGGTCATGCGCGACAGCGTGGCGTCCTCGGTCGGCGCCACGGTGAGCGACTCGATGTTGTAGGCCCTCGCGGAAAACAGCCCGGCGACGCGCGACAGTGCGCCCGCCTCATTTTCCATCAAGAGCGAAATGATATGGCGGCGGCTCATCACAGCTCCTCCGCCAGGATCATTTCCGACAGGCCCTTGCCGCCTTCCACCATGGGGAAGACGTTTTCGGTCTGGTCGGTCTGGAAGTCCATGAACACCATTCTTTCCTTCAGCGCGGGCGAGAACGCTTCCTTCAGCGCGGCCTCGACGTCCTCGGGCTTGTCGATGCGCATGCCGATGTGGCCGTAGGATTCCGCCAGCTTGACGAAATCGGGCAGGGATTCCATGTACGACTCGGCGTAGCGGCTGCCGTAGAAGAATTCCTGCCACTGCCGCACCATGCCCATGTAGCGGTTGTTGAGCATGACGACCTTGACCGGGATGCGGTACTGCTTGCAGGTCGAGAGCTCCTGGATGTTCATCTGGATGCTCGATTCGCCCGTGACGCAGGCGACCTGCGCATCGGGGAACGCGAGCTGCACGCCCATGGCATACGGCAGGCCGACGCCCATGGTGCCGAGGCCGCCGGAATTGATCCAGCGTCGCGGCTTGTCGAACTTGTAGTACTGCGCGGCCCACATCTGGTGCTGGCCGACGTCGGAGGTGACGAAGGCATCGCCCCGGGTCACTTCCCACAACTTTTCCACCACGTACTGCGGCTTGATGATGGGGCTGTTGCGGTTGTAATTGAGGCAGTTCTTCGAGCGCCACAATTCGATCTGCGTCCACCAGGCGTTGAGTGCGGCCGTGTCGGGCCTGTCCTTGGCCTGCTTGAGCAGGACCAGCATGTCGGCCAGCACGTTCCTGACGTCGCCGACGATCGGCACGTCGACCTTGACGCGCTTGGAAATCGACGAGGGGTCGACATCGATATGGATGATGCGGCGCTGTTCGCGCGCGAAGTGCGCCGGGTTGCCGATCACGCGGTCATCGAAACGCGCACCGACAGCCAGCAGCACGTCGCTGTGCTGCATCGCCATGTTGGCCTCGTAGGTGCCGTGCATCCCCAGCATGCCGAGATTCTGCTTGTCGGTCGCGGGATGGCCGCCCAGTCCCATCAGGGTATTGGTAACGGGAAACCCGAGCAGGCGCGCCAGTTCGGTCAGCTGTTCGGCAGCGTCGCCCAGCACCACGCCGCCGCCCGCGTAGATCATCGGACGCCGGGCTTCCAGCAGCATCTGCACCGCGCGCTTCAGCTGGCCGCTATGTCCCTTCACCACCGGGTTGTACGAACGCATCTCGATCGTGGCCGGATATTCGAATTCGGTGACGTGAGCCGTCACGTCCTTGGGCACGTCGACCACCACCGGGCCGGGCCTGCCGGACGCCGCGATGATAAAGGCCTTCTTCATCGTCACCGCCAGGTCCTTCACATCCTTGACCAGGAAGTTGTGCTTGACGCAGGGACGCGTGATGCCGACGGTGTCGACCTCCTGGAAGGCATCCAGGCCGATCGCGGGCGTCGGCACCTGGCCGGTGACGACGACGATGGGAATGGAATCCATGTAGGCGGTGGCGATGCCGGTCACCGCATTGGTCGCCCCCGGGCCCGAGGTGACCAGTGCCACGCCGACGCGGCCGGTGGCGCGCGCATAGGCGTCTGCGGCATGCACGGCGGCCTGCTCGTGGCGCACCAGCACATGCTTGAATTTGTTCTGCTTGAAGATTTCGTCGTAGATGTTGAGCACGGCCCCGCCGGGATAGCCGAACACAAACTCGACCCCCTCTTCGGCCAGACAACGTACGACGATCTCGGCGCCCGTGGCTTCCATAAACTGGCAAAAAATCAAATCGTTGGTGAACCTGTGAGGGTAATCGTTTTGCCCTGTCACGGTCAAGAAATCATGCTGTAACGGCGACCAGGCAGGCATTTTCGCCTGACTTGCGCCCGGGAGGCAGTTCAAAACGCCCACCGCAATAAGAAACCCCTCCGGTCACGGAGGGGTTCGTGTTGCGTAAACCGCTGCATGAACACAGCGTATTGGCCGGCGGTCCTATTCGTGCGCCGCCTCGCGAAGCGCCTGCATGACTTCGTTCAGCGCCCCCTGTGCATTCTCGAGCAGGCAGACCATGTTGCCGACGCTGCACACCGTCATCGCGCCCCCCTGGACGACCCAGCCCTGCGACGGGGACCAGCCGCGCATCTGCGAGAACAGGGACAGCAAATCGGTATTGCCAGACACCATGCGGCGATACCAGTGGGCCAGTTTTGCCAAACGCTCCATCAACTCGGGCGACAGCATGCCTTCGGCCTCCATGATCACGCCGTCGTCACGGAAGCGGCACACGGCTGTCACGCCGTCGAGCACCAGGATTTTTCTCAGCGACATATGCGCTCCTCAGGCCTGCAGGGCTTTGAACGTGGCTTCGTAGTCGGCGTCGCGGTTCCTGACCACCACGCCACAGTTGCCATTCACCACGACCGACCATTCCAGCCCCACCACCGAGAAGCCCTCGATCGGCTGGAACCCGGTCTGTCCGGTGAGCGCCTCCCAGCCGCGCGCTTCCATGCCGGCAATCGCCAGGTTGGCCACGCACGAACGCGCCAGCAGATCCAGTACCTGCGGCGTCAGCTCGGTGCCTTCGCGCAGCACATGCGATTGCAGATCCCCCTTGTCAGCGTAAGTAAACGCCGCGAGCGCGCCCGGCAAATCCATCATTTTCTGCAGATCCATCTTATCTCCCCCTTAACATCGGTTCTGACTTCAGTACAACGCTTCTTTGGTATCGCCGCCCAGCCTGGCATACAGATTCACCAGCAGGTCATCCTGCACGTCGCCGACCTTGGCGCGCATGATGGTCATGACGTCGTTGAGCAGGTCGTCACGGTTTTCAATGATGGAAAAATAGTTGCCGACCGCACATACCGTCAACTGCGCGCCTCGCACGATCCAGCCCTGTGTCGGACGACATCCGCAGTTCTCGGAAAAGGAATCGAGGATTTCGCACTGCATGTTGACCGACAGGGTATTGGCACGGCACAGGATCGACGCCATGCGCGCGAATTCATCGGTGAGAGCGCCCTGATAAGAGAAGCGGTCGCCACGATAGGCATATTCTCCTGCAGCAATAACCCCGGGAATTGCCATGAGTTGCTTTACGATGTGCATCGAGCCCCCTCCTTGGTTTTGATTTGTATGCGGCGCGCTGTGGCAAAGTGTCGCACCTAAGTTGCAATATAGAACCTCCATGCAAGACAACGCAATAGCCCTCTCTCCTGCCCCCTTTCTGGCGCGCATCGCCGCGATGATCTACGAGCTGCTGCTGGTGACCGCAGTCCTGTTCGTCGCCTCGCTGCCTTTTCTCTATCTGGCCGGCAATGCCGAGACCGGTTGGCGGCATGCCGTCTTCCAACTGTATCTGACCGGCGTGCTGTTCGCCTACTTCAGCGCGTTCTGGATGCGCAGCGGGCAAACCCTGGCGATGAAGACCTGGCGCATCCGGCTGGTCGACCTGAACGGCGGCCGCCTCACACTCGGGCGGTCCGCGCTGCGCTTCACCCTCGCATTGCTCGGCCTGCTGCTGGCGGGCGCGGGTTTCTGGTGGGCCCTGTTCGACCGCGACCGCCAGTTCCTGCACGACAGGCTGGCACGCACCCGCCTGGTTCGCGTGCCGCGCAAGGCCTAGGGCGTGTTAGCGCTAATTTTTTTCACGCCCTAGCATGAACTGGCGCGACTCCCTGCGTACCCGCCTGCTGGCCATCCGCCCGGACAGCGTGTACGCACTCGATGCGGCAGCGCATCAACTGGCGCGCGACCTCCTGCCTGACATCCCGGTGCTCGCGCCCGAGCATCCGCCCGGCCAGCCCTGCGCACTGGCGCTGGGAATCGACGTGCTGAACGGGCTGGACGCACAGCAGGCCCAGCACCTGATCAGCCGGGTGCGCCTCTATGTCGCGCCGCGCCTCCTGATCGCAGCACCGCCCGGATGCGCGCTGGACGATGCAGCCTTCCGCGCTCTCGGCTTCACGCAGTCGACGGCGGAGCCGGCGGACGATATGCGTTTCTACTATTACGATCTCGATACCTACAAGATGGTGCCGGACTGGCTCAACGCCCGCTTCTGGGCGAACCCCGAGCGCTGGGAACCCTGAAAGAGCATCGGCCCACCACGCAGGCAGCGGGCGGTGCATGTCCCGAGCGACCCCCGCATACGTTACACTGGCCCTTGCCCCGCTCCAGCCCTGCCGACCACCATGGATTTCACCCCTCACAACACACTCGAAGAACAGCTTGCCGCCGTCCATGCCGGCACGCTCGATCCCGAGACTTTCGTACTCAGCCTGCTCGACCAGCAGCTGTTCATGCCGGTGCGCGACGAGAAAGACGCCATCCAGGGTTTCCAGCGCTCGACCCAGGCCGAACCGCTGATCATCGAAGACGAGGACGGCGAACGCGTGCTGGTGCTGTTCACCAGCCCCGAACGTGCCAAGCCGTTCGTCGAGCATTTCCCCGATTTTTCGGGCGGCCTGCTGACCGAATTCTCCTGGCTGCTGCGCCGCATCGGCGGGGGTGTACCGATTTCGCTGAATCCGGGCTGGGACATCGGCATGGATTTCGATGCCGACATGATTGCGCAGCTGCTTGCGCAACTCCCGCCCGAGCATCCGGTCTGACACCCACCCTGTCTGCGCCTTACCGCCATGCTGTCCGACCACGCGCTTGCCGCTTTCCGTTCCGCCCTCGGGGCCGATCGCGTCTTCGATGACGCCGTCACCCGGGCGCTCTACGCCTGCGATGAAACCCCGCGCCGGGTCGAGCCCGACGCCGTGCTGTTCCCGGCCTCGCACGACGAAGTGGTCGCGCTCATGCGCGTCGCCTGCGAACACCGGATTGCACTGACCCCGCGCGGCGCCGGTTCCGGCAATGTCGGCGGCGCGCTGCCTGCGCCCGGCAGCGTGGTGGTCAGCTTCGAATGCATGCGGCGCGTGCTCGAATTCGACCCTGCCAACCGGCTCATCGTCGTCGAGCCCGGCGTGGTCACCGAAGAGATCGACCGCACCGCGCGCAGCGCCGGCCTGTTCTACCCGCCCGACCCCGGCAGCGGCGCCTATTGCCGCATCGGCGGCAACCTCGCGATGAACGCCGCCGGCCCGCGCGCCGTCAAGTACGGCGTCACCCGCGACTACGTGCTGGGGCTGCGCGCCGTCACCGGCAGCGGCGAGGAAATCCGCACCGGCTGCCGCACCACCAAGGGCGTCACCGGCTACGACCTCACCCGCCTGCTGGTCGGCTCCGGCGGCACCCTCGCCCTCATCACCGAAGCCACCCTGAAACTGCTGCCCGCGCCGGAAGCGGTCGCCACCCTGCGCGTGTGCTTCTCCAGCAACCATGCCGCGCTCGACGCGGTCGGCCGCGTCATGCGCCAATCCGTCGTGCCCAGCGCGCTCGAATTCATGGACCAGCACGCCATCGGCGCCATCCGCCCGACCGGCGCGGCAGACGACCTGCCGACCGGCACCCGGGCACTCCTGATGGTCGAGGCCGACGGCGCCGCAGAGGATCTGCCGCGCCAGATCACCGCCCTGGAACGGGCGCTCGACGGCGAGGGCCTGCTCGAAATGCGCAGCGGCTTCGAGCGCAAGGACATCACGCGGCTGTGGACGGCGCGCAAATCGCTGTCGCACGCGGTCAAGCAGATCGCGCCGCTCAAGATCAACGAGGATGTGGTGGTGCCGGTATCGCAGCTTGCCAACCTCGTTGACTTCCTCGACCACACCGCGCAGACGCAGCACCTGCCCATCGTATCGTTCGGCCATGCCGGCAACGGCAACCTGCACGTCAACCTGATGGTGCATCCCGACGACGACGACGAAATGGCGCGCGCGCACCACGCGCTCGACGCCATCATGCTGCGCGTGCTGGCGCTGGGCGGCACGCTCTCGGGCGAGCACGGCATCGGCACCGAAAAACGCCGCTTCGTGCCGCAGGAAATCGAGCCTCCCACGCTCGACCTGATGCGCGCGATCAAACGGCAATTCGATCCGCACGGCCTGCTCAATCCCGGCAAACTTTTTCCTGACTGATGTCCCCGCAAAGGCTTTACAAGCGCGAAAGGCATCTATAGAATGCGCGGCTTCGTTGGGGGTATAGCTCAGCTGGGAGAGCGCTTGCATGGCATGCAAGAGGTCAGCGGTTCGATCCCGCTTACCTCCACCAACTAACAGGATGTACGATGCACAAACTTGGCGTCATCACCACGCTGCTGGGGTTGATTCTGAGCATCGTCGGACTGGCAGTCGGGTTTTGGGAAATGCTTCATGGCAGTGAGGATGCGCAGTTCTGGCTCTCGCTGATACCATTGGGCTTCGTCGCCTTGTTTGTCGGCGTCACCTTGACCCAGCTGTACAACAGGCAGGAAGGGCGCAAGCCCGAGCAGTAAAGTTGACGGCTCACACCGTCGTCCGGGTCCCCATCGTCTAGAGGCCTAGGACATCGCCCTTTCACGGCGGTAACCGGGGTTCGAATCCCCGTGGGGACGCCACCTTACATCCCGTAAGGTGCTCAAAATACAGCCCGTCCAGGGTTGTGGCCTATACAAATCGAATTGAACTTGAACAGCCAATCAGATGGCGGCTTCAGCCTGCGTGCGTGCATCGCATCTGGGGTGAATACTGAATGGCGCCGAAGACGAATCGAAAATCACGCCGTATTCCGCGTCTTTGATTGTAAATTAGCTAACGCGACGGCCTAGATACCCCCAAACATACCCCCACTTTATCGCGATGCCCTTCCTAAAAACGAAAAACTGGGCGTGCGATCCGATTCCCAAAATGGCCCGCCAGTCAGGCTAGCTCCCCTATATAAAAATGCGCGCGCGTGCGGCCGCAGCTATTCCTTTCCAAGTATCCGCCCCGCCAGGGCGAGTGCGTCCACCAGTTCGGCCAACTTCTCCGCGTCGAAGGTGACGCCCTTCTTCGTCGGCACGAAGTCCGCGCCTCCGCTCGGTACATACCAGATGCGCAGGTCTACCACTTTCCGCCTCTTGTAGCGGTCGAGCGTAACGCGGATTTCGGCGCCGTCGGCCTTGCGCAGGCGCGCGACGATGGTCGCATCACTCATGTTCTTGCCTCCTTTGCCCAGTCGCCAGCCATCGCCCGAAAACATTTCAGCGCCGCGGCTGGGTCGCGCAGGGCGGTCGCCAGCGCCTCGGTGCGTTCCGCTTTCGTGAAGTCGTAAGCGTCGCCGCATTCGCGCACCAAGCGAGCAAGTTCGTCGGCCTCGGCATTCAGCGCCGCCAGAATGTGCGCCCGGTTTTCGCGCAAGCTTCGGCGGTAGGCATCGGTCAGGGCGGATGCCGGGTTGACGATCAAGCGCCCAGCGTCGAGCATGACAGACAGGCCGGCGGCGCGCAGTTCGGACAGCGGGTCAAGTTGAGCGGGCACGTTCATCAAAACACCTCCACGTCATCATCGGGTACGCTTTCGGGCACACTCAGCCCCTCACCCAAAATCGGGGTTTTTTCGGTTACATGGTTACAAGCCTTTATCCATGTGGGATTCGGTGTAACCTCGTTGTTACTTTCGTGAGGTGTAACCGATGCGTCGGTAACACTGAAACCCGCGCCGTTCTTGACTTGTAACGCTGTAACCAAAAAGTGGCCGTTTTCAGGAGTGGGGGCGAGATAGCGCCCGAAGGCGTCAGCGAATTGGGCGCGGTCGTAACCTTTCGCCACCTCATACCCAAGACGAAGCGCCTTGGTCTTGATGCCGTAACCCTGCAACATTTTCCCGAGCTGGCGAGCAGTCAGCGCGCGGCCCCGGTTCCACGTCGCCCATGCCGCTTCATCGTCGGCAATCAAGGCCGCGATCAAGTCCGCCATGCTGATGCGCTCGCAGCCCTTTGCCTCGAACACGGCCTGAATATCCGCCAGCAGCTCGTTCCCGGCGCTTTGGCTATCGCGTCCTACGCCTGACAGCTCCAGCGCGGCAGCGGTCGTACGGCGCACCCATTCAGGCCCAGCGCATCCGGCAATCGCAAAGAGCGGCTCCCAGTTGTCTTGCTCGCGATCGCCCAGGGCGTCGGGCAGATTTGGGCGCGCGCAACGCACGGCATCGCGGCAATCGTCGGCGAAGCGTGCAAGCTTGGACGCCAGCCGCTCGAACAGCCCCGCCTCGGCATGGCGCAAGCGCTCGACGGTTTCGCTCGCCAGCTTGCGCCTCATGTTGAAGATGACGGCACGGCTCAGGGTGGCATCGGGCAGGTGCTTTTCCAGCGCGATCCCCGCCAGCGCCTTAGCGCCCCATACCTTGAACAGCTTGGGCTTCAGGTCATCACCAACCACGCGGCCCACAAAGGCATTGGCGCGGGTGTGCCCGGCGTTGACCAGTCCTTTAAGTTCCTCGTTGTCACGGATAAAGGTGTCGGCTTCGTCGATCAGTACCGTGGGTTCCCACAGTTCAACAGCGCGAAACAGGAAAGCCGCTGTCGAGTTTGCAGCCGGCAGCGGGCGCGCAACCAGCCGCCCGAACAGCGTCAGCAGTTGCGACTTGCCGCACGCTTTCTCGGGTGCATTGATGATCGCCAGCGGCGCGACTTCCACTACGTCCGCAAGGTGGGTGAAGGCGATCCACAGCGCCGCCGCGTCGGTCTGCCCGGCATCCAGCACGATGAAACGCCGGATCGTTGCGGCGAGTTCGTCGAGCAAGTCGGCGGGGTTGATCGGCTCGGGCCAAGGCTCCGGCTCGTTGAAGGGCGTTTCCGGATCTTCGTCATCGGCGCGCGCTGCCTTCACCAGACTATCCAGCGTTGCCGGTCGCACGCCCAGCGCCTTCGCCTCGGCAGTGCGGCAGCGGTCGTAGTCGAGCGGGGGAAGCGCGGCCAGGCGGGCAATGCGCGCATTGTCGGCCTCGTCAGCATGAGGTAGACCCTCAGCCGTATCAAGATCGCCGCTTGTGGGCGACCCTGGCGGATCGATTTTTTCTTCCCCGGCCATCAACCGGGGCAGACTCGCCACTTCATCGGCGGTCGCGTCGGGGTGTGCCGTCAGCCAGTCCACCACGTCGCCCTTCGTCGGCAGGTCAAGCGCCGCCGCGTCGAGAATCGAAACCACGCAGCCCAGCCCGCGCAGAATGTCCGCCACGGTGTCGGCGTAGCGCCGCCCGGCCTCGTCGTTGTCGGGCCAGATTGTCATGTTGCGGCCTGCCAGCATCGACCAGTCCGCCCGGCTCGCCGAATCCGCGCCGCCAGATGTGATGGCGACTACGCCCAACCCCGTCAACGTGTCCGCGCAGGTTTCGCCTTCGACGATCCAGACATGCGCATCGTCACGCGCCGCCAGTTCGGGCAGCCGGTACAGCGGCGCACCGTCCGGGAATTCCGGCTGCTTCAGGTCGAAGCCACCACCTTCGACGCGGCGCATGGGGCGTATCCACTTGTCCCCAGTGTCCGGGCGTTTCAGGCGGATGCGCCAGAAAAGCGGCAGGCCGTCGGCATCAGCGTACTCATGCAATGCGGCGGGCTGGAAGCCTTCGGCCATCGGCTTGCGTGAAAGCTGGCGAGCATGGTGGCGTACCCAGGCGCGGACGTGGTTATCGTGATGCGGGATCATCGTTCGCCCTCCCATGCACCCAGGTCTTGCGCGGCGCGCTTGAACGGCAGGCCGGTTATCAGCATGTGGAAGGCGAGCACGTCGCTGCCGTGCGCGCCGCAAACCATGCAGCGGAATGCGCCGGTTTCGATGCGGACGCGCAGGCTGGGCTTGGTGTCATCGTGAAACGGGCACACGGCATTTCGCCATGCGCCGGTGCCGGTCAGCTTGGCGCCATGCAATTTGAGGTATTCCACCGGGGACGGCAGCAGGTCGCGGCGGAAGCCAAAGCGCGGATTCTTCCCGCCGCGCGCGGGTTTCGCGGTGCGCATGGTGCGCGCCTCAAGCGACTTCAGCTAGGCGGGCGAGCGCCGCCCTAACTTCGCCAGCCTTCCAGCGCGTCGTGTTTGGCCCGATGCGTATCGGAGCGGGCAGGCGTCCAGCCTTGGCCCAGCGCCAGACAGTATTGAGGGAAACGCCAAGCAGCCCGGACAAATCGGCAGCGGACAGCATCGCCGACGCAGGCAGGGTATCGAGGTTTTCAGGGGGGTGACGATAAGCCATTTGCAAACTCCAGCAGGGGTTGGGCGACGTATGCCGTGGTTGGCTGTCGTCGCATGGCTTATCTATTTATCGCATTTCGCGTACGGTTTTCCGGCTATTTTGAACAACAGGCAACCGCGCTGGCCTCAAAGGCATTCATCGGACAATGTGGAGCTGCTCTCCTGATACAGCCCGAAAACAATCAATCATCAGAAAACCTTCGTACAAAGGCCCTTATTAGCTGAGTTCGGAATCTCCGTGTAGCCCTTAGACCGCATGCAGGTTTCGTATAGATCCATTTGAGTGCACGAATCGCCTCGGATGTTTCGCGCATCACGTTCGCATTCGTAAGCTTCACGGTCAAACTGTTTTTGATCGACTTCGCCGCGTGAGAATTTTGCCGGGCTTGGCAATGCGCAAGCAGTGCAAATCAAGCTCAGTACGACAACCAAAGCTACCTTCATTCTTCTTCCCCCCTTAAAAATTGTCAGTTCTGCGGTCGCACGCTATAGGCCGTATCGAAGACCTGCTCCATGCGCGGGTCAACTCCGCGGAGTCGATCAATTACCGACTTCGCCCAGTCGAAATACTCACGCCGACGTTCCAGTGACCAATCAGCAGGAGGGGTTGCCGCCACATCGCGCAGGTTGCATATTTTGTCCGCCAGCTTTACACGCTTGGCCTTGTAGCTAATGTGTGCTGCGTGTTCGACCTGCATACGTTTGCGCTCCGCTTTGGGGAGTGCCTTGTCGTCTGTAACCTCTGCCACCAGTGCCGCAACCTCTGCGCCAAACTCGCTCGCCAGTTCCTCGACGGTTGTGTCCGTGTCCTCGACGGTGTCATGTAGGAGCGCTGCGCATAGCGTAGCAACATCGGTCACGCCGCCTTCTTCTGCCAGGACACGGGCTAACGCAAGCGGATGATTGATATAGGGCGATGCGTCTACATCCTTGCGACGCTGATTGCGATGTTTGTGTGCCGCGAACGATGCCGCCTTGAGAATCAGTGTGGTGTCACTCATATTTTTCCTCCCGTTGATGTTGTTTTTCCATGCAGCGGAATCACTTCCGCGCCTGTTTCCAACGCATCACATGTATCCGCCCACGCTTGCATCATCTTACGGCGTTCTGGCAGGTGTTCCGACCGCGCATAGGCCGCCACCGTGCTGTCGGTTTCCTTGTGGTCAAGCTGCCGCTCCATCGCCTCGCGGCTCCAGCCCTGCTCGCTCAGAATCGACCGCGCCGAAGCCCGGAAGCCATGTACGCACTGGCGGCCCTGATACCCCATCTTGTTCAGCATCTTGCCGACCGTGTTTTCGGATATGACTTCGGCATCGCCGTAGCCTTTGACCTTGGGGAACAGATAGGAGGAATGCCCGGTCAGGTCTTCCAATTCGGTCAACAGCGCCAGCGCCTGTTTCGACAGCGGCACAGTATGGGCGGGCAAGGCTTTGCCGGTCTTCATGCGCTTGGCCGGGATTTTCCATTCCTTCGCCCGCCAGTCGATTTCCTCCCACCGGGCGTAACGAAACTCCTGGGCGCGAACGAACGTCAGCAGGGCGAAATAAGCTGCGTACCGCGTAACGGCGTCATAGCCGGTAGCTTCCCGTAGATCGCGCAGGAAGACGCCGAAGCCGCGCCGGTCGGTGATGGCCGGACGGTGGTTGACCTCGGGTTTGTGCAAGGCGCCTACAAGGTGCGCGGCCGGGTTGTCTTCTGTCCTGCCCGTCGCCACGCCGTAGCGGAATATCTGCCCGCACACTTCGCGCAGGCGCACGGCAGTGTAGGCAATGCCGCGATCCTCGACCTTGCGCAGCATCGCCAGTATCTGCGAAGCCTTCACGCTGGCGATTGGCCGGTGTCCAATTTCCGGGAAGACGTAGGACTCCAGTTGGGTCATGGTCTTGTCGGCGGTCGATTGTGTCCACTTCTTTTTCAGCTTCATGGCGTGCCATTCACGCGCCACAGCTTCGAACGAGTTTGCTTGAGCCGCCATCGCGGACTGCTTCGTTTCCTTGCGGTGCGTACTCGGGTCTATTCCATCAGCCAGCAGCTTGCGGGCCTCCGCCTGTTTCTCCCGAGCACGGGCAAGGGACACGTCTGGGTAGCTTCCGAGTGAAAGCAGCTTTTCCTTGCCGCCAACACGATATTTCAGCCGCCACAGCTTGCCGCCAGTGGGAGCCACCAAGAGATACAACCCGCCGCCGTCAGCCATCTTGTAGGGCTTGTCCTGGGGCTTGGCTTTCTTTGCTGCGGTGTCGGTCAACGGCATGGGCGTCTCCGTGGGGGTATCCGCTTTGGGGGTATTCCAGATACCCCCGCATATACCCCCAACGCGGGGGTATTTGGATGCTACGCCATGAAACGGGGTGACGCAACAAACCGGCCTACATTGCATCTCATGCGCGGGTTTGTGTGGTGTGGTGATACAGGGTGAAATGCTTAGATGGCGCCCCGAAGACGAATCGAACGTCCGACCTACCCCTTAGGAGGGGGTTGCTCTATCCACTGAGCTACCGGGGCGTGGCGCGCATTCTACCGAATACGTCATGGATTAACGAGCCGTAGCGAATCCCCCCGCCCCGGCCGAAGGCAGTCTATGATGCATTTCAGGAGAACTTTATGTTCAAAATGATAATGGGCGGACTGGCAGTGCTGCTGCTGGCCGCGAGCGCAGCTTTCTGGATGCTGAGGCCCGGCACGCAGCGGGCGGAAGGCAGCACCGCACCGGATTTCGCCCTGCCGGACCAGAACGGCCAGACGCACCGTCTGGGCGATTATGCGGGGCGCTGGCTGGTGCTGTATTTCTATCCGCGCGACGATACGCCGGGCTGCACCCGCGAGGCGTGCCGCTTCCGCGACGACATCGGCACGCTGGGCCAGATGGATGCGGCGGTGGTCGGGGTCAGTGTGGACAGCCCCCGTTCGCATGCCGAATTTTCCCGCAAATACGGACTGCCGTTTCCGCTGCTGTCCGATCCCGACGGACGCACTGCCAGGGCCTACGGCAGCCTGCTCAATCTAGGGCTGATGCGTTTTGCCCGCCGCCATACCTTCATCATTGCACCGGACGGACGCATCGCGGCACGCTTCGATCACGTGGACCCCGCACGACACGCCGAAGAAGTACGGGACGTCCTGAGAAGCTTGCAAGGTTCCGGGACGCCCCATGTTTTCTCGCCGCCTCCTGGACGTGGATAGGCGTTCCTCCGCCACCCCTCCCAAATCCATACACAGGGGGTTTTCCCCCCTGATCGGAACCGCCTTCGTCGTTCTGATCGCGCTGATCTGCGGCCTTCTGTTCAACAGCCTGTTCCAGCTCGAGGCGCTGGGCCGGCAACTGAGCATCGTGGTCGAACACCACAATCGCAAGATCGATCTCATCACGCAAACCCAGGTGGCGGCGCATATCCGCACGGACAGCCTGTTCCGCATGGTGCTGGAGAACGACCCGTTCGAACGCGATGCCCATTTCCTGCGATTCATCCATGCGGGATTTCTTGTCGGGCAGGGGCGTGAAGCCTTGCGCAAGCTCGGATTCACGCCTGCCGAACAGCGCAGTTTCGATTCCCAGACAAAGCTGATCGGACAAATCCAGGCGGTGCAGGAACACGTCATCGACCTGCTCTACGCCAGTCGCAACGATGAGGCACATCGGGTGCTGGCGCAGGAAGCCATTCCCATCCAGGAACGCTTCAACCTGCAACTGGCTGACATGCGGAATGCCTATCAGCGGGCCAACCTGGCCGCCCAGCAGCAGGCCAGGCAGACCTTTCTGCGCGCGATTTTTCTCACCCTGGCCTTTGGCCTCGCGGCCATCCTGCTGGCGCTGCTGATCGCCTGGTACACGCTCCGCAAGATCAGCCAGAAGTCACGGCTGCTGCGCGACCGGATGGCGGAACTGGAACAGTCGCGCGCCGCGTTGCACGAAGAGGCCACCCATGATTCGCTGACCGGGCTGGCCAACCGGCGGCTGTTCTATGACCGGCTGCAGCAGGCGATCCGCCATGCCCTGCGCTACGGCGGCAAGGTGGGGCTTTTGTATGTGGACATGGACCACTTCAAGGATATCAACGACCTGCACGGCCACCATGTCGGCGATGCCGTGCTCGTCGAGGTGGCGCAACGGCTGCTGGATTGCGTGCGCGAGTCGGACTCGGTGGCGCGCCTGGGCGGAGACGAGTTCGTGGTATTGCTCGAAGGCGTACAGGGGCGCCAGGACTGCATCGCCGCCGCACTCAAGATTGAACAGGCCCTGGCACGCGCCACCCGCTTGGGTGATCATCAACTGGAAATCGACGCCAGCATCGGCCAGGCACTCTATCCCGACGACGGCCGCGACGAGGATGCCTTGATCCGGGCAGCCGACGCGGCCATGTACCGGGTCAAATCCGGCAGCGAGTCGCAACGCCAGGGATGTCTGCCGTTTCAGTGAAGCGGATCAGCGCGGCCTGAGACGGGTGGCGACGCGTTCACGGCGGGCCTTGGCGCCCCAAATCCACACATACTGCACACCCGAGGCCACGGCGATGACGAAGACGGTGGCGAACAGGGGCAGCCGCCAGACGTCCAGCGCCAGTACCCCGCTTAGGTCACCCAGCACCAGTGCCAGCAGCGACAGTTCGGCGAACATGTGCGTCTTGCCCAGCCAGGTCGGATGAATCTCCAGATGCCCGGCCAGTCCGCGATAACTCAGCGCACCCAGCACGATGACGCTGTCGCGCAGCAGGATCGCCAGCGTCACCCACAGCGGGATCGCACCCGCCTTCGTCAGCATCACCAGCGTCACCACGCCCAGCGCCTTGTCGGCGACGGTGTCGAGCGCCGCCCCGAACCGGGTCATCTGATCGAGCCAGCGCGCCAGCATGCCATCGATGCCGTCCGACACGGCGGCGGCCAGGAAGAGCCAGCACGCGGCCTCCCAGCGCTGCTGCAGGATCAGCCACGCCACGCCCGGCACGGCAGCCAGGCGCAGCAGTGTGATGACGTTCGGCAGATTGAACACGCGCTCGCTCATGCCCGCACACTAATCAATTCAAGGGCTGTCTGGCAAGCTCGTCCCACAGCTTGTCGAGCCGCTTCACCGACACCGGATACGGGGTTTTCAGCTCCTGCGCGAACAGCGAAATGCGCAGCTCTTCCAGCTGCCAGCGGAAATCGTCCAGCGCCGCCGGGGCCTCGCCCTTCACCTGCGCGCGGCGCGCCAGATACTTGTTCTGCAGCGTCAACACGCCGGCCATGCCGCGCGCGTCGCGCTGTTCGGCGGCAGGCAGCTTCTCCAGCCGCTTGAGGATGCCGCGCAGGTAACGCGGCAAATCCTTCAGGTGCGCCCACGGCGTGGCCGTGATGAAATCCGCCGGCACCAGCGCGGCGAGATGCGCGGTTTCGTCGCGCATCGCCGCGGTGAACTGCGGCCTGGCGTTGAGCCGCGCCGATACCTGCGCATGCAGGTCGAGCACTTCGGCCACGTCGCGCAGCAGCGCCTGCTTCACCACCGAGATTTTCGGTTTGGCGCGTTCCTTTTGCTTGCCGAAGGTCTTCCCGTCGCGCGGCGTGTCGTCGTCGCCGAGCAGCGCGCGGGTGGCGATCGCATCGATGAGCGCCGCGCGCAGTTGCTCGGGGCTGCCGAAGCTGCGGAATTTCAGTGCCAGCGCGGTTTCGCGCGCGAGGTCCTTGTCGAGCTGCTTGAACTGCGCAGCCAGCGCGATGCGCAGCAGCCGCACCACGCCGCGCCGCGTTTCGGCCTCGGCCACGTCGGCGGCATCGAGCAGCCGCAGGTCGACGCTCTCGCCGTTGTCGACCAGCGCCGGATAGCCCAGCAGCTCGCGGCCGGCGCGCCTGAACTTCACCTGTGCCGGCAGGTCGCCGAAGTTCCAATCGGTCAGCCCGGTACGCTCGAATTCGCTGTCCTCGGCACCGCCGCCGTAGGTGATGCGCGCCGCCCCGCCCAGCTGCTGGCGCAGCGTGGCCAGGTCGCGCCCGCTGGCAAGTTCCTGGCCGCTGTCGTCGATCACGCTGAGGTTCATCAGCAGATGCGCCGGCAGCTCGCCCTTCCACTCGTCGGGATGGATGTCGGTACCGGTCTTCTTGCGGATGTAGGCTGCCAGCGCTGCCGTCAGCACCTGCTCGCCCGGCTTCGCCACCGAGAGGAAAGCCGTCACCGTGTCGGGCAGCGGAATCAGCGGACGGCGCTTGTCCTTGGGCAGGAACTTCAGCAGTGCGGTGAGCTTTTCCCGGATCAGGCCCGGCACCAGCCAGTCGATCTGCGCGGCGTCGATGAGGTTGAGCAGGTACAGCGGCAGGCGCAGCGTCACGCCGTCGAGCGCATGGCCCGGCTCGAAGCGGTATTTCAGCGTGCACGCCACGCCGTCGACCGTCATCGTCTCGGGGAACAGCGTGTGGTCGGCGCCCAGCCCCTCGCCGAGGATGTCCTCGCGCGCGAGGAACAGGATTTTCGGGTTGGCGGCTTCGGCTTCCGCACGCCAGGTCTCGAACGCCGCGCCGTTGTGGAGGCCTTGCGGCACGCGTGCATCGAACACGCGGAAGATGCGTTCCTCGTCCAGCCACACGCCCGATTTCCTTGCCTTGTGCTCGAGGTCCTCGATTTCCTTGACCAGCGCGCGGTTGTGCGCAAACCAGGGTGCACGCGTGTCGTACTCCCCCGCTACCAGCGCACCGCGGATGAACAGCTCGCGCGACAGTGCCGGGTCGATGGGACCGTAGTGGATCTTGCGCCGCGGCACCAGGGTGATGCCGTACAGGCTGACGCGCTCGAATGCCACCACGCGGGCGCCGTCCTTCTCCCAGTGCGGCTCGATATACATGCGCGTCAGCAGATGGCGGCCCGCGGCCTCGATCCATTCCGGGCGCACCTCGGCGACGGTGCGCGCGAGCAGGCGGCCGGTATCGGTCAGCTCGGCCGCCATGATCCATTTCGGGCCTGCGCCAGGACCGCCCGCAGGGCGAGCGTCTGGCGGCGTACCCCTTGCGGGTGTCTTTCTCGCCAGCGCCGAGCCGGGATGGATCGACAGCTTGATGCCGCGCGCGCCCTGGTAGTTGCCCTCGCCGGGCTTGGCGCGCGCCTTGGCGTCGTCCGACTTGAAGCCGATGTTGCCGAGCAGACCGGTCAGCAGCGCCTGATGAATGGCGTCGTAGCCGGCAGCCTTCTCGTTCTCGCGCAGGCCCAGCTCGCTTACCTGCGCATGCAGCTGGCCGTGGATGTCGCGCCATTCGCGCATCCGCCGCGGCGACAGGAAATGGTCCTGCAGCAGCGTCTGCAGCTGGCGGTTGGTCTTCTTGTGCTGCACCTGTTCCTCGTACCAGCGCCACAGCTTGAGCCAGCCCATGAAGTCGGAACGGTCATCCGCAAACAATTTGTGCTTCTCGTCGGCCGCCTGCGCGCGTTCCATCGGACGGTCGCGCGGATCCTGCACCGACAGCGCGCTGGCGATGATCAACACTTCGTTGACGCAGCGCTGCTGCTCGGCCGCCAGCAGCATGCGGGCAATGCGCGGGTCGAGCGGCAGCCTGGCGAGTTGGGCGCCGATTTTGGTCAGCTGCCCCTGCTCGTCGAGCGCGTGCAGCTCGGCCAGCAGCTGGTAGCCGTCGGTCACGAGTCGGGAACTCGGCGGGTCGATGAAAGGAAAGCCGACCACGTCGCCGAGGCCCAGCGACTTCATGCGCAGGATGACGCCCGCCAGCGACGAGCGCAGCAGTTCGGGATCGGTGAAGCGGGGACGGTTGCCGAAGTCGGCTTCGTCGTAGAGACGTATGCAGACGCCGTCGGCCACCCGGCCGCAGCGCCCGGCGCGCTGGTTGGCCGAGGCCTGCGACACCTTCTCGACCAGCAGCTGCTCGACCTTGTTGCGTGCCGAATAGCGTTTTACGCGCGCGGTGCCGGGGTCGATCACGTAGCGGATGCCCGGCACGGTGAGCGAGGTTTCCGCCACGTTGGTGGCGAGCACGATGCGCCGCAGCGCGCTGGTCGGCTTGAAAATAGCGTCCTGTTCGGCCACCGACAGGCGCGAGAACAGCGGCAGGATTTCCGTTCCGGGCGGATGGTGCTTTCTGAGCGCCTCGGCGGTGTCGCGGATCTCGCGCTCGCCCGGCAGGAAGACCAGGATGTCGCCGGGGCCCACCCGCGCCAGCTCGTCGGTGGCGTCGAGGATGGCGGCGATCAGGTCGGGCGCATCCTTGTCCTTCTTCTCGCGTTCACCCCTGGCCGGCGTCGCCGGCTCCTCGCGTTCGACCGGCCGCCAGCGGACTTCCACGGGATACATGCGTCCCGACACCTCGATCACCGGCGCATCGTTGAAGTGTTTCGAGAAGCGTTCGGCGTCGATGGTGGCCGAGGTGATCACCATGCGCAGGTCACTGCGCTTCTCCACCAGCGTCTTCAGATAGCCGAGCAGGAAGTCGATGTTGAGGCTGCGCTCGTGCGCCTCGTCGATGATGATCGTGTCGTAGCGGCTCAAAAGCGGGTCGCCCTGGCTTTCAGCCAGCAGGATGCCGTCGGTCATCACCTTGATCGCGGTGTCGTGGCGCACGGTGTCGGTAAAACGCACCTTGTAGCCGACCCGGCCGCCGAGTTCGCTGCCCAGCTCCTGTGCGATGCGCGCCGCCACCGAGCGCGCGGCGATGCGGCGCGGCTGGGTGCAGCCGATCAGTCTGCCCGGCCTCAATCCGGCCTCCAGGCACATCTTGGGAATCTGCGTGGTCTTGCCCGAGCCGGTCTCGCCGCACAGGATCAGCACACGATTCCTGCGCAACGCGGCGAGGATATCGTCGCGGCGGGCGGAAACCGGCAGATCGGGGTAGTGGATGCGAGCGGGCCGGGCGGGAGCGTCGGCCTCCGCAGCCTTATTTGTTCTGGATGTATTTGACGTCATCGAAGGTTTCCAGCCAGGCCGGGCGATAGACCGCCATCACCGTCACCGCCATGCCGGTTGAAAATGCTTCGCCCCAGCTGAGCAGCAGGGCATAGGGCGTATATTGGCCAAGCAGGTAGTCGAGCGAATAGGCGCCGGCCAGCACCATCAGCGCAGTGGTTCCCACGGCGATCGCCGCCACCGAAAGCGCAGCCCCGAAAAAACCGTTGCCCAGCACGTAGATGAAAAAGTGATTCGGCAGGAAGCGCTCGGCGAAACGGTAGACGCCCCAGCTCACCCCCGCCGGTAGCGCCGCCACCAGTAGCGCATCCAGGCCCAGTCCACTCCAGCTGCCGCGCCCGAATGCCGCATTCGCCAGCAGGATCAGTACGCCGGAAAACGTGGCGCGCCAGAAGCCGAACATCAGCGTCAGCGCCGCCAGTCCATACAGATGAAACGCCAGCCCGGGTTTCATGCCGGTGCGAATCTGCCACAGTGCAAGCACGGCCACCGTGGCCCCGAGGAACAGGTTCATCCTGGAAGGCTCGGCCAGCCGGCGCCAGTCTCCCGACATCAGCCAGCGCCAGGCCAGCACGGCCAGCCCCAGCCAGCCGGCGATATAAAAGGATTCGGGCAACAGTGATGCGGACTGGCCCAGCGCGGTAAAATTCATGGGCGGATTTTACGCGATGCGCGGATCCGAACCCTTACTTCGAGCCCAAGCCATGTCCGCACCCAAATCCCCCAACGCCCCGCTCAACGATGCCGAAATCGATGAACTGGCCGATCTGGTCGACCTCATCGACGAACGTACCGACGTGCCGGTTTCGCTGGAAGGACTGGATGGCTTCCTCGTTGCGCTGGTCTGCAGCCCGCGTGCCCTTCCGCCCGGGGAATACTTCCCGGTGCTGTTCGACCGCGACGACGGCCTCGATGCGGTATTCGAGGACGCGGCCGACACAGCGCGTTTCCTGGCACTGTTCGAGCGCCGCCGCCAGGAAATCGCGCGTGCGCTGGCCGCCCCGATCGAGGACCTCACCGACCCGAGGGCGCTGTCGCCGCTGATCATGGACTGGAACGGCCTGCTGGCCGAACTGCCTGCGGCCGAGGCCGGGCAATTGAAGGAAGCAGGCATTCCGCCCTATGCCCAGCTGTGGGCAGCCGGCTTCCTGCTGGTGGTGGAGCACTGGGAAGACGAGTGGAACCTGCCTGCGGGCAGCAAGGACGAAGCTTTCGTCGATGAAGTACTGGATCCCTTTTATGTGCTGGCCGCGCCGCTCGACGAACTTTCCCCGGAGGAGCGCGCCATCCGCCGCGAAGACCACGTCGCCCTCGCCATCTGGGGCGCCTACGAACTGCGCGAATTCTGGCTCGACCGCGGCCAGGCGCCGCGCGCCTGAATCTTGTAATCTGAACCTGATAACGTACGCCCGATGAATCTCGTCCTGTTCGATCTCGACAACACCCTGCTCGCCGGCGACTCCGACTACGAATGGGGCCAGTTCCTCATCGCCAAGGGCGCGGTCGACGGCGCCCACTACGAAGCCCGGAACCGCGCCTTCTACGAGGACTACAAGGCCGGACGGCTCGACATCTATGCCTTCCTCGCCTTCGCCCTGCGTCCGCTCGCCACCCATACGCGCGCGCAGCTCGATGCCTGGCACGCCGAATACATGGAAACGCGCATCCGGCCGATGATCACCCAGGCGGCACGGGATCTCGTCAACAAGCACATGGCTACCGCAGACCTGGTTGCCGTCATCACCGCCACCAACAGCTTCGTCACCGGCCCGATCGCGAAGGAATTCGGGATTTCGCACCTGATCGCCACCGACCCCGAGGAAATCGACGGCCATTTCACCGGCGAAGTCGCCGGCACGCCGTGTTTTCGCGAAGGCAAGGTCGTCCGTCTCGAACAATTTCTTGAAGCGCACGGCACGCGGCTGGACTGCCTGAGCACCAGCTGGTTCTACAGCGATTCGCTCAACGACCTGCCGCTGCTGGAAAAAGTCCGGCATCCCGTTGCCGTCGACCCTGACCCCACGCTGCGCGCACACGCCGAATCCAGGAACTGGCCGGTGATCTCGCTGCGCCATTCGTTACCGTAAGGCTATCGTCAATCAATGAATATCGTCGTTCCGGATCGTTCACCCCTGACCGCCCCGTCCACGCTCGCCGAAAGCGTCGCCCAGCAACGCGATGCCCTCGCCAATCTCCTGCGCGAACCCCTGGCACTGGCGGCGCAGGCATGCAGCCGGGCCTGGCCCAGCCGGGCCGGACTCAACGCCGCGCTGACGCATGCGCTGGACGCCCTGCCCGCCTGCAAGTACATGTACGCGCTGGACACCCGCGCCTTTCAGCTCAGCGACAACATCAGCCATGCGGGGCCGGTCGAGACGGACTACGGGCGCGACCGCTCCGACCGTCCCTACATGAACGAGGCGGTGCCGAACCAGGGCTTTCTGCTGTCGCAGGCCTACATCAGCCTGCGGGCCAGGCGGCCGTCGCTTACCGCGATCCAGATCGTGCGCGACGACGACGGTCATGTGCTCGGCTTCGTCGGCGCCGATTTCGACCTGCGTGACCTGCCGATCACCGCCAGGCTATATAACGAACCCACCGACTGGCGGCAGATCAAGGGCGACCCGGCGATCCGCGGCGCGGTATTCCACCAGACCCGCAGCGACAGCCAGCTGGATCTTAACCTCGACACCGTGCTGGGGGTGATGGAGGAACTGATGAGCGACCGTGGCGTGTTCCACGGCAAGCTGCATTTCTCCAGCAGCCGTGCAACGGTCTGGCTGGTCGACGATCCCTATCGCTACCGTCTGCTGGATATCGACGCGCTGACCGATCCCGACACCTGCCTGAGCTACCCGCGCCGCCCGTATCCGGACGACGCCATGGTGCCCAAGGACAAGATACGTCCGATCCTGGATGCGCTGCGCGCCCTGCGCTTCATCGACGAAACCTTCTATCTGCGTGCCGGTTCGATCAACATTTTCAACGGCATGGTCGGCCTCACCTTCTCGTGCGATGGTTCGCACTATCTGCCGTGGGACGAATTCCTGAGGAAAGGCTACGATTTCTGGGCCAGCAGCACACCAGGAATGAGCCCCGCCCCCGCCTGAGGCAGCCCGATCCCCGACGCACCCGGGTCAGGCTGCCGCAGGCGCCTTCCTGGCACGGGGATACATCCGTATCGGTGTCCGCGTTTTTTTATCCGGGTCCCTGCTCATGATCAGCGTCGCCAGCGTCACCTTGTCCAGTTTTTCCAGATAGGCCTTCGTCGCCGATTGCAGCACGTCCTTGAGCACGCAGGCGGGCGAATACAGGCACTGGTTGCCGGACGGGTCGAAGCATTCGGCCATGTTGAAATCGGTCTCGGTACTACGCACCACGGCACCGATGTTGATATCGGCCGGCTCGCGGTTCAGGCGCAAGCCGCCATTGCGCCCGCGCACCGTTTCCACCACGCCGGTCTGCCCGAGCTGGTACACCACCTTCATCAGGTGGTTTTTCGAAATCCCGTGCATGTCTGCAATCTCGGAAATCGTCACCAGGCTGTCGCGGTGGGTGGCGAGATACATCAGCGTGCGCAGCGCGTAGTCGGTGTAGGAAGTCAGTCTCATGTCAGCAGCATCCCGTAGCGAGCGAACCCGCCTTTAGCGGCGGGCTCGCAAAATCATGTACTCAGTATATAGGTTTAAAACATGATCTCGGGCGGCGCCCGCATGTCACCGGCGAATCATAACAAATCGATCCGGAGGTATTTTTACTTGCATCCTTTAATCATGTATGTAAAATACTTCTTTAAGACCTCCTTCCCGTCATCCGCACTTTGCTAGAAAGGAAATTCGCCATGTATGCCACACGCAAGCTCTGGACCTGGCTGGCCGTTATCTGCGTGCTGTCCTTCGCCGCACTCGGCTGGGTCGGCACGGAAATCTACCTCAAGGCCCCGCCGATCCCGCAAAAAGTCGTCAGTGCCAGCGGCGACCAGCTCTTCACAGCAGACCAGATCCAGCAGGGCCAGCAGGCCTGGCTGGCGGCCGGGGGACAGCAAATGGGCACCGTCTGGGGCCATGGCAGCTATCTTGCCCCGGACTGGTCGGCCGACTGGCTGCATCGCGAAGCGCTGGCGCTGCGTGAAATATGGTCGCAGCGTGACTTCGGGATGCCGTTCGCGCAACTGGACGCAGGCCGGCAGGGACAGCTGAACGGCCTGCTGAAGGTCGAAATGCGGCGCAACACATACAATCCCGCCACCGCCACGCTCACCCTGTCCGATGACCGGGCGGCGGCGATACGCCAGGTGGCGTCGCACTACCGCGGCCTGTTCGGCCAGGACAAGGCGCTGGACGGCCTGCGCAACCAGTACGCCATGGCGACCGATTCGCTGCCCGATCCGGCCGACCGGCAGGCGCTGACCGCCTTCTTCTTCTGGACGTCCTGGGCCGCAGGCACCGACCGCCCCGGCGAGACCGACCTGAGCTATACCAGCAACTGGCCGCACGAGCCGCTGGTCGACAACACCCCCACTGCAACCACCGGCATCTGGTCGATCGCCAGCGTGATCCTGATGATCGGGGCGATCGCCGGCATGATCTTCTTCCACGGCCGGCACAAGGAAGCGGACGACCCGACGCCGCCCAAGGCCGATCCGCTGTTCGACCTGAAGCCCACGCCCTCGATGAAGGCCACCAAAAAGTATTTCTTCGTGGTGATCGGCCTGATCCTGGCGCAGGTGGGCATGGGCATCCTCACTGCGCACTATGCGGTGGAAGGCAACAGCTTCTTCGGCATCCCGCTGGGCGAGATCCTGCCGTTCACGGTCAGCCGCACCATCCATACCCAGTTCGCGGTGCTGTGGATCGCCACCGCCTGGCTGGCGACCGGCCTGTATATCGCCCCCGCCATCTCCGGACACGAGCCGAAGTTCCAGAAACTGGGCGTCGACCTGCTGTTCTATGCCCTGCTGTTCATCGTGGTCGGCTCCACCGTCACGGGCTGGCTCGGCACGCTGCAACACCTTGGAACCCAGTACAGTTTCTGGATCGGCAACCAGGGGCTTGAATTCACCAGCATGGGCCGGGTGTGGCAGATCCTGCTGTTCATCGGCCTGCTGTTCTGGGCCACCCTGCTCGGCCGCGGCCTCTGGCCGGCGCTGAAGAAACCGTCCGAAAGCCGTGGCCTGATCGCGATGGTGTTCCTGGCCGCGCTGTGCATCGGCGGCTTCTACGCCACCTCGCTGACCTGGGGCCCGCACACGCACTATTCGATGATCGAGTACTGGCGCTGGTGGCTGGTCCACCTGTGGGTCGAGGGCTTCTTCGAGGTGTTCGCCACCGCCGTCATCGCCCTGCTGTTCACGCGTCTCGGCCTGATCCGTGCAGCAACCGCCAACAGCGCGATCGTGCTGGAAACCATCGTGTTCCTGTTCGGCGGCATCCTCGGCACGCTGCATCACCTGTACTTCACCGGCACGCCGACCCATGTAATCGCCATCGGCGCCATGTTCTCGGCGCTGGAAGTGGTCCCGCTCGCCATGATCGGCACCGAGGCCTATCGCAACTACCGACGTTCGCAAGCCGCGCCCTGGGTCCAGTCGTACAAGTGGGCCATCCTCAGCTTCATCGCGGTGGGCTTCTGGAACGTGGTCGGCGCCGGCCTGCTGGGCTTTTCCATCAACACACCCATCGCGCTGTACTACATGCAGGGCATGAACATGACGGCTGCGCACGGCCATGCCGCCCTGTTCGGGGTGTACGGCATGCTGGGGATCGGCCTGCTGCTGTTCTGCCTGCGCGGCCTGACCGACCGTCATGCCTGGTCGGACGCGCTGCTCAAGCCCATGTTCTGGTCGCTCAACATCGGTCTCGCCATGATGGTGTTCATGTCGCTGGTGCCGGCCGGTCTCTACCAGGCATGGGCCAGCGTCAGCCACGGCGTCTGGTTTGCCCGCTCCCCGGAGGTGGTGCACTCGACGCTGATGGAAGCCCTGGTCTGGCTGCGCGTGCCGGGCGACATCGTGTTCTCGGTCGGCGTGCTGTTCCTGGCCCTGTTTGCCGTCCGCCTGCTGACCGGGGGGCAACGCGCCCGGCCCGCAGCAGGCATCGCCGGCATGGCGCAGCCGTCCAAGCCCTGATCGCCGATGACAGGCCCTGCTCTGGCAGGCACGGTTCGACCCGCCCGGGGCACGAAATGCCCGGGCGGGTCGAACCGCGTCCGGCGGGTGCCCCACCTGCGGCCGGCACCTTGCGTGTACTTCCGCACAAAGTCCCACCTGATGCTTGAATCCGCAGCCATCCACGGCGGATAATGCGTCATTGCGTCGGGCTGCCTGCTTTGGAAACCTACATCCTCATCCTCATTTCCACGGTGTTCGTGAACAACATCGTGATGGCCAAGATTCTCGGCCTCTGTCCCTTCATGGGCGTGTCGAAGAAACTGGAGACGGCGATCGGCATGGGACTGGCGACGACCTTCGTGCTGACGCTGGCTTCCGGCGCCAGCTATCTGGTCAACCAGTACCTGCTCGGGCCCGACCTGTTCTACCTGCGCACGCTGTCCTTCATCGTGGTGATCGCCGGGATCGTGCAGTTCACCGAGATGTTCATCCACAAAACCAGCCCGGTGCTGTACCAGGTGCTGGGCATCTACCTGCCGCTGATCACCACCAACTGCGCCGTGCTGGGGATTCCCCTGCTCAACGTGCAGGCGCAGCACAATTTCGTCGAATCGCTTTTCTTCGGCGCCGGCGGTGCGATCGGCTTCACGCTGGTGCTGATCCTGTTCGCCGGCATCCGTGAGCGGATCGAGACCTGCGACGTCCCGTCCCCGTTCAAGGGCACCAGCATCGCGATGATCACCGCGGGGCTGATGTCGCTCGCCTTCATGGGTTTCTCGGGCCTGGTCAAATAATGCTGGCAGCGATGGGGGTGATGGTCTTCCTGGCCGTGGCGATCGGCCTGGTGCTCGGCTGGTCGGCGATCCGCTTCAAGGTGGAAGGCAACCCGCTGGCCGAAAAGATCGATGCCATCCTGCCGCAGACGCAGTGCGGCCAGTGCGGCTTCCCCGGCTGCCGCCCCTATGCCGAGGCGATCGCCAAGGGCGAGGCCGACATCAACCAGTGCCCGCCGGGCGGCGAGGAAGGCGTGAAAAAACTCGCCGAACTGCTGGGCGTGGAGCCCAAGCCGCTCGACGAGGCCCATGGCACGCCCAAGCCGAAATCGGTCGCCTTCATCGACGAGCAGTCCTGCATCGGCTGCACCCTGTGCATCCAGGCCTGCCCGGTCGACGCCATCTCGGGCGCGGCCAAGCAGATGCACACCATTATCGCCGCCGAGTGCACCGGCTGCGAACTGTGCCTGCCGCCCTGCCCGGTCGACTGCATCTCCATGGTGCCGATCGCGGAGGACCTGCCGCACTGGAAATGGAAGCATCCGGTGGTGATGATGAAGCAGATTGCCGAAACGGAGGACGCATGAGCCGCGAACTGTTCAGGTTCAAGGGCGGCGTGCACCCCCCCGAACACAAGACGGAATCCAGCGCGCGTCCGATCCATGCCGCGCCGCTGCCGAAAAAGCTGGTCATCCCCTTGCGCCAGCACATCGGCAATCCGGCCAAGCCGGTGGTCGCGATCGGCGAACGGGTTCTGAAAGGACAGATGATCGCCGCCGCCGACGGCTATATCTCGACGGCGATACACGCGTCCAGTTCGGGCATCGTCACCGCCATCGACCTGCAGCCGGTCCCGCATATCTCCGGCCTGCCCGATCTGTGCGTGACGATCGAAACCGACGGCCGCGACGAATGGATCGCCCACACGCCGCTCGACTACCAGGCGATGGAACCCTCCCAGCTGCGCATGCAGCTGCGCGACCTGGGGCTGGCCGGCCTCGGCGGCGCGGTGTTTCCCAGCGCGGTCAAGCTCGACCCCGGCGCGACCCATCCCTGCACCACGCTCATCATCAACGGCGGCGAATGCGAACCGTGGATCACCTGCGACGACGTGCTGATGCGTCATCATGCGAATGAAATCCTGCAGGGCGTGGCGATCATGCACCACCTGCTGGGCAACACAGAAACCCTCATCGGCATCGAGGACAACAAGCCCGAGGCGCTGGATTCCATGCGCTCCGCTGCCGCGAAGCTGGATTTCGCGGTGGAGGTGGTGAAGGTGCCGGCGCGCTATCCGGGCGGCGGCGCCAAGCAGATGATCCAGACGCTCACCGGCAAGGAAGTCCCCTCCGGCAAGCTGTCCACCGACATCGGCATCCAGGTGTTCAACGTCGGCACCGCCTACGCGCTGGCGCGTGCGGTGCACCACGGCGAGCCGCTGATCTCGCGCCTGGTCACCGTCACCGGCCATGTGCTGCGTCCGCAGAACTTCGAGGTGCTGATCGGCACGCCGATGCACACGCTGATCACCCTCGCGGGCGACCGCGACGGCACCACCGGCGTGCTGATGGGCGGGCCGATGATGGGCGTGCCGATGCCCAACCTGGACGTGCCGGTGGTCAAGGCCACCAACTGCATCCTGGTCAAATCCGCCGAGCTGTTTCCACCTTTGCCCAAAGCCTTGCCGTGCATCCGCTGCACCCGCTGCGCCGACGCCTGCCCGGCCGAATTGCAGCCGCAGGAACTGTTCCGTTTCGCCAAGTCGGGCGACTTCGGCCGCGCGCAGGAATACCATCTGTTCGACTGCATCGAGTGCGGCTGTTGCAGCTACGTCTGTCCCAGCCACATTCCGCTGGTCGATTTCTATCGTTACGCCAAGGGCGAGATCTGGACGCGCGAGAAGGACAAGCGCGCCTCCGACCTGGCGCGCGAGCGCCACGAGTTCCGTCAGTTCAGACAGGAGCGCGAGAAAAAGGAAAAGGCCGAGAAACTTGCCGCCAAGGCGCAGGCCAAGCGCGCCGAGCTCGCGGCCGCGCCTGCCGCCGAAGGCCCTGCGTCCAGCGAGGCCGATGCCAAGAAAGCCCTGATCGCCGCGGCGCTGGCGCGCGCGCAGGCGAAAAAAACCGACGCCGCGCCGAAAAACGTCGACCAGCTGACGCCCGAGCAACTGCACCAGATCGAGGAGATCGAGGCGCGCCGGGCTAAAATCCGTGAACTGGCGCGCCAACCGCTGGAACCCGAAGAGAAGAACCCCTGATGCCCTCTCCATTCATTCTCGATCGCACCAGCGTCACCCAGGTCATGGCCTGGGTACTGGCGGCCCTGCTGCCGGGCATCGTCGCCTATGTCTGGCTGTTCGGACCGGGCATCCTGGTCACGCTGTCGCTCGCCACCGTCACGGCGCTGGCCGCCGAAACGGCGATGCTGAAAGCGCGCGGCTACCCGGCCAAGCCCTTCCTCGCAGACCTGAGCGCGATTGTCACCGCCTGGCTGCTGGCGCTGTCGCTGCCCTCGCTGGCGCCGTGGTGGCTGATCGTCACCGGCACCCTGTTCGCCATCGTGGTGGCCAAGCACCTGTATGGCGGGCTGGGCCAGAACATCTTCAATCCGGCCATGGTCGGCTACGCGGTGCTGATCGTGTCCTTCCCGGTGCAGATGACGCACTGGGCGGGGCCGAGCGAACTGACCCCGGTCCACCTCACGCTGGCGCAAAGCGCGGCGGTCATTTTCGGCGGCGACGTACCCCGCACCACGCTCGACGCCGTCACCATGGCCACCCCGCTGGATGCGCTGCGAACCGGCCTGCTGCAGCAGCTGACCGTCGACGAGGTGATGACGCATCCGATTTTCGGCCATTACGGCGGCGTGGGCTTCGAGTGGCTGGCGGGCGCATTCCTGCTGGGCGGCCTGCTGCTGTGGGCCTTGCGCATCATCAGCTGGCAGGTGCCGCTGGCCTTCCTGGCCGGCATCTGGCTCACCGCCGGCTTCCTGAATTTCTACGATGCCGGCCGTTTCGGCCCGCCCTGGTTCCACCTGTTTGCGCCGTCGGTCATGCTGGGCGCCTTCTTCATCGCCACCGATCCGGTGTCGGGCGCGACGACGCCGCGCGGCAAGCTGGTTTTCGGCCTCGGCGCGGGGTTTCTCACCATGGCCATCCGCACCTGGGGCGGCTTCCCTGACGGCGTGGCCTTCGCCATCCTGCTGATGAACCTGTGCGTGCCCTTGATCGACCAGTACACCCAGCCGCGCATCTATGGCGGATCCAGCAAGGCGCCGCGCACGTGAGCATGACGGCCGCCACCCGCAACGCCCTGCGCACCGGCACGGTCCTGCTGCTGTTTGCGCTCGCCGGCACGGCGATGCTGGCGTTTACCCACGACCGCGCCGGCCCGGTCATCACCCGCAGCCAGCAGGCCGAAAAGCTCGCGCTCATCAACCAGGTGCTGCCCGCCTCGTCCTACGACAACGACCTGCTGGCCAGCCGGCAGGACCTGCCGCCGGACGATCTCCTGGGCACGCGCCAGCCCTCTGCCCTCTGGATCGCCCGCCGTGGCAACCAGGTTACCGCCGTGGTACTGGAAGCCGTCGCGCCGGACGGTTATGCTGGCGACATTGCCCTGCTGATCGGCATCGACATCAACGGCACGGTGACCGGCGTGCGCGTCACCGCCCATCGCGAGACGCCGGGCCTGGGCGATTACGTCGAGCGGACCAAGAGCGCCTGGATCGACCAGTTCGCCGGCAAGTCGCTGACCCGCCCCGAGCCCAAGCACTGGAAGGTCGCCAAGGACGGCGGCAGCTTCGACGCCCGCGCCGGCGCCACCATCACCCCGCGCGCGGTGGTCAAGGCCGTCAGGAACGCGCTCGGGTATTTTGCGCGGCACCGCGCGGCATTCGTCGCGCCCGCCCCCGCCAAGGAGAACAAGCCATGATGACCCTGAACGAATTCCGCAGCCTGTTCCACAACGGCCTCATCAAGCAGAACACCGGACTGGTGCAGCTGCTCGGCCTGTGTCCCCTGCTGGCGATCAGCAACAACGTGGTCAACGCGCTGTCGCTGGGACTGGCGACGACGCTGGTGATGGCGGCATCCAGCGGCGCGGTGTCGAGCGTGCGCCATTTCGTGCCAAACGAAATCCGCATCCCGGTGTTCGTCCTCATCATCGCCGCACTGGTCACGGTGATCGACCTCTCGATGAACGCCTTCGTGCATCCGCTCTACCTGGTGCTGGGGATATTCATTCCGCTCATCACCACCAACTGCATCGTGCTGGCGCGTGCCGACGCGTTCGCCGCCAAGAACCGGCCGCTGCACAGCGTGGTCGATGCCCTTGCGATGGGCCTCGGCCTGACGATGGTGCTGATCGTGCTTGGCGCGATCCGCGAGCTTGCCGGCAAGGGCACGCTGCTCTCCGGCATCGACATGGTGTTCGGCCAGGCGGCCAAGGGCTGGGTGCTGCATATCCTTCCTCACTATCAGGGCTTCCTGCTCGCGATCCTGCCCCCCGGCGCCTTCATCGCCCTGGGCCTGCTGATCGCCGCCAACAACTGGAGCAAGGCGCGCGTCGCCCGGCGCGCCCGCGCTGCCATCCCGGTTGCGGCATGAAGCCGCCGCTGAAAAGACGCGTCCCCAAACCGCGCAATCCCTTCGTTGCGCTGGCGATCGCCCGCAAGGCCGGCGCGCATGGGAAAACGCCGCGCGCCAGACGGCAGGCCGAAAAACGGTCCCTGCAGCAGCGCCTGGACGAGCGATGATTCCGCCACGATGAACCCCGGCAAGCGTCACGAAATCTTCAGCCGCCTGCGCGCGGCCAATCCCCACCCCACCACCGAGCTCGAATACAGGACGCCGTTCGAACTGCTGGTGTCCGTGGTGCTGTCGGCGCAGGCGACCGACAAGGGCGTGAACCTGGCGACGCGCAGGCTGTTCCCGGTGGCCAGCACGCCCGAAGCGATCTACGCGCTGGGCGAAGCCGGGCTGTCCGAATACATCAAGACCATCGGGCTCTACAAGAGCAAGGCCAGGCATCTCATCGCCGCCTGCAGGATGCTGATCGACCTGCACGGCAGCCAGGTCCCGGCCGAGCGTGCCGCGCTCGAGGCGCTGCCCGGCGTGGGGCGCAAGACCGCGAACGTCATCCTGAACACGGCGTACGGCCAGCCGACGATGGCGGTCGATACCCACATCTTCCGCGTCGCCAACCGTACCGGGCTGGCGCCCGGCAAGTCGGTGCTGGAGGTGGAAAAGAAACTGCTCAAGACCATTCCCGCGGAATTCCGCATCGACGCGCACCACTGGCTGATCCTGCACGGGCGCTACGTGTGCCAGGCGCGCAAGCCGAAATGCGGCGAGTGCATCATTGCGGACCTATGCGAATACAAGGGCAAGCTAATTGCCGCCGCCGCGTGATGTTCAATCCCAGCCGCGATCAGGTTCGCCAGTTCTTCTTCGACGTATGGGCGAAATACCGCGCCGGCCAGCCGCTGGCGGGCGCGGAACAGCCGGCGCTCGATGCCGTGCTGGCACATCCCGAATACCACGCCCTGCTCGATCAGCCCGACCGCTACAGGCAGCGGGATTACCTGCCGGAATCCGGCGAGACCAATCCCTTCCTGCACCTTTCCATGCATCTGGCGATCGCCGAGCAGGTGTCGGTCGACCAGCCGCCAGGCATCCGCGAACGTTACCAGCGGCTGCTCAAGCGCTATGGCAATGCCATGGACGCGCAGCATGACGTCATGGACTGCCTGGGGGAAATGATCTGGCAGGTGCAGCGCTACCAGACGGCGTTCGATTCGGCAGCCTACCTGCGCTGCCTGGACGGCAAGCTCGGCGATGCGTGAAAGGCCCGGCCGCCGATATCAAATCCGCACAAACGGCCTTCATTTTGTCGAAATCCTGTCGTTATCCCTGTTGACAGTCTGACACCGCCGAGAAAAGCCCTCCGCTTGCGCCGGTTCATACTCGACCCGTTTTGATCCGGGCTGCCCTGCCAACGGGGTAGCCGCTCACGTTTGCTTCGCCCGAATTTTAATGATGACACAGGCTGAACAACTGAAACTCAGCGGCCAGCTGCCCTCGCCTCGCGGGGTCGCGCTGGCGATACTCGAGCTGACCCGTCGCGAAAATGCGACGCTGGGCGAAATTGCACGCGTCGTGCAGACCGATCCCGCCTTGTCCGGAAGGCTGATCAAGCTGGCCAACACCGCTTCGCACGTCGCACGTCCGGTGGTATCGATTCAGGAAGCCGTCGTGCGCCAGGGCATGGCGACGGTGCGCCATCTGGCACTGGGGTTTTCGCTGGTCGACCAGTACCGCGACGGCGCCTGCGAGGCATTCGACTACAAGGGATACTGGTCGCATTCACTCCTGATGGCGCTGTGCATGCAGGCCCTCGGAATGCGGGTGCATGTGGCGGCTGCGGACGAACTGTTTGTCTGCGGCCTGCTGGCACAGGTGGGACAACTGGCGCTGGCGACGGCCTACCCTGACGAGTACAACACGGTCCTGTTAGCGCAGCAAGCCAATCCCGCGCAACCGCTCATCACCCATGAACGGACCCGACTGGAAACCGACCATATCGAAATGGGCATCGTCATGATGGCCGACTGGGGACTGCCCAAACCCTTCACCGAGCCCCTTGCCCACTACGAAGAACCGGATCATCCGGGCTTTCCCCATGATTCCCGCGCCAACAGCCTGATGCAGATGCTGCGCCTGTCGCACCGCCTGGCCGACCTCGGACAGGCCAATGCCGCTGTACGCCCCGCGCTGTTGAAGGAATGGACGGCATTGGCCGTCGCGCTCGACATTCCGCAGGAAACGGCCGGGAGCTTTATCGACGAAGTCATCCACCACTGGCGGGAATGGAGCGATCTGCTGAAGATTCCGGCTGTCGCGCTGCCGTCGTTTGCTGAAATCTGCCACGGCCACCATAAGGCCGAAAACGATGATGAAGACGTGGCGGATACCGAAATGCCGCTACGCATCGTGGTGGCGAATGGCAATGCCGTCCAGCGCCGCCATACCATGGCATTGCTGATCGAGAACAGCGATCACACCGTCTACCCGGCCGAAAACGGCAACACCGCGCTGGCCCTGGCGATGGAAGTGCTGCCCCACGTCATCATCGCGCATTACGACCTGCCGCTGCTCGACGGCCTGGAGCTGTGCCAGGCCCTGCGTGCGACCGACGAAGGCCGCCGCATGCACATCCTGATGACGTCCGACACGCATGGCGAGGATCAGCTGGGCCGCGCCTACGAGGCCGGCGCCGATGGCTATTTGCCCGGCAGCCTCAGCGCCAAGGGCCTGCACACCCGGCTGCGCGCCGCGCAGCGCCTGATCCATCTGCAGACCGCCTGGGAAAAGGATCGTGCGCAGCTGCGCCAGATTGCGGCCGAACTGGCGGTCGCCAACCGGCGGCTTGCCAACGCGGCGCTCACCGATCTGCTGACCGGACTGCCGAACCGCCGTTCAGCCATGGACCAGCTCGAGCAGGCGTGGAGTGCCGCGTCGCGCTCGGGCCAGCCGATTGCCGTCATGGTGGTCGATATCGATCATTTCAAGCACATCAACGACACCTACGGCCACGCGGCCGGGGACAGGGTACTGCGCGAGGCCGCCGCCATCCTGCGCGCCTCGGCGCGTCGCGAAGACAGTGTCTGCCGCATCGGCGGAGAGGAATTCCTGGTCATCTGTCCCAATACCGATCTCAACGCTGCCCTGCAGTCGGCCGAACGCCTGCGCGCGAACCTGAGTGCGCGGAAAATCACCATCGGCCAAACGGAAAGAAATCTCACCGTCAGCATCGGGGTGGCCACTCGCGAATCCGCCACCCCCGACATCGATGCGTTGGTGAGCAGCGCCGACCAGGCGCTCTATGCCGCCAAGGAAGCGGGACGCGACAAGGTCTGCACCCGCCAGCACTGCCTCATCTGATCCCGGAAGAACGGTCTCGGGCCGCCGGCGCGGGAACAGAAGCCGCCTGAATCCGCGTCTACCGGACTATAGCGCGCGTGAGACCTTCCGCACGGTGTCGTCCTCGGGGTGCGGCTCGATGCTGAAGCCCAGCGCTTCAGCCAGCTTCAGCATGGGGCGATTGGTCTTCAGCACCTCGCCCTCCATCACCTTCATGTCCTTGCTCCGAGCCACGTCCATCAGTACGCCCATGAGCTTGTGGCCGATGCCCTGCTTCTGCCAGTGATCGTCGACCACCAGCGCGAATTCGCAGGATTCGCCATCCGGGTTGATGGCATAGCGCGCCACGCCGAGTTCGACTTCCCTGCCGTCGATCTCGGTCAGCGCCAGCAAGGCCATCTCGCGCGTGTAATCGATCTGGGTCAGGCGTGCCAGCATGGTGGGGGAGAGCTCGCGCACGGCATCCATGAAGCGGAAATACTTGGTTTCTTCCGACAGGCTGCGCACGAAGCGCTGGGTCAGCTCGGCATCTTCCGGGCGGATCGGACGGATCAGCACGTCGTTGCCGCCGGGCAATTGCCAGCGGGTCACCAGGTGCGCCGGATAAGGATGTATCGCCATGTGGCCGTAGCGGTCGGCCGTCGGCACGCGCGGTGCGATGACGATGCGCGCATCCAGCGCCAGCGCACCGTGTTCATCCACCAGCAGGGGATTGATGTCGATTTCCGCGAGCCACGGCAGTTCGCAGACCATTTCCGACAGGCGCAGCAGGACGTTCTCCAGTGCATCCATGTCGACCGGCGGCCGATTGCGGAACGGACCCAGCAAGGTCGCGACGCGAGTCCGCCGGATCAGGTCGTTCGCCAGATACCGGTTGAGCGGCGGCAGGGTCACGGCACGATCCTGCAGGGCCTCGACATCGACGCCGCCGGCACCGAACACGATCACCGGACCCAGCACCGGGTCCGAGGTCATGCCCAGCAGCACCTCGCGCGCGTGCGGACGGGCCACCATGGGTTCGATGACGATGCCGTCCAGCACGGCTCCGGGACGCAACCGCTGGACATCGGCCAGCATCTCGCCGAATGCGGCGCGCACCGCCTGGCCGCTGGACAGCCCCAGGCGCACGCCATTGACATCTGACTTGTGGGTGATGTCCGGTGAATTGATCTTCATCGCCACCGGGAAGCCCAGCTGCTGCGCCAGCAGCATCGCCTCCATGGGATCGCGCGCGATCAGGGTCTGCGCGATCAGGATGTGGAAGGCTGACAGCAGCGCCTTCGATTCCACCTCGTTCAGCAGGTGGCGGCCGTGCGCCAGCGCATTCTCGATGATCAGGCGCGCCCCCTCAACGTCCGGCTCGGCCTGCTGCGACAGCGGCCCCGGCGTCTGCATCAGCAGGCGCTGGTTCTCGTAGAACGCGGAAAGAAATGAAAACACCTCGACCGCCGGCTCCGGCGTGGTGAAGTAGGGAATCCCGGCCTGCTTGAACAGCCGCCGCCCTTCGTGCACCTGCGCCTCGCCCATCCAGCAGGTCAGGACCGGCTTGCTCGAGGTCTTCGCCATGTCCACCACCGCCTGCGCCGCCTCGGTCGGCCGGGTCATCGCCTGCGGCGTCAGCATCGCCAGCACGCCGTCGACGTTGTCGTCGCGCAGGCAGGCATCCACGGCCGCCCGGTAGCGTCCGGCGGTGGCATCGCCGATGATGTCGAGCGGATTGGCCTGCGACCAGTTGGGCGGCAGCACCGCGTTGAGCGTCGCGATCGTCGCCGGCGACAGTTCGGCCATGCGGACCCCCATGTCTGCCGCAAGGTCGGTCGCCATGACGCCGGGGCCGCCGCCGTTGGTGACGATGGCGAGCCGGTTGCCGGTGGGCTTGATGTGCGTGGACAGCGCCCGTGCCGAGGCGAACAGCTGCAGGATGGTATTGACCCGGACCACACCGGCGCGCCGCACCAGCGCGTCGAACACGGCATCCGATCCCACCAGCGCGCCGGTATGCGACTGCACCGCCCGCGCCCCGGTCGCGTGGCGCCCCACCTTGACCAGGACGATGGGCTTGAAGCGGGCGGTCGCGCGCAGTGCGCTCATGAAACGGCGGGCGTCGCGGATGCCTTCGATATACAGCAGGATGCCCTTGGTCTGCGTGTCGACGGCGAGATAGTCGAGAATCTCGCCGAAATCCAGATCGGCGGATGCACCGGTTGAAATCACGCTGGAAAACCCGATGCCGTTGGCCTCCGCCCAGTCGAGCATGGCCGTGCACAATGCGCCGGACTGCGACACCAGTGCGAGATCGCCTGGCAGGGTGACGCCTTGGCTGAAGGTGGCGCTCAGTCCGATGGATGGCCGCTGGATGCCCAGGCAGTTGGGGCCGATGAAGCGGATGCCGTATCGATTGGCCACCGCCACCAGGGCCTCTTCCAGCGCCACCCCCTTCTCGCCCACTTCGCGAAAACCGGCGGACAGCACGATGGCATGGCGAATGCCGCGCTGCCCGCACGCCTCCATGATCGGTGCGACGGTCTGCGCCGGCGTGGCGATCAGGGCCAGTTCCGGCACGGCCGGAAGTTCGCTCGCCGACGCGTAGCAGCGCTCGCCGAACACCGTCTCGTGCTTGGGGTTGACCGGATAGGCCTCGCCGCTGTAACCGGCATTGCGGAGGTTGCGGAACAGGGTGCCGGCGACCGAATCCTCGCGTTCGCTGACGCCGAAGACCGCCACCGAGCGGGCGTTGAACAGGGGATACAGATAGTGTTGGGGCATGGCTTGGTCGTAAAGGATTGCAGCGGCCTGTCGATCGAATCGGGAATCAGCCTATGCTAGGCCATCCCCCGTTACTGCGCCATCATGCCCGGCGTATAGTCTGTCTATTCTTTTTTCTTTCCAACGCCATGCACACCGCCTACATCACCCATCCGTCGTATCTCAGGCACGACATGGGCGGCTGGCACCCTGAAAGTCCCGAGCGTCTGCGTGCCATCGACGACCGGCTGCACGCCGCCCACCTGTTCGATTTTCTTGCGCACCACGAGGCCGCGACCGTGGATCGCAGCCAGTTGCTGAGAGTGCATGACGCCGCCTACATCGACGCCGTCGAAGCCGCCTCGCCCAACACCGGCCTGCACATGCTGGACCCCGACACCAGCATGTGCCCGTACAGTCTGGAGGCCGCCTATCACGCGGCCGGCGGCGCCGTGCTGGCGGTCGACCTGGTGGCAGGCGGGGAGGCGGCCAACGCCTTCGTCGCCTGCCGCCCGCCCGGCCACCACGCCACCCGCAGCCAGGCGATGGGATTCTGCATCTTCAACAATGTCGCGGTGGCCGCCGCCCACGCGCTCGAACAGCACGGCCTGGAACGCGTCGCCATCGTTGACTTCGACGTCCATCACGGCAACGGCACCGAGGATATCTTCCGCCATGATCCGCGCGCGATGCTCTGCTCCACCTTCCAGCACCCCTTCTACCCTTTCTGCGGGGCGGACACCGGAAGCGATCACATCGTCAATGTCCCGCTGCCCGCCGGCACCACCGGCACGGCCTACCGCGAAGCCTTCAGCGCCCGCATCATGCCGCGGCTGGAAACCTTCCGCCCGCAGATGCTGTTCTTCTCCGCCGGCTTCGACGGCCACCGCGAGGACGACATGGCGCAGTTCGGCCTGGTCGAAGCGGATTACATCTGGATCACCGAGCAGGTCATGGGCGTGGCCGCGCGCCATGCCGGGCGGCGCATCGTTTCCGTGCTCGAAGGCGGCTACGATCTCAGTGCCCTGGGGCGCAGCGTGGCCGCGCACATCAAAACGCTGGCGGACCTCTGAGCCGCATTCCACGTTACTCGCATGCCAGGCCAGGCAAGGCGGGGGTCAGAATGGAACCAGGAATTGACTGGAAGGCAGGAGAAGTGGCATTGTCCGGCTGGCCTGGCGCCGCGCCAGCCGGCGTCATCGGAATGCCGCTCTGTTTCACGCCACCCCACACAACGCGATGCAAAGGAGACGGCGATGAGAAGTCCTGAATCCGACACGATTTTTTCCGGTTCCATTCCCCGGCTCTATGAGGAATACCTTGTCCCGCTGATCTTCCAGCCGTACGCCGATGACCTTGCCGGCCGCCTGGCCTCACGTCCCCTCTCCCGCGTACTCGAGATTGCCGCCGGCACGGGTGTCGTAACCCGACAACTGGCCTCCGTACTGCCGCAAGACGTCACGATCGTCGCCACGGACCTGAACCGTCCCATGCTGGACATGGCCGCCGGGATCGGCACGAGCCGCCCGGTGGCGTGGCATCAGGTAGACGCCATGCAGCTGCCATTCGGGGAGGCGCAGTTCGATGCGGTGGTATGCCAGTTCGGGGCCATGTTCTTTCCCGACAAGCCGCAGGCGTTCTCCGAGGCGCTCCGCGTGCTCAGACCGGGCGGCGTGCTGCTGTTCAGCGTCTGGGACCGGATCGAGGAGAACGAGTTTGCCCATACGGTGGAGACTGCCCTGGAATCCCTCTTTCCCAATGATCCCCCACGCTTCATGGCGCGCACGCCGCATGGCTACCATGACCTCGCACGCATCGAGCGCGACCTCCGGAGCAGCGGCTTTGTCACCTCGCCGCGCATCCATACCGTCGCACGGCGCAGTGCGGCGGCGTCCCCGCGCATTCCCGCGCTCGCCTACTGCCAGGGAAGCCCCCTGCGCAAAGAGATCGAGACGCGCGACAGGGCCCGGCTGGGCGAGGCAACCGAGCTTGCCGCCGCAGCGATCGCCGAACGGTTCGGGTCCGGCCCCGTCGACAGCAAGATCCAGGCACACGTTGTCATGCTCGAACGTTAAGTATCATCATCCGGATGTCCTGCCCGGTTTCCCGTGCAGCCAGCCGGACATGTCGCCAGCAAGTCGAACCCACCCGTGAGGAAAAACATGATCAAACTTCGCCATCTCATCCTGCTTGCCTGTGTCGTCGCGAGCCCCGCCATCGCGGCGGAATCGCCTGCCAGCGAAGCGTCCGTCAGGGAACTGCTCGCCATCACCCAGTCCCGCAAGCTGGTTGACAGCACCATGGGGCAAGTCGATGCCATGATGCAGCGTTCCATGAAGCAGGCACTCGCAGGCCAGCCGACGCTTACAGCCGATCAGCAGAAGATCATGGACGGCATGCGCACGAAGATGATCGCCCTGATCAGGGAGGACATGAAATGGGAGACGCTGGAGCCGATGTTCGTCGACATCTACAAGCAGTCCTTCACGCAGAAGGAGGTCAATGGCATGCTCGATTTCTACAGGTCGGAACCAGGCAAGGCGGTCATCGCAAAGATGCCCGTCGTGATGCAGAACACCATGCAGGCCATGCAGGCACGCATGACGACGACGTTCCCGAAACTTCAGAAATTGCAGCAGGATGCGATGGCCGAACTCAGGGCGAGTCGGGCGAAATAAGGCGAGGGGGAACGGTGGCAGCCGGGCTGTACCACCCGGTCAGCGCTGCATCCCGAACGCCATCCAGCTTCCCCACGCGATCAGGGCCAGACCCGTTGCGTGGCTGACCCATCGCCCCTGCGGCAGGTTCTTTTCCAGCAGCACGAAAGCGGCGAGCAGCGCAATCCACAGCAGATTCATGACCCCCACGACAAACAGGACCAGCATCAGCAGCCCGCAGCAGCCGGTGCAATAGAGGCCATGCCGCCATCCCATGACCAGAGCGCCCCGAGCACCGTCGCGCCACTCGTTCAGAAGAAACCCGAGCGGAGAGCGGCAATGCTTGAGGCAGGCGTGCTTCGCCGGTGTCCATTGGTAGATGCCGGCGGCGACCAGCACCGCGCCGCCCAGCAGGGGACTGGTGCCGACCATCGCAGGCGAGATCAGCATGGCGCTGTGCAATCCCCACTGAATCAGCGTCGCGGCCACGCTGAAGCCCGTCCACGCGAGGAGATAGCCGAGCAGGAACAGGCCGCTCGCCATCCCCGACGGGACCCGGGAGCGGCGTTCATGCTGGATGCGCGTGAACAGCAGGAGCACCGGGCTGGCAGATGGCGCCATCGTGCCGACCATCATGACGACCCACATCGTGAACACCAATGCGAGGTCAAACGGCCCCCATTGCCGGGCACCAGGCATTGCCATGTCCACCACGTCCATGTGGTCCATGGCCCAGGCCTGATAGGCGAGATACCCCCACGCCAGCGCCGTGAGTCCGACAACGCTGGCGACGGCTACGACGCTAGCGGCGCGGGCGCCGTATCGACCATCAGGCCTGGTAGCTGAAAGGGGAATAAAACCCATTTTTCCTGGAAATCTCCAGATCGAAGCCATGATCGTGGAAACTCAGGCGCTTCGACCTGCACACCACCGTGGGGTAACCCGGCACCGGCGTGAACGGAATACCGGAAAGCGTGACCTCCTCTTCGCCCTGGCCGGCCATCGCCTCGATGTCCATTTGTGCCACGTGCGGAATGCTCAGACTGCGCTGCCTGCCGTCGAGGCGATAATCGATGGCAGCGCTCCTGACGCCGAGGACCTCGCCGATCAACGGCGTCAGCGCAGACAGGTGGCCGCCGGCCGCCCCGGAGAATATCTTGGTGAGGGCGTCCATCTGCTGCGTATCGGCCCGTTCATCGACATACAGGGCGACTTTCCATTTGGTTTCCAGCATGTGGCCCGGCGCGTAGGCAAACAGCGCGGCGTTGAGCCCGTCGAGGGCGGCCCCGGCGAACGTGCCCTGATCGATGTGCCAGCCGATCAGCGCCTTACAGTCCCCTTCGGTCGGTGGACTCGTGAATACGCACGGGCAGGCGGCCTCGCAATTGCAGGCTTCAAAGTACGTGCCTGCCACTTTCCATTGGATATCCATGATGTTCCTCCTTGGATGTACTTCGGGTATCCCGCTTGTCGAATGATGCACACGCCTCCTCAGGAGCCCCGGAAGCGTGGCTTGCCCGCACCTGAGGAATGAATCGCCCTGGTCGTGGCGGCATCCAGGCAGCGGCTGCGCTGTTTACACGGATAAACGATGTATAGCAGATAGGCATGCCGCTGCTGCGGAAACCAGGATTTCCTGGCGGGAGGCCCGGCCAGTCTGTGGCGAATTCCGGATGTCCATCGGCAAATAAAAAAAGGGCGCTGCCTCCGGCAGCACCCTTCTCCAGTCAGTACCGCGGCTCAGTACTTCAGGGTCAGTCCCTTCTGCTGGGAAAAATACATCGCCAGGTCCTGCATGTCGGTATCGGACAGCGCCTGCGCCTGGCCGCCCATGATGGGGTTCTTGCGTACGCCGATCTTGTATTCGTGCAGCGCCTGGAGGAGATAGTCGCGATGCTGGCCGGCCAGCCTGGGAAAGCTCGGCACCGTGCTGTTTCCATCCGCGCCATGGCAGGCCGCGCAGGTGGTGGACTTGGCCTTGCCGGCGTCGTAGTCGCCCACGGCGTGAACCGGGAGCGAAACCGCCAGCGCTGTCGTTGCGAGGATGAGCAATGCTGTTTTCATGTTGTCTCCTCTCAGTTGGCCGGGCCGCTGTACGACGACTCGTAGTAGGCGGCGAGGTCCTCCATGTCCTGCTCGGACAGTCCGCTCGCGATGCTCTTCATGCCGGGATGGTTGCGTTCACCGTCCTTGTAGGCCTTGAGCGCCGCCACGATGTACTCCGCGTGCTGTCCGCCAAGCATGGGGACGCTGTACACATAGGGATATGCGGTCCGCCAGCCGGGAATGCCGTGGCAGCCGGCACACATCGATGTTTTGAGTTGCCCGGCCCTGGGGTCGCCCGCTGCCTGAACCGGCACGGCCAACACCAGCAGCGCGGACGCGCACAGCGTCATCGTGATGAGTTTCATCTTCCTCGCTCTCTCTGGTTGAGTTGTCGTTGTGGTCCCCGTCTGATGCAGGGCTTGCGCACGATTATAAAACCGGACTGACGGCCCGATGACGGCCGGGCATCCAAAAAATCCTTTTATGACAACGGGTTATAGTATTATTCGCTTATATTCTTCTAGACCATGCAGGCATCCTGGTGGGCCGCCAAACCCTGTCGTACTCTGCGGGACCCGCCAGGCCCGCCGGCTATTGCCAGGCTAACGGATGCGTCCGCCGCCACACCCACGGTGGAATCGGCGCCGCATCCTGCCACAGTCCGCGATGCGCCTGGCGCGCCTGGCGCTGAGCTGTCGCCAGTCCCGCGGCACGCCGGGAGCGCGAGGCTGCCCAGGCGAAACCGCCCTGCACCAGATCCGTACCGACCTCGCGCTCGCCCACGCGGATGCGCGCGATCGTGCGGCCGTAGACGTCGGTGGCGACCGTATCGAGTTCCACCTGCTGATGCAGCACCCGCGTCGCCAGTGCATGCGTGGCCGCCTCGCCATAAGGCTGGCCCTTTTCGGGTGCGTCGATGTCGGCCAGGCGGATTTTCATGAAGGCCCGCCCGGATGGGTGATAGTGATCGGGCCTGAACAGGACGGTATCGCCGTCGATCACCACGATGACGACGCCATGCATCGTCTCGGCTTGCGCAGGGGCAACGATCCAGGCCAGCGCCAGCAGGCACCACAGCGTGACCCCCCGCTTCACCCGGCGAGCATCTCCGCGGCGTGCTGTCGCGTGGTGGCGGTGATCTTCAGACCGCCCAGCATGCGTGCGATCTCCTCCACCCGCGCGTCCGCATCGAGCAGTTCGATGCTGGACGAGACGAAGCTGCCGTTCGCCTGCTTGGCCACGCGCAGATGCTGCGCGCCGCGTGCCGCCACCTGCGGCAGGTGGGTGATGACCAGCACCTGACGCGTCTCGCCCAGCTTCGCCAGCCGCCGGCCCACGGCTTCGGCCACGCTGCCGCCGATGCCGACGTCGACCTCGTCGAAGATCAGCGTCGGCACGCCGGCGACGCCCGACAGCGCCGTCTGGATCGCCAGGCTGATGCGCGACAGTTCGCCGCCCGACGCCACCTTGACCAGCGGGCCGGGCGGCAGGCCGGGATGGCTGGCGACGAGAAAGCTCACGTCTTCCAGCCCATGGGCGCGCGGCTCGCTGGTCGCCTGCAGAACGACATCGAGGTGGCCGCCGGCCAGCGCAAGTTCGTGCATCGCCGCCGTCACCTGCTTCGACAGCGCGGCGGCCGCCTTGCGGCGCTGTGCGCCGAGGCGTTTCGCCTCGGCCTCGTAGTGCGACCAGGCGGCATCCTCGGCCGCCTGCAGCGCGTCGAGGTCGTCGCTGGCGGCCAGTTCGGCCAGCCGCGCCTGGAATTGCCCGAGCAGGCTGGCCAGCGCGTCCGGCTGCACGCGATGCTTGCGCGCCAGCCGGTGCATGTCGCCGAGCAGGCGGTCGAGTTCGGCGAGCCGCTCGGGATCGAGGTTCAGGTGATCGGCATAGCGGCGCAGCGCATGCACCGCCTCGGCCACGTTGGCGCTCGCCGAATTCAGCAGGGTGGCGACCTCGCCCAGGCTGCCGTCCACCGCCTGCATGGCGTCGAGCCGCGCGCACATTTCGCCGAGGCGGTTCGACAGCGCCGCCTCGCCCTCGTCGAGGCCCTGGATCAGCGCATGTCCGCCTTCGATCAGCGTGGTGACGTGGGCCAGCCGCGCGTGCTCGGCCTGGATCTCGTCCCAGCGGGCCAGGTCGTCGCCCAGCGCGCGCAGCTCGTCCACCGCCAGTGTCAGGCCTTCGCGCTCGATCTGCCTTGCCTGGCTGTGGGTTTCGGCCTCCAGGCGCCGTTGCCGCGTGGCCTGCCAGGCGTGCCAGGCCACGCTCACGACGGCGGCCAGCGCCTGTGCGCCGGCATAGGCGTCGAGCACTTCGCGCTGGGCCTGCGGACGCAGCAGGGCGTGATGCGCATGCTGGCCGTGGATGTCGAGCAGGAATTCGGCAGCGTCCTTCAGCTGCGCCAGCGGCGCCGCGCTGCCGTTGACGAAGGCACGCGAACGGCCGCCGGCGTCGATCACGCGGCGCAGGATCAGCGTGCCGTCGTCCGACGCGAAGCCGGACTCATCGAGCCAGGCCGCCAGGGCCGGCAGGCCGTCGATCGCGAACTCGGCTGAAATTTCGGCGCGGGCCGTGCCGCTGCGCACCACCCCGCCTTCGGCACGGTCGCCCAGTGCCAGCGCCAGCGCATCGATCAGAATGGACTTGCCCGCGCCGGTCTCGCCGGTCAGAACGGTCAGCCCCGGTACGAAATCGAGCTCGACCGATTCGACCAGCAGGTAGTTGCGGATGGAAAGATGCGACAGCACAAGCGCTTAAAGCTGCTTTCCCCAGTGCAGCTTCTGCCGCAGGGTATCGTAGTAGCTGTAGGAATGCGGGTGCAGCAGGGTGACCGGGTGGGTGGCGCGGGTGATCCACACATGGTCGCCGCTGCGCAGATCGAAATAGATCTGGCCGTCGAAATGGACGCGCGCATCGTCGGCATAGGTGAGATGAATCTCGATGCGCGAATGGCTGCTGACCACGATCGGGCGCGCCGACAGGGTATGTGGACAAATCGGCACCAGTGCGACGGCTTCGAGCGTCGGATGCACGATGGGTCCACCCGCCGACAGCGCATACGCCGTGGTGCCGGTCGGGCTGGTCACCACCAGGCCGTCGGCGCGCTGGCTATAGACGAACTCGCTGTTGATGGCGATTTCGAGGTCGATCAGGCGGCCCGAGCCCCCCTTGCCCACCACCACGTCGTTGAAGGCGGTGGCCTCGAACGCGCATTCGCCGTTGCGGCGGACCTGCCCGTTCAGCAAGATGCGTTCTTCCGCAACATACTGGCCGCTGAGAATCTCGGCGATGGCGTCGAACATGTGATCGACCGTGATGTCGGTGAGGAAGCCCAGACGCCCCTGGTTGACGCCGATCAGCGGCGAACCGTTCGGCGCGAGTTCGCGCGCAATCGACAGCATGGTGCCGTCGCCGCCCAGCACCACCACGACATCGCTTGCGGTCGCCAGGTCGTGCAGCGTGCGGGTGGGGCAGTCCTCGATCCCCAAATGTTCCGCCGTCTGGCAGGCCATCAGGACCTCGTGTCCGCGCGCGCGGAGGAACTCCGCCAACGCCCGCACCGAGACTTCCATGCCCTGGTTATCGTATTTGCCGACCAGGCCGACAGTGTGGAAAGGAGTTTGCATGAGAGGCGATTATAAGGGGTGAGCAGTAAGCAGTGAGCAGTAAGCAGGAATTCCGCTCCCCGCACACCCCTCCCCGCACACCCCTATATAATCAACCCATGCTCAACGACCGCGCCCGCATCCTGCTGAAAACCCTGGTGGAACGCTACATCAGCGAAGGGGAACCCGTCGGCTCGCGCACCCTGTCGAAGCACGCCGGGCTGGACCTGTCGCCCGCCAGCATCCGCAACATCATGGCCGACCTCGAGGAGATGGGCTTCGTCACCAGTCCGCACACCTCGGCCGGGCGCATCCCGACGCCGCGCGGCTACCGCTTCTTCGTCGACACCCTGCTGACCGTACGCCCCCTGGCACAGGTCGAGGTCAGCCAGCTCGAGCACAGCCTGACGGCATCCGATCCACAGCGGCTAATGACCGCGGCGTCCACCCTGCTGTCCGACCTCAGCCGGTTCGCCGGGCTGGTGATGACGCCGCGCCGCAGCCCGGCGTTCCGCCAGATCGAATTCCTCAGCCTGTCGGACAAGCGCATCCTGCTGATCATCGTCACCATGGAAGGCGAAGTCGAAAACCGCGTCATCGTCACCGAGCAGCCCTACAGCGCCTCGGCACTCACCGAGGCGGCCAACTTCTTCAACCAGAACTTCGCCGGCCACAGCTTCGAGCAGGTGCGCAGCAAGCTGCGCGACGAACTCGGCCGCATGCGCGACGACATCACCCGCCTGATGGCGGCGGCGGTGGACGCCGGCAGCCAGGCGCTCGACGCCAGCCAGGACAACGTGGTGGTGTCCGGCAGCCGCAAGCTGCTCGACGTGCAGGACCTCTCCAGCAACATGGGCAGCCTGCGCCGCCTGTTCGATGCCTTCGAGAAGAAGACCGGCCTGCTGCAGCTGCTCGACCAGTCGCGCACCGCCGCCGGCGTGCAGATCTTCATCGGCGGCGAATCCGAACTGCTGCCGCTCGACGAATGCAGCCTGGTCACCGCGCCCTACTCGGTCGACGGCCAGGTGGTCGGCACGCTCGGCGTCGTCGGGCCCACCCGCATGGCCTACGAGCGCGTGGTGCCGATCGTCGACGTCACCGCAAAACTCCTGTCGAGCGCACTGTCGCACCACTGATGCCCTATCTCAAAGAACCCGAGTACACCCACGGCCAGCCGTCCCGAACCGGCATCCTGCTGGTCAACCTCGGCACCCCCGAGGCGCCGACGCCCAAGGCGCTGCGCACCTATCTCAAGGAATTCCTGTCCGACCCGCGCGTGGTGGAAATCCCGCGCGCGCTGTGGTGGCTGATCCTCAACGGCATCATCCTCAACACGCGGCCGAAGAAATCGGCCGAGAAATACGCCGCGATCTGGACTCCCGACGGCTCGCCGCTCAAGGTCCACACCGAGAAGCAGGCCAAGCTGCTCAAGGGCTGGCTGGGCGAACGGATCGCCACCCCGTTCATGGTCGAATACGCCATGCGCTACGGCAATCCGGCCATGCCCGACACGCTGGCGCGGATGAAGGCCGCCGGTTGCGACCGCATCCTGATCCTGCCCGCCTATCCGCAGTACGCCGCCTCCAGCACCGCCACCGCGTTCGACGCCGCGTTCGCCTGGATGCAGAAGACGCGTACCCAGCCCGCGCTGCGCACGCTCAGGCACTATCACGACCACCCCGCCTACATCCAGGCGCTGGCCGCCAACATCCGCGATTACTGGCAGATGCACGGCCGCCCCGACCTGCTGCTGCTGAGTTTCCACGGCGTGCCGCGCTACACCCTGGACAAGGGCGACCCCTACCACTGCGAATGCCAGAAGACCGGCCGCCTGCTGACCGAGGCGCTCGGGCTCGATCCGAAGCAATATCGCCTCACGTTCCAGTCGCGCTTCGGCCGCGCAGAATGGATCAGGCCCTACACCGACAAGACGCTGGACGAACTCGGCCGCACCGGTACCCGCCGCGTCGACGTGGTCGCGCCGGGATTCACCGCCGACTGCCTGGAAACCCTGGAAGAACTGGCGATGGAAGGCCGCGCCACATTCCTCGCGGCGGGCGGCAAGGAATTCCACTACATCCCCGCGCTCAACGAACACCCGCAATGGATCGAGGCGCTCGGCCGCATCACGCTCGAAAACCTCGGCGGCTGGGTGAGCGACACGTTCGACCGCGACGCCGACCAGCAGGCCCGCCAGGTCAGCAAGCATCGCGCGCTGGCCATGGGTGCGCGCAGCTGAAGTCCCTCTCACTTCGCGCCAGCAGAAACGGAGCCACGGCTCCGTTTCTTGTTTGTGGCCCGATCGAAATCGGCCCACTCTTATCCTCCCTGCGCCGCGGAATCTGAAGACACGGGTTGTCGCCAGACGATTTGATGACTACGTTTAAGTCATCGAGACACCATTTTCATCGCAGGAGAATCGGGCATGACTGAAACACCCAAAATGAATCATCTGATCCAGCAGCACATCCTCGAACATGAGATGCGCCTGAAGCATGTGGACAATCTGCTCGAACGCGCCCAGCAAGGTATTGCAAAAACGGGCGGCGGCGGCAACGCCGCGGAACAAGTGGCGCGCGCAAAAGCGGAGCGCGACAAACTGGCAGGCCGTGTGGAGGAATACAAAGTGAAGCCCCCCGATCAGTGGTCGGAAGCGGAATTCGAAAAGACCGGCCCCATGGTGGTGTGGGACACGATCGCACAGCAGCTCGAAAGGCTGGTCGAGCGCATGGAACATTAGGCCGCCACACATACCGAAGCGAGCCGACATGCCGGGGCGCGTGGACATTCCAAAGAAAAACGGGGCCATGGCCCCGTTTTTATCAGCAACGCCAGGCCGAATCCGGCCACCCTAACTCTTCTTCACGAACTCCGACTTCAGCTGCATCGCCCCGATGCCATCGATCTTGCAGTCGATGTCGTGATCGCCCTCGACCAGACGGATGTTCTTCACCTTGGTCCCCACCTTGACGACCAGTGACGAGCCTTTCACTTTCAGGTCCTTGATCACCGTCACCGTGTCGCCGTCCGCCAGCACGTTGCCGTTGGCGTCTCGCACTACCTTCGTGTCATCCGCGGCAGCCGCTGCGTCCTTCGACCATTCGTGCGCGCATTCCGGGCACACGTACATCGTGCCATCTTCGTAGGTGAATTCCGAACCGCATTGCGGGCACTTGGGCAAACCGCTCATGCCGTACTCCGCTGCAAGGTTCCGGTGCGGTCTTTCACATCCATTCTGTTTTCCTGTCTTCAAAAAGCAAATCGATGGGACATCGCAGTTACGACTGTGTCGCAGCCAAAAAGGCATTCCCGCCGAAGCAGCGGCTCATCGGTAAATTTATTGTGGGTCGGACACGGCAACGACCCGGTTTCGTCCACTTTGCTTCGCATTGTAAAGACGCTGGTCGGCAATCTTCATGGCGCCGTGAAATTCGCGCCTGGATGACAGCTCGACCACGCCCGCGCTAAAGGTGATTTTGAACGAATGACTGCCATGATTTATGGCATTGGCGCTCACTTCATCCCTGATCTGGTCTAGCACGACCACACCGCTATGCAATGAAAGATGGGGGAAAAGCAGCAAAAATTCCTCGCCGCCCCAGCGGCACATCAAATCGCGCCCCTTCACGCTTCTTTTCAGATGGTTGCCCAAGCACTTGAGTGCAAGATCGCCCGCATCGTGTCCGTATTCATCATTGATCTGCTTGAAATGATCAATGTCGATGACGCCCATGACTGCAGGGAACTCATCATCATCCATGATATCAATCCGGTCCTCGAAGCCCCGCCGGTTCAACAATCCGGTCAACTTGTCCTGATTGGCATCAACATTCAAGCGCTCTGCCGTATGGGTGATCGCCGCATACGACTTGCTGCGGATCCATTCGAAAATGACGGCCATGAGGCACAACGCTGCCAGCCCCATCAGGATGCGGCTCTTATGCACTGCCGGATAGTCGTGTAAGCCGGGAAATCCAAGATAAAAACCCGACGCCACGACAACCAGGAACGACACACTCATCACCACGCCAGACAAGACGCTTGAAAAGCCAAGCATGATCATTATGAACAGGAGGGGAAAACTGAAATAGACACCCGACCCCTCGATGCCCCCTTGCAAAGCAAGAAAAACAGCCAGGAGCCCTGCCTGAACTGCAAAGAGATAGCTGGGACCTTTCACGCGGGCGCTAGTCCGGCTATAGATCATGGTGCCGATTGAAAACAGCGCGTTTGCCAGTAGCGTCAGCCCCAGGAATGTTCGCCCACCGACCAGCGACAAGATGCCGAGCGGCAACAGGAAAACCGCACCGGCCAATGCATAAAACGCGATGAGAAACACCTTGCGGTTATGCTCGATCGCTTCAGGTGTCCGTCCAAAATCCATTGCCGTTTGAGCCCTCTTATCCTGTACGGACAGGCACTTGCTGACCACATGTGTTGCGTTTGACAACCATTATGCTCATCGAAGATGCCCAGGATTCTAGGCCCGCTCGTATACCACGAAATCAAACCCCAGCGCGTCGCCCTTCTCGCCGGTGTGCGCCTCGCGCGAGACTTCCCGGAATGCGCTGTGGTCATAGTCTGGAAACCAGGCATCGCCCGCCGCTTCGATATCCACCTCGGTCAGATAGAGACGGTCGGCGAGCGGAATAACCTGCGCATAGAGTTCTGCGCCACCGATGAAAAAGACTTCGTCGACGTCCTTGCACAGCGCGAGCGCGGCGGGAATGGAGTCGGCGACCAGGCAGCCGTCCTTGCAATAGTCGGGGTTGCGGGTGATGACGACGTTGGTGCGCCCGGGCAGCGGACGGCCGAGCGACTCGAAAGTCCTGCGGCCCATGAGGATGGGGTGGCCGAGCGTGAGCGCCTTGAAGTGGGCGAGGTCCTCGGGAAGCCGCCAGGGCAGGCGGTTCTCGATGCCGATGACGCGGTTCCTGTCGAGCGCGGCGATGACGCTGACACGCGGTTTTTTCTGATTCATGCTTTCTCTATTCCCCCACTCCCCACTCACCACTCACTAAACCGCCACCGGCGCCTTGATCGCCGGATGCGGATCGTAGCCGGCGAGCGTGAAATCCTCGAAGCGGAACGAAAAAATGTCCTTTACCCCAGGATTCAGCGTCATGGTCGGAAGCGGGCGCGGTTCGCGACTCAACTGCTCGCGCGCCTGGTCGAGATGGTTGAGGTAGAGATGCGCATCGCCGAGGGTGTGGACAAAGTCGCCGAGTCCCAGTCCCGTCACCTGCGCCATCATCATGGTCAGCAGCGCATAGCTGGCGATGTTGAACGGCACGCCGAGAAAGATGTCGGCGCTGCGCTGATACAGCTGGCAGGAGAGCTTGCCGTCGGCGACGTAGAACTGGAAGAAGGCATGGCACGGCGCCAGCGCCATCTTGTCGAGGTCGGCGACGTTCCAGGCCGAGACGATGATGCGGCGCGAGTCGGGATTGGTCTTGAGCGTCTTCACCACTTCGCTGATCTGGTCGATGGTGCCGCCGTCTGGTTTGGGCCAGCTGCGCCACTGGTGGCCGTAGACCGGGCCGAGGTTGCCGTTCTCGTCGGCCCATTCGTCCCAGATCGAGACGCCGTTTTCTTTCAGATACTTGATATTGGTGTCGCCCTGCAGGAACCACAGCAGTTCATGGATGATGGAGCGCAGGTGGCATTTCTTGGTGGTGACGAGCGGGAAGCCTTCGGCGAGGTTGTAGCGCATCTGCCAGCCGAACACGGAAAGCGTGCCGGTGCCGGTGCGGTCGGCTTTTTTCGTGCCGTGCTCGAGCACGTGGCGCATCAGGTCGAGATAGGGTTTCATCGTGAGGTGGGTTTAAGGTTGTGCGGGCGCGGCCTGGATCGGAACATTATCGTTTAATCCGGTATCGCTTGGCACGCCATCGTAAAAGCCGGCCAGCCGGGTGGCGGGCGACTGGCCGTAGATGTCCCAGAAAGCGATCTCGAAATCGGTGTTGTTCTGGATCGCCAGGGCCAGCTGGCGAAAACGCGCTTCATCCTGCGCCTTGAGCCAGCCGACCAGCAGCATGGACTCGCGGTAGAACTCGAAAATATTGAGCCCGAACGCGTCCGCGCGGTGGCGCTGGTCGGGCGTGTCGCGCACGACGAGATTGACCCGCCGTCCGGCACGGATCGCGGCATACGCCTGCGCATCACTCGCATATTCGGCACCGCCGCCGTCGGCGGTCAGCGAGGCCCAGCCCTCGTGAAACCATACCGGCAGGGTGCTGTTGTAGTGGCCGATGCGCTGGCCCAGGTGCAGGTGCGCGAGTTCGTGCGTCAGCATGGCGGGCAGACGCCGGCGTTCGCGGCCATCGAGATTGGGCGACAGGATCAGGCGGTTGTCCGGGATGACGGCGGCCGACAGCCGCGGGGTGTACACATAGCGGTGGAAGCAGTCTTCGCTGCCGCAAACATACACGCGCGGCGGATGGAGGAACGGCAGATAGTGCGCTGCCTCGACTTTCGCGATGGCGGCCGGCAGCGCCGCCGACACGCGTTCACCGTAGGCCTCGTAGCCCGGCTCGACCCGGACGCGCGCATCATCCGCCAGCGGGACGAAGCTGTCGAGCGGCTGCAGGGCGCGCGGATTGCTTACGGTGAGCGCACAGCCCTGCATGGTCGCCAGCACGATGGCGACCAGAAGCCATTTCATGCGCCGAGGACCTGCCAGCGGCCGTCGACCAGACCCTCCAGCGGCGGATACTGCTTCTTGTAGGCCATCTTGCGGCTCTCGGCGATCCAGTAGCCCAGGTAGAGATAGGGCAGCTCCAGCCGCTTCGCCAGCTCGATCTGCCACAGCACGCCGTAGACGCCGAGGCTCTGCTGCGCGTGCGCGGGGTCGAAGAAGGTGTAGACCGCCGAGATGCCGTCGTCGATCTGGTCGATCACCGAGATCATCACCAGTTCGTCGCCGTCGCGGAACTCGACCAGCACGGAATCGACGTTGGACGACAGCAGGAACTGCGTGTACTGGTCGGGGCCGTCGCGGTCCATGCCGCCGCCGGCGTGGCGGCTGCCGAGATAGCTGCGGTAGAGCGCGTAGTGCTCGTCCTTGAAATCGAGCGGCAGGAAGCGCGCAGCCAGGTGCCGGTTGCGCCTGAGGCAGCGGCGCTGGGTGCGGTTGGGCACGAAGCCGGCCACCTCGACCCGCACCGGCACGCAGGCCTGGCACTGCTCGCAGTGCGGGCGGTAGGTGAACTGGCCGCTGCGGCGGAAGCCGGCGCGGATCAGTGCGCTGTAGGCGTGGCGGTCGATCAGGTGGGTGGGCGTGGCGACTTGCGAACGCGCGCGTTGGCCCGGCAGGTAGCTGCAGTCGTAATGCGCGGTCATATAGAACTGGACGCGCTGGAAAGGGGGTTCAGTCGGGTGCATCGAAACGCCATGGCCCAGGGTGGTGCGGCAAGTTTACCAACTCCGCCAGTCTTGTCGTAAACACCGTGCGCGGCATGGTGCGCGCGCCGAGGCTGGCCAGATGCACGGTCTCCATCTGGCAGTCGACGAGGCCGAATTCCCAGTGCAGCAGCTGCCGGGCGAGATGCACCAGCGCGACCTTGGAGGCATCGGGTTCGCGGCTGAACATCGATTCGCCGTAGAACATCCGGCCGATCGCCACGCCGTACAAGCCGCCGACCAGTTGGCCGTCGCGCCAGGTTTCCACCGAATGCGCATAGCCCGCCTGATGCAGGCGGCTGTAGGCCGCGATCATCGCCGGCGAGATCCAGGTGCCGCCAGCCCCTTCGCGGGGCTCGGCGCACGCGCGCATTACGTCCGCAAACGCGGTGTCGACGCGCATCTCGAAGCCGCCATTACGGATGCGTTTGGCGAGGGAGCGGGTCACGCGGATCTCGCCCGGCACCAGCACCATGCGCGGGTCGGGGCTCCACCACAGGACGGGCTCGCCGGGATTGAACCAGGGAAAGATGCCGTGGCGATAGGCATCCAGCAGGCGCTCCAGCGACAGATCGCCGCCCATCGCCAGCAGGCCGTTGGGCTCGCGCAGAGCGGTTTCGACCGGCGGGAAGAACCTGGGGGGCTGGAGGCATCCACTCATGGCGCCATGGTAGCGGATTCAAAATGCGGTTGCGCCTGACGTGTGAATATATTATGATGCGCTTATCTTCAATGCTGCCCTGGACACCCGAAACGGCGGCCGTACGCTCACCGCCCCCTTGGTTCCTCTCCTGGTCAAGGGAACGCGAGTGAGGAGGACCTGCACCAGCTCGCACCTATAATGGGCGGCTTGCCGGTGGAGCCCCCAGGAAACAGCCTGGGCGGCGAAGCCGGGTGGACATGTCAGTAATTGAAGAATGGCTAGAGCAACCTGGGCGTCAAACGAATCTGGACCGGCACCGATGCCACAAGCACGGGTGCCGAACCCGCAGAACCCGGCATCAACCCGGTGCGTGGAGTCGGCGATTACGGATAGTGATGACAAGCGGTTGTGCCAGACGCCAGCGGACTCCCCGTCTCTCCCGGTCCAGCCGCTGATCCGCGTCCTCGTTGGGGGCGTTTCATGAGCAATCCTCCCGGGCTCACGGACGCCCCGTCTTTTTCGGGCTGTTTCCACTGCGGCCTGCCGGTGCCGGACGGCGCACACTACCCCATCCAGTTCGAAGGCGAGACCAGGCAGGCCTGCTGCCGCGGCTGCCAGGCCGTGGCGCAGACCATCATCGACAGCGGCCAGGGCGCCTACTACATCCACCGCACCGTGCTGCCTGCCTCGCCGCAGCAGGCCGAGGCCGAGCTGGCGCAGCTGGGGCTGTACGACCTGCCGGAAATCCAGGAAAGCTTCGTGCGGACGGAAACGGAAAACATCCGCGAGGCCGCGCTGATCCTGGAAAACATCGTCTGCGCGGCGTGCATCTGGCTGAACGAGCGCCACATCGCGGGACTGCCCGGCGTGCTGTCGGTCGAGATCAACTACGCCACCCGCCGCGCGCGGGTGCGCTGGGACAACAGCCGCATCCAGCTGTCGGCCATCCTCAAGGCGGTATCCGACATCGGCTACATCGCCCATCCCTTCGATCCCGGCCGCTCCGACGATATCTACAAGCGCGAGCGCAACACCGCGATCAAGCGGCTCGCCATCGCCGGTCTCGGCATGATGCAGGTGATGATGTATGCGCTGCCGACCTACACCGCCACCGACATGTCGATCGACATCCGGCTGCTGATGAGCTGGGCGAGCCTGGTGCTCACCATCCCGGTGGTGCTGTATTCGGCGTGGCCGTTCTTCATCGGTGCCTGGCGTGATCTCAGGCGCCGCAGCCTGGGCATGGATGTGCCGGTCGCACTGGGCGTGGGAACCGCTTTCGTCGCCAGCGTCTACAGCACGTTCTCCGGGCACGGCGAGGTGTATTACGACTCGGTCACCATGTTCATATTCCTGCTGCTGACCGGGCGCTTCCTCGAAATGAACGCGCGCCGCCGCGCCGGCGCCGCGGTGGAGGAACTGGTCAAGCTGATCCCCGCCGCCACCACGCGTTTGCCGCACTGGCCGGCGCGCGACGAGGAGCAGGTGCCGGTCGCGCGCCTCGCGGTGGGAGACCATGTGCTGGTGCGCCCCGGCGAGACGCTGCCCGCCGACGGCGTGGTGGTCGAGGGCGACAGCGCGGTGAGCGAAGCCATGCTGACCGGCGAATCGCTGCCGGTCTCGAAAGGCGTGGCGGCCAAAGTGGTGGGCGGCAGCCTCAACCAGGCGAGCCCGCTGGTGGTGCGTGTCGAACGCCTCGGCGCAGATACGCGGCTGGCCTCCATCGTGCGCCTGCTCGACCGCGCGCAGAGCGAGAAACCGCGCATCGGCCAGCTGGCAGACCGCGCCGCCGCCTGGTTCGTCGGCCTGCTGCTGCTGATCACCCTTGCGGTCGGCCTCGCCTGGTATGTCATCGATCCGTCGAAGGCGCTATGGATCGTGGTGTCGGTCCTGGTCGTGACCTGCCCCTGCGCACTCGGTCTTGCCACCCCGGCCGCGCTCACCACCGCCACCGGCCGGCTGACGCGCCTGGGCCTGCTGACCACGCGCGGCCACGCACTGGAAACGCTGGCGCGCGCCACCGACCTGGTATTCGACAAGACCGGCACGCTCACCCAGGGCCGTCTCAGCGTACGCCGGGTGGTACCGCTCGGCGGGCGCAGCGAGAACGAAGTCGGCATGCTGGCCGCTGCGCTCGAAGCGGGTTCCGAGCATCCCATCGCGCGCGCCCTGAGCGAAGCGGCCACGCCAGCCCTGCCTGCCGGCCAAATCCGCAACACGCCGGGGCGCGGCGTCGAAGGCATCATCGATGGCCGTGCCTACCGGCTGGGTTCGCCGCGTTTCGCCGCGGCCAGCGAAACGCCGCCTGACCCGCCGGAAGCGGACGGCAGCGCAAGCTGGGTGGCGTTGGCCGATGCATCCGGATTGATCGCCTGGTTCGCGCTGGCCGACACGCCTCGCGCGGATGCACCGGCTGCGCTCGCCGCCCTGCAAAGGCAGGGCCTGCACCTGCATCTTCTGTCCGGCGACGCCGACGCGGCAGTGCGCAATACCGCGCAGCAGCTCGGCATCGCCGACTGGCGCGCCGGCGCGCTGCCGGAAGACAAGCTCGCCTACGTGAAAGCCTTGCAGCAAGAAGGCCGCATCGTCGCCATGGTGGGCGACGGCATCAACGATGCGCCCGTGCTTGCCGGCGCGCAGGTCTCGATCGCCATGGGCGAAGGCGCCGACGTCGCGCAGGCCGCCGCCGACATGGTGATGCTCGGCAGCCGGCTCGGCACGCTGGCCGACGGTGTCGCGCTCGCCCGCAAGACCCAGCGCATCATCCGCGAGAACCTCGGCTGGGCACTGGCCTACAACCTCGTCGCCATTCCCGCCGCCGCCCTGGGCCACGTCACGCCGTGGATCGCCGGCCTCGGCATGTCGGCCAGTTCGCTGCTGGTGGTGCTCAACGCCCTGCGGCTGTCGGGTTTCCGGCAGCGCAACGAAACCGCACATGGCAAGATGCAGGACTCAACACTCAAGTCGCAAGGAGCGCGTCCCTGAGATGGACATCCTCATCCTGCTCATTCCGCTCAGCCTCGTGCTCGTCGGGCTCATTGCCTGGGTCCTGCTGTGGGCGGCCAAGAGCGGCCAGTTCGACGATCTCGAAGGCCCGGCGCACAGCGTGATCATGGACGACGACACCCCGCCCAAGCCCGACGAGACGCCCAAGCCCTAGTCCATCGATCGCCTATGCTGTGAACTCTCCTCCTTCAGCGGGCACCGCGACATGATTCAACCCATCCTCTGGTATTTCGCCGATCCGATGTGCTCCTGGTGCTGGGGCTTTTCCCCAGTGATCGAGACGCTGCGCGACGACTATCGCGAACGCATGAGAATCGCGCTGGTACTGGGCGGCCTGCGCCCGGGCGAAACCACGCCGATGACCGCTGCGGGGCGCGAGGACATCCTGCATCACTGGCACGCGGTGCAGGCCCGAACCGGCCAGCCCTTCCGCTTCGACGACGCGCTGCCTGGCGGCTTCGTGTACGACTCCGAGCCGGCCTGCCGCGCGGTGGTGACGATGGGCGGACTCGACCCGACGCTGATCTTCCCCATGTTCAAGACGATCCAGACGGCGTTCTATGTCGAAGGACGCGACGTGATACAGCCCGCCGTGCTGGCCAGCCTGGCGGCAGGTCTCGGCGTGGAGAGCGAGGCCTTCCTGCGCGACTTCGGCAACGACACGGCACGCGCCCACACCCAGGCGCATTTCAGGCAGGCGCGCCAGGCCGGCGTGCGCGGCTTTCCTGCCCTGATCGTGCAGCAGGACGCGCAACTGCATCCGGTCTGCAACGGCTGCCAGCCGCTGGACACCGTGCGCACGGCGATCGACCGCTGCCTGCAGCCCGATGCGTAACGGCGCCTCCCGCCGCTAGAATTCCCCTTTCACTCACTGGAGCTTGTCCCGATGGTCCGTTTACCCCTGTTGTCCACCACGCTGTTCATCGGCGCGATCATGCTCGGCATCTCTGGCTGCGGCGCCAGCGAGCCCGGCAAGCAGACCGTATCCACCGCCCCGGCGCCCGGCCAGCCGGCCAATCCGCGCGTGCTGATCGAAACCAGCCAGGGCAACATCACGGTCGAGCTCTTCACCAGGAACGCGCCGCAGTCGGTGGGGAATTTCATCAACTATGTGAAGACCGGCTTTTACGACGGGCTGATCTTCCATCGCGTGATTCCCGGCTTCATGATCCAGGGCGGCGGCATGACGCCGGACATGGAAGAAAAACCCAAGAATGCGCCGATCAAGAACGAGGCCGACAACGGCCTGAAAAACCTGCGCGGCACCCTGGCGATGGCACGCATGGCCGCCCCCGATTCGGCCTCTTCGCAGTTCTTCATCAACGTGGCGGACAACGCCTTCCTCGATCACCGCGGCACCAGCTACGACACCTGGGGCTATGCCGTGTTCGGCCAGGTGGTCGACGGCATGAAGGTGGTCGATGCCATCGTCGCCGCGCCGCGCGGCGACCGCGGCCCTTACCAGGATGTCCCCGTCGAACCGGTCGTGATGAAGCGCGTCACCCTGCTGCCGGAAGCGGCGGCTGTCGTTCCGGCCGACGCCGACAGCAAGCCGAAACAGTAGGCCTGTTCTGTCTACCGCCGCCAAACTGCTGCTGCTCGGGCTGGCCGCCGTACTGGCGATAGCACTGGGTCTGCTGGCCGGCAGCCTGCCCGCAGACCACGAACTGGCCATGCAGATCCTCACCGAACTGCGCGGCCCGCGCGTGGCCGCGGCGTTCGCCTGCGGCGGCCTGCTGGCGCTGGCCGGCGCGCTGATGCAGACGCTGTTCCGCAACCCGCTTGCCGAGCCCTATCTGCTCGGCGTCTCCGGTGGCGCCGGCCTGCTCGCGCTGGTGGGCATGGCCACCGGCCTGGCATGGCCGTGGGTGTCGGCGCTGGCGTTCGCCGGCAGTCTGCTGGCGCTGGTGCTCGCCGCCGCACTCGGCGGCCGCCTGCTGGCGCGCGACCACACACCGCTGCTGCTCGCCGGGGTGATGCTGGCGGCGGGCTTCGGCGCCCTGATCGCCCTGGTGCTCTCCGTGGCGCCAACCGAACGCCTGCCGGGCATGCTGTTCTTCCTGATGGGCGACCTGGCGTGGACCGACCAGCCGGGATTGTTGTGGGCGGCGCTGCTGCTGGCGGTGGCCGTCGCGCTGAGCCTGTCGAGGCGGCTCGACGTGCTGCAGTTGTCGCCGCTGAAAGCCGCCTCGCTCGGCGTGGCGGTCGCGCCCACGCGCTGGATGCTGTTCTCGCTGGCCGGCGCCTGCACCGCACTGGTAGTGGCGCAGGCCGGCAGCATCGGTTTCATCGGCCTGATGGTGCCGCACGCGTTGCGGAAAACCGGTTTTGCCGGTCACCGCGTCCTGCTGCCTGCCTGCGCCCTGGCCGGCGGCAGCCTGCTGGTGCTGGCCGACGCGCTGGCGCGCACCGTGATCGCCCCGCGCGAACTGCCGGTAGGCGTGTTGACGGCCATGCTGGGCGTGCCGCTGATGCTGTGGCTGCTGCGGCGACCGTGAGCCCAAAGAAGACTTTGGGCGGCCTCAGATCGCCGGTCTAATGGCTGGGGTGGACTGCAATCCTTCGCCTAAGCCGATGATTCTGAAATGTGAACCGATTTTTACGGATACTCATCCCGGAGGAAAGTTCCGTCATTTTTATTCATTTTTATTGGCCCAGAAACAAGATGGAATCGTCCTGAATGTGATGTATATTTGAACCGGCCTGACTTGCACAAAGGCCGACCGCCATGTCAGTAACCTAGAAGTGCCGTGAGGTAGTTCATCAACCGTATGACAAAGGAAATCTGAAATGAAAGAAGATCTTAAGCCTTCCCGTCGACAATTCCTGAAGATCGGCGGCGCCGCAATCGCCATGATTCCCATCATGGCCGCATCCGGAAATGCGCTGGCCGCCACCAACGCCGCCATGCGCACCTCGATGAAATACCAGAACAAGCCAAACGGCGACAAGCATTGCGCAACCTGCATGCATTTCGTCCCGGGCAAAACGGCAAAGGATCTCGGCGGCTGCAAGATCTTCCCCGGCGACACCGAGATTTCTCCCCAGGGCTATTGTGTCGCCTGGGCGCCCAAGGCGTAATACCCACAACCGGCCCCACGCGCGGCTGATCTGAAAACAGGCACGCGGCACCTGCAGCGTGCCCCAGCCGCGCAAGCCGGCCATACAAAACTGACCGTTCCCGTCCCTCACAGCCCACAGACTGTCGGGAACCGGGAACGATCGTCCGCTTGCCTGGCCGGCCGTCAAGGCCTGGCGCCTCGCAGTCCGCTGCCGATCGCCCGCCCCTCTCCGTTCAATCAGCATGCCGTGCTGCTATGCTCGGCCCGATGACCGATCGCCGTCGCTTCATGGACCCTGCCCCCCCCAGTCTGACCGCACACCAGCTCACCCTCCAGGCGGGCACCCGCACACTGGTTGCTTCGCTCGACCTCGCGCTCGAACCCGGGGAGGTGCTCGGCATCCTCGGCGCCAACGGTGCCGGAAAATCCACCCTGCTGGCGGTACTGGCCGGACTGGATACGCCCGCACAGGGCCGGGTCGCGCTCGACGGCCAGGCGCTCGATACGCTGTTGCCGCTCACCCGCGCGCAGCACATCGGCCTGTTGCCGCAGGGCGACGAAGGCGGCTTCTTCGGCAACGTGACCGATTTCGTTGCGCTCGGACGGCACCCCTTCGGGGGAGCCGCATTCGATTTGTCGCCGCACCTGGCGACCTGGGAACTGGACGGCCTCGCGCACCGCCCGCTCGACACGCTGTCGGGCGGCGAGCGCCAGCGCGCGGCGCTGGCGCAGCTGGCCGCGCAGCAGCCGCGCATCGCCCTGCTGGACGAACCGCTGACCCATCTCGACCCCGCGCACCAGGCGCGGCTGCTGGGCTGGGCGCGCGGGGAGACCGATGCCGGGCGCAGCGTGGTGCTGACCCTGCACGACCCCAACTGGGCCGCCTGCCACTGCGACCGCCTGCTGTTCCTGTACGGCGACGGGCGCTGGCAGCTGGGCACGCCGGCCGACCTGCTCACGCCGGCGTCGCTGGAGGCGCTGTACGGCCCCGGCACGGCGGCACTGTGGCAGAAGAGCGAGCCGATCCAGCCTGTATAATCGCGATTTGGTCAGCATTCCACCGCCCTCGCGCACCCCATGATTCGTCGCATCATCAACAAAGTATTTGGCCGCAAACCGCGCGCCGACGGCTCCCGGGCGCAGATCCTGCCGCTGTCCGCTCACGGCATCCGCCGTGACCAGCTCGACGACTGCGCGCTGAAAACCTGCGAAACCCTGGCGCAGGCCGGATACAAGGGCTACCTCGTCGGTGGAGCGGTGCGCGACCTGCTGCTGGACAAGACGCCCAAGGATTTCGACGTCGCCACCGACGCCACGCCGGAAGAAGTACGGCGATTGTTCCGCCGCTCGCGCATCATCGGGCGACGTTTCCAGATCGTGCACGTGATGTGCGGGCGCGAAACCATCGAGGTCACCACCTTCCGCTCCAACGGCCAGAAGGAAACCGAGGAAGACGACGAACGGCCGACCGACGAGCACGGCCGCCTGCTGTCCGACAACGTGTTCGGCAGCATGGCGGACGACGCCGCACGCCGCGACTTCACCATCAACGCGCTGTATTACGATCCGGCGCGCGAGGAAGTGCACGACTACTTCGGCGGCGTGGCCGACTGCAAGAAGCGCGTGCTGCGCATGATCGGCGACCCCGACACGCGCTTTCGCGAAGATCCCGTGCGCATGCTGCGCGCCGCGCGTTTTGCGGCCAAGCTCGACTTCCATATCGATCCCGACACGCGCAAGCCGGTGGCGGCGCTGGCGCCCCTGCTCGCCAACATCCCGCGCGCACGCATCTTCGACGAGGCGCTGAAGCTGCTGCTGTCCGGCCACGCCCTGCGCGGCGTCCACCAGCTGCGCGCCGAGGGCCTGCATCACGGCATGCTGCCGCTGCTGGACACGATTCTGGACGACACCACCGGCGAGCGTTTCATCACCGCTGCGCTGAAGACCACCGACGCACGCATCGCACAGGACAAGCCGGCCTCGCCCGCCTTCCTGTTCGGCACGCTGCTGTGGCCGCAGGTGCTGCAGCGCTGGAACGCATTGGAAGCCGCTGGAGAGAAACCGCAGCCCGCCCTGTTCGCGGCGATGGACGAGGTGCTCGATGCGCAGCGCAGCCAGCTTGCCATTCCGCGCCGCTACGACGGCATGATGAAGGAGATCTGGGCGCTGCAGCCGCGTTTCGAGCAGCGCGGCGGGCAACGCCCGTATCGTCTGCTGGAGCATCCACGCTTCCGCGCCGCCTACGATTTCCTGCTGCTGCGCGCCGAATCCGGCGAAGTCGACGCCGAACTCGGCGAATGGTGGACGCGTTTCCAGGACGCCGGCGAAGACGAGCGCGCCGGCATGCTGCAGGCCGACAATGCGCCCAAGCCGCGCCGCCGCCGCAAGCGCAAGAAGCCGGGCGAAGCCGCCGGCGAGACGCAGCCCGCATGAAAATCATCGCCACCATCGGCCTTGGCGCCAACCTCAACGACCCGGCGGCGCAGGTGGAGTACGCGCTGGCCGAGCTCGACCGCCTGCCCGGCACCCGGCTGCTGGCGCGTTCCTCGCTGTATGCCTCGGCGCCGGTCGGCCATGTCGACCAGCCCGACTTCATCAACGCCGTGGCGCAGGTGGAAACCGGGCTGGCGCCGCGCGCGCTGCTCGCCGCGCTGCTGGACATCGAACACCGCCACGGCCGCGAGCGCAGCTTCCGCAACGCGCCGCGCACGCTCGATCTCGACCTGCTGCTGTACGGCAGCGCGCACTTCCACGAAGACGGCCTGACGCTGCCGCATCCGCGCATGCACGAACGCGGCTTCGTGCTGCGGCCGCTGCTGGAAATCGCGCCCGACGCCGTGATCCCCGGCCACGGACGCGCAGCCAACAGGCTTGCCGCCTGCGCCGGCCAGAGCGTGGAGATTGTCGCTTCAGCGACCCTGCAACCACGGCCTCCCCTTTACGGGGAGAGCATGCCCCCCAACCCGCCCGCCGCTGCCGTCAACGCATGAGCCTCTCCCGTTACCGTTACGTCGTTGTCGAAGGCCCGATCGGCGCAGGCAAGACCAGCCTGACCTACAAGCTGGCCGAGCACATGAATGCCGACACGCTGCTGGAAAACGCCAACGACAACCCCTTCCTGCCGCGCTTCTACCAGGAACCGAAACGCTACGCCCTGCCGACGCAGCTGCATTTCCTGTTCGACCGTTCGCGCCAGCTGCGCGAACTGGCGCAGGGCGACCTGTTCCGCGCCGGAACGGTGTCGGATTTCCTGATCGACAAGGACATGCTGTTTGCGCGCCTCAACCTCGACGATGACGAGTTCGAGCTCTACCAGAAGGTGTATGCCGACCTCGCGCTGCAGGCGCCGACGCCCGACCTGGTGATCTACCTGCAGGCGCCCGCCGAGGTACTGCAGGAACGCGTCAGGCGCCGCGGCGTGGAATTCGAGCGCGGCATGGATGCCGGTTATCTGCAGCGCCTGGCCAACAGCTACAGCGAGTTTTTCCATCGCTACGAGGCCGCGCCGCTGCTCATCGTCAACACCAGCAACCTCAACTTCGCCGAGAGCGAAGCCGACTTCGATCTGCTGCTGGAACGCATGAGCAAGATGCGCGGTCCGCGCGAATTCTTCAGCCGGGCGGCCTGACATGGCGGTCACCCTGTCCACCCTCAAGGCGATGCGCGAGCGCGGCGAGAAGATCGCCGTGCTCACCTGCTACGACGCCAGCTTCGCACGCGTGCTCGATGCGGCCGGCATCGACGTGCTGCTGGTCGGCGATTCGCTCGGCATGGTGATCCAGGGCCATACCTCGACCCTGCCGGTGAAGCTCGCCGAAATGACCTATCACACGCGCTGCGTCGTCGCCGGAACCGGGCGCGCCTTTATCGTCGCCGACCTGCCCTTCGGCAGCTACCAGCCCTCGCATGAACGCGCCTATGCATCTGCGGCGCGGTTGATGGCGGCGGGCGCGCACATGGTCAAGCTGGAAGGCGGCGCCGTGATGGTCGACACCGTCGCCTTCCTGACCCAGCGCGGCATCCCGGTATGCGCGCACCTGGGCCTGCTGCCGCAGTCGGTCAACCAGCTCGGGGGCTACAGGGTGCAGGGCCGCGAAGACGCCGCCGCAGCGCAACTGATCGCCGACGCCCGCGCGCTGGAAGCCGCCGGCGCCGGCCTGATCGTGCTGGAAATGGTGCCCGCCGCGCTGGCGAAGACCGTCACCGGGGCGCTCGCCATCCCCACCATCGGCATCGGCGCCGGCGCCGACTGCGCCGGCCAGGTGCTGGTGCTGTACGACATGCTCGGCCTGTATCCGCGCGCGCCGAAGTTCTCGAAGAACTTCCTCGAAGGCAGCAACGGCATCGAGGCCGCCGTGCGCGCCTATGTCGCCGCGGTCCGGGACGGCAGCTTCCCCGGCGCCGAACACGCGTTCTGATGCACGTCCTGCATACCGCCGCCGAATTGCGCCTAGCGCTCACCGGACAGGCCGATGCCGTGCTCGTCCCCACCATGGGCAACCTGCACGCCGGGCATGTGTCGCTGGTCGACCTGGCGAAGCGGCACGGCGGCCCGGTGGTCGCGAGCATCTTCGTCAATCCCCTGCAGTTCGGCGAGGGCGAAGACTTCGAACGCTATCCGCGCACCCTCGCGGCCGACTGCGAGAAGCTCGCCGCGGCCGGCTGCAACCTCGTGTTCGCGCCGGATGTCGCCGAGATGTATCCGGTGCCGCAGACGTTCACCGTGCAGCCATCCGCCGACCTGACAAAGGATCTGTGCGGCGCCTTCCGCCCCGGCCATTTCAGCGGCGTCGCCACCGTGGTGCTGAAGCTCTTCAACCTGGTGCAGCCGCGCGTGGCGGTGTTCGGCCGCAAGGACTTCCAGCAGGTGCGGGTCGTCCAGGAACTGGTGCGGCAGTTCAACCTGCCGATCGAAATCGTGGCGGGCGACACCCAGCGCGAGCCGGACGGACTGGCGATGAGTTCGCGCAACGCCTATCTCGGCGCGTCCGAGCGCATCCAGGCCGCCCAGCTGCAGCGTGAACTCGCCGCCATCGTGACGGCCGTCCGGGCGGGCGATCGGGACTACGAAGCCCTGTGCGCCACCGCCGGCCGCCGCCTCAAAATGGCAGGCTGGCACGTCGATTATGTCGCGCTGCGCGATGCCACGACCTTGCAGGCGCCCACGCCCGACAGTGCCCGTCTGGTGGTGCTGGGTGCGGCCTGGCTGGGGAAAACCCGGCTGATCGACAATATTGAATGGGAAGCTGTAAACGGTAAGCGGTGAGCGGTAAGTGGTTGCAACCACTCACTGCTCGCGGCTCGCTGCTGTATAATATGAGTCCTTTCTTATATTCCTGAGGGCACCGTCATGCAAAGAACGATGCTCAAGTCCAAGCTTCACCGGGCGACCGTCACGCATTCCGAGCTGCATTACGAAGGCTCGTGCGCCATCGACGAAACCCTGCTGGACGCGGCCAACATCCACGAATACGAGCAAATCCAGATCTACAACGTGACCAACGGCGAGCGTTTCACGACCTATGCCATCCGCGCCGAGCGTGGTTCCGGCATCATTTCGGTGAACGGCGCCGCCGCGCACAAGGCGAATCCGGGCGACCTCGTCATCATCGCCACGTTTGCGGTCTACAACGAACTGGAACTGACGCGCTACGCGCCGGAGCTGGTGTATGTGGACGCGGACAACCGCATCATGGACACGCGCCAGGCGATCCCGGTTCAGGCGGCATAAGGCAAGCCAGGGGCGAAGAAAAAGGCCGGGGAAACCCGGCCTTTTTCTATGGCATAGCGTCTGATTTGTTTCCGGGGTTTCGAGGACTACTGACCTTGGTCCATAAGTTGAGCGGTTACAGATTTGAAACAAACTGAAACAATTTATTACCGCACAGATATTTTTCAGATATGTCGAGATGCTTGAATCCCGTTAGGCGAGCAATTCCTGTTCGCCTCAACTTAAAGAAGGAAACAAGACATGAAATCCACCGTCTCAAAGAAACTGTCCGCAGCCTTGATCTATTGCGTGGTTGCAGGCCTATCCACCAGTGCACTGGCAGAGTCCCACTGGGCCAAGACGCATCCTCGCCGCGACGAAGTCAACGATCGTCTGGCAAACCAGAACCGACGCATTCACCATGAGGTCAAGGAAGGTGACCTGACCCATGCCCAGGCAGCGAAACTGCACAAGGAAGATCGTCAGATCCGTCAGGAGGAACGTGACATGGCCAGCCAAAATGGCGGGCATATCACCAGGGCCGACCAGAAGGCCCTGAACCAGCAGGAAAACGCCGTCAGCCACCAGATCGGGAAATAAGCGGGCCCCACCTTTACCCGGGCACGGGTGAAGGACTTCCCGCGAAAACCTGCCTGGCGACGCTTGGCCGGTTTCATGGCCAAACAGCCAGGCAGCGTCAGAAATGGCAAGGAGTCCGCAACCCGGGAAAACCAAAAGGATAGACCACGGAGGTCGCCAATGAATAAGCTGCTCGACTGGATACCTTATATAGTGGTCGTTTTGTCGGGGCTGGGATTGCTCGGCAACGCTTCCATTGCCCGGGCGCTTGACCCTGACCGGAAAATGGACGATGCCATGGCCCGGGCCATGTTGAACCGGTTCGGGTATGGCGCCACGCCTTCCAGTCTGGGTGTGGCCATGAACGAAAGCCCCCATGCGTATCTTGTGCGATCGATCCGGGCGGCCTCAAATCTGCCGCCGGCCATCCAGGAGGAGATCCGGACGCTGCCGATTTCGGAACCGGTCGATGCTATTTGGGAAAGGCTCGGCCCCGGGGGTACGGAAAGGTCCGAGCAGCTTGCCCCCGATGCGAAGATGCAACTCCAAAAGATCGAGCGCCAGTACGCAGGCGCCACCGTTCAAGCCAGGCTTCTCGCCATTGCGAATTCCGACAACCAGGGCCATGAGGCATTGCTGTCGTTCTGGCTGAATCATTTCTCGATCTACGCACCCAAGAATTTTGACAAGTTACTTTCTTGGGACTACGCCCGCACCATTGAACGGGCCATGGCGGATGATTCGTTCGAATCGCTGTTGCGGGCGAGCTTCTATCACCCGGCCATGCAGATCTATCTGGACAATGCCCAGTCTACGGCTCCCTCCTCCACCGCTGCCCGCTGGGCGGCAACCCGCGGCAAGACACTGGGCATCAATGAAAACCTGGCTCGCGAGTTGCTGGAACTCCACACGCTGGGGGTGAATGCGGGATACAGCCAGAAGGATGTGCAGGAACTGGCGCGCATCATTACCGGCGCGGGTGTGTACAGCCCCCGTATGCATGACCGTGCCCTGGATCAGGCAGGCGCAACCCGAATGGGGATTTTCCTGTTCGATCCAAGACGACACGATTTCGGAGAAAAGACATTTCTCGGCGTCCGTTTCCCGGCCGGGCACGGCATGGACGAAATCGATCGGGCCCTGCACCTCCTCGCGACCTCTCCTGCAACCGCTCACCGGATCGCACTCAAGCTCGCCACCCGTTTCTTGTCCGACGACCCGCCGGAATCCCTCGTCGATGCCATGGCCGCCGGTTACCTCCGGACGGGCGGGCGGATTTCCGCCACGCTGATGCCGTTGATCGAATCCCGCGCCTTTGCCGATTCGTTGGCCGCACCGGCCAAATTCAAGGAGCCCCTGGACTATCTCGTGTCCGCTGCCCGGGCAACGTGTGGGGATACGCCAGTCGGAAACGGATTCCTGCTGATGGCCGCGGCCCAGGACATGGGGGAAGCGCCGTTCATGCATACCACCCCGGATGGCTATCCGATGCGCGAGTCTGACTGGCTCTCTCCCGCAGCCATGGCCAAGCGCACGCGTTTGGCCATGGGGATTGCGGCAAACCGGATTCCGTTTGCAAACGGGCCTGAGACCGACACGCAACAGACACGGCTGCACGCCATGATGGGCGAACCAAAGCCAAAGTGGATGCGGGGAACCATGTGTCAGCCCGATCTGGTAACAGTGGCCAAAATGACTGGGACTTTGTCCACCTCAACCAGTTCGGCCCAGCAGGGACTCACCGACGCGGAACGTATTGGCCTGCTGCTGGCCAGCCCGGAATTCATGCGCAGATAAGGAGTACACCATGATGGACAGGCGGATTTTTCTGAAAGGCATTCTTGGCGCGGGCGGCGCAGCGCTCGGTCTGCAATTGCGCACAGCGTTCGCTTTGAATACGCCACTCGGAACCGAAAGCGGCCGTCTCGTGCTCATGTTCCTGCGGGGCGGCCTGGACGGCCTCTTCGCCTTTGCCCCGGTTGATGATCCCCGCTTGATGGACCTGAGGCCCACGCTCGCGTCAAATATCCCGTCAAATGGAATTCGACTCGGCCAGACGGGGTTTGCGGCCCACCCGTCCTGCGAAGGGCTCGCCGGCCTCTTCGCCAGCAATGAATTGGCTTTCGCGCCCTGTGCCGGCACGGCTGACCGGAGCCGCAGCCACTTTCAGGCCCAGGACCTGTTCGAGCTGGGCAACGGTAACATTCACGGGGCATCCGGGTTCATGGCACGGGCTTCCGATCAACTGGCAGGTAGAAGAGGGGCGATCAGTTTCACCCCGGAGATCCCCCTGGCATTGCAGGGCGCCACGACACCCCCCGAAATAGCGCCGCTGACAGGCAGCGGCCTGAAAATCCCGGCAGGCCGCCTGCGTGAGGCAATGCTTCAGGCAAATCGCAATACGGCCATGGGGTCTGCCCTTGAGCAGGCCATTTCCACAGAAACCGAAATCGAGTCGATGCAGGGGATGGAACCTCAGGCCTCTCGCGGCGCGTCAGGCCCGAACGGGTTTCCCAAGGTAGCCGGCCAGATGGGGCTCATTTTGCGGGACAATCCGCGCCACGGCCTCGTATTCATGGAACTTGGCGGGGTCGATACACATGCGGGCGAGGATGGAATCTTGAGCCGTGGGCTGCAAAGCCTGTCAGAGGGCTTGATCGCGTTGAAGGACGCGCTTGGCCCGCAAGAGTGGAAACGCACGCGGATCGTGGTCATGAGTGAGTTTGGGCGCACCGTGAAGGAAAACGGGACGCATGGAACCGATCATGGGCATGGCGGGCTGGCCATACTCATGGGTGGCGATATCGGTGGGGGTCGGCTGATCGGCGGCTTTGACGGACTGGCTGAAACGGCACTCAACGAGAAGCGCGATTTGCCGGTCCTGCTGGACTGGCGCACGCTGCTGGGGGAATCCATGCGTGTCAGCTTCGGTTTCTCGGAAAACGCATTAAACGCCATTTTTCCAGGAAGGCCAGCCGGCAAATTGGCTCTGTGATCGCGCTTCCAACCTCTCTGCTGCATCACAATGGCGAGGGGATGATGAAAGTCCCTTGTTAGCAGACGACCGGACCTTCGCTAAGGCATGGCTGACTTGCAGTTCCTGGCCGATTCTGTTGAAAAACTCTTTGGAGCTGGTTTGCATCAGAGTTTTGGGGGTATTCAAACCATCAACCCATTGACGATCGTTGAATGCAGGCAATTCTGAGGGGCCGACTTTTCAGGAAGTCTCTACAGCCAAGACCTGGCAGGAGTTTTTCAACGGAATCGGCCGATATTCAGCCCTTCGACGCAGCCAGGCTGACCGACCGCAAAGGGCCGATAGACGCCACACTCAGCACACGTCAACCATCCCGACCGTGCAGCCCTGCCCGTTGCGCGTCTGCCCGTACTACGTCAGCTTCCAGATATCCGCGTTGTACTCCTGCATGGTGCGGTCGGTCGAAAAAAAGCCGCTCGACGCCGTGTTGAGGATGCTCATGCGCGTCCAGTGCGATTCGTCCTGCCAGGCCTGCGCCACCCGCTCCTGCGCATCGACGTATTCCCGGAAATCCGCCAGCACCATCCAGGGGTCGTTCGGGCTCATCATGGCCCCGATGATCATGTCGAAGATGCCTGGCTCGCAGGGATTGAAATGGCCGGAGATGAGCAGGTCGATCGCCTGGCGCAAGGCCGGGTCGCTTTCCATGTAAGCCAGCGGCTGGTAGCGGCCGCGCAGCGCCTCGACTTCGTCGGCACGCAGGCCGAACAGGAAGAAGTTGTCCTCGCCCACGGCCTCGAGGATCTCGATATTGGCGCCGTCGTAGGTGCCGATGGTGGCGGCGCCGTTCATCATGAATTTCATGTTGCCGGTGCCGGAGGCTTCCTTGCCGGCGGTGGAAATCTGCTCCGACAGGTCGGTGGCCGGGGCGATGATTTCCATGCTGCTCACCCGGTAGTTGGGCAGGAAGGCCACCTTGAGCCGGCCGTTGACGTCGGGGTCGTTGTTGACCACGCTGGCCACGCTGTTGACCAGCTTGATGATGCGCTTGGCCATCGCGTAGCCCGGTGCGGCCTTGCCGCCGATCAGCACGCAGCGGTCGACCCAGCCCTCCAGGTTCCCATGCTTGATGCGGCTGTAGAGATGAATCACATGCAGCACGTTGAGCAGCTGCCGCTTGTACTCGTGGATGCGCTTGACCTGCACGTCGAACAGCGCGGACGGGTCGAACGTCACCCCGCATTCGGCTTCGACCAGCGCTGCAAGGCGTTCCTTGTTGGCGCGTTTTGCCACCCGCCATTCGGCGTGGAATGCCGTGTTCTTCACGTCCGCCAGCGGCTTCAGCCTTTCCAGCTGCGACAGGTCGGCGATCCAGTCCTCGCCGATTTTCGAACTGATCAGCGCCGTCATGCCCGGATTGGCGTGCGCCACCCAGCGGCGTGGCGTGACGCCGTTGGTCTTGTTGTTGAACTTGTTCGGCCAGAGTTCGACGAAATCGCGGAACAGTCCCTCCTTCAGCAGGCGTGAATGCAGCGCCGCCACGCCGTTGACCGAGAAGCTGCCGACGATGGCCAGCCATGCCATGCGTATCTGGCGCACGGGTTCTTCCTCGATGATCGACATGCGGCGCTGGCGATCGATGTCACCCGGCCATTTGATCGCCACCTGGCGCAGGAAGCGGGCATTGATTTCGTAGATGATTTCCAGCGGACGCGGCAGCAGGCGCTCGAACAGCGCCACCGGCCAGCGTTCCAGCGCCTCGGGCAGCAGCGTGTGGTTGGTATAGGCCATGCACCGCGAGGTGATCGTCCAGGCCTCGTCCCACTGCAGCCGCTCGTCGTCAAGCAGCAGACGCATCAGTTCGGCCACCGCGATGGTGGGATGCGTGTCGTTCATCTGGAAGACGTTGTGCTCGGCAAATTTCATCAGGTCGCTGTTGCCGGCCGCGCGCCACTGGCGCAACGCATCCTGCAGGCTGGCCGACGCCAGGAAATACTGCTGGCGCAGGCGTAGTTCCTTGCCGTTCTCGCTGCTGTCGTTGGGATACAGCACCATCGAGATGTGCTCGGCGTGATTCTTTGCCTGCACCGCTTCGGAGTAGCTGCCGGCATTGAATTCACTGAGATCGAACACATCCGTGGCAGCCGACTTCCACAGGCGCAGCGTGTTCACCGCATGATTGCGGTAACCCGAGATCGGCATGTCATACGGGATCGCCAGGACGTCGCTGGTATCCGCCCAGCGTGTGCGCGGAATCCCAGCCTTGTCGTGGAAATGCTCGGTATGGCCGCCGAACGGCACGCGGCAGGTGAATTCGGAGCGCTCGACTTCCCACGGATTGCCGTCTCGCAGCCAGTGGTCGGGCTCCTCGACCTGGTAGCCGTTTTCGATGTGCTGGCGGAACATGCCGTATTCGTAATGAATGCCGTACCCCATCACCGGCAGATCCAGCGTGGCGCAGCTGTCCATGAAACAGGCCGCCAGCCGGCCCAGGCCGCCATTGCCGAGCCCGGCATCGGTCTCCTCCTCGGCCACCGCTTCCAGGGTCTGGCCGAAGCTCTGCAGCGCCTCGCGCGAGGCCGCGTCCAGCCCGAGATTGAGCACATGGTTGGACAGCGCGCGACCGATCAGGAATTCCAGCGAAAGGTAATACGCGCGGCGTTTGCCGGGCTGGTCGCGCACGGCATAGGTGTTCATCCAGTCCGTCATGAGGCGGTCGCGCAGAGTCCACGCCAACGCCTGATAGGTGTAGACCGCGGGGCAGCCGTGGAAACGCCCCAGGTGATAAAACTGGTAACGCTGGAAATCCTCGGTCAGGGCTGCGCCGCCATCGGGCAGTTGCTTGAGCGCGACGCGGCTCGGGGCGGTAGTTTTATCGTCTGACATGGGGGCTCCCGCTGAAGTCATATGGAATAGAGTGCGAGGTAATGGCCGGCGCTGTCCGACCAGTCGAACGACTGGCGCATGCCGGTCTGTTGCAGTCGCCGCCATTGCGTGGGCTGGCGATACAGGTCGAGCGCGCGGCGGATGGCCTGCAGGAAAGCCGCCACCTCCGGCGTGTCGAACACGAAGCCGGTGGCACTGCCTGCCGCCAGGCTGTCCGCATCGGCATCGACCACGGTATCGGCAAGGCCGCCGGTCTTGAAGACGATGGGCGGCGTGCCATAGCGCAGGCTGTACATCTGGTTGAGTCCGCACGGCTCGAAGCGGGACGGCATCAAGAACAGGTCCGCGCCGGCCTCGATGTGATGCGCCAGGGCCTCGTCGTAGCCGATCTCGACGAACACGCGCTCGGGGTGCTGCCTGGCCAGTCGCGCAAGCTTCTGTTCGTACACGGCCTGGCCGCTGCCGAGCAGCACGAAGCGGGCGTCGGTCTCGGACAGCAGCACGGGGATGGCCGCCAGCACCCAGTCGATGCCCTTCTGCTCCACCAGCCGTCCCACCAGCCCCAGCAGCGGTGCCTGCATCGCGCTATCGTCGGCGTGCGGCAGGAAACGCTCGAGCAGCGCCTGCTTGTTGCGCCGCTTGCCGGGCAGGATGCGGCTCATCGAATAATGCGCGGGCAGGTGCGGGTCGGTGGACGGATTCCAGATCCGGGTATCGATTCCGTTGAGAATGCCGTGCAGTTTGTGCTGCCTGGACGACAGCAGGCCATCGAGCCCGCAGCCGAATGCCGGCGTGCAGATTTCTGCGGCATAGGTGGGGCTCACCGTGGTGACGGCATCGGCATAGACGATGCCTGCCTTCAGCATGGAAAAGCCGCCGTGGAACTCCACCCCCTCGGGCGACCACCAGTGACCCGGAAACTGCAGGCGAACGAAATCGGTGTGCGCAAAATGTCCGCCGTAGGCAAGGTTGTGAATGGTGAAAACGGTCTTCGGACGCGCCGGCAGGTCGGCCAGAAACGCCGACACCAGCCCGGTTTGCCAGTCGTGCGTATGTACCACCTGCGGCTGCCAGCCGATATCCAGTGCATCCTGCGCCAGCAGCGCGGCCACCCGCGCGAACACCGCGAAACGCTCGGCGTTGTCCGGCCAGTCCTGGCCACCCGCATTGACATAGGGATTGCCCGGACGATCGAACAAGGGCGGGCAGTCGATCACCCAGAGTGGAAAGGAAAAATCGGGATGCCGCGTTTCCAGGACGCGCGCGCTGACGATGCCCTCGGCGCCGCGCACGTCCAGCCAGCCGAGGATGCGCACCTGGTCGAGCTGGCGCAGCAGCGCGCGGTAGCCCGGCAATACCAGGCGGACATCGGCGCCGCGCGCCTTCAGGGCGTGCGGCAGGCTGTAGACCACATCGCCCAGCCCGCCGGTTTTCACCAGTGGGTAGGCTTCGCTGGCGACGAACAGGATTTTCATTGCTCCGCGTTTCATTATTGGTGTTTGTCCCTGTTTTTATCTGATCGAATCAACTGCAAGGCTTGAGAAAGACCGCTCCCAGCGGCGGCAACGTCACTTCGACGGAATATTCGAAGCCCATCCAGGGCAGGTTCTGCGGATACAGCGGCTGGCCGTTGCCGAGGTTGCTGCCACCGTAGTACATCGAATCGGTATTCAGCACTTCGCACCACGCCGAGCCCGAGGGCATGCCGATGCGGTAGCCCTTGCGCGGCACCGGGGTGAAATTCAGCAGCACCACCATGTGCGCCGACGGATCCTGCCCCTGCCGCACGAAGCTCAGCACCGACTGGTCGGCATCGTGGCAGTCGATCCAGCGGAACCCGCGCGGATCGAAATCGAATTCGTGCAGCGCCGGCTCGTCGCGATAAAGCCGGTTGAGGTCGCGCAGCAGCGTGCGGATGCTGTCGTGCGCCGGAAACGTGAGCAGCGTCCAGTCGAGCTGGCCGGCTTCCTTCCATTCGTTCCACTGCCCGAATTCTCCGCCCATGAACAGCAGCTTCTTGCCGGGATGCGCGTAGTGCCAGGCATAGAACAGCCGCAGGTTGGCGAAGCGCTGCCAGGTGTCGCCCGGCATCTTGTCGAGCAGGCTTTTCTTCATGTGCACCACTTCGTCGTGCGACAGCGGCAGAACGAAGTTTTCCGTCCATGCGTAGACCTGGCTGAAGGTCAGCTGGTTGTGCTGGTACTTGCGGTGGACCGGCTCTTTCTCGATGTAGTCGAGGCTGTCGTTCATCCAGCCCATGTTCCACTTCATCGAGAACCCCAGTCCGCCGAGTTCGACGGGGCGCGATACCGCCGGCCAGGCGGTCGACTCTTCAGCGATGGTCAGCACGCCGGGAAAACGGCCGTGGACTTCGGTATTCATTTCGCGCAGGAACTGGACCGCCTCGATGTTCTCGCGCCCGCCGTACTGGTTCGGCAGCCATTCGCCCGGCTGCCGCGAATAGTCCAGATACAGCATCGACGCCACGGCATCGACGCGCAGACCATCGATGTGGAACTCGTCCAGCCAGTACAGCGCATTGGCCACCAGGAAATTGCGCACCTCGTTGCGGCCGAAATCGAACACCAGCGTGCCCCACTCCTGGTGCTCGCCCCGGCGCGGGTCGGCATGCTCGTAGACCGGCTCGCCGGTGAAGCGCGCCAGCGCGAAATCGTCCTTCGGGAAATGCGCCGGCACCCAGTCGAGCAGCACGCCGATACCGGCCTGGTGGCAGGCGTCGACGAAGGAACGGAAGTCGTCCGCCGAGCCGTAGCGCGCGGTCGGCGCGTAATAGCCGGACACCTGGTAGCCCCACGAGGCGTCGAGCGGATGCTCGGCCACCGGCATCAGTTCGATGTGGGTATAGCCGAGGTCCAGCACGTAGGGAATCAGTTCGGCCACCAGTTCGCCCCAGCTGTAGAAACTGCCGTCCGCATGTCGCCGCCAGGAGCCGGGGTGAAGCTCGTAGATGCTGACCGGCCGGTGCTGCCAGTCGAAACCGGTGCGGGTCTCGATCCAGTCGCCGTCCTGCCAGGCATAGGGCGTGTCATCGGGCACGCAGCTGGTGGTCTCGGGACGCATGAACATTTGCCGCGCGTAGGGGTCGGTCTTCCTCACCAGCTGGCCGTGGCGGCCGAGGATCTCGTATTTGTAGGCCTGCCCGGCGCCGAGCCCGGGCACGAACAACTCCCATATGCCGGACGTGCCTCGGCAGCGCATCGGATGGCGGCGGCCATCCCAGCCGTTGAAATCGCCGACGATACTGACGCGTTGCACCGCCGGCGCCCATACGGCGAACAGGCTGCCGTCGACCCCGTCGATGGTTTTCACGCGTGCGCCGAGCACTTTCCAGGCCTCGAAATGGCGCCCCTCGCCAATCAGGTACAGGTCCATTTCGCCCAGCTGCGGCCCGAAGCTGTAGGGACAGGTGGTGTCATGCCAGTTGCCCGTCCCCTTGTCCTGCCAGTGCAGGACCGGATGCGGATCGACTGCGATGCCCGGGGGCAGCAACCGCTCGAAGAAGTCTGTTCCCGCCACCCGCGTCATGGGGCCGCCGGCCACCTCGACCGCTTCGGCGGCAGGCAGGAATGCGCGGACCAGGGTGCTGCCGTCGGACTGTACATGCGGTCCAAGCACTTCGAACGGATCATGGTGCGTGCCGGCCTGTACCCGCATGACCGGATCGCTGATCGCCGGCAGGCCGGCGCCGGCCGGGGCATGCCGTGGTGAATTCACCGGTGCGGCGTTCATGGTTGGGGGGGTATCTCGCATCGACGGGCTTTCTTTAATTGTTGCAGCAAACGGGGAGCCAGGTCGGGTCCCAGTGCATCCCATTCAAACCGCCAGGTCCAGTTGCCGCTGTCCGTGCCGGGCGTATTCATGCGCGCTTCGCTGCCGAGGTGCAGCACGTCCTGCAGCGGCAGCATCGCCAGGGCGGCACGGCTTTCCAGCACGGTGGCGATCATCGCATCCAGCACCGCGTCAGGATCCGAAACGCCCAGCCGCTGCATGACATCGGAGCGCACCGGGTCGGGCAGCGTGCACCACCAGCCGAGCGTGGTGTCGTTGTCGTGCGTGCCGGTGTAATACACCGTATCGGGCTGCACGTTTTCAGGCTTGTGCGGGTTGTCGGCATGGGCATCGAACGCAAACTGCAGCACGCCCATGCCCGGCAGGCCGAACTGGTGCCGCAGCGCGGTCACATCCGGCGTGATGATGCCGAGGTCCTCGGCCACCAGCGGCAGGTCCCGCATTTCGGCGCCGATTGCCTGCAACAGCGACGCACCGGGCGTCGCGCGCCACTCGCCGTGGATGGCGGTAGGCTCGCCGGCAGGAATCATCCAGGCGGCCGCCAGCCCGCGGAAGTGGTCGATGCGAACCAGGTCGAACCATTCGAAATGGGCACGCAGCCGGGCACGCCACCAGGCGAAACCGTCGGCCTCCATCACGTCCCAGTTGTAATGCGGGTTGCCCCAGCGCTGCCCGGTCTCGGAAAAATAATCCGGCGGCACCCCCGCCACCATCGTGGGATGCCCCGTATCGTCCAGCAGGAACAGGTCGCGCCGGGCCCATACGTCGGCGCTGTCGTGGGCGACGAAGATCGGCATGTCGCCGAACAGCTGGATCCCGCGTTCGGCGGCCGCCGCGCGGATATGCTGCCAGTGCATGGCCGCCCGGTACTGTTCCACCTTCACCGCTTTCAGCACCTCGGCGTGGCTGGCATCGAACGCGGCCAGCGTCTGCGGATCACGGTCGCGCAGCGGCTGCGGCCAGTCGGTCCAGGAAGTGCCGCCCTGCTCATGCTTGATGACCATGAAACGCGCGTAGTCGTCGAGCCAGTGGCGCTGCCTGGTACACCAGCCGGCCAGGCGGCGCAGGTCGGCACGCGGCGCGTTCCCGTCCCCAAGCGGAAACAGTGCGGGGTTGACCGCAAAGGCGGAAGCGCACTGGTAAGGCGAGAGCCCGACCAGGGGCTGGCCGAGCGGCAGCATTTGCCACATGCAAAACCCCGCCGCCTGCAGGAAATCCAGCCAGCGCTCGGCGTCGGCCAGCGTCCCTGAAGGCAACGAAGTCGGATGCAGCAGCAGGCCGGCGCGGCGCGTGTCGAGATTCATCCGGCATTCCTGCGCATGGTGCCGGCGTTTTCCGCCCAGCCGCCGCCGCTCGACAGCGGCACATCGAGCAGTGCCGGCGGCGCGACGCCCAGCAGGCGGTAGAGTTCGCGCAGTTGGGTCCGGTACAGCTGCTCGAAGTCGCTGACGCTGCTTGCAGGGTTGTAATCGCCGAACCACCAGAACCAGTCCGAGCCTTCGCACACGGCAAGCTGGCGGGTGGCCATCGCCAGCTGGTCGGCATTCAGTTTCCCGGTGGCCACCACGCTGTCGAAAGCCTGCTTGGCGGCGACCAGGTAATCCCAGCCGCGGTTCTTGTCGGATGAGCCGATCCAGGTCGAGAAACTGCCGTAGACCCAGCTGCCGGCCGCCAGCCGCTTCATCGGCCTGGACGGCGTGTGCGCGACCTGCTCGGCAAAGGTGCCGACCTTGAGCGTGGCGTGGCTGGACAGCGCCGCATACAGCGCGTCGAGAAAATGATGGCCGTTGTCGGGGTAATACTCCCAGGCGTTCTCGCCGTCGAGGATGACCGATACCACATGCTTGTTCGCGTCCTTGCCGAAGAATGTGGCAATGTTTTCCAGATGGCGGACGAAGTCGCCCACGGCGTCGTCGGCATGCCAGGTGCTGTACTTGAAACCGATCAGGTCCGACAGGCCGTCGTCGCGGAAGAACACCCGCGTCTTGAAGCCATCGACTTGAGCCGGCGAGAACAGCGCACGCTTGGTCTGCGTCTGATCCTGCGGACAACCCGACTTGGAACAACTGTTGCGCCACACGCCCTCGCCCGAGGCCGTCCACGCAAACTCCATTTCGTCGAGCTGGGCCAGCGCATCCTCGCTGACACCGCCTTCCGACAGCCATACGCCGGCCGGCTTCATGCCGAAATAGCGCTCGAACACCTCGACCCCGTGCTGCAAATGCCAGCGCGCGCGCTCCGCACCGCCCGGATAGCCGGGTGCATCGGGCACGGGCGCGTCGGGCATGGCATCGCGCAGGTTGGAAAAGTCGTTCAGCAGAGGCACGATGGGGTGGCCGTAGGGCGTCATCGAGAGTTCGATCTGGCCGCGCTGGGCGAGCGTCCGGTAGCGCGGGATCAGCCCGGCCATGCAGTGCTGCATCAGATGCAGCAGCTCATGGCGATCGGCAGCGGAGAAATTCTTTTCCTGGGCGGTCAGGCGCTTCACCAGCGGCAGTTGCCTGAATGAATGGCCCAGCCAGACAAGGTGGTACCAGGTCATCAGGTCGAGAAAATACTGCTCGGACAGGTAGCCCATCAGCCAGGGCAGGCCGGTGCCGTCCACGGCCGTATCGCTGGTGAGGCCGACCATATTCAGCAGGCGATGGAAAGCCGGATACGGTTGGACCATGCGCTCGGCGTTGCAACGCTGGCAATCCCGCACGATGCGCAGGCGGCTGGCGGGATCCGACGGGATGCGCTCGACGCCGGACAGCAGGTTCAGCATATGGTCCTGGGTCGGCTTGCCATGCTTCAGCAGCACGTCGAGCTGCTGCGCATAATCATCCAGCTGCTCCAGCAGCACCGGCGCAAAGTTGACCACCGCGCGCATCGCCGGATGCCGTTCCAGATGCGCCGCCATGTCGCTGTAATCCTTGATGCCGTGCAGGTATACCCACGGCAGGTGGTAGGCGCCCTTGATGCCTTCGCGGTAATACGGCTGGTGCATGTGCCAGCACAGCACCACGTTGAGCGATTTAGCCGTCATAGTCATTCTGCAGCCTCGCGTACAGGTTCTGGCCGAGCATTGCCGAGGTCACCAGCACGATGCCTTCGGGCGTGACGTGGAAACGCTTGGCGTCTTCCACCAGGTCTTCCCCGATGACCATGCCGTCGGGGATGACCGTCCCCTTGTCGATGATGGCGCGCGTGATGCGGCAGTTTCTCCCGATGCTGACCTTGGGCAGGATCACGCTGTCCTTGATGAGGCTGTAGCTTTCAACCGTGGTGGCAAAGAACAGCACCGAGCGCTTGACCCGCGCGCCCGACAGGATGCAGCCGCCTGCGATCAGCGAGTCGATCGCCTCGCCGCGCCGTCCCTCGTCGTCGAAAATGAACTTCGCTGGCGGGTATTGCGGCTGATAGGTCCAGATCGGCCAGTCCCGGTTGTACAGGTTGAGTTCGGGCTCGACCGAGCACAGCTCCATGTTGGTCTGCCAGTAGGAAAACAGCGTCCCCACATCGCGCCAGTAGGCTGGCACGCCGGTCTTGTCGCGGAAAGGGAAGGCCATCGCGCGGGACTCGCCGATATTGGCAGGGATGATGTCCCTGCCGAAATCGTGGCTGGAACTGGCATTGCTCGCATCCTCGATCAGCGTCTTGTAGAGGAAATCCTTGGAAAATATGTAGATGCCCATCGATACCAGCGTAGTGCCGGGCTTGCCGGGAATGCAGTCGGGATTGGCGGGCTTTTCGGTGAAGCGCGTGATGCGCATATCCTCGTCGACCGACATCACGCCGAATCCGCTCGCTTCGGCGGCCGGCACCTCGATGCTGCCGACCGTGAAATCCGCGCCGGTCTGCACGTGATACAGCAGCATTTCCGAGTAGTCCATGGTGTAGACATGATCGCCGCCCAGGACCAGTACGTATTCGGGGTGGTGACGCTGCATGATGTCGATGTTCTGGAACAGCGCGTCGGCGGTTCCCTGGTACCACTCCTTCTTGTGGGTACGCTGCTGCGCGGGCAGGATCTCTACGAATTCTCCGATCTCGGCACGCATGAAGCCCCAGGCGCGCTGCAGGTGCCGGATCAGCGAATGCGATTTGTATTGCGTGAGGACGCCGATGCGCAGGATCCCGGAATTGACGCAGTTTGACAGCGGGAAATCGATGATCCGGTATTTGCCCCCGATCGGGACGGCCGGTTTGGCGCGCCAGGCCGTCAGGTCCTTCAGCCGCGAGCCTTCGCCGCCCGCGAGCACGAGCGCCAGCGTCCTGCGGGTGAGATCGGTCACCATCTTCGGTTCGGTGTAATAGCGGTAAAGACGCTCCTGCTCGGTCTTCGTAAGGGTCATACGCTGCTCCTCGTCTGCCTCGTTATTGATTGAAGGGCGGAGACGGTACCCGATCCACGGGACAGAACCTGTCCCCGTGCAAGCGCACCTGCCACGCCCAGCCTGCTGCTGGTCACCAGAAATATCGGCGTGTGTTCGACCACGCTGCGCATGCGCCCCTTGGCGGCGACTGCTGCCATGAAGCGGGCGTGCCGCAACCGCTCCTGCACATGCACGCTTACGCCGCCTGAGATGTACAGGCCGCCATGCGGCCGGTACAGCAGCGCCACATTGCCTATCCACGCGCCGTACAGTTCGACAAAAAGATCCAGCGCAGCCTCGGCGGCGATGTCTCCCGACCCGGCACGCACGGCGAGCGCGGCACCGTCTGCCGGCGCGTCCGGGAGCGGCTGGCCGTGTTCGACGCAGCAAAAGCGATACAGATCGTTCATGGCCGAACCCGACACCACGCGTTCCCAGGACACATGACCGTATTCTCCGCGCAAACGTTCCAGCAAGCGTGCCTGCACGGCGTTGGCCGGCGCAAAGTCGACATGTCCGCCCTCGGTGGCAAAACTCCGATAGTGGCCGTTGCCGTCGGCCAGCATGAAGGCGAGTCCCAGTCCAGTCCCGGCCCCGGTGATGGCGCGCACCCCGCCGGGCTCGGCAGGCTGCGGATTGAGGGCGACCAGATCGGCCGCCGTCAGCGTCGCCACCCCATCCGCCGCAGCCTGAAAATCGTTGATGAAATGCACCTCGGCGATTCCCAGCGCAGCCTGCAGCGCGCCGGCATCGACCGTCCAGTCGAGATTGGTCAGGCGCACACGCCGCGCATGCAGCGGGCCCGGCAGCGCCAGAACCAGCACATCGGGCAGGACGGCCGCCTGCGCATCGGCGATGAACTGCCGCAGCAGCGCCTCGGCGGACGCAAAATCCGCGCTGGCATACACCTGCTCGAAACGCAGGCGTATCGCACCGTCAGCTTCGCCGGTCGCCCAGGCCAGCCAGCTCTTGGTTCCGCCAATATCGCCTGCTATCAACTCCATTCTCGAACTATAGGCCAGTGCGTGGGTGACTCATGCGGCGATAGTAATTGATCAGCGCATTCGTCGAAGCGTCATGCCCCGCCACCGGCGCGTCGGCATGCAGTTCGGGCAGGATGCGACTGGCAAGCTGCTTGCCGAGTTCCACTCCCCACTGGTCGTAGGAATTGAGATTCCAGATCACGCCCTCCACGAAGATCTTGTGTTCGTACAGCGCGATCAGCATACCGAGCGTGTGCGGCGTCAGTTTATGCAGCAGGATCGCATTGCTGGGGTGGTTGCCGTCGAAGACCTTGTGCGAAACGAACTGGCCGGCCTGCGCTGCGCCCCCTTCACGCGAGCCCATTTCTCGCTGCGTTTCCTCGCGCGTGCGGCCGCGCATCAACGCCTCGGTCTGCGCCATGAAATTGGCGATCAGGATGTCGTGATGCTCCTGCAGTTCGGTGTGCGACTCGACCGAGACGATGAAGTCGGCGGGGATGATCTTGGTGCCCTGGTGCAGCAGCTGGTAGAACGCATGCTGGCCGTTGATGCCGGTGGCGCCCCAGACGATCGCGCCGGTGGGATAGTCGACGATGTTGCCGTCGCGGTCGACCGACTTGCCGTTCGACTCCATGTCGGCCTGCTCCAGGTAGGCCGGCAGACTGCGCAAATAGTGATCGTACGGCAGGATCGCGTGCGACTCGGCGCCGAAGAAATTGTTGTACCACACGCCCAGCAGCGCCAGGATCACCGGCATGTTGGCGGCCAGCGGCGCATGGCGGAAATGCTCGTCCATCTCGTGCGCGCCTTCCAGCAGCTCGACGAAACGCTCGCCTCCCACTGCGAGCACGATCGACAGCCCGATGGCCGACCACAACGAATAACGACCGCCCACCCAGTCCCAGAATTCGAACATGTTGGCAGGATCGATGCCGAATGCGGCGACCGCATCGCGATTGGTCGATACCGCCACGAAATGCCGGGCAATGTGCTTCTCCGCCTGCGACTGCACCAGGAACCAGGCCCGCGCATAGTGCGCGTTGGTCATCGTCTCCTGCGTGGTGAAGGTCTTGGACGAGACGATGAACAGTGTCGTTTCCGGATTCAGCGCCTCGAGCGCTTCCTTCACATGCGCACCGTCGATGTTGGAAATGAAATGCACCTTCAGGCGCGGATGGCGGTACGGCTTCAACGCCTGGTAGACCATCTGCGGGCCGAGGTCGGAGCCGCCGATGCCTATATTGACGATGTCGGTGATGCGCTCGCCGGTGTAGCCGCGCCACTCGCCGCTCCGTACCTGCTCGGCGAACACCCCCATGCGTTCGATCACCGCATTCACCTTCGGCATGACATCCTCGCCGTCGACCCGCACCGGACGGTTGCTGCGGTTGCGCAGGGCCACATGGAGCACAGCGCGGTTTTCGGTGTTGTTGATCTTGTCGCCGCTGAACATGCGCTCGCGCCAGCCGGTCACGTCCGACTCTTCGGCCAGCCGCACCAGCAGGCCCATGGTCTCGTCGGTGATGCGGTTCTTCGAATAATCCAGCAACAGTTCTCCCACCTGCAGCGAAAACCGCTCGAAGCGCGCGGGATCGGCCGCGAACATGTCGCGCATGTGCACCGTCGCCATGGCAGCCTGATGCGCAGTCAACTGACCGCATACCGGACGATGCAACGGCCCCGTCAGCTTTCCCTGCTCATCTTTCGCGAATACAGACGATGTCATGCAGTGTTCTCCCTACCGTATAGTGTCGCGGCCAACTGGCTGCGACAATGATGTCGCCTGATCGTCATCAAGCAACGGCTGTGCCACAGCCGAAAAAAAACAGTCCGACCTTGATTAAGCATAGGAAAAATTGGTGATGGCCAGATGACACACCTGCCTGACGCCCCAATAAAGTGCCCGGCGACCTTGATATCCCCAAACCTGGGGCTGGCATGCACTCAAAAGGCGCCTTGGCGGATGGCTCAATGATACCCCCGAACTGGTATGGTCCTTGCTGCTTCCCTGACGAGGGGCACCACGGCGATTCCGGCCCCGGATATAACAAAACAAGCCGTTGTTTTTATTGGCACTTGAATTTCGACCCCGCAGCCGGCCTGTTCAACGTTCAGCAGGGACCGGCGAAAATTCGGAGTGAACACACGATATGCATGTTTTGATCACGGGCGGCGCTGGCTTCATCGGGTCGCATCTGACAGAGCGCCATCTGGCGAACGGCGATCAGGTTTATGTGGTGGACAACCTGAGCACCGGTTCCATTGCAAACATCGACCCCTTCCGCGGCAACCCTGCTTTCCGCTTTGCCGAGGCAGACATCCTGCATTGGAATGGGCTCGACGAAGCGGTCGCCTGGGCCGACCGCATCTATCACATGGCCGCGGTCGTCGGCGTGAAGAAAGTGCTGGAAGACCCGGTGGCCGTCATGTCGACCAACATGACCGGCACCGAACGGATCCTGCGCGCCATTCGCCACGGCGGCTGGAATCCACAGGTCGTCATCGCCTCGACCTCCGAGGTGTACGGATTCAATCCGAAAGACAGCTTCGCCGAGACCGACGACATCGTGTTGCCGTCCGCCGGCCGCCTGCGCTGGGCCTATGCCGTGACCAAACTCGCCGACGAATTCCTTGCCTTTTCCTACGCACGCAAATACGGCCTGAATATCGTGGTCGCCCGCCTCTTCAATACCATCGGCTCGAACCAGGTGGGTCATTACGGCATGGTGGTGCCCCGATTCATCAGGCAGGCGGTTGACAACGAACCCCTCACCGTCTACGGCGAAGGCGGCCAGACGCGCTCCTTCTGCGATGTGCGCGACACCGTGGTGGCACTCGACCGACTCGCCGGCTGTCCGGAAGCCTGGGGCGAGGTGGTGAACGTCGGCAACGACCAGGAGATATCGATACGTGACCTGGCCGAGCTGATCGTGCAGCGCGCCCATAGCGCCTCGTCCCTGCAATTCATTTCCTACAGGGACGCCTATGGCGAGGAGTTCGAGGATGTCACGCACCGGCGTCCGATCCTCAACAAGCTGCGGGCGCTCACCGACTTCGAACCGACGTGGCGCCTGAACGATACGCTGGACGACCTGATCGCACGGGAACGCGAACAGAACAGGCGTGTCGCCTAGGATCGACGGCATGGCAACCACTCCCTACTTCCTCCTCAGCCCGAATACGCTGCTGAGTATCCTCGGCCTGGCCCACGGGCCGGACCGGACGCTCCCCAATCCGGCGCAGGACTGGCGCGAAGCCACTATCGACGTGGTGATCCCGACCTTCAATGAGGAAAGCAACATTCCGCTGTGCCTGGCCTCACTGGCGCGCCAGACCCGCAAGCCCACCCGTATCATTCTGGTCGACGACGGCAGCCGCGACCGCACGGTCGAATACGCCCAGACATTCTGTGACCTCAATGGCATGGATCTGATTACGATTCGCCGCGCGCAATCGATCGGCAAGACACCCACCTTGAAACGCCAGTCGCGCGAATACGATTCCGACGTCGAATTCATTCTCGACGGCGACACCGTGCTGGAGTCGGACAACTACATCGACCGCGTGGTCGAGGAGCTTTACAAGGGTGCCGGCATCGCCAGCGCCTGCGGTACGGTGCTGCCGCTGCGCGACCGCGACCGCCGCGCCATGCTCGATACCGAGGCCCTCAAGACATTCCTCGGTACGCATCCCGAGGCCACCATCTATCCGAAGGTGGGCTGGTTCCATCACCTGCAGCGCGGCATCACCGACATGTACCGCGACGTGCTGTATTACTTCCTGCAGAAATTCGTGTATCTGGGCCAGATGTCCTTCTTCGGCGGCATCCTCAATCCGGTGGGCTGTGCCGTCGCGTACCGCCGGGACGTGCTGAAGGCCATCGTGTTCGATCGCTACGAACCGATACTCGGCGACGATCTCACCAACTCGGAAGACATCTTCATCGGCTTCGCCATGAACGACAACGGCTACCGCAACATCCAGGTCACCGATGTCTATGCCCGTTCGCAGGAACCCGAGGTCAGCCGCGTGCCGGGGCAGATCTACCTGTGGTCCTCGTCCTTCCTGCAAAGCTGCTACTACTTCGACGAACTGTTGCGCAGTCCGCTCAAGTCATTCAGGCGCTACCGGCGCAAGAAGCGTGAACGTGCCGAACTGGCGGCGGGCCTCGCGGACAAACGCGTGCATACTGAACAATACCGCCAGCCCTTCGGCGTCGACTATACCGTCAAATACGGACGACCGATCGGCTGGGTACTGTTCATGTCGGCGTTCGAAAAAGTGGCATTTCCGGCAACCCTGCTTATCATGATCCTGTTGAAACTCTGGGAACCCCTGGCGATCACGCTGGTGGCGGAATCTGCCGTCGCTACCGGCCTTCTGGTCCTGGTCGCCAAGGGACATCGGCTGGAATATCTGTTCAAGGGACTGCTGGTGACGCCGTTGCGCTATGCCGTGCTGCTGTTCGACCTCGCTACGATCGGCCGCTTTGCCGCCGACCTGTGGATTTTCCGCAACCGGCGGTGGCGCAAATGATGCGGTGCCGGATACTCGCACTGGCCTTTCTCGCGACGGCGTCGCTGCCTGCCGCCGCGCAGACCGTTCCCGACGCCGGCCTGCGCGCCGAGATGCAGGGCCAGTGGGCCGACGCGGTGGCCATCTACCAGCAGGCGCTCGCGGCCGATCCGGCGCAGGCGACCCTGTGGGAACGCATCGCCGACATCCGCGCCACGCAGCTGAAAGACCCGACCGGTGCCGCCGACGCCCTGCGTGAAGCGGTAAAACACGCCCCCATGGACGCACGCCTGTACTACAAGCTTTCGCAGGCATATGCCGCCATCCAGAAAGGGCCGAGTGCGCTGGCGGCCATCGCGCAGGCCGTCGAACTTGACCCGGGCAACCCTGCGTATCTACGCGCGCGGGGGGAAATCGCCTTGTGGACCGGCTACTATGCGGTGGCGACCGACAGTTTCGAACGTATCCTGGCGGCGGCGCCCGGGGATGCCGACGCCCTGCTCGGCCTCGCCCGCGCCGACGCGCGTGGCGGCAGGAAAGACGCCGCCGCCCCCCGCTATCGCGCCTATCTGGAACTGCGTCCGCAGGACAGGGACGTGATGCTGGAAACCATGGAACTGGAAGCCGAGCGCGGCGACACCCGTGCCGTGCAGGAATACGACGCGCAGTATCGGCAGCGCTTCGGCACCAGCAAGGCTTACTGGCTGCGCATGGCCGACCTCTACGCGCTGGGCAACAACCCGGTGGCCGCTTCTTCGGCCCTCAGGGAAGCGGCCCATCTCGACCCGCAGGACCCCGCATTGTTCTATCGACTGGCGCAGAGTTATTCCACCGACAGGGAAGCCGGCGACGCGGCGGACGCCATCGAGCATGCCGTGGCGCTCGACCCGAAGAACCTGGAGTACCTGCGCAGCCGCGCCGACATCGCATCCTGGCGCGGCGACTATGACATGGCGCTGGACAGCTACCGGCGCATTCTCGCGCTTGCGCCGGACGATCCCGGCGCGCGCCTGGGGATCGCCCGCGTGCATTACTGGCATGGCCAGCTTGACGACTCGGCGCATGCCTACCGCGCATATCTGGCAAAACAGCCCGGCGTGGCGGCACCATGGCTGGAATACGTCGTCGTCGTCACCGAACTCGGCGACTACGCGCGCGCAATGGAACTGCTGGAAGACTACAGGAAACGCTTCGGCGACAACGTCGCCGTCCGCAAGCAGAAGGCGCGCGTGCTGGCGTGGGCCGAGCGGCCGGCGCCGTCGCTCGGCCTCGTCGACGAACTCGAACCGCAGCTGCATGACGACTACGAGCTCGGCTACACCCGCACCGTCGCCCTGCACTACGCGCACCGCCCGCGCGAAGCGCTGGCAAGCCTTGCCGACGTGGCCCGACTGCGGCCGGGCAGCAAGGAAATCCTCGATCTGACGCGCTTCATTTATACGCCTCAGCGCTCCAATGCCACCTTCGATCTTGGCTACGAGACCGCCTCCGACGACATCACCATTCGCCATGCCGGCCTGCGCGGCGAATACGTGATCAATCCCGAGACGCGCCTATTCGGCGGCTCCGACCGGCAGACGATCGGTACCAAGGCCGGCAGCGTCTATGCGAAACCCGACGGCGGCACCTCCATCGGCCATACCCGCACCTGGCTGGGCATCCAGCATCGCGCCTCGCCCGGGCTGTCGCTCGACGCGCAGGTTGGCAACGGGTCCGCCGGGGGCGACGGCCGCTTCATCTACGAGGTGGGCGCCGACATGCAGCCGGCGGACGAACTCACCCTGCGCCTGTCGCGCCGGCAGGATCTGTTCGCCGTGTCGCCCCGCGCCGCCAGGCTCGGCATCGAACGCCGCGCCAATGTCCTCGACGCGACCTGGACGCCCGACCTGCGCTACACCGTGGCCAGCCGCCTCGCCTACGACACATTCTCCGACGGCAACGACCGCTGGGAAGCCGAACTCGCGCCACGCCGCGCCATCCTGCGCACGCAGCGCCTCAACCTGGACCTCGGCGTGAGCGGCCGCTGGTTCGGCTACGACCGGGATCCCGGCAACGGCTACTACGCGCCCTCCCGCTACGAGCGCTACGCGCTGACCGCCTTCACCTACTGGAAGATCAGCGACGACGACGGCGTCAGCGTGGCCTTCAGCTACGGCCCCTACCAGGACAGCACGCAGTCCGGTTTCCGCAGCGGCGGCGACATCGTGGCGGAAGGCTACTTCGGGCTATACCGCGACTGGTTCCTCGACGTGAAAGCCGCCTTCTCCAATTACGGCGGCGGCACCACGGCGGGCTACCGTTCGCACATGGCCGAAATCGCCCTGACCCGCCGCTTCTGATACCTTCCCCGCGGGGTTGCGCCGCCACCCCGGGCGCCCCCATGTTTGGAGAGTCATGACACGCTGGCGCCTGCTCCTTCTATGCTTCCTGCCCTTCGCTGCCGCAGCCGCCCCTGCGGCGGTGGAGCGTGCCGTGGCGATCAGCTTCGACGACCTGCCCTTCGCATCGGTACCGAGCGAGGACGACGGCTATCTTGAAAAAATGACCGCACGGCTGCTCCACAGTCTGCAGGCCGAACAGGTGCCGGCGGTGGGCTTCGTCAACGAGATGAAACTCATCCGCGACGACGCGCTGGACCCTGCCCGGGTCGAGCTGCTGCGCAGCTGGATCCGGGCCGGCTACGATCTCGGCAACCATACCTACTCGCATCCCTCGCTCAACCGGGTGCCGCTCGACGCCTTCGAGGCCGACCTGCTGCGAGGCGAAACCGTCATCCGCCCTCTCATGCAGGGCGAAGGCAGGACCCTGCGCTGGTTTCGCCACCCGTTCCTGCATCAGGGAACGACCCCCGAGGTGCGTGCGGCCTCCCTGAATTTCCTTGCCGCACACGGCTATGTCGTGGCCCCCGTGACCGTGAACAATTCGGAATGGGTGTTCGCCGCCGCGTACGCCCGGGCGCAGGCGGCGGGCGACGAGGCCACGGCACGTCGCATCGGCGCAGCCTATGTGCCCTATATGGGGGACGTCTTCACGCGGGCCGAACAACAGGCGCTCGACCTGTTCGGCCGCCCCGTCCGCCAGGTGCTGCTGCTGCACGCCAACTCGCTCAATGCGGAGTATTTCGGCGCGCTTGCCTCCATGCTCAGGCAGCGCGGCTACCGCTTCGTCACGCTGGACGACGCGCTCGGCGACAGCGCCTACGCCTCGCCCCTGGGGATCAGCGGAATCGAGGGCGAATCCTGGCTCGATATCTGGTCGCGCCAGGCCGGCCTGCGGCCGTCCGATCCACCGGCGGTTCCGGGCTTCGTCAGGCAGTGGGCCGGGCCTGCCGCCTACCAGCGCTACTGAAATGCGCCTGCAAGCCCTGGCCCGCACGGCCGTATTCGCTGTCGCATTTGCCACCCCCTTCCCCTCCACCGCGGCCGGCAGCCTGCGCGATCTGGCGCAATCGGCCGGCCTGCGCGTCGGCACCGCCGTCAACGTCGACGCCCTGACGTCTGACCCGGCCTACGCCCGGCTGCTGGCGCGCGAATTCAGCCTGGTCACCCCGGAGAACGCGCTGAAATTCTCCGTCGTGCAGCCCGAGCGGGGACGCTTCGATTTCACGCAGGCGGACGCCCTGGTCGCGTTTGCCGAGGCACACCACATGCAGGTGAACGGCCACGTGCTGGTGTGGGATCAGCAACTGCCGGACTGGCTGACGCAGGGCCATTTCAGCCGCGACGAACTCAGGGCCATCCTGCACGAACACATCCGGACATTGGTCACGCGCTATCGCGGCCGCGTGGCATCGTGGGACGTGGCGGCCGAAGCAGTGGGCGAGGACGGCACGCCGCGCGAGACCTTCTGGTCGCGCGGCATCGGCCCGGATTACCTGGCGCTGGCCTTCCGCTGGGCGCACGCGGCCGACCCGCAGGCACGCCTGCGCTACAACGACTACGGCGGCGAAGGCGCCGGCGCCAAATCGGATGGCCTCTACACACTGGTGGCCGACCTGCGCACGCACCGCGTACCCATCGATGCCGTGGGCCTGCAGATGCACGTGAGTCTGAAGGACGCGCCGCGCGCCGAGGACGTGCGCCTCAACATGAAGCGACTGGCCGCGCTCGGGCTGCAGATCGACATCACCGAAATGGACGTCATGCTGCCGCTGCCGGCAAGCCGCGCAGCCCTCAGGGAACAAGCGGTGCTCTATGGCGACATGCTTCGAACCTGCCTGGCGGTGCCGCAATGTCGCAGCTTCTCAACCTGGGGCGCGAGCGATCGTTACTCGTGGATACCGGAATACTTTCCTGGCCAGGGTGCGGCCCTGCTGTTCGATGCGGACAACCGCGCGAAACCAGCCTGTTTCAGCGTCCGTCGGATTCTGCGCGCCGCGAAGACAGGCAAGCGTTAACTGCACCCTGCAAGCACAAGCAAGGGGGCCATCACTGATGGCTTTGTGTTTGAAACTGGTGCCAGGAGGGGACCGCTCCCCCTCCCCGCATCGTCAGCCGCAATCTCTTAACCCGAAACCCATGACATGTTCTTGTGGCGATGCCGGACCGATACATTTAGACCGACGATACGACCGAGGCCCCGCACCCGAACGACCATTCATCTGCCTGGGTCGTGTTAATCACCACCATGACGTCTTCCGGGCGCACGTCGAGAGCGTTCTGGAGCAGTTCTACCAGATGCTTGTAGAAACCCTGTTTGACTTGCGTGCTTCGCAGACGACCAGCGGTAATGCAGATGAGCACGTAATCGTTTGAGCGTGGGCCACCCATGTAGTACGTATCGAAAATGAGTTCACCGGGTTCGTGCTGATGAATGATCTGAAAGCGATCGTCAATTGGAACCTCAAAAGCCTCTACCAAAGCCTTATGGATGGTGTTTGAGAGTGTTTTGACGTAGTCGGGACTTTTGCCTTTCAGCAATGAAATGCGGGCAAACGGCATGATAAATCCTTAAGTTCTGTCGAAGGATTTCTTCAGCAGATTCATGGCCGAGGCTGCTGCGGGCCACCCGGCATAGAAAGCCAGGTGCGTGACTGCCTCAGCAAGTTCTTCACGGCCAAGTCCATTGTCCTGGGCGCGTTCCAGGTGAAATGGCAATTGTTCCAGACGGTACAGTGCAACCAAGGCCGCCACCGTGATCAGACTGCGGTCCCGCTTGGATAGCTGCGGCCGTTCCCAGACATCGGCAAACAGTATGTCATCGCTGAGTTGCGCGAACTTAGGGGCGATAGCGCCGAAAGCCAATTGCGCAGGAGAAGGTTCGCTGGGTGATTTTTCGTCGATCATATCAAGCTCCAGGTTGAAGTATTTTGAACAAATGCAGTGCTGTGCCGTGTCGATGTGGTGCTCAACAGGGTTTTACGGGCTGCCATGGATGCCAAGCCTCAAATCTCTGCCTGCCGCCGGGTTGGATACATGCTGCACGTTGTATGCCTGAGCCCCCTCGGCATGCGGGAGTGACTTGGCGTCGCACCACATGCGAAAGCGCACCAGGGTCCAGGTCGTCGGCTCGAATGCGGACAGCGCCAACACCGCATGCGCTTCCTGAACGACCGTACGTGCCGCTTCGCATTCTTCACGCCGCAACGCTTCCAAGTCGGTAAACGGCGACAGGGAGACGATTTCGCGGCTGGCGAATCGCGCAAGCGAAAGCGCGCCGCCTTGCTCGGTGCAGATGATGGCCGGCCAGGTCTGCACGGCAGGCCATCCAAAGGCGTTGACCAGTCCTGCAAATCCCGCACTGCAAACGAAGTCGCGCAGACCATCGCAACCGCGCCAGAGATAGAACGGAGAATATGTATTCACCCTGGAGCCTGTGACCGGATCGTCTTTTCGCGCAATCAGGTACGCCTTGAACGCCAGGGGCTGATGCTCGTCCAGCGCATGGCCTTTTTCCTGTATGCGGCGCTCGACGATCGTCATGTCGTAGTCGGCCGGAAGGCCGAAACTGTATTGCATCGCGATCATCATCTACCTCGCTTCATCAGATTGAGTTTGGGAATCTTCAAGCGTCTTTGCCGCCGGCGCCCAGGCATCCGGAAAATCCGGCGCACGCAAACTCGGGTTGACGGTCTTGACGTCGTAGGCTGCCAGTCCGTGGATAGCAAAGGGATCGTCTGCCAGCATTGCGTCCAGTGCCTCCCGGCTTTCACTACGGGCCAGGATGAGGCCACCGGTGCGAGGCGCAAGCGGGCCGGAAAGAAGAAAGCGCCCTTCCCGGTAATGGCCCGCCAGCCAGTTGCGGTGGGCATCCAGGTGGCGATTGATCTCTTCGATCGGGCTCAGGTACGTAAGAACAACGATATAAAGCATGGAATTTCTCCTTAGTTGGGAAGCAGAATAACGGCACCGGCCGTCTGCCCGGTTTCCAGCAGATGTTGCGCCTCGGCTGCCCGCTCCAGCGGCAGGGTGACCGACACGTCCACCGACATGCCGGCGGCCAAGCGCGCGAGCGCGGCTTGCGCACCTTCCCGGTAGCGCACCGGATCGGACATGAAACGAATGACACTGGGACGAGCGAGACCAATGGAGCGATAGGGGCCCAGCTCGCGCATGGGCAGAACTTCGGTATCTTCACTTCCACCCACCGAAACCTGGCCAACGCTGGCCGCGAGACCGAAGGGACGTACCGCCTGGAGCGTCTTGTTCAAGGTCTCGCCGCCAATGCCATCAATCGCGAAATCGACGCCCTGACCGCCGGTCAGGCGCAACACCTCGGCAACGAAATCCGTCTGCCGGTAGGGAATCGCCACCTCATAGCCCTTGCTGCGGGCAACCGAACCCTTGGCCTCGCTGCCGACCGTTCCGATCATCCGGGCACCCAGCGACGCGCCCCATTGCCCGAGAACCTGTCCAAGGCTGCCGGCGGCAGCCTGAACCAGGATCGTGTCGCCGGCGCGAACCGGTCGAACATGTTGGAACAGCATGTGGGCCGTGATGCCACGCAACAGGGCAGCAGCAGCCTGGACGTCACTCACGCCGTCCGGGATGGGCAACAACTTGGCCGCAGGAATGTTGCGGGCGGTCGCATAGCCGCCGACGGGCAGACCCGCGTAGACGACCCGGTCGCCGACAGCGATACCACGCACCTCCGGACCAAGGGCCTCGACAACACCGGCCGCCTCGACGCCCAGGACGGCGGGAAGTTCAGGCAGGCGATAGAGTCCGTTGCGGTGGTAAACGTCCACGAAGTTGACGCCTAGGGCGGTATGGCGGACGCGTACATCGGTGGCGTCGGGGGACGGTAGAACGGCCTCGGCTGGTTGCAGGACGCTGACGTCACCCGGCCGGGTCATTCGGATAACGAGTTCTGTACTCATGACGGCTCCTGTGTGTGATGGAGCCTGTACTTTATGCAAGATTAATTTGCACTTAAATTCCAAAAATACTCGCGCTTGATGTGCATAATTGCACCATGGAAAACCTGAACTGGGACGATCTCCGCTACTTCCTGGCCGTCGTGGACACAGGCAGCCTGACCGGTGCTGCGCGGCAACTGAAGGTTGAGCACACGACCGTTTCGCGCCGCGTCGAGGCGCTCGAAAAATCGTTGGGACTCCGCCTGTTCGACCGTCTGCCTCGTCAGTGGCAACTCACGGCCGAAGGGGAAAGTCTGGTGCCTGGGATCCGGCGCCTGGAGGACGAGGCCCTTTCCCTGCAAGCAGCCGCTGCCGGAGTGGCCCCCCTTTCCGGAACCGTGCGTATTTCGGCGCCGCCTGTGGTCGCCAGCTACTTGCTGGTGCCGCAACTCGGCCCCCTGAGTGTCAAGCTGCCCGGCATATGTCTGGAAGTGGTCGGTGAAACCCGTGACGCCAATCTGTTCAGGCGCGAAGCGGACATCGCGCTGCGCATGCCGCGCCCCAAGGCCAGCGGGCTGGCGGCCCGACCGCTGATCGAAGTCGGTTTCGCGCTTTACGCCAGTCGGCAGTACCTTGCCCAGCATGGAGCGGAGCACTGGACGTACGTTGGCTACGAAGACAGCCTGATCGAGATGCCTCAGCAACAATGGCTGGAAAAAACCGCTGCCGGCCGCCCGTTCACCTTTCGGTCAAACGATTTGAATATGCTGTTGCAGGCGGTGAGATCCGGCTTGGGTGTGGGTGTACTCCCCCACTTCCTGGCGCGCAACGATCCGCTCCTGGTGCCGATCGCCTCGCCCGAATGCCCGGTCAAGCGGACCCTTTGGCTGGTCCTGCATCCCGATGTGCGGCGTTCACCTCGCGTGAGAGCTGTGGCAGATGAGGTGGTGGAGATTTTTGCCGGGGAAGCATTGCGGAATTTAGCGGCGTAAACTCAATCTGCAATTCCACACACATACGAGCAGCGATGTTATTTCATCCTCGGATAGCCAAGCCTGTCAGCAATCTCGCGAGACCCGGAGACATATACTGCCATGGCCTTGGTCTTCGCGTTGCTGGGGCTTTCGAGAATCACGAGGGATTCGATGGAGCCATGCTCGGTGTCACGGGTATCAGATAAGAACATCGCTCTCCTCCAGGCCCTGCGTCAGGCGTTCGCACGGCGCGATATCCCAACCATGCTTTCGCTGTTGAGCCCCACGGTTGAATGGGGCGAGCCACCGAATCCCTGCAACCCGGCAGGCGGAAAAGTCCACTACTTCAACGGTGAAGTGATGCCGGCAGAGCAGGAATAATAGTGAGCAGATTGTGGGCGAATTGTTAGTGTCCACTATCGCGTCAAGCTGGTGCCCGGGGGGGGACTCGAACCCCCACACCATCACTGGCGGCGGATTTTGAATCCGCTGCGTCTACCGATTCCGCCACCCGGGCAAAGTGCTGGACGCGAACGCGCCCAGTAACAGAAGCCGCGCATTATCGCCGAATCGGGCGGCCTGCCGCAAGGCAACCGCTCCAATCCTTGATTCCCCGGCTGACCGCTTCTCCTCTGTTGGAAAGTCTGAGAAATGCAGAATTTACCGGCTGCGGTGACTTCCACCCATCGGTTGGGACCGCTACGCGTCCGATTGCACGGTTTTCAGGTCGCCTGGCTGCGTTGCTCCTCGTTGCAGGGGATGGCCATGCGCCTCCTCGCGCCTTGCCAGCCAACCTGAAAATCGCCCACTCGGGCACGTTCAACCGGGGAATCAAGGATAATCGCGCCCTATGCGTGTTGCCGATTTTGACTTTGATCTCCCCACCGACCTGATTGCGCAGTTTCCGCCTGCAGTTCGCGGCGGCAGCCGGCTGCTGCACGTCGAGGCGTCGGGCGCGCTGCACGATCGCCAATTCGGCGAGCTGCCAACGCTGCTGCGGCCGGACGATCTGCTGGTGATGAACGACACGCGCGTGATCAAGGCGCGGCTGTTCGGCCAGAAGGACTCCGGCGGCAGGGTCGAGCTTCTGGTGGAACGGGTGCTGGGGGAGTTCGAGGCGCTGGCCTTCATACGCGCCAGCCATGCGCCCAGACCGGGCTCGCGCATCCATCTTTCCGAAGACACCCTGCTCGACGTGCTGGCACGGCAGGACGACCTGACGCAACTGCGCTTTCCGCGCCCGGTGCTGGATGTGCTGGACCGGTTCGGGCGGCTGCCGCTGCCGCCCTATATCGAGCACGTGCCGACGGCGGACGACGAGGCGCGCTACCAGACCGTGTATGCCGACGAGCCGGGCGCGGTGGCCGCGCCGACGGCCGGCCTGCATTTCGACGACGCGATGCTGGAGGCGCTTAAGGGCAAGGGGATCCGCACGGCGCGGGTGACGCTGCATGTGGGCGCAGGCACTTTCCAGCCGGTGCGGGTGGACGATGTCGCCGATCACAGGATGCACAGCGAGCGCTACACGATCCCGCAGCCGACCGTGGACGCGATCCGCGACGCACGCGCACGCGGCGGCCGCGTGGTGGCGGTGGGCACCACCAGCCTGCGCGCGCTGGAGGCCGCGGCGCAGGCTGGCCCGCTGCACGCCGGCTCTAGCGAGACCGACATCTTCATCACGCCGGGTTACCGGTTCCAGGTGGTCGACGCGCTCATCACCAACTTCCATTTGCCCCGCTCCACGCTGCTGATGCTGGTCTCCGCATTTGCCGGCGTGGACACCATCCGCGCCGCCTATGCGCATGCCATTGCCGGGCGCTATCGCTTCTTCAGCTATGGCGACGCGATGTTCCTGGAAAAATCCTCCTCGTCATGAAATTCGATCTCCTCACCACCGACGGCGGCGCGCGCCGTGGCCAGCTCCAGCTCGCGCACGGCACCGTGCAGACGCCCGTGTTCATGCCGGTGGGCACCTACGGCACGGTCAAGGCGATGTCGCCGGCCGAACTCACCGACATCGGCTTCGAGATGCTGCTGTCCAATACCTTCCACCTGTGGCTGCGCCCCGGGCTGGAGGTGGTCGAAAAGTTTGGCGGGCTGCACCGCTTCATGGGCTGGGACAAGCCCATCCTCACCGATTCGGGCGGTTTCCAGGTGTTCAGCCTGGGCAAGCTCAGGAAGATCACCGAGGACGGCGTGAAGTTCGCCTCGCCGATCAACGGCGACAAGCTGTTCCTGACGCCGGAGATATCGATGCAGATCCAGCGCACGCTGAATTCGGACATCGTGATGATCTTCGACGAGTGCACGCCCTACCCCGCCACCGAGCGCGAGGCCGCCGACTCGATGCGGATGAGCCTGCGCTGGGCGGCGCGCTCGAAGGCGGCGCACGCCGGCAACTCCAACGCGCTGTATGGAATTGTCCAGGGCGGCATGTACGAAAGCCTGCGCGACGAATCGACGCGCGAACTGATCGGCATGGACTTCGACGGCTACGCCATCGGCGGGCTGTCGGTGGGCGAACCGAAGGACGACATGACGCGCATCCTCGCCCACACCGCGCCGCAGCTGCCGGCCGACAAGCCGCGTTACCTGATGGGCGTCGGCACGCCGTCCGACCTGGTCGCCGCGGTGGCCCAGGGCATCGACCAGTTCGACTGCGTTCTGCCGACGCGCAACGCGCGCCACGGCATCCTGTTCACCCGGCGCGGCGAGATGCGCATCCGCAACGCGCGCTGGAAGACCGACACCGCGCCGATCGACGACGAATGCGACTGCCACACCTGCACGCATTTTTCCCGCGCATACGTGCACCACCTGATCCGCGCCGGCGAGATCCTCGGCGCGCGGCTGGCGACGATACACAACCTGCACTACTACCACCGCCTGATGGCCGGCATGCGCGCGGCCATCGAGGCGCATCGCTTTGCCGACTTCACGGCCCGGTTTCACGAGATGCAAACGCGCGGGTGGTAGAATCCCGTGGTTTTAACTGAACTGCCTTAGATTCGGAGCTACTACCCATGATTTCACTCGCCCACGCACAAGCCGCCGCCGCAGCCAACCCGGGGTTTGAGCAGTTCCTTCCGCTCGTCATCATCTTCATCCTGTTCTGGTTCATGCTGATCCGTCCGCAGATGAAGCGCGCCAAGGAACAGAAGAAAATGCTGACGGAGCTGGCCAAGGGCGACGAAGTCGTCACCGCCAGCGGCCAGGTCGGCAAGATCGTCAAGATCGGCGATCAATACGTATCGCTGGAGATCGCCGACGGCGTCATCACCCACGTGCAGAAGCAGTCGGTGCAGACGCTGCTGCCCAAGGGCACGATCAAAGGCCTGTAATAACGAAGGACGGGTAAAGGCGCAGCGCCGGCTCCCGTCTCCTGTCCCAGAATCCTGACCCCCGACCCCTGACATGAACCGCTTCCCGCTCTGGAAATATGTGCTCATCGGCATCACGCTGGTGGTCGCCTTCCTCTACACCCTGCCCAATTTCTTTGGCGAAGTGCCCGCGGTGCAGATTTCCCCGGTGCGCACCACAGAAAAGGTCGACACCGCGCTGCTGGGCCAGGTGGAGTCCTCGCTGAAAGCGGCCAGCCTGGGCTATCAGGGGGTGGAGCTGGCGGGGAACAGCATCAAGGTACGGCTGGCCAGCACCGACATGCAGATCAAGGCCAAGGACGTGCTGCAGAACACCCTGGGCGACCGCTATACCGTCGCGCTCAACCTGGTGTCGGCCTCCCCTGCCTGGCTCGGAATGATTCATGCCCTGCCGATGTACCTCGGTCTGGATTTGCGCGGCGGCGTGCACTTCCTGCTCGAAGTCGACATGAAGGCCGCGCTGGAAAAAGCCGCCATCCGCTACCAGAACGACTTCCGCACCGAACTTCGCGGCGACAAGATCCGCTACGGGCGCATCAGCCGCGAAGGCAACGCCGTGACCGTTCATTTCGCCACCCGCGACCAGCGCGACGCCGCCATTGCCAAACTGGGCGATGTATTTCCCGAACTGGCCTACACGCCGGCGGATGAGACCGAAGGCTTTACCCTGACCGCGCGCCTGAAGCCGGAAACCGTCACCAAGGTGCAGGAATTCGCCCTGCAGCAGAACATCACCACGCTCAGGAACCGCGTCAACGAACTCGGCGTGGCCGAGCCGGTGATCCAGCAGCAGGGGGACAGCCGCGTCGTGGTGCAGTTGCCAGGCGTGCAGGACACCGCCAAGGCGAAAGATATCCTGGGCCGCACCGCCACGCTGGAAGTCCGCATGGTCGACGAACAGGCCGACCCGACCGCTGTCCAGCAGGGGCAGGCCCCCTTCGGCGACGATATCGTGGCCAGCCGCGATGGCGGCAAGATCGCCGTGAAAAAGGACGTGGTGCTGACCGGCGACTCGATCACCGACGCTTCGCCCGGCTTTGAAAGCACCAGCGGCCAGGCCGCCGTTCACATCAACCTGGACGGCAAGGGCGCCCGCATCTTCAAGGACGTGACGCGCGAAAACGTCGGCAAGCGCATGGCCATCCTGCTGATCGAGAAAAACGTGGCCGAGGCCATCACCGCCCCGGTCATCCGCGAGGAAATCGGCGGCGGCCGGGTGCAGATCACCGGCATGGAATCCGCCCAGGAAGCCTCCGATGTCGCCCTGCTGCTGCGCGCCGGCGCGCTGGCCGCGCCGATGCAGATCGTGGAGGAACGCACCGTCGGCCCGAGCATGGGCGCGGAAAACATCAGCAAGGGCTTCCGCTCCAACCTGTGGGGCTTCCTCGCCGTCACCGTGTTCATGGTGATCTATTACCGCATCTTCGGCCTGTTCTCCTCGCTCGCGCTCGCGGTCAACGGCTTTTTTCTGGTCGCCCTGCTGTCGATGCTGCAGGCCACGCTGACCCTGCCTGGCCTGGCCGGTATCGCGCTTACGCTCGGCATGGCGATCGACGCCAACGTGCTGATCAACGAGCGCATCCGCGAGGAACTGCGCAACGGCGCCACGCCGCAGGCGGCGATCCACGCCGGATACGATCGCGCCTGGGGTACCATTCTCGACTCCAACCTCACCACGCTGATCGCCGGTGTCGCGCTGTTCTGGCTGGGCTCCGGTCCGGTACGCGGCTTTGCCGTGGTGCTGTGCCTGGGCATCCTCACCTCCATGTTCAGCGCCGTCACCGTGTCGCGCGCCATGGTCAACCTCACCTACGGCCGCCAGGCGCGGCTGGCAAAAGTCTCGATCTAAGGGCAACGCCATGCTGGAATTTTTCCCGTTCAAGAAGAACATTCCCTTCATGAGTTGGGGGAAGGTGACGACGGCGATTTCGCTGCTCACCTTTCTCTTTTCGATCTGGGCGTTGTGGGACAAGGGGCTGAATCTGGGCGTCGATTTCACCGGCGGCACCGTCATGGAAGTGCGCACCAGCCAGCCCGCCGACCTGCCGGCCATCCGCTCCGTACTGGAACAGGCCAGCCTGACCGAAGTGTCGGTCCAGACCTTCGGCACCAGCCATGACGTTTTGATCCGCCTGCCCAACAAGGGCGCCGGAAATGCCGCCGAGACCAGCAACCGCGTGATGACCGCGCTGGCGGCCACCCACACCGCGATCGAATTGAAGCGTGTCGATTTCGTCGGCCCGCAAGTCGGCAAGGAACTGTACGACAATGGCGCGCTGGCGCTGCTGGTGGTCGCCTTCGGCATCATGGCCTACCTGGCGATCCGCTTCGAATGGCGCTTCGCGGTGGCGGGCATGCTCGCCAACATGCACGACATCGTCATCATCCTCGGCGTGTTCGCCTTCTTCCAGTGGGAATTCACACTCACCGTGCTGGCCGGCGTGCTGGCGATTCTCGGCTATTCGGTCAACGAGTCGGTGGTGGTGTTCGACCGGATTCGCGAGAACATCCGCAAGATGCGTGGCGCGACCATCCCCGACATCATCGACGACGCCATCACCCGCACCATGAGCCGCACCATCATCACCCACGGCTCGACGCAGATCATGGTGCTGTCGATGCTGTTCTTCGGCGGCGAGGCCCTGCACAACTTCGCGCTCGCGCTCACCATCGGCATCATGTTCGGCATCTACTCCTCGGTGCTGGTCGCGAGCCCCCTGCTGCTGATGTTCGGCGTCAAGCGAGAGCACTTCATCAAGCCGTTGGAAAAAAAGGAAGAAGCAGTGGTGTGAGCGGTGAACAGGAAGCGGTGAGCGATTAATCCCGCTCACCGCTCACCGCTCACCGCTCACCGCTCACCAAACATGCTCAACGAAATCATTCAGACCATCGTCAATACAGTCGGTGCCTGGGGCTACCCGGGCATCTTTCTCATGATGGCGCTGGAATCAAGCTTTTTCCCGTTCCCCAGCGAGGTGGTGATGATTCCGGCCGGCTATCTCGCCTACAAGGGCGAGATGAACCTCGTGCTGGCCATCGTGGCTGGTATTGCCGGAAGCCTGACTGGCGCGCTGTTCAACTACTGGCTGGCATTGAAGCTGGGGCGGCCGTTCCTGCAACGCTACGGCAAATACGTGCTGATCAAGGAACACACGCTGCAGCGCATGGAGGATTTCTTCGCCCGGCACGGCCATATATCCACCTTCACCGGCCGGCTGATTCCCGCAGTGCGCCAGTACATCTCGCTGCCGGCGGGGCTGGCACGGATGAATCTTGCCGTGTTCAGTTTCTACACCAGCCTCGGCGCCGGAATCTGGGTCACCATCCTGGCCGTGCTGGGGTATACCCTGGGCCACAACGAACAGGCGATTCGCGGCAATCTCCACATCATCACCCTGATCCTGCTGGGTGCCGTCGCGGTCATCGTGCTGCTCTACATGCGCCTCAAACTGAAGAAAAAACTGCTGCGCTAAACCTTACCGCTCAGCTGCTTCCACCATCAACCGCTTCATCCCGGCCACCGCCTCCTTCCAGCCGACGAACAGGGCCTGAGCCACGATCGCATGGCCGATATTGAGCTCGTGGATGCCGGGCAGCGCGGCGACCGGCTGTACGTTGTGGTAGGTCAGGCCATGTCCCGCATTCACCGTGAGGCCAAGGCTGCGGCCATAGGCCACGGCCTGACGGATGCGTTCGAATTCGGCCGCTTGCGCGATATCGGTGGCGGCATCGGCATAGGCGCCGGTGTGAATTTCGACCACCGGCGCGCCGGCAGCGTGCGCCGCGTCGAGCTGCGAGAAGTCCGGATCGATGAACAGCGAGACGCGGATGCCGGCCGCTGCCAACTGCGCGCACGCTGCCTGCATTCTGGACAGCTGGCCAGCCACGTCGAGCCCGCCCTCGGTCGTGAGTTCCTCGCGCTTCTCAGGCACCAGACAGACGTCCTCGGGACGCGCGGCACAGGCAATCGCCAGCATCTCCCCGGTCACCGCCATCTCCAGGTTCATCTTGGTTTTCAGCACCTGCCGCAGGATCGCCACGTCCGCGTCCTGGATGTGGCGGCGGTCTTCCCTGAGGTGCAGGGTGATCGAATCGGCGCCGGCGGTTTCTGCCGCCAGCGCCGCCTCGACCGGGCTGGGGTAACGGGTCTTGCGTGCCTGGCGCAGGGTGGCGATATGGTCGATGTTGACGCCGAGGAAGATGCTCATTGTGTCAGTTCGGTGAGGTCGCGTAACAGCTGGCGAGTATAAAGCGGCTTGGCGCCGAGCGTGTGGTTGATGAGGGTACGCATCAGCGCCTTGGCCTCGACCAGCGTCGTCGGCCGCTCGAAGCAGTCGGCGGCCAGGTCGATCAGCGTCTGGCCGGACACCGGGCAGCCCGGCTGTGCCCCCTCCATGCCCTCCAGGCTGCGCAATGCGCCACGTTCCGGCTGAAACACGTAACGGATCTGCGCCTGGACCGCCTCAGCGCTGCCCGCCTCGACATCGAAGGTGGCGCCATAGCCGATCTCGCTCAGCAGATTTTTCTCAAAGCGGCGCAATATCCGCTCGAAGTAAGCGGCGCGTTCGTAATCGGTGCTGCACGCCTCGCCAGCCAGCTGCCCGAGGGTTGCGAGGTAGCGATCGTACAGCGCCTCGTGTGCGTCGCCGCGCGCCAGCAGGCGCAGCAGCAGTTCATTGAGGTAGAAGCCGCACATCAGCGCGCGCCCCTGGGGCGCCGGCAGGCCACCCTGCCATTCGGCGGCGTGCAGCGTCTTCAGCTCGGACTTGCCGAACCACGACAGCAGCAGCGGCGTGAAGGGCTGCATCAGCCCGCGCAGGGCCGAAGCCGGGCGCCGGGCGCCACGCGCGATCAGCGCCACGCGCCCATGATCGCGGGTGAACACTTCCGCCACCACGCTGGTCTCCTTGAAGGGATAGGTGTGGAGGACAAAACCGGTTACGTTGTTGACGCGTGCGTCCGAGGACATTGTCCACTCAATCCAGACCGAGCGATTTCAGCATCCGCACGTCGTCGGCCCAGCCGCTCTTGACCTTGACCCAGACCTCCAGATACACCTTGCTGTCGAAGGCGCGTTCCATGTCGAGCCGCGCCTGGGTGGAGATGGCCTTGAGCTTTTCGCCGCCCTTGCCGATGACGATCGCCTTGTGGCCGTCGCGGTCGACCAGGATGGTGGCGAAAATGCGGCGCAGATTGCCCTCTTCCTCGAACTTGTCGATGGTGACCGCCACCGCGTAGGGAATCTCCTCGCCGCACAGGCGAAACACTTTTTCGCGGATCAGTTCCGCCGCCAGCTGGCGCTCGGTCTGGTCGGTGACATCGTCCTCGTCGAACAGCGGCGGATTGTCAGGCAGATGGGTCTGCAGGGTTTTCAGCAATTCATCGAGGTTGCTGCCCTGCTTGGCCGATACCGGGACGATTTCAGTGAAGGCGTGCGCGGCGGCCACTTCCTGCAGGTAGGCCATCAGCGCAGCACGGTCCTTGGCATAGTCGATCTTGTTCACCACCAGGATCAGCGGACGATCCCTGGGCAGCAGTTCCATCACCTGCCTGTCTTCCTTGGTCAGCCGCCCGGCTTCCACCAGCATCATCACCACGTCGGTATCCGACAGCGTTTCGCGTACCCGCTTGTTCATCGCGCGATTCATGGTACTGGCGTGGCGGGTCTGGAACCCGGGGGTGTCGACGAACACGAATTGCGCCGCGTCGGTGGTATGGATGCCCATCACCCGGTGGCGCGTGGTCTGCGCCTTGCGCGAGGTGATGCTGATTTTCTGTCCAACGATGCGGTTGAGCAGCGTCGACTTGCCGACGTTGGGGCGGCCGACGATGGCGATGAGGCCGCACTTGAATTCGCTCATTTTTCCAATTGCGCGCACGCCTGGCGTGCGGCTTCCTGTTCGGCGGCCCGGCGGCTTTTGCCGACGCCGCGTGTGCTGAGCACGGGTTTGGCCAGTACGCACTCGACGATGAAGCTCTGGTCGTGCGCTTCTCCCTCGGTGCCGATCAGCCGGTAGTCCGGCAGCGGGAGCCGCCGGGACTGGAGGATTTCCTGCAACTCGGTCTTGGGGTCCTTGCCCGAGGCCCTGGGATCGATTTGCGCCACCAGGGGGTCGAACAGTCCGCGCACCACACGCTGCGCCGCCTCGAACCCGGCATCGAGAAAAATGGCGCCGAACAGCGATTCCAGCGCATCGGCCAGAATCGAGGGACGGCGAAAACCGCCGCTTTTGAGTTCACCCTCGCCCAGGCGCAGGCTTTCGCCCAGCTTCAGGGTGGCGGCAATGTCGGCCAGCGTCTCCTGCCGCACCAGGTTGGCGCGCAGGCGCGACAGGCTGCCTTCCGGCAACTCGGGAAACGCATCGTACAAGGCACGGGCGACCGAGCAGTTCAATACCGAGTCGCCGAGGAATTCGAGCCGTTCGTTGTTGACCGCGCCGTAACTGCGGTGCGTCAGCGCCTGGGTCAGAAGATCGGCGCGGACGAAGGTATAGCCCAGCGCCTGCTGCAGACGCTGGTTCAGCAAGGGATTATTCAACCTCGACGGGGGCCGCGTTGGGGTCGGAACTGGCACTGAAATCGACCACCAGGCTGACATTGCCGACAAGCTTGGTGCGGAAGGTGTAATCGGCGGAGATGACCGGGACGGCGCCGTGACGATCGATGGCGATGTCATCGGGCTTGACTACCGTGACATAGCCCACCTGGGCGCGCCTGGAGAAATCGAGCCGGATATCGGCATTGCTCTTGGATTTGAGGTCGGATTCCTGCCCCATCGTGGCAAGGATTTTCTTCACCGAGAAATACTCGATGTAGGCCGGCACCAGCTTCATCGCCAGCATGGCGATCATGACCAGCACGACGGCCGTGAACAGGAAGCCGATCATGGTCAGACCGCGTTGTCGGGATTGCAGGGGGCGTGAGCAGTGCATGGTATCTCCTCTTATCGAATGGTGGTGCCGATGCGGCCGAACTCGTCGAAATTCATCCAGATGAAGAAGGCCTTGCCGACAATGTTCCTGTCCGGGACGAATCCCCAGTAACGGCTGTCGTTGCTGGCGTCGCGATTGTCGCCCATCATGAAATACTGTCCCTTGGGCACCTTGCAGACGAAGCCCTCGCCCTCGGCATTGTAGGAGCAGTTCTCGCGGTAAGGGAAGTCCACCACCTGCGTCGGGTAGACGGAAGGCTTGTCCGGCTCGGTCATCATGGTGTGGTCGGCGTGATTGAGGCGCTCCTTGTACACCATCGCGGTAATGTAGTTCAGGCCATTGCCCACATAGCTATAGGTTCCGGTATTGACGGTGGGCACGGGCTTGCCGTTGATGGTGAGCTTCTTGTTGCGGTATTCGACCACGTCGCCCGGGACGCCGATCACCCGCTTGATGTAGTCGAGACTGGGGTCGCCCGGATACCGGAACACCATGACGTCGCCCCGTTCGGGATTGTTCAGTTCAACCACTTTCGTGTTGATGACCGGCAGGCGGATGCCGTAGGTGAATTTGTTGACCAGGATGAAGTCGCCGACCAGCAGCGTGGGCATCATCGATCCGGACGGAATCTTGAACGGTTCGACCAGGAACGAGCGCAGCGCGAACACGACAAGGATGACCGGGAAGAAGCTCTTGGCATATTCCACCAGCAGCGGCTCCCTGGCGTCCCTGTCGCGGCCGCGCTGGAGCAGCAGCAGGTCGAGCAGCCAGATGCCGCCGGTGACGACGAGCGCAACGAAAAGAATGAGGGCGAAGTTCATATTGAGGAGTCCACTTCTTATTTATCGGAGACCTGGAGGATCGCAAGGAAGGCTTCCTGCGGGATTTCGACGTTGCCAACCTGCTTCATGCGGCGCTTGCCGGCCTTCTGCTTTTCCAGCAGCTTCTTCTTGCGCGTGATGTCGCCGCCATAGCATTTTGCAAGCACGTTCTTGCGCATCGCCTTGACGTTCTCGCGCGCGATGATGTTGGCGCCGATCGCAGCCTGCACCGCGACATCGAACATCTGGCGCGGAATCAGCTCGCGCATCTTCGAGGCAAGTTCGCGCCCGCGATACACGCTGGTGGCGCGGTGCACGATGAGCGACAGGGCATCGACCTTCTCGTTGTTGACCAGGATGTCGAGCTTGACCAGATCGCCGGCGCGGAATTCCTTGAACTCGTAGTCGAGCGAGGCATAGCCGCGGCTGGTCGACTTCAGCTTGTCGAAGAAGTCCATCACCACTTCGTTCATCGGCAGGTCGTAGCGCAGCATCACCTGCCTGCCGTGGTACTGCATGTCGAGCTGCACGCCGCGTTTCTGGTTGCACAGGGTGATGACGTTGCCGACGAATTCTTCCGGCACGAAGATCGTCGCGGTGATGATGGGCTCGCGGATCTCATCGATCTTGGACAGATCGGGCAGCTTGGACGGGTTTTCGACGTTGAGCATCGAGCCGTCCTTCATCAGCACTTCGTACACCACCGTCGGCGCGGTGGTGATGAGGTCCATGTCGTATTCGCGCTCGAGCCGCTCCTGCACGATGTCCATGTGCAGCAGGCCGAGGAAGCCGCAGCGGAAGCCGAACCCCAGTGCCTGCGAGACTTCCGGCTCGAACTGCAATGCGGCGTCGTTCAGCTGCAGCTTGGTGAGCGCGTCGCGCAGCGCCTCGAAGTCGTGCGACTCGACCGGATACAGGCCGGCGAACACCTGCGACTGTACCTTCTTGAAACCCGGCAGCGGTTCGCTGGCGGGCCGGTCGATCAGCGTGATGGTGTCGCCCACCTGGGCGGACTTGAGTTCCTTGATGCCGGCGATCACGAAGCCGACTTCACCCGCCGAAAGCTGGGGCTTGTCGACCGACTTGGGCGTGAACACACCGACGTGCTCGGTCAGATGCTGCGCACCGCTCGCCATGAAGCGGATCTTGTCCTTCGGCTTGAGCACGCCGTCGACCACCCGCACCAGCATCACCACGCCGACGTAGTTGTCGAACCACGAATCGATGATCAGCGCCTTCAGCGGCGCAGACTCGTCTCCGCGCGGCGGCGGCACCTGCTTCACCACCACCTCGAGGATTTCGGGAATGCCGATGCCGGTCTTGGCCGAGGCACGCACCGCGTCGGTGGCGTCGAGGCCGACGATGTCCTCGATCTCTTCCGCCACCCGGTCGGGATCGGCCGCCGGCAGATCGATCTTGTTCAGCACCGGGATCACCTCGACGCCGAGGTCGATCGCCGTATAGCAGTTGGCCACCGTCTGCGCCTCCACGCCCTGCGAGGCGTCGACCACCAGCAGCGCGCCCTCGCAGGCGGACAGCGAGCGGCTGACTTCGTAGGAAAAGTCGACGTGTCCCGGGGTATCGATCAGGTTGAGGCGATAGACCTGGCCATCCTGCGCCTTGTAGGCCAGGGCGGCGGTCTGCGCCTTGATGGTGATGCCGCGTTCCTTTTCCAGGTCCATGGAATCGAGCACCTGCGCTTCCATCTCGCGCTCGGACAGGCCGCCGCAAAACTGGATCAGGCGGTCGGCCAGCGTGGACTTGCCATGGTCGATGTGGGCAATGATGGAAAAATTGCGGATCAGATTCTGGGACACAACAAAACGGGCACGCTTCCGTGCCCGGTCAGGGATTCGATAAGACCCCGGATTTTAACGGAATTCAGGCGTTGCAGCGCAGCCATTCCCGAAACGCGGGCAGATTGAGTTGATGGCGGCAAATTTCCGTGTCGCCGTCGAACAACAGCGGCACGTCCCAGCCGTATTTCGCCTTGAGCGACGGATCGGCATCCACGTCCACCGGGGCCAGGCCGTGCCCGCTTCCCGCGATCAGGGCGCGAACCCCGTCCGCCAGTTCCTCGCAGAGCGGGCAGCCATTCCGCGTGTAGAGCGTGAGTGTTTTACCCACCCGAAATCTTCAGTGGAATATAGAGCGAACCATCGCCGCGACGCACCAGGATCGCCGCGCTCTTGCCTGCGGGAATCGCGCCAACAGCCTTGCGATAGGCTGCCACGCTGGTGATCCTGGTGTTGTTGACCGCCAGGATGATATCGCCCGTCCGGATGCCGGCACGCGCCGCATCGCCCGTGGCATCGGCGACCAGCACGCCATAGTCGAGATCGAGCGCCCGCCGCTGGTCCGCCCCCAGTTCGGAGAGGGCCAGCCCGCCGCGCAGAATGGACTTGCCGTCATTGCCGGCCTGCTGGTTTTCGGCAGGCAATTCACCCAGCACCACGCCCAGTTGCTGGATTTTCCCCTTGCGCCAGACCTGCAGCGGAATCTTGGTGCCCGGTTTGGCCATGCCGACCATGCGCGGCAGGTCGTTGGAGTTTTCCACGGGCTTGCCATTGAATTCCAGGATGACATCGGCGGCCTGCAGGCCCGCCTTCTGCGCCGGACTGTCCGCCTGCACCTGCGATACCAGCGCGCCGCGCGGGCGGTCCAGCCCGAAGGAATCGGCCAGGTCGGCCGTCACTTCCTGGATCACCACGCCCAGCCAGCCGCGCGAGATCTTGCCGCCGCTCTCCAGTTGCTTCGCCACCTCCATCGCCACATCGATCGGGATCGCGAACGACACGCCCATATAGCCACCGCTGCGGCTGTAAATCTGCGAATTGATGCCGACCACCTCGCCCTTCATGTTGAACAGCGGCCCCCCAGAATTGCCGGGATTGATCGGCACGTCGGTCTGGATAAAGGGCACATAGGCTTCAGACGGCAGCGAACGCCCCTTGGCGGAGACGATGCCCGCGGTGACCGAGTTTTCGAAACCGAAGGGCGAGCCGATGGCGGCCACCGCCTCGCCGACGCGCAGCTTGGTGGGGTCGCCCAGCTTGACGGCCGGCAGGTTGCTGGCCGTGATCTTGATGACCGCCACATCCGTGCGCGCATCCGTCCCCACGACCTTGGCGGTGAAAGTGCGCTTGTCGATGAGCTTGACCACCACTTCATCCGCACCCTTGACCACATGCGCGTTGGTCAGGATATAGCCATCGTTGCTGACGATGAAGCCCGAGCCCTCGCCGCGCGCCGGAATTTCCTGCATGGGGCCCTGTTGTCCGCCCCCGCCCCCCGGTACGCCCGGCATGCCCGGGAAGAAGCGGCGAAAGAATTCCTGCATGTCCTGTTCATCGAACGGCACGCCCTCCTGGCCACGTTTCACCAACTTGGTGGTGCTGATGTTGACCACGGCCGGCCCCTCTTTTTCAACCAGATCGGCCACATCCATTACATCCTTGGCCAATGCAGGCACCGACACGGCAAACATCAGCACGATTGCCGCCAAAGCGTTTTTCATCATGGCCGTCCTTTCATCAGTTGAAACGGGATTCTGTCTTCACGTCTGAGCACCACAGGGCGTGCCGTCCGGCCGCCCCGGGCCAGCAGCCAGCCAGCCACCGCCCCGATCAGCATGCCGGTCAATGCAGCGCCGTCCCCCGGTTGCATGGCCTGCGCCAGCAGCGCGCCGGCCAGCATCAGTCCCAACGGCAAGCCGTAGACGCGCAATGCGCTTTTGAGCACGCTGCCATCGGCAATTCCGACCACCACACGGTCGCCAGGCGCCAGCGCCAGATCGCACTCGACCAGGAAATTCCGGGGCTTGCGCTGGAACAGTTCGGCGATGCGGCGCGACGAACATCCCTGGCCGCCGCAGGTACCGCAGCCCGACGGTTCGACTGCCTGCACCCATACGCCGTCGGATGCGGTATGGATGACTTCGGCTGTTTGTTCCAGCATGACGGGCCTTACTTGCGTGTTGCGGAATTGCCGGTTTCGATGAGCGCCATGTTCGGCACCTCGCCAAGCGTCGTCACGATGTAGCCATCCACCTCACGGGCATAGATGCCGATCGCGCCTTCGGCCGACAGGCCATGCAGGCTTTGCACCTGCGGGTCCGCGGGCTCGACAAACATCGACAACACGCTCAACCCATCCGAGAAAACCAGATGCGTGACAGGCGCCCGCTTGCCGGGCAGCAAACGTACGGCCTCCTGCACCTGTTCGTATCCGGGCGGAGGCGTTACCTTCCAGTCGCTCACGGCAGGTTTGTCGGACTGGGCTTTCTGGATGATCTTTCCCGCCATGTCATTGCGGATGTCAGGCGCCTTGCCGATCTGGATTTCCGAGAATACGAGAATCGAGATCACATTGCCGCTGTCGTTGATGATGCGTGCCTTGAGCGGCAGGCCTGTACGCGTGTCCAGCCATAGATTGTAGGCATATCGATAGCCGTCGCGCGGCGCCAGCGTCACCACCTGGCAGGTGCGTCCTGCAACGCGCTCGATCCCGCCCAGTTTCGCCTCGTAGTAATCCAGCAGGCCGGCTGGCTGGGCGGGCAGCAAGGCGGGGAAGAAACGGCGTAGCGCATTGCGCTCCAACCGGACATGCTTGCCGTCCGACAAGTGGCAGTACACGTCGTTATTGACGCGCAGAAACTGGCGCGACGTGCCGTCCATGATCTCGACTTTTTCCTGCTCGCCATTTGCATCGGCGCGGTGCTGCACGCGCAACACCTCGACATGCTCGCCGTGATGATAGACATAGAGTCCGCTGTAATTCTGCTGTTTGGCTGCTATGGCAGCACGATTGAGCCAATCGGCCGCGGCGTCGGCGCGCACCCCGCCGGACAGCAATGCCAGTCCGGCGAACCCTGCAATCAGCCAGCCCTGCCGACATCCGACCAGCGACCGCATCAGCGCGGCTCCACCGCAACGGCCACTGCAGGTTGATAGGGAGAAACCACCGCCATCGGGGCAAATTCCTGATGCGCCACCAGATAGGGTGCATACCGGGCATCCTCGCTCACCGGCCCCGACGACAGCGAGGCCTGCTGAAAGCCACCTGGCGTGTTCGCCATGGGCAGCGCGGCCGGCTCATCCGACATCAACCGCGTGAGCGAGATTGCGCCCCATACCGCGAGCGAGGCAAATGACGCCACAGCCACCCGCTGCGGCCACACCCTGCGGCGTGGCGCGAGCACAGTCGGCTCGGCGGCCAGTTGCGCCGAGAAACGCGCCATGAAGCCTTCCTGCGCCGGTGCCTCACCCCGCATCAGATCACCGATCAGATGATAGTCCGACCAGTTTCGTCGCAATTGGGCATCCCGTTTCAGGACCGTGATGCAGGCCTCCGTATCGGTTCGCGGCGTCTCGCCGTCCAGCACGGCGGACATCAGCATGTGCCAGTCGTCGGCCTGTTCAGCCTGCGGGAGGGAATCGGTTTTAAGAAGTGCTGACATGGTTACCACCTTTTGTCCTGACTGGTGCCCAGCATCGGGCGTATCTTTTCGGCTATGGCCTCGCGCGCACGGAAGATCCGTGAGCGCACGGTACCGATCGGGCAATCCATCATCTGCGCGATTTCTTCGTAGCTCATGCCCTCGATTTCGCGCAGCGTAATGGCTGTCCTCAATTCCTCGGGCAGCGCGTCGACTGCCTCATTAACAGCTTTGGCGATCTGTTTGGTCTGGAGTTCCGCATCCGGTGTCGCAATATCGCGCAACAGGTCGCCATCCTCGTAATTCTCCGCATCATCCGCCTGCACGTCACTCAACACCGGCATACGCTTGTGCGCCACCAGATAGTTCTTGGCGGTGTTCACGGCGATACGATACAGCCAGGTGTAGAAGGCGCTCTCGCCGCGGAATCCAGGCAGCGCGCGATAGGCCTTGATAAAAGCTTCCTGCGTAATATCTTCCACCTCCGCAGCATCCCGCACCATACGCGACAACAGCCGCCCGAGCTTGCGGTGATATTTGCTCACCAACAGCTCGAAAGCGTGCTTGTCGCCCTGCTGGGCGCGTTCGACCAACACCTGATCCAGTTCGCGGTCCGACATATCTCCCTGCTCTTTTTGTTCGTGTTGAAAGTATACGTGACCGCACCTTCCGGTACATGTGAGCGACCTGGGGCAAGAAAGTTCACCCTGAACAGGGTTATTCGGACTCGGCCCAAGCCTGCTATCATCGCCCGACCACCATGCACAGACACGACGTCCTCATCCTCGGCAGCGGCCTCGCCGCGCTGACCACCGCGCTCAAGCTAGCCGACCGGCGCCGCGTCGCCATTGTAACCAAGCGCCAGATGGCTGACGGTGCCAGCGACTGGGCGCAGGGGGGGATTGCAGCGGCGGTCGACAGCGGCGATTCGGTCGAGGCGCACGTCCATGACACCCTGATCGCCGGCGCCGGCCTGTGCGACGAGGCCGTCACCCGTCTGGTAGCAAGCCAGGCGCGCGACATGATCGCGTGGCTGACCCGCAACGGGGTCGCCTTCACCCCCGACCCACAGGCACCCGGCGGCCTCCATCTGGCGCGTGAGGGCGGGCATTCCAAGCGCCGCGTGGTACACGCGGCCGACGCTACCGGGCACGCCGTGCAGGTCAGCCTGCTCGATCGTGTGCGCGCCCACCCCAACATCGAGACCTTCGAGCAACACGTCGCCATCGACCTCATCACCGGCAAGCGTGCCGGCGGCGAGGAACAGCAGATCCACGGCGCCTACGCACTGAACAAGGGGACCGGCGAGGTCGAAACCTTCGCCGCCGGCCATACCGTGCTCGCCACCGGCGGCGCCGGCAAGGTCTATCTCTACACGACCAATCCGGACACGTCGACCGGGGACGGCATCGCGATGGCCTGGCGCGCCGGCTGCCGCGTCGCCAACCTGGAATTCGTGCAGTTCCACCCGACCTGCCTGTACCACCCGCATGCCAAGTCCTTCCTCATTTCCGAGGCGGTACGCGGCGAAGGGGGCCATCTGCTGCTGCCGGACGGCAGCCGCTTCATGCAGTTCCACGACGAACGCGCGGAACTCGCGCCGCGCGACGTGGTGGCCCGCGCAATCGACTTCGAGATGAAAAAGCGCGGCATCGACTGCGTCTATCTCGACATCAGCCACAAGCCGGCCGACTTCGTGCGCGAGCATTTCCCGACGATCTACGGCCGCTGCCTCGAACTCGGCATCGACATCACGCGCCAGCCTATCCCGGTGGTGCCTGCCGCGCACTACACCTGCGGCGGCGTCGTCACCGACATGAATGCGCGCACCGATCTGTGCAACCTACATGCCGTCGGTGAAGTCACCTTCACCGGCCTGCACGGGGCCAACCGGCTGGCGTCCAACTCGCTGCTGGAATGCCTGGTATTCGGCCACGCCGCCGCCGCCGACATTCTCGCCACCCCGCCCGCCCCTTCGCTCAGCCTGCCCCCGTGGGATGCATCGCGCGTCACCGATCCCGACGAGGAAGTGGTGATCTCGCACAACTGGGACGAACTGCGACGTTTCATGTGGGACTATGTCGGCATCGTGCGCACCAACAAGCGGCTGGCACGGGCATCGCACCGAATTCGCCTGCTGCGCGCCGAAATCGACGAGTTTTACCGCAATTTCCGGGTATCCAACGACCTGATCGAACTGCGCAACCTGGTGCAAAGCGCCGACCTCATCATTCGCTCGGCCCAGTTGCGACAGGAAAGCCGCGGCCTGCATTTCAGCCGCGACTACCCGGAGATTCTGCCGATCGCCGGCAACACCGTGCTCAACCCGCGTCCGGGAACCCTGTGTCCGAGCGTGTGCGGCGTGTCCAGCGAAGCGACACCCTGAGGCGGCGCAAGTCGTCGGCGTCCGCACTGTCGGACAGCAGCGTCAGGGAATGCACACGACGGTCGGCGGTTCGGTAGCGCAGCACGACCAATGCGGTCGAAACAAAACTGTCGTCCAGCACCTCCACATCCCGCCACTCAAGCGCATCATCCCGGCTTTGCAGGCGGCCGTTCGGCGCAATCCGCAGGCTCGCCCCCGGCAAGGCCCGCCGCCAGCTCACAGCGCCAAGGCCGATCACGACGACACCCAGCGCAGACGCGGCTTCCACCGGAATATCCGCCAGCAGTAGGGCAGCCAGCGCCAGCGTCGTCACCCCCAGCAGCAACAGCCCCAGTCGGCGTGAGGGCTTGAGTTCAATCTCGCGCATCAGCGTGTACACTTTTGGACTTCAATACATCCCTTTCTGACTGGAACGCATCGTGATCGATTCCTGGAAAAACCTTCTGCAATCCCAAGGCGCGACAATCGAAGGCAGTACCGTACTGCATTATGGCGATCCGGCCACCGAACGCGCGGCCGCCGCAGACGGCACCATTGCGGCGGATTTGTCGCAACTCGGCGTCATCGCGTTCCGCGGCGACGACACGGCAAGCTTCCTGCAGGGGCAGCTTACCAACGACGTGCGCGGCCTGCACGCCGATGGCGCACAGTGGAACGGCTATTGCAGCCCCAAGGGTCGCCTGCTCGGAAATTTCCTGATGTGGCGGCAGGGTGAGGATTACTGCCTGCAATTGTCGGGCGACATCCTCCCCGGCGTCTTGAAGCGCCTGTCCATGTTCATCCTGCGTGCCAAGGTGCAGGGGCGCGACGCCAGCGATGAAAGCGTGCGGCTGGTGGTGGCCGGCCCGCAGGCCCAGACAGCGGTGGAGGCCGCGATGGGGGCAGTCCCGGACACCGCCATGCGCACGGTCTCGGGCGAAGCCGGGCAGGTGATCCGCGTAGGCGACGACAAGTTCGTTCTGTCGATCGTGCCCGGGCGCGCGGCGGCCGTCTGGCAGTCGCTGCGCCAGTCAGCTGTCCCGGCCGGCGCGCCGGCGTGGGACTGGCTACGTCTCAACGCCGGCATCCCGATGATCGTCGCCGCCACCCAGGAGCAGTTCGTGCCGCAGATGGTCAATCTCGAGGTGATCGGGGGCGTCAGTTTCCAGAAGGGTTGCTACCCCGGCCAGGAAATCGTCGCGCGCAGCCAGTATCTGGGCAAGCTCAAGCGCCGCATGTTCCTCGCGCACGTGGACGCCGAGGCCGCACCTGGCGACAGCCTCTACAGCGCCGACATCGCGGGACAGGCCACCGGCACGGTCGTCAATGCGGCGCCGGCGCCCGCCGGCGGCTTCGATGTGCTGGCCGTCGCCCAGGTCGAAAGCGCGAACACACAGACCCTGCACCTGAAAGCTGCCGACGGCGCCGCGCTGACCCTGAAACCGCTGCCCTACACGCTTCCCGAATAAGTGAAGCATGCCTATGTCTACTACCGCATCGACCCTGCGCACGCTCCTCTGGCTGCAAGGGGGACCGATGCGCTGCTGCACGCGCTGGCCCGGTATTGCGGCCAGCCGCCGCGACGGCTGAAGCGCTGTGACGATCCGTCCACGTGGATGGAGGTTTACGAAGACATCGCCGATTTCGCGGCATTTTCCGCCGCTCTTGATCTGGCCGTACTGGACTTCGGCTGTGCCGCCTACACGCTGGGTGAACGCCATCTCGAATGTTTTTCGGCCGCCGACCGGGCATCATGAAAAAGCCGGGCTAGCCCGGCTTTTTCATGATGCTGGTTGATTTCGCAGGAAAAACGCTATTTCCTCACCATCACCTTTTCCACCCAGCCTTCGCCATCCTGGCCCTGGACGGAAATAAATCCACCCTGGTCATGGCCGGTGTAAATGACCTCCTCGCCCCGTGCGAGGGTCGCGACTACCTTGGAAGTCTTCTTCGGCTGTGCGTAGATCTTCAGACCAGCGATTTTTCCGGTTACCGTGTCGCCTTCCTCGAACACCATCCCGGCCTTGGTCGGCTGGCCGGATTTGCCCTTGAGATTGATATCCTGGCGCGCCATCTCCGGATTGTTGCGGATGGAGCGCACGATGTTGTTCCAGTTGTCCAGATAGCTGGCCGCAATGACTTTTCCTTCCGGCGTATTGGTATAAGCGCCGAGCCCCCCTGCGGCGCCGCCGCCGACCAGCAGTCCGCCCACGCTCCAGTCGGTTTTCTCGGCATTGCCGGTGGCCGCCGCGAGCTGCAGCGAGGTGCGCGAATCCGAGAGAATCATGGTGGTTTGCGCCGATTTGAACTTGAGGCCGGCCGCGACCAGGCCTGCGACGGCGCCGAACACCCCCAGACCTCCCAGCGCGCCGCCCACACCACCGGAATCCTTGCTGGAAAATACCGCATCAGGAGTCAGCACGTAGTCGGCCGTGACCATCTGGCCCTTGCCCATGTTGGAGCCCTTGCGCAGTTCGCCGGATTCCGCCAGCTGGCGCTCCTGCATCAGGTTCTGCATGGCGCGGCCGCGCTCCACCAGGACAAAGCAGTTGGATTGCTGCACCATCATGCGAATCAGGCCGGTCGGCGATTGCAGGCCGTACTGCAGCAGATGGGAGATCACGGCATCCTGCGGCTCGACTACGGCCAGCGTGCCGTAGGGCTTGTCGCACTTCTCGAGCTCCTTGGCTTCTCCCTGCGCCCCATCGGGCCCGGCGGAACCGGACGGCTGTCCAGCCTCCTTTTTGTCACCGCCACCCAGCTTGAAGTCGAACAGGCCGGCATAGACCGGATTGATCGCCTGCGTCAAAAACAGTCCGGTGACGAGCGCGCGTGCAATGGCTGCCATTGTTGTCTCCCTTGTTTGATTTGAAAAGGATTATAGCCATTTCAAGGCATCTCGACAGCATGCGGATTACCTTGGATTTTTCTGTTCCCGTCCTATAAATAGATCCCCTTCAATACGGAGAATGTGATGCTGGACATCAACAAGATGGTGGAACAGGAACATGCAGGCCCAGCCGTACGGGGTCATCTCATCGAACTGGAACCCTGGACGGAAGAACATGCCATCGAGATGGCGCGGCAGGACGGCCTGGAATTGACGGACGACCATCTGGCGATCATTCGCTACCTGCGCGACTGCTATGCCGACCACGGCGGCACGATCAACGCACGCATGCTGGTGCATTCGCTGGAAGAGGAATTTGCCGGACTGGGCGGGCACAAGTTTCTCTACAACCTGTTCCCGCTGGGGCCGATCGCCCAGGCCAGCCACTATGCCGGGCTGCCGATGCCTCCGGGCACGCGAGACCCATCGTTCGGCACGACGCACTAGGGCCTAGTCGGTTTCCTCCACGGGAACCCGCGCGGCCAGCGCGCACAGCAGTTCATAACTGGTCGTGCCTGCGGCTGCGGCCACCGTGTCCACCGGCAGGCCCTCGCCCCACAGCACGACCGAACTCCCCACCCCGGCATCGGGGCATTCGCTCAGGTCCACGCACAGCATGTCCATCGATACCCGCCCCAGGGTCCGGCTGATGCGCCCCTCGACGAGAACCGGCGTCCCGCTCAGGGCATGGCGCGGATAGCCGTCCGCATAGCCGCAGGCCACCACCCCCACCCGCATGGGGCGGTCGGCATGGAACAGCTGGCCATATCCCACCCCCTCGCCCGCTTGTAGCGTTTGCACGCCGATCAGCTCGGATTGCAGGGTCATGGCGGGCCGCAATCCCAATTGTTCGGCTGTCACATCCGGAAAAGGTGAAGTGCCGTACAGCATCAGTCCCGGACGCACCCAGGCGCCGAGGGTCTCCGGATAACGCAGCAGCGCGGCCGAATTGGCGCTGCTCCACGGCAGGCCGTAGGCCGACAGTTCACCCAGAAAGGGCTGCAACTGCCAGTCCACGCCAGCGGCTTCGTCCGCCTGGGCGAAATGCGTCATCAGGGTGATGCCGGCCACCCCACCCAGGCTTTTCGTCCGCGCAACGACTGCGGCATGATCGGCAAGCGGGAAACCCAGCCGGTGCATGCCGCTGTCGAATTTGAGGAAGACCTGAAGGGGGCGCGCGGGCGGCCGCTGCTGCAGCCAGTCGAGATGCGCAGAATGATGCAGCACTGGCCACAGGTCCAGTTCGGCGCAGGTGGCGATTTCATCCGCGTCGAACAACCCCTCGAGCAGCAGAATGGGCTGGTCGACGCCCATCAACCGCAGGTTGGCGGCCTCCTCCAGCGTCAGCACGGCAAAGCCGTCGGCCGCCGCCAGCGCGCGCCGGGCACGCGACAGCCCGTGGCCATACGCATTGGCCTTGACCACCGCGAATACGCGCGCGCCGCCTGCGCGACTGCGTGCCACGCGCAGGTTGTGCGCCATCGCACCGATCGAAATCCGCGCCTGAATGGGCCGCATCGACTTAATAGGAACCTGGCTGCGCCAGCGTTTCGAAGCGCGTGTATTCGCCGAGGAACGCCAGGCGCACCGTGCCGATGGGGCCGTTACGCTGCTTGCTGATGATGATTTCCGCCGTTCCCTTGTCCTGCGTGTCGGGGTTGTAGACCTCGTCGCGGTAGATGAACAGGATGACGTCGGCATCCTGTTCGATGGCGCCGGATTCACGCAGGTCGGACATCACCGGACGTTTGTTGGGTCGCTGCTCAAGCCCGCGGTTCAGCTGCGACAGCGCGATCACCGGCACGTGCAGTTCCTTCGCCAGCCCTTTCAGGGCACGCGAGATCTCGGAAATTTCGGTGGCGCGGTTCTCGCCGGTGCCGCTGCCCGCCATCAACTGCAGATAGTCGATCACGATCAGGCCGAGCTTGCCGCACTGACGCATCAGGCGGCGCGCGCGCGCGCGCAGCTCCAGCACGTTGAGCCCAGGCGACTCGTCGATGAACACCGGCGCCTCGTTGAGCTTGCCGAGCGCGTAGGTAAGGCGCTGCCAGTCATCCTCGCCCAGCTTGCCGGTGCGCAGGCGGTGCTGGTCGAGCTTGCCGACCGAACCGATCATCCGCATCACCAGCTGGGCGCCACCCATTTCCATGGAGAACACCGCCACCGGCAGGCCGGTGTCGAGCGCGACGTTTTCGGCGATATTGATCGAGAACGCGGTCTTGCCCATCGACGGCCGCCCGGCGACGATGACCAGATCGCCCGGCTGCAGGCCGGAGGTTTTCTGGTCGAGATCGTGAAAGCCGGTCGGCACCCCGGTGACGCCGGAGTCGTTGTCGCGGTGGTAGAGCTCGTCGATGCGTTCGACCACTTCCTTCAGCAGGGGCTTGATTTCGGTGAAGCCCGCCTGTCCACGGCTGCCGGACTCGGCAATCTCGAACACCTTGGCCTCGGCTTCGTCGAGCAGTTGCGAGGCGCTGCGCCCGGCCGGCGCATAGGCCGTGTCGGCAATTCCGGTCGCCACTTCGGCCAGCCTGCGCATCACCGAACGTTCGCGCACGATTTCCGCATAGCGCCGGATGTTGGCGGCCGACGGCGTATTGCTCGCCAGCGCGACGATGTAGGCGAGTCCGCCGACATTTTCCAGCTGCCCCATGGACTGCAACGCCTCGGAAACCGTCACGGCATCGGCCGGCCGGTTCTCCGCGATCTGTCGCACGATGGCACGCAGGATCTGGCGATGGTCCTGGCGGTAGAAGTCGCTTTCCGACACCACGTCGCCGATGCGGTCCCATGCGCTGTTGTCGAGCAGCAGGCCGCCCAGCACGGCCTGCTCGGCTTCCAGCGAGTGCGGTGGCAGGCGCATCTGCGCCATTTGGGGGTCGGGAGTTGCAGAAAGCGTGTGGATAGCGGCCATGGCAGGATTCTAGTCTCCAGCCCCACCCCGACCAAGGGATAAGACTGTGGATAAGGCGTGGACAGCGCGGGTATGTCTTGAGGACAAAAATAAAAAAGGGAGCCCAAGGCTCCCTTTCCGGATGGCCTGCGAGAATTACTGCTCGCCAACCACCACCACCGTGATGTTGGCGACAACATCGTGATGAAGCCCCAGAACCACGGGGTATTCGCCGATGGCCTTGAACGGGCCTTCCGGCAGGCGGACTTCCGCCTTGGCCACGGCATGGCCTTGCGCCTTCAGCGCGTCGGCGATATCGGCATTGGTAATGGAGCCGAACAGGCGGCCATCGACGCCGGCCTTCTGGCTGACCGTAACGCTGAAGCCTTCCAGCTTCGCGGCACGGCCCTGGGCTTCGGTCAGCTTCTCTGCAGCAACGCGTTCCAGTTCGGCCTTCTGCGCAGCAAACGCGTCCATATTGGCCTGCGTGGCGCGGCGTGCACGACCGGTGGGAATCAGAAAGTTGCGGGCATAGCCGTCTTTCACCTTGACCACGTCACCCAGATTGCCCAGGTTGACGACTTTGTCCATCAGAATCACTTGCATGGTCGTCTCCTAATCAATGCAGGTCGGTGTACGGCATGAGCGCCAGGAAGCGCGCACGCTTGATCGCGGTGCCCAGCTGGCGCTGGTAATGCGCCTTGGTGCCGGTGATGCGGGCCGGGATGATACGGCCGTTCTCGGCGATGAATTCCTTCAGAACGTCGATGTCCTTGTAATCGACCTCGACCACTTTTTCAGCGGTGAAGCGGCAGAACTTGCGGCGCTTGAAGAGACCGCGGTTGCCGCTGTCGCGACGCTTGTTGGCGAACTTGCCGCCAGATTTTCCACCCATGGGACGTGCCATGATTTATTCCTTTTCGATTCGATTCAGTATCAAGATCAATTGCCGGCTGTTCACGCTGCGTCGGTTCAACGCGCCTTCCAGTGTCACCTGCGTTCCCGTCGCCAGATGGGCCAGTTGTGCGGCGAGCGATCCACTCGCCTGTACCGTCAACTCGCATTCAATCTGCCGGGGCTGCCCTGCTATGGCCTGACTGCCGTGGTGATGAATCACTGCTTCGGCAATCGGCACGCCAGCCGGGCTGTAACGCAGAGGATCAACCTGGATGAGGGCTCCGCTGATGACCAGCCGGTTCACTCACTCAGGCTGCGGCGGGCTGCTCGGCTGCTGCTTCCGGCTTGGCGCTGTCCAGCATGTCGCGCGATTTTTCTTCCTTCATCATCGGCGAAGCCGTGGTCACGGCATCGTCGCGCTTGATGGTCAGATGACGCAGCACGGCATCGTTGAACTTGAAGCCATGCTCGAGCTCTTCCAGGGTTTCCTGGTCGCACTCGATATTCATCAGTACATAGTGGGCCTTGTGGACCTTCTGGATCGGGTAGGCCATCTGGCGGCGGCCCCAGTCTTCCAGGCGGTGTACGCTGCCGCCGCGTGTGGTGATATTGGCGCGGTAGCGCTCGATCATGGCGGGCACCTGCTCGCTCTGATCGGGATGGACGATAAATACGATTTCGTAATGCCGCATCGAGTTTCCTTTCGGTTCAGCCCCCCGCTGCGGTGCGGTGGAGCAAGGTTAAAAATGGCCGGGGTTTAATCAGCCAAAAAACAATCCCCGGCAAACCGGGGACTGCAAATCATACGCCTTTTGCCTGGCAAATCAAGCCGTGGCCGCACCCGGCGGCGCGTTCAGCACACAGTCCACGTAATAGCGCGCCTTGCCGTCCACCGTGTCTTCGACCAGGCCGTGCACGTCGGTTTCGAAGCCAGGGAATTTCTCGTTGAATTCGCGGGTGAACTGCAGGTAGCGCACGATGGTGGCATTGAAGCGCTCGCCCGGAATCAACAAGGGAATGCCAGGCGGATAAGGCGTCACCAGCATGGCCGTGATGCGGCCTTCCAGCTTGTCGATCTCGACCCGCTCGATCTCGCGGTGCGCCATCTTGGCGAAGGCGTCCGCCGGCTTCATCGCCGGCGCCATTTCGGACAGGTACATCTCGGTCGTCAGGCGCGCCACGTCCTTCGCCTTGTAGATGGTGTGGATCTGGTCGCACAGGTCCTTGAGCCCGGTTTTCTCGTAGCGCGGGTGCTTCTCGATGAATTCCGGCAGCACGCGCCACAGCGGCTGGTTTTCGTCGTAATCGGCCTTGAACTGCTGCAGCGCGGTCACCAGGGTATTCCAGCGGCCCTTGGTGATACCGATGGTAAACATGATGAAGAAGGAATACAGACCGGTCTTCTCCACGATGACGCCGTGCTCGGCCAGGTACTTGGTGACGATCGCCGCCGGGATGCCCCAGTCGGCGAATGCGCCGTCCACATCCAGCCCCGGCGTGATGACGGTGGCCTTGATCGGATCGAGCATGTTGAAGCCGGGTGCGATCTTGCCGAACTCGTGCCAGCGCGCGCCGGTTTCGAGCATCCAGTCCTCGCGGTCGCCCACGCCCTCCTCGGCCAGCTTCTGCGGTCCCCACACCTTGAACCACCAGGAATCGCCGAACTCCTCGTCGACCTTGCGTATGGCGCGGCGGAAATCGAGCGCTTCGCGAATCGATTCCTCCACCAGCGCGGGACCGCCGGGCGGTTCCATCATCGCCGCCGCCACGTCGCACGAGGCGATGATGGCGTACTGCGGCGAGGTCGAGGTGTGCATCAGATAGGCTTCGTTGAAGCGATGAAAATCGAGCTTGCGCGTCTCCGAGTCCTGCACCAGGATCTGCGACGCCTGGCTCAAGCCCGCCAGCAGCTTGTGCGTCGACTGGGTGGCGAACACCAGCGCATCCTTCGCCCGGGGGCGGTCCTTGCCGATGGCATGCATGCCGCGATAAAAGTCGTGAAAAGTCGCGTGCGGCAGCCAGGCCTCGTCGAAATGCAGGGTGTCAATATAGTCGCCGAGCAGATCCTTGATCATGTCGACGTTGTAGAGGATGCCATCGTAGGTCGACTGCGTGATGGTGAGGATGCGCGGCTTGCGCTTCGCATCCCTGGCGAACGGATGCGCGGCGATCTTCTTCTCGATATTTTCGGGACGGAATTCGTCCAGCGGAATCGGCCCGATGATGCCGTAGTGGTTGCGCGTCGGCGTCAGGAAAATCGGGATCGCGCCGCACATCATGATCGCGTGCAGGATGGATTTGTGGCAGTTGCGGTCGACCACGACGATGTCGCCCGGCGCGACCGTGGCATGCCACACCATCTTGTTCGACGACGAGGTGCCGTTGGTGACGAAGAACAGGTGGTCGCAGTTGAAGATGCGCGCCGCGTTGCGCTCCGACGCTCCCACCGGGCCGGTATGATCGAGCAGCTGCCCAAGCTCGTCGACCGCGTTGCAGACGTCGGCCCGCAGCAGGTTCTCGCCAAAGAACTGGTGGAACATCTGGCCGATCGGCGACTTCAGGAAGGCCACGCCACCCGAGTGGCCGGGACAGTGCCAGGAATACGAGCCATCCGCCGCATAATGCGTCAGCGCACGGAAGAACGGCGGCACCAGGGAATCGAGGTAGGCGCGCGCCTCGCGACCGATGTAGCGCGCAAGGAACTCCGGCGTGTCTTCCAGCATGTGGATGAAACCGTTGAGTTCGCGCAGGATGTCGTTCGGAATATGCCGGGCGGTGCGGGTTTCGCCGTGCAGGAAAATCGGGATCTCGGCATTGCGGAAGCGCACCTCCTCGACGAATCCGCGGAGCTTTTGCAGCGCCTTGCCAGTATCCTCGTCGCTGCCGGCGAGCTCCTCGTCATCGATCGACAGCACAAAGGCCGAAGCCCGTGCCTGCTGCTGGGCAAACGAGGTCAGGTCGCCATAGTTGGTGACGCCAAGCACTTCCATGCCTTCCTTTTCGATCGCTTCGGCCAGGGTGCGGATACCCAGCCCGGACGCGTTCTCGGAACGGAAATCTTCGTCGATGATAACGATGGGGAAGCGGAAACGCATGGCGACTCCTCAGTGAGGGGCGGGAGAAAAACGCGGATTGTACGTCGCGTGCGCGGCAGCAGGATTAAATTTTGCGCGCTGATGAAAATCGCGCCGTCAGATCTTGGGGAGCGTGACCCCGACCTGACCCTGGTATTTGCCTCCGCGGTCCTTGTATGAGGTTTCGCACACCTCGTCGGACTCGAGAAAGAGCATTTGCGCCACGCCCTCGTTGGCATAGATGCGCGCAGGCAACGGCGTGGTATTGGAAAACTCCAGCGTCACGTGGCCTTCCCACTCGGGCTCCAGTGGGGTCACGTTGACGATGATGCCGCAGCGCGCATAGGTACTTTTGCCCAAACAGATCGTCAGCACGCTGCGCGGAATGCGGAAATACTCGACCGTGCGCGCCAGGGCGAAGGAATTGGGCGGGATGATGCAGGAGTCGCCTTTCACCTCGACGAAGGAGTTCGGGTCGAACGCCTTGGGGTCGACGATCGTGGTGTTGATGTCGGTGAACAGCTTGAATTCGCTGGCACATCGCACGTCGTAGCCGTAGCTCGACGTGCCGTACGACACGATGGATCGGCCATCGGACTGTTTGATCTGCCCCGGTTCGAACGGTTCGATCATGCCATGCTCGGCCGCCATGCGGCGGATCCATCGGTCGGACTTGATGCTCATCAGGTATTGGAAATGACGATGTTGGGGAACTTGGCGGAATGGTCCACCGCGGTTTCGCCAATCTTAACAGCAACGCGACGCGCGATCTGCTTGTAGATTTCGGTCACGCGGCCATTCGGGTCGGACACCACGGATGGCTTGCCGGAGTCGGTGTCGGCACGGATCGCGCCATCAAGCGGCAGCGCGCCGAGGAATTCCACGCTGTAGTCCTTGCACATGCGCTCGCCGCCGCCCTCTCCGAAGATGCGCTCTTCGTGGCCGCAGTTCGAGCAGATGTGCAGGCTCATGTTCTCGACCACGCCGATGATGGGGATGCCGACCTTCTCGAACATCTTGAGGCCCTTGCGCGCGTCGATCAGCGCGATATCCTGCGGCGTGGTGACGATCACCGCGCCGGTCACCGGCACGCGCTGCGCCAGCGTCAGCTGGATGTCGCCGGTGCCTGGCGGCAGGTCGACCACCAGGTAGTCGAGGTCGTTCCAGTTGGTGTTGTTCAGCAGCTGCTCCAGCGCCTGCGTGACCATCGGGCCGCGCCAGACCATGGGCGTTTCGACGTCGATCAGGAAGCCGATCGACATGGCCTGGATGCCGTGGCCGATCAGCGGCTCGAGGTTCTTGCCGTCGGTGGATTCTGGCTTGTCGGTGATGCCCAGCATGGTCGGCTGCGACGGGCCGTAGATGTCGGCGTCCAGCATGCCGACGCGCGCGCCTTCTGCAGCCAGCGCCAGCGCCAGGTTGACGGCGGTGGTGGATTTGCCGACCCCGCCCTTGCCCGAAGCCACGGCGATGATGTTCTTGACGTTGGGAATCAGCTTGACGCCGCGCTGCACGCTGTGCGACACGATCTTGAAGCTGACGTTGGCGGTGGCGCTAGTGACGCCATCGATGGATTTGAGCTTGTCTTCGATCTGCTGCTTGATGACGGGCACCTGGCTCTGCGCAGGGTAGCTCAGCAGGATGTCGACCGACACGGCGCCGCCGTCGATCTTGATGTTGCGGGCGGATTTGGTCGAGACATAGTCCTTGTGCGTGTTGGGGTCCACCAACTCTTTCAGTGCGGTCTGCACCTGAAGTTCAGAAACGGCCATGTTTGCTCCAGCGGGTTAATTAGCAATCGCTCATTTTAACGAATTCTGCTGCTTTGGGTGAACGGGAACGCAGAAAGGACGCGGGATTCCATGCCATCCGCAGGGATATTGCCCGACGTCCGGCGTCATTGGAAGACCTCGCAACGGGCGGCCCGGAGCACCTGCGCCACAGTTGAAATCGGCTTAGCGCGGCTCGGCGTAATGCGCCACCAGCACAGCCTCGGGCACACGCAAACGAATCGCTGCCACCAGTTCGCTGATCGCCCCCGGACGCGGGCGCAACGACACCCACAAGAGGTTCAGCTTCAGGTTGAGGTCGGCGAACACCACGTCCTGATGCAAGGCGAGCACCGCCTGGATTTCGCGCGACGCCCGCTCGATCTCGACGCTCGGGCGACTGCGCAAACGCGGGATCAGCATCATGAAATCGGTCAGCCGCTTGCCGGCGACATCGCGCGTGGGCGCGATCTGCCACAAGGGCACGCCCGGCCCGGACCCAGCGAATGTCGTCAGCGTGTTTGAAGCATAGACTCGAATCTTCATCACGCCTCCGTCATTCCTGCATCAGGGCTTCAGCCGCAGATCCTGTGTCGCGCCGCGCCGTCCGCACAGGTGTGGCGCACGCTGCCGTGAATGACGCGCATCCTTGTTCAGAAAGCGTTCAAGCTCCTCGAGCGCCATGCGGTAGACCTCGCGCTTGAAGTCGACCACGGTATCCATCGGCACCCAGTACTCGTTCCAGCGCCACGCGTCGAATTCAGGGTGGCTGCTGGCGCGCAGCGATACGTCGCAATCGCGCCCGGTCAATCGCAGCAGGAACCAGATCTGCTTCTGGCCGCGATACAGGCCCCGGTTGTCGCGCCGCGTCCAGTGGGCCGGCACATCGTATCGCAGCCATTCTCGCGTACGGCCCAGAATGCGAACATGCCCGGGCTGCAAGCCCACTTCCTCTTCGAGTTCCCGGAACATGGCCTGTTCCGGCGTCTCCCCTGCGTTGATGCCGCCCTGGGGAAACTGCCAGGCGTGCTGATTGACGCGCTTGCCCCAGAAGACCTGGTTGCTCGCGTTGCACAAAATTATGCCTACGTTCGGGCGGTACCCTTCTCGGTCGATCATGGCCGCCACCATTCATTCAAAGTTCGATTAATTGCATTCTTTCATACCCGCCGGAAATTGCAAACCGGCCGCGACACGAAGGATGCCGTTAAGCATTGTTTTAATTGGAAGTTTGATGCCACCCCTTCAGTTTTGGGCTGCGCGGCCCCAGGGTTCGGGGAATGTCGGCCATCCCTGAATCCGGCTCCGGGCCTTTCCCCTTGATCAGACGGGCATCCGGCCCGGACAATGCGATCGCCCCCGGCTTGATCGGCCTGATCGGGAACGCTATTCGAGCAAGGGCGCAATCTCTCCTGCCCACTGTAAGTCCCGCGCAAAACCACGCAGATCGAGGCCGTAACGCTTCGACAGATCGGCCAGCTGCGGCCGCGCCGCTTCGAGCCGGGCCGCGGCGCCCGGCTCGGCAAACGCAAACACGATGACGTTGGTCTTGTTCTGCACCGAAATCCAGCCGACCTCGCCGTCGAATGCACGCGTCAGCCGCGCGAAGTACTCGGCGAATTCGCTGTCACGCCCCCACAGGTTCACCACCAGAATGCCACCCGGCTTCAGCACGCGGCGGCAGGCGGCATAAAACGTCTGTGTCGCCAGCGCCTCGACCTGGTTGCCGGCATCAAAACCGTCGAGCAGGATGACGTCGGCGCTGCCAGGATGCTGGCGCACATACAGGGCGCCGTCGGCTTCGACCACGCTAAGCGTGGCGTCGTCGGGCGGCAGTTCGAAATGCGTACGTGCGGCAGCGATCACCCGCGGATCGATTTCCACCGCGGTGATATGCGTCTGCGGCCGCTGCTTGCGGATGAACTTGGCGAGCGAACCGCCGCCCAGGCCGATCATCAGTACCGCCTGCGGCATGGGATTGAACATCAGGAAGCCCATCATCGCCCGCGTGTAAGCGAGTTCCAGGTCCCACGGCCGGCTCACCCGCATCGCGCTCTGGATGGCACGACTGCCCAGGTGCAGCACACGCATGCCGCGTTCCTCGGTCACTTCCAGTCCCTCGTCGCCTGCCCGGCGTTTACCAAACTTCAAGCGCATGGCCATCCCATCCAGAAATCGAGGGCGAATCATCCTAGAAATCGCAGTTGGATGCATCTGATGGTGCGTCTGGGCATGTGACTGCCGCGAAGCGAGGAGGCCGCAGGCTTATTGCCTGCAACGACGAGCGACAAAGGCAGGCGCTTGTCCAGGCGTAGCAGCAGGTGCATAGCGGACTTCAGTCAGTGGATGATTTCAGCCGAAGAACAGATGATACTCATGTGAAAAAATCGTCGAAGAGGTTAAGCGGTCAACTGCGGTTTCTGGGATGACTACCCGTCCGCACGCTAAAATGCGCGTTTTGTCCCGATTATTCCACCATGCGCGCCACCCAGTTCTTCATTTCCACCACCAAGGAAGCCCCGTCCGAGGCCGAACTCGTCAGCCACAAGCTGATGCTGCGTGCCGGCCTCATCAAGCGCCTGGGCTCGGGGCTGTATACCTGGATGCCGCTGGGCCTGCGCGTACTACGCCGGGTCGAGGCGGTGGTGCGCGAGGAAATGAACCGTGCCGGCGCGATCGAGCTCCTGATGCCGGCGGTGCAGCCGGCCGAACTGTGGGAGGAAACCGGGCGCTGGGCGGTATTCGGGCCGCAGATGCTGAAAATCAAGGACCGCCATCAGCGCGATTTCTGCTTCGGGCCCACCCACGAGGAAGTCATCACCGACGTGGCGCGCCGCGAGATCAAGAGCTATCGCCAGCTACCGCTGAATTTCTACCAGATCCAGATGAAGTTCCGCGACGAGATCCGGCCGCGCTTCGGCGTCATGCGCGCGCGCGAGTTCCTGATGAAGGACGCGTATTCCTTCCACGCCAGCAAGGACAGTCTCGTCGCCACCTATCAGACGATGTACGACGCCTATACACGGGTCTTCAGCCGGCTTGGACTTACCTTCCGTGCGGTGGCGGCCGACACCGGCGCCATCGGCGGCTCGGCTTCGCATGAATTCCACGTGCTGGCCGATTCCGGCGAGGACCTGATCGCCTACTGCCCGGACTCCGACTACGCCGCCAACGTCGAACTGGCGGAAGCCCTCGCGCCCGCCACCCCTCGCGCCGCGCCGCAGGAGACGCTGCACGAGGTGGATACCCCGAAACAGACGACCTGCGAGGATGTCGCCGCGCTGCTCGATATTCCGCTCGCCCGTACCGTGAAACTCATCGCTGTCATGGCCGGCGAGCGGATGGTCGTCCTGCTGCTGCGCGGCGATCACATGCTGAACGAAGTCAAATTGGGGAAACTGGAGGGCATGGCTGATTTCCGCCTGGCGAACGAAGCCGAGATCCGCGCTGCCTTCGACTGTCCACCGGGCTTCCTCGGGCCCGTCGGGCTCGACCGCGCCAAAATCAGGGTCATCGCCGACCGCACGGTCGCGACTATGAGCGATTTCGTCTGCGGCGCCAACAAGCCGAAATTCCACCTGGCCGGCGTCAATTTCGGGCGCGACCTGCAGGAACCGGATGTCGTGGCCGATATACGGAATGTCGTCCCCGGCGACCCCAGCCCGGACGGCCGAGGCAGCCTGCATCTATGCCGCGGCATCGAGGTCGGCCATGTGTTCCAGCTGGGCAGCAAGTACTCGCAGGCGATGAACGCGACTTTCCTGGACGAGGCCGGCAAGGCGCAGGCCATGGAAATGGGCTGCTACGGCATCGGCGTGTCGCGCATCGTGGCTTCGGCCATCGAGCAACATCACGACGAGCGCGGCATCATCTGGCCGAAGGCGATGGCACCATTCTTGCTGGTGATTGTGGCGATCGGCTATGGCAAGAGCGAGATGGTTAAAACCGCCGCCGAGTCGTTGTATGCTGAACTCACCGCCGCCGGCTTCGACGTGTTGCTGGACGACCGCGACGAACGTCCCGGCGTGATGTTTGCCGACGCCGAGCTGATCGGCATCCCTCACCGCATCACGGTGGGTGAGCGTGGGCTGAAGGATGGCGTGATCGAATACCAGCCGCGCCGCGCCGCGCCGGATCAAAGCGGCGAGGCACAAAAAATCGCACTCGCCGATGCAAGGGAATTTTTGACAGGATTACTGGAACGCTGACATGAAGAAAACGAGGCACATCGGGCTGTTGATCGCCGCTTTGCTGCTTGCCCAGCCCGCACATGCGGGTGGCCAGCGCGAAGAAGCGATGTCGGCCAATGTGCGTTCATCCCTGCAGCGCGCCCTGGCGGACACCCCGGTCACCCGCACGGCGTTCCGCAATCCGGCCGACGGTGCCGCATGGCTCAAGGAAATGTCACGCCGGCTGGCCAAGCGCATGCCCGACGAGGACGAGCGGCTGGAATTCCTGACCACGCTGCACTGGGAAGCCTCGCGCGCCGGCGTCGACCCGCAATTGATGCTGGGATTGATCCAGGTGGAAAGCGGCTTCCGCAAATATGCCGTGTCGCCCGTCGGTGCCCGCGGCTACACGCAAGTGATGCCCTTCTGGGTCAAAACCATCGGCAACCCCAACCACAACCTGTTCCAGCTCCGTACCAATCTGAGATACGGCGCGCTGATCCTGCGCTATTACATCGACATCGAACACGGCGACCTGTACCGTGCGCTGGGCCGCTACAATGGCAGCCTCGGCCAGCCTGAATACCCGACGCTCGTGGTCAACGCCTGGAAGCGCAACTGGGATTACACCCCCCGCACCCAGTCGGCCGACAGTCGTGCCGACCCCGACTCGCGCAGCTGAAGCCGTTCGGTTGCCCCTCGCGGGAACAATGCCTATCCCGAGGCCCTGCCAGCGGATGCGTGCCTGACGCTGCAGTACGTCCAGGTCTGGCAAACCTCATCCCCCTGGCCCTGACGAAATTTCGGCCCAGTGTCACACAGTCGACGATTTTTTCGCTGTTCCACCCCGGCTTTCCTACTGTCATTCACGCTGCACGCCCCGCCAATCAAGGATTCAGGGATTCTTCCTGATCCTGGCACACGCCATGCAGGGCGCTAGCCACAGGATAAACACCTGCATCACAACAACGGAGGCGACCATGGACATGACAATGCAATTGTCCCGTACGGTTAAGGGACAGGAAGAAATCTTCAACCTCGGCCATACCTTGCGGCCCCGACACCGACAAATCCTGTTCAGCGTGGGGAATGGCATTTCGTTTGGCGAACTCTGCAAGAAGATGCCCCACTGCGCCGAACTGGAAGCCATGGTGAGCGACTTGCTGCAAAACGGCTTCATCCAGGCCCTGCGCAACATGGCAACGTCGCAGGCTGCTCCTGTCGCCGCAGCGCGCCCTCAGGTTGCAGCTCCAGCACCCTCCGCTGCCAGCATCGACAGTGCCCGCAGCTATGCGCTGGAATTCCTGACAGCCCTGGTGGGCACCAAATCCCCGGCCTACAAGAAGATGAGCGAAGTGCAGGACCTGGCCGGCTTCAACGCCGTCCTGCCGATGTGCTACAAGGTGATCGCCGCCGTGGCATCACCGCATCAGGCGGCCGAAATGGAAGCCGAAGTCGCCAAACGCATGCGTGCCTGACTTCATTACGTCGGGCGGCATCCGGTACAGGGAAAAGCGGCAACCAGCCGACACCCCCGGACCGGTTCGGCGCTCAGCGGGACAGGACGATCAGCGGCTTCGGCTGGCAATCCGCCGTCACAACGGTGCCGGGCCCGCCCGGTATCGCACTGACCACGCCGTCGAACGGCGCCTTGAGCTCCGTGTCCGCCAGGTCCTTCTGCGCAATGACACGACGTGCCTGGGCGGCCGACAGCGCCGCCTGGGCACGCGCATAGCGCAGTTCAGCGGCTTCCAGCTCGCTGGTCGACGAAACCGTGCGGTCGTACAGCTCCTGCGCCCGCCCCTGCTCGCGCTTGGCATCGGCCTCATCGGCCTGCGCGCGCGCATGATCCGCAACGGCTTCCTCGAGACGCGCCTGCAGGATGGTCCTGTCCAGACGCAGCAGGACGGCGCCTTTCTTCACGCGCTGGCCGGGCTTGACCAGCACCGCCTCCACCACGCCGGACACGCGGGTGGTGAGTTCAAGCTTGTCTGCCGCCCATAGCGGGCTCGCGCCCCACAGACTCAATCCGGCCAGAGCAATGGCCGCCATGCGCTGATTCATTTCCGTGCTCCCTCTACAGGCGGCAGACTGCCGCCGGACAATGCCTGCAGCCGCGCCAGCGCCAGCGCCAGCCGGTATTCCACTTGCCTGCGACGTATCTGCGCCATCTGGGTTTCCGCCATGCTGGTGCCCAGATTGGTTTTCAATTCCAGTTCGTATTCGGCACGCGCGCGTTCCAGCGCCCAGTCGCGATACTCGATCTGCTTGTCGGCCGCCGCGCGACTGCTGCCGCGCAGCCATTCGATCTCCTGCAGGGTCGCGAGCAAGGTGTCGGACAGGTCGAACTTGAGTTTTTCCAGCTCGGCGGCTGTACGCTCCTTCTGCGCCAGTTCACGTGCAATCCGGGCGTCCACGCGCCCCCCCTGATACAGCGGGATCGTGAACACCAGGCCGGCACTGGCCTCGTCGCGCGTGACCGACTCCCGGCTGTAGCCGGCACCGATGACTTCGGCGTCAAGCATCGGATTGCGTTCCGCCCGTATCGCGGCCAGCCGCGCATCCGATGCCGCCAACTGGGCCTGCAGGGCAAGGATGCGAGGATTTTTTGCCATGACCCAGGGCAGCAGGGCCTCGTATTCCGGCACGGGCCGGGCATTACCCTTGAGCTCGGGCTCGACCAGTTCGTCTGGAAGCGTGCCGGGGCGATAGATGGCCTGGGCCAGCCGCTGCCGCGCACTGCGCATGCGCTGCTGACTGGCATTTCGGCGTTCACGGACATCCTGGTAATCGGCTTCCAGCTTCACCAGGCTGGGCTGGCTGATCTGACCCACCTTGAAGCGATCTTTGGCGTTGTCCCATGCGACATAGGCGACCGCCATGAATTCATTGTCCGCGGCGTACTGCCTGTCGGCCATCAGCACGTCGAAATAGCGCGCCATGATGTCGATGCGGCGCAGGCTTTCGACGTTGTAGAGCGCCTCCTGCCGGGCGGTGACTTCCTGGTCCGCCGCAGCGATCGTCCGGCCGCTGCGGCCGAAATCGAACAGCGGCTTGCGCGCCACGATGCGGCCGATGTTGTCGGGTTTCCAGTCGCCATCGGGCCGCCGTCCCGTGCGCAGGCTGCCGTCCAGGAACAGGCTGAAATCCTGGCGACTGTCCGCCTCCTCACGGTTGGCGCGCGCCAAGGCCAGTTCGCTTTCCGCGACCCGTCGATCGGGATGGGGCGCGGTCACACTCGCCAGCGCTTCATCCAGCGTCAGTTGTTCTGCGGACGCCGTGGCGGACAACGCCCATGCCAGCAACGCGACCCACGCCGCGCGCCTCATTTGCCTTGCTTGTATTTGGTGAAGGGTTCAGTCGCGTAGGCGCCGTCGGCCACATATCTTCCAAGCAGCAGGAACTCGGCCTTGTCCTTCGTGGGACCGGTATGGCGTGTCACCACCTTGCCGTCGAGATCGATGAACAGCATCGTCGGCGTGGCGCGCACGCGGTTGGCGAGCGCGAAGGCCTTTTCGGTGGTTTGCCTGCCCTGGAAATCGGTCATCTGCGTATCGCCGTTGACGTCGATCGGATACAGCAGGAACTGCGCACGGTAGGCATCCTGGACGTCGGACTGGTTGAGGATGGTGCTTCTCATGCGTTCGCAAAACGGACAGTCGTCCATTTCAAAGAACAGGAAGATGCCTTTCTTGCCCTGCTCACGGGCGGTCTGGAGTTCGGCGTGGAAATCACCGAACTTGGGCTGGAAGAAATAGCTGAGGGGGTCACGCGTCTCCGCCTGTGCGGATACGGCGAATACCATCAGGAAGGCGATGAACAGTTGACGCATGGTGTCTCCTCGTTATGCAGTGGCTTATTTCTTGGTACGTGCACTTTTCTTGGCAATGAAGCTTTCCACCGATTCACGGGTAATCGCACCCACCTGCTGGGCAACCATTTTACCGTCCGGGTTGTACAGATAGGTGGTTGGCAAGCCTTGTACCGGCCCGATCTGGTTGGCCACCTGGGCGTTGCCCAGCACGATCGGGTAATCGACCAGCAGGCCGTCCGCGAAATCGGTCACCTGCTTGGCATTACGATAATCCATGGCGATGCCGATGACGACGAGGTTGTTCTTCTTTTCGCCGTGCAGCGCGATCAGGTCCGGAATCTCCTCCTGACAGGGCGGACACCAGGTTGCCCAGAAGTTCACCAGCACCCACTTGCCCTTGTAGCCATTCAGCGTATGGGTCTTGCCGTTGGTATCGGTCAGCGTGAATCCGCCCGCCTGAGCCCAGGACGCGAACAGCGCCAGCAATAGCCCGGCCAGCCATATCGGATAAAATCGACCACCTTGTAATGTCTGCATTGGTTTTACCATCATGAATGAATTCGCCGCGAATAAATTTCGCACTGAGAAAGACTCGCTGGGCGAAGTCCAGGTTCCCGCGGATGCCTGGTACGGCGCACAAACGGCGCGCGCCGTCGCCAATTTTCCCATTTCGGGACGCCGCGCGGATAAGGATTTTGTACTAGCCCACGTGCACATCAAGTTTGCTGCCGCACGCGCCAACTGCCAGCCGGGCTGGCTGAGCGAACAGAAACGCGACGCCATCGTCGTCGCCTGCGAGCAGATCCTGGCCGGCCAGCACCTCGACCAGTTCGTGGTCGATCGCTTCCAGGCAGGCGCCGGCACCAGCCACAACATGAACAGCAACGAAGTCATCGCCAACCTCGCCAACGCGACGCTGGGCGGCGAAAAAGGTGCCTACAAGCCGGTCAACCCCAACGACGACGTCAACATGGGGCAGTCGACCAACGACACCATCCCGACCGCCATCCGCCTCGCCGTACTGGCCAAGCTGCCGCGCCTGACCGCTGCGGTGCACAGCATGGCGGCGGAATTCAACCGCCTGGCCGAACGCGAGAAGGACACCGTGAAGTCTGGCCGCACTCACTTGCAGGATGCGGTGCCGACCACACTGGGCCAGGAATTCGCGGGCTACGCCTGGACGCTCACTCGCTGCGCCTCAAGTCTTGATGCGGTGCGGCCGGCGCTGTGCGAAATAGGACTGGGCGGCTCCGCCGCCGGCACCGGCCTCAACACCTCCCCCGATTACCCGGCGCGCGTGGCGGCCGAACTGGCCAAACTCACCGGCGAACCGATCCGTGTCGGCCAACTGGTCGCACAGATGCAGTCGATGAACGACCTCGCGCGGCTGTCGGGCGAGATTCGCAATCTCGCGCTGGAGCTCACCCGCATCTCCAACGACCTGCGCCTGCTCGCTTCCGGTCCACGCACCGGGCTCGGCGAAATCCAGCTGCCGCCGGTGCAACCGGGTTCCTCCATCATGCCGGGCAAGGTCAACCCGGTGATGTTCGAGATGCTGAACCAGGTGTGCTTCCAGGTGCTGGGGCAGGATGCCGCCGTCTCCTACATGGTGCAGGCCGGCCAGATGGAACTGAACGTGATGATGCCGGCACTGGGCAGCGCGCTGTTCGATGCGATGGACTGGCTGACCAACGCGATGAACGCCGCCACCGAGAAGAACCTCAAGGGCATCGTCGTCAATCGCGAGCGCTGCGCCTTTTTCATCCATCAGAGCGTCGCGCTTGCCACCCTGCTCAACACCCAGATCGGCTACAACCAGGCCGCCGGAGTCGCCAAGGAGTCGGAAAAATCCGGGCGGCCGGTGCGCGACATCGTCGCCGAGCGTGGGCTGATGAGCGCGGCCGACTTCGACGCATTGGTACTGCAGGCAGCGCATGGCGTGGGGGGCGGTGGTGGCGGCGGCTGATGCCGCACTGATGCGATAATCACGCCCCTTTATCTGATACTCCTACCCCATGCCGATCCAGTGGTTCCCCGGTCACATGACCACCGCGCGCAAGAAGGCCGCGGAGACGATGGCGCAGATCGACGTGGTGGTCGAGGTGCTTGACGCGCGCCTGCCGGAGGCAGGCAGCAATCCGATGATTCACGAGCTGCGTGCGCACCGCCAGCGGGCCTGCCTCAAGCTGCTGAACAAGGCCGACCTCGCCGACCCCGAGGCGACACGTGCCTGGCTGGAGCATTTCAACAGACAGCCGAACGTGCTCGCGGTAGCGATCTCAGCCAAGAAAGCCAGCGATGTCGCGAAGCTGGCCGGGCTGGCCCAGAAGCTGGCGCCGCACCGCGACGATGCCTTCAAGCCTTTGCGGCTGATGATCATGGGCATCCCCAACGTCGGCAAGTCGACGCTGATGAACACCTGGGTGAAGCGCAAGGTGGCGGCGGTCGGCGACGAACCGGCGGTAACCAAGTCGCAGCAGCGCATCAACCTGTCGCCACGCCTGGTCCTGGTCGACACGCCGGGGATGACCTGGCCCAGGATCGAGCACGATGCCGACGGCTTCATGCTGGCGGCCAGCCATGCCATCGGTCGCAATGCGGTGATCGACGAGGAGGTGGCGATCTTTCTCGCCAGCATCCTGCTCGAACGCTACCCGGATCTGCTGAAAGCGCGTTACGGTTTTTCGCTCGAAGGACTGGACGCCACCGGCGTGCTGGAAGCGGTAGCGAAGAAGCGCGGCTGCATCCTCAAGGGACGCGGCGGCGAACTCGATCTGGAAAAGGCGGCGATGATTTTATTGACCGATTACCGCAGCGGTACGTTGGGCCGCATCAGCCTGGAAACGCCGGCGACGCGGCAGGCAATGCTGGCCGCAGCGAAAACCTCCAAAGCCAGGGCGCCGCAAGCCGACGCCGAGACGTGATCACTCGTCCGCCGGCCAGGCCGCCGCATCGACCCAGACGACGGTTTGCTGCCTGCCGTGCACGGCAGCCACCGGCAACGCCTCGTGCCAGGCCCAGCGTCGCAGCGCATGCCGCTTGCCCGACCCGGTGATCACGAACCACACGCGATGACTGCGATTGAGCCGCTCTGCCGACAGGCTCACACGCTCAGGCGGCGGCTTCGGCGCGCCCTGCACGGCCAGTACAGCGGGGCTGGCAGGCACCTCGCCCCAGTCGTGATCGGGAAACAGGCTGGCGGTGTGGCCGTCTTCGCCCATGCCGAGCAGCACCACGTCGAAATCATCCCTCCCCTTCAGCCAGTCGGCATAGACGGCCGCGGCCTCGGAAGCGCCGCGTTCGGCTGGAATCGGACGACGGTTTTGAGGCGGAATGCGCGATGCCGCAAGCCAGGCGGTTTCGGCCATCACGCTGTTCCGCCCGGGATGATCCGCAGGCAGACAGCGTTCGTCGCCGTACCAGATGTGCCAGCAGGGGTCGCCCGTGTTACGGTCGGCCAGTGCACGATACAGGGCGCGCGGCGTGCCGCCGCCGGCCAGTACAAGATGGAACGCACCACGTGCGGCAATGGCCGCGGCAGCCTCGGCGCACAGCGCATCGGCAAGCGCCGGCACCAGTTCGTCGGCATCGGTGAACACACGCGACTCGGGCAGCGTCATAGCTCGTCGCGCCAGGTCTGGTCGTCGCTGTCGAACAGCCGGTTCGCCTCGGGCGGCCCCCAGGAGCCGGCTGGATAGGTCGGGATGAATTCGCGCTCGACCGTCCAGTTCTGGAGGATGGGGTCGACCACCCGCCACGCCCACTCGACTTCGTCGAAGCGGATGAACAGCGAGCGGTCGCCCTCGATCACGTCGAGCAGCAGCGTCTCGTAGGCGTCGAGCGTCTGTTCGTCGGTCTTGAGGAAGCTCGCGTTCATCTGCATCACGCGCGTATCCATGTCGAGGCCGGGCTGTTTGACGTGGATCTCCATGCGCATCGACTCCTCGGGCTGGATCGACAGCAGCACCCAGTTCGGCGCAACCGACTCGAGCGGCGTCTCCCGGAACAGCTGCTGCGGCGGGTGACGAAAGCGGATCGCAATCATCGAAGTCTGCTTCGCCAGTCTCTTGCCGGTACGAAGATAGAACGGCACGCCACGCCAGCGCCAGTTGTCGATGTAGAACTTGGCTGCGACAAAGGTTTCGGTGATCGAGTTGGACTCGACACCCGCTTCCTGCTGATAGCCCATGGCCGGCTGGCCGTCGATGTTGCCACGCGTATATTGCGCCCGCACCGCGTGCGCATGGACCGCTCGCTTGGCGATCGGCCGGATCGAACGCAGCACCTTGACTTTTTCGTCGCGCAGCGCGTCGGCTTCGAGCGCGGGCGGTGGTTCCATCGCAACGACCGTGAGCAGCTGCATCAGATGGTTCTGCAGCATGTCGCGCAGCGCACCCGCGCGGTCGTAATAGTCGGCACGCTGCTCGATGCCGATCGATTCGGCCACCGTGATCTGCACGTGGTCGATGAAGTTGCGGTTCCACAACGGTTCGATCAGCGTGTTGGCGAAGCGGAAAACGAGCAGGTTCTGTACCGTTTCCTTGCCAAGAAAATGGTCGATTCGGTAGACCTGTTCCTCGTCGAAATGCTGGTGCAGCAGACGGTTCAGCATCTGCGCCGATTCAATATCCTCGCCGAAGGGTTTTTCGATCACCACCCGGTTCAGCCCACGCGGCTTGTTGAGCCCGACGGCTTCGAGATTCTGGATCACCGCACTGAATTCGGCCGGCTTGATCGCCAGGTAGAACACGGTGCTCGAGCATGACGACTCCGGTGGCAGGCGGTCGGCCAGCGCACGGTAGGACTCGACATCGTTGAGATCGCCCTTGTGATAGGTAAAGCGGGCAATGAAACGCTCGAACACCGGCGTATCGAGCGCCCCCTTGATCTTGTCCTTGAGGACTTCACGCATGTATTCGCGCCAGTTTTCAGTCGTCCAGTCGCGCCGCGAGAAGGCGATGATGGTCAGCGACTCGGCCAGCCGCGCCGCCGCCTCGAGGTGATACAGCGCGGGCAGCAGCTTGTTCGATGCGAGGTTGCCGGTCGCGCCGAAGATGACGAACGAACACGGCAGGTTGTCCAGGCTCGCGTTATGGGCCAGGTTCATCTCAGCCTTCCTTCACCGCATGGCCACCGAATCCCTGGCGCATCTTCGCCAGCATTTTCGCGGCGTAGTCATTTTTACCCTGGGAGGCGAAACGCATCATCAGGGACAGCGTCATCACCGGCGTGGGGATGCCCTGCTCCACCGATTCCAGCGCCGTCCAGCGCCCCTCGCCCGAATCGGCGACGAATGGCTCGATGGATTCCAGCGCCTGGTCCTGCGCGAGGAAATCGGCCGAGAGATCCAGCAGCCAGGAGCGCACCACGCTACCGTGCCGCCACAGCTCGGCGATTTCGCCGATATCGAGATCGAAGCCGGGCTTGTTCTTCATCAGCGCGAAGCCTTCAGCGAAGGCCTGCATCATGCCGTACTCGATGCCGTTGTGAACCATCTTGACGAAATGGCCGGACCCGACCGGCCCGGTATGCAGCCAGCCCTCCGACGGCGTGGGCGCGAGCGCTTCCATGTAAGGCTTGAGGCGCGCGGCGGCTGAATCGCTGCCGCCGAACATGATGCAGTAGCCGTTTTCCAGGCCCCAGACGCCGCCGGATACGCCGGCGTCGGCGAACTCGATCGCCTGCTTCGCCAACCGCTCGGCACGGCGCAGGTCATCCTTGTAATAGGCATTGGCGCCGTCGACCACGAGATCGCCCGGCGACAGCAGGGGAACGAGGGTATCCAGTGCCGTCTCGGTGGCCTCGCCCGCCGGCAGCATCAGCCATACGATGCGCGGCGCCTGCAGGGCGGCCACCATGTCCCGGATCGAAACGCAGGCCAAATGCCCGGTTTCCGCCGCGATGGATTCGCTCACGTCATGGCTGCGATTGGTGACCGCGACCCTGATCCCCTTGCGGGCCAGCCGCCGCGCCATATTGCCGCCCATGCGGCCGAGTCCGACGATTCCGAATTCCATACTTGGCTCCTCATTCATTAGAGTTAATGGCTTGCATGGCGCATCAATCGTGCCAGCGCAATCGCATGATAGGACGCATGAATGACGGACAAGTTGCCGGAATGCGCGCCTTGCCGGTGCACCACGCACCCAATCAGGTCAGCAGGCCGGGAAACAGTTTGCCGAGTCCGTCCGCGATCATCTCGACTGAAATCGCCGCGATGATCAGGCCCATCAAGCGTGTGACGACATGAATCCCGGTTTTTCCCAGCCGCCGTGAAATCAGGGGGGCGGCGCGAAATGCCAGCCAGACCGACAATGCAACCAGCCCCACCGGAATCAGCAGGGTTGCCTGATGCAACACTTCGCCCTTGGCCGCAGAAGCCGCCACGATCACATGGGTAATCGCCCCGGGCCCAGCCAGCAGCGGTATGCCCAGCGGCACCACCCCAACCGCCTCTCTTTCCTCGGCTTCAGCCGCCTCGTCCTGGGTTTGGCGCTGCGGGCTGACGCGCGCCTGCACCATTGACAGCGACAGCAGCAACAGCAGCAAGCCACCTGCCACCGCAAACGCTGCAAGGCGAACACCGAAGAACGTGAGCAACGGTTCACCCATAAAGATGAACAGCGTCAGCACCCCCAGCACCGTCAGCGCTGCAACCCGCGCTGCTGCGTGGCTCTGCGCAAGCGTGTAGCCTTGGGTCGCCAGAAGAAACATCGGAATGACGCCAACCGGATCGACGATGGCGAACAGCGCGAGCGCCGCCTTGACGAGGTGCAGGATGTCCATGCCGTGCATCATAGCCGCATGGCCGGACGGATTTCTAAGACCGGCGGAATAACAGATCCCACACCCCATGCCCGAGGCGGATGCCACGCTGCTCGAACTTGGTGAGCGGACGCGTGTCGGGACGCGGCGCGTAATCCGCTGCGGTGTTCTGCAGGCGCGGCTCGGCGCTGAGCACCGCGAGCATCTGCTCGGCGTAGTCCTGCCAGTCGGTGGCGAGATGAATGTAGCCGCCGGGCAGCAGTCGGCTGGCCAGCAGGGCAACCAGCGGCGCCTGGATCAGGCGGCGCTTGTGGTGGCGCTTCTTGTGCCAGGGATCGGGAAAGAAGATGTGAATGCCGGCAAGGCTGGCGGGCGCCAGCATGTGGGTCAGCACCTCGACCGCATCGTGCTGGACAACCCGCACGTTGGTGAGGCCGCGCTCGCCGACCTGCTTCAAGAGCGCACCCACGCCCGGCGTATGGACCTCGACGCCAAGGTAGTCGTTTTCGGGATGGGCAGCGGCAATCTGGGCCAGTCCCTCGCCCATGCCGAAGCCGATTTCCAGAACGCGGGGAGCAGATCGGCCAAAGACGGCGTCGAGATCGAGCACTTCGGGCTGATACGACAGCATGAACTGCGGCCCGATCTCGGCCAGCGCGCGCGCCTGGCCGGAGCCGACGCGCCCGGCGCGCAACACATAGGAACGGATGCGCGGATGCGCGCCGGACTCGGTCGCCATGCTTATTTGGCGCCCGTGATGAGGCCGCTGGTGGGCGAACTGGGGCTGGCCTTGTAGATTTTCTTCGGCATGCGTCCGGCGAGATACGCCTCGCGCCCGGCCTCCACCGCCTTTTTCATGGCCGACGCCATCAGCACCGGATCGGTCGCACCGGCGATCGCGGTGTTCATCAGCACTGCGTCGCAGCCCAGTTCCATCGCGATGGTGGCGTCGCTGGCGGTGCCCACGCCGGCATCGACGATCACCGGCACCGAGAGCCGGTCGATGATGATCTGCAGGTTCCACGGATTGAGAATGCCCATGCCCGAGCCGATCAGACTCGCCAGCGGCATCACCGCGACGCAGCCGATGTCTTCGAGCTGCCTGGCGGCGATGGGGTCGTCCGACGTGTAGACCATCACTTGGAAGCCGTCCTTCACCAGCACCTCGGCGGCCCTGATCGTTTCCGCCACATTGGGATACAGCGACTCGGCGTCGCCCAGCACTTCGAGCTTGACCAGGCTGTGGCCGTCCAGCAGTTCGCGCGCAAGGCGCAGCGTGCGGATTGCATCGTCGGCCGTGTAGCAGCCAGCGGTGTTGGGCAGGTAGGTGTATTTCGACGGCGGCAGCGCGTCGAGCAGGCTGGGCTGGCTCGCATCCTGGCCGATGTTGGTGCGGCGGATGGCGACGGTGACGATTTCCGCACCCGAGGCTTCGACCGCGAGACGGGTCTGTTCGAAATCCTTGTACTTGCCGGTTCCGACCAGCAGGCGGGAGGCATAGGACTTTCCGGCGATGACGAGAGGGCTCATAGGTTCAGGCAATGCTCAATGGCTAAAGGGTAAAGCGCAGTGCGGGCAGGATGGAGAAGGGCCGGGGCGAATGTTTCGCCCTCCGGGCCTCAGCCGCCACCGACCGCGACGACGATTTCCAGACGGTCGCCGCTGGCAAGCCGGGTATCGGCATGCTGGCTGCGCGGGACGATTTCGCCGTTTTTTTCGATGGCGATGCGTTTCCCCGCCAGGTCCAGCGACTGGACCAGTTCGTTCAGGGTAAGCGGCGCAGGAAAACTGCGGGGTTCGCCGTTGATGACCAGTTCAATCACGAATCGCTTCTTCTATCGGAGACATGCAAGTTTCAGTATCATCCCGAATTCTACCCTGAAGGGTATCGATACCGCGCGGGCGTCGTATAGTGGCATTACCTGAGCTTCCCAAGCTCATGAGGAGGGTTCGATTCCCTTCGCCCGCTCCAGATATGGCTTGCAGCCGAATGATTGGATCAGTTCCTGCTAGTGTGAGAGCCATGAGCACCAAGCCCGCCACCACCTCCCCGGACACATTGCTGCGCGAAGTCGATGCGCGCATGACGCAGGCGCTGGACAACTTTTTCCAGCGCAGCCGTGCCTCGATTCAGGACACCATTTTCCGGACGCTGGCGACGCAGATGACCACCCCGGCCATCGCAACGGGACAAATCTGCCTCGATCTGCTCAACAGCAACCCGGATGCCTTGTCCACCGCGTTCGCCGACCAGTTTCGCCACCACCTCGCCCGCCCCGAGACGTTCCCACGCCGCGACGGCGATCCCGCCCCCGAACTGAAACTGGTGGACGACGACACGCTCAAACGTCAGCTGGCCGAAGAGAAGTCCGCAGCCCACATAACCGAAAGCCTGCGCGCAGACATGCTGCCGCTGTTCCGCCGCATAGAAGCCGTTCAGCGGGCAGCGCGGGGAACCCCGGGCCATGCCGATGCCTACGGCCCGCTAGCGGTCGTTCGCGCCCTCTCGCGCGCATTCGATTCACAGGGCATCACTTCGGGCTGCGGCACCTTCCTGCTCGAGTGCGTCCGCACGCCGCTGCTCGATACGCTGAAACACACCTACACGACGCTCAATCAATACCTGGCCGCGGTCGACATCCCCGGCCTTCCGTCCATGCATGCGATCCGCCCCGCGCCCAGACGCAGCGTTCCCGACGCAGGCCAGGATGTTCTGGCGCATATCCGGTCCGCCACTTCCCCCATCGGGGAAGCCCGTCCGGCGACCGGAGCCCCTCCGGCAGACCCGTTTCAATTAGCCCAGCTGCGCAGCCTGCTCGACAGTCTGGCAGGCTTGCACGCACAGCCTGCCGGCATCCCCGGTCCCCGTGCCGGAGCCGGCCCCCTGGTGCTGCGGCAACTGCAGCAGGATGCACGCCACGCCGATACGCCGGCTTTCGACCTCGCCGTACTGGATGCTCTGGCCGGACTGTTCGAATTCATCCTCGACGACCCCGTCGTCTCGCCGCGATACAAGGCCGAAATCGCGCATCTGCAAATCCCTGCCCTCAGGGTCGCGCTCGTCTCACCCGATTTTTTCAGCGACGACCAGCACCCAGCACGCCAGATGCTCGACCTGGTGGGCGAGTTTTCCCGCCGATTCCCCGAGGGCAACGCTGCGCATCACGATGCGCTCGAGCAGATCCAGACTGTCTGTGCCGCCATCCTCCACGATACGGACCACCCGGTCGAGGCATTCGCCCGTGCGCATGGCGCGCTCGCCGCCTGGCTAGCCAGTGAAGATGCGCGCGCGGAAACCGCATTGACTGCTGATGTGGCGCATCTTGAACAAATCGAACGGCAGGAGCTTGGCACGCTGCTGGCACTCGAAAACCTGCACGACCTGACCGAACGCTATCCGGCCCCAGAATCCGTATTGCGGCGGCTGGAAGCCGCCTGGGTTCCGCACATGGCTTCCTTATACGTAGTCGAATCCGGCGAAGGTCCCGACTGGCGTGCCGCCTGCCTTACCCTGCAGAACCTTTTTCTCAGCCTGCAGGCGCCCGACAGCGACGCCGTGCGGGAAACCCGGCTGCAATCGATTCCGGCCATCAACGCCGCGTTGCGGCAAGGCCTGCTGGCCCAGGGTGCCGAACCGGCACAGCTCAAGGATTTTTTCGGTGCCATCACGGCCACCCAGGAATGCTGGATCCGGCCTGCTATGGGGCACCGCGAAGCCATGGTCCGTACCTTTACCCCGCAGCGCGTCTCGCAGGCGCAGCTCGAAGCATTTGCCGCCGGCCAGCCTCCGGACACGCAGGAAGACGACCCCGCCCTGCGGCAGTCGCAGGAATTGGCCGAAGGTGACTGGGTGGATTTCGACCCGCCCTACGAAGGTCTCGCAACCGTTCGCGTGGCCTGGGTCGGCGTACGTGGCTATCTGCTGTTCTGTGACAGCGAGGGCGAACAACGCTTTTCACTGGACTGCGAGCAGCTCGCGGCTGAAATACGTGCCGGCCGGGCACGTATTCCGGAGCAGTCACTAACCCGCAATGCCATGCTGCGCCTCAGGACGAGTTTGACAGCCGGCCAGGCGTAACATTTTCGATTCCGATCGCTCAAGTTTCCCGCACCCCGGCCGATAGATCAGTTATGCGGTTGTGTGTCGATTTTTCGGCACAGTCGCCGACCACCGAACAGGGCAAACCCGCCGCGAGGCGGGGACGCAAAGTTACCGGTCTCGCCCCCTGAACGGCGGTCGAGACAGCGGGACCGCCGGCAGCTCACCTGTCATGCGTCCCCCTCTGTTCCAGGCCGGCCTGCCGCCGATACCGCGAGGTGATCCCAATGGAGCCCGAGATGCCAGACAATTCAGTCGTAGTGAACCTCAGTCAATTCGAACGATCGCGTCGTGCGCAGGTCTCCGCCGAGACACTGTCCGTGCTGCACGGCTGCCGCGACTTGCTGATCGAGGGGGCGACCCGTGTGCTGACCCGACAGACCGAGTCCATGGAAAATACCCTGCTGGCGATGGCCGATCGTTCGCCTTTGCTCGACACACGCAACACTTACTATGGTGCCCAGGGCATTCTCAACAAGCAGGCCAATGAATTGCTCAGCGCCTGCAAGGATGCCTATTGCCAGAACTTCGGCGATTTTGCACTCAACCGCGAAAAGCCCGGCGGGGGCGACTTGCTCGAATTGTCCCTGGTGGACGATCAGGACTACGAAATCACGCTGGCGGTCGACAAGGCCACCTCGCGGCTGCGCTACAACTGCGCCGAAGAACTGGTCGCCCTGGACGCCCGTATCGCCCACCTGCTGGGCCGCAGCGACCTGGCCGAGAACGACAACCCGCTCGGCCCGCGTGCGCTGTGTGAAGCGATGCTCGACGGCATCACCCGCATGCAACTGGAACTGGATATAAGGATCGTCCTGCTGAACCAGTTCGATCTGGTGCTCACCACCGAACTCGCCCACATCTACCAGACCATCAATCGTCATCTGATCGACCGCGGCATTCTGCCCGACCTGAAGGTCGGTGCGAAAAACCGCACGCAAGGCGCCGGCTCCGCCCAGCACGGCACTGCACCGGCCGGGGCAGTCCCGGTCATGCCAGGACAAACCGGCGGCGACATGTTCCGCCTGTTCGAGCAGCTTGCGCACGGCGGCGGCTCAGCAGCGGGTGGCTATGCCGGCCCCGCCGGCAGCGCCCCGGCAGGACCGGCGGGCATCAGCCTGCTCGATTCGCTCAGCCAGCTCCAGTCCGGCGCCATGATGCTGCCCGGAGGCGCGCGCTTCGAACTGCCTATCCTGGAAGCCACCACAGTCAGTAATGTGTTGCGCAGCTTGCAGCAAAGCCCGGTGATGCAGACTGCCAGCCCGCTGGATGCGGTGCTGGTGGATGCCGTGGCGATGCTGTTCGACGTCGTGTTCGACGAAGCGGCCATTCCCGACCGCCTCAAGGCGCAAATCGCACGCCTGCAGATTCCGGTGCTGAAAGCGGCGATGCTGGACCGCAACTTCTTCTCGCAGTCGAACCATCCGGTGCGTCGCATGCTGGACGCGATCGCCACGCTCTCCGTGCACCTGCCCGACAACGAGACCGGCAATGCCCGCCTGGAGGCCATATCGCAGGTGGTCAGCCGGGTGCTGGACAGTTTCGAACAGGACATTGCGGTATTCGAATCCGCCGCAGCCGAGCTGGAGTCCATGGGCTCCAGGCTGGAAGAAACGCTCGAAGAAACGGTGGACGTCAGCCTGCAACCGGACATCGCTCAGATCAAACAGTCCGAGCGTGCCGAACTGGCCCCTGTCATCGTGCATGATTTCATCAATCGTGCGCTCAGGGACCAGCAGGTAAGCGACACCGTGCGCGAATTCCTGCGCCGCGACTGGGCACAGCTGCTTACCCAGGACTACGTCAGCGAGGGCGAGCAGGGTGCGCATTTCAACAGCCATGTCGAAACCATGCGCGAACTGATATGGAGCGTTCAGCCCAAGGCAGACATGGATGCACGCCTGATGCTGGTGCGCATTCTGCCGGGTTTGCTGAAACGCCTGCGCGAAGGCACGGCGGAAATCGACCTGTCGCAGAAGCTCTCCGACCGCTTCTTTGCCACCCTGGTCATTCTGCACGCCAACGCGGTGCGGCCAAATTCCCAGCCGGTTCCGCTGCCCGACATCACCCCCGAGGAAATCGAGGCCCTGGCCCCCGTTCCCGCTGTTCCGGAAGCCGCCCCGGCGGCGACGGCCGAAGCCGAGCCGGCCGCGCCCGAAGTGGAAGACGAGTTCACGCTGCGCGCCCGTGCCCTGAACAAGGGCGACTGGGTGGAATTCCACTACGATGACGGCACCTTCCGCTGGGCACGCCTGGGCTGGGTAAGCGGCATCAAGAACACCTATCTGTTCTCGGATCAGGACGGCATGAACAGCTTCTCCATCAGCCTGCATCGCCTGGCCGACAAGCTGCGCCGCGGCGAGGCCGTGCTGGTCGAACGCAAATCGATCACCGAGTCGGCATTCGGAAAGCTGATGAACCTGTTCCGCCAGAAGCTGGGCCACGCATGAGGGGGTGGGGGTTTCCGACATTCCGGTCTTGCAGCTGCGGACGCCTCCTCGCGGGGATCGCTGCAGCCAGACCCTCGCAGGTATCGCACACGTTCCCATTGCCTCATTCCCTCTCCCCGGCTACCCTGCGCGGGTGAAATCGTTTGCCCTCCGTATCATCGACTGGCACCGGCGCCACGGCCGCCATACCCTGCCGTGGCAGACAACACGCGATCCTTACCGCATCTGGCTGTCGGAAATCATGCTGCAGCAGACCCAGGTCGGCACCGTCATTCCCTATTTCGAACGTTTTGTCGCCCACTTCCCGGATCTGCCCGCCCTGGCGTCCGCAGGTGAAGACGACGTACTCGCATTGTGGAGCGGGCTCGGCTACTACAGCCGCGCGCGCAATCTCCACGCTGCCGCGCGCATGCTGATGGCCGGACACGGCGGGACGTTTCCTCACCAGCCGGATGCCATCGCCCGATTGCCGGGCATCGGCCGCTCGACCGCCGCAGCCATTGCAGCGCTTGCATTCGGCCAGCGCTGCGCCATTCTCGACGGCAACGTCAAGCGTGTGCTGGCACGGCATGGCGGGATTGCCGGCTGGCCGGGCGATCGGCAGGTCGAAGCCGCGCTATGGCAGCTGGCCGAGTCGCTGCTGCCGGACACGGGCATCGAGGCCTACACCCAGGGCATGATGGATCTCGGCGCGCTCGTCTGCACCCGCAGCCAGCCGGCCTGTGCGGCCTGCCCGGTCAATGCCGACTGCATCGCCCGGTCGCAGGACCGCATCGACGCACTGCCGGCACCGCGCCCCAAAAAAGTGTTGCCCGAAAAACGGGTGCAGATGCTGCTGCTGCTCGACCGCGGCGAGCTGATGCTGGAAAAGCGCCCGCCACATGGGATATGGGGCGGATTGTGGAGCCTGCCCGAACTCGCCCATGATGCCGATGCCGCCAGCCATTGCCGCGACCGCTTCGGCTTCATTGCGCTGACCCAGCAGGCCTTGCCGCAATTCACGCACAGCTTTACGCATTTCAGGCTGCATATCCGCCCGATGCAGCTCCAGGTCGCACCGCGCCACAGCACGCTTCCTGGCCAGATCTGGATGCCCCTGGCCGATGCGACGAATGCGGCACTGCCTGCTCCGGTACGGACACTGGTGCGACAACTTGATCGTCGATGAGCCGTGCGGCAGCCGGCCACCCAGCATTTGCCATGCTATAAAACCGCAACACGATAAAACCAGATTCCTACGTCCAGTGGCTCATGTGCGTCTCCTCCTCCGGCGGCTGGTATTGCTGATACTGTTGCTCAGCCCGCTTGCCGCGTCGGCGGGAATCATCGTCAACTCCGACGTCGAAGGGCACAGCATCAGCGTCGCCACCCTGCGCAACATCTACACCCTGCGCCAGACGCTGTGGCCCAACCGCCAGCCCATCGTGATCTTCGTCCTGCCGGACGACCACCCGGTGCACGTGGCGTTCGCCAAGGAAAAACTTGGACTCTACCCCTATCGTCTGCGCCAGACATGGGACCGGATGAGCTTCAGTGGAATGGCCAGTGCGCCGATTCAGGTCAATGACGAGAACGAAATGCGGGCGCGCGTGCGTGCCACACCGGGTGCAATCGGCTATACAAGCAAGGACATGGTCTATGACGGTATCAAGACGCTCAGGCTGGAATAGCCTGCTGTTGGGTTGCCTGCTGGCGACGTCGCCCGTCCGGGCGGACGATCTGGCCGGCCCCAGCTACCGGATCCAGGGATTCGTCGCCCAGGGCCTGATCGGCAGCACCAACAACCGCTTCTTCGGCGACAGCCGCGACGGCGTCAGTACCGAATTTACCGAGGCTGGCCTCCACGGAACCTGGCAGGCACTCGATACCGTGCGTCTGTCCGGTCAGCTCCTGTATCGACGGGCGGGCGAAAGCGACCGGGACGGCCTGCGCCTGGATTACGCCCAGGCAGACTGGCAGTTTTACCAGACCGAAGTCAGCCAGCTCGGGCTCAAGTTCGGCAAGGTCAAGCTTCCCTACGGCCTGTATAACGAAACGCGCGACGTGCCCTTCACCCGTCCCGGCATCCTGCTGCCGCAATCGGTCTACGTCGACAACAGCCGCGATTTGCTGCTTGCCGCGCCCGGCGCCTTCCTGCATGGCGCGAGCGTGCAACAATTTGGTGCGGTCGATTTCATGCTGGGCTGGGTGCACCCTAATTTCCAAAGCGAATCGGTGGAATACGTCTTCCTGGGCACCAACCGGCCCGGCAAGCTCGAAGGCAAGGGAGCGCTCGGCGCGCGGCTGCGCTGGGATCTCCCGACCGATACCACCCTGATGCTGACTTATGCCGATGCCAGGGCCGATTATGTGCCCGGCAGTCCTGACAACCTTACGGCAGGGAAGGTGCGCTTCCGCAATCTGCTGTACTCCGCGCAACAAAGGCTCGATACCCTGACGCTGACGGCCGAGTATGGCGAACCCCGGGGCGACCTGACCGGCCTCGGGCCGGCGCTGCCGGATAGCATCAGAAAGGTGCAGGCGTTTTATCTGCAGGGTGAGTGGCGCTTCCTTCCGGCATGGGAACTGATGCTGAGGCGCGAATTCTTCTATCGCGACAAGAAAGACAAGAACGGCCAACTGTTCCAGGCCACCACCGGCCTGCCCGCGCACACCATGTTCACCCGCGACTGGGCGCTGGGCCTGCGTTGGGATACCACGCCCAATCTGATGCTGCGCGCGGAATTCCACCATGTCGACGGCACCGGCTGGCTGCCGGGCCCGGACAACCCCGATTTCCTGAGCCGCGAGCGACGCTGGAACATGTGGCTCCTGCAGGCAGCCTACCGGTTCTAGCGCAATGCGTCTGCCCGTATTTCTCAGCCTGAAATGGAAACTGCTGCTGCCGCTTACGCTGGCCATGGCGATCGTTACGGCGGCGCTCACCTGGATCAACGACACCAACCTGCGGCGCGAAGTGCAGCAGACCCGGCTCGACGGCGCGGTTCGCAACGAAGCATTGCTGCGCTTCCTGATCCAGCAGAACGAAAGCCATCTGGTGGATGCCGGGGCAGCGCTGGCCGATTTTCTGGTGGCCAGCCGCAGCGGCGCGCCCGACCTGGAATCCGGCTTCGCCCTGCAGCCATACTGGGACCAGCTCAGCCTCAATCAGGGCTTTGAAAGCCTGCGCCTGTATGACGCCGATCAGCACCTGCTGGCCGGTTTTGGCAGCACGCCGGCCCCCGACGCGCTGATCATGGCCCGCCTCAACGAAGTACTCGCCAACGAGCATCCCGCAAGCGGCCTGTACTGTGCCGAGCGCTGCCTCTTTTACGGCATGGCGCCGGTATTGCGCCAGGGCCGTACCACCGGCGTGGTGGTGGTCTCGATGGACCTGTCCAGCCTGCTGAGCACATTTGGCCAGAGCAGCGGGCACGATCTGGCGGCGGCTATCGATCGCCCGCAGGGCGTCCTTCTGATCGCCGCCACCACTCCGGATATCAGAACGACGGTGAACAAGACAAGCTTCGTTCCTTATCCGCAGCACCCGCAACTCGAGTCCGCCCTGACCCACAGCGACGGCAGGGCATACGTATGGCAGAAACTGAGGCCGCTTGCAGCCGCACCTTATACGCCGTATTTCATTGCGCGCAAGGATGTCACCGATGCCGAACATGCCATCGAACATTCCTTTCTGACCAATCTGGCCACCGGTCTGGCGGTTTTCATTCTTGCCGAAGGTGTGCTGCTGGTTTCGCTTGCATGGCTGATGCGCCGGATGAACCGGGTCAGCACCGGCCTGCCGCTGCTGGGCGACGGCCGCTGGCGGGACGCGCGCCAGCATCTGCAGTTTCGCGACGCGGCGCCGCGCGATGAACTCTCCACACTGGAACAGGCCGCGCTCACGCTCGCCGGTCAGCTCGAGTCGCTCGACACGGCTGCGCGCAATCAGCAGAACGATCTCGCCAGACTGGTCGACACCCTGTCGCACGAGCGCGATTTCATCTCCGGCCTGCTGGATACGGCGCAGGCGCTGATCCTGACGCAGGACCGTCAGGGCGTGATCCGCATGGCCAACCATTACGTGGAATCCCTGACCGGCCTCACCGAACACCAGCTGATCGGCCAGGATTATTTCAAGCAGATGATCGCACCGCAGGAAAGCCGCGACTGGCGTTCCCGACTGCTCCTCCATTTCGCCAACGATCCCGCGCCGCTGCGATTCGAGGCCTTGCTCACCACGCCCGACGGTTTGCGCAACATCACCTGGGTGCACTCGCTGATCGGCCAGGAGGGCGATAGCGAACCGCTGATTCTCTCGGTGGGACTGGACCTGACCGAGCTGAAGAGCGCCCAGGCACGCGCCAGCTATCTGTCCGACTACGACACGCTGACCGGCCTCTACAATCGCCAGGGCTTCCAGCGGCGACTGGCGCATGCGCTAACCGAAATGAAGGGCGGTGCGCTCCTGCTGATCGATCTCGACGACTTCAAGGCAATCAACGACCTGGCTGGCCACAGCGCAGGTGACGCGGTGATTCAGCGCACCGCCGAGCGCCTGCGCGAACTCCAGCCGACGCCCAAGCTGGCCGCCCGGCTGGGCGGCGATGAATTTGCCCTGTATTTCGAGCCCTTGCCGGATGCCCAGTTGCTGCAAACTGCGCGCTTCCTGTGCAAGGGCGACCGCGACCAGCACATCGCCACCGCCTGCGTCGGCATCGCCGTGGTCCAGCCCGCCTGCACCACGGAAAGCCTTTTGGGGCATGCCGACCTGGCGCTTTCCCAGGCGCGCGCGAAAGGCCGTTCCAACTGGCATCTCTACAACCCGGAGGACGGCACCCGCGAAAGCCTGCTCGATCGCACATCGCAACTCGCGCTGATCACCGACGCACTGCACGACAACCGCCTGATGCTGTTCCTGCAACCGATCATGGCGATCCAGGCCGGACGGGCCATGCACTATGAGGCCCTGCTGCGGGTGCGGACGCCGGATGGCCAGATTCTGCCGCCCGCCCCGCTGATCGCCGCAGCCGAAGCCTCCGGGCTGATCCGGGAGATCGACCAGTGGGTGCTGCAGCATGCCATCGCCCTGATCGCAGGCCGGCCCGGCCTGCGCCTTGCGGTCAACCTGTCCGCCCGCAGCCTGGACAATCCGGAGCTGCCTGCCCTGTTGCAGGGAATGCTGGAGCAACAGGGCGTTCAGCCGCAGCAACTGATCCTGGAAATCACCGAAACCGCGACGCTCAACCAGATGATGCATGCCGAGATCCTGCTCACCGGGATCCGGGCACTCGGCTGCAAGCTCGCGCTGGATGATTTCGGCGTCGGCTTCTCCACCTTTCAGTACCTGAAGCATCTGCCGGTCGATTTCGTCAAGATCGACGGCTCGTTCATTCGCACGCTGGATCACAGCGAGGACGACCGCCTGTTCGTGAAGGCCCTGGTCGAGGCGATACACGGCTACGGCAAGCTGGCGATAGCGGAATACGTCGAGACCGAGGCCATCCTCAGGTGGGTGGCGGAGCTGGGTGTGGATTATGCCCAGGGCTATCACTACGGCCGTCCGCAACCGGTCGAATCCATACTTCCGCCCAAGCCTGGCTGATTGCGGACAGGGTGCTATACATAGGGTTCATATGTATAGCACCCCAGGAGGTAGCCATGAATTCACGGCTCGACTCATCCAGCACCGCTGTCTTCGATCTCGACGGTTTTCTGATCGACCCCTCCATGTGGAACGAAAGCCTGGCCGACCGTATCGCCCAGACCGACGGCATCGGCCCTCTCAGCAAGGCGCAGCTTGATCTGCTGCAGACCTTGCGGAGCGAGTTTTCCAAGTTCAACAACGTCACCGCGCTCAGCCATGTCTGCCACCTCGTCGGGCAAGAGGCAGACTGCATGCAACACCTGTTCCCCAATCCGCGCGAGGCGTGGCGTCTGGCGGGGCTTCCCAATCCGGGCGAGGAGGCCAAAACCTATCTTTGACGCCGCACGGCAGGGCCGTGGCTGGCAACATCGTGCCATCCGCCGGGTGCTTCGCCATGCCCGGAATCCGGTAAGATTGTCGTCTTCCATTTGTTAAGAGACTTTTCACCATGTCCATGGCCGACCGCGATGGCGTCATCTGGTACGACGGCAAGCTCGTTCCCTGGCGCGACGCCACCACCCACGTCCTCACCCACACCCTGCACTACGGCATGGGCGTCTTCGAAGGGGTGCGCGCCTACAAGGCCGAACAGGGCACGGCGATCTTCCGCCTGCAGGAGCACACCGACCGGCTGTTCCGCTCCGCCCATATCCTCGGCATGAAGCTGCCGTTCGACAAGGCCACGATTTCCGAGGCGCAGCGCACCGTGATGCGCGAAAACAAGCTGGAATCAGGCTACCTGCGCCCAATGGCGTTCTTCGGCTCGGAAGCCATGGGAATCTCGGCCAAGAACCTGTCGGTGCACGTCATCGTCGCGGCCTGGCCCTGGGGCGCCTACCTCGGCCAGGAAGCCCTGGACAACGGCATCCGCGTGAAGACCAGTTCGTTCTCGCGCCACCACGTCAACATCACCATGTGCAAGGCCAAGGCCAACGGCAACTACATGAACTCCATCCTCGCGCACAAGGAAGCCGAGATGGACGGTTATGACGAGGCGTTGCTGCTCGACGTCGATGGCTTCGTGGCGGAAGGCTCGGGCGAAAACGTCTTCATCATCCGCAACGGCAAGCTCTACACGCCCGACCTCACGAGCGCGCTCGAAGGCATCACCCGCGACACCATCGTGCAACTGGCTGGCGAGATCGGCCTGCAGGTGGTCGAAAAGCGCATCACGCGCGACGAGGTGTATTCCGCCGACGAAGCCTTCTTCACCGGCACCGCGGCAGAGGTCACGCCGATCCGCGAACTCGACAACCGCACCATCGGCGAAGGCACGCGCGGCCCGCTCACCGCGAAGCTGCAGGCGATGTATTTCGACTGCGTGCACGGCCGCGCCGCGGCCCATACCGACTGGCTCACGCCGGTCTGAGCGGGCGCAACATGAGCGAGCGCCACGACAACACCCAGCGCGTCATCGAGGTCACCGAAAGCGACCTGCCGCTGCATTGCCCGACGCCGCAGCAGACAGACTGGAATGCCCATCCACGCGTCTATCTGCCCATCGAGACGCGCGGCGATGCACTGTGCCCGTATTGCGGCACGCTCTATCGCCTGAAGGGCAAACCCAGCGGCGGTCACCACTAGCGTCTCTCACCGCAGGATCGCCGGCCTGACGCCCTGGCCGGCTACAATGCGGAGCGTTGCACGTTATTCGAGAACCATGCCCGGAACCACATTCCCCACTCCCGAAGCCGCCGAGGCCGCGTTCTACGCCGCCTTCGAGGCGCGCTCACTCGAGGCCATGATGGCGGTCTGGGCCGGCGACGACAGCATTGCCTGTGTCCACCCCATGGCTGCACCGTTGAATGGGCGCGCTGCCGTGGCAGCCGGCTGGCGCAGCATGTTCGAGGCGGCGGGCCAGTTCAGCGTGCAGGTGGAGCTTGCCCACCAGATGCGTGAAGCCGCGCAAGTCATCCGCATCGTTCGCGAATACCTCGCCATCGGCCAGGAGACCGAGCCGCGCCCGCCCATCCTCGCCACCAACATCTACCGCAAGGAAGCCGACGGCGGCTGGCACATGGTGCTGCACCATGCCTCGCCGCTCCAGGTAGGCGGCACGCCGCCCTCGCGCACGCCGCCCGTGGTCCTGCACTAAGGGCGGCGGTGCCTTGACCGGATTCCGCGCCACCTCCTTGCCGGAAACCATGGCCTATCGCGCTCCGGCCTGGCTGCCCGGCGGCCACCTGCAAACCATCTACACCAGCCTGTTCATCCATGTTCCGCCAGTGGCCTGCCGGCGCGAACGGCTGGAATTGGAAGATGGCGACTTTCTCGACTTCGACTGGGTCGACGGCCAGGCCGGTGCCCCGGTGGTGGTGCTGTTCCACGGCCTGGAAGGCAGCGCCGACAGTCACTACGCGCGCGATCTCATGGCGCATGCCCGGGTGCACGGCTGGCACGGCGTGGTGGCGCATTTCCGCGGCTGCTCGGGCGAGGACAACCGCCTGCCACGCGCCTACTTCGCGGGTGACAGCGCAGACATCGAACGCATGCTGCGCCATGTCAAATCACTGCATGCCCAGGTTCCGGTCTACGCCGTCGGCGTCTCGCTCGGCGGCAACGCCCTGCTGAAATGGCTGGGCGAACAGGGCGAGGCGGCGCGCGGGCTGGTCGAACGCGCCGCCGGCGTTTCCGCACCGCTCGATCTCACCGTGGCCGGCCATACGCTCGACCGTGGTTTCAATCGTCGCGTCTACACCGCACGTTTTCTTGTCACCCTGAAGCAGAAGGCCCTGCGCAAGGCCGCGCGCTTTCCCGGCGTGCTGGATGCGGAAGCGATTGCCGCCGCTACCACCTTCCGCGAATTCGACACGCTGGTCACGGCGCGTCTGCACGGATTTCGCGATGCCGAGGACTACTGGCTGAAAGTGTCGTCCAAACCCCTGCTGCACGCCATCGCCGTACCCACCCTCGTCATCAACGCGCGAAATGACCCATTCCTGCCGGCCTGGGCGCTGCCGTCGCCCGGCGAAGTCTCACCCGCCGTCGTGCTCGAGCAACCCGAGACCGGCGGCCATGTCGCCTTCCCCTCCGGCCCTTTCCCGGGCAGTCTCGACTGGCTTCCACGCCGATTGATGCAGCATTTCGACACCAGGGCGTGGTAGTGCCCGTTTCGCGGCAACGCAGCCGTGAAACGGGCACTACCACGCCCTCAGGTAGAATCGCTCCATCAGAAAACAGGGAGTGCGTTGTGGAATACCCCAAGGAAATCTTCAAGGCCTACGACATCCGCGGCATCGTCGGCAAGACCTTTACGCCGGAAATCGTCGAGGCCATCGGCCATGCGATCGGCTCCGAAGCCGTCGCACGCGGCCAGGCCGAAATCTGCATCGGCCGCGACGGCCGCCTGTCGGGCCCCGATCTCGCTGCGGCGCTGGCGCGCGGCATCCGCAAGGCCGGCATCGGCGTGGTCGACCTCGGCATGGTCGCCACGCCGATGACCTATTTTGCCGCGTACCAGCTCGGCACCAACAGCGCAGTCATGGTCACCGGCAGCCACAACCCGCCCGACTACAACGGCCTGAAAATGGTGCTCGGCGGCGAAACCCTGTCGGGCGACACCATCCAGAAGCTGCGCGAGCGGCTGGTGAACAACGACCTCGCCCATGGCGATGGTGGCTACCGCCAGCACGACATCGCCGGCGAATACCTCGCGCGCATCGTCTCCGACGTGAAGCTGGCGCGCCCGATGAAAATCATCGTAGACTGCGGCAACGGCGTGCCCGGCGCCTTCGCGCCGAAGCTCTATCGCGACATGGGCTGCCAGGTCGAAGAACTGTTCTGCGAGGTCGACGGCAACTTCCCCAACCACCATCCCGATCCTTCGCAGCCGAAGAACCTGCAGGACCTGATCGCCGCGCTGAAAACCAACGACGCCGAAATCGGCCTCGCCTTCGACGGCGACGGCGACCGCCTCGGCGTGGTCACCAAGGACGGCAGCATCATCTTCCCCGACCGCCAGTTGATGCTGTTCGCCGACGACGTGCTTTCCCGCAATCCGGGTGCCGAAATCATCTTCGACGTCAAATCCACCCGCAAGCTGTTCGGCTGGATCCGCGAGCGCGGCGGCAGACCGCTTCTGTGGAAGACCGGCCACAGCTTCATCAAGTCCAAGATGAAGGAAACCGGCGCGCTGCTGGCGGGTGAAATGTCCGGCCACGTGTTCTTCAAGGAACGCTGGTACGGCTTCGACGACGGCCTCTATGCCGGCGCGCGGCTGCTCGAATATCTCAGCAAGCAGGCTGACATCAACGCCACCCTGCACGGCCTGCCCGACACGATCAACACGCCCGAGCTCAACATCAAGATGGCCGAAGGCGAGCATTACACGCTGATGGATACGCTGCAGAAGACCGCGCGCTTTCCCGATGCCCGGGAGATCATCACTCTCGACGGACTACGCGTCGAGTATGCCGATGGTTTTGGTCTGGCACGGCCGTCGAATACCACGCCGGTGATCGTGCTGCGCTTCGAGGCCGACAACGCCGAGGCGCTGGAACGGATCCAGGCCGATTTCCGCCGCGTGATCCACCAGGCCGCACCCGAGCTCGCCCTGCCATTTTGAGCGGCAGGCTTACGCCACCGCGCAGCCTGCACGTCATCGGCGGCAAGGGGCTGGGCGGTGCCGAGCGCTTCTTCATCCGGCTGGTGAACGCGCTGGCGCGCCACGGTCAGCCCGTGGCCGCCGCCACCGTAGCCGGCGGCGAAATCGCCCGCGCCATCGACCCGGCGGTACGCCAGTATCACGCGCCGATGCTGGGCGTGTGGGACCTGTACTCGCGCCGGAAAATCAATCGCGCCATCGCGGATTTTCAGCCCGACGTGGTGCAGACCTACATGGGGCGCGCGACACGCATCGTGCATCTGCCAACCCATCAAACCCCGATTCATCTGGCACGTCTCGGTGGCTACTACAACCTCAAGGGCTATCGCCACGCGCACGCCTGGGTCGGCAACACGCACGGCATCCACGACTACCTGACCGCGCATGGCCTGCCCGCCGACCGCGTGCACCATATCGGCAATTTCGTAGATGCCCCGGTACGCGTGCCGTCCGGCACACTCGATGCGCTGCGTCATCAGCTCGGGCTCGACGGCTGCCGGATCGTCCTCGGCCTGGGTCGCCTGCACCCCAACAAGGGTTGGAGCGATCTGCTGCACGCCTTCGCCACACTGCCGGCCTCGACCGACGGTGCGCCTCTGCATCTGCTGATGGTGGGAGACGGGCCGCTGCGCGCGGAACTGGAAGCCCTGTCGCAGCAGCTCGGCATTGGACCGCGCGTACACTGGGCCGGCTGGAAGAACGACCCGGCGCCGTATTACCAGCTGGCCGACGTGTTCGTCTGCGCATCGGTGCACGAGCCGCTCGGCAACGTCATCCTGGAGGCCTGGGCGAACCGCGCCCTGATCGTGTCCACGCGCGCGCAGGGCCCGCAGGAACTGATGCAGGATGACGTCAACGGCCTGTTGGCGCCGCTGGCCGATGCGGCAGGGCTGGCCGAGGTGTTGCGCGTGGCGCTGGCGCTCGATGACGGACACAGGGCCCGGCTGGTCGGGGCGGGGCACGCCGAAGTGACGCGCCATTACTCCGAGTCAGCGATCGTGTCAGCCTACACCGCGCTCTATGTGTCCCTGATGGAGGATCAGTCGACCGGCAGCGGCGCTGGCCGGTGCAGCAGGTAACCCTGCACGAAGTCCACGCCCATTTTTTTCAGGCAGTTCAGTTCGGCCTCGGTTTCGACCTGTTCGGCAATGGTCTGCTTGCCCAGTTCGTGGCCCAGCGTATGCATGGCCTTGACGATGGCGAGCTTCTCGCGGTCGTGGTCCATGCCACGCACAAAGTCGCCGTCGATCTTGAGGTATGCCACCGGCAGGCGTTTAAGGTAGCCGAACGACGATTGCCCCTTGCCGAAGTCGTCCAGCGCGAACAGGATGCCGCGCGACTTCAGTGACAGGATCAGCCGCTCGCAGGCATCCAGACTGTCGATGGCGGCGGTTTCGGTGACCTCGAAACTGAGCCGCGCAGGGTCGAAGTGATACTGGCCGATTTCATCGAGGATGAATTCGGCCGTGCCCGGATCGCTGAGGCTGCGCCCCGAGAGGTTGATCGCATAACAGGCGTCATCCTCGGGATGGGTGTCGAGGTAGGCGAAGAAATTGCGGATCACCCAGCGATCGAAGCTGGGCGCCAGTCCATAGCGCTCGGCCGCCGGCAGGAATTCGCCCGGCGAGATGATCGTCCCGTCCTCGCCGCGCAGGCGCAGCAGGATCTCGTAATGCTGCGTTGCGACATCCGGCAACAGGGCCACTTTCTGCTGGCGATAAAGAACAAACCGGTGCGCCTCGAATGCCTTGGTGATGGCGCCCACCCACTGCATCTCGTCATTGATCTTCTGCAAGGCGGGATGGGTTTTTTCGTAGACCTGGATCGCGTTGCCGCCGAGCGATTTGGCGTGGTAGCAGGCGGTATCGGCCTGCGCCAGGATCTCGCCGATATCGGTCATGCCAGCATGCAATTCGGTCACCCCGAAACTCACCCCGAGACGAAAAACCTTGTCGTCCCACTCGAAACGGAAACGGCCGATTTCGTCACGCAATGCCTGTATGTGGTCGAGCGCTGCGGGCAGCGTGCTATCGACGAACAGCAGGCCGAACTCGTCGCCCCCCAGCCGCGCAAGATAATGGTTCCTGCCTTCCGCCCGGCGCGCCATGATGGCCGTCAGCCCTTGCAACAGGGCGTCGCCGGCGCGGTGCCCGCAGGTATCGTTGACCAGCTTGAAACGATCCAGGTCGATGTAGCAGAAAATACTGTGTCGCGCCTCCTGCTGCACACGACGCAAGGCCTCGCCCAACCTGTCCTCCATCGTGCGTCGGTTCCACAGGCCGGTGAGATGGTCGCGTTCGGCCTGCCAGGCCAGCCGCTGCATCAGGCTGCGCCGCTCGCTTTCGTCCTGGAACACCAGCACGCCGCCCTGAATCCTGCCATCGCCTGAACGGATCGGCGCAGCGGTATCGCTGATCGCAATCGTTGCACCATCCTGACGGCGGATCACCGCATGATTGCCAATTTCGACGACCGTATTGCGCAGCAACGCCTGATCGAGCGGATTGGCCACGGCTGCACCGCTTTGCTCGTCGATCAGGGGCAGTACCTCGGACACCCGTCTGCCCTGCGCATCGACACTGCTGAAACCGGTCAGTTCCTCCGCCCGGGGATTGAGGAACTCGACCCGCCCTTCCGCATCGGTGACCACCACGGCATCCGCAATGGATTCGATCGTCACCCGCAAACGCTCCTTCTCGACCAGAAGCTCCCCATGCTTGCGTTCCAGTTCGGCCACCAGCCGGCCGACATGATCGGCCATGCGATTGAACACCCGTTTGGTTTCGAGCACTTCGGGCGGCGAGCCATACGCCAGGGTGGCGCGCGCGCTGAAATCACCGTGTTCGATCGATCGCGCGGCCGTGCGCAGGGCATACAGGCCGCGCAGATTGACCTGCAGCAGCCAGCGCAGCAGCAGCATGACGCCGACCAGGCTGCCTATCATCAGGAGGGTGAAACGCACCGCCAGCACCCACAGGCCCTGGACGGTCGGGGCGTCATCCAGTGCCACCGACACCGTACCGTAGGATGCGCCGCCCACGACCAGTTCGGATTGCGTCCGGGGGGAGCGGATATCCACGAGCGCGGCGAACCAGGCAGGATAAGGATGCGGGGCTGGCGGCGTATCCGCCTCGAACGTGACCTGGCGGGTGGTGAAACGTACATTCAGCGTGTGGAAACGGTCCGCGCGTGCCTTGATCGCCAGCTCGATTGCGGGATAGTCGCGCAACAGCGCCTGATCCTGGATCGCCATCATGATCGCGCTCAGTTCGCGTTCCGCCGCCACATCAAGATGTTGCTGCGCGCGTTCACTGAGCGGCATGCCCAGCACCGCCAATGCCACCAGATACATGACCAGAACCAGCACGAACACCGTGCCCAGAATGCGCACATGCAGGCTGTAACACGCCCCGCGCACCCTCAGCTGATCACTCATTCAACGGCACCTGCGTATGTCTGAAGAACGTCCTGTAATCGGCGTAATCGCGGTCATCCGCCGCGACAAATCCCCGCACATGGGGCAGCCCGAGCGACTGGGCAGCCCGTTGCAGCACGCGCAGCCCCTCCGGGTCGGCAGCCATGTCGGCAAAGGCCTGCCTGACCTTTTCGCCGTCTCCCGCACTGATCCGTGGCGACGCCATCACGGCGAGATCGACGTAGGGTTTGGTCTCGGCGAGCATCCGATATTTCAATTGGCGACGCTGGGCGAAATCGGCCATGACCTGGTCGCTTACGCCTGCGGCGGCCACCTCGCCCGATTCCAGCTGGCCCATCGCCGCTTCCTGATTGCCAGAGAACAGCGGCGTGACACGGACCCCTGCGCGCAGCAGCATGTCCATCGGCAGGTAGTACCCGGTAAAGCCATACGGATTGGCGAAGGCCACGGGCTTGCCCGCCAGTTCGCGCAGCGCGGTGACCGGCGAACTGTCCAGTACCACCACCTGTCCACGGATGCCTTGCGTATCCTGCCTCGCCAGGACGCGCCAGCCCAGCCGATGCCGCTTCGGCGTGAACAGATGGTTGGTGAAGGCAAAATCCAGCTCCCCCGCCACCACGCGGTCGGTCGTTTCGTTGGCCGTGCGTCCGATATGCAATTCCAGCGGCACGCCCGAACGGCCCGACACGTACGTCAGGATGGGGTTCCAGTACGCTGCGGTAGCCTGCAGGCTGCGGTGGTTGAGTACGCCGAAGGCATACGGTGCTGGCGGTGCCGCCTGGCACGCTGTGCCCAGCAGCAAGGCCAGGCACATTCCTGTTCTCCTCAATGTTGTCTCCCCGAAATAATTCTTGGCTGCCGATTGTTGTTGTGTGGCCGGCATGCCTGCGGCCAGGCAGCAGCAGAGGGCGCGCAGGGGCATGGCCTTCCGCAATGACGGACAAAGCGCGCCATTCTTGAATCCGCGTGTCTTTCACGCAAACACGCCATAGAATCAAGGCTGTGTCCCCTCGCTGCCGGAGTCCATCATCAACTGCCTGCTCTTCGCCGATTCCAAAGCCCGGCCCATCGCATTCGACGACATCAGCGACCATGTCGGACAACCGGACCGGTTCATCTGGGTCGAGCTGAAATCACCGGACAGCCAGACCATCACCCGACTCGGCCAGGAGCTCGGTCTGCATGCGCTGGCGCTGGAAGACGCGATTTCCACACACCAGCGCCCCAAACTGGAAGAGTACGACGGCCACATTTTCATTGCGGTGCGCACGGCGCAGCTATGGGAATCGCGCCTGGAACTCGGCGAAACGCATCTGTTCGTGGGAGGCAATTACGTCGTCGCCATTCGCCACGACAGCGGCAACGGCTACCAGCGGGTGAGCGACCGTCTGCAGCATCTCCCCAACGGCCACAAGGCGACGACGCCTTACACGCTGTATCTGGTGCTCGACCTCATCGTCGACCAGTTCAGGCCGGTCATCGAAGGCATGCAGGATCGCTTCCACTCGCTGGAAAGCCAGTTGATGGGTGGCGTCGAACCAGGGCGCGACATGCTGGAACAGCTCTACGAGATGAAACGCGACCTGACCGCGCTGCGCGACGCCACCGAACCGATGCAGGAAATCTCGCAGAACCTCGTTCGCCTGCACCCCGAACTGTCCACCAGGGAGCTCAAGGCCTACTACCGCGACATCCATGACCACGCAGTCCGCGTATCGGCCGCCATCGACCGCCTGCGTGCCTCGACGTCAGACGCCATGCAGTTCCATCTCGCCTCGCTGTCGGTGAAGCAGAACGAATCGGTGCAGAAACTGGCCGGCTGGGGCGCGCTGCTCGCCTTGCCTACGGTGGTGTTCAGCCTCTACGGCATGAATTTCGTCAACATGCCCGAACTGAAGTGGCCGTGGGCCTACCCGGTCCTGCTGGCGCTGACCGGCACGGCCGTCCTGGTGCTGTATCGGCGCCTCAAGCGGCGCGGCTGGATCTAGACCGGCGACTCACTTCCACTCGGCATGCGCATAGCGAACGCGCGTGCCGGCCTGCTCGTCCTGCTCCAGCCAGACCACGTGCAGGTTGCCAGCGGCGTCCAGCGCGGCGGCCGGGTCGGACTGCACGCCGGGTCCGGCTGCCCCCGGGACCGCCACGTTGTCGCCGAATGCCGTGCCGTCCCAGTCGGACAGCCAGACATCCTGGGTGCCGTCGCGCGCGTCGTCCCACAGCGCCAGCAGCCGCCCGTCAGCACCGCCGACGACCTGCGCATGCCACTGCGCCATGTTGTCGCCGAAGCTGTCCTGCACCTTGAGGTTGGGGCCGAAGCGGCGGGTGCCCGGATCGAATGCGGCATAGACGTCGTAGCCCGATAGGAAATCGCGCTTGTCGAGCCAGACCGCGACCACGCCTTGCGCGCCCCAGGCAGTCAGCGTCGGCCGCATCGCACCCGTTCCCGCGCCCAGTCCCATGGATCGGCCCAATCCTCCATCCTTGGGCAGGTCGCTCAGACGGACCGGCGGCGAAAAATGGCGGCCATCGTCGCTGTGGCTGGTCAGCGGCACGGTGTGGTGGTCGCGGCGGTCCTCCCATGCCACGGTCACGCTGCCGTCCCCGGCTACGGCCAGCGCAGGCCAGCCTTGTCCGTCCGTCGGCAGGGCCGCTTCAACTGGCTGTGCAGGCTCTGCCCGCAACGTACCTGCCGCCACGTCCAGCCGGGACACGACGATGCGCCGGAAGCGCCCGGCCTGTTCGGCCCAGGCGGCGTACAGCGTGCCTTGTCCTGCGGCCAGCGTGGCCTGGCCCGCTTCGGCCGTCGACAGGGTCAGTGCTGCCCCGTCCGGCTGCACGCGTGCATGCACCTTGCCGCCCTCTTCCCACGCGGCCACAAAACGTCCGCCTTCCAGCGCAACCACCACCGGCTCGTAGCACTCGGCCTGGCTCAGCTGGATTTCCGGCTGGAAATTCGCCGCCGATGCCGGCTTCATCGCCAGGTAGCACTGCGGGGTGCCGCTGCGGTTGTCTTCCCACACCACGCCGACGGTCGTGCCCGATACCGCGACGTTGTGGCGGTTGGCCGATTCCATGTGGGGGTAGACCTTCGCGCCGCGCACCGAGTTGACGGTCAGCGGCTCGCTCCATTGCCAGGCTGCATGCGCGCTGCCCGCCAGGACGGCCAGCAGCAGAAGCGCCGCCCTCACGACTTGCCGTCCAGGAACTGCAGCAGGGTCTTCTGCTTGTAGTAGCCGCCACGCACGTAGCGGTCGAAATCGCGGAAATCCTGCACGGTCTTGAAGCCGGGCACCTGCATGATCTTGTCGCCCTGCGGCGTCAGGTACACGAAAAGCGGGGTGGCAAAGGCCTGCAGCCGCGCGCCCAGCTCGGCTTCGGTGATGCGCTCGCCGGACGGCAGCGTCAGGCGCTTGCCCGACTCGGCGTCGACATAGACGAGTTCGTAGTTGTCGACGTAGAGCTTTTTCAGCGCCGCATCGGAAAACGTCGTCTTGTTGGTGTGCTCGCACCAGGCGCAGCCGTAGCGCCCGAAATAGAGAAATATCGGCTTGCCGCTCGCATGCGCCGCCTTGAGCCCGGCGTCGAAGCCGACGAACGGGTAGCCGGGGGGCGGGTCCGCCAGTGCCGCTGTTGCCCACAGACAGCATGCCGCCAGCACCATCCTGATCAGGTTCATTCCTGTCTCCTTTATCTTCATTCCCTGCATTCTGATAAATTCGGGGACTCGCGCAACCCTCTTTTATGACCACATGACTCACGATCCCGTCCGCATCGGCCTGGTTTCCATCAGCGACCGCGCCAGCAGCGGCGTCTACGAAGACCGCGGCCTGCCCGCACTCGAAGCCTGGTTCGGCGAGGTGCTGGCCAACCCCGCCGAGTTCGTCACCCGGCTGATTCCCGACGAGCAGGCGCTGATCGAGGCGACGCTGGTCGAACTGGCCGATACCGAAAACTGTTCGCTCATCCTCACCACCGGCGGCACCGGACCGGCGCCGCGCGACGTCACGCCGGAGGCGACGCTCGCCGTCGCGCACAAGGTACTGCCCGGATTCGGCGAGGCGATGCGCGCGGTGTCGCTGCGATACGTGCCGACCGCGATCCTGTCGCGCCAGGTCGGGGTGACGCGCGGCGCAAGCCTGATCCTCAACCTGCCGGGGCAGCCCAAGGCGATCAAGGAAACGCTCGACGGCATCTTCGCCGCCGTGCCCTACTGTGTCGATCTCATCGGCGGCCCGTATCTCGACACCCGGCCGGGCACAATCGACGTATTCCGCCCCAAGTCGGCATTGCGGATATCGGTATGACGGCCGTGCTCGATGCGCTGGCGCGTGCCCTGCGCGACCTGTTCCAGCCGCGCGTGCTGTGGGTGGTGATCTGGCCCATGCTGGCAGCGGGCCTGCTGTGGCTGGTGCTGGCGGTGACGTTCTGGACCACCTTTTCGGGCTGGATCGCGCTGGGGCTCGACAAGCTCGGCATCCAGGCCTGGCTGACCGGCCTCGAGCCGGTATGGATCGCCAACGGCATCCAGGCGCTCCTGCACGTGCTGTTCTACGTGCCTCTGGTCTACCTCACAGCGCTCGTCCTCACCGCACTGTTCGGCATGACCGCGCTGATCCGCATCGTCGCCGAACGCAGCTACCCTGACCTCCAGCGCGAAAACGGCGGCAGCCTCGGCGGCAGCCTGTGGAATGCGCTGATCGCGATGATCGTGTTCGTCGTCCTGTGGATCGTGACGCTGCCGCTGTGGCTGATCGGCGTCGGCGTGCTCGTACCCTTCGCGGCCGCGGCCTACCTGAACCAGCGCCTGTTCCGCTACGATGCGATCGCCGAGCACGCGAGCGCAGCCGAAATGGCGGCACTGTTCAGGAACGAACGCGGCGGCTGGTGGGGACTGGGGATGCTGACCGGACTGGTGCAGTTCGTCCCCCTGCTGAACCTGCTGGGGCCGGTCTTCGCCGCGCTGGCGTTTATCCACTACGGACTGGCACGGCTGGCGAAGCAGCGCTCAGCCGCCGGGTGACCCGAAGCGCCGCCTGAAGCCTTCGTCGAGATTGATTTCGTGCGCCGTCATGGCGCCGATCACGCATTGCCCGAGGCTGAGCGGCATCACAAGCCGGCCGGCCGCATCCACCAGCCGTCCCGCCATGATCTCCGCCTCGTGGCGCGGCATCTGCTGCGGCAACTCCGGTTCGGCGTAGCCCTGCGGATAGACCGGCCGCCCCTCGGGGTCGTACTTGTCGGTCGCCCCCAGCGTGTGCAGCAGTTCGTGCGCGATGACGATGTTGTTCTGGTCCGTCTGCCGGGGGTCGGCAAAGGCGTGCACCACGCCGATCAGGCCTTTCTGCAACCCGAGCGAATGCGCCAGCGCCACGCCGTCCTGCGGCGCGTGATACAGCACGAACAGCTTGATCCTGCCCAGTTGCGGCAGCCATGCACCCGACTGCCTATACACCCACCACCGCAGCTTGAGGCTCCACCACACCGTTTTCAGCGCATTGTGATCGTGCGGCGGCGCCGGCGGCTGTTCATGCAGTTCCGGCAGCAGGCTGATCTGCACGGCCGGCGACTGCTTCACGCCATAGCGCGCGGTCTCGCGTTCCAGGAAGCTGCCGATGTCGCCGAAGTCACTCAGCTTGAGCGTACGGATCATGTCCTCCGCCTGCGCCGAACCGTCGCCGTTGATCGGGACCACCGCCACTTCCAGCGGCGCCCCCCAGGCGCGCACCATGGTCTGCTCCAGCCAGGTCAGGCCGACCGCGGCAGCGAGAATGCCCAGCAGGACGAGAATGCGGATTCGGCGAAACGTCATGACAGCGGGTACGGAAAGAAGGACGTATCCTTAACGACAAGGCCCCGCCCCGCTTGAATCGGAATCAAGGCTGCACCGCTGCAGGCGCGACGGCGGGCGCGGTTGCGGCCTTGGGTTTCGTATCCGCCCCCAGGCCCAGCTTGCTGGGTACCAGCGTCTCCTTGGCCGTCTGTTCCACGGGTGCCGAAACGCCAATGCGGCCGGCGTCGAGCCCCAATTTTACAAGCGCATCGCGCATGGCCTGGCCGCGCGCCTGCGCAAGCTCGACCAGGGTCTCGTCGGCGACCTTCGCCTGCCGGGTCAGCCGCTCCAGCAGTTCCGTGTGAAACGCCGAGACGGGCCCGCTGTCCCGGGTCTTGAAGTGGCGGCCGAGCCGCTCGACCAGCTGGCTGTCCATCACGCCTGCGTTCTTGTCCTGGAAGCTGGCTCGCAGCTTCGTGTACGCCTCCTTGCCGGCGCTCTCCGCATAGCGGTCTTCGAGCCAGGTCCGGATCTTGTAGTTGTTGACGTCCACCGGGCCAGGCGCTTCGCCCGGCGCGAGCTTGATGCCGGCGACGGCGACGGCCTCCGTACGCATCGCCTGTTCCTGCAGGGCGCGCCGGTCGGCCCCGGGGTCGTAGGCAGGCGCCAGGGTGAGCGTCAGCGCAGGGCGCCTGGCCATGGCTTCGGCCAGCGTCTTGAGCTTCTCCTGCTCGGGCGGCATGAGTACGCTGCTGCCAGGGTCGAAGTTGACGGCCTCCATCTTCTCGGCGCTGATTCCCATGAGCTTGCCAAGCGCACGGAAGGGTGCCGTGACAAGTTTGGTCAGCACATTGACCAGCGCTTTCCAGACGATCTTGCCGTAGCTGAACTGCGGATCGTCGAGACTGCCCGACACCGGCAGGTCGAGATCGATGACGCCGTTGCTGTCTTCCAGCAGGGCGATGGCGAGATCGAGCGGCAAATGCAGCGCATCGGGGCTGTCGACGCGCTTGCCGAGCCTGAGCTTGTTGACGATGAGCTTGTTCTCGCCGGCGAGCTGGCGATTCTTGATCTTGTATTCGAGATCGGCCGAAAGCTTGCCGGAATCGATGCGGCGCCCGGCGAACTTGCCCGAATACGGCGTCATCTTCGTCATTTCAAGATTGCGGAAAGTGAGCTTGAGATCGGTGAAGTCGGTTGCCCGGAACGGCTGGATCGAGCCACGCACGCGCGCCGAACCATAGTCGTCCACCTTGCCGTCAAGCTCGACCTGCGCAGTGGTCGCCGGATCGGAGGACAGGCCGGTGACGACGCCGCCGAGATCGTGCATGCGGGTGCCGAACTGCGGCGTGAGCGAGAGATCGGCGAATTCCATGTTCGCACCGACGATGCGCAGGCGGTCGATCGCCAGCGGGAACGCGTCAGGCTGAGCAGAGGGCCTGGATTTGGGCTTGCCTGCTGCCGCGACAGCGGGTTTCGCCGATGCCGGCGTCCGCAGGATGCGCTGCAGGTTGAGCGACTTGTCCTCGAAAATGATCACCTTGCCGAACGGGTTCTGCGCGACCAGTTCCTTCATGCGCAGGCGGTCGGGACCGAGGCTGAAGTCGAGACTGCTGGACGACAGTTTCCGCCAGCCGAGGAAGGCGTCCTCGGTTTCCTCTTCCGTGATGGCCGCGTCGTCCACCTCGAAACCACCGCGAAAATCCAGCTTCGTGCCCGACTTCGCCTGCGCGAACGACAGCTTGCCGCGCGTCGACGCATCGCCCGAGCGCAGGTTGAGCCTGGCGAACTGGTTGACGTAGGGGGCAAACGGTTTCAGCGACAGTCCTGCCAGCTTGAGATCCAGCCGGCCCGACGCGTTGCCCGGAATCACATTGCCGCTGGCATCGAAACGTCCGCCCTGTTTGATCACGAATCCGGCTTCCAGCGGAACGGCCTTGTCCAGGTCCAGGCTGAGATCTTTCAGGGTGACGAAGCCCCTGGCGACATCGAGCCTGACCGGCGCATTGGGCGACTGGTCGACGATGCCGATTTCTGCGCCGTCCAGGCTCAGACGCGCCAGCCTGAGGTCCAGCGGCGAAGCCGTTGCCGTTTCCGGCTGGGCCGGGGCGGCAGCCGGCGCGCCGGGCGCTTTCTTCAGGATGTCGGTCCAGTTGAGCGCTTTCTGCTTGTCGAGCGCCACGGTGGTTTTCGCGCCGCTCAGTTCGACCGCCCCGATGACCAGCTGTCTGTCCGCCAGCTTCAGGTTCGCGTTGACCAGCGCAGCGCGCTGCAATTCCGCCACCGGCTGCGCGCCCGACAGCACACGGACCGGGCCCAGTGCGGCGTTGACCGGCCCCACGTCGAGCGCGGCCGTGGCGCCCACCACGCCTGTCAGCGCTGCCGTCAGGCCGAAGCCTTCGGCCGTGACGCCAATTGGGTTGGCAAACCCCCGGTCGGTGAACTGCGCAGACCAGTCGGCCAGCCTGATTTCGTGTACGCCGATCTTCCATGGCGCCATCGGCTCGACAGTTTTGGACACGGCCGGCTGGGGGGCGGCGGCCCCGGCCTCCGCGGCGAACAGGGTTTGCCAGTCCAGCGTGCCCTTCACGTCACGCGTCGCCGCCAGCTTGCCGCCGGTCAGATTCACGCTCGCGACATCGAGCGTGCGCGTGGCGAGATCGAGATTCGCGTTGCCGACCCGCGCCTCGGCAAGCTGCAGTACGGGAGCGCCGCCGCCACGCGGCGCCAGCGCCAGGTTCTGCACGACCAGATTGGCGCCGTTTACCCGCACCCAGGGCACGTCCTCGCCGGCCTTGTCGCGCACCATGGCGAAGCGGTAACGCAGGCCGGCGGCCAGGGTGCCGGACGGCAGTTCAAAATTGTGCGGCCCCTTGATCACCCGCAGCAGCTTGGCCAGCTGCACGCCTTCCAGCGCCAGCTCACCGCTCGACGCGACGGGATTCAGGCCCACGTCGCCTTTCCATTTGAGCGTGCCGCCCTGCGCCGGCAGCCTGGCCGCGATCTGGTAATCGCCGCGATCCTCGGGCAGGGTCGACAGGCCGTCGAGTTCGATGCCGAGCGGCTCCAGCACGGCATTGAACGGTTTGCCTGCACGATTCGCGTCGGTATAGACGACGTGGCCATCGTCGATCCGGATATGATCGATCAGCACCCGCGCGATCGTGTCGGACGGCGGTTTCTTGTCCTCGTTGAGCTTGGCGATCAGCGCCGCCCAGTTCAGCGTGCCGCCGCGCCGGATTTCAACGGTCGCGTGCGGCTGGTCGAGCTCGATATCGCGGATGCGCCAGGCCCAGCGGAACAGTCCGGTGGTATCAAGGTTGACATAGAGACGCTCGAAACTCGCCAGCGGCGCACCGCTTTTCTCGGCCAGCCTGAGGCCGTCCACCGTGGCCTCCAGCGTGAGGGGATTGAACCTGGCCTGCCGCACGCTCAACTGGCTGGCAAGCGTGTTCTCGCCTATCCAGGGCAGCAACTTCTGTGCCAGCGGGTTGACCAGGAAGAAGCCGAAGACCAGATAGAGGGCGAACAAACCCGCAACGATCAGGACAGGCAGGCTCAAGGCGATTTTGACGACACGACCCCACATGCTGCCTCTCCTGGTTATTTTGCCTGCATGACCTCGCGGATCACCCGGAAGATTTCGCGGAAGGCCTTGGGCGGCTTGTTGCGGGCGGCCTCGTCGCGCGCGTTGCGAATCAGCTGCCGCAGATGGGTGGCGTCAGCGTCGGGAAAATTGTTCAGAAAGAGCGTCAGCGCCTCGTTGTCGGCGATGAGCTTTTCGCGCCATTTCTCGGCCTGGTGCAGCCTGGCGTTTTCCGCCGCGGACACGCCGTTGAAGACGTCGATCTGCGCCTGGATCGGCGCCGGGTCGACCGAGCGCATCAGCTTGCCGATGTATTGCTTTTGCCGACGCAGCGCGCCGTTCTGGGTGATCTTGCGGCAGTCGGCGACGGCGACGCGCAGGTCTTCCGGCAGCTCGATGCGCTTGAACTGGGCATCGGGGAGCTTGACCAGGATTTCGCCCAGGGCTTGCAGGGCTTCGACTTCGCGTTTCTTGTGGCTTTTGCTGGGCCCGTCGTAGACTTCGTCGGGGTCGAATTCCAGCTCGGCATCAGGGTCGATCAGGCGCACGGTGAGGCTTTCGGTTACTGTTATTATCGCCATTGTAGTTTCTGCCGCTTGAAACGTGCCGAATCAAACCAACAGCCCAACCCTATTGCGCCCCTTTTTTCTTTCGTAACCCGACATGTCCCGCTCCCAATTCAGCTATACCCGCGACCAGCTCATGGCCCTGTCCCGCATCGTCATCGGGCACGCTGCCAAACAGGGCGCCACCGCCGCCGACACCGAGATTTCCGAGGGCGTCGGCCAGAGCGTCAGCGTGCGCCAGGGCGAGATCGAGACCATCGAATACAACAAGGACAAGGGTGCCGGCGTCACCGTCTATATCGGCCAGCGGCGCGGCCACGCCTCGACCTCGGATCTGTCGGAAGCGGCACTCAAGAGCGCTGTCGAGAAGGCGCTGACCATCGCCCGCTACACCGCCGAGGACGACTGTGCCGGCCTGCCCGATGCAGACCGCCTGGCGAAGGACGTGCCCGACCTCGATCTCTACCACCCGTGGGCGCTCACCGTGGAAGAGGCGGCCGAGCGCGCCAAGGCCTGCGAAGCCGCGGCGCTGGCGGTGGACAAGCGGCTGACCAACTCCGAAGGCGCCGGCGTCAGCCTGCACACCTCGCAATTCATCTACGCCAACAGCCTCGGTTTCTGCAATGGTTATGCGGGCTCGCGCCATGGCATGTCGGTCGCGGTGATCGGCGAGGACAAGGGTGCGATGCAGCGCGATTACTGGTACACCAGCGCCCGCAATGCCGCCGACCTCGATTCCGCCGAGACGGTCGGCCGCATCGCCGGCACCCGCACCGTGCGCCGGCTGAACGGCCGCAAGCTCGACACCCGCACCTGTCCGGTGCTGTTCGAGGCGCCGATCGCCACCGGACTGATCGGCAACTTCGTCGCCGCCGTGTCGGGCGGCAGCCTCTACCGCAAGTCGTCGTTCCTGCTCGACAGCCTGGGCCAGCAGGTGTTCGCCCCGCTGGTCAACATCCGCGAGACGCCCTTGATGCCGGCCGGCCTCGGCAGCGCGCCCTTTGACAGCGAAGGCGTGGCCTGCCTCGACCGCGACATCGTCAGGGATGGCGTGCTGCAGGGCTATTTCCTGTCGACCTATTCGGCCAAGAAACTCGGCATGGCGACCACCGGCAACGCCGGCGGCAGCCACAACCTGATCGTCACGCCCGGCGAGCATGACCTCGACGGCCTGCTGAAACAGATGGGAACGGGGCTCCTGGTCACCGAACTGCTGGGCCACGGCGCCAACATGGTGACCGGCGACTATTCGCGCGGCGCGGCCGGCTTCTGGGTGGAAAACGGCGAGATCCAGTATCCGGTCGAGGAAATCACCATCGCCGGCAACCTGGCCACGATGTTCAAGGGCATCGTCGCCATCGGCCGCGACATCGAGCGGCGCAGTTCCAAGCAGGTCGGCTCCATCCTGATCGACCACATGACGGTGGCCGGCAACTGATATGCCACGCGCACAGCGCTATGTCCTTGCGCTCGTTGCCGTTCTCTTTCTCGCCGCGTGCGGCCGCGCGCCGACCCTGCCGAAGCTCAGCCCGCACGACGTCATCCTCGCCTTCGGCGACAGCCTCACCCACGGCACCGGCGCCAGCGACGAGACGGCCTACCCTGCCGTGCTGGCAACCCTCAGCGGCCACACGGTGATCAACGCCGGCGTGCCCGGCGACACCACGGCCACCGGCCTTGCGCGCCTGCCCGCAGTGCTGGACGAATACAGGCCGCGGCTGGTGCTGCTGTGCCTGGGCGGCAACGACATGCTGAGAAAGCAGCCCGAGGCCACGACCGAAAACAATCTGCGCCTGCTGGTCCAGACCATCCGTGCCAGCGGCGCCGACGTCGTGCTGATCGGCGTACCCGAACCGAGGCTGTTCGGCGGCGCGCCGGCATTCTATGCACGCGTCGCCAAGGACATGAAGCTGCCGCTGGAAGACGATATCTTCAACGACGTGCTGAAGGACGCCCGCCTCAAGTCCGATCCCATCCACGCCAACGCCGCCGGCTACCGCGTGGTCGCCGAACGGCTGGACGCCTTCCTCAAGGAGACCGGCGCGCTGTGAAGGTCCTGCTCGCCCTGGCCCGCCTGCTCGACGCGCTGACCGAACGCATCGGCCGTCTCGTCATCTGGCTGGTGCTCGTTGCCACCCTGATCTCGGCGGGCAACGCGCTCACCCGCTATCTGCTGGGCGAAAGCTCGAACGCCTGGCTGGAAATCCAGTGGTACCTGTTCGGTGCGATGTTCCTGCTGGCCGCAGGCTACACGCTGAAGCACAACGGCCATGTGCGCATCGACATTCTCTACAATCGTCTGGGCACGCGCGGCCAGGCCTGGATCGACCTCGCCGGCGGCCTGCTGTTCCTGCTGCCGATGGCCGGCCTGCTGGCCTGGCTCGCCTGGCCGATGTTCGTTGATGCCTGGGCGACCCATGAAATGTCGCCCGATGCCGGCGGCCTCGTGCGCTGGCCGGTGAAGCTGCTGCTGCCCGTCGGCTTCGCCCTGCTCGCCCTGCAGGGCGTGGCCGAAGTCATCAAGCGCATCGGTGTGCTCTCGGGCCACCTCGTGCTGCCCCACGAAACGCCGGAAGAGGACGTCTGATTTGGGCAACATGGCGCCGCTGATGTTTCTGGGCCTGGTGGCCTTCCTGCTGCTGGGCTATCCGGTGGCATTCGCGCTCGCCGCCAACGGCCTCCTGTTCGCCGGCATCGGCATCGCCGCCGGGCATTTCGATCTCTCGCTGCTGCAGGCGCTGCCCGAGCGTGTCTACGGCATCGTCGCCAACCCCACGCTGCTGGCCATCCCCTTCTTCGCGTTCATGGGCCTGATCCTCGAGCGCTCGGGCATGGCCGAGGACCTGCTCGACACCATCGGCCAGCTGTTCGGTTCGGTGCGCGGCGGCCTCGCCTATGCGGTGATCCTGGTCGGCGGCCTGCTGGCCGCCACCACCGGCGTGGTCGCCGCAACGGTCATCGCCATGGGCCTGATCTCGCTGCCGGTCATGCTGCGCCATGGCTACGACAAGCGTCTGGCGACCGGCGTCATCGCGGCCTCCGGCACGCTGGCGCAGATCGTGCCGCCGTCGCTGGTGCTGATCGTGCTGGCCGACCAGCTCGGCGCCTCGGTCGGCGACATGTACAAGGGCGCGCTGCTGCCCGGCCTGATCATGGTCGGCCTGTATCTGGCCTATGTGTTCGCCGTGACGATCTTCCGGCCACACGCCGCACCCGCCCTGCCGGCCGGCGCGCGCACACTGCACGGCACGCCCCTGCTGCTGCGCGTGCTGACCACGCTGCTGCCGCCGCTGGTGCTGATCTTCCTGGTGCTCGGCACCATCTTCCTCGGCGTCGCCACCCCCACCGAGGGCGGCGCAATGGGTGCGACGGGTGCCCTGCTGCTGGCGCTGGCGCGCGGGCGGCTCTCTCGCCTGCAGCTGACACAGGCAATGGACAGCACCACGAAGCTCACCACCTTCGTCATCTTCATCCTCATTGGCTCGACCATCTTCACTCTGGTGTTCCGCGGGCTCGACGGCGACGTCTGGGTGGAGCACCTGTTCAACCAGTTGCCCGGTGGCGTGCTCGGCTTCCTCGTCGCGGTCAACCTGCTGGTGTTCGTGCTGGCGTTCTTCCTCGACTTTTTCGAAATCGCCTTCATCGTCGTGCCGCTGGTGGGCCCCATCGCCTACAAGCTCGGCATCGACCCGATCTGGTTCGGCGTGATGCTGGCGGTCAACATGCAAACCGCGTTCATGCACCCACCCTTCGGCTTTGCGCTGTTCTACCTGAAGAGCGTCGCCCCCCGGTCCATCCGCACGGGCGACATCTACCGGGGCGCGATTCCCTTCCTCGTCATCCAGATCTTCATGGTCGCCGTGGTGCTGGGCTTGCCGCAGATCGTGCTGCGCGATGCGCCGCCGGACGCCAGCAGCGTCACCGACATTCCCCTCGACGTCGATCCCGACACGGGCTACCTGCCGGCCGAGTGGCGCTGACGACCTGCTAGAATCCGTCTTTCCGCTTTATTGACAGGCTCCAAATCATGTCCGAACTCATCATCGAAGACCTCGTCGTCGGCAACGGCGAAACCGCCACCGCCGGCCAGTCCGTGTCCGTGCATTACACCGGCTGGCTCACCAACGGCCAGAAGTTCGATTCCAGCGTCGACCGCAACGACCCCTTCGAATTCAACCTCGGCCGCGGCCAGGTCATTTCCGGCTGGGACCAGGGCGTCGCCGGCATGCAGGTCGGCGGCAAGCGCAAGCTCACCATCCCGCCGGAACTGGCTTATGGTTCGCGCGGTGCCGGCGGCGTGATCCCGCCCAACGCCACGCTGGTGTTCGAAGTGGAACTGCTGGGCGTTCGCTGAGTCTATCCGTCTGTTTCCAACCGGGAGGGAACGGGACAGCCTCTGCTCCGTTCCCTCCTGTGCTTTTGTACCCGGGTAAAATGCTCCCATGACCCACGCCCTGTTCTCCCACCGCAAGCACTGGGCGGCACGCTTCGGCACCGCCCCCTTCCTGCCGATGTCGCGGGCCGAGATGGCCGCGCTCGGCTGGGATGCGTGCGACGTGATTCTCGTCACCGGCGACGCCTACATCGACCATCCCAGCTTCGGCATGGCGCTGGTCGGGCGGCTGCTGGAAGCGCAGGGCTACCGCGTCGGCATCATCAGCCAGCCCGACTGGCATTCTGCCGACGCCTTTCGCGCGCTCGGCCAGCCGACGCTGTATTTCGGCGTCACCGCGGGCAACATGGACTCGATGGTCAACCGCTACACCTCCGACCGCAAGGTTCGCTCCGACGACGCCTACACGGCCAACGCCGAACCCAACAAGCGTCCCGACCGCGCCGTCACCGTCTACGCGCAGCGCTGCCGCGAGGCCTTTCCCGGCACCCCGGTCATCATCGGCTCGATCGAAGCCTCGCTGCGCCGCATCGCGCACTACGACTACTGGTCCGACACCGTGCGCCGCTCGGTGCTGCCGGATTCCAAGGCCGACCTGCTGATCTTCGGCAACGCCGAGCGCGCGCTGCTCGACATCACCCATCGCCTTGCCAGAGGCGAAAAGATCGGCGACATCCGCGACGTGCGCGGCACCGGCTTCATGGTGGCGCATGACTGGAAGCCGCCCACGCCCGAGGCGGGAATCGAAGGCGGCTCCAACTGGATCGAGGTCCTCTCGACCGAGCTCGACACGCCCGGCGCCATCGACGCCCACGTCGATCCCTACGCGATGACCCCGTCCGGCTCCACTGCGCAGGCGCCGGAAGGCGCCGATACGGTCAAGGCAGCACCGGTCCGGCTCATCTCCAGGGCCGAACGCCTCGCCGCCCGCCAGGAAGTGCGTGCGCGTACCGTGATCCGCCTGCCCGACTACGACCAGGTGAAGAACAACCCGGTGCTGTACGCGCACGCCTCCCGGGTGTTCCACCTCGAATCCAACCCCGGCAACGCCCGTGCGCTGCGGCAGGCGCACGGCGAACGCGACGTCTGGCTGAATCCGCCGCCGATCCCGCTTTCCACGCCGGAAATGGACGCGATCTACGACCTGCCCTACGCGCGCGCGCCGCACCCGAGCTACGGCGACGCAAAAATCCCGGCATGGGAGATGATCCGCTTCTCGATCAACATCATGCGCGGCTGCTTCGGCGGCTGCACCTTCTGCTCGATCACCGAGCACGAGGGCCGCATCATCCAGAGCCGCTCCGAGGATTCGGTAATCCGCGAGATCGAGGCCATCCGCGACAAGACGCCCGGCTTCACCGGCGTCATTTCCGATCTCGGCGGCCCTACCGCCAACATGTACCGCATGGCCTGCAAGTCGAAGCAGATCGAGCAGTCGTGCCGCCGCCTCTCCTGCGTGTTCCCCGACATCTGCGACAACCTCAACACCGACCACACGCCGCTGATACACATGTACCGCCGCGCGCGCCAGATTCCGGGCATCAAGAAGATCCTCATCAGCTCGGGCCTGCGCTACGACCTCGCGGTGTGCTCGCCGGAATACGTCAAGGAACTGGTGCAGCATCATGTCGGCGGCTACCTCAAGATCGCACCCGAGCACACCGAGGCCGGGCCGCTGTCGAAGATGATGAAGCCCGGCATGGGCGCCTACGACCGCTTCAAGGACATGTTCGAGGCTGCGTCAAAAGCCGTCGGCAAGAAGCAGTACCTGATTCCCTACTTCATCGCGGCGCACCCCGGCACCACCGACGAGGACATGCTCAACCTCGCCCTGTGGCTGAAGAAGCACGACTTCCGCCTCGACCAGGTGCAGACCTTCCTGCCGACGCCGATGGCGCTGGCGACCGCCATGTACCACACCGAGAAGAACCCGCTGAAGAAGGTGCTCGGCGGCAAGGCCGAGACCGTACCGGTGGTGCGTCAGGGTCGTACCCGACGCCTGCACAAGGCCTTCCTGCGCTACCACGACCCGGACAACTGGCCGCTGCTGCGCGAAGCGCTCAAGGAAATGGGCCGCGAGGACCTGATCGGCAACAGCAAGAAGCATCTCATCCCGTCGTACCAGCCTGCCGGCACCGGCAGGCAGCCGGAAGGCACGCGGGCGCCGTGCGCCGAAGGCGGCCGCGCCAGGCCGGCGTCCGGCAAACCCGGTTCAACCAAACCTCATGCGGCCCAACCCGCGCCGGCCAAAGCGGGCGCGAATAAATCCGGCGCCGCCAAACCGGCATCGGGCAAGCCTGCCACCGCCAGCCGCGGCCGTCCGCCGCAGGTACCCAGGCACCCCCTCAGCCAGCGCCGTGGCGGCGGCAAATCCCGCTAGCGTTTCTCTTGTAACTTGTCACTCGCATCGCGCCATGACCCCCAGCGACATTCTCCGCGCCAAGCTCAACCTCGAAACCGCCCAGCTCGCCTGGCCCGAACTCGAACGCCACTTCGCGCGCGGCGACGTCATCAAGGTCGCGCCCGGCATGGACCTCGTCGACACCGCCCTGCACGTTGCCGAAAACGACACCGCGACCGTGCAGGCTTGGCTGGCCGATGGCCGCATCGCCCGCGCCGACATGAGCAATGCCGAGGACTGGCATGCTCGCCAGCCCATGTTCTGGGTGGTGGTGGTGGCGCCGTGGGTACTGGTGCAGGAAGTCCTCCCGGAGCTGGGTTCGGACCTGACCTGAAAGACAGCCGGGCCAAGCCGGCCCGACTGCATGCCGTTCCAGGCGCGCGCTTCAGCTCGCTCTACAGCCCAGCACCGTCCGACATCACTCGTGCCGCAGGGCATCGATCGGGTTGAGGCCGGCTGCCCGGCGCGCCGGGAAATAGCCGAAGATGACACCGATGGCTGCCGAGAACATGAAAGACAACAGGTTGATGGTCAGGTCGAACAGGTAGGGGATGCCCATCAGGCTGGACAGGGCGATGGACGCGCCGGTAGCCAGGGCAATGCCGATCAGCCCGCCCAGGCTGGACAGCACGACGGCTTCGATCAGGAACTGCAGCAACACCTCGCGTTCCAGCGCACCGATGGCCAGACGCAGGCCGATCTCCTTGGTGCGCTCGGTCACGCTGACCAGCATGATGTTCATGATGCCGATGCCCCCCACCAGCAGGCTCACTGCGGCCACGGCACCGAGCAGCGTCGTCATCACCTTGGTCGTGCCCGAGAACGTGTCGGCCAGCTGCTTGGTGTCGAGCACGTTGAAGTTATCTTCGTCGGTGTCGGCCAGGTTTCGGCGCTCGCGCAGCAGCTGCGTCAGGCTGGCCTTGACGCGCGTGCTGTCGCTGCCGTCGGCCATGGAAACGAGCAGGTCGTTGACCTGGGTGTTGCCGGTGATGCGGCGCTGCAGCGTCTTGATCGGCACGAGGACCAGGTCGTCCTGGTCGTTGCCGAACGATCCCGGGCCCTTGGCGCCGAGCACGCCGATGACCTCGCAGCTGATCTGCTTGACGCGCAGCGACTCGCCGAGCGCCGGGCTGCTGCCGAAGAGCTCGCGTCGCACGGTCTCGCCGATCAAGCAGACCGCCGCGCCGGCGCGCAGTTCGGCGCCGGAAAACTCGCGGCCCTGGGCCAGGGTCCAGTTGCCGATCGTGAGCCACGCGTTCGTGCTGCCCGTGATGATGCTGGTCCAGTTGCGGCCGTTGGCCACCAGCGTGCCGCCCGTACGCGATTGCGGTGCGGCGGCCGCGACGCCACCGATCTGGGTGGCGATGGCCTCGGCGTCGCCCTCCTTGAACAAGGGCGCGCTGGAACTGCCGCTGCCCGGCCCCATGCGCTGGCCCGGGCGGATCTGCAACAGGTTGGTGCCCAGCCCCGCGATCTGGTTCTGCACCGACAGGGTGGCGCCGTTGCCCACCGTGACCATCGTGATGACGGCGCTGACGCCGATCACGATGCCCAGGATGGTGAGGAAGGAGCGCATCAGGTTGCGCCGGATCGAGCGCAAGGCGAGCAGGAGGGTGTTAAGCCACATGGTCAGCCTGCGCCCATGGCCGTGGCAACGTGTCCCGCCTGGAGCCCGACCGGGTCCGGGTTGCGCTCGTCGCTGGACACCACGCCGTCGACGAAGTGCACGATGCGCCGCGCGTAGGCGGCCATCTCGGCCTCGTGCGTGACCATCAGCACGGTGATGCCCTGGTCGGTATTCAGGTGCCACAGCAGGTCCATGATCTCCTTGCTGCGGGCAGTGTCGAGGTTGCCGGTGGGTTCGTCGGCGAGCAGCACGGCGGGCTCGGTGACGATGGCGCGCGCGATGGCCACGCGCTGCTGCTGGCCGCCCGAGAGTTCGCCCGGCGTATGGTGCTCCCAGCCCTTGAGGCCGACAGAATCGAGCGCGCGCGCGGCCATCGCGTGCCGTTTGGCGGCCGATTCGCCGCGGTAGATCAGCGGCAGCTCGACGTTTTCCTTGGCCGACGTGCGCGCCAGCAGGTTGAACCCCTGGAACACGAAGCCCAGGTAGCGCCGGCGCAGGCGGGCGCGCTCGTCGCGGCTGAGCGATTGCACCTGCACGCCCTCGAACTCGTAGGTGCCGGTGGTGGGGGTGTCCAGGCAGCCCAGCATGTTCATGGCAGTGGACTTGCCCGAACCGCTGGGGCCCATGATGGCCACGAAATCACCCTTCTCGATGTCCAGATTCACGCCTTTTAGCGCCTGGAACGCCGTGTCGCCCGTGCCGTAGACCTTGGTGATGCCGCGCAGGCGGATCAGCGGAACTGGCCCCGACTGCCCCGTGGGGGGAACGGCCACCGGACTCATGACGCGGCGCCCGCACTGCGCTGGTCGGTGATGACGGCCATGCCGGGTTCGAGCCTGTCGCCGCTGACCTCGGTCATGCGGCCGTCGCTGATGCCGGTCTGTACCTGTACGGCCACCGGCCGGCCTTGCTGCAGCACCCAGATCTGGCGCGTGCCCGGGGCCTTGCTCTCGGTGCCGGCCATCTTGGTGCTGCTGCGCGGCGGGCGCGGCATCATCTTGGACAGGATGCTGCTGCTCCCGGAGGACTTGCTCGCCACGGCTGCCGCGGTGGGCGAGAAGCGCAGCGCCGTGTTGGGCACCAGCAGCACGCCCTCGCGCTCGGTGGCCACGATGGTGGCCACGGCCGTCATCCCTGGGCGCAGGCTGAGGTCGCTGTTGTCCACGTCGAGCGTGGCCACATAGGTCACCACGTTGTTGGTGGTCGTCGAGCCATAGGCCACGCGGCGGATCGTGGCCGGGAAGCGGCGCGAGGGATAGGCGCTGACGGTGAAGCTGGCTTTTTGCCCCACCTTCACGGCGCCCACGTCGGCCTCGTCCACGCTGGCTTCGAGCTGCAACTGGGCCAGGTTCTCGGCCACGGCAAACAGGGTGACGGCCTGCAGCGAGGCGGCCACCGCGTTGCCCGGGTCGACCGAGCGGCTGAGCACCACGCCGTCGATGGGCGAGCGGATCGAGGCTTTGGAGAGGTTGGTTTCATCCGTCGAGAGCGTGGCCCTGGCCACGCCCACGTTGGCGGCAGCGCTCGACTCGGCGGCCTCGGCGCGGGCCAGCGCGGCGCGCGCGCTGTCGAGCTCGGTGGCCGAAGGCACCTTGCCGCCCGAGAGCTTGAAGACGTCCTCCAGGCGCGCAAGGCTGGCGCGGGATTCGGCGACGGTGGCCTTGCTTTGCGCGAGCTGTGCCTGGGCGGCGGCCAGCGAGGCACGCGATCGGATCACCTGGTCGTTGAATTTCGACGCGTCCAGCTCCACCATCACCTGGCCGACCTTGACGTGGTCGTTCACGTCCACCAGCACGCGCTTGACCGTGCCCGAAAGCTCGCTGCCGATGTTCACGGAGCGCGTGGGTTGCAGCGTGCCGTTGGCCGATACGCTGAGCGTGATGCTTCCCTTGCGCAGTTCGGTGGTTACGTAGGCGGGCGCGGCCTTGCCGGCGTTTTGCGCCTGCCAGTAGTAGACGCCGCCGGCCACGACCAGCAGCGCGCCGAGACCGATCCAGAGCGTGCTGCGCTGCCACCAGCGTGGCGGATGGTCTTCGCCCAGCAGCGCTTTCAGGTCGGTGGGGGTGGCGGTGTTCTTGTCGTTCATGGCGTGTCGGTGTGTTGTGTGGTGGTGATGGGGGCGCCGGATGCACTGTCGGGCGTCCAGCCGCCGCCCAGTGCCTTGTATAAACGGATGAGTGCCTGCACGGCGAATTCGCGCGCACTGGCGAGGCTGTCCTCGTTCGACAGCAGCGTGCGTTCGGTATCGAGCACCGACTGGAAATCGATCAGGCCGGCGCTGTAGCGCTGCCGGGCAAATTCGGCCGCCACGCGTGCGGATTCGGCGGCATTGCCCAACGCCTCGACGCGTTCCTGGCTGCGCGCCAGCGCGACCAGGGCGTTTTCCACGTCCTGCAGCGCCGTGAGTACGGTTTGTTCATACGCGATCCACGCCTGCTCGCGCACCGCATCCTGGATGTCGACCTGGACGCGCAAACGGCCGGCATCGAATATCGGGGCGGTGATGCCGGCGAGCAGCGACGATGCTGCGGCGCCGCTATTCCCCAGCGCACCCAGTTTCAATGCGTCCAGCCCGATCGAACCCGAGAGTTTGAAGGACGGATAGCGCGCCGCCTCGGCCACGCCCAGACGCGCGGTCTCCGCGGCCAGCGTGCGTTCGGCGGCGCGCACGTCGGGGCGCTGGCGCAGGGTCTCGGCCGGGATGCCGACGGCGATTTCTGCCGGAACGGCCGGCAGCCCTGCGGCTTCGGCAAGGCGCGCATGCAGCGTGCCCGGAGCCTTTCCGAGCAGGAGGTCGAGGGTGTGTTCCGCTTGGGCCAGGCTGGTTTCCAGCGCAGGAATTTGTGCCCGGGTCTGCTCACGGTTGCTGCGTGCCTGCTCGACATCCTGGCTGCTGGTCAGCCCGGCCTGGGCGCGCCATTCTGTGATCTGCAGCGTCTCCGACTGGCTGGCGAGGTTGTCGCGGGCAATGCCGAGACGACTCTGCAGCGTGCGCATCTCGACATAGCCCAGCGCCACTTCGGACGCCAGCGTGACCCGGGTGTAGGCCAGGCTCGCCTCGGACGACTCGAGATCGGCCTCGGCGGCCTCGACGCCACGGCGCACGCCGCCGAACACGTCGGCCTCCCAGCTGGCATCGAAACCGGCACTGAAATAATTGCGCGTCGTACCGCTGCCGGCTTCCTCGCTCGCACGGCTGCGGCTGGCGCTGCCCGAAGCCGTTACGGCGGGGTAACGCCCTGCAACGGCCACTGTGCGTTGTGCCCGGGCCTGGCGCAACCTCGCCTGTGCACTGCGCAAGTCGTTGTTGGCCAGCAGGGCCTCATCGATCAACCCGGTCAGCAATGGATCATTCAGGCCACGCCACCACTGGCTGATGTCGCCGCTCGCAGCGGCAAGCATCACCGGTTTGGTTGCGGTATCGATCTGGCGCCAGGCCGAGGGCACATCCGGTTTCGGTGGTGTGTAATCCGGGCCGACCGAAACGCATCCCGCGAGGCCGAGGCCGGCGAGCAGGATCAGCGAGCGGGTGGGACACATCGCGTTCATTGGATTAGGCATCAGGTTATAGGCTGCAACGCTTCGACGTCAGGCGGCCGGCCAATTCAACAGGCATTGCTCCAGGGAATCCATGGGGCACACTGGATCAAGCCTGCCGGGGCGGAAGCACTGCAAGAGAAAGGTCCAACAAGGGAATACGCATTAACTTCATTGTCTTCATGATAGGGGCAGACCTTGGAAAGCAGACCATCGGCACACGTAAAATCGCGTAAAAAATGCCCGCATCGGCGGGCATTTTTTCTGATGACGATACGATTCAGGCCGTCAGGCTGTCCTTTACCCGCAGCAGGCGCGCACGGGCTTCGGTCGCCACGTCATGCACGGCGGTGTTGCCGACCAGCCTGACCATGATGCCGGGAGCGAGAAACGAGACGGTCACCTTGCCGTCCTCCTCTTCGCGCACCACCACGTTACAGGGCAGCAGCATGCCGACATCGGGTTCGGCGCTGATGGCCTGGTGTGCCAGCGGCGGGTTGCAGGCGCCGAGGATGCGGTAGGGGCGGCCGTCGACATTGAGCTTGGCCTTCATGGTGGCCTGCACGTCGATATCGGTCAGCACGCCGAAGCCTTCGGCCTTGAGTGCGGCGGTGACCTTGTCGACCGCTGCGTTGAAAGGGCCGCTGAGGGTGGTTCCGAATCCGTATTCGCTCATGGGTTTGCTCCTGTCCAGGTTTGTTGCAAAAAAAGATGCTGCCGGGCAGCCGGCAGGCCACGCTGTTTCAGTGCTCCAGCGATTGTTGCTCCATTTTCCACCATAGCCGGTAAACCGGGTCGGGCCATAGCGACTTGATATAGGCGACCACGTCCTGCATGTCCTGTTCGGCTTGATCGGCATTTTCCGTCTCAGGATGGACCGCGTGGCGCCGCGCAAGTTTCCTCGCCAGGCAGCACGTCATCCAGCATCCGCCGCATGTTGCGCCAGTGCGAACCTTCCCAGTACATCCGCCCGCACACCTCGCAGGTGGAAAAATGCTCATAGTGCTCGCGCACCCTGGGCGGCAGCCGATCCAGCACGCTGGCCTTGTCGACCGGCCGCAGCGGAACGTTGCAGTGCAGGCACAGGGTGAACGGCCGCGCGCTGCGCGCCAGATCGAGCCGCTCGACGATCTCGCGCAGCTGCGCCTCCGGCTTCAGCGCATGCACATAGCAGCCGTGCGTCACCGCGCTGCGCTTGAGCAGTTCGCGGTCGCGCGTCAGCACGATGCGGCCGTCCTGCGCGCAGATCGCCACGATGGTGTCGTCATGGAAGTGGTTGTCGTACAGCGTATCGAATCCCAGCATGCGCAGCATGCGGGCCAGCCCGCCCAGGTGCGCGTCGGCGACGAAGCGCGTTTCCCTCAACGGATGCTCGCGCACCCGCAAGAGCGGCGTCACGTCCATCGCCTCGAGGCGCGGATAGACCGCCACCCGGTCGCCATCCTGCAGCAGGCGGTTGAAGTCCGCCGGCTCGCCGTTCACCAGGATCAGCCCCACCTCGGTATGCGGCACGCCCAGCGCCTCGATCATGTGCTTGGTGGTCGCCGCTTCTGCACACGGCACGGAGAATTCCTGCCTGCGCCGGGCTGGCGCGAGGAAATCGTTCAGTTCTTCATAAAAGCGGAACGTGGCGGCAACCATTCCGGGGAAACCAGGCAGTCAGTCAACAGGCTTCAATACTAGACCCGTGCACGAACGTCGTCGCCAGGAGAACGGAATCCGCAAGCCGGAGCCCTCCCCGCGCACGATTCATCGAATCCCTATTCGCCGACCTGCTGTGCCCAGATCATTGCCTCGATCTGAAGGAGGTTGACCTGCTTGCTGTCCAGCCCGAGAGATTGCGACATGGCGTCAATGTCCGCGCCGTCGGCCTGCTCGCAGGCGATCGCCAACTCCAGATAGGGGGCATATTTCCCTGCCTGACGCAGCAGCACGTCGTTCACCATAGCGGGCAGGCTAACCTGCTTGAGCACGTCCTGCATGGGCATGGCGAGCACGATGTCCAGCAGCGAGAATACCCCTGCCACGAACAGTTCGTCACGCTCGTTCGCGGGCAGCGAATCCTTGGCGATCAGCTCGGCAAGCCTCGCGCGCACCAGGGCATTCTCCATGATGGCCCAGTCCAGTCCCTGTGCATTTCCGCTGGTATACAGCAGCAGGGTCAGCCAGCGATAAAGCTTCTGCTGGCCGAGCACGACCAGTGCCTGATCCAGGGTGCCGATCTTGTGGACGAGTCCCATGCCCGGGGAATTGATGTAGCGCAGCAGCTTGAAGGACAGCGCCGGGTCCTGCTTGATCAGCCGGGTCAGTTCGGCCACGTCCATATCGCCCCGCAGCTTGTTCAGCAGTTCCAGTATCTTGATGCGGCCGGCATCGAGCCTGGGGGTGTCCCATTTTTCCCGGCTGGTGATGAACGCGCCCCGGTAAAAAACAAAGGGCAGTTTCCGGCAGACGCCAAACTCCTCCAGGGTCTGAATGTTGGTTGCCACCAGCTTCGTCGACGGGGCCTGGCTGACGATGACGCCCACCTGATTCTTGATGGTGGGGATATCGTTGCCGCCCATGTCGACAAAAATGAAATCCGCCAGTTTCACGAATGGCGACATGCCCGGGCTGTCCACGCCGGCGCCGTACAGGCCGATGCGATAACCCAGCCCCTTCAGGCGCGTCAGGCTGGCCAGACAGGATTCGTGATCGGCAAGGAGCTGGGCGTTTGCACCCACCACATACACGACGCCCTGCGGCTGCAACTCCTCGAGCAGGGGCATTTCCAGCGAGCTCGCCGACACATCGATAAAGGCCAGCCGATGCTCCAGCAGCCGCTGGATGTCCATGACCTGCAGGTTGCGCAACAGGACCTTGTCGTACAGGCGCTGGATGTTGGTGCTGGCCGCGCGCACCCGCTGGTTGACTTCGTAGCGCAAGCTGAACGCATAGCCCGCCACCCGCTGATCCTTGCCCAGCACGGCCTCCCGGCACACGATGGATTTGTTCGCCTGGGTCTCGCCCATCGCCTCCGGGTTGCCCGCCACGCTGGCGGACGAATCCTTGATCTCGCTTGCCAGGGGCGCCAGGGCATTCAGCTTGATAAAGGCGTCGTTGTGGCCGGCCGGACTGGCCTGGGCGTCAGGCCGGGCATCTTTGTGCTTTTGGGCTTTGCCGCCCCGGAACATCTCAACAATACGATTCAACATCTAAGCCATCCACACGAGATTTTTTCCATCGACACACCCAAAGCCTGACGTTCGACCCTGCGATTTTCTGCCGGCGAAACCCTGCGCGTGCCGTCTGCCTCCGACACGCGCCCTACAGGTCGTCCGGGCACATGAAGCCTGAAGGAAGTATCGGCAAATATTAGGGAATCATTAATTTATTCGGTGACCGCCCGACCCGATCCCGCTCGCGCCGGCGGATGCCTCCGCAGGATCGCGATCCTGCCCGGTGCGCACGGCGCGTGCCCAGGGGGCCCGGAACGCAAGAACGCCACCTCTAAGGTGGCGTTCTTGCAGCCTCATCAACGATCAGAACGATCAGTGCGGTACTTTGATGGGCTTGCCTGGTTTGGGGGGTGCGGTAATGAACGACCCGACTGGAACCACGACCTGCTTGGGTTTCTTGGGCTTCTTTGCTTCCTTGTTTCCGCGTAACTGGCCTTTTGCCATGGTGATGCTCCTTGCAACGACCTCAGAAGGCTGCATACGCCTCGGTAGCGACACAGCACAAATCGATCATAGGCGCTTGCGCGGAAAAGCCCAGCATTATATTCCTGCGCGGACGCACGTCGAACGGCACCGGGCCAGACTCACGCCTGCGATACCAGATACCCCCGGGCGAATTCGGTGAACATCGCCACCTCGCGCGCCTGCCAGGCAGCATCGCGGTCCAGGGCGCCGGCCAGCAGGGCCGCCACATTGGGCGCAGCCTCGATGCTGGCGCGAGCGTCCAGCAGCAGCGCGCGGGTGCGCCGCGCCAGCACGTCCTGCACGCTGCGCGCCATCTCGTGGCGCGCAGCCCATTCCACCTCGGCGCCGATGTAGGGCAGGCGCGGATGCAAAAGAGCCGCCCACTCCGGACGTGTCTGCGCCAGCGCCTGCACCGCAGCGGCATCCGAACCATAGGCGCGCAGCGGCATCGGCACGGGGTCGGAAGTGGCGCCGTGCAGGGCCAGGTTCGCGGTGCGGCAGGGCCGGTCGGGCAGAAGCGCGGCACGCGCGGCGAGGTCGGTGGCCTGCTCGGCCATCTCGCGATAGGTCGTCCACTTGCCGCCGGTGATGCTGACCAGGCCGGATTCCTCGCGCAGCAGATGGTCGCGCGCCAGCGCGGAGGTTGCGCGTCCGCCGCCGGCGCGCACCAGCGGACGCAGCCCGGCGAACACGCTCAGCACGTCCTCCCGGCGCGGCACGTCCTGCAGGTAGCGGCCGGCGTGTTCGCGCAGGAAATCGATCTCCGCCGGCTGCGCGCGCGGCTCGGTCGCCGCGTCGTCGACCGGCACGTCGGTGGTGCCGACCAGCAGCCGGTCCTGCCAGGGAATGATGAACAGCACGCGACCGTCGTCGGTCTTCGGCACCATGAGCGCATTGCGTCCGGGCAGGAAGCGCCGGTCCAGCACGATGTGCGCGCCCTGACTCGGCGCCACCCACGCGGCGGCGCCCGGTTCGGCCATGCGGCGGATCGAATCGCAGAACACCCCGGTGGCGTTGACCACCACGCGCGCCGGAATCTCGTGTTCGGCGCCGGTCTCGCGGTCGCGTGCCACCACGCCGCCCACTGGCGAGCCAGGCCCGCCGGCGCGCAGCAGGCCGGCCACCTCGCAGTAGTTGATCAGCGTCGCGCCGTGATCCCAGGCGCTGGCGGCCAGGCAGACCGCGAGGCGGGCGTCGTCGAACTGGCCATCGTGATACAGCACGCCGCCGCGCAGGCCGCTGGCGCGCAGCGTCGGCAGCTCGCGGCGGATTTCGGCCACGCCGAGCCGCCGCGAGCGCCCCAGGCTCGCACGCCCGGCCAGCCGTTCGTAGAGTCCCAGTCCGAAGCCGTAGTACAGGCGTTCGCCACGCTTGTAGGTGGGGATGATGAAGGGCTGCTCGCCGGACAGGTGCGGCGCGTTGGCCAGCACGCGGCCGCGTTCGCGCAGCGCGCCCATGACCAGCTTGACGTTGCCCTGGCGCAGATAGCGCACACCGCCGTGCAGCAACTTCGTGCTGCGGCTGGAGGTGGCCTGGGCGAAGTCGTCGCGTTCCAGCAGCAGCGTGTCGTAGCCGCGCGAGGCGGCGTCGAGCGCGATGCCGAGACCGGTGGCGCCGCCGCCGATCACGATCATGTCCCAGGGCGTGCGGCGGTCCATGAGACGCCCGATCGCTTCGTCCCGGTTCATGGCGCGGCCCAGCCCTTGGAACGCTCCACCGCGCGCGCCCAGTTTCCGTGCAGCTCGGCGACCCGGTCGCGCCCCATGGCCGGCTCGAACACGCGCTCGACCTGCCATTGCGCGGCGATCTCGTCCAGCCCGCTCCAGTAGCCCACCGCCAGACCGGCCAGGTAAGCGGCTCCGAGCGCCGTGGTTTCGGTGACCGTCGGGCGCAGCACCGGCACGCCCAGCAGGTCGGCCTGGAACTGCATCAGCGTGTCGTTGGCGGTGGCGCCGCCGTCCACGCGCAATTCGCCGAGCGTGAGGCCGGCGTCGGCCTGCATCGCCGTGATGAGGTCGCTCACCTGGTAGGCGATCGATTCCAGCGCGGCGCGTGCCAGATGGCCCGCGGTGGTGCCGCGCGTCATGCCGTGGATGGCGCCGCGCGCGTAGGGGTCCCAGTGCGGCGCGCCGAGGCCGACGAACGCCGGCACCAGATAAACGCCGCCGTTGTCCGGCACGCTCGCGGCCAGCTTTTCCACCTCGGATGCGTGGCGGATGATGCCGAGTCCGTCGCGCAGCCACTGCACCACTGCGCCGGCGATGAAGATGCTGCCTTCGAGCGCATAGCTCGGGCGGCCCGCGATGCGCCACGCCGTGGTGGTGATCAGGCGGTTGTGCGATGGGATCGGCGTGTCGCCCGTGTTCATCAGCATGAAGCAGCCGGTGCCATAGGTGTTCTTCACCATGCCGCGCTGAGTGCAGGCCTGGCCGAGCAGCGCCGCGTGCTGGTCGCCCGCCATCCCCGCGATGGGGATGCGCCCCGCGCCCAGCAAATCGGTGTCGCCGTACACGGCGCTGGAGTCGCGCACCTCGGGCAGCACCGCGCGCGGCACCCGCATGCATTCCAGCAACTCGTCGTCCCATGCCTGCTGCGCGATGTCGAACAGCAGCGTGCGCGAGGCATTGGTCGCGTCGGTGACGTGGAGCGCGCCGTCGCTTAGCTTCCACAGCAGCCAGCTGTCGATGGTGCCGAACGCCAGTTCGCCCGCCTCGGCGCGGCGCCGCGCATCGGGCACGTTGTCGAGGATCCAGCGCAGCTTGGTGCCCGCGAGATAGGCGTCGAGTACCAGCCCCGTCTTGCGCTGGAACAGCGCCTCGTGACCCGCCGCGCGCAGTTCGTCGCACAGGCCCGCGGTGCGCCGGTCCTGCCACACGATCGCGTGGTACACCGGCTGCCCGGTGCGCCGGTCCCACACCACCGTGGTCTCGCGCTGGTTGGTGAGGCCGATGGCGGCGATGTCGCGTCCCGACAGGCCGGCCCTGGTGATCGCCTCGGCGGCGACGCCGATCTGCGACGACCAGATCTCGCCGGGATCGTGTTCGACCCAGCCCGGCTGCGGGAAGATCTGCCGGAATTCCTTTTGCGCGATGGATTTGATCTGGCCTGCGTGATCGAACACGATCGCGCGGGAACTGGTGGTGCCCTGGTCGAGCGCGAGCACGTATTGCATGTTCATCTCCGGTTGTGAGCCGTGAGCCGACCCTCGTTTCAATCAGGCGATAGACGTACTTTTATTCATGCTAACACGCAGGACTTTTACGCCATGCCGGTTGCAAGTGCGCAGATGCTACATGCCATGGGAAAACCCCATACTCCCGGCATAATGCCGTTGCACCCCGGTCTGGGCCAGGGTGTTTCACACTATCAAAACAACCACACCACTAACGAAGGAGGAGTTAATTATGAAAAAGATGTTCATCGCTGCCGTCCTCGCATCCAGCCTGGCTGGATGCGCCTCGGTTCCCATGGGCGACGCAAAACAAGATGCGGCATTGAAGACATTCTCGGTTCCGACCGACAAGGCCGGCGTTTACATCTATCGCAATGAATCGATGGGCGCCGCGGTCAAGATGGATGTGGAACTCGATGGAAAACCCATCGGCCAGACTGCAGCCAACACTTACCTGTACAAGGAGGTTGCACCCGGCAAGCACCTCATCACATCCAAGGCCGAGAACACTGACACACTCGAAATCGACGCCAAGCCGGGCAGCCTGAACTACGTCTGGCAAGAGGTCAAATGGGCATCATGTACGCCCGCACCAAGCTCAACCTGATGGGTGAAGCCGAGGGCAAGAAAGGCGTGCTTGAGACGAAGCTGGCTGAAACGAAGTAAAGGTTAGTTCAAGCCAAGGGCAGCTTCGCGTTAGGGATACCACCATGCAGAGCATGATGAAAAACCAGTCGAAGCTGACCCTTTAAGCCTGCATATACATCTTTTCAGATGTCTGCTTAACGTTATGCATAAAGGAAGACTGGACAATGCCTTATGACGCAATTGAAGCGCTCAACAAAGAGCAAAAGTTTGAGTCATCACGAAAAGGCAGGTTTGTGAATCGGGTTATGTTCACTCTTGGTTTTTCGAAGTGCAGATATTGCTCGAACTTCGAATTCGACGGGAACAATTATCGTGGCCTGAGAGAGTCAATTCTTCTAACAAATGGCAAGTGCAAGTGGTCCTCTGATAGTGCCTCATCGAACTTGGAGTATGGGGATCTAAGAAAATGGCACCGGTGCCCAGGGTTTCTGGCTGTTCTCTATAACTTCAAGGGCTACGGCATCCCCAAGGTTCAAATCGAGCAAATTCAAGGCAAGCGGTGGAAGTTGTTTGTTACGTGGGCTGGCTGGATTGTGGCAGTGCTAGTTGCGTTACTCTCATCACACTGATGGACATATCGCATAACAAGTCGCTAGTTGAGACGCTTCTCCGCGTTGTGGCTTGCGCCCCACAACTCCAACGTTAAATCCGACTCGCCGTCTGCCGCATCACGTTGGCAGCAAAGCGCATCGCCTGCTTGACCGGAAACGGCAACGGCGCACCGCCATGATCGACCGCAGTCTGCGCGTGCTGCGCTTCGTCGACCTTCATCTGCTCGACCACCGCGCGGCTTTTCGCGTCGGCTTCCGGCAGTTTCTGCAAATGGCCGTCGAGATGCGCCTCGACCTGACGTTCGGTTTCGGCGAGAAAGCCAAGGTTCCATTTGTCGCCCAGCAACCCGGCAACGACGCCCATGCCGAACGCGCCGCCAAACCACAGCGGGTTCAACAGGCTCTTGCGGCCGCCGAGTTCGTTGATGCGCGTCTCGCACCAGGCGAGATGGTCGGTTTCCTCGCGCGCGGCCTGTTCGAGTTCGGCGCGTACTTTTTCATTCTTGGCGGTGAGTGCCTGGCCGGCATACAGCGCCTGGGCGCAGACTTCGCCAACGTGGTTGACGCGCATCAGCGCGGCGGCCCGGGCCTTTTCCGCCTCGCTCATCTCGACTTCCGGTCCGGTGCCGGGATAGGGGCGGCCAGCATGAGGACTGGCGAAGACGGTGCGCAGGCCGAGGTCGATGGTGGTGATGATCTGGTCGAGTTTGTTCATGGACGTCTCGGTTCTTCTACAAGCCAATTTAACTTCCGTTCGAGCTGATTGTGACCTTTTCGAACGATCGAAGGGCCTCTCCGAGTGGGCACAGGGCTTCGACAAGCTCAGCCCGAACGGTACTTTTAGATTGCGTCAGGATCATTTTACAAAGTAATTGAAGTTGGCATACGCGGCTTCGGCGACCTTGAACCACTGGAACTCGGTGTCGCGGAAGGCCTTCCACGGCCGGTAGATGGCGGCGAAGTCGGGGTTGGTCTTGGCTTCCGCCTCGTACAGCTCGAACGTGGCACGGCGTGCGGCCAGCATCACGTCCTTGGGAAAGGCGTGCAGCTTGACGCCCTGCCCCACCAGGCGCAGCAGGGCGGGCGAGTTCTTGGCGTCGTATTGCGCCAGCATCATCTGGTTGGCTTCGGCGGTGGCGACTTCGAAAGCCTGCCGATAGACCTCGGGCAGCGCCTTCCAGCTGGCCTGGTTGGCATAGAAGGACAGCTGCGGTCCGCCTTCCCACCAGCCCGGATAGTAGTAGTGCCTGGCGATCTTGTGGAAGCCGAGCTTCTCATCGTCGTAGGGCCCCACCCATTCGGCGGCGTCGAGCGCACCGCGTTCCAGCGCGGGGTAGATGTCGCCGCCGGGAATGGTTTGCGGCACGGCGCCGAGTTTGGCCATGATCTTGCCGCCGATGCCGGGGATGCGCATTTTCAGACCACGCAGATCGGCCAGCGACTTGATCTCCTTGCGGAACCAGCCGCCCATCTGGGTGCCGGTGTTGCCGCCGGGAAACTGCACGACGTTGTATTGGGCGTAGAGCGCGCGCAGCGCCTCGATGCCGCCGCCGGCATACATCCAGGCGTTTTGCTGGCGCGCCGTGAGGCCGAACGGCACGGCGGTGTCGAAGGCCAGCGCGAGATTCTTGCCGACGTAGTAGTAGCCGGCCGAGTGGCCGGCTTCTGCGGTGCCGTTGCCGACCGCATCAAGTACCTGCAGGCCCGGCACCAGTTCGCCGCCGGCGAAGACGCGGATCTGGAACTTGCCGCCGGTGAGCGCGGCCACGCGCTTGCTGAGGGTTTCCGCCGCGCCGTAGATGGTGTCCAGGCTCTTGGGGAAACTCGACGCCAGCCGCCAGCGGATCACCGGCAACTGTGCCGATTCGGCCGGCGACGCCTGCGCGGCGGCCAGCGGCAGCACGGCGGCGACGCCTGCGCCCGCCAGAAAGTCTCGTCTTTGCATGATTCCACTCCGGTTTTGGCCGATTATACGAGCCGCAGCGCGAACCGCCGCGTGTTAAAATCGCGGTCTTTCAAGCCCCGTCCGACTGCCATGTTCAACCGCCAAGACACCCTCGCCAAGACCGACCCCGACCTGTGGGCCGCGATCCAGAAAGAAGACCAGCGCCAGCAGGACCACATCGAGCTGATCGCGTCGGAAAACTACACCAGCCCGGCGGTGATGGAGGCACAGGGCTCGCAGTTGACCAACAAGTACGCCGAGGGCTATCCCGCCAAGCGCTATTACGGCGGCTGCGAGTACGTCGACATCGTCGAGCAGCTGGCCATCGATCGCGTCAAGGCGCTGTTCGGCGCCGAGGCCGCCAACGTGCAGCCCAACTCCGGCTCGCAGGCCAACCAGGCGGTGTTCATGGCCTTCCTCAATCCCGGCGACACCATCATGGGCATGAGCCTGGCCGAAGGCGGCCACCTCACCCATGGCATGAAACTGAACATGTCGGGCAAGTGGTTCAACGTCGTCGCCTACGGCCTCAACGAGAAGGAAGAGATCGACTATCCGAAAATGGAAGCGCTGGCGCGCGAACATAAACCCAAATTGATCATCGCCGGCGCCTCGGCCTACGCGCTGCGCATCGACTTCGAGCGCTTCGCCAAAGTCGCCAAGGAAATCGGCGCCATCTTCATGGTCGACATGGCGCACTACGCCGGCCTCATCGCCGCGGGCGTCTACCCCAACCCGGTGCCGCACGCCGATGTCGTCACCTCGACCACCCACAAGACCCTGCGCGGCCCGCGCGGCGGCATCATCCTGATGAAGGCCGAGCACGAGAAGGCGATCAACAGCGCGATCTTCCCCGGCCTGCAGGGCGGCCCGCTAATGCACGTCATCGCCGGCAAGGCGACCGCCTTCAAGGAAGCTGCGACCAAGGAATTCAAGCACTATCAGGAGCAGGTGATCGACAACGCGCTGGTGATGTGCAAGGTGCTGGTCGAGCGCGGCCTCAGGATCATCTCCGGCCGCACCGAGAGCCACGTCTTCCTGGTCGACCTGCAGCCCAAGCACCTGACCGGCAAGGAAGCCGAGGCGCTGCTCGGCCGTGCCCATATCACGGTCAACAAGAACTCCATCCCCAACGACCCGCAGAAGCCCTTCGTCACCAGCGGCATCCGCATCGGCACCCCGGCGATGACCACGCGCGGCTTCAAGGAACTCGAAGCCGAGCAGCTGGCGAACCTGATCGCCGACGTACTGGAAGCGCCGAACGACGAGGCCGTGATCGAGCGCGTGAAGGGCGAAGTGGCGAAGCTGACTGCCAAATTCCCGGTTTACGGTTGAGCTGGCGGGGCCGGATGAAATCTCCTGGGAATCGTAGCGAGCGCAGCCAGGTTGGACGCGGCCAGCGCGCAGGAACCGGAATGTACATAGAAGTACATGAGGATTCCGAGCACTGCCCGCGTTCAAGCTGGCAAGCGCAGTAGATTTACAGGGGGTTTCATGAAGTGTCCCTTCTGCGGTTCTCTTGATACCCAGGTCATCGATTCCCGCGTCAACGAGGCGGGCGACGCGATCCGCCGGCGCCGCCGCTGCGCCGACTGCGACAAGCGCTTCACCACCTGGGAAACCGCCGAACTGCGGCCGCCGCAGATCGTCAAGACCAACGGCACGCGCGAGGACTTTTCCGAAACCAAGCTGCGCGAAGGCTTCCGCCGCGCGCTGCACAAGCGTCCGGTCTCGACCGAACTGGTCGACGCCGCGGTCGGCCGCATCCGCCAGCGCCTGCTGACGCTGGGCGAACGCGAAGTGCCCGCGCGCGAAGTCGGCGAGCTGGTGATGAACGAACTGAAGAGGCTCGACAAGATCGCCTACATCCGCTTCGCCTCGGTCTACAAGAGCTTCCAGGACCCGGACGATTTCCGCGAGATGCTGCAGGACCTGGAGCGCGCGCCGCCCCAGGGCGTGGACGACCTCTTCGAGTAAACAGCCGTGCGCGCCGACCGCCACTCCGCCGCCGACCGCCTGCACATGGCCCGCGCACTGCAGCTCGCCGCGCGCGGCCTCTTCACCACCAGCCCCAATCCGCGCGTCGGCTGCGTCATCGTCAGGGACGGACGCATCGTCGGCGAAGGCTGGCATGAACGCGCCGGCATGCCGCATGCCGAAATCCACGCGTTGAACGCCGCGGGCGGGTCGGCGCGCGGCGCGACGGCCTATGTCACGCTCGAACCCTGCTCGCACCACGGCCGCACGCCCCCCTGCGCCGAAGCGCTGATCAACGCGGGCGTGGCGCGCGTGGTGGCGGCGATGAGCGATCCCAATCCGCTGGTCGCGGGCGGCGGCATATCGATGCTGACACTGGCCGGGATCCAGGCCGAGGTCGGACTGATGGAGGCCGAGGCGCGCGCACTCAACCCTGGTTTTGTTTCCCGCATGACGCGTCAGCGTCCGTGGGTGCGCCTCAAGACCGCCTCCACGCTGGACGGCAAGACCGCGCTCGCCAACGGCGCCTCGCAATGGATCACCGGCGAGGCCGCGCGCGCCGACGTGCAGCGCCTGCGCGCACGCGCCTGTGCCATCCTCACCGGCAGCGGCACCGTGCTGGCCGACGACCCGCGCATGAACGTGCGCGATTTCGACACCGGCCGCCAGCCGCTGCGGGTCGTCGTCGATTCGGCCCTGCGCACGCCGGCCGATGCGGCCATCCTGCCCGCGCTGATCGCCTGTCATCACGCCGACCCCGGCATGCGTTCGGCGCTCGAACAGGCCGGCGCGGAGGTGGCCGAAGTGCCGGGAACCGATGGCCGCGTCGACCTGGCTGCGCTGCTCGCCCTGCTGGCGCAACGCGGCATCAACGAGCTGCACGTCGAGGCCGGCGCCGCGTTGAACGGCGCGCTGCTCGCCGCCCGGCTGGTCGACGAATGGGTGGCCTACGTGGCGCCGATGGCGGTGGGCGACGACGCGCGCGGACTGTTCGGCCACCCGGCACTCACTTCGCTGGACGCGGCGGCACGCTTCAGCCTGAGCGACGTGCGCCAGATCGGCGGCGACCTGCGGCTGACGCTGCGGCCGACATGAGCAGCTTCAAGGATCATTTCTCCGGCGCGTCCGACCGCTACGCTGCCTATCGACCCGATTATCCCGCCCCACTCTTCGCCTGGCTCGCAACTTTATGCGCGGAGCGGAATACGGCGTGGGACTGTGCCACAGGTAGCGGCCAGGCGGCACGGGGACTGGCGCCGCACTTCCGGCAGGTCGTCGCCACCGATGCCTCGGCCGAACAGATCGGCCACGCCCAGGTCCACCCGGCGATCGACTACCGGGTGGCGCCCGCCGAAGCCAGCGGACTTCCCGGACACAGCGTCGACCTCGTGACCGTCGCCCAGGCGGCGCACTGGTTCGACCTGCCGCGCTTCTACGCGGAAGTGGCCCGCGTGCTGAAACCCGCCGGCGTGCTCGCCCTGTGGGGCTACGGCCGCATGATATTGCCGGGGGACCTGGATGCACCGTTCCGGCGCTTCCACGACGAGACCGTCGGCCCCTACTGGCCGCCCGAGCGCGCGCTGATCGCCGACGCCTATCGCAGCCTGGATTTTCCGTTCGCCGAAATCGAAGCGCCGGCTTTCCATATCGAAGTCGCGTGGGACCTGCCGCGCCTGATCGCCTATCTCTCCACCTGGTCGGCGGTGAAGCGCTGCCGGGATGCGCAGGGGCGTGATCCGCTGCCGGCGCTGATGGCCGAACTGACGCCGATGTGGGGGGCTGCGGACACGGCAAAGAACCTGCAGTGGCCGCTTTTCCTGCGCGTCGGCCGGCTCTAGGTCCGCACCAGGACATCCCCGAACAGCCTGGCCACCTGCTCGCCCACTGCCTGCAACGGCTGTTCACGCGCCCCGCCCAGCCGCAGCGCTTCGTCCTGGCACCCCTGGCTGCGGAAAGCCTGGATGACGTAATGCTTCACGCCACGGCCGGCCAGATCGTGTGCGAGATCGATCACCTCGGCGTCGTCCAGCAGCGCAGGATGCACGGTGGTGCGGATTTCGTGATCGACGCCTGACGCCAGCACCTGCTGCAAACCGGCCAGCGCCCGCCCGCCGCTGCCTGCGGCGCCGGTGATGCGCGCGTACTCCGCGAACGGCGCCTTCACGTCCATCCCCACCCAGTCGACCAGCGGCAAAACCTCCGCCAGTCTTTGCGCATACATGCCGCCCGTATGCAGGCCGATCCTGAATCCGAGCGCGCGCACGTCGCGGATGGCTTCCAGCAGGCCCGCCTGCGCCGTCGGTTCGCCGCCGGAGAACACCACGCCGTCGAGCAGGCCCTGTCGGCGGTGCAGGAAAGCCAGCACGTCCGCCCAGGGAATTTCGCTGTCGCCGCGCGCGGGGATCAGATCCGGATTGTGGCAATAGCCGCAGCGCCACGGGCAGCCCTGGCAGAACACCACCGCTGCCAGCATGCCGGGCCAGTCGGTGGCGGACAGCGGCGTCAGGCCGCCTACGCGCAGCGTCATGTGGGTTGGTGCAGCGTCATGATTTCAGGCGCAGCACGGCCATCAGCCGAGCCGGCAGCGTCCCTCGACGAAGAAGCGCCGTTCGCGATGCTCGCTCTTCTTGCCCTTGTTGAAGCTCGTCACCGGGCGGTGATAGCCCATCACGCGGGTCCACACTTCGCAGCGGGTGCGCTCCTCGTCTTTCAGGCTGAAGGCGGCGGCAGGTACGGTCATGTCGTTCATGGTGATCTCCTTGTTTATGCGGAAACTGCGCGTTTACGGGACAGGGCTTCCTCGTCGCACGCGGGACAGAACTCGTGCTCGCCGGCGAGGTAGCCGTGTTTGGGACAGATGGAAAAGGTCGGCGTGATGGTGATGTAGGGCAGGCGGAAACGTTCCAGCGAGCGCCGCACCAGCTTCTTGCAGGCCTCCGCGGACGAGATGTGCTCCGACATGTAGAGGTGCAGCACGGTGCCGCCGGTGTACTTGCGCTGCAGGTCGTCCTGCCGTTCCAGTGCCTCGAAGGCGTCGTCGGTGAATCCCACCGGAAGCTGCGACGAGTTGGTGTAGTACGGTGCGTCGCCGGTCCCCGCCTGCAGGATGCCCGGGTAGCGTTTTGCATCCTCCTTCGCGAAGCGATAGGTGGTGCCCTCGGCCGGCGTGGCTTCCAGGTTGTATAGATGGCCGGTCTCTTCCTGGAAGGCGGCGATGCGCGCGCGGATGTGGTCGAGCAGGCGCACGGCGAAATCGTGCCCCCATTCGGTCGTGATGTCGTGCTCGTCGCGGCTGAAGTTGCGGATCATCTCGTTGATGCCGTTCACGCCGATGGTCGAGAAGTGGTTGCGCAGCGTGCCGAGATAGCGCTTGGTGTAGGGAAAAAGGCCGTTGTCCATCAGGCGCTGGATTTCCTTGCGCTTGATCTCGAGACCGTTGCGCGCCATGGCGAGCAGCGCGTCGAGGCGGCGCAGCAGCGCGGCCTCGTCCCCGCTGTGCTCGTAGCCAAGGCGCGCGCAGTTGACCGTCACCACGCCCACGCTGCCGGTCTGCTCGGCCGATCCGAACAGGCCGTTGCCGCGCTTCAGCAACTCTCTGAGGTCGAGCTGCAGGCGGCAGCACATGGAGCGTATGTGGTTCGGCTTCATTTCGGAATTGATGAAGTTCTGGAAGTACGGCAGGCCGTAGCGCGCGGTCATGGCGAACAGGCGCTCGGCGTTTTCCGACTCCCAGGGGAAATCCGGGGTCATGTTGTAGGTGGGGATGGGGAAGGTGAACACGCGGCCTTTCGCATCGCCGGTGGTCATCACCTCGATGTAGGCGCGGTTGATCATGTCCATCTCGACCTGCAGCTCGCCGTAGCTGAACGGCATTTCCTCGCCGGCGATCACCGGTATCTGCTCGCGCAGGTCCTCGGGACAGGTCCAGTCGAAAGTGAGATTGGTGAACGGCGTCTGCGTGCCCCAGCGCGACGGCACGTTGAGGTTGTAGATCAGTTCCTGGATGCACTGCTTGACTGCTTCATAGCTCATGCCGTCGTTGCGGATGAACGGCGCCATGTAGGTGTCGAACGAGGAGAAGGCCTGCGCGCCGGCCCACTCGTTCTGCAGCGTGCCGAGAAAGTTGACGATCTGCCCGACCGCGGACGACATGTGTTTGGGCGGGCCCGCCTCGACCTTGCCCGGCACGCCGTTGAGGCCCTCGTGCAGCAGGGTGCGCAGCGACCAGCCGGCGCAGTAGCCCGCCAGCATGTCGAGGTCGTGGATATGCAGCGAGCCGTCTCGGTGCGCTTCGCCCAGTTCGGGCGGATAGACGTGATTGAGCCAGTAGTTGGCCACCACCTTGCCCGAGACGTTGAGGATCAGCCCGCCCAGCGAATAGCCCTGGTTGGCGTTGGCGTTGACCCGCCAGTCCTGGCGCGAGAGGTATTCGTTGATCGAGGCTTCCACGTCCACCACCGTCTTGCGGTCCTCGCGCAGCTTCTTGTGGCTGTCGCGGTAGGCGATGTAGGCGCGTGCCGTGGCGAGATGGTTGGCGGCAATCAGGCCCTGCTCGACCACGTCCTGGATGCGCTCGATGTCGGGCGGCGCGTTGCGGAAGCTGTGGATCAGCACCTTCATCGCCTGGGCGGTGAGCAAATCGGCTTCGGCCTCTCCGAATTCGCCGCTGGCCTGGCCGGCCCGCACGATAGCCGAACGTATCTTCGCAACATCGAATTGAACCCGGCGTCCGTCGCGCTTGATGACTTCGCGCGGCATTCCTGCTATCACAGTAGTCATTCCATCCTCCTCGAAAACAAGATCTTGTGTCTTGTGTTCGTGAACCATACGACATCTTGTGGAACAGTCAAGAAGAATTTCAGGTTAGGAAGTCCTGATATACTTAAACATGTATTTTTTCATCATCTTATTGAGGGTTGTTCATGAGCACGATTCTGGATTTTCTGGGTAGCGACCACCGCGCCTGCGACGATTTGTTCGCATCCGCCGAATCCGCCGCCGCGCAAAAGAACTGGGACGCCGCGCGAACGCTGTTCGATCAGTTTCAGGCGTCCATGGCCCATCACCTGTCGATGGAGGAAACGGTGCTGTTCCCCGCCTTCGAGGCCCGCACCGGCAACACAATGGGACCGACGCAGGTCATGCGCATGGAGCACGAGCAGATGCGCGGCCTGATACAGGACATGGCGGGCGTCGTTGCGGCAGGCGACCGCAATGCCTACCTCGGCCTCTCCGAAACGCTCAACATGCTGATGCAGCAGCACAACCTGAAGGAGGAGAACATGCTCTACCCCATGTCGGACCAGGTGTTGAGCGGCAGCCGCGACGACCTGATCCGCGCCATGCAGGCCGTCGCATGACCGTTCCGGCAGACGAGATCCTCGTCGACGCTCGCGAACTGGAACCGCCGGAGCCGATGGAAAAAGTCATGCAGACGCTGGCTCTGCTGCGTCCCGGCCAGTCGATCCGGCTGCTGCTGCATCGCGAGCCGTTTCCACTCTATCCCCTGCTCGCCGAACGCGGCTACCGCCACGCCACGCGGATGGAGGCTGATGGCGGCTATGTCATCCTGATCCATCCGGCCGACGGAACAGCCGACACGCGCTGAGGCGGCCCGCCCGATGAGCACGCAAGCCGGCCTGTCCTTCGAACAGGCGCCGCCGTTTTCGCTGCCGCTGCAGTTCTTTCTGACGGCTCCGCTGTTTCTCCTCGCCGCCGCGCTGCTGCTCGTGACGGCCCCTGAGTCGCTGGCCTCGCGCTGGACACCGCAGGCGCTCGCCCTCACCCACGCGCTCACGCTGGGCTTCCTCGCCATGGCGATGCTGGGCGCCCTGATGCAGATGCTGCCGGTGGTGGCCGGCTCGCCCCTGCCCGCCCCCCGTCCGGTCGCCTGGTTCAGTCACATGCCGCTGGCGCTGGGGACGGTCGCCCTGATGACCGGCTTTCTGACCGCCTCACCTGTCGCCTTCGGCATCGGCATCGTCCTGCTGGGAAGCGGCCTCGCCGTCTTTCTTGCCGCCGCCGCCATCAGCCTCGCGCGCGCGATGGATGGCGTCACGGTCCGGGGCATGCGGCTGGCGGTTCTGGGCCTGGGCTTCACGCTCGCGCTGGGCGTGGTCCTGGCGCTGATGCGCACGGGCATGTGGGTCCAGCCAGAGAGCCCCGCGGTGCTCGCAGCGGTGCTCTCCGCGCACCTCGCCTTCGGCCTGCTCGGCTGGGTCCTGCTGCTGGTCATCGGCGTCGCCTTCCAGGTCGTCCCGATGTTCCAGATCACGCCCCCCTATCCGACCCTGCTCAGCCGCTGGCTGCCGCCCGTGCTGTTCGGCCTGCTGCTGATCCACGCCGCCGCATCGATGCTGCCGCAGCCTGCGGCCACCCTCGCCGAGGCTGGCCTCGCCGCAGGCATCCTGCTGTTTGCCGCCGCCACCCTGAGGCTGCAGGCGCGACGGCGCAGGAAACTTCCCGACGTCACGCTCGATTTCTGGCGCCTGGGCATGGCGGGCCTGATCGGCAGCGCAGGGGTCTGGCTCGCCGCGCAGGCCTGGCCGGCCCTGGCGGGCAGCCCGCGTTATCCGCTGCTGCTGGCCGTGCTGTTCGTGGGGGGGTTCGGAGTCAGCGTGGTGAACGGCATGCTCTACAAGATCGTGCCGTTTCTGGCGTGGTTTCACCTGCAGGCGCAACTTCAGGCACGGGCGGGCAGCATACCCACGATGAAGGACATGATTGCGGAACGCTGGACGCGCAGGCAATTCGGCGCCCATGCGGCCGCCTGCGGATTGCTCGTGGCGGGCCTGTTCTCGCCGCCGCTGATCCGGGCTGGCGGCCTGCTCCTGGCCGTGTCGGCGCTGCTGCTGGGATTCAACCTGCTGTCAGCGCTGCGCCGCTTCTCCCTTCATGGCGGGCGTTTCACCTAGCGCCCGTATCCGGGCCGGCCGCTTGCGCCGTACGTTGAAGCCCCGCAGAGGCGATCAGCCCGTACTCCAGGCACGCGGCCGCTTCATCCCGGCGATCTTGCACGCCTGCTTGACATAGCCATAGGCGAACAGCTTGAAGAGCGCATTGCGCGCGTCGGCACCCAGGCGGTTCGACAGGTGCTTGATCACATAGCGCGCATCCGGCGCGATCTGGTGCTCTTCGTAATAGTCGCGCATGAAGCGTATGACGTCCCAGTGCTCCTCGGTCAGCCTGACGTCTTCAGCACGTGCGAGCTGTTCGGCGACGGCTTCGTTCCACTCGCCGGGTTCGACCAGATAACCCTCCTCGTCGAGGGTGGGCAGACTTACTGTTGCATCCATCGTTAAACCTCCTCATAAATGCCCGACGTCCCTGCGTCAGGCGGCCAGAAAGCGGGTGTTCAGGATCAGGCCAGGGCCGGAATGAGTCCGAGCGTGACCAGCACCACCCACGCGATAAGACCGAGCGCGGTGACGGTATAGGCGATATCGATGGCGATGAGGCCTTCGTCGACCTTGAGGATGCTCTGCACGCCGCGGAAGATGAGGGTAACCGACCCGGCCAGGCCCAGTGCGATCCCGGCCATGATCGGAATGACCTGATCATAGAAGAGCACCAGCGACGACAGCCAGAGCGGAACCGGCGCAATTGCCGCCAGCGCGAAGGCCTCGCGATCGCTGCTTTCGATTCCCTTGCTGCGGGCGACGGACTTGACCGTCCACGCCATCAGCGGAACCGTTATCAGTTCGGCCAGCAGGAAGAACAGGGCGGCCAGGCTCCAGGCCATACCGGGAATATGCGGAAACAGGATGGCGCCCACATGATGGCCCGCATATTCGAGCATCAAGGGAGGAACCAGCGAGAACGGCACGACCAGCAGAACGAACAGCCTGAGCGCGGACGGCTGGGTTTGCGACAGCGAATTCCAGCCCTGCGGGGACGTGAAAAGCTTGTGGACTTGCAGGATACTCATGCGAATCTCCTTTCAGCGCTTCATCCGATCAGCCATCTCCGACCAGGTATGAACTTCCACCCCCGCGAAAACGGCCACGGTTTGTTTATATCACAATATGATACAAAATCCAGTCTGTTTTCATGAATCCCGAAAAATGACCTCATCCCGCCTCAGCAAGAAAGATTTCGAGACGCTGTCCCATTTCCGCCATCAGCTCCGGCGCTTCCTGCGCTTCAGCGAAGAGGCAGCGCACCAGCGCGGCATCACCCACCTTCAATACCAGCTGCTGCTGCACATACGCGGCTTTCCGGGACGCGAATGGGCCACGGTCAGCGAGTTGGCAGAACGCCTGCAGGCACATCATCATGGCGTGGTGTCGCTGGTCTCGCGGTGCGAGAAGCTGGGACTGGTGAAGCGCCAGACGGGACGCACCGACCGCCGCTCGGTCGAGGTGCATCTGACGCATGCAGGTAACAGGATGCTGAACGACCTGGTGACCCAGCACCGTGAGGAACTGCTCCGGCTGCAAGGCATTTTCCGCGTTCCCGGGGCGGATGAACTGGACGCAGGCAACGAGCCCTGACAGCCCGATATGCGGGCGGGCGGCCCGATCGTTCCGAGCATGAAAAGACGTACACAAAAAGTGAATCCCGCGTCTATAATATGCATTCCATTTACTTCTTTAGGACGACAGCCATGAATGCCCATCTCCATCTTCGCCAGGATCAGGTCTATCCGTTCGACGCACGCGGAATCGCCAAGCGCTTCCGTCATGCCGCCATTTTCGGCGCGCTGGACGCGCTGACCCCGGGCGAACGCATGCGCTTCGTCAACGACCATGACCCGCTGCCGCTGCTCGACCAGTTGCGCAACCGCTACGGCGAAGCGGTCGACATCCAGTACCTGCAGCGCGCCCCCGGGGAAATCGTGATCGACTTCATCCGCAGCTGAGCGGCCGGCGGTGCTGCCGGCGCTGGTATTCCTTGCCCTGGTTGCGTTTGCCGCTGCCCTGCTCGGCGCGCCCCACGCCGGGCGCGCCGCCACCCTGCACCTGATTCTTGCGGTGGGGGCCATGCCGCTGATCCTCGGCGCCATGAGCCATTTCATCCCGGTGCTCACCCGGACGCGCGCGCCCGGCGCGGGCGCGACCGGCCTGCCGATTCTGGCGCTGGCGGGTGGTGCCCTGGCGGTGGCCGCATTCAGCCTCCCCGGCATGACGTGGGGGCGCTACGCAGGCGCCTGCCTGGCGGCGATGGCCGCCGCTGCGCTGCTGGCCTGGAGCCGACACCGGCGGGCCGGCATGCTGGGCCGTCCCCACCCCGGCCTGGCCTGGTACGAAGCCGCCCTGGCCTGCCTGGTGTGCGCCCTGCTCGCCATACTCGCGGGCGCGCTCTGGCCGCAGCAGTGGGCCGGCCTGCGCCGCCTCCATCTCCATCTCAACACGCTCGGATTCATCGGCCTGACTGCCGTGAGTACGCTCGCCGTGCTGTTGCCGACGGTCGCCGGCCGGCCCGACCCGGACGTCGGCCCATGGCTGCGCCGCAACCTGCCATGGGCCATGGGCGGCACGCTGCTGGTCGCAGTCGGCGCGGCCTGGTTCGGTCCGCTCGCCTGGGTCGGCGCGGGGGTGTGGGCGATTCCGCTGGTCCGGCTCGGATCCCGCTGGCTGCGGCGGTATCGTGCCGAGATTTTCGCACTTCACGGCGCGGCCCCGCCGCTCGCCGCCGCACTGGCCGGACTCGCCCTCAGCATGCTGTTCGGTGCCGCCGCAGTCGCTTTTCCGGCGTCAACGCCCACGTCGGCATTCGTCGCCGGCTTCCTGCTGCCCCTGGTATCCGGAGCGGCCAGCCAGCTGCTGCCGGTATGGTTGCGGCCGGGGGTACAGAATCCGTGGCACGCGGGACTGCGCAACAGCCTCGGACGCTACAACGGCATCCGCGCCGTGCTGTTCAGCATCGGCGGCATCGCAGGCGGCCTGGGGCGGGAATGGGGATTGCTGCTGGGCGCCGTCACGCTGCTGTGGTTCATGCTGCAGGCCGCCGCGGCGCTGGTGCATGCCCGGATCATCCGTCAGGAGAAACCTCTATGAGCTACCCGAGTTTTTACGATGACGTTGCCTGTATCACGCTGCATGACCCGCTCGCCGAATTTCTCGGCGCCACCGACGATGGGCAGATCGAATACGGCTATGTCGATGCGGTCAAACTCGCCGGACATTCCTGTCCCACAGTGGCGGGCGCCTACCTGATGACCCTGAAAGCGCTCCGCTGGCTCTATCCGGACGCCCTCCCGGAACGCGGCGGCGTCCGCGTCGAATTCGGTGCGCCGCAGTCGGATGGCGTAACCGGCGTCATCGCTGCCGTAACTGGCCTGTTGACCGGGGCGGCAGGCGAAGGCGGGTTCAAGGGCCTCGCGGGGCGGTTCAGCCGCCGAAATCTGCTGGCCTTTGAGGCCGGAAACTTCGGCGACGTTCGTTATACCCGACTCGATTCAGGTGCGCGCGTAGCGCTTGCCTATCATCCCGAGATCGTCCCCGCACCCTCCGGCCTGCCGTCGCTGATGTCGAACATGCTGAGCGGGGCTGCAAGCGAAGCGGAACGGAAAGAGTTCGGCCGGCTCTGGCAAATGCGGGTCAAACACATCCTGATCGATTATTGCGACGACCCTGCGCTCGTCGTGTGCCAGGGTGATCCGGTCGTATCCGCCGCCCGATCAGCCAGTGGACGACACCCGCTCAAACCCTAGTTGCGAGGCGCCCAGCCTGAGATCAGTGCCGTGATAACGGCATCGGACTGTTCAGACAGCACGAAGCGCTGATCCGAAAGCACCCAGCGGAAAGCCAACCCCTGGACTGCCGCAATCAGTATGCAGGCGTTCTGCTGGGGAACGATGTCCGCCCGGATTTCTCCCTGCGCCTGCGCAGCGCCGATCAGGTTTGCAATGAAATTCAGGAAATACTGGACCAATTCATTCATGCGGTCGCGGAAAATCGGGTCGCCGCTTTGCAGTTCTTCAGAAAACAGCAGACGTGGAATGCCCGGCTGCTGCTGGATAAAATTCAAATGGGCGCGGATGACGGCCTTCAACTGCTCCAGCGGCTGCAGCTGCTCCAGGCCAAGTACGGCCATTTCTTTCTGAAGCCGTGCCTGGATGGTGTCCACCAGCGCGACCAGGACATGGCTCTTGTTGCCGAAATGCAGAAACAGGGTGGGCTGCGCAATGCCGACCGCCTTGGAAAGCGAACGCGTCGTGAGCCTGGCCACGCCTTCATGGCGAATGATTTCCATGGCCGCCTCGATAATGTCGTGGCGACGGACTTCTGCAGATTTCCTTTTTTTTACGGCCACTGTGTCTGGTGTCCAGTGCAATCCAATAGGCGGAACATTCGGGTGTGTAACCCATCGACTTCCCTGCCAACACGCGGACGCAGGAAACGGCAGCAGCACAAAAAGCTGCTGCCGAAAGGTACACCGTCAAATCATTTTCAGGAACAACAACTGCCTTCCTTGACCCCCGCTTTTTTTAACATGAAAGCCAGCGGACAGAAACCCGTCACGCCGCTTTGGGCCAGGTTGGCGCCTACAAAGGCCGTGAGCCAAAGCCAGGCAGGATTGGAGAAATGGGCCAAGGCAGTGCTGACCAGCACGACCAGTCCCGCCATCAGATGCACGGTTCTATCAACGTTCATTTGGAGCTCTCCTCTTAAAACATGTAGCTGACCTGGATGTTGGCGATGTTCTGTTCCAGTTCGATCTTGTTGTACGGCGCCACATTCGATGTGACGTCGTTGTGGAAGGCATGCATGTAGGAAAGCGATGCCGACACCTTGTCACTCAGCTTGCGCGTCATCCCTACAGACACATGCTTCTCGGTAACGGCCAATGAGCCGATGTTGTTGTTGACATCTTCCTGGCCAATAGGCGACTTGCCGTAGTTGAAACCCATTCGAACCGTGGTCTTCGGATTGATCTCCTTCTGGATCCCGATGGCATACACGATCTGGTCGTCCCAGCCAAAATTCATCACGCTCGGTCCGCCCGGAGTCTGGAAGGCAACCCGATCCAGAACGTCGCTGAAACCGATGTACTTCACATCAGCCTCGATCAGCAATCCCGGACTGGGCTTGAACGCCACGCCCAGGGAAAATTGCTGGGGCGCGTCCATGGTCATGGCATATTTGCCGGCGGTCGTGTTCCAGTTGAACTCCTGCATGCTCTGTTTGCTGATCCATGAAGCGCCCAGCTGCACCCGGTCATTGAATTTGTAAATCAGGCCGGCGCTCACCCCGAATCCATACACCTGGTTTTGCGGCAGCGTGAAACTGGTGTTGTGGATTGCCAGACTCTGGTAGTCGATGTTGAGCGCGGCGCCGACCGAAAGCCTGTCGCTGAGCTTGTAGCCGAAGCCCGGGGATATCTTGTAGAACTGCTTGGTCGTGACCACGGCTTGCGCACCCGGGGCGGCCGCCATGATATCGGCGAAATCGACCCCCATGCCTGAAAGGCCTGCCATGCCCATGCCAAGATAAAGCCGGTCATCGACATTGAAGGCCACGGCGCCCGACGGAATCAGGTAGTAGTCGGAATCGCTTTCGGTACCGTTGGCCTTGCGCGGAGGATTGAGCACGCCAAAGCCCATGTCGAAGCGCACCTCCTTCATTCCGAGCTCGGCCAGACCGGCCGGATTGCTCATGATCGTGCCGGCATCCTGCGGGGCGGCCACCACTGCGCCCGCCATCCCCCACTGGGTAGCGGTCACGCCGATCATCTGATCGCCGTTGGTGGCATGCGCATCGAGTGCGAAAGAACACGTGGCAGCCGATACTGCGGCGGCAAAAATATGTTTATTCATTTCAGATCTCCTCATTCAGGGGACACATTCATTTCAAAAGGGGGCTGATCAGGTTGGCTGAAATTCCAGGCGTGCCGCGGAATTTCTGATGGCATGCGACGCAACCGGTCATGATGTCGCTCATGTACGCTGCCGCCCTGGGCATGTCGCCCGCGTCCGCCGCCTCAGCCAGTTTGAGCGCGCTGCCCTCGACGGTGGCGTTCATCGCTGGCAGCACCGCCAGATCAGTGTTGTTGATCTTGTCCAGCGGGAAATAGGGCAACAGTCCACCTTTAGGAATGCGATGGTTGGCCAGCCGCCGGGCCGCATCAGCTGCCTGTTCTGCGTTGTCGGTCGCCAATGCCGAGGCGACGCTCTGGTATTCGGACAGGATTTCGTGCATGACCTGACGCAGCGTCGTTTCCTTGGCGCGTCGCGTATGGCCTGCATGCAGTTTCTGGATGGTGGCTTTGAGCTCGGGCGACAGCGCCATCACCTTCTGGCGCAACTCCGGCGTGTACGTCTTCATCATCTGCTGCATTTCAGCCGGCATGGGGGCCGCATTTTGTGGCGTTTCAGCCAGTACTGGGCCTGAAGACGCGAGGCCGCAGGCAAGGATGAGGGAAGTCAACGGGGGTTTTTTCATCAGAATCTCCACAAGAGTAACAACACGTAATCACACATGATCTGTTGATCATGTGTTCGTGTGATTATATAAAGCGATTTAATTAATGCAAGCAGATCATCAACTCTTTTTTGATACCCTGTTCGCGAGGTTCCGCTTCATCATTCGATGTCATCCAAACGGTGTACGGATACAATCCCATTGTTCGACAGCGAATCGCCCGCTGTGTAAATGCGGGCGAGCCTGCCATGCGCTTGATGGCGTCAAGTGCCGGAACTATGCGGGGCCTGGAGTCGTATGCCCGAGCATTGGCCAGGCCTGTCAACGGAAACCAGAGGAACAGAATGAAACGTGTGGATGATTTCCGCCTGCACTTCGGCAGGCAGGAACTGGTGCCGATCGTCATCGGCGGCATGGGAGTGGACATTTCGACCGCCGAACTGGCGCTCGAGGTCGCACGTCTTGGCGGCATCGGCCACATTTCCGATGCCATGGTGCAGACAGTGTCCGACCGCCGCTTCGACACCAAGTTCGTCAGCGAGAAGCTGAAGAAATACAAGACCAACGCCGCCAGCAGCGACAAGTCCAACGTGCACTTCAACCTCGCGGTGCTCGGGGAAGCCACGCGCTATCACGTGGGCCGGACCATGGATGCCAAGCGCGGCGACGGCATGATCTTCATCAACTGCATGGAGAAGCTCACCATGAATGCGCCGCGCGAGACGCTGCGCATGCGCCTGTCCGCCGCACTCGACGCCGGCATCGACGGCATCACGCTTTCCGCCGGTCTGCATCTCGGTTCGTTCGCGCTGATCGAGGACCACCCGCGCTTTCGCGACGCCAAACTCGGCATCATCGTCTCCTCGCCGCGCGCGCTGGCGATGTTCCTGCGCAAGAACGCCCGGTTGCAGCGCCTGCCGGACTACGTCGTGGTGGAAGGCCCGCTCGCCGGGGGCCACCTCGGCTTCAGCATCGAGGACTGGGCGAAGTACGATCTGCATACTCTCGTCGGCGAAGTGCTGGCGTATCTCAAGGCCGAACACCTCGACATCCCGGTGATCGCCGCCGGCGGCATCTTCACCGGCAGCGACGCGGCAGCTTTCCTCGAACAGGGCGCCGCCGCCGTGCAGGTGGCGACCCGCTTCACCGTCACCGAGGAATGCGGCCTGCCGGACAAGATCAAGCAGGAATACTTCAAGGCCAGCGAAGACGACATCGAGGTCAACACGATTTCACCGACCGGCTACCCGATGCGCATGCTCAAGGGCAGTCCGGGCATCGGTGCCGGCATCCGTCCCAACTGCGAGGCCTACGGCTACCTGCTCGACGCCAACAGCCGATGTGCCTACATCGACGCCTACAACCGCGAAGTGGAACTGCATCCTGCGGCCAAGAAGGTGAAGGTCATGGACAAGACCTGCCTGTGCACCCATATGCGCAACTTCGACATCTGGACCTGCGGGCAAACCGCCTACCGGCTCAAGGACACCACTCTTCGCGCACCGGACGGCAGCTACCAGGTGCTCAGCGCGGAGCATGTCTTCCACGACTACCAGTTCAGCACGGACCAGAAGATCGCGCTGCCCCCCGGCGCCTGAATCCGCTCCCTCGCTGCCGGGCAGTGATTTGCGCCTACGCCGCCATCAGGCGTTGCGCAGCGCGCGCCAGCGGTGCGGGCAAGCGGTTCAGCACCGCATCGGGGTCGAGGGCGTCGAGCAGGTTCTTGACGATGAGGCCAAGCTCGGTGTCGCCCTCGCTCACCAGGCGGCGGCTGAAGAAAAGCGTGTCGGGATCTTCGCGCCGGCCGAGCAGCAGCAGGAAATCCCGGGCGGTCGCGCTGATGGTGAGATCGGGTGAGCCGCTGTCCGCTGCGAAACCTCGCTGGCTGACGGTGAAGCACAGGCTGAGTCCGAGGTCCTTGACGCGGATGGCATAGCGGCGCCCGACCAGCGGTTCCCAGTCGAGGGCTTGCAGGGCGGGCCACAGCAGCCGGTTGGCCGCCAGCGAAAACGCCAGGCTGGGCGGCGCTGACGGAAGCCTGGCAATCAGGCGGCTCAGGGGTGTCGGTACGGCAAGCGTCGGCATGATCGCTCCATTCATCGTGTCGGGCGCAGCACATCGGCCCAGTTGTTGGGGGTTTCGTACAGCCGCACCTGTTGCAGCCTGAGCTGGTTGCCGTAGGTATCGACATAGGCTGCGTCGAGGATGCGAAAAGCCTCGGCCGCAAGATTTTCCGCTGTCGGCACCACCGGCAGCACCACGGTCTTGTGTCCGGGTAGCGACGCCAGAAATCCGGTCACGGCGTGGTCGCCCTGATACACCAGAAAGGCATGGTCCCAGTGCTCGACGAGCATCGCCCGGGCGATGGCCTTCACATCGGAAAAATCCATCACCATGCCCTGCCCGGCCGCGCCTTCGGAGCGGATGACCTCGCCCGCAAGGGTGATCTCGAGGGCGTAGCGATGGCCGTGCAGGTGCCGGCACTGGCTGGCATGGTTGGGAATACGGTGACCGGCGTCGAATTCCAGCCTGCGCGTGATCAGCATGTCAGAGGGCGCTCCCGGGACGGTATTCGAGCCCGGCGTGGCCATGCCAGTAGCCGTCGACCGGCGGGCCGGGCATGACGCGGGCCAGGGCGTCGGCTGCACCGACTTCGCCTGCCAGCGCCGCCCGGAAGGCGTCCACCACCCGCCCCATGTGGCGCGACTGCGGCGACAGGCGCAGGCTGGCGACACCGAGTTCGTGCAGGGCGGGCAGTTCGCCGAGCAGGGTGTAGACCCCGGCCGACTGCGTCTGGATGCCGTTGAGCGTGAGGAAGGGCTCACCCTCGCGAGTGGCCAGCGCCAGACCGTCAGGATGGTCGAGACAGCGGAACTGGCAGTCGTCCTTGGGCAGGTTGTAGTGGCGCGCGGTGAAGCAGCGCGCCGAATACGCCAGCGGCAGACGGCCATAGGCGAACACCTCGGTCTCCATCGCGGGAGGCAGGCGCTCGACGAGCGACGCCAGCGTGACGTGCGACATTTCAACCGGCGGCAGCCAGCGCTGCGCACCGAGTTCCGCAAGCACGGCCAGCGTTTCATGGTTGTAGACATTGAGCGTGGGGCCGGCGACGAACGGCATGCCGGCTTCGGACAACAGCCGCACCGCCCCCCATTCGTTGGCCTCGACCCGGAAGCGTCCATCGGAGACCATGCGGCGCAGCGTCTTCAGGTCGGATTCCGACTCGATCAGCGTCTGGCTGGAGAGCACCACCTCCTTGCCGGCGGCAGCGAGCTGCTCCGCCAGCGCCAGCCAGTCGGACAGGCGCAGCACATGGCGACGCGAGCACACGCTTTCGCCCAGATATACGCGCGCCACGGGCCATGTCTTCGCGTCGTCGTAGAAGGCGAACACGTCGTCGCGCGACCAGTAGTACAGCAGGGGACCCAGGCTCAGATTCATTTCAGATTCAGGTTACAAGATTCAAGAAAAAGCAGCGGACCGCTCACCACTCACCATTCACCACTCACTTCCACGGCCGATGATAGGCACCAAGCGTGTGGCTCTGCCCTTCCGACAGCTTGTTGAGTTCGGCCTGCCAGGCGGGCGCTGGCCTGAAGCCGTCGGCATTCTTCTTCACCGCGTCGATGGCGGCGCGCCAGACTTTCGTCACCTGGGCGACGTAGGCCGGGCTGCGCTGGCGACCCTCGATCTTGATCGCGGCGATGCCGATCTTCAGCATCTCGGGCAGCAGGTCGAGGGTGTTGAGGCTGGTGGGCTCCTCGATGGCGTAATAGGTCTCGCCGCCGACTTCGAAACGTCCCTTGCACAGGGTCGGGTAGCCGGCCTTCTCCTCCTTGCCGTAGCGGTCGAGCAGCACGCCGTTGAGGCGTGACTCCAGGCCGTCCGGCGTGTCGCGCCACTGCACGGCTTTCGGCGGCGAGCACACGCCCGCCGAATTGGGCGACTCGCCGGTGCAGTACGACGACAGCAGGCAGCGCCCCTCCACCATCACGCACAGGCCGCCGAAGCCGAACAGTTCGATCTCGACGTCGGTGTGCTGCACCACGTTTTCCACCTGCGGCAGCGACAGCACGCGCGGCAGCACCGCGCGCTGGATGCCGAAGTGCTCGCGGTAGAAATTCACCGCCTCGTAGCTGGTGGCCGAGCCCTGCACAGACAGATGCAGCCTGAGATGGGGGTGATGTTTGACGGCGTAGCGCATCAGCCCGGCATCGGCCAGGATCACCGCGTCCATGCCGAGTTTCGCCGCGCGGTCGACGGCTCCGGTCCAGCGGCTCCAGGTATCCGGCTGCGGATAGGTGTTGAGCGCGAGCAGCACCTTGCGGCCGCGGTCATGCGCATAGCGCAGCCCTTCCGCCGCCTGTGCCTCGTCGAAGTTGAGGCCCGGGAAAGCGCGCGCGTTGGTGTTGTCGCGAAAGCCCATGTAGACGGCGTCGGCGCCATGGTCGATGGCGGCCTTGAGTGAAACCAGGCTGCCCGCCGGGCAGATCAGGTCAAGCGGCATGAATGTTCTCCTTCCAGCGTTGGCCCGCGCGTGCGCCCTGCCGGCTGCCGCGCCGGGTCAGTTCGTCGGCGATGCCGTTGAGCACGTCCCATTTCTTGGCGCACCACGCAGGCGCAAGCAGGATGTCGGGCGCGGCGGTTCCGGTGACGCGGTGGTACACCACCTCCCATGGCGTGCGCTCGATCAGGTCGGCGGCGATGCGCGTGTAGTCCACCTCGTCCAGCGGTTCGTATTCGCCGCGCTTCCATTCGATGGCAAGCCTGGTGTGCTTCACCACGTGCAGCGGATGCAGCTTGAGGCCGTCGACGCCGACCTCGAGCACGCGGTCGAGGCTGGCGTGGCTGTGGGAGGCGTCCTCGCCGGGCAGGCCGACGATCAGGTGGCAGCACACCGGGATGCCGCGCGACCGGGCCGCCCGCGTCGCGGCTTCGTACTCGGCGAAACCGTGGCCGCGATTGACGCGTGCCAGCGTGGCATCGAAGGACGACTGCAGGCCGAGCTCCAGCCACACTTCGTGGCCGCGTCCGCGATATTCCGCCAGCAGGTCGAGCACCGGCGGCGGCACGCAGTCGGGCCGCGTACCGATCGCCAACCCCATCACGTCGGGTGCGGACAGCGCCGTGTCGTAGAGCGCGCGCAACTCGTCCACGTGCGCGTAGGTGTTGGTGTAGGCCTGGAAATACGCGATGAAGCGGCGTGCGCCGGTGCGCCGCGCAATGCGGCCGCGCGCGCGCTCGAACTGTGCGGCGAGCGGTGCCGGGTCGCGTGCGCCTGGCGCGAAGGACTTGTTGTTGCAGAAGGTGCAGCCGCCGATACCCTTGCTGCCATCCCGGTTGGGGCAGGTGAAGCCCGCATCGAGCGCGATCTTGTGCACCCGCTCGCCATGCCGCTCCAGCATGGCGCGGCCGAAGGTATGGATGCGGTCGGTAAGGATGCTCATGCCGCCAGGGTCTCCAGCGCTGCCGCCACCGTGACAGGCTTCACGCCGGTGAGCAGATAGTCGACCAGCTGCTGTACCGTGCGGACTTCGCGGCCGAAGGGCAGCGGCTCCGACCCGCGGAAGAACAGGCCCTTGTTGACGTCGCCCTTGAGCGCGGCGACCAGTTGCGAGTCGATGCAGAACTGCCCCGCCTTCTCTAGACCGTCGCGCAAGCCGCACTGCGTCAGGCAGTGCAGGCCGATGGCGCACCGATCGGGATCGGCCTTGGCACACGCCTGCAGCCTGGATTCACGCTTGAGGTAGTTGGCGAGCCAGGGCGTTTTCACCGCGCGCGCGGGCAGTCCGGCGACGCTCATGAAGGTGACGATATCCTCGGGCTTCGCATCCAGCAGCACGCGCTTGAAATTGGGATGGGCATCGCCCTCCTCGGTGACGGCGAACGGCGTACCGAGCTGCACGCCGCTCGCCCCCAGCGCCAGCGCGTCCAGCAGCTTTTCGTGGCTGTTGATGCCGCCGCCGACGATGACGGGTATCTGTCCACGCGCGATGCCCAGATCGTCGAATACCTTGAACACGCCGGGCAGTACATCGCTGAAATCGAAGCGCGCGCTGGCGAGGTCGGCCGGATTGGGTGCGCCGAGATGACCGCCCGCATAGCGCGGATGCTCGATCACGATGGCGTCCGGCAACCGCTTCCTGCGTGCCCATTTCTTCAGCACAATGGCAACGCCGCGGGCGTCGGACAGGATCGGGACCAGCGCGACGTCGGGGTAGCCCTCGGTCAGTTCCGGCAGGTCGAGCGGCAGCCCTGCTCCCATCACGATGGCCTGTGCTCCCGCAACGCAGGCCCGCCGCACAATGGCCGCATGCGCGTCCACCGCCTTCATCACGTTTACCGCCACCAGGCCATGGCCGGAAGCGATAGCGAGCGCACTTTTGATTTCGCGGTCGAGTGCAATCAGGTTCAGGCGGTTGAGTTCGTTCCTGTCGCGGCAATGCTTCGCCTGTTCGCTCAGGTCTGCATGGTGGTGCCGCAGGTCGATGCTCGCGATCGTCCCCATCGCCCCCGCGCGCGCCACCGCGCCCGCCAGCCGGTGTGCCGAAACGCCCACGCCCATGCCGCCCTGCACGATGGGCAAAAGGTTGCGGCCGCGTATGGCCAGTGATGGGGACGCCGTCATGCCAAGCCTTCGATTCCTGCAAAGCGCTCATTATAACAACTTGAAGACCCGCTTATCTTTATAATGTCGCCCACTCATCCCGGGCAGACGACGCCCCGGGGTTCACCCGCCCCGCCTAAACGCCTACAATGCCGGGTCTAACTGGCTGGCCTTTACACGCATGTTCACCGGCATCATTCAATCCATCGGCCGCATCCACGAATACGAAGCACACGGCGCTGACGCACGCATGGTCATCCTCGGCGGCGGGCTGGACTTTTCCGACGTTGCCATCGGGGACAGTATCGCCGTCAACGGCGTATGCCTGACCGCCGTGGCGCTGACCTCCGACAGCTTCACCGTCGACGTTTCCGCCGAAACCCTGCGCGTCACGGCGGGGTTCGTGCCGGGCGCCGAGGTCAATCTGGAGAAGGCGCTGCGGCTGGCAGACCGGCTCGGCGGCCATCTGGTATCCGGGCACGTCGACGGCATCGGCACGGTGCTCAACTTCGCGCCGGTCGGCGAATCGCACCTGCTGGAAATCGATGCGCCACCCGAGCTCGCGCGCTACATCATCCGCAAGGGATCGATCACGGTGAACGGCGTGTCGCTGACGGTCAACCATGCGGACAAGGCGCGTTTCGCGTTGAACCTGATCCCGCACACGCTGGAAATGACCATGCTCAAGCATCTGCAGGCGGGCTACCGCGTCAACCTTGAAGTCGACATGATCGCGCGCTACGTCGAGCGCATGATGCAATTCACCCACACCACGGACAAAGACTGATGAGCCTCGCTTCCACCCTTGAAATCATCGAAGAACTCAAGGCCGGCCGCATGGTCGTGCTGGTCGACGAGGAAGACCGCGAAAACGAGGGCGACCTGGTGATGGCGGCCGGGCATGTCACCCCGGACGCGATCAACTTCATGGCCAAGTACGGGCGCGGCCTGGTCTGCCTGACGCTGACCGACGAGCGCTGCCGCCAGCTCGGCCTCAAGCAGATGGTGAACGACAACCAGACGCCGCACGGCACCGCGTTCACCGTATCGATCGAGGCCGCCGAGGGCGTCACCACCGGCATCTCCGCCGCCGACCGCGCCGTCACCATCCAGGCCGCGGTGAAGAAGGATGCCAAGCCGACCGACATCATCCAGCCCGGCCACATCTTCCCGCTGCGCGCCCAGCCCGGCGGCGTGCTGGTGCGCGCCGGCCATACCGAAGCCGGTTGCGACCTGGCGGGGCTGGCGGGACTCGAACCCGCCGCGGTCATCTGCGAGATCCTCAAGGACGACGGCACCATGGCGCGGCTGCCCGACCTGATCCCGTTCGCGCAGGAACACGGCCTGAAGATCGGCGCCATCGCCGACCTCATTCATTACCGCAACCAGACCGAAAGCCTGGTCGAGCGCGCCGCCGACCGCCTGATCCAGACGGTATACGGCGCCTTCCGCCTGGTCGCCTACCGTGACAAGTGTGCCAAGGAAACCCATCTCGCCCTGGTCAAGGGCGAAATCCATGCCGACCGCGAAACCATGGTGCGCGTGCACGAGCCGCTCTCCGTGATGGACTTCCTCGACGTCACCGGCGGCGGCCATTCCTGGCCGATCCTGGGTGCGATGGAACGCATCGCCGAGTCGCAGTCCGGCGTCATCGTGCTGCTGCATCGCCCGGAAACCGCCGAGGCGCTGCTGCAGCGCATCAACCCGCCGCCCACCGACAGCCGCAAATACGACCTGCGCGACTACGGCATCGGCGCGCAGATCCTGCGCGACCTCGGCGTCGGCAAGATGAGGCTGCTGGCGAGCCCGCGCAAGATGCCCGCGATGGACGGCTTCGGACTGGAAGTCACCGGCTACTCCGAAAAAGCTTGATCTATTGAAAAAGGACGCACCATGGGAATCAACAAGGACAACTTCTCCGAGCTCGACCCGGTCTACCAGGGCCAGGGGATGAAGATCGGCATCGTCATGAGCCGCTTCAACCGCGATATCTGCGAGGGCCTGCTGTCGGCCTGCGAGGCCGAACTGCTGCGGCTTGGCGTGTCCAGGAACGATGTGCTGCTGGTCGACGTGCCCGGCGCGCTGGAGCACCCGCTGGCGCTGCAGGAACTGGCGCTGTCCGAGAAATACGATGCGCTCATCGCCCTGGGCGCCGTGGTGCGTGGCGACACCTATCACTTTGAAGTCGTCTCGAACGAGTCCGCGCGCGGCATCCTCGATGTCCAGCTGAAAACCGGCGTGCCGATCGCCAACGCCATCCTCACCGTGGATACCGAAGAGCAGGGCCACAAGCGCATGGTGGAGAAAGGCCGCGACGCCGCACGCGTGGCGATCGAAATGGCCAACCTTCTGAAACGTCTCTGAGATGGCAGGTTCCCGCAAGACCGCACGCGAATTCACCCTGCAAGGCATCTACGCCTGGCTGGTGGGGGGGGCAGACGTCACCCTGATCGCCGCCAACCTCAAGGAAGACGAGCAGTTCAAGCGCGCCGACGAGGCGTATTTCCGCACCCTGCTCTACGGCGTGCTGAAAGAGGAAGACATGCTGAGCGCACGCATCACGCCCCTGCTCGACCGTCCGCTCGCCGAACTCTCGCCGATCGAGCGCGGCATCCTTCTCGTAGGCGCGTATGAGCTGCTGCACTGTCCCGACGTGCCGTGGCGCGTCGCCATCAACGAAGGCGTCGAACTCGCCAAGAAATTCGGCGGCACCGACGGCCACAAATACATCAACGGCGTGCTCGACAAGCTGGCGCAGGACGTACGCGCAGTCGAAATTGCGCATGCGAAGAAGAAAGGCGTGAGCGGGGAGCAATAAGCAGTCAGCGGAAAAACCACTCACTGCTCGCCGCTTACCGTTCACTCCCATGGAATTCGACCTCATCGCCAGACATTTCACCCGCGCCACTCCCGGCGCGGTGCTGGGTGTCGGCGACGACTGTGCGCTGCTGGCACCGACGCCGGGCATGCAGTTGGCGGTATCGTCCGACATGCTGCTCGAAGGCCGCCATTTCTCGCCGCAGGACGGCCCCGCCGGGCTCGGCCACAAGTCGCTGGCGGTAAACCTGTCCGACCTTGCCGCGATGGGCGCGACGCCGCGCTGGGCGACGCTGGCCATCGCGCTGCCCGAAGAGAATGGCGCCTGGCTCACCGCGTTTGCGCGCGGCTTCTTCCGCATGGCCGACATGCACGGCATCGAACTCGTCGGCGGCGACACCACGCGCGGCACTCTGACGATCAGCATCACGGTGATGGGCGAAGTGCCGCCGGGGCAGGCGCTGCGCCGCGACGGTGCGCAGGCCGGCGACGACATCTGGGTCTCCGGCGTGATCGGTTCGGCTGCCATGGCGCTGGCCTATCGCCAGGGACGCCTGTTCATGGAGCAGATCGACGCCGCCAAGGTGCTGCCCGCACTCTACCTGCCGACACCGCGGATCGAACTCGGCCTCGCGCTGCGTGGCATTGCTTCCAGCGCGATCGACATTTCGGATGGCTTGCTGGGCGACCTCGGGCATATTCTGGAGCGCTCACGCGTCGGCGCCACGCTTGATTTTTCCTCACTGCCGACGTTGCCGGTAGTGCAGGCCTACCTGCACGAAGCCGTCGCGCGCGACTGTGTGCTGGCAGGCGGCGACGACTACGAACTCTGCTTCACCGCGCCTGCCGGGCAACGCGATGCGGTACTGGCCGCCGCCGCATCTGCCGGCGTGGCCGTCACGCGCATCGGACGCATCACGGCGGAACCCGGCCTCTCTGTCCTGGACGCCAACGGCCAGCCGCTGCCTTTCGAGCACACCGGATACGACCACTTTGCTGCCTGACCTCAAATTCCTGCTGGCACATCCGGCGCATCTGATCGCCTTCGGTTTCGGCAGCGGGCTCGCCCCGAAGGCGCCCGGTACGGTCGGCACCGTGCTCGGACTGCCGCTGTTCTGGCTGACCGCCGCCATCGCTCCCGACCTGCCGACCCGGATCATTCTGCTGGGTGCCGCGTTCCTGCTTGGCGTGTGGGCCTGCGGCCGCACCGGCCGCGCGCTGGGCGTCGCCGACCACGGCGGCATGGTGTGGGACGAGATCGTCGCCTTCGCGCTGGTACTGCTGTTCTCGCCGCCAGGCTGGCTGTGGATCGCAATGGCCTTTGCACTCTTCCGGCTGTTCGATATCCTGAAACCCTGGCCGATCCGGCTGGCCGACACGCATCTGAAAAACGGCTTCGGTGTGATGTTCGACGATCTACTGGCGGCAGGCTATGCCATCGCCGTTATCAAGGGACTGCAATGGCTCGTGTAAGCGACGAAGAACTCCAGCAACTCGCCGGTGAACTCGGCGGCAGGATGCAGGCGCGCGGCTGGATGCTCGCCACCGCCGAGTCGTGTACCGGCGGCTGGGTCGGGCAACTGATCACGGCCATACCCGGCAGTTCGCTGTGGTACGAGCGCGGCTTCATCACCTATGCCAACGCCGCCAAGGTCGAGATGCTCGACGTGCCCGAGGACACCCTCGCCGCCTTCGGCGCCGTCTCCGAGGAAACCGCCAGCGCCATGGCAGCGGGTGCGCTGGCGCATAGCCACGCGCAGGCCGCACTCGCCATTTCCGGCATCGCCGGCCCCGGCGGCGGCACCCCGCAAAAGCCGGTCGGGCTGGTGTGCTACGGCTGGGCGCTGGCCGACGGCACGGTCATGTCGTCCACCTGCCGCCTCGACGGCGACCGCGAGGAAATCCGCTCGCGCGCCGTGGCCGCGGCCTTGCGTGGCTTGATCGATTTAATTGGGTGAGCGGTGAGCGGTGAGCGGTGAGCGGTGAGCGGTGAGCGGTGAGCGGTGAGCGGGCAGATATTACCGCTTCCTGCTTACCGCCCACCATTCACTGAAAAGCCCATGCCGCGAACGGCTCGATCTCGTCGCGGTTCAGCAGCATCAACTGGTAGGCGTTCGGGTTCATCGTGTGGTCCGGCGTGGTGTCGACCCCCAGCCGTTGCAGCACGTAGCCGAGCAGCGCACGCCGCACGTTCACTTCGATGATCTCCCCACTCGCGCCGTAATCCAGCATCAGGCTCTCGCGCCTGGGCGCATCGAGCCCGCTGTGCGGAGCGAGTTGCAGGCTCACCCGCTCCACCCAGTCGTCGTCGTACTGTTCGCCCGATTCGGCGGGCGCCTCCAGGCACTCCGCCGCCATCACGCGCGACAGCACGAAATCACGGAAATCGCAGGTGTCCTCGCTATAGGCCCGTACATGCCAGCGCAACCCGGTATTGACCAGCGTGTGTGGCTCGATGAGCCGCTCTGCGCCACTCTCGCGCCGGGACAGGGAACGGTAGCCGACGCGCAGCTTGCGCCGGCCATGGATGGCACGGGTGATCTGCGCCAGGATCTGCGGCCCCGGCAGCCGGATCGGCAGCGGCAGTGACGCGGTCGGCAGGCCATACACCAGCGTATCCCCATACGGCCCGTTCGCCACGGCCAGATTGGCGGCGATGACCGGCAACACCGCGGCCGGCGTCAGGTCGGCGAATATGGCAACAAACCGCTCGCCCGGCACGAAGCCGAACACGCTGTGGTTGTAGACGAGGTTGCCGGGCGCCAGATCGCCGTAGAGCTTGAGGTCCTTGGTCGCCGCCGGGTAGGACAGGCCGAAGGCGCGCGCGACGTCGCTACGGGTCACGACCCCGGCGTACCAGGCCATGAGTTCGATGTACTGCAGCCGCTGGCGCGTCGCCCACTTCACGTCCATGCGCATTTTTTCTTTTTGAATCATCGTGCTCGCTCCGCTCGAGCCAGTGTGCTCGAAATTATAGGGCGGCCCGCACCAAATACAATCTATCAAGTTGTATTTTATGTGTAGGTGATATTTTTTATTGACACTTGAAAATATATGGCCTAAATTGCTTCCCATGCAGACGCTCTGCCGCCTGCCCTCACGCAACCCCACTGATCAGGAGAAAGACACCATGGCATCCCCCGCATTGGCAGAAGACAAATCGAAGGCGCTCGCCGCCGCGCTCGGTCAGATCGAGAAACAGTTCGGCAAGGGCTCGGTCATGCGCCTGGGTGACCATGACGTCTCGCGCGACATCCAGGCCGTCTCCACCGGCTCGCTCGGGCTCGACATCGCGCTCGGCGTCGGCGGCCTGCCGCGCGGGCGCGTGATCGAGATCTACGGCCCGGAATCGTCCGGCAAAACCACGCTCACGCTGCAGGTCATCGCCGAGATGCAGAAAATGGGCGGCACCGCCGCCTTCATCGACGCCGAACACGCGCTCGATCCCAACTATGCGCAAAAGCTCGGCGTCGACGTCGACAACCTGCTGGTCTCGCAGCCCGATACCGGCGAGCAGGCGCTGGAAATCGCCGACATGCTGGTGCGTTCCGGTTCGGTCGACGTGGTCGTCGTCGACTCGGTCGCCGCGCTGACGCCCAAGGCCGAAATCGAAGGCGAGATGGGGGATTCGCACATGGGCCTGCAGGCCCGCCTGATGAGCCAGGCGCTGCGCAAGCTCACCGCCAACATCAAGCGCACCAACACCCTGGTCATCTTCATCAACCAGATCCGCATGAAGATCGGCGTCATGTTCGGCAACCCCGAGACCACCACCGGCGGCAACGCGCTCAAGTTTTATGCCAGCGTCCGCCTCGACATCCGCCGTATCGGCGCGATCAAGAAAGGCGACGAAATCGTCGGCAACGAAACCAAGGTCAAGGTCGTCAAGAACAAGGTCTCGCCACCGTTCAAGGAAGCCTTCTTCGACATCCTCTACGGCCAGGGCATCTCGCGCGAAGGCGAAATCATCGAGCTCGGCGTCGCCCACAAGTTCGTCGACAAATCCGGCGCCTGGTACGCCTACAACGGCGAGAAGATCGGCCAGGGCAAGGACAACGCACGTGAATTCCTCAAGGAACACCCCGAAATCGCGCACGAAATCGAAGCCAAGATCCGCACCGCCGTCGGCGTCAACAACCCCACCGTGGCGGTCGAGGACGAGGATGAAGTCGAAGCCTGAACCTGGCGACCTGCGTGAACGCGCCCTGCGCCTGCTGGCGCGGCGCGAGCACAGCCGCGCCGAACTTGTCCGCAAGCTCGGGCAGGCGGGCTTTGTGCAAAACGAGATCGATCCTCTGCTGAATGAATTCGAGGAGAAGAACTGGCTGTCGGACCGGCGGTTTGCTGAAAGCTATGTGGCCGATCATCGTGCACGGGCGGGTAGCGTCAAGCTGGCCTATGACCTGCGGCAGCGGGGTATCGACGACGGCATCATCCAGGCCATATTGAGCGAGAACCGCGACAGCGAACTTGATCGGGCGCGCGAAGTATGGAGAAAGAAATTTCCTTCAGCGTCCGTCAGTCCCCCAGAAAAAGCAAAACAAATGCGTTTCCTGCAAAGCCGGGGATTCGGCATCGACGTGATCCGGAAAGTCATAACGGCCTGCGATTAAATACCCGCCTCGAACATCAGCCCGCCATCGACTTTGCATGCCCAACTCAGTGGCTCACAATGTTTTCGCAATCTGCTCCAGACGCGCATCGATGTTCTCGCCGAAGTTCTCCGGCAACACCAAGGCCTTCCCGGTTTCCGTTTCAGCGCGCACATTTCTCAGCTGTTTCTCTATCACTTTCAGTTCAGAAATTTCCCGCGGCGCCGCTCGCTGACGCAGAATTTCAACAACGAGCAACTGCTGGTCCCGACGGCTAAGCACGTGCTGCATGGATGCTGCAAGGAATTGCCGCGCCTGCTGGGGGTGTCCTTCAATGACATCAAGCCGCGATAGCGCGATCATGCTGTCGGCATGAAAAGGATCCATGCGCAGGTTCTGCATCAGAATTTCACGCGCGCGCTTCAAGGCGATACCGCCTTCAAGCCGATCCCGATATTGGATCAGAGTACGTGCTTCGCGCACACCGTACGCCGGGCTGTAGGCAGTTTGGGCACGTATAAGCTCGTATCGGTCAAGCGCTTCCTCCAGCAATCCTAGCTGAAAATTTATACCTTCAACGTTGATTCCCTTGCCAGCCTTCAACGACTCTTCGCTGGCGCGCATCATCATCTCCTGAGCAATACTTGAACTCGGGCGCACAGCAGATATAAATTTTGCTACGTTATATGCGTTTGCTTCTGGCCACACCGCTCGCAGCACGGCAAGACCCTGTTGTGATCCCGTCAACGTGGACTGCGCCAATAAATGCAGAAGTAGCGGCCCCGCCACCAGCAGCGCGACAAAACCTGACACCACGAGCCCCGTCGAACGGCCGATATGGGCCAAGCCATCCAATTTTACTTGCCCCACACCGTCAGGATGGATGAGTTGGATGGCACGTGCCGCAAACACGCCGGCCAGAATATTCATGAAGGCAAAGTAAAAGATGAAATTCAGCGCCGCATGGATGAACAGCGCCAACACTGCAAGCAATAGTCCGACAACTTCCAGTGCATGTGGGCTTTGTGTCACCGCGAAGCTGCGTTTCAATTGCAGCAGCAAGCCCGCGAAGATCCCGAGCAACAGGATCCCTGCCGGAATTCCCCCCTCGGCCATAAGCTGCATGTAATCATTGTGGGCATACGCGCCCGCAGTGGTGTTCTCGCGCGGATCGCGATAGGCGGGGTACTGGGAAGCGAACGAGCCCCAGCCCGTTCCGATGACCGGGTGGTCCCGCGCAATCTGTGCCGCGGATTTCCACAACTGTAGGCGCGCACTGGTCGATGCATCCTGCTCCAGATTCAGGGTGCGATGGCCCACGTTCAGACCCAGCAGGTTGGCGGCACCCACATAGCCCGTCAGCGCGATCGCCAGAACAAGGATGAGTGCAGGCTTGTTGCGCGTATTACGATAAGCTGACGACATGGCGATCGGCATCAACAATAGCCAGGTCAACGTCGCGCCACGCGACTCTGCCGCAAACAGCGACGTGGCAATCAGCAGCAAACCCAGCACCGGCGGAATCATGCGCCAACGCAAGCCGCGATCATGTATTTTTCCGATAAAGAGGGCGCTGGACATGAACCAGAACAGGTTCATCAGCGCCGCAAAGGCATTCCTGTCGACCAGGGGGCCAACGGGCTGTCCACTCCCATAGCCGGTCACCACCTGGCCCAGTCCCCACAGCGCAAACGCCGGGCCGGCGAACAGTAAAGCCGTCCGCAGGGCGCTCCAGATTCTGGCTGGATTGGGCGTCATCCCCCAGGCAAGGTAGGCGAGGGGCAACCCGGCAAGCATCCAGGATGTCAGCCAACTGACATGCGGGGTGGCGCTCCACCACACCGCGATACCCAGCCAGGCCAGGTAAGCCAGCATCCATCCGCTGAGCGGGTAGCGCACCCAATGGCCCGCGAGGAGCGTCTGGCGCAATGCCAGCCCCCCCCATAGAAACAGAAGCAGCCCGGTCAGCGCAGCGCCGATGAATACAAATCCCGAGGCAATGGCGGCGGCGATCAGCCCGAAAGCAATCCAATCAGATAGGCGTTTCATGAGCATGGCGGGGAGGAGAAGATGGTTGTGGCGTCAGAGAAAACCCAAGAAGGAGCCGGGTATATCTATAAAAAATGCGGGGAAAATCCCGGAAGCTCTTTCTAGCCGATCCGCCCTGTCGTTGGACATAGGGTTAACGTACAGGATTTTGCAAACTGAACCCGTGGCAAGCCGGAGGCCGGAAGCGGACGAAAAAAAAGCCCCTCCGCGGAGGGGCTTTTCATCATTCCAGGCCAGCTTACTTGCACAGGCCCAGCGTCTTACACGTCGAAGCAGCATCCAATGACCATTGGACCGAACCGTTTGCGTCGACAGTCGGGTTCAGAATGTAGGTCGGCTGGGTGCTGTCGATGGCAGTCGTCGCCTTCGCCGTAATCTTGCCAGAACCACCTGCATCCACACCAATCGAGGCAACAAAACCCGTTGCGGCCGGCATGGCGCTGGGAACGCCGTTCGAGCCGGGAGCACAACCCGTAACAGCACCGGCGCTCAGCGTCTGGCTTTGCACGCACTCGTCGATCGCCTGCTTGAGGGGCGACGTCGCCTGGATAACCTCGGTGAACTTCGCCTTCTTGGTGTAGTTCTGGTAGCTGGGGATCGCGATCGCGGCCAGAATACCGATGATCGCCACGACGATCATCAGTTCGATGAGGGTGAAACCTTTTTGAACTTTACGCATTGTAATCTCCTAGGGATGGGCAAATTGAACGCGGGTTCGGCCGCGTCTGGCGTATTAACGAGCAGTAGCCATGCCAACTTTAGGGAAGAGGGCCTGATTTTGCAGGAGAGATCGCGAAAAGCCGCGCCAGCGCTTGCTTTGGGCCATGTATTGAATTTTCTACAATCCGTTCCCACGCCATTTTCACGGGGAAACTGCGCGCCAGACGTGACCCGGCAGGGCACGAGGTGACATTTTTCGTCACTCACCCAGCATCCAGACCAGGCTGAGTCGCCAATAAAAAAGCCACGCTTCCGCGTGGCTTTCTGGATTTTGGTGGGTCGGGCGAGATTCGAACTCGCGACCAACGGATTAAAAGTCCGCTGCTCTACCGGCTGAGCTACCGACCCCTTTACCTGACAGTTATCGTGTCCGGCAAAGCGCAAAATTATACTGGATTTTGAATTGGCGTCAAAGCCAAATGTGCTTTAAACCGCTTCCAGCTTGCGCATTCCGGCAGGCAGCAGCCTGAGGTCGGCCAACGCGGTGACGAATGCCTTGAAGAAAGTCGCCTCGCTCTCGTACACCATCTTGTAGTACTGCACTTTCATCGTGATGGCGCTGCCGAGCACGATGGCGATGAAGGTGAGGATGGACCCGAGCGCCAGCGTGGAAAAGCCGGTGATGCCCTGGCCGATGGTGCAGCCCATCGCCAGCACGCCGCCGAAGCCCATCAGAATCGCACCCACCAGGTGGTTGAAGAAATCGCGGACGGAGGCGAACCACTCGATCCGGAAATTGCGAGAAATCAGCGACCACAACAGGGAGCCGGCGATCACGCCCGCCAGCGCCATGATGCCGAAGGTGAGAAGGGTGCCCTTGAAGCCGCTGGCGACGTAGCCAAGGGTCTGGCCCATGGGGTTGATGAAGGTGAATGACTGTGCGGCAAGCGGTCCGGCATCGGCAGGGCGAACGGCGCCGGCGGGCGAGTAGAAATCCCAGTTCTGCACGTAGGCCTGGAGCGACATCACTTCGCCATCGGCGCTGATCCTGACGTTGCTGGTCACGTACCAGGCGGCGAGCACCACCAGACCAACCACGAGGCCGGCGAGAATATTGTCGAAGCTGGAACGGAAGTCAGCCGACTTGAAGGCCCAGCCCAGCATCAGGAGGCCGATGATGCCTCCCATCACCATCCGGCCGGTCGCTACGTTCTTGCCGAAGAGCATTGCGCCGAGATCCTGGTTGGTGCTCAACGTCACCGCAGCCGGATGCGTCCATGGGTAGAACAGGGTGGAATAGAGCGTCTTGTCGCTGCCGGGGAAGGGATTGATCATGAAATAGGCGATCAGGGCGATGACCAGCAGCACCATGACCGACTTGAGATTGCCACCGCCGATGCGGATCAGCGTTTTGTTGCCGCAGCCCGACGCGAGCGTCATGCCGATGCCGAACAGGAGACCGCCGACCACATTTTCGAGCCAGACAAGGTTGGTCTGGCGATAGGGCGGGAAGGTGCCGCTCACATTTACCAAGCCGGCAGCTTCCAGGGCGGTCACGCCCAATACGCCGACCGCAATGGCCAGTATCCAGGCGCGCATGCGGCCGGTGTCGCTCATGTTGACCCAGTCGGACACCGCACCCATGGTGCAGAAATTGGTCTTGTTGACCACGGCGCCCATGATCAGGGCGATCGCGAAGGTCGACCACAGAAAAAACGATTGCGCGCTTGCGAAGTCTTCGTAGGCCATGAACCTGTTCCTCATCAGAAAGGGAAAGTGCGGATCGCCGCCTTGCCCGGGCAAATAGGCGGATTTTAATCCGGACGCGCGGAACCGAAGCTGGATAATAAATACCATTGAGCGTCTCCGCGCAAGCCCGCTCACAAGCGAGCACATGACGCGGCACGGGGTTTCCTGGGGGGCCCGCTCGCCGGCTAACGCGTTTCCTGCGTGTAGCGAGTCGGATCGGGAATGCCAGCGGCAAGGAATCCCTCGCGCCGAAGGCGGCAGGAATCGCAGCGACCGCAGGCCCGGCCTTCGGCATCGGCCTGATAGCAGCTCACGGTCTGCGCGTAGTCGACGCCGAGCGCGCTGCCGCGCCGGATGATGTCGGCCTTCGACAGGGTTTGCAGCGGCGCATGAATGCTTAGCCGCGCACCCTCGACGCGGCCCTTGGTCGCCAGGTTGGCCATGTGCTCGAAGGCTGCGATGAACTCGGGACGGCAATCGGGATAGCCGGAATAGTCGACGGCATTGACGCCGATGAAGATGTCGCGTGCACCGAGCACTTCGGCCCAGGCGAGCGCCAGCGCCAGCATCACGGTATTGCGCGCCGGCACGTAGGTGACCGGAATGCCTTCGGTCGGGCTTTCGGGCACGGCGATGGACGTGTCGGTAAGGGCCGAGCCACCGATGTCGCCCAGCCCGAGGCGGATCACCCGATGTTCGATCGCCCCCTGGCTGCCAGACACGCGTGCGGCCGCGGCAAGCTCGGCCGTGTGGCGCTGGCCATAATCCAGGCCCAGCGTGTGGCAGGCGAAACCCGCTTCGCGCGCAATCGCCAGTACCGTGGCGGAATCCAGACCGCCGGAAAGCAGGATGACCGCTGGCTTCATTTTCCGGGCGTGTTGCCCCACAGGATCTTGTGCAGCTGCACCTGCATCCGCACCGGCAGTCGGTCGGCCAGAATCCACTCGGCCAGTTGCACGGGCGGCAGTTCGCCCTGCACTGGCGAAAACAGGACGGGACACACCTGCGCCAGCGCCTGCGCCCGGACGACCTCGCGCGCCCATTCGTAATCGGCACGATTGGCCAGTACGAACTTGATCTCGTCGCGCGGCGTCAGGTGGGCGATGTTCTCCCAGCGGTTGCGCGCTTCCTCGCCCGACTCCGGCGGCTTGATGTCGACGATGCGCGACACCCGTGGATCCACCTTGCCGACATCCAGTGCGCCGCTGGTTTCCAGCGACACCGAATAGCCCGCATCGCACAGCGCGGTCAGCAGCGGCAGGCAGTTCTTTTGCGCCAGCGGCTCGCCGCCGGTGACGCACACAGTCGGCACGCCGTAGTCCGCCACCCGCGCCAGCAGCGCGGTCATCGGGACGGTTTCGCCGCCCTGGAAACTGTAGGGGGTGTCGCACCAGCGGCAGCGCAGCGGACAGCCGGCGAGACGAACGAACACGGTCGGCAGGCCGGCACGGCTGGTTTCGCCCTGGAGGGACAGGAATACCTCGGTCAAACGGAGCGTGGTGGTTGACGCTTGATTGTCATGAGCACCACGGTCACCCACTTGCGGGTGGAGCGTCAAGGATTCAGGCACAGTACTTACTTGATCGCAGCCAGGCGGCGCTCGGCAAGTTTGGCAGCCGGCGTGCCCGGATGCTTGGCCACCAGTTCCTTGAGCGTCTTGCGCGCACCTGCCAAATCATTCAGCTCGATCTGGTTGGTGGCGACATTAAGCAGCGCATCGGGTACCTTGGGGTTGTCGGGATACGCCGCCAGGAGCTTTTGCTGATGCGCCAGCGACGTCTTGTAATCCTTCAGCGCGTAATACGAGTAGCCGATCCAGTATTGCGCATTGGCCGCCAGCGTACTGTCCGGATAGGTCTTGAGAAAGCCCTTGAATCCGGCGATGGCGTCCGCGTATTTGGCATCGCGGAACAGGGCGAGCGCGCTTTCGTAACTGCGCGATTCGGCCAGCGGATCAGGTTGCGGCGACCCGCCTGTGGCCGGCGGGGTAGCCGTTGTTCCTGAAGCGACTTCGCCCGATGCGGCAGGCTGCGCATCGGCCGCCGGAGCGGGCTTGGCTGCCTTGGCCAGCTCTGTGATGCGCTGGTCGAGGTCGGCGTACAAGTCGTTCTGACGTTTGCCCAGCGTGTCCAGCTGATTCGCCTGAACCTCGATCTGGCCACGCATTCTGGCCATCTCCGTCTTGATCGATTCCAGTTCCTTCAGCAGGTCCAGCAACGGCTGATTTTGCTGCATCGCCGCTTCCGTCTTGCCGAGGCGCGCATCAAGCGCATCCACCCGCTGCTGCAGCGCCTGCTGCTGGCGGGTCAGTTCCTCATCGTTGCCGAACAGCGCCGCCTGCGCCGGTTGAACCAGCGCGAGTGCAGAAACGGCGAGCACGCCATAGCGCTGGATCAGGCTCATTTCTCGTCGCTATACACCACGTCGGTGCGACGGTTCTCGGCGTATGCCTCTTCCGTATGGCCCTCGTTGCGCGGTTTTTCCTCGCCGAAGCTGATCGCCTCCATCTGCGCTTCGCTCACGCCGAGCACGGACAGCGCCTTGCGCACGGCTTCGGCACGCTTCTGGCCCAGTGCCAGGTTGTATTCGCGGCTGCCGCGTTCGTCGGCATTGCCCTGCAGGATCACGTGCGCATCACGCTTCGACATCAGATAGCCGGCATGTGCCTCGAGCATCGGGCGGTATTCGTTTTTCACCACGAAGCTGTCGAAGTCGAAGTAGACGCTTCGCTTGGACAAGGGGCTGGCCGGGTCCTTGCGCGGGTCGCCGGAATACTGGCCGCCCGTCGCACTGCCTGTGACGCCGCCGCTGCCCACGCCCGTCGTTTCGGTGCCCTGCCCGGAGCTTGCCGTCGTGCCGCCGGTGCGGTCTTCGACCGTCGCTTGCGTACCGCCGGTGGTGCCACATGCAGACAAGGTCAGCGCAACCAGAACGGGCCATAGAATCTTGTTCATATCTCTCTCCTTAAATGAATGAAAACAATCTGGCAGAGCGGCCCGGCCTGTTCAACCGCGCAACCGCCCGATCCCCAACACTATAAATGAGTTCGCCGTTTCACGGCCCCCAGACCGGCTCGCGCGCATCCACTCCCGATTCAGAGAGACGCGCGGTCGTTTTGCCATCCAGGCTCACCGTGCCGAGTATTCCGTGCTCGCCCTGCACCGTGGCATACAAAACAGCCTGGCCATTCGGCGCGAAGCTGGGTGACTCGTCGCGTGCGGTATCTGTCAGCACACGGGTCTGCCCCGAGGCCAGTTCCTGCAACGTCACGCTGAAGCGCCCGCCATCGCGGCTGATATAGGCCAGGTAGCGTCCATCCGGGCTGATCGCGGGGGACACATTATAACTGCCGTTGAATGTCACCCGCCTGGGCTCGCCGCCGCTGGCCGCCATGCGATAGATCTGCGGGCTGCCGCCGCGGTCGGAAGTGAAGTACAGGGTCTGCCCGTCGGAGGAAAAGACCGGTTCGGTGTCGATATTGCCGCCCCGGGTCAGGCGGGTCAATCCGCTGCCATCGGCATTGATCATATAAATCTGCGAAGCGCCGTCGCGCGTCAGCACGACAGCCAGGCGCTTTCCGTCCGGGGTCCAGGCCGGCGCCGAGTTCGATCCCTTGAAGGCCGCGATCCTGCGGCGCTGGCCGTCCTGCAGCGACTGCACATACACGATCGGCTTTCTGTCCTCGAACGACACATACGCGACACGGGTGCCGTCGGGCGAGAATTTCGGCGAAATCACCGACTCGCCGGAGCGCATCACCGTGCGCGGATTCTGCCCGTCCGCATCGGCCACCCGCAACTCATAGCGGCGCCCCTGTTTCTGTACATAGGCGATACGGCTGCTGAACGCACCGGGAATGCCGGTCAGCTTGGCATACACGAGATCCGCGATCTGGTGCGCCGTGGCGCGCCACTGGCCGGGCGTGATGGTGTAGCTGTAGCCGGCGAGCTGGGTCTGCTTGAGAACGTCCAGCAGATAAAAGCGGACTTCCATACGACCGCCGGCCTGTGCGGTCACCTGGCCGATCACCACCGCGTCCGCCCCCCTGCCGCGCCAGACGCCGTAATCGACCTGCGCGGGCATGACGGGCTGCTGGGCCCCGCCCACATCCACCAGCCTGAATTGGCCGCTGCGGCTGAGGTCGTCCCCGGCGATCTGGGGCAGCGCAGGACTCGGCTGACCGGGTGCGGCCTGGAACGGCACCATCGCCACGGCAATCTTGTTGGCCGCGCCGCCGACGACCTGTATTTCCATCGCGGCATGTGCGGAAAACGGCGCGCTCAGCAGGGCCAGACAGAACAGGGGAAACAGCAAAACGGCACGCAGCATGGATACGGACATCGGACTCATAAACGCTATCTTGATTGGGCAGTCTAGCATAGGCCACACGCGGCCTTGCCCGCTTCGGGCTCACTCTTTGGGGCGGTGGACGAAGGAAAGTTCCGGAACGAAAGCGGCGCGCGCGGCGCGATCGCTCGGCAAGGGCAGCGGCGACGATTTTTCGATGGCGCGCACCACGGCATCGTCATATGCCGGGTTCCCGCTGGACTTCGTCACCCGCACGCTCAGGACTTCGCCGGTGGGCAGCAGCTTCACCTGGCAACGCACTTCGGGATTGCCCTTCAGGTTGTCGGGCAGCCGGGTGTTGCTGCGCACCTTGTTACTGATCTGGTCGCGGTACTGCCCCACGACGCTCGCCACCTCGGCCTGCTGCCTGCTGGCGGCCGCCCGCGCTTCGGTCAACCGGGCCAGACGGGCCTCGTTCGCCGCGGCATCGGCCGCCACGCGTTGCTTCAAGTCCTCTTCCTCCATCTGCCGCAGCAGCGCCTGCCGCTTCTGTTCGGCCAGTTGGGTTTCATGCAGCGCCTTGGCGGCTTCGGCACGGGCCTTTTCTTCGGCTGCCTGCATGGCCTGCAGTTTCTTGAGGCGTTCGGCCTCGGCCTTCTTTTTTTCCAGGGCGATGTCGGGCTGCTTCGGTGGCGGCGGCTCCTTTTCCACCGGCTTGGGAAGGGGTGCGGCCTTCACCGGTCTGGGTGCCTTCTCCGGCCTGTGGACCTTCTCTGGCGGTGGTGATGTACGAGGCCTGGCTGCAGGGGACGGCGCATCCGGCAGCGTTGCCCACAGATCGACCATCACCGCTGCGGGATGCTGGGTCTGCCATGACACGCCGAACACCAGCATCAGGACGAACAGCGCATGTACGCCCAGCGCCAACGCAGCCGCCAGGAGACTGGGGACGGGACGCGAGCCGGGCGGCGCGTCTGCGGTGAAATTCATGGGGCCGGGCGGGCAAGCAGGCCGATGCGCGTGATCTGTGCCTGTTGCAGAAGCGTCATCGTGTGCATCACCTCCTCGTAGCGGACCTTCTTGTCTGCCGCAATCACCACCGGCTGGTCCGGCTGGGCACGATGCAATTCGGCGATCTCGGAAGCCAGCGCCGATTTCGCCACCACCCGTTCGCTGCCGCCTGACGCGCGGTCACGCAGCAGGTACTCACCCGACTCCTTGATGATGATCTCGAGCGGCTTCTGTGGCGTCTGCGAGGTCTTGCCGACGCTCGGCAGTTCGACCTGGGCCGGATTGATGAACGGTGCGGTCACCATGAAGATCACCAGCAGCACCAGCATCACGTCGATCATCGGCACGACGTTGATCTGGGCGACCTGTTTGCGGGTCCGTGCCACAGGCTATACCGACTTGGCCGTCACCTGCTGCCGCTGCAGGATATTGGAGAACTCTTCCATGAAGCTTTCCATGCGGTTGGCCAGGCGGTCGATGTCGTGGGTGTAGCGGTTGTAGCCGACCACCGCTGGGATCGCCGCGAACAGCCCCATGGCGGTGGCGATCAGCGCCTCGGCGATGCCCGGTGCGACCTGGGCCAGCGTGGCCTGCGCCACGCTCGACAGGCCCATGAAGGCGATCATGATGCCCCACACCGTACCGAACAGACCGACGTAGGGCGACACCGAGCCGACCGTCGCCAGGAAAGCCAGGTGCGACTCAAGACCGTCGAGTTCGCGCTGGTAGGTCGCGCGCATCGCGCGGCGGGTGCCGTCGATGATGACATTGAGCGACAGTCCAGACTGGTGCCGCAGCTTCATGAACTCGCGGAATCCCGCCGCGAAGATGCGCTCCATTTCGCCGGCGCCTTCGCGTTCGGCCGCCACCCGCTGATAGATGGTGTTGATGTCGCCACCGCCCCAGAATTCGCGCTCGAAACTGTCCGTCACGCGCAGCGCACGCTTGATCGCAAACATCTTGATGAAGATGAACCACCACGACATGAGCGAGGCGCCCAGCAGCAGCACCATGACGATCTGTACCGGCGTCGAGGCGTGGAGGACGAGATGGAACAGCGAAAGGTCTTGACCGAGTTCAGGATTCACGTTGCGGGGGCCAATGCTTGGTGGAGGGGCTCAGGTATTTTAACGGGTTTGAAACGTACCGCATCGACGCAGGCGAGCGTCACCACGGCTTCCGCCAGACGGGTGGACCCGCGCATAAGTTCCTGCCGAACGCTGAGGCTGGCGCGTCCGGCCTCGTGCAGCCTGACCGATACCTCGAGCTGTTCGTTGAAGCGCGCCGGCGACAGGTAATCGATTTCCACCCGCCGCACGACGAACACGATGCCGGCCTCGTCGCGCAGGACATCCTGCTCGAACCCGAACGCGCGCAGCCATTCGCTGCGTGCGCGTTCCATGAATTTGAGATAGTTGGCGTAATACACGACGCCGCCCGCGTCAGTGTCTTCCCAGTACACGCGAACCGGCCAGACAAACGCCATCAGAACAGGTCCGCTCCGGATTCGGCGGGCGTGGCCAGCCCGAGGTGACGATACGCCAGCGGCGTGGCGATGCGGCCGCGCGGAGTACGCTGCAGATAACCCTGCTGGATCAGGAAAGGCTCGAGCACGTCCTCGATGGTGTCGCGCTCCTCGCCGATGGCGGCAGCGAGGTTGTCCAGTCCCACCGGGCCGCCCATGAATTTCTCGACCACCGCCGACAGGAGCTTCCTGTCCATCACGTCGAGCCCGGCGCGGTCGACATCCAGCATCACCAGCGCCGCGTCAGCGACCACGCCGGTGGCCTGCCCGTCCGCCTTGACGTCGGCATAATCGCGCACCCGGCGCAGCAGACGGTTGGCGATGCGCGGGGTGCCGCGCGAACGCCTGGCGATTTCCAGCGCCCCGGCCTCGTCGAGGTTCATCTGCAGCAGGCCGGCCGAGCGATGGACGATGAAGCCCAGCTCTTCCGACGAGTAGAACTCCAGCCGGGCGACGATGCCGAAGCGGTCGCGCAGCGGATTGGTGAGCATGCCGGCACGCGTGGTGGCGCCGACCAGGGTGAACGGCGGCAGGTCGAGCTTGACCGAGCGCGCCGCCGGGCCTTCGCCGATCATGATGTCGATCTGGAAATCCTCCAGCGCGGGGTACAGCACCTCCTCGACCACCGGCGAGAGGCGATGGATTTCGTCGATGAACAGCACATCGTGCGGTTCCAGGTTGGTCAGCAGGGCCGCCAGGTCGCCCGCGCGCTCGAGCACGGGGCCCGAGGTCTGGCGCAGGTTGACGCCCATTTCGCGCGCGATGATGTGGGCCAGCGTGGTCTTGCCCAGGCCCGGCGGGCCGAACAGCAGCACGTGGTCGAGCGCCTCGCTGCGCTTCCTCGCGGCATGGATGAAGATCTCGAGCTGCTCGCGCGCCTTCGCCTGGCCCACATACTCGGCCAGCGTACGCGGCCGCAGCGCGCGTTCGATCTGCTCTTCCTGCGGGCTGACGGCGGCTGGGGCGATGAGGCGGTCGGTTTCGATCATGGAGCCGGAGGCGTGTTGCGGATACGCCCGGATTCTACTCCGTGGCGTCTTCGCCGGGCGCGTCATATTGCGCCAGCTGGCCGCGTCCGCGCGCTTTCGCACGGTAGAGCGCGCGGTCGGCGCGCACCATTGCATGATTGAGCGTATCGCCGGATGCACTGCCCAGCCAGGTCTGCCCTGCGCTGAGGCCCGTATCCAGTTCGAGGCCAAAGGCGTTCAGTTCGCTCCTGAAATGATCGCTCAGGCGCTGGTACCACGCATCCACACCCGCCGCGTCGAGCCCCGTCAGAAACACTGCAAACTCGTCCCCGGCCAGACGGGCGGCCAGGTCGGCACGCCGGGTCAGCGCCTTCAGCGATTGCGCCAGGGCAAGCAGGACCTGGTCGCCCACGCCATGCCCATAGCGGTCGTTGACCCCCTTGAAATAGTCGATGTCGAGCATGACCAGGGCGACAGGATGCCGCCGCTCGGCGAGTCCCTGTGCCTGCGGGAAACGGGTCTCGAAGGCACGCCGGTTCGGCAGCCCCGTGAGCGGATCGGTCAGGCTCAGGTGTTCCAGCCGCGCACGCTGCTCCTGCAGATGCAGGGCAATCATATTGATGTCGGCTGCCACCGCCTCGAACTCGACGTAGTGCGGCACGATCGTGGGAACCGGCTCATCCCGCGCCAGGGCGGTCAGGGCGTCCACGGTTGATCCGATGTCGCGCAGCATGGTGCGACGCAGCCGCACCATGCCGCCCATCAGCACCAGCAGAACGGCCCCCAGCGTCAGCAGGCCCGCCACCACCTGTCGCCCGCCGCTGCGCGTCAGCCATTGCACCGGGGTTTGCACGATGAGCGACCAGTCGTCCCCCACAGGCAGACGGATTTCGCGCAGCTGTCCGGATATCGTGCCACGGCTGACGATCGGCTGCCCGCCTGCATCGACGAGGGCGATGGCATGGCCCGGCTGGGCCGAATCATCGATCACCCGCTGGAGCTGCGTCAGGCGTATGCTCAGAAAAATGCCCCCCAGCACATTGCCTCGGGCATCGCGTACGGGCGAAACCATGTCGACATGCTGCTGGGCGGCCCCGCGATGGACCCGCAGGCGTCCATCCGTCAACGCGCCGGCACGCTTCAAATCCCGTCGGCATTCCGGGCCGATGTGCAAGGGCCCTGCCGCGTCGATCACTTCGCCGTGCGGGTCGATCAGCGCCACCCCCAGTATCTCGGGCAACCACTCGTGGCGCGAGCGCACCCACTGGCGCTTCGCGCCGTCAGTGCCGGTTTGCATGAGGTCGGCCAGATCGGAGGTACGCGCCGAACTGTCGAGCAGCGTGCGGTAATAGTCCAGCCGCCGAATCAGACTGGTACGCGTCTGCTCGGCTTCACTCTGGATGTACTTCTGCTGGTCTTCCCGACTGGACTCCAGGCTGAACCACAGGCTCAGCCCGATCCCCGCGCCGAACATGCCGACCACGCCCAGCAGCAGCCACGCCAGATGGCGCTGCAGGGAGGCTGAAGGTCGCGGCAGGGGAGCGGTGGCCGGCATGGCGCTCAGTTCCTGGACAAACCCCGCAGCGCCTGCCGGATCGCCTCGCCCACCGGCAGATCGGGCGGCAACTGGCGCAGGGCCTCGCTGGTCTCGCGCTCGTTGTAGCCCAGCGCCAGCAGGGCCTGCCGGACATCGTCCGACACACCGGCCGGTTCCGCGCCGGCGATCGCGCCGGCGAATACCGGCTTGCCCTTCAGTTCGAGCAGCAGGCGCTCGGCGGTTTTCTTGCCGATGCCCGGTACCTTGACGATGCGGCCGATCTCCTGCGCCGCGATCGCCGCCGACAGATCGTTGACCGACAGGCCCGACAGCACCGAGAGCGCCGTCTTGGCACCTATGCCGGAGACCTTCAGCAGTTCGCGAAACGCCGCCCGCTCGATCTCGCTGCCGAACCCATACAGCAGGTGCGCATCCTCGCGGATGGCCAGATGGGTGAGCAGGCAGATCTTTTCGCCCAGTGCGGGCAGGTTGTAGAACGTGCTCATCGGCACGTCGACCTCGTAGCCGACGCCACTCACGTCCACCAGCACCTGCGGCGGCTGTTTGGCGGCGAGGGTGCCGCAAATACGTCCTATCATTTGGCGCAACCGTTCATGAATGACCTCCGGAACTCAACAGGATAGCCGCCAGCAGCAGCGGCTGAGCATGGGCCGAAAGCAGCGTGGCCCTGATCGCCGGCGCAAGGCGTTCCGGCATGGCGGCGAAACGCTGCAGCTGGCGGGCCGCCATCACGCCGGGAAGCAGCGCCGCCAGCGCGATCAGCGACATGGACGGCAGCGCGCCGACCCAGACGCCGCCCGACAGGGCCGCCGCTGCCAGCAGAAGAATCAGGCCGTAGCCTCTGGCGGCTGCGGCTGGCGGCAGCCGCGCCACCCAGTGCAGCTTGCCGCTGGCGCGGTCGGCCGCGCGGTCGGGAAACTGGTTGAGATAGAGCAGGTTGGCGACCAGCAGCGCATACGGCGCACCCGCCAGCCAGGGAAGGGACGCGGGCACTCCGCGCTGCACGATGTCCGCACCGGCGACGACGAGCAGGAAGCCTGCCGCCACGCACAACTCGCCGACACCGCGGCTGTTCAGACGCAGCGGTGGCGCGGAGTAGCCCCAACCGATGACGAGGCCGGCCAGTCCGATCCAGAACAGTCCTGCGCCCGCCACGCTGAGCAGCCACAGCCCGCCGGCGATGGTGGCTGCGAACAGCGCCACGGCAAAACCCAGTACCTGGCGCGGCGTCAGCACACCATTCTGGATGAAGCGGCTGCCGCCGGTGTAGGGATAGATGCGCTGGGTATTGCGCGCATCGCTGCCGTTCAGGTGATCGCAATAATCGTTGAGCACATTGATGCCCGCATGCGCCAGCATGGCCAGCAGCAGCGTGGCCGCTGCGCGCACCCAGCTGAATGCCGCGCCTTCCTCAACCGCCGTGGCCATGCCCAGCAGGCAACCTGCCAGCGTGATCGTGAGAAAGGCAGGACGCGTGGCCAGCAGGTAGCGCACCACGGGACTGAGCAGGCGCTCGCGCGACGGCTCGCGCGGCAGTTGGGTGCGGTTCATACCAGGCGCCCGCCCTTGACGCGGTAGCCGGCGGTGGAGTGCGTGCCCAGGCGGCTGCCGTGCGCATGGGTGATGGCACAGGCGAGCGCGTCGGCGGCATCGGCCGTCGGCGCGACCGGCAGGCTCAACAGGCGCTTGACCATTTCCTGCACCTGCTCCTTGGCGGCCTTGCCGTGGCCGACCACCGCCTGCTTGATCTGCAGCGCAGTGTATTCCGCCACCATCAGTTGGTGCGACACGGCGGCGCAGATCGCGGCGCCGCGCGCCTGCCCGAGCAGCAGCGTCGACTGCGGGTTGACGTTGACGAAGACGATTTCCACTGCACAGGTATCGGGCTGGTAGGTGGCGATCACCTCGTTCAGTCCGGCGAACAGCACCCCCAGCCGCTGCGGCAGGCTGCCCTCGCCGCTCTTGATCACGCCACTCGCCACGTAGGCCAGCTTCTGGCCGGTCTGCTCGATCACGCCGAAGCCGGTGAGGCGCAGGCCGGGGTCAATGCCGAGGATGCGCAATGGCTGGATTACTCCGGCAGCACGGCGTTGGTGTAGACCTCCTGCACGTCGTCGAGGCTTTCGAGCGCGTCCAGGATTTTCTGCATCTTCACCGCGTCATCGCCCGCCAGTTCGGTTTCGGCTTCCGGACGCATGGTGATCTCGGCGACCGCCGGCTTGAAACCGGCTTTTTCCAGCGCTTCCTTCACCGCCTCGAAGGCCTTGGGATCGGGCGAGGTCAGCACCTCGATCGAGCCGTCCTCGTTGGGGACGATGTCGTCGGCGCCGGCGTCGAGCGCGGTCTCCATCACCGCTTCCTCGCTCGCCCCCGGCTCCAGGATGATCTGGCCGCAGTGCTTGAACTGGAACGCGACGCAGCCGTCGGTGCCCATGTTGCCGCCGTGCTTGGTGAACGCGTGGCGCACGTCGGCGACGGTGCGCGTCTTGTTGTCGGTGAGGCAATCGACCATCACCGCGACGCCGCCGATGCCGTAGCCCTCGTAGCGCACCTCTTCGTAGTTCACGCCCTCGAGCTGGCCGGTGCCGCGCTTGATCGCGTTTTCAATGTTGTCCTTCGGCATCGACTCGGCCTTGCCCTTGTCGATCGCGAGCCGCAGGCGCGGGTTCATTGCGGGGTCGCCGCCGCCCATTTTGGCGGCGACGGTGATTTCCTTGATAAGCTTGGTGAAGATCTTGCCGCGCTTGGCATCCTGGCGACCCTTGCGGTGCTGGATGTTGGCCCATTTCGAATGTCCTGCCATGTCGATTCCAACGCAAAAATAATGCGCAATTCTAGCATTCCGGCCCCTTCGCTCCGCCTCGGCGTCGACCTCGGCGGCACCAAGATCGAGCTCATCGCGCTGGATATCGAGGGACGTGAAATCCTGCGCCGCCGCGTGCCGACCCCGCAAAACGATTACCTGGCCACGGTGGCGGCCGTCGCCGCGCTGGTCCATCAGGCTGAAAGTGAGCTGGGCCAGCACGGCAGCATCGGCATCGGCACCCCGGGCGCGATCTCGCCCGCCAGTGGCCTCATGAAGAACTGCAACTCCACCTGCCTCAACGGCAAGCCCTTGCAGGAGGACCTCGAACGCGCCCTGAACCGCGAAGTACGACTGGCCAACGACGCCAACTGCTTTGCCCTGTCGGAGGCTGTCGACGGCGCCGCCGCCGGAGCGGACACGGTCTTCGGCGTGATCCTCGGCACCGGCGTCGGCGGCGGCCTGGTCGTGCGCGGCCATGTGCTCAATGGGGCGAACGCGATTGCCGGCGAATGGGGACATTCGCCCCTGCCCTATTTCCAGTTCGCCCATACCCAGGCCGATCGTAATGGCACCGGCCAGCACCCCGCCACCGGCGAGGCCATCCTGCATCCATGGCCGAGCCCGCGCGAACTCGACGCCGCACCGGCCTGCTATTGCGGCAAGAAGGGCTGCATCGAAACCTGGCTGTCGGGTCCGGCACTCGCCGCCGACCACGTACGCTACGGCGGCGAGGAACTGCCCGCGCACGAAATCGTGCAACTGGCGAATGCGGGCTACGGTCCCTGCAGCGCCACGCTGGCGCGTTACGAGGAGCGGCTGGCGCGTGCGCTCGCGGGGGTGATCAACCAGCTCGACCCGGACGTGATCGTGCTCGGTGGCGGACTCTCGAACATTGCCCGCCTGTACGACACCGTGCCACGGCTATGGCCGCGCTATGTGTTTTCCGACCACGTCGACACCCGGCTGGTGCCGCCGAAATACGGCGATTCCAGCGGCGTGCGCGGCGCGGCCTGGCTGTGGGGCGACCAGGCGTCTGCTAGTGCAGCTTGATCCTTGCCCGCGTCGGCGTGCTGATGAAGTGGGCGTAGGTCGTGAGCGAGGTCTTGAACCAGCCATGGAGCGCAATCTGGTGCATCTTGTGCAGCGACCAGTAGACGAAGCGCGCGATCACGCCTTCGATCATGATGCTGCCGCCGGTGAGGCCGCCCATCAGGTTGCCGACCGTGGAGAAACGGCCCAGCGCGACCAGCGAACCGTAATCGCGATAGACATACTCGGGCAGTGACTTGCCGCGGAAACGGCGGCAGATCGACTTCACCAGCATCGATGCCTGCTGGTGCGCGGCCTGTGCGCGCGGCGGAACGAAGCCCTTGCCGTCCGGCATCGCGCACGCCGCACAGTCGCCGAAAGCGAAGATGTTGTCGTCGCGCGTGGTCTGCAGCGTGGGACGGACCACCAGCTGGTTGATGCGGTTGGTCTCGAGGCCATCGATGTCCTTGAGGAAATCGGGCGCCTTGATGCCGGCCGACCATACCATCATGCTGGCAGGGATGAGCTTGCCGTCGGCGGTGACCATGCCGTCAGCACGCACTTCGACGATGCGCTCGCGCACGTGCATCTCGACGCCCAGCTCGGCCAGGCGCTCGGCTGCAGCGGCCGACAGGCGCGGCGGCAGCCCCGGCAGGATGCGGTCGGAGGCCTCGACGATCAGAAGCTTGAGGCTTTTCTCCGGCTCGATGTGATCCATGCCGTAGGCTGACAATTCGCGCGTGGTGTCGTGCAGTTCGGCAGCAAGTTCGACACCGGTGGCGCCGGCGCCGACGATGCCGACGGTGAGCTGGCCGGGCGCGACCGCCTCGGACTGGGTGTTCGCGCGCAGGCAGGCGTTGATATGACGCCGATGGAATTCACGCGCCTGTTCGGGCGTGTCGAGCATGATGCAGTGTTCCTTCACGCCGGGCACGCCGAAGTCGTTGCCGACCGAGCCGACCGCGATGATCAGCGTATCGTAGCGAAAGCTGCGGCGCGGAATGATTTCGATGCCGCTCTCATCCAGCGTGGGCGCGACGCGGACTTCCTGGCGCGTGCGGTCGAGGCCGTCCATGCGGCCGAGGCGGAACGTGAAATGGTGCCAGTGTCCCTGCGCCAGATATTCCAGGCGTTCGGCATACGAATCGAGGCTTCCTGCCGCAACTTCGTACAGCAAAGGTTTCCACAGGTGCGAAGGCGAGGCGTCGATCAGCGTGATATTCGCGCGCTTCTTGTTGCCCAGCTTGTCGCCCAGCCGGGTGGCCAGTTCCAGTCCCCCCGCGCCGCCGCCCACGATGACGATTTCATGCACCTGCTGTTCCGTTGACACAAACTTCCCCCTGTTTTCGCAATATCGCGATGATACCCGGAACATTAGCGTTCGCTTCTATTCTTCGCCCGGCACGTATCGCCGCCGAACTCGCTAGAATTCCTGTATCCAGAACCCGGGACTCCACCATGACCGAACCGCTGCTCGTCGCCCGCAACGCCACCGCCGACCTTGTCCTGCTGCCGCAGATGGCCAACCGCCATGGCCTCATCACGGGCGCCACCGGCACCGGCAAGACCGTCACGCTGCAGACGCTGGCCGAACACTTTTCCAGCATCGGCGTGCCCTGTTTCATGTCCGACGTGAAGAGCGACCTGTCGGGCGTGTCACAGCCCGGCGGCGGCAACACCAAGGTGGCCGAGCGGGTCGAATCGCTCAAGCTCGAAGGCTTTGCCTACCAGGGCCATCCGGTCACCCTGTGGGATCCGTTCGGCACAAGCGGCCATCCGGTGCGCGCCACCGTATCCGACATGGGGCCGCTGCTGCTGGGGCGCATGCTGGACCTCAACGACACCCAGAACGGGGTGCTCAATCTGGTGTTCAAGGTGGCCGACGACAACGGCCTGCTGCTGCTCGACCTGAAGGATCTGCGCGCGATGCTTGCCTTCGTCGGCGAGAACGCCAAGCAGTTCACCACCGAATACGGCAATGTCTCGTCCGCCTCGATCGGCGCCATCCAGCGCGGCCTGCTGGCGCTCGAATCGCAGGGCGGCGAGCAGATTTTCGGCGAGCCGATGCTGAACATCGCCGACCTGATCCAGACCGACCGCGGGCGCGGCGTCATCAACATTTTGTCGGCCGACAAGCTGATGCAGTCGCCCAAGCTCTACGCCACGCTGCTGCTGTGGCTGCTGTCCGAACTGTTCGAGAACCTGCCCGAAGCCGGCGACCTCGACAAGCCGAAGCTGGTGTTCTTCTTCGACGAGGCCCACCTCCTGTTCAACGACGCGCCCGACGCGCTGGTCGAAAAGATCGAGCAGGTGGTGCGGCTGATCCGCTCCAAGGGCGTCGGCGTGTATTTCGTCACCCAGAATCCGGCGGACGTGCCCGACAAGGTGCTGTCGCAGCTCGGCAACCGCGTCCAGCATGCGCTGCGCGCCTTCTCGCCGCGCGACCAGAAGGCCGTGAAGGCCGCCGCCGAGACCATGCGCGACAACCCGGCGCTGGACGAAGCCGCCGCCATCACCGAACTTGGCGTAGGCGAGGCGCTGGTGTCGCTGCTCGACGCGAAGGGTCGCCCCGGCGTGGTCGAGCGCGCCTTCATCGTCCCGCCGCAAGGCCAGATCGGCCCCATCACCGACGCCCAACGCGCACAGCTGATCCAGTCCTCGCTGGTCGCGGGCGTCTACGACAAGACCATCGATCGCGAATCCGCCTACGAAACGCTGAAGGCGCGCGCGGAACAGTCGGCCCAGGCGGCCGCGCAGGCCCAGGAAGCCAAAAAGACCGCCGCCCAGTCCGCAGCAGGCGGCGGCCTCGGAGGCGTGCTGGGCGATCTTCTGGGCGGACGCGGCGGACGACGCGAAAGCGCGGTCGAGGCGATGGCGAAATCCGCTGCCCGTTCCATCGGCAGCCAGGTCGGGCGGTCGATTATTCGGGGGGTGTTGGGGAGTTTGTTTGGGGGGAAGAAGTAAACGGTTTATCTGCCGGCCACAGTGAAGTCTAGGTTCTTCCTCAGTTTGAGTTTCGTTGGCCGGGGGTTGCCCGGCTGCAAGTCACTTTCTTTTGTCTCGCCAAAAGAAAGTAACCCAAGAAAAGGCGCCCCCGACATCCCCGAAACCCCGGAAATCGAACCTGCCGAACGGGCGGCAAAGAACTCGCCCCCACTTTGTTTGTATTTCGAAGGTGGCGGGGCTCAGACACCTTTGCCGCTGATCCGCCCGGCAGGCTCAATTTCCGGCGGGACTGAGAGGGGGAAACTCAAAACCAGTGTGGTGATGACGGGGCGGTTTGTGTGCTTGAGTGAGGACGCACCCGAGTTGAGCCCCACCGCGAGCAATTGGTCCGGTCGCGGCGGTCGTATAGCGCCAAACTGGTTTTGACTTTCCTCCCCTTACAGACCCGCCGAAGATCAAGTGTGGCGGGTGGATCAGCGGCAAAGGTGTTTGAGCCCCGCCCACAAAAAACAAAATCAAAACAACAAGGCGGGGCGAGTTCTTTGCCGCCCACCCGGCGCGCTTGATCTTCGGGAATTCGGGGATGTCGGGGTCGCCTTCTTTTGGTTACTTTTCTTGGCGAGACAAGAAAAGTGACTAGCTGCCGGGCTACCCCCGGCCAACGGTCAGCAGTCAGGCGAAATACCCAGCCATTGGAAAACCACTAAGCAGAAAACAACCGCGCCAGTTCGGCGCCCGGGTCAGCCGCGCGCATGAAGGCCTCGCCGACCAGGAAGCCGTTGACTGCATGGCTGCGCATGGTCGCGACGTCGGCCGGCGCGAGGATGCCGGACTCGGTGATGACGATGCGGTCGTTGCCGATTTTGGGCAGCAGCGCCAGCGTGGTGTCGAGGCTCACCTCGAAGGTACGCAGGTTGCGGTTGTTGATGCCCTGCAGCGGCGTTTTCAGTTGCAGCGCAGCGTCGAGCTCTTCGGCGTTGTGCGACTCCACCAGCACCGCCATCCCCAGTTCGACCGCCAGCGCTTCCAGCGCCTGCATCGCGGGCAGTTCCAGCGCGGCGACGATCAGCAGGATGCAGTCCGCCCCCATCGCTCGCGCTTCATAGACCTGGTAGGGGTCGACGATGAAATCCTTGCGCAGCACCGGCAGCGCACACGCGGCGCGCGCGGCCTTCAGGTACTCGGGACTGCCCTGGAAATAGTCGCGGTCGGTCAGCACCGACAGGCACGCGGCGCCGCCCTGCTCGTAACTGGCCGCGATCTCGGCCGGCCTGAAATCGGGCCGGATCACGCCCTTGGACGGACTGGCCTTCTTGATTTCGGCGATCACCGCCGGCCGGCCGGCCGCAAGCTTCGCGCGCAGGGCGCCGACGAAGTCGCGCGGCGGCGCAGCAGCCTCGGCACGCGCCCGCATCTCGGCGAGCGGCACGCCGGAAAGTCCGGCGGCGATTTCGGTACGCTTGGTGGCGAGGATCTTTTCGAGGATGTCGGACATTGCGTCTAGATCCCCGTGGCGCGTTGGGAGAACGCCACCAACTGCCGCAGTTTCTCGCGCGCGGCGCCGCTGCGGATGACCTCGCGCGCCACTTCGATACCTTCGCCCAGCGTGGCGGCACGGTCGGCCACATAGATGGCAGCACCGGCATTGAGCAACACGATGTCGCACGCCGGCCCCGGCAGCCCGTCGAGCACGGACAGCAGCATGTCCTTTGCCTGTGTCGCGTCCCACACCTTCAGCACCTCGCTGCTACGGGTCTCCAACCCGAACTCGCCCGGACGGATGGTGTATTCGCTGACTTCTCCATCCTTCAGCTCGCCGATCAGGGTCTCGCCACTCAGGGTGATCTCGTCCATGCCGTCGGAACCGTGCACGACCATGACGTGGCGGCTGCCCAGGCGCTGCAGCACGCGCACCAGGATGCCGACCAGGTCGGGGTGGAACACCCCCAGCAACTGGTGCGGCGCGCCGGCGGGGTTGGTGAGCGGGCCGAGGATGTTGAACAGCGTGCGCACGCCCAGTTCGCGCCGTACCGGTGCGGCGTGCTTCATGGCGCCATGGAAATTCGGCGCGAACATGAAACCGATGCCGATGGCATCGATGCTCTCGGCCACCAGTTCGGGCGTGAGATTGAGGTTCACGCCCAGCGCCTCGAGCACGTCGGCACTGCCGCTGGTTGACGACACCGAACGCCCGCCATGTTTGGCGACCCGCGCGCCGGCAGCGGCGGCGACGAAGGCCGCCGTCGTGGAAATATTGAAGGTGTGCGCCGCGTCGCCCCCGGTGCCGCAGGTGTCGACCAGATTCGCGCTGTTCTGCGCCGGCACCTGGGCGGCGAATTCGCGCATCACCTGTGCGGCGGCGGCGATCTCGCCGACGGTTTCCTTCTTTACCCTGAGGCCCGTGATGATGCCGGCGATCTGCACCGGCGTGAGTTCGCCGCGCATGATCTGGCGCATCAGCGAGAGCATCTCGTCGTGGAAGATTTCGCGCTGCTCGACCAGCCTGGCCAGCGCCTGCTGCGGCGTGATCATCGCGTTCCTTTCAGGAAGTTCGCCAGCATGGTGTGGCCGTGCTCTGTGAGAATGGATTCGGGATGGAACTGCACCCCCTCGACCGCCAGCGTCTTGTGGCGCACCCCCATGATTTCGCCATCGTCGGTCCACGCGGTGATGTCGAGGCAGTCCGGCAGCGTTTCGCGCTCGATCACCAGCGAGTGATAGCGCGTCGCGCGGAAGGGATTCGGCAGGCCCTTGAACACGCCCACGTCCAGGTGATGGATCATCGAGGTTTTGCCGTGCATCAGTTCCCTGGCACGGATGATCTTCCCGCCGAATGCCTGGCCGATGCTCTGGTGGCCGAGGCAGACGCCCAGGATGGGAATCCTGCCGGAAAATTCCCTGATCAGCGGCACCGACACGCCTGCTTCATTCGGCGTGCAGGGGCCGGGCGAGACGACGATGTGGTCGGGTTGCAGCGCAGCGATGCCGGCGAGGTCGATTTCGTCGTTGCGGATGACCTTGACGTCCTCGCCCAGCTCGCCGAAATACTGCACCAGGTTGTAGGTGAAGCTGTCGTAGTTGTCGATCATTAGCAGCATGGTGCCGGTATCCTCTTGACGTGCGAGCTGCGCATTCCCGCCGGGGCAGCAAAGTCCGCAATTTTCGCCCAGATCGAGGATGCGGGAAAGCCCGCGATCGGCCCCGTAAAAAAAAGCCCGCACGGATGGCGGGCCTTCTCATCCCCTCCCGCTCAAATCAGGGCGGGTTTCCGGATGGGACGAGGAACAGGCAGGAGGCCACGGACGGCCCTGCCTCAGCAGGCGGGCACCATCCCGCTGTATTGGCTGATCGGGATGCAGGCGGTGGTCCCGCCGACTTCCTGGCGATAACCGCCGGGCCCGAAGCGGGCGTTGAGATCGGCCTTGTAGGTCTTGAAGAAGCGTTTGATGAACGCCATGCCCATCATGCCGTCGGCGGACAATTCATCGCTGGCCGGATCGTAGGCCAGCCGGACGGGCAACAGGGGCATGGGCGCAGGGCCCACCACGACCCTGGCGCCTGCGGCGGGGTCGTACACGCTTCCGTGGGCGCAGCACACGATCCTGCCGGGTCCGCCCGCCAGTTCGCTGCCGCCGGCGGCATACCGCAGGTAGGATATTTTGGGTTGCGGGTAGCTCATCTGGTGGGTGCAGATGGCCACGAAGGCCACCAGCCGCCCCCTGGGCCCGACACCGCCTGGCCATTGATAATCGCCCTCTTCATTTTTCAGGGCGGCATTCGACAGACCGGGCCGTTCGCCCAGGTTGATCAGAAAACAGGGCACCCCCGCAAGCGGGTAGGAAAACACCAGCGCCTCATTGGTTGGAATGTCCGCGCCCTTGAGCGGAGCGCCGGATTGATCGGTCAGCCTGGCGGCGGGAAACGCCTCGAAATCGGCGGCGACAGCCGTCCTGTCCCAGTTGGCCAAGGCCATCGCCGCGCTGCCCGCGCACACTTTCACGAATCCTCGTCTGTCCATCTTGCTGTGTTCTCCCGCAGGAAAAACCGCCCCGGAGGGCGGCTGTATCGGTTACCGATGGCCCGGCATGACGGGTCAGGCGTTGAACATGTCGCGGTATATGCCGCGCGCCCATTCCAGGGTGGCCTGGCCCTTGGCGGCATCACGGTTCTCGAAGGTCTTGGTGTCCTTGGAGAAGCCGGTGATGATGTCCTTCTCGGTGCTGTAGTCGTAACCGGCATCGACGCTGATGGCTTCCATCGGATGGGCATTCACCATCGAGTAGCAGATGGTGCGCGGACTGGTCCAGGCGATTTCCTTGCCCTGGGCGCGCGCCGCCAGCACCTTGGCGATGAAGTGGCCTTCGGTGTTGGAGGTGTTGGCGCTCTTGGAATAGGGATGCGGCCGCGAGTCGCCGGTGACATAGACATGCGGGTCGCCGATGATGTTGTAGAAGCGTGTGTCGATGTTGGCTTCCTTCTGGTTGCTCTTGCTCGACGGCGCCATCAGGCCGAGCTGCTCGATCAGCGTGGAGCCGCGTACGTTGGCATAGATGGCCGCGTCGTCGAAGTTGTACTCGTCGAATTCGGTCTTGATGATCCGCTTTTCGACGTCCACACCGGTCACCCCCTTGGACGGAAGCCACTCGATGTAGTCCTTGTACAGTTCGTTGAAGGCCGCATGGAAGCCGTCCTTCTTGATGGTGATTTCCGGATTGGCGTCCAGCACCAGCACCTTGCCCTTGATCTTGTTCTGCTTGAAGGTGGAGGCCAGCAGACAGGCGCGCTCGTAAGGGCCGGGCAGGCAGCGGTAATTTCCGGAAGGCACGGTCTGCACGAATATGCCGCCTTCGAATTCCTTGACCTTGCGGTGGAGGGTGACGTGCTCGGTGGGCGAGATGAAGCCGCCGGGATAAGTCTGGCGCAGGGCGGTCATCGTCTCCACGTCGTTCACCCCGATCTTGCCGTAGTCATAGGAAATGCCGGGGGCCAGGACCAGGAAATCGTAGTGGATGTCGCCTTCACTGGTGACCAGGGTATGGCTGGAACGATCCAGGCCGGTAACCGTCGCGTTGAAGTAGATGTAGTTGTTGTTGACGGCGGCGTCCAGGAAACTGTGGTCGGCCAGGAACTCCAGGTTGATGAGGCCGGCGTACCACAGGTTGCTGGAAAAACACGACGAATACATGTCGCGCTTTTCCACCAGGACCACGTCGAACTTCGGGTATTCCTTCTTGGCGTATTTGGCGATGGTCAGACCGGAGGTGCCGCCGCCGACGATGACCAGGCGCGGACCCTTGGCTTTTGGAAGTGCGGCCATCGTGCCGCGGGCAACCGCCGGCGTACTGCTGGCCAGGGCAGATCGGGACGTGCCGGCAAGGCCCGCGGCGCCTGCGGCGAGCATGACGCCGCCCATTTTCATGAAATCACGCCTGCTGTTGTTCTTTTCCATTTCTGTCTCCTCCGGATAGGACATATGAATGCCCGGCATCCGGACAACGGAGCCAGGCTCGGCACAACTCCTTTATTAGGCCAGGCGAATCCTGAAGAATCCGCCTGGACGGTGTATTTATCGCCCGCCAGGCCCACCCACACGCCGGGTGTCTGGCAGACACTTTTTGTCTTTTACAGCGCCACTCCGGCCTCCGCACCGGGTCCGGCCAGACCCCCGGCACGGCGCCAGCGCATCACTTGAGCTTCTTGATCCCCATCAGGCCCAGCACATACTTCTCATACAGCGGTTCGGTCGAGCCCTTTTTCATCTTGCGCATGAAGTATTTCTCGAACGCGACCTTGGCCAGGTGCACCCACTTGCCTTCCTTGAACCAGTTGACGTTGCGCGGCGGGATCTGCGGCAGTGCCACGAAGGCGGCACCGGTATCGCCGAAGTCCGCCAGGCAGATGGCATTCCAGCTGGCCTTCTCGGTGGGCTCGCGGCCGTCGAGCACCGAACGGATATTGTGTGCCGTGGCAGTGACCATGGACTCGATCATGTAGCCGGTCTTGGGCGTTCCGGTCGGAACCGGTGTGGCTTCGACCGGCGGGATGGCGACACACACGCCGACCGAGTAGATGTTCGGGAACTTGGGGTTGCGCTGGTAGGGGTCGATGACGATGAAGCCGCGCGGGTTGGTCAGCCCCTCGATGCCGAATACCGCATCGATGCCCTTGAATGCCGGCAGCATCATGGAATAGGCGAACGGCAGTTCATGTTCCTTGATGACCTCGCCTTTTTCATTGTGCTCGGCGACAAACATCTTGCCTGCCTCGACCTTGGTGACCTTGGCGTTGCAGATCCACTTGATGTGGCGATCGCGCATGACGGATTCCATCATGCCCTTGGAGTCGCCGACGCCTCCCAGTCCCAGGTGGCCGATGTAGGGCTCGGCGGTGACGTAGGTCATCGGCACCTTGTCGCGAATCTTGCGCTTGCGCAGGTCGGTGTCCATGATCATGGCGAACTCGTAGGCCGGGCCGTAGCACGAAGCGCCCTGCACCGCGCCCACCACCACGGGGCCCGGTTTCTGCACGAACTCTTCCCACGCGCGGCCCGCGGACACGGCGTGCTCGACCTGGCAGACCGACTGGGTATGGCCTTCCGGCCCCAGCCCCGGCACCTCGTCGAAGGCCAGCTTGGGTCCGGTCGCGATGACGAGGAAGTCATAGTCCACGATCTGGCCGTCGGTGAGTTCCAGCTGATTTTTCTCGGGATGCACGCGGGCCGCGCCGACCGCGATGAAGTCGATGTTCTTCTTGTTCAGATACGGTGCGGCAGGAATCGTGACGTCGTCGCGCTTGCGCCAGTTCACCGCGACCCAGGGATTGGACGGCGTGAACTGGAAATACGGCAGGTTCGAGATCACCGTGACCTTGTCTTCCGCCCTCGCCGATTCGCGCATTTCATAGGCCATGGTCATGCCACCCACGCCTGCACCCAGAATAACGATATGTGCCATGTTCTGCCTCTCTGTTGATGTAGCCGCTTGTGAAGCAACAGACATGCCACCGCGTGACCTCCCTGTTCACGCGGGCCGCCGCGACCTCCACGGATTTGACATGGCGCGCATGACATGTCACTTTTCGTGCCTGTCATGACAGGATCGTCACCCATGGACATCGACCTTCAAAGCCTGATCGATACGCACGACCAGCCGTTTGTGGTGATTGACCGCACCTACCACATCGTTGCCGCCAATCAGCGCTACTGCGACAGCTACGGAATCACGCCCGAGGCCATCGTCGGACAACGCTGCCACGCAGTTTCCCACCATTCACCACGCCCCTGCCATGAAAACGGCGAACATTGTCCGCATCAGGCGCTGTTCGTTCAGGGCAAAGCGGTCGAGGTGCTGCACACCCACTTCCATGCCGACGACCAGCCCGAGCGCACCCGCATCCGCGGGCACCGGCTGCGCGGATCGAAGGGCGAACTCTATCTGGGCGAGCAGCTGTTTCCCCTGGAGGCCGAGACGGGAAGCGAGTGCGACGCCATGCAAATGGTGGGGCAGTCGCCCGCCTTCCTCGCCTGCGTCGACAATCTCGCGCGCGTGGCCGAGAGCGAGGCCTCGATCCTGCTGTATGGAGAAAGCGGCGTCGGCAAGGAGCTTGCCGCGCGTTTCATCCATGCGCGCTCGAATCGAGCGGGCGCAGCCTTCATCGTCATCAATTGCGCGGCGGTGCCGGAAAGCCTGTTCGAGAGCGAGCTGTTCGGCCACGAGCGCGGCGCCTTTTCCGGCAGCAGCGGCCTGAAAAAGGGGCTGTTCGAACTGGCCGACGGCGGCACCCTGTTTCTCGATGAAGTCGGCGAGATTCCGCTCGCCCTGCAATCCAAGCTGCTGCGCGTCCTGGAAACCGGCGAATTCCGCCGCGTGGGCGGCACCCGGACGCTGACCGCCAATGTGCGCGTGGTATCCGCCACCAACCGCAAGCTGCTCGACGAGGTCGATGCGAAACGCTTCCGGCTCGACCTGTATTACCGCCTGGCCGGCATCGATGTGACGCTGCCGCCGCTGCGCGAACGCGCCGCCGACCTGCCCGCGCTGGCGGCCTTTCTATTGAAGCGGCTGACCGGTGGACAAAGCCCCTGCCGCCTCGCGCCCGAAGCCGTGTCGGCGCTGCAGGCCTACGACTTCCCCGGCAACGTGCGCGAGCTGCGCAACCTCCTGCAGCATGCTGCGCTCAGCTGCCGCGACGGCACGATCCGCGCGGCCGACCTGCGGCTGCCTTCGCCGCCGCGCGCCGCACACGCGCACCCCGCCCCTGCCAGCGTCTCGCTGCGCGACATGGAACGCACACACCTGCAATCCCTGCTCGACACGCACCAGGGTCATCGCGCCCGCGTCGCCGCCGCGCTTGGCGTCACCGAGCGCACGCTGTACCGCAAGCTCAAGCAGCACGGCCTGGGAAAGAACTGAACCCGTCCCGGTTTCCTCCACAAAGCGGCGCTTGAGACGAAGCCGCCTAGGCGGCGGCCGGAGCCGGGCTGGAATCGACGATCTGGCGCGAACGGCGCAGGGAAGGGAGATGGCGACGGTGGCGTGGAAAGTCACTTGAACTCCACCTCTGCGTGACCTTGGCTGTAGCGCCTTCCTGAAAATCAGGCCCATCAGAATTGCCTGCATTCAACGATCGTCAATTGGTTGATGGTTTGCTTGAACACCCTCAAAACCCTGATGCTCGCCACCTCCAGGGCGTTTTTCCACAGAATCCGGCCGATTCAAAAAGGCATCCGACTGCGCTGTCTAACGCCAGAACGAACCCGCTAACAGAAGGCGAAGCGCGATTCAGGATGCGCTGGCTACTTGCAAAATGGCTTGTGGCAGCAAATCGGAATCCCCAAGGTGCCGGGTCAGGCTGATCTTGACCTGGGGATGAGCTGCCTGAAACGCCTGAATGGCTTCCGGGATATCGTTCACCACATGGGTTCCGGAGGCCAGAAAATAGGGGAACACCACTATCTCGGACGCACCCTTGGCCAGACAGGCGGCCAAGCCTTCGTGAATGGATGGTTGCGCCAATTCCAGAAAAGCGGTTTCCACTCCGGAAAAGCCAGGTGCATGGATGGCATCCAGGCGCTGGGCCAGTAGACGAACCTCGTCGTTGGATGCTGCGCGACGGCTGCCATGGGCAATCAGTAACAGTGTTTTCATGGATGCTTTCTCAAGGTTGATGAGGTGTTTCGCGTCATGCAATCGACCAGAACGTTCTCCTGGTCTGGCTGGTAGTTACGGGGCGCGGGTATGCGGCGTTGTCACGAATGCCTGCCGATCAAACCCCGGTGCGCCTGCCCGAGCCAACAGGCGCTGCAATGTCGCGTCTTCGCGCTGCGGTTGCCGCCGCAGTTGCCACCAACGCCTCGGCAAACAGCGCGCTCGACACAGGTAGCAAGGTCATTTTGGGGTTGCCGGCAAGCTGATCACGCTGGTTGGAACGGGTTTGCAGCCGTGTTCGGTCCGCCATCTTGCGAGGCACTCATACAAGTCCTGGAACTCGGGCATCAGACAGACCCCATCGACGGGTTTGCGGATTGCCTTGACGCCGTAGCCACCTGCCCACAGCTCGATGCCTGCGGGCAGCATCTGCCGCAGGTCACGCAATCCCTGCGCCGAAAGGGTGGGCGAATAGGCGCTGCTGAACGACAGGCATACGGCATCGACCTGTTTGAGTTGCGCAGCGCGCACGATTTCGTCGATGGGGGTTTGCGGGCCCAGCAGCACCGGGCTGACGTCTTCCACCGCCATCAGGGCCTCCACCATCAGCAGCCCCAATGTGTGTTCCTCGCCCGACAAGGTAGTGAGCAGCGCACGCGGGCTGCCCTGTTGCGGCGACATATCGGCCAGCACGGCACGGAACATTTTTTTCAGATGCTGCGAGAACAGATGTTCCTCGAATATGCCGAGTTCATTGCGTGACCAGGCCTCTCCCACGCGGGTAATCAGCGGCGCGACAATGTCCTGGACAAAACCCGGCAAACCCCGCTTGGCCATCTCACGATGAAACTGCCGCTGCAGGGCTTCGCTGTCGTGGGTTTTGACCAGATGCATCCAGGTATCGAGCTGGGGTGCGCCGGAAGCGGCCAATGCACTCGGACGGGCTTCGTCTAGCGCGACCAGGGCTGCATCATCCAGCGCCAGGAGCTTGCCAGGACGGTACCCGCGATCCATCAAACGCCTGATTTGCGTCAGTCGTTGCACCTGCGTCGGCGCATACAGACGCTCGCCATTCGCATCCCGCTCGGGGGTCGGAAAGCCATAACGCCGTTCCCATACGCGCAAAGTGTCCTTGGACAAGCCGGTTTCGCGCTCAACCGATGCAATCGGCAGTCCCGGGACGAATGGCGAATCTTCAGAAATCATGTTTTGTCCTGGACAAATAATTGACACATGCAAATTATTAGCCTAATTTAAGCATATGTCCATCTTTTGACCAAGACAAAATGCGGCCAACCTCTCAATTACTCGTCTCGTTAGCCGGATTGGCTGCGGTGTTGCTGATCAGCGAGTCGGCGACCAGCGAACCGGCGCCGGTTGCCCACACCCCGCCATCGCCGCAAACGGCTTGCACCGCCCCTGCTGCAAACGTGCCGGCCGAGTACTGGTTCTATCACGCGTTGGCCGCATCGCGTCCTCCTCTGCCCGACCCGCGCACCGGCTCGACCCCCTGTCCTGACCACAAGGTGATCCGCACATGAATCCCATCCTTTTTGCGGCAACACTGCTATTTGCAGCCAGCGTGAACGCAGCGCCCGCCTGCCCACCGCTGCTCAACTTCAGCCTCACGGATATCGACGGCAAAACCCGCAGCCTGTGCACGTATGCCGGCAAGGTGGTGCTGGTTGTCAACACCGCCAGCCAGTGCGGATACACCGGCCAGTACAAGGGCCTGCAGGCGTTGTCCGACCGATACGGGCCACGGGGCCTGGTGGTGCTGGGGCTGCCGGCCAACGACTTTGGCGGGCAGGAGCCGGGCAGCAACGCCAGCATCAAGAACTTCTGTGGGGTCGGTTACCAGGTCGATTTCCCGCTGTTCGCCAAGACCGGCGTGACAGCAGCCAATGCCAACCCGCTGCACGAAGCGCTGGCCAAGACCACCGGCGAGCGGCCGCAATGGAATTTCCACAAATACCTGATCGATCGCAGCGGCACGCGCGCGCTGTCGTTCGCCAGCCACGTCGATCCGCAATCGAAGGACATGGTGCAGGCCATCGAGTCCCTGCTCAAGGCCAACCCGGGCGCGGCCAAGCTCGCCCAGACAGGAGAATAAAATGCGCGTTGCTGTCGTCGGATCAGGGATATCGGGCCTGTCGGCCGCCTGGCTGCTGAGCCAGCACCACCAGGTCGCGCTGTTCGAGGCGGAGAACCGTCTCGGCGGCCACACCCACACGGTGGACGTCACGCTGGACGGCCAGACCTTCCCGGTCGATACCGGGTTTCTGGTGTTCAACCATCGCACCTATCCCGAACTCACCCGGCTGTTCGACACCCTGGGCGTGGAAAGCGTCGCCAGCGAGATGTCGTTCAGCGTGCGGCTCGACCAGCCCGATCTGGAGTGGGCCGGCACCTCGCTCGGCACCGTGTTCGGCCAGCGAACCAATCTCGCGCGGCCAGCCTTCTGGCACATGCTGCGCGACATCCTGCGCTTCAACCGCGAAGCGGTGCGCGAACCCGCGCTCGCCAGCAGCATGGCGCTGGGCGATTACCTCAAGGCGCGCGGCTACGGCAAGCCTTTCATCGAGTGGTATCTGCTGCCGATGGCGGCCGCGATCTGGTCGTGCCCGGCTGCGCAGATGCTGGAATTTCCGCTGTCGTCCTTCGTCACCTTCTGCCACAACCATGGCCTGCTGCAGGTGACGAACCGGCCGCAGTGGCGCACCGTCAAGGGCGGTGGGCGCGAGTATGTAAAGAAACTGGCAGCCGGTATCGGCGAGATTCATCTCGGTCAGCCGGTGGAGTCGCTGCGCCCGCGCGGCGACAAGGTCGAATTGGTGAGCGGCAGCGTGTCGGGGCTGTACGACCAGGTGGTGCTGGCCTGCCACAGCGACCAGTCGCGCGGCATCCTGGCGCACCACTATCCGACCCGATCCCATCTGTTGCGGCATCTGCCCTACCAGCAGAACCGCGCCGTCCTGCACAGCGATGCCAGCATGCTGCCGCGCCGCAAGAACCTGTGGGCGGCGTGGAACTACCAGTCGGGCCACAGCAAGCTGAGCGACCGGCCGGTCGCGGTGCATTACCTGATCAACCGCCTGCAACCGCTGCCCACCGATACGCCGGTGATTGTTTCGCTCAATCCGCTGCAGGAACCCGATCCGGCAAGGGTGCATGGCGAATTTCATTACAGCCACCCGGTGTTCAGCCGCCATGCCGTCGGCATCCAGCGCCAGATTGCGGTAGCCAATGGCCGCGACGGCATCTGGCTGGCTGGCGCCTGGCTCGGCTACGGCTTCCACGAGGACGGCCTTGCCTCCGCGCTGCGGGTGGCGCACCAGCTTGATGTCGCCACGCCCTGGAAGGGGCTCGCCCATGCCGCATGATTCCAGTTCATCCGCGCTAATCGGCTTTGGCCGCGTCATGCATGTACGACAGCAGCCGGTCACGCATCGCTTCGATTACCCGGTCTATTTCGTACGCCTGCCGGTGCACGATCTGGCGCAGGTCGAGTCGCGCTGGTTCTCGCGCAACCGGTTCAACCTGCTGAGCTTTCATGAGCGTGACCACGGCGACGGTGGCGACAGCCTGGCCTGGGCACGCAGCCTGCTGAAGGAACACGGCCTTGCCGCCGACGGCGCGATCTGGCTCACCACGTTTCCGCGCGTGCTCGGCTATGCCTTCAAGCCGGTGAGCTTCTGGCATTGTCATCGCGCTAATGGCGAACTGGTGGCGGTGCTGGCCGAGGTCAACAACACCTTCGGCGAACGCCACGTCTACCTGCTGCGAACGAACGACCCCAATGCCACGCTGCACGCGGAGAAGGTGTTTCATGTCTCGCCCTTTTTTCCGGTACGCGGCGACTATACCTTTCACTTTCAACAGCACGACGGCATTTTCCGCGCGCGGGTCGATTACGCCACCGGCTCAGGCGAGTCGCTACGCACTGCCTGGATGGGCAGACTGCAGCCGCTGACGCCACGTGCCTGTCTTCGTGCATTTTTCCGCTACCCGCTGATGACCTGGGGCGTGATCGCGCGCATCCACCTGCAGGCACTACGGCTGCTGATCAAACGCGTGCCATTTTTCCGCAAACCCCAGTTGCCACTGAACGAGGTCACCGAATGAATACCGCCAGCCTGAGCACCGCCCTGCAACGCAACAACACTCCCTGGTACGCCCGTCAGGTGATCCATCTGCTGCAGGAAATCGAACACGGATGCCTGCACCTGGAATTGCCCAACGGCATGCAACTCACGGTCGGCCACGGCACCCCGGATGCCTATCTCGAGTTCGACCAATGGAGCGCGTTTCGTGAGGTGCTGAGCAAGGGCGACATCGGCTTTGCCGAAGGCTATATCAAAGGGACCTGGCACACCGCCGACCTCACAGGCGTATTGACCCTGCTGGCCAACAATCGCAACGCACTCGAGCGTGCCGTCTATGGCCGCTGGTGGGGGCGTCTGTACAACCGCCTGCGTCATCTGCTGAACACCAACACGATGAGGGGATCGCGCCGCAACATCGCCAGCCACTACGATCTCGGCAACGATTTTTACGCGCTGTGGCTCGACCCCTCGATGACGTATTCCAGCGCGCGCTTCGACGGCGACACCTCGCTGTCGCTGCAGGAAGCGCAAACCCGAAAATACCAGCGCATGCTTGATCTGCTCGACATGCCGGATGGCCAGTCGCTGCTGGAAATCGGCTGCGGCTGGGGCGGATTTGCCGAACACGCCGCACGCAAGGCAGGACACCAGGTGCGTGGCATCACCCTGTCGCAGGAACAGCTCGACCATGCGCGCAAGCGTATTGCCGAGGCGCAACTCTCCGACAGCTGTCAGTTCGCATTTCAGGATTACCGCGAGGAAACGCAACAGTACGACGGCATCGTGTCGATCGAGATGTTCGAGGCAGTGGGCGAGGCCTACTGGCCGACCTACTTCGACACCTTGAAGCGCAGCCTCAAGCGCGGTGGCCGTGCAGTCGTTCAAACCATCCTCATCGACGATGCCTTGTTCGAACGCTATCGCAGTGGCGCCGACTTCATCCAGCGGTATGTGTTTCCCGGCGGCATGCTGCCCTCCCCATCGCGCTTTACTGAGGAAGCGGCGCGCGCCGGGCTCACCGTCACCCGGCAGGAAAGCTTCGGTCTCGATTACGCTGAAACCCTGAAGCGATGGCGGCTCAGCTTCCACCAACAGATCGACGCCGTGCGCAAGCAGGGATTCGACGAGCGCTTCCTGCGCCTCTGGCATTTCTATCTGTCTTACTGCGAGGCCGGCTTCCACGCCGGTTCGGTCGATGTCGCACAATTCCGCCTTGAGCACGCGGCTTAAGACAGCGCTCGCAGCAGCCTGCCTGCTTGCAGCGACCGCGCTGCACGCCGGTCCGCTGCCGTACCTGCCCAGCTTCGAGGCGGTCGGCAGCGGAACCCTGCGTTTCTTCGGTCTGCGCATTTATGACGCCACCTTGTGGTCGCCTGGAGGCGTGTGGTCTGCCGACCAGCCTTATGCGCTGGAGCTGACCTATGCGCGCAGCTTCGATGGTGCCGCCATCGCGCGCCGCTCGATCGAGGAAATGCGCGCCCAGCGGGCTTATCCTGCCGCCACGCTGGCGCGCTGGGAACAGCAGATGGGCGCGCTGTTCCCAGATGTAAAAAGCGGCGACCGCCTCACCGGCGTGCGCATGCCGGGCGCGGGCGCAACGTTTTACAGTGGCCCCCGCAAGCTCGGGCAAATAGACGACGAGGCCTTTGCCGACGCCTTCTTCGGCATCTGGCTCGCCCCGGCCACCCGCGCGCCCGGCCTGCGCGCACGTCTGCTGAAGCTGCCATGACGCCGTTGCCGCGTTTACGCCTGCTCGCCTACGGTGGACTTGGCCTGCCGCTGGCATTCGCGGCGCTGCCGCTGTACATCCATCTCGCGCCGTTTTACAGCAGCGTCATTTCGCTTTCCCTGCTCGGCGCGATCCTGCTCGCACTGCGCTTTTTCGACGCCGCCATCGATCCCCTGATCGGCGCGCTGTTCGATCGCTTTCCCCATCCGCGCAGCCTGGTGGCCATTTCCCTTCCCTTGCTCGGTCTGGGCTGGATGGGGGTCTTTACATTACCCGGGACGCTGCCGGTGGTGCCCTGGCTGATCGTGATGCTGACGCTGACCACGGTCGGCTACAGCCTCGCCACTGTGGTGCACAACAGCTGGGGCGCGCGCCTGTCGGACGTGCCGCACGAACGCACCCGGCTCTTCGCCGCGCGCGAGGGCTTCGGCCTGGTGGGCGTGGTACTCGCCGCAGCATTGCCGACCGTACTGGCGGCCACGCTGGCCGAGGGCTTGGCGCGCATGGGCTGGATTTTTCTCGGCCTGCTGCTGGGCTTTGCCGCGTTCACCCTGACCGCCACCCCCGCGATGCAACGCAGTGCGCGTTCACCGGGATTCAGACAGATGCTGCGGCCGCTTGGCAACCCGGCATTTGCCCGCTTTTTGCCGGGTTACCTGCTCAACGGCGTTGCCGCCGCGCTGCCCGCCACACTGGTCATTTTCTTCATCGACGATGTACTGAAGCTGGCTGCGCATAGCGGGCTGTTCCTGGTGATTTATTTCCTGAGCGGCGCGCTCGGCCTGCCGCTATGGGTGCGACTGGCCAAACGCATCGGCACGCTCGATGCCTGGCTGGTGTCGATGGCCTTATCCATCGCTGCTTTTGCCGGCGCATTCTGGCTCGGCGACGGCGATCTGGCCGGCTATGCGCTGGTGTGCGCGGCATCCGGTCTCGCGCTCGGGGCCGACCTCGCGCTGCCGCCAGCGCTGGTCGCCGACATGATCGACAGCGACCCCGCGCCGCAACCCGGCGCGTATTACGGGCTGCTGAGCTTTTTCGCCAAGCTCACCCTGGCGCTCGCCGCCGGGATGGCACTGCCGCTGCTCGATTTTTGGGGCTACGCGCCCGGCGGCGGCAACCTGTTTGCGCTGTCAGCCACCTACGCCCTGTTGCCCATCGTCATGAAACTCAGCGCGCTGATCTGGTTCTGGCGCGCCCGCCCAATCGTCCACCCTGGAGTTGTCCCATGCTGAAAAAATCGCTTGCCGTTCTGTGTACTGTGCTGGGTCTGACCGGCTGCGCCAGCGTCTCGCCCGAAGCTTATCGCGACCAGAAGCCCACACTCGACATCGCCACCTATTTCAACGGCCCACTCACCGCCTGGGGTTATTTCGCCGACCGCTCCGGCGAGGTGAAACGCCGCTTCACCGTGAAGATGACCGGAGAATGGAGCGGCAACCAAGGCGTGCTGACCGAAAACTTTGTCTGGTCGGACGGTGAAAAATCGCAACGCATCTGGCGCATCAGCAAGCTCGACGCGCATCGCTACATAGGCCATGCCGACGACGTGAAAGGCGAAGCGACCGGTACCGCCTACGGCAATGCGCTGCAATGGAAATACACCCTGCTGCTGCCGGTGGACGGCAAGACCTACGAGGTGCAGTTCGACGACTGGATGTACCAGATGGATGACACGGTGATGCTGAACAAGTCGGAGATGCGCAAGTTCGGCTTCAAGCTCGGCGAAATCGTGATCAGCTTTCGCAAGGGCGCATGAGCCTCAATCCCCAACTCGCCGACTGGCACGACCAGCGTGTGTGGCTGATCGGTGCCAGCTCGGGCATCGGCGAGGCGACGGCAAGACTGCTGATGGCGCGCGGCGGGCGGGTGGCGCTGACCAGCCGCAACCGCGATGCGCTGGCAGCGCTGGCCGACGGCAGCGCCTTGGTTGCTCCTGCCGACGTCACTGACCGCGCCAGCCTGCAGGGTGCGTTCGACACGATCCGCGCCAGCTTCGGCGACATCGATGTGGCCATCATCAATGCCGGCACCCATCAGCCGGTGCGCGCCTGGGAACTCGATGCCGTGGCCGCGGAAAACCTGGTGCAGGTGAATCTGGTTGGCGCGATGAATGCTAGCGCGCTGCTTGCACCCTATTTTGCGCAACGCGGCAGTGGGCGGCTGGCGATCACTGCCAGCGTGGCCGGATACGGTGGCCTGCCCAGCGGACTGGTGTATGGCGCGACCAAGGCGGCGCTGATCAACTTCGCCGAAACGCTCTATCTCGACCTTGCGCCCAGGGGCGTGGCGGTGCATCTCATCAATCCCGGCTTCGTCAAAACACCGCTCACTGATCTCAATGATTTCAAGATGCCGGCGCTGATCGAGGCTGATGAGGCCGCGCGCGAGATTCTTTCCGGAATCGAGCGCGGTGCATTCGAGATTCACTTCCCAAAACGCTTCACCCGCGTGCTGAAGCTGCTGAACCTGCTGCCGTATCGCGCCTACTTTCCCATCGTCCACCGGATCACCGGCTTATGAATTCGCTCGATGCTCTGTGCCGGTATTTCGAAAGACTGTCCGCCAGCAACCTGGGCGAGCTCGACAGCTATTACGCGACGGATGCCTGGTTCAAGGATCCCTTCCACGAGGTGACGGGGGTGGATGCCATCCGTGCCATCCTGCGCCACACCTTCGACAAGCTGCCAGGCGCGCGCTTTCGCGTCATCCGGCGCTTTCCCGGTGAAGACCGGCACGCCGCCATCCTGTGGGAAATGGATTTCACCATGCCGGCTACCCGACAACCCACCACTATCCGTGGCGCCACCCATCTCACCTTCGATACCGACGGAAAGGTGACGCATCATCGCGATTACTGGGATGCCGCTGAAGAACTCTACGCCCGCCTGCCCGTTCTGAAATGGCTGATGCGCGCATTGACCCGGCAGGCGGCAGCGCCACACTAGAACCTAGGGTAGTCGCTGCGGTGAAGGGTTGGACGCTGGGTTCGCCTCCCCCGACTGGCTGCCGTGGATCGGGTTCTGCCGCTCGGCAGATTTTCTGGCCTACGTCCGGTAACGCGTCTATGACGGGAGCTATCGGTGAAAATCCCCGGCAGCGGCTTCGGCCGAGAACCGGTCGCATTACAAGCCGAACAAATAACCGAAACAAGCGAAATAAACATTCATCATTTGTCCGCTGTGCCAAACTATCGCCCACCTTCCCGCAAGACATCCCCATGACCGATCCCCGCTCCCGCTGCACCTGGTGCGGCAGCGATCCGCTCTACTGCGCCTACCACGACGAGGAATGGGGCGTGCCGCTGCACGACGAGCGCGCATTGTTCGAATTCCTGATCCTGGAAGGCGCGCAGGCGGGGCTGTCGTGGCTCACCATCCTGAAGAAGCGTGAAGGCTACCGGCGCGCGTTCGACCATTTCGACATCGAGCGCATCGCGCGCTACGGCGAGGCGGACGTGGCGCGGCTGATGGCGGATGCGGGCATCGTGCGCAACCGGCTGAAGATCGAATCGACGATTACCAATGCGCGCGCGACGCTGGCCTTGCGCGAGACGGCGGGCGGGCTGGACGCCTACTTCTGGAATTTCGTGGACGGCCGCCCGATCGACAATGCATGGAAAGGCATCGGACAGGTGCCGGCCCGCACGCCGCTGTCCGACGCGATCAGCAAGGACCTGAAGAAGCGCGGCTTCAAGTTTGTCGGCTCGACCATCGTGTACGCGCACATGCAGGCCACGGGGATGGTCAACGACCACACGACGGACTGCTTCCGCCATCGCGAGGTGGCCGCCGCGGCTCAGCGGAAGTAGGCGCTGGGCGACGCGCCGAACTGGCGCTTGAACATGGTGGCGAAGGCGCTCGGGCTGTTGTAGCCCAGGTTGAGCGCGACGTCGACGACCTTCATGCCCGAGGCCAGTTGTTCCAGCGCGGTGATCAGGCGCGCCTGCTGGCGCCATTGGCCGAAGGTCATGCCGGTCTGGCGGGCGAAGCGGCGCTGGATGGTCCTGGCGTCGACGCCCAGGCGGCCTGCCCAGGCGGTGAGGGTGGAGGCATCGTCGGGCGCGTCGGTCAGGGCATGGCAGATGGTCAGCAAGTCCGGATCGCTGGGCTGCGGCAGATGCAGCGGCAGGCTGGGCAGCACCGCGACTTCGTCGAGCAGCAACTGCATCAGGCGGCCGTCGCGCGCATCGGGTTCGTAGGGCTGCGCCACCGCAATGGCCGCCAGGATCAGTTCGCGCAGCAGCGGCGAGATGCCCACCACCTGGCAGTCCGCAGGCAGGTTCGGGCTGGCATCGGGGCGGATGTAGACGGTGCGGACCTGGACGTCGCCGACCATGCGGATGCCGTGCGGCTCGCGGGCCGGCATCCAGAGCCCGCGCGTGGGCGGCACCACCCATTGGTCGCCCCGGGCGGACACGACCATGACGCCCTGGACGGCATGGATGAGCTGGCAGGTGGGATGGCTGTGGCTGGGCACCACGTGGCCGGTGGGATAGTCGATGGCCTTGCCGGTGACGGGCATGTAGCCCTGGTCCAGATTCAGGCCGTCGTGCGGGGAAATGTCCATTTCGAAAAGGTCGGTGCCTTTATTCAGCGAGACGGACAGGCATCTTAGCCCTAAATTGGTGCCTCGTATCCTTTCGAGTCCGCCGCCATGACGACCGCGCATTCCGCCGCCGACCGCACCGCCTTCAAGGTACTGGGCGCGATCAGCTTCTCGCATTTCCTCAACGACACCATGCAGTCGCTGCTGATCGCGAGCTACCCGCTGTTCAAGAGCAGTCTCCACCTCAGCTTCGCGCAGATCGGCCTGATCACGCTGGCCTTCCAGTTCACCGCCTCGCTGCTGCAGCCGCTGGTGGGCGCGTATACCGACCGCCATCCGAAGCCGTTCTCGCTGTCGCTGGGCATGGGTTTTACCCTGGCCGGGCTGTTGTTGCTGTCGCGGGCGACCACGTTTCCGCTGTTGCTGGCCGCCGCCGCGCTGGTCGGCAGCGGCTCGTCGATTTTCCACCCTGAAGCGTCACGGGTCGCGCGCATGGCCTCGGGCGGGCGGCACGGCCTGGCGCAGTCGATCTTCCAGGTCGGCGGCAACGCGGGGGCGGCGTTCGGCCCGCTGCTCGCGGCCTGGGTCGTGCTGCCGCACGGCCAGACAAGCCTGGCCGTGTTTTCGCTCTTCGCGTTGCTGGCCATGATCGTGCTGGCGGGGGTCGGCGTCTGGTACCGCGACCAGCACCGCAAGCCGAAACAGGCCGCGTCCGCCGCCGGCCACGACCTGCCGCGCGGCCGCGTGCTGCGCACGCTGGCGGTGCTGATGGCGCTGATGTTCTCCAAGTTCTTCTACCTGGCCAGCATCAGCAGCTACCTGATCTTCTATCTGATGCAGCACTACGGCATCGGCGCGCAGGAAGCACAGTACCACCTGTTCTACTTCCTGTTCGCGGTGGCGGCGGGCACGCTGCTGGGCGGGCCGATCGGCGACCGCATCGGCCGCAAGCGGGTGATCTGGCTGTCCATCCTGGGCGTCGCACCGTTCACGCTGGCGCTGCCCTACGTGGGGCTGTCCGCGTCGGCGGGACTGACCCTGATCATCGGCTTCATGCTGGCCTCGGCCTTTCCGGCCATGGTGGTCTACGCGCAGGAACTGATGCCGGGCAAGGTCGGCACCGTGTCGGGGCTGTTCTTCGGACTGGCCTTCGGCCTGGCCGGCATCGGCGCCGCCGTGCTGGGCGGTCTGGCCGACCGCTGGGGCATCGAAACGGTCTACGTGCTGTGTTCGTTCCTGCCGCTGATCGGCCTGCTGGCGGTGTTCCTGCCGGACCTGCGCAGCCAGGCCGGCGCTGTGAGGGCGAACCCCATGCCGTCGGCCACGGTTGCAGTCAAATGACGCACGCCGGATTTACGTTCATGTCAGGAAAAAACCGGTGCAACTGACGGCTTTCCGGCGCTAAGCCTTGCGCGCCATCTCCCCGAGTTTGCGCACGGTGTTCCAGTTGCGGCTGGTCATCGGCACACCCAGCAGGCGTTCCAGCGCGGTCGCGAGCCTGGACCGGCCGATGCCGTCGGGCGCATGCAGGTAGAGCACGTCGCCCGCCAGCTGAAAACGTTCGTTCGCGGCCCGCAGTTTTTCCAGGCCGTCGAGATCGGGCCGGGGCGGAACGCTCGCGAGGAAATTCACGTACAGGGTGCCGGGCGCGTCCTCCGCTTCGGGATAGGGATTGCCCCGGATCACCTGTTCCAGCGTCGGCCGCTCGAGCAGCCGCACCCAGGGTTCGAAGCCGTGGCTTTTGCCGATGGCGACGGCGATCTTTTTCGACAGCAGCGCGGGGGCGGCTGCCCTGCCCTGGAACACCACGTTGCCGCTCTGGATGTAGGTCGCGACATCTTGCAGGCCGAGCCCTTCCAGCACCGCCGCCAGTTCCTTCATAGGCAGTGTGTTGTTGCCGCCCACGTTGATGCCGCGAAAGAGTGCGATATACATTTTCATCGCGTTGCCTTAGGCGAGCGCCCGGCCGGGCCAGGTTCGCGTTAGTCGACCGCTTCGCCGCCGAAGCGCGCCTGGGCAAGCTCGGCGGCACGCACGACGGCACGCGCCTTGTTCAGCGTTTCCATCCATTCGTTGTCGGGCACCGAATCGGCGACGATGCCGGCGCCGGCCTGGGCGTAGAGCATGCCGTCCTTGACCACGGCCGTGCGGATGGCGATCGCCAGATCCATGTCGCCATTGAATCCCAGGTAACCCACCGCACCGGCGTAGATGCCGCGCTTGCTCGGTTCGAGCTCGTCGATGATTTCCATCGCCCGCACCTTGGGCGCACCGGACACCGTGCCGGCCGGGAAGCTGGCGCGCAGCACGTCGAGCGCGGACAAGCCGGGCTTCAGCCTGCCTTCGACGTTGGAGACGATGTGCATGACGTGCGAGTAGCGCTCGATCTGCATGTTCTCGGTGACCTTGACGCTGCCGGTGACGGCGACGCGCCCGGTGTCGTTGCGCCCCAGATCCAGCAACTGAAGATGCTCGGCGCATTCCTTGGGGTCGGCCAGCAGTTCCTCGGACAGGCGCTGGTCGTCCTCGCGCGTCAGGCCGCGCGGCCGGGTGCCGGCGATGGGGCGCAAGGTCACGAGGTCGCTCTCGAGCCGCACCAGGATTTCCGGCGACGAACCGACGACGTGGAACCCGCCGAGATCGTAGAAGAACATGTAGGGCGAGGGATTCAGGCTGCGCAGCGCGCGGTACAACGAAAGCGGCGACGCGGCGAACGGACGCGCCATGCGCTGCGAGAGCACCACCTGCATGACGTCGCCCGCGGCGATGTAGTCCCTGGCCTTCTGCACCGCGGCCTTGAACGCGGCCTCGCCGAATTCCGAAACCGGCTCGGCGGCCGTGTCGGCCGGCGGTTCGGCCGGCAGCGTCACCGGCGCGCCCAGTTTGTCGGCCAGTTCGGCCAGGCGCAGATGGCCCTGCGCATAGGCATCCGGCTGCATCGGGTCGGCATGGGTGACGAGATAGAGCTTGCCGGCGAGGTTGTCGAACACCGCCAGTTCCTCGGTCAGCATCAGCAGGATGTCCGGCGTGTGCAGCACGTCGTCCTTGTGCCTGTCGGCGAGGCGCTTCTCGATGTAGCGGATGGTGTCGTAGCCGAAATAGCCGGCCAGGCCGCCGGTGAAGCGCGGCAGCCCGGCCACCGGCGCAGCCTTGAAGCGCGCCTGGAATTCGGCGATGAAGGCCAGCGGGTCGGGCAGGCTGTGCTCCTCGACCACCTTGCCGTCGGTTTCCACCGTCAGCAGGTGGGCGCGAACCCTGAGCACGGTGCGCGCCGGCAGGCCGATGAAGGAATAGCGCCCGAAGCGCTCGCCGCCCACCACCGATTCGAGCAGGTAGGTGTAGGGCGCGTTGGCGAGCTTGAGATATACCGACAGCGGCGTTTCCAGGTCGCCTGGCAGTTCGCGCACCAGCGGGATGCGGTTGTAGCCCTGGCGGACGAGGTCGAAGAAATCTTGTTCAATCATGGCAAGTCCGTGAAAAAGTGAATGGCAAAAATGTGAAACGTGCGGAGGCGTTCCACTTTCACCATCGCTTGTCGATCACGGTGCACGCCATGATCAGTTGACCTTCACCACCATTTTCGCCGCATCGGCGAGACTCGGCACGACCGCATCCAGGTCGAGTTCTGCCACCGGACGCCCGCGATTGTAGCCGTAGGGCACGCAGAACACCGGGCTGCCCGCGGCGCGCGCAGCCTGGGTATCGTTGAGCGAATCGCCGATCAGCAGCAGTTCGGCCGGCTTGACCTTGAACACTTCGCAGGCATGCAGCAGCGGCAGCGGGTCGGGCTTGCGCTTCGGCAGCGTGTCGCCGGACAGGATCAGCTCGAAGTAGTCGAACAGCCCGGTGTCCTTCAGCAGCGGATGGGTGAACGCCTCGGCCTTGTTGGTAATGCAGGCGACATGCAGCCCCATTGCCTTGAACGCCTGCAGACCCTCGACCACGCCGGGGAAGGGGCGCGAATGCAGCGACACGTTCGCGCTGTAATGCTTGTTGTAGGAGGCGATGGCCTTCTCGAACAGCGCCGCATCCGGCTCGGCGTCCATGTCGCCGGTCAGCACGCGCTTGACCAGCCGCGACACTCCGTTGCCGATATAGGTGGAAATCGTCTCCACCGACGGACACGGCAAACCGAGCTCGGCCATCATCAGCTCGGCTGCATGGGCCAGATCGGGCGCGGTGTTGAGAAGAGTGCCGTCGAGATCGATGACGACGGCCTTGATTCTGAGTGGGAAATTCATGTTTGGAGAGCAGTAAGCAGTGAGCGGTGAGCGGTGCGGTCCGCGAATCACTCCGCTCACCGCTTGCCGTTCACCGCTTACCGGGTTTCAGACCTTCGCGAGTTCGGCGCGCATCGCCGCGATGATGGAGTTGTAGCGCTGCGGATCGCTGTCCTTGGCGGCGCCGAACACGGCCGAGCCGGCGACGAAGGTGTCGACGCCGGCGCGCGCGACCTCGGCGATGTTGGCGGGACCGACGCCGCCGTCGATCTCGATGTTCACCTTGAGGCCGCGGTCATCGATCATCTTGCGCACCGCGCGCGCCTTGTCGAGCACGTAGGGGATGAACTTCTGGCCGCCGAAGCCGGGGTTCACCGACATCAGCAGCACCATGTCGAGCTTGTCCAGCGTGTACTCCAGCACGTCGAGCGGGGTCGCCGGGTTGAACACCAGGCCGGCCTTGCAGCCGCTTTCCTTGATCAAACCAATCGTCCGGTCGATGTGCTCGGACGCTTCCGGGTGGAAGGTGATGTAGGTCGCGCCAGCCTTGGCAAAGTCGGGGATGATGCGGTCGACCGGCTTCACCATCAGGTGCACGTCGATCGGCGCGGTGACGCCATGCTTGCGCAGGGCTTCGCACACCAGCGGGCCGATGGTGAGGTTGGGCACGTAGTGGTTGTCCATCACGTCGAAGTGGACGATGTCGGCGCCGGAGGCGAGCACGTTGTCGACTTCCTCGCCCAGCTTGGCAAAGTTGGCGGACAGGATGGACGGGGCGATGCGGTACGTCATGGGAAGCTCCGGGATTTTTGGGGAAACCCGGCCATTTTAGCAGCCCGTCACGTCATTGCGTTACACTCGGCGCATTCCATCCTGTCGAGCGAACCCGTGGCCGAAGGCAAGAAATATCAAATCAGCGTCAGCGTCAACACGGCCTATCTGGCTGATCAGAGCGACCCCTCAGCAGATCGCTACGTGTTCGCCTACACCATCACCATCGCCAACAGCGGCACGGTGGCGGCGCAGTTGATCTCGCGCCACTGGATCATCACCGACGCCGAGAACGTCACCCAGGAAGTCAAGGGACTCGGCGTGGTGGGCGAGCAGCCGTTGCTGCGGCCGGGCGAGAGCTTCGAATACACCAGCGGCACCGCGATGGCGACGCCGGTCGGCACCATGCGCGGCACCTATCAGATGGTGGCCGAAGACGGCAACAAGTTCGACGCCGAAATCCCCCAGTTCACGCTGTCGATGCCCAGGGTGTTGCATTAGGGTGAGCGGCAGGCGGAGAGCGGTCCATCCCGCTCACCACTCACCTTCACTCCTTCATCGTCCACCACACGATCAACACCAGCAAGCCCGCGGCGATCACCGCCTCCAGCACCAGCCAGCCCAGTCCTTGGCTTTCCATTAAGCTCGACGCCCCCTTGATATACTCGACACGTGTTTCATCAGATGTGAGCCATCTTCACCCGTGAAGTTGTTACGCGCAAGTCCGTGGCTGTTCGCCCTGCTTCTGTCAGCCTGTGCGATACACCCTCCGACGGAGCCGCCAGCCCCCCTCCCCACGCCCCGTCCGGCACCTGCGCCGGTGCCGCCCGCGCCTGCACTCATCCCCACGCCGGCGGCAACCTATCCCACGCTCAAACCGGTGGGCTGGACGTCGGTCGCCCTATCGAAGGACGGCCAGATCGGCGAAGCCTGGACGGCCTTCCTGCGCAGCTGCGCCACGCTCGTCAAGCAGAGTGGCTGGCAGGCTGTCTGCAGCGCGGCGATGTCCATGCCCCCGCCCGACGACAAGACCGCACGCGCCTTTTTCGAACTGTGGTTCCAGCCCTATCAGGCCACCCAGGAAGACGGCGGCGCCGAGGGCCTGATCACCGGCTACTACGAACCCCTGCTGAAGGGCGACCGCGTGCGCACCGAACGCGCGCGCTACCCGCTCTATGCCGCCCCCGACGATCTCATCACGGTGGACCTGGCAAGCGTCTATCCCGAACTGAAAAGCCTGCGCCTGCGCGGACGGCTGGTCGGCAACAAGCTCGTGCCCTATCTCACCCGCAAGGAAATCGAGCAGCCCGCCAACGGCAATGGCGACGGTTTCAGGGGCAAGCCCATCGCCTGGGCCGAGGACCCGGTCGACCTGTTCTTCCTGCAGATCCAGGGATCGGGACGCATCGAACTCCCCGACGGCTCGCACATGCGGGTCGGCTATGCGGACCAGAACGGCTACCCCTACCAGTCGATCGGAAAGCTGCTGGTCGAACGCGGCGAACTCAAGCTCGAACAGGCGTCGATGCAGGGCATCAAGGACTGGGGCGCGAAGCATCCGGACAAGTTGCCGGAGCTGCTCGCCAGCAACCCGAGCTTCGTATTCTTCCGCGAACTGCCCGCCGATCTGCCCGGCCCGCTCGGTTCGCTCGGCGTGCCACTGACCGGGGGCCGCTCGATCGCCGTCGATCCGAAATTCATTCCCCTCGGCGCACCGGTCTTCCTGGCCACCACCCAGCCCAACTCGGCGCAGCCGCTGAACCGGCTGGTGATGGCGCAGGACAGCGGCGGCGCAATCAAGGGCGGCGTGCGCGCCGACTTCTTCTGGGGTTTCGGCAACGAGGCGGGCGAACTCGCCGGCCGCATGAAGCAGCGCGGCCGCATGTGGGTATTGCTGCCGAAGGACTACCCCCTCACCAGCGCGCGCCGTTAACGCAGCGTCGGGGACATCGGGGAACTTGCCCGGGCGCTTGACTCTCCCACGATGGCAAGGTTCAGGATGCACGCAATCGCATCCTTCAGGAGTTTGCACATGACTACCTCCTTATCTGTCGGAATCCAGGGCATGACCTGCGCCAGCTGCGCCGCGCGGGTGGAAAAAGTGCTCAGGCAGCTGCCTGGCGTCACCGAGGCCAGCGTCAATCTGGCAACCGAGATCGCGACGGTTGCAGGCGACACCGATATGGCGTCAGTACAGCGCGCCATCGAGAAGGCCGGCTTCAGCGTGCCGACCGAATCCTGCACGCTCGACATCAGCGGCATGACCTGCGCGAGTTGTTCGGCGCGGGTGGAAAAAGCCCTCAACAAGGTACCCGGCGTGTTCGACGCCAGCGTCAACCTGGCGACCGAGCAGGCGACGGTGAAGCTGGCGCAGGGCGCCTCGGCGGCGGCGCTGATCGCCGCGGTGGAACGCGCCGGCTATGGCGCGCAGCTGCCGAAAACCGCAGGCGCCGCGCCGGCCGCGTCAACGCGTGCGCTGCCCGACTGGTGGCCGGTTGCGCTGGCGATCATGCTGTCGCTGCCGCTGATCGCCCCCATGTTCGCCAGCCTGTTCGGCGCGCGCTGGATGTTGCCGGGCTGGCTGCAGCTGGCGCTGGCCACGCCGGTGCAGTTCTGGCTCGGCGCACGCTTTTACCGCGCCGGCTGGAAGGCACTGCGCGCCGGCAGCGGCAACATGGACCTGCTGGTGGCGGTGGGCACCAGCGCAGCCTACGGCCTCAGCCTGTATCTGTTGCTGATGCATGCCGGCACCATGCACCTGTATTTCGAAGCCTCGGCCGTGGTCATCAGCCTGGTGCTGCTCGGCAAATGGCTGGAGGCCCGCGCCAAGCGCCAGACCACCGAGGCCATTCGCGCCCTGCAGGCCTTGCGCCCGACGACGGCCCGCGTGCGCCTCGACGGCGTCGACCGCGACCTGCCGATCGACGCGATCCGGGTAGGTGACGTTGTGGTGATCCGCCCCGGCGAGCGCGTTCCGGTCGACGGCGAGGTGATCGAAGGCGACAGCCAGGTCGACGAATCCATGCTCACCGGCGAATCGCTGCCGGTCGACAAGCAGACGGGCGACACGGTGACCGGCGGCGCGATCAACGCGCAGGGCGTGCTGGTGGCACGCACCACGGCCGTGGGGACGGAAACCACGCTGGCGCGCATCATCCGCCTGGTGGAGAACGCACAGGCCGCCAAAGCCCCTATTCAAAGACTGGTGGACAAGGTCAGCGCGGTGTTCGTGCCGGTGGTGATGGGCATCGCGCTGGTCACGTTCGTCGCGTGGTGGGCGCTGGGCGGCAACGTCGAACAGGCCATCCTCAACGCGGTGGCGGTGCTGGTGATCGCCTGCCCGTGCGCGCTGGGGCTCGCCACCCCTACTGCGATCATGGCGGGTACCGGCGTCGCCGCGCGCCACGGCATCCTGATCAAGGACGCCGAAGCGCTGGAACTCGCGCACAGGATCAGCACGGTGGTGTTCGACAAGACCGGCACGCTCACCGACGGCACGCCGCACGTGGCGGCCTGCGTGGCGGCGGCCGGCAGCGAAGCGAATGAAGTGCTGGCGATTGCCGCCGGACTGCAGGCCGGCAGCGAACACCCGCTGGCACGCGCGGTGCTGGCGGAAAGTGCGGCCCGTTCTGTCGCGCCACACCCCGCTCGCGCGCAACAGGCGTTGCCGGGACGCGGCATCGCAGGCGAGGTGGCCGGCGCAAGCTGGTGGCTGGGCAACCACCGCCTGATGGACGAGAACGGCGTAGACACCTCCGCGCTCGACGACGACGCAGCCAAACTGGAAGCCGCCGGACGCAGCGTGTCGTGGCTGGCACGGGCCGGCGATCGCCATGCGGTCGGCCTGCTGGCGTTCGGCGACGCCGTCAAGCCCAGCGCAGCCGCAGGCGTGGCGCGCCTCAAGGCGCTCGGCATCGCCACCGTCATGCTGACCGGCGACAACCGCGGCGCCGCCCGGGGCGTGGCCGATGAACTGGGCCTCGACAACGTGCTGGCCGAAGTATTGCCGGCCGACAAGGCCGCTCACGTCAGCCGGCTCATGACCGCAGGACAGACCGTGGCGATGGTGGGCGACGGCATCAACGACGCGCCTGCGCTCGCGGCGGCCGACGTCGGCATCGCCATGTCCTCCGGCAGCGACGTCGCCATGCACACCGCCGGCATCACGCTGATGCGCGGCGACCCGGCGCTGGTGGCCGACGCCATCGACATTTCCAAACGCACCTACGCCAAGATCCGGCAGAACCTGTTCTGGGCCTTCGTCTACAACGTGGTCGGCATTCCGCTCGCGGCATTCGGCTTTTTGAATCCGGTGATCGCCGGCGCGGCGATGGCGTTCTCCAGCGTCAGCGTGGTGACGAATGCGCTGACGCTCAAGCGCTGGCGGCCCCGCACATGAACATCGGCGAAACGGCCCGCGCCAGCGGCGTGTCGGCCAAGATGATCCGTCATTACGAACATATCGGTCTCATCCGCGAAAGCAGCCGCACGCTCTCGGGCTACCGGCAATACCACGAACGCGACGTGCACCTGCTGCGTTTCATCCGCCGCGCGCGCGACCTCGGGTTTTCGCTCGAACAGATCCGGCACCTGCTGTCGCTGTGGGACGACCCCGAACGCGCCAGCGCCGACGTCAAGCATCTGGCCGAAGCCCATATCGCCGACCTCGACGCCCGCATCGCCGCGCTGAGCGAGATGCGCGCCACGCTCGTCGCCCTGGCGCGGGCCTGCCACGGCGATCACCGTCCCGACTGCCCCATCCTGCAAGGCCTCGCCGCGCCCCCGCAGGAATCCTGAACCCTTGCGGCCTGCCCTGCTCTAGTGGGGCTGCCCCGCCCAGTCGTACACCACTTCGATCACCACCAGCGCGCGCACCGGGCGGCCGTTCTTCTGTGCCGGGGCAAAGCGCGCATCGCGAAACGCCTTGATCGCGGAGTCCTCGAACACGCCGGGCGGCGTCGCGCTCACGACCTTGATGTCGCTGACGCGGCCGTCGGCTTCCAGCTTCAACTTCAGATGCAGGGTGCCGGACAGACGCTGACGGTCGGCCTCGGCTGGATAGTCCGGCCGGATGATGCGCAGTGCATGCGGCTGCACATCGAGATCGCGGGCGCTGTAATAGTTGAGGTCGACCGAACTCGTGATCGCCGTTGCCGGCACCGGGTCAACCGGGTCAACCAGGGGTGCCGGCGCCGCGGCGGGTGCGGCGGGTGCGGCGGGTGCCGCAGGCTGCGGCGCGTCATGCGGCGGCTCCGCGGGCGGCGTCACCGGCACGGCTTCCGGCGTGACGCTAGGCGCCAGCCGCGTCACCGGCGCGACATCCGGCTTCGGCGCGACGGACGGGGGCGGCGGCGCTTCCAGTGCAGGCGGCGCAGCCTGCGTCGATACCAGACGCGCCTCGATCACCGGTTCCTCGATCGTGGTGCCGCCCGCGCGCGGCACCACCTGCACCAGCGCAATCACCGCGGCATGCAGGCCCAGCGAAATCCACACCGCTGCCAGCGGCCGCCGCAGCCGCGGCGGAATCGACGGCTCCTCGAAGCGGGCGCTCATGGGCATGCATGCCCGGCGGGGCCTGCACAGCCCGCCGGGTACTTTTTGACCGCACAGGAAATCGGGCGCACTGGCCTAGAATGAGGGCCAGAAAAATGACTGGAGAAGACCATGAAAAGACGTGTCATCGCAGGCGCCATCTTAGCATCGGCGCTGATCGTCCCCGCCCAGGCGGTCGATCTGAGCAAGACCACGATCAGGTCCGCCGACGGCACCGAGGTGCCGGTCGAAGTCGCCACCCCCGAGGGCAAGGGCCCCTTTCCGCCGGTACTCTTCATCCACGCCAAGCGCGGCTACGAAGGCGACGAGCGCGCCCACGTGCGCGAACTGGCCGAGCAGGGCTTTCTCGTCGTCGCCCCCGACTGGCAGAGCGGACGCTTCATCGAACGCTGGCCCTCGGCACACAACCCTGACACCGAAATGGACGTGGAAGCCGGGCTCGACTACCTGAAGTCGTTGCCCAATGCCTGCAAGCAGCCGGTCGGCATCGTCGGCCTGTCGCGCGGCCCCTACTACGCCATTCGCCTGGCGGCCAAGCGCGGCCCCGACATCGCTGCCATCGTCAGCTACTACGGCCACATGCAAAACCCCAACGCGCCCGAGCCCGACCAGCTGTTCCGCATCGCGCCGGAGATCATGCAGATCACCACGCCCATCCTCTACCTGATCGGCGACGCCGATTACGAACTGCGCCGCATGAACGGCGGCCGCGCGTTTTACGCCCTGTGGGAACGCGGCGTGCCGGTGGAATGGCAGGAATATCCGATGGCGCGGCGTGCGTTCGACTTCCGTCCCGACCAGACGCCGGAGGAGAAGATCGCCACGCGCCATGCGCGGGCACGGGCGAAAGCGTGGCTGATGAAGTGGATGAAACTGACGCCCGAAATGCGTTGTCAGTAAGCGTATCGAACGCTCTGGCACGACCGCGACAGCGGTGCCCTGATGGGGACCACGATGACTTCTTCGCCCATTCTTCTTTCCCTGCTGCTTGCCGGGTTCGCCTGCCACGCGGCGCAAGCCGCCCCGCTCTATAAATGGCGGGACCCTGCAGGGCACGTCACCTATTCCTCGCTCCCGCCGCCGGCAGGCATCCGGGCGGAGAGGATGGCGGGGGCGCCTCCACCCGACGCGGAAGCCCTCCACCAGGCCGAGGCGCGGGCGAGGAAGGCGCAGGCGCTGGCCACAGAAATGGAGGCCGCGCGTCGCCAGCAGGAAGCCGAGGACGCCCGCCGGCGCGCCATGCAGCCCCCGCCGGCGCCGCTTGTGATCGAGCAGCCGGTCTATGTGCCCCAGCCGGTCTATTACCCGCCCGTGAGACGGCCGCCGCGGCACCACCACGACCACCGGTCCCATGAGCGGCCACGTTGATTCGGTCGCTGCCAGGCCCCTGTCATGAGCCTCGCCGCCGCCCTGTTTTGATTCCATTCCCCCGCCCGATGCACCACAAGCGCACACCCCGCACAAGCTGTGCGGGTATCCGGTTTTCAATAAGCATTTGATTATTAATCAATCCGCAAGCTGGCACGCCCCCTGCTTTGTTCAGATTGAGTGTCCTAACCGCAAGGCCAGGTTGCTCAGGCAGTCTCCTCCGACTTGGCGGCCTCTCCGGAGGCCGCGTTTTTTTGGGCAACAAGAACATGAAACGAGCATGCGCGTACTGATTGTTGAAAACCAGCCGGAACGGCTTGCCATGCTGGTGCCGGCGCTGGAGGCAGCGGGCTGTCTCGTGACGGCCGTATTGAATTCGGCACGCAGCCTGGACGTGCAGATCCAGTCGTTACGTCCTGACGTGGTGATCATTGCGCAGGACTCGCCCGACCGCGACACGCTGGAACATATCTGCGTGGCGAATCAGGATTGTCCACGCCCGATCGTGATGTTCACCGGCGACGGCAGCACGGAATCGATCCGCGCGGCGACGCAGGCCGGCGTGACGTCCTACGTGGTCGACGGGCTCGATCCGGCTCGCCTGCGCCCCATCCTCGACGTGGCGGTCTCGCGCTTCGAGGCTTTCCAGGCGCTGCACGACCAGCTGGAACAGACGCGCCTCGAACTCAGCGAGCGCAAGCTGATCGACCAGGCCAAGGCCCTGCTGATCAAGCAGACCGGCGCATCGGAACCCGATGTCTATCGCGAGATGCGGCGCGCGGCGATGGATCGCGGCCTGAAGCTGGTGGACATCGCGCGGCAGGTTCTGCAAAAGACATCGGCATGATCTTCCACCCTGATTGGTGCACGTACCCGCAAACATGCACCACATGAGTGCGTCATCGAATAGTCCGACGACGTTCCCGTTCGACTGAATCCGCGGGAATACAAGTATTGCAAGCGCTTGCCGCAGCTGGCACAGCGGTTGCTAAACCTGAGCTGAACAGTCGCAACGATGTGGCTTTCAGCGTGACCGTCAAATCATTCATCAATTGGACAAAGGCGTCCGTCCTGAAGGCGACGCCTTTTTTATTTGGAGAGCACACCGTGAGCGACCCCCTGAACAAGATCATCGTGCAAGACCCGAGCAAGCGAGATTTCATGAAAAAGACCACTGGACTTTCCGTCGCCGCCGCCCTGATGGCGCTCGTTCCTCCCGGCGTGCGCCAGGGCGCCTGGGCCGCCGGTTCCGACGCCCCGGAAAAAGTCGATCTGAAGGTCGGCTTCATTCCCCTGACCGACTGCGCCAGCGTCGTGGTCGCCGCGGAAAAAGGCTTCGACAAGAAGTACGGCATCCACATCACGCCCAGCAAGGAAGCCTCGTGGGCCGCGGTGCGCGACAAGACCGTGAACGGCGAGCTCGACGCCGCGCACGTGCTGTACGGCCTGGTCTACGGCGTGCACCTGGGCATCGGCGGCCCGAAAAAGGACATGGCCGTGCTGATGACCATCGACAACAACGGCCAGGGCATCTCGCTCGCCAACCAGTTGCAGGCCAAGGGCGTGAAGGATGGCCCCTCGCTCGCCAAGCTGATCAAGGCCGAGCCGCGCGAATACACCTTCGCCCACACCTTTCCCACCGGCACCCACGCGATGTGGCTGTATTACTGGCTGGCGAGCTATGGCATCAACCCCTTCACCGAGGTGAAGACGATCACCGTGCCGCCGCCGCAGATGGTGGCGAACGCACGCGTCGGCAACATGGACGGCTTCTGCGTGGGCGAACCGTGGAATGCGCGCGGCATCTACGACAAGGTGAGCTTTTCGGTCGCCTCCTCGCAGGACGTCTGGGTCGACCATCCCGAAAAGGTGCTCGGCACCACGGCCGAGTTCGTGCAGCGCTATCCCAACGCCACACGCGCAATGATGATGGCGATGCTGGATGCGGCGAAATACATCGACGACATCAAGAACCGGGCGGAAGTCGCCCGGCTGATCTCGTCCAAGTCCTACGTCAACGCGCCGCTGGAAGTGATCGAGGGACGCTTCCTCGGCAAGTATGAGGACGGCCTGGGCAGGAAATGGGACGACCCTCACTACATGCGCTTCTACAACGACGGCAAGGTGCCCTTCCCCTACCTGTCGGACGGCATGTGGTTCCTCACCCAGCACAAGCGCTGGGGGTTGCTGAAATCGCACCCGGACTACCTCGGCATCGCCAGAAAGATCAACCAGATCGAGCTCTACAAGCAGGCCGCAGCGCAGACCAGGACACCGCTTCCAAAATCGGACATGCGCACGTCCAGGCTGATGGACGGCGTGGTGTGGGACGGAAAGGATCCCGCCAAATACGCCGACAGCTTCAAGGTCAAGGCTTAATCGAGACGTGCGCCCCGGGCCGCCCGGGGCGGAAGGAGAATCCGCATGAATGCAATCACATTGAACGAGCGAAGTCTGTCCGCCGTGATGGACGCACCTGAAACCGAGACGCTCGTTCCGCAACCGGCCGCCAGCGAACCCCGTGTCCCGGCACGTCGCACGCCGCTGTTCGAAACCGCAACCGGCCAGCGTGTCATCGAGGCCATGGGCAACGCGATCAAGTCCGCCATCCCGCCGCTCATCGGCATCGTCTTGTTCATTGCCCTGTGGGCGCTGACGTCCGACAGCATCAAGAACATTCCGGGCCCGGCCGCGACCTGGCACTCGGCGGTGGCGCTGTTTTCGCACCCGTTCTATGACAATGGCCCTAACGACCAGGGGATCGGCTGGAACATCCTCTACTCGCTGTACCGCGTCGGCATCGGCTTCGGCGCCGCGGCGCTGATCGGGATTCCGCTCGGCTTCATGGTCGGGCGTTTCGATTTCCTCAGCCGCATGCTGTCGCCCATCATCAGCATCCTGCGCCCGGTGTCGCCGCTGGCCTGGCTGCCGATCGGCCTGCTGGTGCTGCAGAAGGCGGAGCCGGCGTCGATCTGGGTGATCTTCATCTCCAGCATCTGGCCGATGGTGCTCAATACCGCGGCCGGCGTGCAACGCATCCCGCAGGACTACATGAACGTCGCGCGCGTGCTCAACCTGTCGGAGTTCAAGATTTTCGCCAAGATCCTGTTCCCGGCCGTGCTGCCCTACGTGCTCACCGGCGTGCGGCTTTCCATCGGCGTGGCCTGGCTGGTCATCGTCGCCGCCGAAATGCTCACCGGCGGCGTCGGCATCGGCTTCTGGGTGTGGGACGAGTGGAACAACCTCAACGTCGCCCACATCATCATCGCCATCTTCGTCGTCGGCATCGTCGGGCTGCTGCTCGAACAGGGACTGATGCTGATCGCGAAGCGGTTTTCTTATGAGTGAGCGGTAAGCGGGGAGCAGTGAGCGGAAAAACCGCGTACCGCTCCCCGTTCCCCGCTCATCACTTTCGGAGAAAGAAATGCAAAGCTACGTCCAGATCGAAAATGCCGGCATGGTATTCAACACCAGGAAAGGCCGCTTCACCGCACTCACCGACATCAACCTGAATGTCGAGCAGGGCGAGTTCATCGCGCTGATCGGCCACTCGGGCTGCGGAAAGTCCACCCTGCTCAATCTGGTGGCAGGCCTGCTCGATGCCACCGACGGCCTGCTGCTGCTGGCCAACAAGGAAATCCGGGGGCCAGGGCCGGAGCGTGCGGTGGTGTTCCAGAACCATTCGCTGCTCCCCTGGCTCACCGCCTTCGAGAACGTGTATCTCGCAGTGGAAAAGGTGTTCGGCGCCAGCGAAGCCAGGGCGCAACTGAAGTCGCGCACGACCGCCGCGCTCGAACTCGTGGGCCTGGCGCATGCCGCAGGCAAGCTGCCGGGCGAAATCTCCGGCGGCATGAAGCAGCGCGTCGGCATTGCCCGCGCACTGGCGATGGAGCCGAAAGTCCTCCTGATGGACGAACCCTTCGGCGCGCTCGACGCGCTGACGCGCGCCCATCTGCAGGACGAACTGATGAAGATCGTCGCCGCGACGAAGAGCACGGTCATGATGGTGACGCACGACGTCGACGAGGCGGTGCTGCTGTCCGACCGCATCGTGATGATGACCAACGGCCCGGCCGCGACCATCGGCGACGTGCTCAACGTCGATCTGCCGCGCCCGCGCGACCGCCTGGCGCTCGCCCACGATCCGCATTATCACGACCTGCGCAGCCAGGTCCTGGAGTTTCTCTACAGCCGCCAGATGCGACCCCGGGAAGCCGCCTGACGCACGGCCGCGATGGCGGGCACTGCCTGGATGGCGTATGGGTGATGGCGGCTATCGCCGGATCATTTGGCCGGCCCGGGCCTGCATGGGCGTACGGGCGTCCATGCTGAACCGCCGCGCTTGAGTCAGAAACAGAAAACAGGCACGATGAAGACCGACTGAGCAGATTCTCCACACGCCATGACTTACTGCGTCGCCATCAAGACCGACAGCGGACTGGTTTTCGCTTCCGACTCGCTGACCAATGCGGGCATCGACCACGTCAGCACCTATTCCAAGATGCATACCTTCGTGCAGCCGGGAAGCCGGATGTTCGTGCTGCTTGCGTCCGGCAATCTCGCCACCACGCAAGGTGTCGTGAAGCGCCTGAACGACGACAACCTGTCGGGACATCTACCCAACCTGTGGAACGTATTTTCGATGAGCGAGGCGGCCGATTATGTCGGCAACATCTCGGCCGAATTGCAGCGCGCGCAGGCCGATCGCGACACGGCCAGCACCAATTTCGAGGCCACCTTCATCTTCGGCGGGCAGATCGCCGGGCATGCGCCCGAGATGTACATGATCTACCCGCAGGGCAACCACATCCACGAATCGAGCGTGCATCCGTTCCTGCAGATCGGCGAGACCAAATACGGCAAGCCCATCCTCGACCGCGTCATCCGCAACGACACCTCGCTTGAGCAGGCCGCGCGCTGCGCGCTGGTGTCGATCAACTCGACCATACGCTCCAACCTCACCGTCGGCCCGCCGGTCGAACTGCTGATCTACCAGACCAACGCATTCGACAGCGGCCGCCGCCTGCAATTCTCGGAAGACCATCCCTACTACCGCGCGCTGGGCGATGCCTGGAACGAGGGCCTGCGCCAGGCACTCAACAGCCTGCCGCCCTTCGAATGGGAGGGCCAGCCGCAACCGCTGCAGGTCGTGGCGACCGGCAGCGGCGGGCAGATGCAGGGGTAAAATGCAAGCGGTAAATCATGCGGGGAACGGCAGCCCCCTCCGCTTCCCGCTCACCACTCCCCGCTCACCACCCACCCCCTCAGGCCGGCGCGTAGGCAGCGTCCTTCATCACCTGCGACAGGGTTCCGTAGGCAGTCGCCCAGGCGACTTTCACCTCGTCGGTGAATTTCGGACCCAGTCCCTGCTCCAGCGTCCATAACAGCGCGGCACCGACCGTATCGTAGTGCGCCGGCTGGACGCCATAGCCGACGTGCTTGCGCGCCAGTTCCTGCGCAACCGGAACCACTTCGTCCAGCCGCGCCAGGCTGTTGACGATGAACCCCAGTGTTTTCATCAGCTTGCGTCCCTGTTCCCGCATGTCGCCCCTGAACATGGGCTTGACGGCCGGATCGAGCGCGAACAGGCGCTGATAAAACAGGCCGGCAGCGGTGTCCATGATGGGCACGACATCGGCCCAGGAGGTCTGGATGAGGGTGATTTGCTGTGGCGTCATGGTGCGTACCTCGAGGCGTTAAGAATTGCGGGAAGGGTGCGTTTCGACGATGGAATAAACCGCCGCCCTGGTTGCCGTGCCCTTCAGCGCCAGAATCGCGGGCGGCATTCCGGCTTGCAGCGCGTATTCCCTCGTCTGTCCCTCCCCCAAAAAAAACGGTGCCCTGGCGAAAACGCCACGGGACACCGTTGTCCTTGCCGGCCTGCGCAACATTGCGCACCCCGGCAAGCAACTCAATGCATGGACCATGCCAATCCTCTGCGCAACGGCGCCGCGCGCCTGCGGACAGGCACCCGGCCTCTGACGTCACGGATCATGCTGCCTGATCGGGCACGCCGCCCCATCGAAGTGCACGTCCCGGGGAGCACATGCCACGCACGGCGCCCTGGCCGCGCATCGCTGCGATGCAGGCACTGGCGTAACCCTTGCTAGTAGTCGATGGTCCTATACTGTCCTTCACCATGAGCATTCACGTCGCCATCCGTCACACCACCCACTACAGGTTCGACCGGCGCGTCTCGCTGAGCCCGCACGTGATCCGGCTGCGTCCGGCGCCGCATTCGCGCACGCCCATCCTCGCCTACACAATGAAGATCACGCCGGAGAAGCACTTCATCAACTGGCAACAGGATCCGTTCGGCAACTACCTCGCGCGCCTGGTGTTCCCGGAGCAGACGCGCGAATTCTCGGTGGACGTCGAAGTGATCGCCGACATGACGGTGATCAATCCCTTCGATTACTTCATCGAGGAAAGCGCATTTCACTTCCCGTTCGACTACGATCCGGCGCTCAAGCGCGAGCTCACGCCCTATCTGGAAACCGAGCCTGCGGGCAAGCTGCTCGCCGCCTGGCTGGCCGAGGTGCCGCTCAAACGGCTGCACACCAACGACTTTCTGGTGGGACTCAACCAGCGCCTGCAGAAGGACATCGGCTACACCATCCGCATGGAGGCCGGTATCCAGAGCTGCGAGGAGACGCTGGAAAAGGCGAAAGGCTCGTGCCGCGACTCCGCCTGGCTGCTGGTGCAGATCCTGCGTCACCTTGGACTGGCGGCACGCTTCGTCTCGGGCTACCTGGTGCAGCTGACGCCCGACGTCAAATCGCTCGACGGCCCCTCCGGTCCCGAGCACGACTTCACCGACCTGCACGCCTGGACCGAGGTGTATCTGCCGGGCGCGGGCTGGGTCGGACTCGATCCGACTTCCGGCCTGTTCGCCGATGAAGGCCACATCCCGCTCGCGGCCACGCCGAAGCCGTCTTCAGCCGCGCCGATCGAAGGTCTGACCGACAGGTGCGAAGTCACATTCAGCTTCAGCAACACCATCACCCGCATCAAGGAAGACCCGCGCGTGACCCTGCCGTATGCCGAGGAAGACTGGGCCGCGATCCAGGCGCTGGGCCATGCCGTCGACGAAAGACTCGTGCAACAGGATGTGCGCCTGACCCATGGCGGCGAGCCGACCTTCGTCTCGATCGACGACATGGAAGGCGCAGAGTGGAACACGGACGCGCTGGGTGCGCACAAACGCGAGCGTGCCGAGGTGCTGGTGCGGCGCCTGCGGGACCGCATGGCCCCCGGTTCGCTGCTGCATACCGGCCAGGGCAAGTGGTATCCGGGCGAGCCCCTGCCACGCTGGGCCCTGGGGATCTACTGGCGGCGCGACGGCGTCCCGGTGTGGAAAAATCCGGCGCTGCTGGCCGAGGCCCATGCCGATTACGGCCACACCCATCTCGACGCCCGGCTCTTTGCCGAAACGCTGGCGCTGCATCTGGGACTGGCCTCGCGCTATGCGCAGCCTGCCTACGAGGATGCCCTCGCCGCGCTGCTGCAGGAAGCCGAGTTGCCGATCAATGTCGAGCCAGGCCATGCCGAGCTCGACAGCGCCAGCCTGCGCGGCGCACTCGCCAACAAGCTCTCGCGCGGGCTCAACACGCCGGCAGGCTACGTGATTCCGCTTGCCTGGAGCTTCACGGCCCAGGACTGGACGAGTGCGCCATGGCAAACCCGGCGCGACCGGCTACATCTCATCCCGGGCGATTCGCCCATGGGACTGCGCCTGCCGCTCGCCTCGCTGCCCTGGGTGGCGGAAGACGCATGCGAACCCTCGGTCGAGGTCGACCCGTTCGCCGTGCAGCCACCGCTGGCCGATTTTCACGGCGAGATTGCCGCGCGCTATTCCAGCGTGGCGCCACCCGGGCAGCACAGCCTGATCCAGCCGCAGCACACGCCGCACACCGCCATCGTCGACGTGCCGCGCACCGCGATGACGATCGAGGCGCGCAAGGGCTGCCTGTATATTTTCATGCCGCCGGTGAAGACGCTCGAGCAATACCTCGACCTGCTCGCAGCGATCGAGGCCACGGCGGAAAAGCTGACGCTGCCGGTGGCCATCGAAGGCTACACCCCGCCCTCCGATTCCCGCATCGAAAAGCTGCTGGTCACGCCCGACCCCGGCGTCATCGAAGTCAACATCCATCCGGCGCACAGCTGGCAGCAACTGGTCGCCACGACGACGACGATTTATGAGGAAGCGCGCCTGTCGCGCCTGGCTGCCGAGAAATTCATGCTCGACGGTCGCCACGCCGGAACCGGCGGCGGCAACCACGTCACCCTCGGCGGCGCGACGCCATCCGACAGCCCCTTCCTGCGCCGTCCGGATCTGCTGGCCAGCCTCATCACCTACTGGCAGCATCACCCGGCACTCTCTTACCTGTTCTCCGGTCTCTTTGTCGGGCCGACCAGCCAGGCGCCGCGCGTCGACGAGGGGCGCCCGGAACGCCTCTACGAGCTTGAAATCGCCTTCCAGCAGATGCCGGTCGGCGAAACGCCGCAGCCCTGGCTGGTCGATCGATTGCTGCGCAATCTGCTGACCGATCTCACCGGCAACACCCACCGCTCGGAGTTCTGCATCGACAAGCTGTATTCGCCCGATTCGGCGTCCGGACGGCTGGGGCTGGTCGAATTCCGCGCCTACGAAATGCCGCCGCACGCGCACATGAGCCTGGCGCAGATGCTGCTGCTGCGTGCACTGGTCGCGCGCTTCTGGGCGCAGCCCTACCGCAAGCCGCTGGTGCGCTGGGGAACGCTGCTGCATGACCGCTACATGCTGCCGCATTACCTGTGGGCCGACCTGAAGGCCGTGATCGACGACCTCAACGCCGCCGGCTTCCCCTTCCAGCCCGACTGGTACAAGCCGTTTCTTGAGTTCCGTTTTCCGCGCTACGGCACACTGCAGCTCGACGACATCCAGATCGAACTGCGCACCGCGATCGAACCCTGGCACGTGCTCGGCGAGGAATCGACCCGTCTCGGCACGGCGCGCTACGTCGATTCGTCGATCGAGCGCATGCAGGTCAGGGTCAACGGACTCACCGACAGCCGCTACGTGCTGACCTGCAATGGCCGCCGCGTACCGCTCGCCGCCACCGGCGTCCACGGCGAGTATGTGGCCGGCGTGCGTTACCGCGCCTGGCAGCCGCCGTCGGCGCTGCACCCCACCATCGGCATCCACTCGCCGCTGGTGTTCGACCTGATCGACACCTGGAACGGGCGCGCCATCGGCGGCTGCACCTACCGTGTCGTCCACCCCGGCGGGCGCAGCTACGACACCTTCCCGGTCAACGCGATGGAAGCCGAAGCGCGCCGCCACATCCGTTTCCAGGACTGGGGCCACACGGCCGGCAGCTTCACCCCGCCGCCATGGACCGCGCCGCTCGCCAGCTTCTTTCCCGGCGGCACGCCGCCCGGGCCGATGGCGCCTCCTCCCGAAGAGGCGGCGGGTGAATTTCCGCACACGCTCGACCTGCGCCGACGCTGAATCCCGTGCGACAACCCTGCGGACTCAACGGAAAATCTTCATGCCCGGCCAGTCCGGGGAATTGGGCGCTGCGGCGGGCTGAGAACGGAGGACTTAAACATGCAGCGCTACAGGATTCTTCATCGCACCTACTACAACTTCTCCGGCGAGGTGCAGCTTGGACCGCATGCCCTGCGCCTGCGGCCGAAGGAAGGCCACGAGCTGCACATCGAGTCCGCCACCCTGCGCATCACGCCAGCGGCCACCCTGCGCTGGCACCGTGACGTGGAGGACAACTCGGTTGCCATCGCGAGCTTCGATACGCCGGCCCGCCAGCTCGTGATCGAAAGTGAAATCGTCATCCAGCAGTTCAACGAGGCCCCGCTCGATTTCCTGGTGGCCGATTACGCGATCGACTATCCGTTCGCCTATCAGCCGGAGGACAGCGTCGTCCTGTCTCCCTACATGAGCGTCGCCGCCCACCCGGCAGACGACCCGCTGGATGCGTGGCTTGCGAGCCTGTGGCAGCCGGGCGAACGGATCCAGACCTACGTTCTGCTGCAGCGTCTCGGCGCCCATATCCAGCAAACATTCTCGTATCAGCTGCGCGAGGCGCCCGGGGTCCAGACTGCGGCGGAAACCCTGGCGCGCGGCACCGGCTCCTGCCGCGACTTCGCCAATCTGTTCATGGAGGCCGCACGGCGCCTGGGCCTCGCTTCGCGCTTCGTCAGCGGCTACCTCCACGCCCCCCCTTCAACGACCGATTTCGGCGCGACCCATGCCTGGGCCGAGGTGTTTCTGCCCGGCGCCGGCTGGAAAGGATTCGATCCGACAATCGGCGAAATCGCGGGGACCAGCCATATTGCCGTCGCAGTGGCGCGGCTGCCCGAGTCGGTCCCACCGGTCGCCGGCTCCTTCGTCGGCCCGCCCGGTGCAGATCTCGCAGTGGGTGTCTGGGTGACAGAACTAGGGGAATAAATGCCCCAAGCACGGGCACACATCCTTTAAGTCCGGCAATCCCATAAAAAGATGCCGATGCCAAGCTCCGGCCCCGCCCTGCTAACAACCCAGATACGCCCCCCAATTCTGAGTGGGACAGCTAGGTCAACCCGGCCACCACTTTGCGTACACGCGGCGCCAGAATCAATAGGGTTGGACACGCAACGGGCCAGGCCGTAAGAAAGTTTTTCGCCCATTGATATGGAAGATCCATTGTCAACCCCTGGTTAACCAGTACAACCGTGAAGGTTATGATCGTCACCATGATCATCGACAGCAGACAATTAAATAATAGATGGCTATATTTCCCCGGAATTTTCATACCCATTTCTCTCTAGATCGATTTCAGGTTGAACAGTGATGGAGGGCCCATCTAGTCAGGCACATACGCTTCATGTTTCGAAAGCGCCATTCTCTGCATTCCTTGCTCAATTCGGAATCGCTGCCGAAGCCAATACACCATTACGATAGAAGGAACAGTTGGACACGCCGGAATTCGCCGGTGGCCGGAACCCTCCTACGGGCTCAGCCATGGCCTTACCGTTGCACACTCGGATTTTCTGCATCAACCCAGACAACAACCAGGCCTGCTTGAACTTGCCTTGAACTGCAGCCGGTTTCGTGGACACGACTTAGAGCTTTTGAAGTTTCCTCTAACTTGAGTCTTGTCCACGAGAGTGATCTCGCGTCTTCGTCTGCCCATTCCCAGAATCCTCACGGTATTGGAGGGAGAAATCCAACATGCACGCGGCCTGCATCAATTCCGTACATTTCGGCCGCCGCCATCACTCGGCTTATAAGTGCGGCCGAACCACACACATAGAAACTGGCGTCATGGGGAGCATTTCGAATGACGCTCTCCATATCAAGCCAGCCAACCCCACCCGGTCCGCTTAAATACAAATGCAGATGTGACCTGAACTCACGCTCCAGCCTGTCACGATAGGCCATATGCTCCAAATCACGGGCGACATAGTGGAGATGAAAGGGTCTGCCATCCTGCTTGAGAACCTGTGCCATCGGTTTCAGTGAAGCGATCCCTACCCCCTCTGCGATAAGGATAGCCGGGCCACTTCCACCATCCAGCTGAAAACTATTGACGGGCTTTGAACAATGTATAACCAAGCCTAGATGGTAGGTGTCGTGAATGATTCGAGAGCCTCGTGCGCCGAATACTTCACGCTGAACTGCGATTTCATAGATATCGCGCCTGGCTGGGTTGGAGGCAATTGAATACCGCCGGGTTTCCTGTCTTCCATCCGGGAAACGTACCGGAATTGCAATATGGGCCCCGGCTTTTACTACAGGCAAATCACGTCCATCAACCGATCGAAGTTCGTAAGCGCGTATCCGCGGGGTCAGTTGACGCATCCCTGTTATAACCAGTTCTAACGGGCCATTCCCAAGACGCCCCGAGGCCGGATTTGACGGCAAGCGGGGGGAGGCCTGACGCAGACAATCGAGTTCGTCACGGAGCGGCTTTATCAATTCATCAAAATCGGCTTCCGTAAACCGGGGGGTGATGTGCTGTGAGCAGTTCCAGTCGAAAGCCTCAACTTGAATGATGAAAGCACGCTCGACATGCGCCTGATAGCCACTGATTTCAAGGTTTTCGGTGAGCCCAGGGTCTTCCGCCTTGGTCACCGAACGTGCCCGCCCCCAAATTTTCAGGCGCTGACGGTTGACCAGGTCCATCAGGATGAGTGCCACCCTGTCGTTAGTCTTAAGATTTCCAACGCTTAGGTATTGCTTGTTCCCGCAAAAATCAGCGAAACCAATGGTAATTTCATCGATTACCCGCAGAAAACCTTCCGCCCCCCCGCGATGCTGGACATAGGGCCAGCCTGACTTATCCACCGTGGCCATGTAGAAATGGTCGCGGGATTGAATAAATTTCACCTCCCATTTGGTGAGAACGTTTCTTCCAATCATGTCGCGTTTGAAACTCATATGTTGACGGGCAGACTGCGGTGGGTCGCATGCGCATGTCCGCTGCTGGATGTAACGAGCATTCGGCACGCCCGTAGCGCTCACTCCATCCGTCCGTGGTCGCGGATGTACCTGCCCATCAAATCGTAATGTGATGCTGATCGCGCCGAGCGCGCTGGGAGGAAACGGGGATCTAAGGCCCGGCGTACATCCGCCGGGCCTCGTTCCTTGCTCAGCTGCGGATCAGGAATACGTACCCTGATGGGTAACCTTGAATGCAAGCAGGATGATATTCAGGGAGCGATTATTGGCTGCCTGAACCACGGTATCGAAGATATCGCGATCGCTCCAGCCTTGTTCGCGTGCGGCCGAAATGTCAGCTTGCGTCACGCTACTTGGCTCGGCCACGGCTTTCAGCGCAATCCTGAGCAGTGGTTTCTCTTTTTCCGATACGGGCGCCATCTCCGGATTTGTACGCGCAGCGCGTACTTTGTCCAGATCGGCGCCCATATTGGCGAGAATGCCTTCGTTAAGATCTATACAGAATGTACAGTTCGCGGCAGTGGACACGAGGTAACGGACGATCGCCATCAGCGACGGCGGCAGGCGTTCGCCGCTGTTGAAGTAGCCAATGTTCGATACAAACCCTTCCAGCAGAGGGGGACTGAAGCTAAAGAGGCGCAGGGCATCGGGAACAAAACCAAGCTGTTTCTCGATAGCATCGAGGGTGGCGGCGACACGCGCTTCCTCTCCAGGCGGCGCACTCGGGGTCAAAAGAGCGGGGGGGATATTGCGTGTGGCAGTGTTTACGGCATTCATGATTCACTCCTTAGAGAATTGCGAGTTAGCGGGTATGTCTAGCCGCACCGCATCATTCGGCTGACGACCCACTATGGCGCGCTACCAGAAGTTTATGAATCCCGAGTTTCCACAATTCACTATTTCTGTTTATGGAACAAACTGTCATGGTCGTGTCCTGGTGCCCATACCCTGCGGGCGCTTCCGTGTTCACTGTGCGGAACGTCCGGCGCCCGTACTGCAGCAGGCCCGGTGTGTCGCATCGACCACTGTCGTGATTTCGATGGCCCGTTCAGGACGATCCTTCCGGCACGAATCCCGATATGGCCGTCTGGGTGACGAAACTAGAATGGGAATACACGGGCACGCCTGAAAAGGGCCGGAGAAGTCGAGGAGAAGAACGATGGCGATACGCTGGTCGCAATACCCTACCCGCGGCTTTCATGATGAACTGATCGGCCCCCGCGGCCGGCCCTGGCCCGCAGCGGAGCATGTGGCCAGGTATCTTCGCTCGCTGAAGGACAGCGAGCTTGACGAGCGGCGAACCGCGGCGGAACTCTCGATTCGCGCCATGGGCATCACCTTCACCGTGTACAGCCAGGATGGCGGGGCCATCGACCGGGCCTGGCCGTTCGACATCATTCCGCGCATCATCGAGAAGCGTGAATGGATGCGGATCGAGGAAGGCCTCAAGCAGCGGGTGCAGGCGCTGAACCTGTTCATCGACGACATCTACAACAAACAGCGCATCATTCGCGACGGCCTCTTTCCTGCCGGCTTGCTGGAGTCTTCCACCAACTACCGCCCCCAGTGCATGGGCATCTCGTCCCGATTCAAGGTCTGGGCGCATATCTGCGGCTCCGACCTGGTTCGCGACAAGGACGGTGCCATGTATGTGCTGGAGGACAACCTGCGGGTGCCATCCGGGGTGTCCTACATGCTGGAAAACCGGCTGGTCATGAAGCGGGTCTTTCCCGAGCTCTTCGAGCAGGTCAGCATCGAGCCCGTGGACAACTACGTGTCCCAGCTCTACGACATGCTGGTCTCGCTCTCGCCGCGGCCGGGAGACCAACCCGAAATCGCGGTGCTGACGCCCGGCATCTACAATTCGGCCTACTTCGAGCATGCCTATCTCGCGCAGCAGATGGGCGCGGAACTGGTGCAGGGCTCCGACCTGGTGGTGAAGGACGACGACAAGGTCTACATGCGCGCCGTCGAAGGCCTGCGCCAGGTCGACGTCATCTACCGGCGCATCGACGACCTGTTTCTCGACCCCGAAGCCTTTCACCCGGATTCCTTGCTGGGCGTGCCCGGCATCATGCGGGCCTGGAAGGCGGGCCATGTCGCGCTCGCCAACGCGCCGGGCGCAGGCGTGGCCGACGACAAGGTCGTCTATGCCTTCGTGCCCGCGATGATCCGCTACTACCTGGATCAAGATCCCATCATCGACAACGTGCCCACCTATCTGTGCATGAACCCCAAGGAGCGCAGCCATGTGCTGGCCAACCTGGACAAGCTGGTGGTCAAGCCTGCCAACGAATCGGGCGGCTACGGCATGCTGGTGGGGCCGCATTCAACCCTGAAGGAACGCGAGAAGATGGCCCGCCAGATCCGCCGCAATCCGCGCAATTTCGTTGCCCAGCCCACCCTGAGCCTGTCCACCACGCCCACCCTGGTCGGCCATGGCGTCGAACCCCGGCACGTCGACCTGCGGCCTTTCATCCTCTCGGGAAAAACCATCCAGACCACGACGGGAGGACTCACCCGCGTGGCGTTGAGAAAGGGCTCACTGGTGGTGAACTCCTCACAGGGCGGAGGCAGCAAGGACACCTGGATCGTCGACGCGGAGGAGAAATAACCATGCTGTCACGCGTAGCAAGTTCCGTTTACTGGATCGGCCGATACCTGGAACGCGCCGAGAACACGGCCCGCATCATCAATGTGAACACCAACCTGGTGCTGGACACACCCAAGGGCATGTCGCCCGGATGGGAACCGCTGGTGATGATCACCGGCGGCCAGGCCAGCTTCGCCCGGCTGTACCCGGAACCCAGCGAGCGGAACGTGGTCAGGTTTCTGCTCACCGATGCGGGCAACGGCGTGTCGGTCCTGTATGCACTGGCCCAGGCCCGGGAGAATGCCCGCACCGTGCGGGACGTGCTGCCGCGCGAAGTCTGGGAGGAACTGAACAACCTCTATCAGTTCGCCCACGACAACACGCAGCAGGGGCTTTCCAAGCGTGGCCGCTACGAGTACGTCAAGAGAATGGTCCGCGGGGTGCAGCTCCTGACAGGCATGATGGCGGGCACCATGAGCAACAACATGCCCTACGATTTCATCGTGCTGGGACGAAACCTGGAACGTGCCGACATGACCCTGCGCATCATCGATGTGCGCTCCGCGAGCCTGTTGTCCCATGAGGCCGAACTGCGCCCCTTCGACAACATCCAGTGGATGAGCGTGCTGAAATCCCTCAGTGCCTACCAGATGTATCGCCAGACCATGGGAACGCGCGTCTCGCGAAAGATCGTGCTGCAGTTCCTGCTGCAGGACCGCTATTTTCCCCGCGCCATTCACCATTGCGTCCTCAAGGTCGAGGCAGCCTTGAGCAATCTGCCGCGACACCAGTCCGTGCTTCCGGGCATAGCGAAGCTGAAGCGCAACCTGGACAGCGTGGACGTGTCCGTGCTGGACAGCATCGAACTGCACGATTTCATCGACGAACAGGAAACCGTCCTCGGCGAGGTGAGTGCTGCCATCGGCAAGGTCTACTTCGATTCGGGTGCGTTGCCCATGGCAGAGACCGAGGGCCGGCAGTAGACTTCCCGGCGCATCGGCGCCCGGTCAGAGCAGTGACGAAAGAACCGTCGCGATCCCGAGGAAGGAAAAGAAGCCCACCACATCGGTCACCGTGGTGAGGATGATCGAGGAGGACTGCGCGGGATCCTGGCCGAAGCGCTGCAGCATGATCGGAACCAGCGCACCGGCAAAGCCGGCCGCGACCATCGAGATCACCATGGCAGCCGAAATCACCAGCACCAGCCCCCACGACCTGCTCCAGACATACACGCCCAGCGCGGTCGTGGCCGCGACCGCCATGCCGTTCAGCAATCCGACATTGAGTTCCTTGATCACCACGCGAGGCCAGTGACGCAAACTGATTTCCCGCAACACCAGTCCGCGCATCGTTACCGCCAGTGCCTGCGCGCCCGCATTGCCCGACTGGCCGGCGACCACCGGCAACAGCACCGCGAGCGCGGTATATTGGGCGATCGTATTCTCGAACAGCCCGACGACGGAGGCGGCGAGGAAGGCCGTCAGCAGATTGATCTGCAGCCACGGCAGACGCTTGGCCACGGCGAAAAAGGCAGAGGACAGTGCGCGTTCATCGCGGCTCGCACCCACCATGGTCTGGATGTCCAGCGTGGTTTCCTGCTGCACGGCGGTGGCCAGCCTGGCCTGGCGGATCACGCCGAGCAGATGGCCGTCGAAGTTGATCACGGGCAGGTCTGTCACGTCCTCCTGCTGCATCTTCTCCACGACCTCGTCGCGGGGCGCGGTGACCTGCACGGCGTCGACGATGCTGCGCGAGATCCGCGAAAGCAGCTCGTCCGGCCCGGCGAGGGCCAGATCCTGGACATCAACGCGCCCCTCGAGCCGGCCGTCCTCGTCCACCAGATACAGCTCGCGCAGGCCGCGCCGCCTTGTCTGGCGCAATCGTGCCAGGGCCTCGTGCGCCGTCAGTTCGCCGCGAAACGCGAGCGCGCGCGGATCCATGAGCTGGCCGGCCGAGTCCGGCCGATACTGCATCAATTCGCGGATCTCGGCCGCCACCTGGGGATTGAGGAGCCGCATGAAGCGCTCACGTTCATCCTGCCCCAGCCGGTTGAGCAATGCCGCGCTGCGCGTCGGCTCCAGCTCGGCCAGGAGCTCGGTGGCCTGCTGTTCGGGCAATTCTGCGAACACCGCCTGTTCGATATCCGTAGCGAGGCTGTGCCATACCGGGATCACCACATGCACCGGCTGCGCCGCGAGGAAAGCACCCACCTCGCGGGCAGGCATCGCCTCCATCCGCCACGCAGCTTCGCGCGGGTAATCCTGGAGGAAATGCAGATTGAGCGCAGTGATTGCCGCTTCGGCACTCGCACTCATGCTTTTCGGTCCCGACGCTCGGCCGGCAGCTGGCCGATGATCGCCTGCATCAGTGTGGAAACACCGAACCAGTAGGCGCCCGCGATGCCTGCAAGAGTGTCGCGCGAGCCCTGTTGATGCGGGGTCTCCTCCAGGGAAAGCACCCGCTGCAGGGCCGTGTGCGTGAGGGCGCCCACCATCTGCCCGCCCCGCTCGACGACCGGCAGGGTGGAAGCTTCACGCCACCCCGGATGCTCGCGCAGCCCGGCGAGTTGAGCCTGGGCCGGCAGTCGATGCGGGCTCGACCTGAGCAGGCGCGTGAGCGGTATCGCCTCGCCCGCACGCAACAGATCGGCAAGTTCGACGTACCCCAGCAGACGCTGGTTGCGGTCGATGACATAGGGATCGGCAATCAGGGAGTCGTCAGCCCGGCGCACGCGTTCGAGCGACTCGCCGCAGGTCATGTCGGCCGGGAGCGCCAGTGCACGCGGGTCCATCCAGGCACCGACGGTGCCCTCGGGATACCCCAGCAGCAGTTCGCTGGCAAGCCTCAGGGTGGTTGGCAGCAGGGACAGCAGACGCGCCCTGCGTTCGGCACCGGCATAACGCAGCAGCGACACGCCGGCCTGTGCCCCAAGACTGCCCAGCATGCCGACGGCCTCGTTCTCACCGAAATGTTCCAGGCAGCGCGCCCCGGCCAGCGGCAGCATCTGCCGCAGGACGGGCGAGGCGAGCCGAAGCGGGGTCGACTGCAGCAGCGCCGCAACGGATGCGGGGTCCAGGCGTTCCAGGATGCGTGCCGCGTCCACCGGATGCGCCTCCAGAAAGGCGTAGGTGAGGCTTTCGCTACTCGCCATTGTCCGCTCCACCGATGACCTGGACGATCGGCGTTTCGTTGAACACCTTTGCGGGCAGGCTCGCCCGGCCCTCGCCGGTCTCGAGCACGACCGCGGTATCGGTCAGTTCCAGGATCCGGCCCTCGTAGCCTGCGATTCGAACATGCTGGCCGACGCTGTAGCGCTGGCGCAGGTAATGTCCGCCGATCAGGTTGGCGACATATTCACGGGCGCCCAGGCTGAGCGCCAGGGCCACGGCTCCCACCAGCGCGATGCCCGCAGCCGCCGCGAGAATGACCAGGAAGGTCACCTTGATGCCTATCTGCTCGGCGCCGACGAGGATGGCCGTGACCAGGATGGTGACCTGCACCACGCGTCCGATGAGCGTGCGCTGATGCGCGCTGGCACTGACCGCAGCGGCCTCCGCCACGTCGCGTGCCAGCCCGCTGACCAGGAAGCCGGCCACGATGATGAGCGCACCGGCAAACACGGTCGGCAGATAGTCCACGATGCGGGCGAGCCACGCCGTGAAGATATCCAGGCCGAGCACCTGCGTCGCAGCAGTCAGGAAGAACAGCACGACCACCCAGAACACGACGACGCCGAGTATCTTTGCCGACGCCGTCGCACGGGGCGCAGACGGCGTGCGACGATTTCCGGACATGCGCGACAGCGCCCGCTCTCCAAGCAAGGTCAGGCGCACCGCAGTCGAACGCAGCACGTAGGCCACGCCCCATCCGATAAACAGCAGGAGAAAGGCGCCGAGCACATTCGGCAGATAGAGCGCAAGGCGCTCCATCGTCTGGTCGAGAACGCCGGCCAGCGCGTCCTGCCACTGCGAGAAGACTTCCATCCGCGATCTCCGCCTGGCACGACAGCAGCCTCGATAGCATGTCCCCCTGAACGATCCCGGGGCAGCCTTTCTGTCGCGCGTCTTGTATCGGTTGTCGTCGTTGGCCTGCCATCCCGCACCGGCGGTACGGATCAGAAGACCTCTCCTACAGGTTCATGGTAGCAAGAAAAACCTGCGAGGCCGTCGCCTGGCTGTCGCGATGACGAGGCCGGCCCGTCGGCCAAGCCGCCACACACGCACCGCCCGGAAACCGGGAGCACACCGGACCTGTGCATCGTTGAGCCTCGAAAGCGTGCTCACCCCCGTCATGACATTCCCGATACCCGCCTTCAGCCGGCCATAATCAGGACTGCGAGGCTTCCTGCAGGGCCTTCAGGCTCTCTTCCACGCCGGCGGCGTGCGTCAGCTCGGCGACATTGTCCTTGGTGAAAAAACCCTGGAAGCCGCCGAAGCGCTGGACGTATTCGATGATGAGCGAGGAATACTCCGAGGCGCTGGAGAATATCTGCTTGAGTCCCTCCTCCTTCGAGCCGATGACGTCGAGCAGGAATGTCTGCCCGCAGTCGCGCAAGGACTTCACGACGTAATCGATGTTGGCGAGCGCGGTGGTTTCGCCGTCCTTCACCGCCACGGCAACATGATGCAGGCGCGGCCCGAAGTTGCGGACGAAGGCCTCGGTCGGCGATTCCGTCAGCAGGTGGTTCATGAAATACGGATGGTTCGCCGCCGTGAACACCTTGGCCGGGCATTCGAGTTCGTTTGCGTAGTGCACGCTCTTGGTGACGTTGGTCGAGGAATTCTGGTCGGCGATGTCGTAGGAGCCCCAGTAGTAGTAGCTCGACAGGGTCAGGTATTCGAGGATCGCGGCTTCGCGGTTCTGGCTGTAGATGCGCGTAGCCAGATGATCGATCGGCAGCAGCAGCTCGTCGATGCCCAGTTTTTTCTGCGTCGCCTTGGCCGCCTCGTAGGCCGCCTGCATGTCGTCGCGGATGCTGCTCCAGCCGAGCGCATACACGCGGATGTCGGACTCGGGCCGTTCCCAGTAGGCGACGATGTTGTGGGTGTAGGGGCTGGGCTTGACCACCGCCATGTTGCCCGGCAGTTCCAGCTTCCTGACCTGGTCCTGGTTGAAGAAGCGGATGTCGCGCGCCTTCTGCATGCCGACCACGGCGTGCGGGTCGGTGACGCGCAGCACTTCGCCCATGTAGCGAGAATTCGGCTTGACCGCGCCGATCGGGTAGACCTCGTTGAGGCTGCGGAAGATGCCGCGCACGTTGGGGTCCTTCACCTCGCGCACCAGGATGTCGGGCGCGCGCATGTCGATGCGCAGGATATGCGTGAAGTGCGACTCGGATTCGAGCGTGACGAGATAGTGGTATGGCGTCATCACGCACAGCTCGGCGACGTAGGCGAGCGAGTGCGCGGGCTCGACGGTGATCATCAGCGCGTCGATCTGGCGGATGCAGCCGGTCAGGCCGATGCGGTCGCGCTCTTCGAGCAGGCGGCCGATGTAGTCCTCGAATTCCGGCGAGTTCTTCTTGTCGCCGGCGCGGACAAAGCCGAGTGATGGCGTCATGTTCACACCAGGCTGAACAGGGACTGCGCCATTCTTTGCGGATGCGCGGCGCGGAAATAGGTCTGGCTGATGATCCCATTCAGGTCGGCCAGCCGGGCCTGTATGTCATCGCAGAATTCGTGCAGGCCGTTGGCCGCCAGCGCGTGGTAATCGGCCCGGTCCACCAGGTTCAGCATGCCCTGCAGGCGGCGCATGGGCTCGGCCCCGGGCAACTCGTCCAGGGCGAACTGGATTTCGTGCAGGCAGTGACGCACGCTGCGCGGAAACTGCACGTCGTTCAGCAGGAAGGCCAGCACCTTGTGGCCGCGCGCGTGCACGCCGACATGACGACGGTACATCTGGTGGGCCGACAGGGCGTGCAGCACGCTCATCCAGACGAGGTCGTAATACTGGCTGTTCTGGTAGGGCAGGTTGATCGCATAGCTGACGTCGAGCACGCGCGTCGTCATGTCGGCGCGTTCCATGTTTCTGCCCAGCCGCATGAACTGGAAACCCTCGTCGCGGCTCATCGTTCCCGCGAGCAGGCCGACCACGGCCTGGCGGCGGCGGATGATTTCGGTCAGCACCTCGAAACGCGTGCGGCGGTCGAGCGCGTGGCCGAGATGCGTGCTGGTATAGAGGTACAACTCGTTGACCCACTCCCAGGATTCGCGCGGCAGCACCTCGCGGAAGGTACGGGTGTTCTCGCGCGCGTGGCGTATGCAGGTAAAGATCGAGGATGGATTGCGCTCGTCCTGGATGAGGAAGCTCATCACCGCCATTTCGCCCGCTTCGTCGTACAGCGTGTGAAAGGCCTCATCCAGGCCCACCACCCTGAGCAGGTCCTCCCAGCCGAAGCTGGCGCCGCGCGGCATGTCCATCAGCATCATGGTGGTGGCGTTGATCAGGCGCGCCGTGTCCTCGGCACGCTCGAGGTAGCGTGCCATCCAGTACAGGTTTTCTCCGACTCGCGCCAGCATCAGCACACCCCCTGCACGATCCACGTGTCCTTGCTGCCGCCGCCCTGCGACGAGTTCACCACCAGCGAGCCGCGCCGCAGGGCCACGCGCGTCAGGCCGCCATGCGTCACGTAAAAGTCTTTCGATTGCAGGATGAAGGGCCGCAGGTCGACATGGCGCGGCTCGATCGCGTCCTCGCACAGCGTCGGCACGGTGGACAGCGACAGCGTCGGCTGCGCCATGTAGTTGCGCGGATTGGCACGGATCAGTTCGGCGAATCGCGCCTGCTCTTCAGGCGTCGAGCGCGGCCCCACCAGCATGCCGTAGCCGCCCGATTCGTTCGCCGGCTTGACCACCAGCTGGTCCAGGTTCGCCAGCACGTACTCGCGGTCGGCCTCGTGCATGCACAGGTAGCTGGGCACGTTGGGCAGGATCGGTTCCTCGTCCAGGTAATAGCGGATCATCTGCGGCACGTAGGCATACACCACCTTGTCGTCGGCCACACCGGCGCCGGGTGCGTTGGCGATGCCCACCTTGCCGCCCTTCCAGGCGCGCATCAGGCCCGGCACCCCGAGCACGGAGTCGGCGCGGAAGGCTTCGGGGTCGATGAATTCGTCGTCGATGCGGCGGTAGATCACGTCGAGCCGGGTCAGGCCCTCGATCGTCTTCATGTAGACGCAGTCGTCGTCCAGCACCACCAGGTCGGAGCCCTCGACCAGGTGCGCGCCCATCTGCTGCGCCAGATAGGAATGCTCGAAATAGGCCGAGTTGTAGATGCCCGGGGTCAGCACCGCGATTTCCGGCCGCTCGCCCTCGCGGGGCGACAGGGCCGCCAGCATGTCGTAGAGCTGCGCGGTATAGTCGTCGACCGGCAGCACGTCGTAGCGCGCGAACAGTTCGGGAAACAGCCGCTTCATCAGCTGGCGGTTTTCCAGCATGTAGGACACGCCGGAGGGTACGCGCAGATTGTCTTCCAGCACGTAGACCGTGCCGTCGCCGTCGCGCACCAGGTCGGTCCCGCAGATGTGGGCCCAGACGCCGAACGGCGGATTCGCCCCGACGCACGCGGCGCGGAAGTTCTTCGAATCGGCCAGCACCTCGGCAGGGAAGACGCCGTCCCGGATGATGGCGCGCTCATGGTAGATATCGTCGATGAAGCGGTTGAGTGCCTTCAGGCGCTGCTTCAGGCCGGCCTCGATACGGTCCCATTCGGTCTTCTCGATGATGCGCGGCACCACGTCGAAGGGCCAGGTGCGGTCGATGTTGCCCGCCTCGGAATACACGGTGAAGGTAATGCCCGCCGCCATGATCGCCGCATCCACCGCACGGTGGCGCGCCTCGAGTTCCTCGGGGGCGAGTTCGGCGAAGAAGTCGCACAGGCCGCCTGCGCCTCTGCGCGGCTTGCCCGGCGCTTCCAGCAGTTCGTCAAACCCGCCCATCATCGGGTAATGCCCACAATCGATCTTCATTTCGGCCTCCGTTCAGCGCACCGCCTGATCGCTGCGATATGCCGGCACACATTCCATTCGAAGCACCGTCTGTGCCAGACATGAAAAACCCATTCATATCAAGGAGCTTGCGATAAGCAGCCGGTACGGGACCGATGGCGATGGCAGGCCATGGGGCATCCGCATCCCGGTCTGCACCAGTATAGTGCGGGCGGCACGGACCGCATCGGGCATGGGAACGAACATATCGCGGTTGCCCCGCCATGCAGGTGCGGCTAGACTCTCGGCGTTGCTTTTGATTGTCCGTTTCGTGAACCCCATCCGCCCTGCCCGCCATGCCGCGCCGACGTGAGCCCCGCCCCGCGCCCGCGCTGGAACTGAAGACCACTCGGCTCGCCGGAATACAAATCATCCTCAACAGCGCCGAGCACGCCGCGCTGGACACCCATCTCTCCACCCTGTTTGCCGCGACGCCGGATTTCTTCGGCGGCGAGGCCGCGGTGTTCGAGTGCGGGCGCCTGGCGGTCGATGCGCCTTCGCCCGACTGGGCCTGGCTGGCGCAGGAACTGAAAAGCCGCGGACTGAATCCATTCGCGGTGCAGAACGCATCGGCCGAACTGGCGGCGTCCGCCCGGACGGCAGGACTGCTGGTGCTGAACGACGCCGCGCCTGCGCCGGCTGTCGTCGCTGACGAACCGGAACCGGAACCCGAGGCGCCGCCCGAACCCGAGACCGTTGCCGCCCCCGAGCCTGCCAAGGCTGCTGCCGCACCCACCCGAATCATCGACAAGCCGCTGCGCTCGGGCCAGCGGGTGTACGCGGCGGGCGGCGACATCGTCGTGCTGGCTGCGGTCAATCCCGGTGCTGAAGTCATTGCCGACGGCAGCATCCATGTGTATGCACCGCTCAAGGGCCGGGCGCTCGCCGGCGCGCGCGGCGACACCTCGGCACGCATTTTCACCACGCACCTCGAGGCCGAGCTGGTCTCGATCGCCGGCGTGTACCGCACCTTCGACGCCGCGCCGGATGCCGCCGTGGCAAAGAAACCGGCGCAGATCCGCCTGGCCGATGCCAGCCAGATCGTCATCGAACCCCTCTAACTCCACATAAAAAGGAAGCTCCGTGACCACCATCATCACTGTCACCTCCGGCAAGGGCGGCGTCGGCAAGACCACCACCAGCGCCTCGATCGCCAGCGGCCTGGCGCTGCGCGGCTTCAAGACGGCCGTGATCGATTTCGACGTCGGCCTCAGGAACCTCGACCTCATCATGGGCTGCGAACGCCGCGTGGTGTACGACTTCGTCAACGTCATCCAGGGCGACGCCAACCTGCACCAGGCGCTGATCAAGGACAAGCACGCCGACAACCTGTTCGTGCTGCCCGCCTCGCAGACGCGCGACAAGGACGCGCTCACCGAGGAAGGCGTGGAGAAGGTGCTGAAGGAGCTGGAACACCAGGGCTTCGACTACATCGTCTGCGACTCGCCCGCCGGCATCGAACACGGCGCGGTGATGGCGCTGACCTTCGCCGATGAGGCGATCGTCGTCACCAACCCGGAAGTCTCGTCGGTGCGCGACTCCGACCGCATCCTCGGCATCATCCAGTCGAAGAGCCGCCGCGCCATCGAAGGCCGCGAGCCGGTGAAGGAGCACCTGCTCGTCACCCGCTATTCACCGAAGCGCGCGCACGAGGGCGAAATGCTGACCCACACCGACATCCAGGAACTGCTGCGGATTCCGCTGCTGGGCGTCATTCCCGAGTCCGAGGTGGTGCTGCAGGCCTCCAACCAGGGCATCCCGGCGATCCACCAGAAAGCCACGCCGGTCGCCGATGCCTATCAGGACGCGATCGGCCGCTTCCTCGGCGAACAACACCCGCTGCGTTTCGTCGAGTACGAAAAACCGGGCCTGATCAAGCGTCTGTTCGGAGGCAAGTGACATGTCCTGGCTCTCCCTCATATTCGGCGAAAAGAAAGCCACCGCCTCGGTCGCCAAAGAGCGCCTGCAACTCATCATCGCGCACGAACGCGCCAGCGCGTCCGCGTCGGACTTTCTGCCCGAACTGCAAAAGGATCTGGTCGCGGTGATTTCCAAATACTTCCCGGTCAACCCCGAGGACATCAAGGTCGGACTCGAGAAGCAGGGCAACTACGAAGTGCTGGAAGTCAACATCGTACTGCCCGAGGGACGCTGAGCCCCGATCTGCGCCCGGATGTCAGGCTGCGGCACAGGCGGCTTCGGAGACATCCAGCCACACCCGGCTCCCCTCGACCCTGACCGGGAACTCGCGGGCGCATCCCTGATCCGGCGCCACCGCACAGCCGGAGTCGAGTTCGATGTTCCAGTTGTGCATGGGGCACGTCACTTTCCTGCCGTGCACGATGCCCTGCGACAAGGGCCCGCCCTTGTGCGGACAGCGGTCTTCCAGCGCGAAAATCTCGTTTTCTGCCGTGCGGAACACGGCGATGGCTAGGCTGCCGTGGCGCACCACGCGGGCGCCGAGTCTGGGGATGTCGTTCACATCCAGGATGTCGATCCAGTTGTTCATCGTGTCTTCCTTCATGCGGCGACGGTTTCGAATTCATGCTTGAGCTTGCCTTCCCTGGCACGCTCGACCCAGGGATCGCGCTCGACCGACAGCGCGAACAGCAGGCGCTCGTACAGCGCGCGGCGGCCTTCGGCGTCGTCGAGGATCTTCTTCTTCACGTAGTCGAGGCCGACGCGCTCGACGTAGTGCACGGTGCGATCGAGGTAGCGCGCCTCCTCGCGATACAGCTGCAGGAAGGCGCCGGAGTATTCCAGCACCTCGTCGGCGGTCTTCACCTTGACTAGGAACTGTGCGACCTCGGTCTTGATGCCGCCGTTGCCGCCGACATAGATCTCCCAGCCGGAATCGACGCCGATGATGCCGACATCCTTGATCGCGACCTCGGCGCAGTTGCGCGGGCAGCCGGACACCGCGAGCTTGACCTTGTGCGGCGCCCACATCTTGAAGAACACCTTCTCCAGGTCGATGCCCATCTGGGTCGAATCCTGGGTGCCGAAGCGGCACCACTCGGAGCCGACGCAGGTCTTCACCGTGCGCAAGGCTTTTCCGTAGGCGTGGCCGGACGGCATGTCGAGGTCGGCCCACACCTTGGGCAGGTCTTCCTTCTTCACGCCCAGCAGGTCGATGCGCTGTCCGCCGGTGACCTTCACCGAGGGAATGGCGTACTTCTCGGCCACCTCGGCGATGCGGCGCAGCTCGGACGGCGTGGTCTGGCCGCCCCACATGCGCGGGATCACCGAATAGGTGCCGTCGCGCTGGATGTTGGCGTGGGCGCGCTCGTTGATGAAGCGCGACTGCGGATCGTCCTCGGCCTCGCCGGGCCAGGTGGATATGAGGTAATAGTTGAGCGCCGGCCGGCAGGAGGCGCAGCCGTTGGGCGTGCGCCATTCCATGAAGGTCATCACCTGCGGAATCGTCAGCAGCTTGTTCTGCCGGATCGCCTCGCGCACGGCTTCATGCGTGTGATCGGTGCAGCCGCATACCGATTTGGTTTTTGGTGTCGCCGAATAGTCGCCGCCCGCGGTCACCGCGAGGATCTGTTCGACCAGGCCGGTACACGAACCGCACGAACTCGATGCCTTGGTGTGCTTCCTCACGTCCTCCAGCGTGAACAGCCCCTTCTCACGGATCGCCTTGACGATGTCGCCCTTGCACACGCCGTTGCAGCCGCACACCTCCATGTCGTCGGTCATCGCCGCCGCCTTGTTGATGCCCTGGTGGCCGAGGTTGCCGCAGTGGTCCTGGCCGAACATCAGATGGTCGCGCAGTTCGGACACGTTCTTGCCGTCGCGCAGCAGCGAGAAATACCAGGCGCCGTCGACGGTGTCGCCGTACATCACGCCGCCGACCAGCTTGTTGTCCTTGAGGACGAGCTTCTTGTAGACGCCGCCGATCGGGTCGGAATAGAGGATGGACTCGGTGCCCTCGCCGCCGATGAAATCGCCGGCCGAGAACAGGTCGATGCCGGTGACCTTGAGCTTGGTCGACGTCACCGAGCCCTGGTAGCGGCCGATGCCGTAGTGCGCCAGATGGTTGGCCGCGACCCTGGCCTGCTCGAACAGCGGCGCGACCAGGCCGTAGGCGACGCCGCGATGCGCGGCGCATTCGCCGATGGAATAGACGCGCGGATCGAAGGTCTGCATGGTGTCGTTGACGACGATGCCGCGGTTGCAGTGCAGGCCGCATGACTCGGCGAGCTCGGTGTTGGGACGAATGCCGACTGCCATCACCACCAGGTCGGCAGGGATGATGTCGCCATCACCTTCGACATTGCTCAGGTCAGGCTTGAACTTGATCGCCGCCACTCTCCCGGACTCGCCTTTCACGAGTTCGGACGTCTGCTTCTGCAGCAGGAACTTCATGCCCTTCTCTTCCAGGCTCTTCTGCAGCAGGCGCGCGGCGGGTTCGTCGAGCTGGCGTTCCATCAGCCACGGGCCGATGTGTACGACCGTCACGTCCATGCCGCGCTTCATCAGGCCGTTGGCGGCTTCCAGGCCGAGCAGGCCGCCACCGATGACGACGGCGTGGCGGTACTGGCTGGAGGCACGCACCATGGCGTCGACGTCGGCGATGTCGCGGAAGCTGATCACACCCGGCAGGTCGGCGCCCGGCACCGGCAGCATGAAGGGATTGGAGCCGGTGGCGAGCAGCAGGCGGTCGTATTCGGCGCGGGTACCGTCCTCGGCTTCCACATAACGGGCCGAACGGTCGATCTTCACCACCTTCTTGCCGAGATGCAGGTGGATATTGTTTTCCGCGTACCAGTCGGTCGGGTTGAGGATGATGTCGTCGACCGTCTGCTCGCCCGCGAGGACCGGCGACAGCAGGATGCGGTTGTAGTTGGGGTGCGGCTCGGCGCCGAACACGGTGATGTCGTAGAGATCGGGCGCCAGCTTCAGCAGCTCTTCGAGGGTGCGCACCCCCGCCATGCCGTTGCCGACCATGACCAGCTTCATTTTGGGACCGCGTCCCATGGGCGTACTCATATCCATATCACCACTCCAAACGGAAGATCAAAAGTGATGACCGAGATACGCCGTTGCATTCGGTCTGCTTGCCACATCACCAAGCAATCGTTGTGCCATGGTGCGGATGCATCGCCAGCACCCTGTTTTTGCCGGGTTTCAGAGCAAGGCGTCAGAAATCCAGGCGTCCGTCGCGCACCAGTCCGGTGCCTGTCGATTCGTCATGCACCGAAACTTACGCCGCCACCCGGCCAAAGCCATTGATCGCGGTGATGGCGCGTGCCTGGTTGAGGTCTTCGGTATACCCCGTCGCAAACAGGCACACCGCCAGCTGATTGCGGATCGGCAGCGGCAGCGGCAAATGGGCGTGCATGACCTGGTCGGTCCACGCGCCGGTTGCCCGCGCGTCCAGTTCGGGCAGATTCGCCTGCACCGACGAGGACGATTGCGCCTCGTACACCTGCTGCCCCTGCCCGTCCTGCACCAGCACCATGTCGGGCCGCAGCAATGGATCGGCAAACGCCTCGCCTTCGCAGCCCTGCAGCAGCAAGGCGTGCCCGCCCAGGGCTTCCAGTACCGCACGCGTCGAGGCGAATTCCGCGTCCGCAACCACCGGCGTCACCCGCATCGAGTGTTCGCCCAGCACATCGGTCAGCGCCGCCAGCCGCGTCACCCAGCCATCGATGCCCAGCCGCGCGCGCAGGGCCAGCAACGAGGCCAGGCCGGGGCTCAGCAGCGGCACCGGCGCAAAGGCGATGCCGTCATCCTGCAACGCCGCATTGACCTGGGCCGCGCTGCTGCACGGCATGATGCCGAGCTCGCGCAGGACGTATGCGGCCGCCGTCCCGCCGCCGCCCTCGAGCACGCCATGGATCAGCACCGGTATGCCGAAGCTTTTCAGCAGCAACGCCAGCAACGGCGTGAGGTGCGGGTGCAAGCGCACGCCGTGGTAGGTGGGCAGCACCACGGTGCGGAACGGCCCTGCCGGCGCGACGAAATCCGGCAGGCGCTCGGCCAGCGCGGCATGCATGCCGAGCCAGGCATCCACCCCGGGATCATGCTGGTTGAACGCGACCAGGAACGCAGCCGTCTCCAGCTCCGGCACGCCGCCGTCGAGCAGGGCCGCGCCCAGTGCGCGCGCGTCGACGAAACCCAGCGCTTCACCGGCTTCGATCTGGCGGATCAGGGTAGCGTAGCTCATGAAATGACGGAGCCCATTGAAGTGACGTAGCTCATGCCGCCGCCCGATTCCCGGCGAGCAGCCGTTTCAGTTCCGGCACGCACGAGCCGCACTCGGTGCCGCATTTCAGCGTGGCCTGCAGTGTGTCCAGATCAGCGCCGGCCGTGATCGCGGCGACGATGTCGGGCTCGGCCACGTTCAGGCAGTTGCACACGATGCGGCCACGGCCGGCGCCGCCGACAGGCGGACGCGCCACCGGCGCCAGCATCCAGCTGCGCAGCGAAGCGGCATCCACGCCGTCGACGATGACATCCCGCAGCCACTCGAAGGCGGCCGTCTCGCCGGTGAGGCGCGCGGCGACGACCTTGCCGGACTCGACGCGCACGCGTTTGGAAATGCCCCGCGGACTGTCCTGGTAATGCATCACCGCGAGCGGATCGTCCAGTCCCAGCGCGGCATCGAGCGCCGCCAGCAGTCCATCCGGCAGCGGCTGCGTGTGCGCCAGACGCAGGGCCAGCACGTCGCGGTCGCGTCCCGCCAGCCCGGCGGCCGCGTAATCGCACGCGCGCAGCAGCGGCTGCACGGTATCGAGCAGTTTCGCGCCGTCGCCCACGGCCAGGGCGGCCATGCGCCAGGGCAGGTCGACTTTCGCCACCTGCACGGCGGCATGCTTGAGTTCGGGCTGCTTCGAGACCGCATCGAAGGTCGGCAGGGTCAGTGCATTGACACCGAAGCCGCCCATGAAGCGCGCGCCCCAGTGCATCGGCAGGAAGCATTGCCCGGGACGCAGGCTGTCGCTGGCCTCGACCGCCACCACCGCCTCGCCGCGACGGCTCTTCACGCGCACCAGGTCGCCGGCGTTCAATCTACGCAATTCCATGTCGCGCTGCGCCATCGACAGCAGCGGGGAGTCGGCATGCGCGAACAATCGGGCGACACGGCCGGTGCGGCTCATCGCATGCCACTGGTCGCGCAGGCGGCCGGTGTTGAGGTGCAGCGGATAGCGCGCGTCGATCGCCTCGGCCACGGGGCGGTAGGGTGCTGCGTGGAAATGCGCGCGCCCGCTGGCGGTCGGGTAGACGCCATCGGCATACAGGCGTGTCTGGCCGGTAGCTGCTCCCTCGGGGAACGGCCACTGCTGCGGCGCGTGGTCCAGCCGCGCATAGGACAGGCCGGTGATGTCGAGGTCGCACCCGCGCGTGGTTTCGCGGTGTTCGTTGAACACGGCCTCGGCGCAGTCGTAGGGAAACAGCTGCGCGCCTTCCCCGGGCATCAGTCGCCGTGCAAACTCGGTCACGATGGCCCAGTCGGCGCACGCCTCGCCTGGCGGCGTCACGGCAGCGTGGACGCGCGCAATGCAGCGCTCGGAATTGGTCATGGTGCCGTCCTGCTCGCCCCAGCTCGCCGCAGGCAACAGCACATCGGCGAACGCCACGGTCTCGGTATCGGCAAACGCCTCCTGCACCACCACGCATTCGGCCGCCTGCAGCGCTTCGTGAACCAGTTTCTGGTCTGGCAACGACTGCGCGGGGTTGGTGCAGGCGATCCAGATCGCCTTGATCTCGCCGCTGCGCACGGCCTCGAACATTTCCACCGCGGTCTTGCCCGGCATCGCCGGCACCTCGTCAACGCCCCACAGGCGTGCGACTTCGGCCCTGTGTTCGGGATTGGCCAGATCGCGGTGTGCGGACAACAGGTTGGCCAGGCCGCCGACCTCGCGCCCGCCCATGGCGTTGGGCTGGCCGGTCAGGGACAGCGGCGCGGCGCCCGGCTTGCCGATATGGCCCGTGGCCAGATGCAGGTTGATCAGCGCGGCGTTCTTGTCGACGCCGCAGCTCGATTGATTGAGCCCCTGGCAATACAGCGACAGCGTCGGCCCGGCCGCGAACCAGCGCGCCGCCTGCACGATGTCGCCCGCCGCCACGCCGCAGACCGGCGCGACCTTTTCCGGCGTGTAGTCGCGCACCAGGTCGCGCAGCGCGTCCCATCCGTCGGTATGCGCGGCGATGGCCTCGCGGTCGATCAGCGCCTCCCACAGCATCACGTTCAGCATCGCGTGATACAGCGCGACGTCGGTGCCGGGCAGGATCGCGAGATGCAGGTCGGCCTCGGCCGCGGTATCGGTGCGGCGCGGATCGACCACGACCAACTTCAGCTCGGGGTTGGCCTTGCGCGCCGCCTCGATGCGGCGGAACAGGATCGGGTGCGCATACGCCGTGTTCGATCCGGCAATGAAAATCGTGCCGGCGTGATCGATGTCGTCGTAGCAGCCCGGCGGCGAATCGGCGCCCAGCGTCGCTTTGTAGCCGGCCACCGCGGACGACATGCACAGGCGCGAATTGGTGTCGACGTTGTTGGTGCCGATGAGCCCCTTGGCGAGCTTGTTGAAGACGTAATACGCCTCGGTCGTGAGCTGGCCGGAAATGTAGAACGCCACCGCGTCGGGCCCGTGCTCCCGGATGACGGCGCCGAATTTCTCGGCGGCATGCTCGAGCGCCACGTCCCAGCTCACGCGCTGGCGCGGCAAGCCCTTGCCGGCACGCAGTTCGGGATGGAGGGCGCGTCCGCTCGCGGCCGCCGACAGGGCGAGCGTCGCGCCCTTGGTGCACAGCTTGCCCCGGTTCGCCGGGTGCGCGGGATCGCCGCGCACGCCGGTGATCTTGCCGGCGTCGGCTTCGATCAGCACCCCGCAGCCGGTGCCGCAATAACAGCAGACAGATGAAACGACAGACATGATGACTCCTTGCCCTGTCCGCCAGCAGGGTCTGTGCCAAGGCGGCACAGCGTAATGAATTCAAGGGCTTGATGACGTTGGGCAGGGCGCGATATGAGGGGTACGCTCAACCGCAGTGCATGGATGGGGGGATGCGCTGCAAATTGGTGCGGCGGCTGACGGCCAGGAGCGGAAGTGCAGGTTGAGGGGGCCGACTGTCTATTGATCGGCCAAAGCAGGCGGTCAAGTGGGCCGCCGTCAGTGACGGCAATGAACCTGATGCGGACCTTCCTCCATTCGTTGATGCCGAAATTCAGGGGACAGCTAACCATTGCAAAATGGCCACGAGGGGGGCGTAAACTTGCACTAGCAGAGCTTCCGTTGTCAGAAACACGGAACTTACAGCGGAACCTAAAAATCGACGCGAACGAACAGGGCCATGAAAGTCATAAATCTCAACCACAACGCTTTTTCACAGCACGAACTTAAGCCTTATGAGAAGCGGGCTCCCGACTTCTCTGGCCAATTTGTCAGATGGTTCTTAGAGAACATATATCGATTGGACGAGATTGATGCCGATGATGCCTGCGTGGATGCCAAGCACGATAAGGGCGTGGACGCCATCTATGTTGACGATGTCTCTGAGACCGTCTACATCGTGCAAGCGAAAACCAAGACTAAGGACAATGCTGAGTTCGGCGATACCGAAATTAAGGAGTTCTACGGAACTCTCCAGCAATTCGATAGCAAAAAAAAGATTGACGACGTTTATTCCGAGACAAAGAACGACAGGCTGAAGTGATCCTGCCCACGTTTGGTGGACAGTCTGGAGAGGGCATACTTGCTTTGGAAGGGGTATGTCATGGAACGCAAGGAACGCAGGCACCACACGCGGGAATTCAAG